>NZ_FNZH01000001.1:0-1271258 GCF_900109255.1 Cyclobacterium xiamenense | reverse complement strand
TTCAACAGGACCTTCCGTGAGGACGTACTGGATGCCTGCTTGTTTACATCCCTTGAACAGGCGCAGCAAATGACAGACGAATGGGTAGCAGAATACAATGGGCACAGACCACATCAGGCACTGGGATACCAAACGCCAACCGACTATGCCGCATAGGGTTTTCTACAGGGATCAAGCTCCCAAAATGGTTACAAAAAAAGGCTGCCAACCAGGCAGCCTAAGAAACCATTTCGGTCGGCCGATCTTATCCCTGGTAGGTTGCTCCCCAGCAGAGCCTACGTCCGTTTCAGACCGACATGGTAAAATTCAAAACAAAAAACTACATTTACAACCTGTCAAAACTCCCAGCCATTTACCGAACGAAAAAGCGCGGGGCCCGGCACAATACCGAGCCTGTCCCGATTTTTTTCGGGAGGGTGCGGCAGGGATGCGGGGCGAAGGATTTTTGTGCCTTGATCTCCTGCCTGCCGGCAGGTTTGGTACTTTTGGATCTAAGCCTGTCCTGAGCAGCGCAGCGAATCAGGGCCAAAAGTACGGAAGGATTCTGCGGTCTGATTCAGGTAGTTACGGTTGTCCTGCAATACCCTTTTATCGGTGAGCAACGTGATTTCTCCCTTACTTTATCTCAACCACATTTACATCTACCTGACAATTCTCAAGTGATATGCCATATATAATTAAAGACCGTCCAAGTTTCTCCGGATTAGACACATCCAGTTCAAAATAATATTCCCCGCTATCGGATCCCTCATAAAAATAATATTTCTCATCATGTAAACTGTTAAGGTATTTGACAAGTCCATCAATTGTCATACCTTTTGCACTTAACATTCCGTCTGATAATTCGAGTCCCTCCAGCGCGGCACCCTCCATCCGATAAATGTGAGAAGTTAATGCAACTTGATCATTCACCTGAATGCATTGGGCAGCTATCTTTTCCTCCTTCAGTTCAAAGTAAATTCCACTTTGTTGTCGTATTTCATCTGCCACTTTAATAAATAGGTCTTTGTCAACCTCCCTTCCAGAAAAACGAAGCGTAAAGTTGAATATTTCACCAATCCATTTGGGGTGCATCCTGTATTGGTAGTCTCCCCAAACTTGAGAAAAAACATAATCCAATTCACCCGTAGCTTGTCTGAAACCATCTCCGCTGCTCTGTGCTGATAATTTGGTAAAACCAAGGTCTACCGTTCTTTCCAGTTGAAGGGAATAGGTAGCTCCTTGGTAGGATGTATCAACAAGTTTTGGCGAAGAATTAGTACAATCTGTAAAAATAAGCAGAGCGGTTATGAAGGCAAGGTTTCTCATGATGCATCGGATCTATGGTAGATGTTATTAATTAAGGGGAAGTTTCGCAAGGTCAAGAATGATGCTCATAATCCCTACTCCCCAACTCCCCCAATGTCAGAGAAGGAAGCAATTTGTCTATATTAAACTCCAAACTGGCCATTATATTTTGTGTCATCATTAAATTGAATGCATTGGTTCAGGAAACCCCAAAACTTTACTTAAAACTAAGTCTATTCAACCAATATTGATAATCACCTTCATTTGAATGAATAGAAATATAATAAAGATTACCTTCATAGGATTGATAAAGACAATTATTGTTCTCGAAACTTTTCGCCTCTTTATAGGTTTTCAGAATCTCAAAATTTTCATCAATTTCATAGTATTTGTCAAAACGCTTTTTAGAAACGCCATCTTTTCCATCTTCTGGACTATACTCACCCACTTCGGCTTTAAGTATAATATGCTTACCTATTTTAAAAACACCTGTAACCAAGCTGCTCTCATTGAGCAGGTCAATCATTTTATTCCGATTATTATTTACGATATCGATAGCGCTTTCCTGAAGTTCGATTGCTCTAAACTCAGGGTCATTCCAAGTAACTATTTTTGACTCGTGGTCATCCAAATCAACAATTGTAATACTTAGTTCAGCAGGTGACGAAAAAAAAAGCTTTCCTTTTTCTTCGGCCATACCTCCCGAACAAGCCAAGATAGCCAATAACTTATGTGACTCGGTGGAAAAACCAAAATCATCCACGGATACGTGTTCTCCTATCTTAAATTTACTGACGTAAGGTCCATCAAAACCTCCCGAAGTATAAAAAAGTATATGTTCATCTTTAATCAGAAAATCCACAACAGCTTTTTTATAACCTTTATATTCATCTATTGGCTTTCCATGTAGGTCGTAAATAAGAAGTTTAAGCTGAGTGCGACACCATACAAAGACCCTTTTTCCATCAGATCTAACGATGGAGGGTTCCATAAACTCATTGGGTCCAATCCCGGAATACGCAATTTCATACACCTGCTGTCCATCAAAATTAAAAATAAAAACCTTAGAAGGATTTAGGGTAGAAACTACAAATCTACTGTCATCAATTAAGGCAAACGATGTAATTTCTCCTAACAAATCTAAATTTTCACTAAGTGCGGAAATTTTTACTTTTTCTAAAGATGAGGAATTTGAATCTATTTGGAAGTTAAACTTCCTATTTTCATTGCAGCTAAAAAGAAAGAAACAAAGAAAAATTAGCGGTGTAAATTTACGTTTTATTTTCATTAGTTATGAAATAATTTTAATGTTATCTTGACTTTTTATTATATATAATTTAACTATATTCTCTTTTATTACAGGTTTTGTATTTGTGTTTATCTTAATAATTCCATATAGATATATACTTAAAAAAAGGGTTAATCCTCCATATGGTCACCTATAATTTTCTTGAGGAAAAGCCTAGTAAATTTTCAAATATCAAAAGGGATATTTCATCAATTTTCTGGTGAGACACCATAGAAACCGCTTTTAACTATCCTTCAACGAAGGAATTCTTTGAATTTTAACCCTTTTCAAAGGACTTTAGTCAAATACACTTAAATCACATTAATTCTAGCTTAAACCCTCGAAGCATTATAACTAAAAGCAGTTTCCATGGATGAAACAACCTATTTATTTTAGGACGAACAATTATCGCTACATTTGAATTGTCCTCCTGTGGAACATGTGATTTTCGGAAATGATGGCCATCCACCTCCATACTCTACTGTAACATTCCAATATGGACAACATTGGTTAGCAAGCCCACCTGGTTGGCAATCATCACCCAATGCTATTAAGTTAAGAAAAAATGGCCTCAGGAGACAAAATAAGCCGATTTTCCTTATGAAAACCGGCCTACTTTAGGTAAATTATGTTGTCTTAAACATATAGCTATGAAGGTACAAAATACCAACCAAAACACGACGGATATATCTTGGGATTGTCCGAAAAAAAATCTTTAAAAAAATACAATCGTCTGAAAATCAGGAAAGTTACTGTTCTGACTCTGCCCATTTTTCCAGGTCTTCCCCGCTCGACTTTCAAACTGTAGTACTTTCGGTGCTCCAACTGTTCAAAGAATCCGCCGATTCTGATACTGAAGATGTCCTTTCCAAGCTGGGGAAACGAGAAGTCACCGGAAGTGCTTTCTCACAGGCGCGCTATAAAATTGAATGGCAATTTTTCTCTGATCTCTGTGCTATCAGCTCAGAAGATTATGACAGGTTCACTACTGCCAGATGGAAGGGGTACAGGGTTTTTGGTGGTGATGGAAGTACCCTAAATCTACCAGCATCCAAACAGATAAGGGGATATTTTGGAGTTCAATCCAGTAGTTCAAAGACCTCACTAGCCAGGATACTTCTTGTCTATGACGTACTTACCGGCCTTACGCTACAAGCAAGACTCGGAAGAATGAGTACCGGCGAATCCGGCTTACTCGGTGACTGCCTGTTTGAAATTCCACCCAGGCCGGATGACCTTCTGGTGCTGGACAGGAATTTTGGAAACTTCCACATGGCACACAGAATGACCTGTGAAGGAAGACCCTTCTGCATCCGGATGTCTACCGGAATATCCAACTTTGCAAAAGCCGTAATGGCCGATAGCAGGATGGATTTTATCACCGAATGGGTCCCTAGCAGATCGGAGAGGGAAACAGCCAAAACATCGGAAACGATACGGGTAAGGTTAACCAAAGCCGTTCTTGACTCAGGTGAAACCGAACTTCTGGTAAGCAGTCTACAGGATATGGAATCATTTAAAACTGAAGATCTTGTAGAACTTTATGGCATGAGATGGGGAGTTGAGGAAGGGATAAAAAATTTGAAGCCTAAGATTAAAGTAGAGCAGTTCGGATGTAGAAAGCCGCAGGGAATCTATCAGGAATTTTATGCCCATATCCTTGCCATGAACATGGTAGCACTTGCCGGTATAGCTGCTACTGAGCAGATTGAAAAGAAAAGTAGGTCCAGGAAAAAGAAACGGAAATTGACGTACAAATACAACTGGAAAAATGCTTTTCTACAACTCAGAAAAAGGATTGTGGAGTTGTTCAGCCGGGAAAGTGTGGAAAAAATACTGGAAACCCTGGTCAACAAGATAGTCCAAAAGCTGGTAGCGGTAAAGAAGGGAAGGAAATTTTCTAGAAAGGGTCTGGGAAAATCGGCAAGGACTAACCAATACTATAAATAGCAAAAAGCGGAAGGAAAGAGAAGAAAATACAACATATCGCACCAAAAATTGACACCTGCTTCAGGAGTAAGGAAGCCTATGCCCGAAACCTGATAAAAAGCCCGAAACCGGCAGGGAAAAATCAAAATTATTCCATTTTGAAACCAAAATAACAAACCAAAAAGCTTAACTTAATAGCTGAACTTCGGTATACAAATTCCAGAAAGTGAGGGATTTACTAAAAACCAGAGATAATGCTAAATCGGCACCCTTTAATACGCCGTGATTAAGGCTTCATAGCTCATCGAGGAAATCCCGGGCGGAATGTAGTTTGACTTTACCTTCCTGGTGAAGCTTTACTTCTTTCATACCCTGCCGGATATTTTCCAGAACTTCCTGCTTGTTAGGTTCCTCAAAATCCTCCGGGTCTTGGATACGAATGAAATCCAGGCTTTTCACGAAATTGAGAAAAGCGGCGGCTTTGCTGTCTTTGATGTCTAAAGTTACTTTCATAGTTGACTATTATATTTATATCAAATAGCTTTTCACCTTTTCTCTTTCCACCCTAAAACTGTCCGGCTACCCGCTTGAAGTAATCCATGCTTTCCTTTACTTCCGGCAGGTTGTTTTCCCAGTTGTGTTCGTATTCGGCGGAAAAGACGCCTTCAAACCCTTGCCGATTTAATTCGTGCAGGACCCCGGCCACATCGCAAGTGCCCGTACCCCAGGGGATATCGTGCGCATCCCGGACACCGGCTTTGTTCAGGTCTTTCATATGAAGGCTGATGATTCTTCCTTCCAGCTTGCGCAGGCTTGCTACCGGATCCAGGCCAGAGCGTACCCAGTGGCCAATATCCGCACAGACCCCCATCAGTTCGGACCGGCCTTCCAGAAAACGCAAGGGTACTTCCGGATGCCAATATAGGGAAGGCAGGGGGTGGTTGTGCAGCGCAATTTTTATCTGGTGTTCTATGGCCAACTTTTCGATCAGGTCGAATTGATTGGGCCTGGGTTCCGTGGTCAGGATGCCAATGCCCATTTCTTTGGCGAAAGCGAACAAGTCCGGCCATTCCTCATCACTGGGACTGGCTACCCCGTAGGCTACGGCTTCCATATCGTACTGTTGCATTAAGGACTTGATTTTATCCTTATCTGCCTGGGAAGCGGAAAAATGCGTGGTGGCATCACCCGCTTTGGTGATTTTTTGCCCCGGGTACAGCTCCACATACTGTACACCGATACTGTTGAGTTTTTCCAGGGTTTCTTCCATGGAAAACAGGCGAAAGGTATAGGCCTGACTGCCCAGTTTCCATCCGGAGGGTATTTCCTGCTGCGCCTGGGCAGCAAGGGTAAGGAAGGCAGTCAATGCAAGGATAAGGGAGCGAAAGAAAAAGGTTTTCATAGAGATCGGGTTTTTTGGGAAATAACGTTTTGTTAAAACTACTTATTTTTACCGAGTTCTAAAATTGGCTTACTAGCATTTAGCTGACTACGGATGGCTAATTACCCAAATGCCCGTGTAGCATTGACAACCGGTTTGGCTTCTTTTACCGGAAAATAGCAGGGGTATTTCTTACCTATCAACAATTGTTTAATTTATGCTAATTTTACATATCTCCTAAAACCCGCAAACCGTCAGGTTTATCGTGATATTCAAACAACAACCAATTTTGAGGATGAAACCTGACAGGTTTTTATCCTCTATGGTCTGTTGATTGATGGGTTAGGTGCAGATTTAAGGTGTTTCCTACAAAACAAAACGTATGGACCGAATAACATGGCTACTCTTATTCCTCCTCCTTGGATTTTCCATTTCCCCTCTTTTGGCCCAGGAAACCGGTTTTGCTCCCTACCAACTTATTGCCCACCGGGGAGGGGTGGTCAACGATACCCTGCCTGAAAACAGCCTGGCCGCCCTGGAGGAAGCCATAAAAAGAGGCTACGATCGGGTGGAAGTGGATGTCAGGCTGACGAAAGACAGCGTGCTCATCAGCCATCACGACAAGGATTTTCAGCGCTATTATGGGGTGAATCGGGAGGTTTCTGATATGACCTGGGAGGAAATCCAATCCCTGACCGGAAAGCAGGGACAAGGGGTGTTGCGCTTGTCCACCCTATTGGCGCATTGTCAGGGCCGCATTCAGGTAATGATTGATAATAAAATCTCCGGGTTTAATGAGGACCTGTTTGATTCGCTGATAGCCCTGTTGGATCGGTACGATCTTCGGTCAGAAGCCTTGCTGATCGGTACGGAAGCATCCACGGAGTATTTCACCGGAAAAATCAAGCTTAGCTGCAGCATGGATCAACTGAAGGAAAACCGGAATCGTGCCGATTTCAACCCGGACCATTACTACCTGTTTTCCACGGCTATTTCCCCGCAGGAGTTCGAATGGGCCACTGAACAGGGTTTTCTGGTGGTAGCCGCCGTGAATGCCTGGGTGTTTGAAAGCGGCAGGATCCGGGAGCCGGCAGAAACGGTCGTCGAAAACCTAAAACGGGCCGGGGTTCGTACCTTTCAAATCGATTCCGTTTACGAGCCGTTTTTCAGGTAGGGTTGCCAATTCTGTTTTGTCCCATTCATCCAGCCGCTAGTTACTTTTTCCCTTTACTTCGGAACATTACGGTACTACAAATTATTGAAAAAGGGTAAAACCTGTTAGGTTTTATCTATGCAAAGATTGTATTGGGTTGAAGGTCTACAAAAACCTGACAGGTTTGCGGATTTTCGGAATCATACGAATCAAACTTTTTTCCCAAATAGGAAATTCGAATTGCATCGGGTTATGTACCTTGCGAGAAAGTATTATTATCCATAAAATCTTTCTCTATGCTTATTGAAGCTCCTTTTTCCGGGAATAGATCCCTAACCTCCCAAACCCTTTCTGCCGACCTGGTGGTCGTTGGTGGCGGAATGGCGGGCATTTGTGCCGCCATCACAGCTGCCCGGCAGGGTATGGAAGTGGTCCTGGTACAGGACCGCCCGGTGCTGGGGGGAAACGCCTCTTCCGAGATTCGGCTTTGGATTTTGGGTGCCACTTCCAGCATGGGCAATAACAACCGCTGGGCCAGGGAGGGGGGTGTCATCGATGAGATTCTTCTGGAAAACCAATACCGCAATCCCGAGGGAAATGCCCTGATTTTGGATACGGTGCTACTGGAAAAAGTAACCCAGGAGCCAAACATTACCCTATTGCTGAACACCGCCGTCCAGTCCTGTGAAAAAGCGGGCGGCAGCCGAATCGCCAAAGTGCTGGCTTTTTGCAGCCAAAATAGCACCCAGTACCGGCTGGAGGCCCCCTTGTTTGTGGACGCTTCGGGAGATGGCATCCTCGGATTTTTGTCCGGGGCCGCCTTTCGCATCGGAGCGGAATCCCGGGAAGAATTTGACGAAGCCTTTGCTCCGGAAAAGGCCTATGGGGAGCTGCTGGGCCATTCCCTGTATTTCCACAGCAAGGACACGGGTAAGCCGGTGCAGTTCATTCCTCCGGCATTTGCCAACACCGACCTGGCCAGCCTGCCCCGTTTCCATACCTTTAACCTGTACGACAGGGGTTGCCGCTTGTGGTGGGTGGAATACGGGGGCCGATTGGACACCATACACGCCACCGAAACTATCAAATGGGAGCTTTGGCGCATCATCTATGGAATCTGGCACCATATCAAAAATTCCGGAGACTACCCCGAGATGGAAACGCATACCCTGGAATGGGTGGGCATGATTCCTGGCAAACGGGAAAGCCGGCGTTTTGAGGGGGATTACATGCTTTCCCAGCGGGATGTGGTGGAGCAGCTTAGGCATACAGATATGGTTTCCTACGGAGGCTGGGCCCTGGACCTGCATCCGGCGGATGGCATCTACGGGGAGTTGCCCGGCTGTACCCAATGGCATGCCAAAGGAGTATACGGCATTCCCTACCGTTGTCTTTATAGCAGAAATATCGACAACCTGTTTTTGGCAGGCAGGATCATCAGTGCCAGCCATGTGGCCTTTGGTTCCTCAAGGGTGATGGCCACTTGCGCCCACAATGCCCAGGCCGTGGGAATGGCTGCCGCCCTTTGCAGAGAACAGCACCTTTTACCCCGGGAGCTGATGGAAGACGCGCTGATGGATAATTTGCAGCAGCGCCTGATGGGCATGGGCCAATACCTGCCGGGTATGCATTTGCGGGATACCGACAATCGGGTCAAAACGGCTTCTTTATCTGTTTCTTCTACTTTTAGTTTGCAGCAGTTACCTGCAGATGCCGGATGGAAAGACCTGGACAGCAGCACCGCGCAAATGCTTCCACTGGAAGCAGGCCGGATTCCGGTTTTAACCTTTGAGGTGAAGGCAAAAAAAGCTACCCATCTGGTCCTTCGCTTATGGGGCAGTAGTCTGCCGGGCAACTTTACCCCGGACAGGCAATTGGTGGAAAAGGAGTTTGCGGTTTCCAAAGGGGTACAAGAACTGACAGTGGATTTTGGTTTGCTACTGGATGCATCTGCGTACTACTTTGTAGCTTTTGCCGCAAATCCCTTTGTTCAGGTCGCCATCAGTGAGCTTAGGCTCACCGGCTTGCTGACGGTTTTTAACCGGGTCAATCTGGACGTAGCCAAAGGCAGCCGGCAGGAACCTCCGGAAGGTCTGGGTGTGGATGCCTTTGATTTTTGGTTGCCGGAACGGCGGCCGGGAGGGCATAACCTGGCTATTGGCTGCACGCCGGCAGTAAACCTGTACCGCTCGGAATTTCTGTTGAACGGGATGTTTCGGCCAACCGCCCAAACCAATGCCTGGGTAGCGGATCCAACGGATCCCGAACCGACCCTTACTTTTTCCTGGCCCGTGCAGCAGGAAATCAGGAAAATTTTGCTTTGGTTTGATACCGATTTTGACCATCCTTTGGAATCCACGCTAAGGGGCCATGACGAGCGGGTGATGCCTTTTTGTGTGCGGGAGTTTCGGCTGCTCGATGAGCGGGGCAACCTGCTTTATCAGGAAAAAAACAATCACCAAAGCCGGTATGAGATTGTATTTGAGTCGCCTGTAAAGACAAAAAAGCTGGTCCTTCGGCTCGAACATCCGGGAAGGGAGGTACCCGCCGGATTGTTTGGCGTAGGGATTTATTCCTGAAGGAAGTACAGTAGCCTGGGTTGATTTAAAATGTTACCGCAGTAAAATCCCTCTTTTTCCCTCCGCCGTGGCGGAGAGCATTGGAGATTTTAACGGTAACACCAACCAAAAATGAAATAAATACGCGACGGGTTTAATCAAGCAGTAAAAAAATCAAGTACTTTCCCGGACGATCAGCCTGGACTTGATGACCTCATGTCTTTTCTTATGAGCTTCCCCGGAGCAGGCGATCTCCTCCAGCAGTACCCGGGCGGCCATTTCCCCCATTTCGAAAGAGGGTTGGGCCATGGTGGTAATGGCCGGACTGATGAATCGACTGGTTTCATCGTTTCCAAATCCGGCAATGGACAATTGCTGCGGAACCTGAATGCCCAATTGGTGGGACGCATGCATGGCCCCAATAGCCAGAATATCCGCAAAACAAACGAGTCCATCCGGTTTGTCGGCATTGGCCCATAACTGTTGCAAGGCATCACCGGCAAGGTCAAAGGTAAAATCTTCCAGGGTAATGATCAGATGTTGTGTTACCTGTAATCCAGCTGCAATTAAAGCCTTTTGGTAGCCTTTCAGCCTGTCCTGGCAGACGCCCAGGGCAAGCGGGCCTCCGATATAGGCAATGTTTTTTCTTCCCCTTTCTATCAAATGGTTGGTTAGGGTAAAGGCTCCGTTTTCATCGTCGGTTTTGATTTTTGAGGTTCCCAGATTGGCACAGGCTCGTTCATAAAGCACCACCGGCACCTCTCTATCGATTACATGTTGCACATGATCAAAAGTCCAAGTTTCCTTTGAAAAAGAGATGATAATGCCATCTACCTTACTATTGGCCAGTGTTTCCACAATTTCCACTTCTTTTTTATAGGATTCGCCGGATTGGAAAATCATCACTTTATAGCCTTCCTGATAGGCCATGTTTTCGATACCTGAAATGGAATTGGACCAGAAATAGCGGTTGATGGTCGGAACGACCACGCCGATGATTTTGGTTTTCTTGCTGCTCAAGCTACTGGCCAGCAGGTTGGGGTGGTAATCCATGGATTTGGCCATGGCCAGTACGGCCTCTTTGGTTTCCTTTTTTATTTCCGAGGAATTCCGCAGTGCCCGGGATACCGTAGCAATCGAAATGTGAAGCTTTTCGGCAATGTCTTTGATGGTGGTGGGTTTTTTCATAAGGGTCAAAGATTACTGAAATCAGCACAAACATAAGGCCATGTTCCAAAGGTACTACTGAATAATGAGTATCAGACGCAAGAGAAATACAATTTGTTAACAAAAGACCCGATTTTTTATATTTTTAATAAATGTAAACGTTTTCGATAACGTTTACAATATAATAATTCTATTAATATTGATTTTTAACTTTTTTATAGCGTAAATTCCTATTATTATTGGAATAATATTCTGTTAAACTATTATTTTAATTAATAATATTATGAAACCTAAAATCAACCAAAAATGAAAACAAAATTACTATTATGTTTGGGGCTACTCTTTATGGGAGGAGTGGGCCTGGCATTTGGACAATCGGTCCAGGTAAGTGGTACTGTTTTGGATGAATCCGATCAGCCACTTCCGGGAGCCAGTATACTGGTCAAAGGTACCAGTACAGGAACGGTCACGGATATTGATGGTGAATATCAAATTAATGTGCCCAATCAGGATGCTACCCTGGTATTTTCATTTCTGGGGTATATTACTCAGGAGGTGTCATTAAATAACAGGCAGGTAATAGATGTGAGCCTGCAGTCGGATATGTCCGAATTGGGCGAAGTAGTGGTCGTAGGGTACGGTACCCAAAAGAAAAGTGACCTTACGGGAGCGGTGTCCACCATTGGAGGAAGAGATTTAGCAGATCGGCGTACCCCTAATGTTTCCCAGGCCTTGCAAGGTCAGGTATCAGGTGTCATGGTGACCCGAAACAACAATGCGCCTGGTTCCTCTGCCAATATCCGGATTAGGGGCGTTACCACCATCGGGGATAGCAATCCGTTGATTATCATGGATGGCGTGCCGGTTAATAGCATTGACCATATCAACCCAAATGACATCGAAAGTATTTCTGTGCTGAAGGACGCGGCATCAGCCTCCATATACGGTTCCCGGGCAGCAGCTGGAGTGATTCTGGTTACCACCAAACGGGCAAAAAAGGGAGAGTTGAGTCTGAATTATAACTTTGAATATGGAACGGAAGTACCCACCAGAATTCCGGAATATGTGGATGTGGTGAGGTATATGGAAATTGTCAATGAATTGCGATGGAATGACAATGGAAATGATGGCAACGAATACCCCCTGTATCCTCAGGATATGGTGGAAAACTACATGGAACTGAATGCTTCCAATCCTGATTTGTACCCCAATACCGATTGGGTGGGCTTGATTTTGAAAAGTAATGCCCCCAGGCAACGGCATGCGTTGGACATTTCAGGTGGGAGTGAAGCCATCCGGACCAAAGCTTCCATCGTTTATGATAAATTTGATGCTTTATACGAAGGAAGGACATTTGAAAGGGTTACGGCCAGAGTCAATACCGATGGAAATATTACCGATAGGTTAGGGTTTACTGCTGATATATTTTTAAGGAGGGAGATACTCAACCAGCCCAGCATCGACCCCATTTATTACATGAATATTTCTGCCCCTGTATATGCTGCCGAATGGCAGGACGGAAGAGTGGCTGAAGGCAAAACCGGAGCCAATATTTACGGGCAATTGAAGTATGGCGGATTCAGGCAAAACTGGGAAAACCAGGTCGGAGGTCGCCTGGGCCTCAATTATGAGGTAATGGAGGGATTGAAGATTTCCGCCATTGCTTCTCCCAATTTTGGCTTTAATAAAGGTAAGAATTTTCAAAAAAGGGTCACCTATACTGCCTGGGATGATCCAGCGGCAACCCTAGGTACCCTGCAATGGGCCAATTCAACTAACTTGAGTGAGTCACGAAACGATAATTATAATTTGACAACCCAGTTGTTGGTAAATTATGACAAGGCGTTTGGCAAACACAACTTGAGTTTGATGGGAGGAAACGAAAGTTTCCAGGCATTTTCTGAAAATCTGGGAGCATCCCGGGACCAGTTTCTATTGGACAACTACCCTTACCTGAATTTGGGGCCGTTGGAATTCCGCGGGAACAGCGGAAGTGCATTCGAAAATGCTTACAATTCTTGGTTTGGAAGAGTTAATTACAATTACGATGGAAAATACTTTATTCAAGGTAACCTGAGGTACGACGCGTCGTCCCGTTTTGGCAGGGACTATCGTTGGGGATCGTTTCCCTCCTTTTCTGCTGGATGGGTCCTTTCCGAGGAATCTTTTTTGCAGAATGTGGGAGGTCTTTCCTTCTTGAAAATCCGGGGCTCCTACGGTACGCTGGGCAATGAGCGGATTGGAAATTACCCCTATCAATCTACCATTGGCTTCAGTAATGTCCTCTTTCACCAGGGTACCAATGTGGTATCCTCCCAGTCAGCGGCCCAATGGCAATACGCGATTCCAGATATTTCCTGGGAAAAAACTTCTTCCTATAATATTGGAGTGGATGCCAATTTCCTGAATTACCGACTGAGTGTTTCCGGTGAGTATTTTAAAAAGACCACCCGTGATATGTTACTGCCCCTGGAAATTCCAGACTATATAGGCTTTGATAACCCGGAGCAGAATACCGGTGAAATGTATACCGAGGGCTGGGAACTCGATATGGGCTGGGCTGACGATATCAACGAGCTGAGTTATTCCGTAAATTTCAATCTGTCAGATTTCCGTTCCGTGATGGGTGATCTTGGAGGCATACAGTTCCTGGGAAATCAGGTTAGGATGGAAGGCTCCGAGTTTGACGAATGGTATGGATATGTCTCTGATGGACTGTACCAGAGTCAGGAAGAAGTGAATAATTCTGCCGTAATGAATGCAAATGTACGTCCCGGGGATGTGAAATATGTGGACATCAGCGGTCCCAATGGTGAACCGGATGGGAGGATCTCCCCGGAGTACGACCGGGTATTACTCGGCGGTAGCATGCCAAGATTCCTGTATGGTGGCAATATCCGCCTGGACTATAAAAACGTTGATTTTGGTGTGGTTATTCAAGGGGTAGGCAAACAAAATTCGCGACTTTCCGGACTGATGGTACAACCCATCATGGAAAATTGGGGCCATGTTCCGAAAATTCTGGACGGCGAATTCTGGAGTACTTACAACACGGATCAGGAAAACAGGGAAGTGAGTTATCCGAGACTTTCCAGGAACAGCGATGGCAATAATTTTGCCATGTCCGATTTCTGGTTGATCAACGGTGCCTACTTCAGACTTAAGAACATCTCCCTGGGATATACCCTGCCCAGACCTGTGGTAGAACGATTGGGTATGCAAAACATCAGGGTTTACACCAATGCTTCGGATGTTTGGACGGTCAACAGCTACCCTCCAGGTTGGGATCCGGAAGTTTCGGCAAGTGGATATCCGATTACCACTTCCTTTTTAATGGGTGTTTCTGTACAATTCTAAATTAAAGTCAGTCATGAAATTAAAATCAATCATATATACTGGATTATTATTGGGCGGGGTATCCTGTGCTGAATTGGATTTGAATCCGCTTTCAGAAGGATCGAGTGAGGCCTGGTATTCCAATGAGACAGAGGTAGAAATGTCTGTTAATGACCTGTTCAGAATGGTTTTTTGGCCCGGATACAGCGATTCCTGGACGGATGATTACACCAACAGGGAAGCGCTTACTCCGGTTACCAATGCCACTATCAATGGGGAATGGGGAACGGTAAACTCTATCTGGAGCAATACCTACAAGGTTATTGCCAGGTCCAATACCATTCTTTTAAACCTGGATAAGATTGAAGGCACTGTCCCGGAACAAACCCTTGATAAATTTGCGGGCAATGCCCATTTTGTGCGAGCAGCCAAATATGGAGAGTTGGTTTTCCTATACGGGGATGTGGTCCATTCCACTACTATCCTGGATCTGGATGAAGCCTTTACCATGTCCAGAACCGATAAAAACACGGTAATAGAAGCTGTGTACGAAGATTTCGACCGGGCTGCTGAATTATTGCCGGAAACCTATGGGTCTTCAGAAAATAAACTGGCCACCAAAGGGGCTGCTTATGCGCTCAAAGCCCGCTTTGCCCTGCAAATGGGAGATTACGGTATTGCCAGAGATGCCGCAAAGGCTTGTATGGACCTGGAGATATACGAACTCTATCCGGATTATTCGGAGTTATTCCTGACCAGTACAAGAAATCCCCAGGAAGTAATCTTTGCCATGCCCAGATCCCGGGCCTTGAATGTTACCTGGGGAGTAAGAAATTACCTTCCGAGAAACAGAGGCGGCTGGGGTGGTGCCGTAGCTCCCTCGTGGGACCTGTTCCATGCCTATTTGTGCACAGATGGTTTACCCATAGACGAATCACCCCTTTATGATCCTCAAAACCCATTTGCCAACAGGGATCCTCGCTGTGCAGCCACCATTGTTCCCTTTGGATCCCGACACCTTGGTTTTTCCTATCAGCCTCATCCGGATTCTACCATGGTGATGAACTTCAATACAGGGAGCATGCAGACGAATAATGATACCCGTTCGGTTGCTCAGTTTGCCTCATTCAATGGACTACTCATGAAAAAAGGAGTAGATGAAGAATGGCTCCCCAATTTCCAGGCGGAGAACGATGAGATTTTAATGCGCTATGCAGACGTGTTGCTGATGTATGCCGAGGCTAAAATAGAACTGGGCGAAATAGATCCCAGCGTACACGAGGCCATGAACGCGGTCCGCGCCCGCGCTTACGGTGTGGACCCTGCTCAAACCGATGCGTATCCTGCCATAACTACAACAGATCAGGTAGCTTTACGAACTCTTTTGAGAACCGAAAGAAGGATGGAGTTTGGTTTTGAAGGGATCCGTTACAGCGATATAATCCGATGGGAGATTGCAGAAAAAGTCTTAAATAGGGATATATATGGCATGCTGGATGTAGAAGAACTGAAGCAGAAAGTAGTGGACCAGGATCTTTGGTTTTTCCCCATGACTCCGGAAATTGATGAAGATGGGGTCGCAGACCTTTCCCCCATGTATGAAGCAGGATTGGTAAAAAGACTGGCTATCAGAAGGTTTGAAGCACCTAAGCAGTACCTCTGGCCTATTCCTTCCAAGGAGATATTGATCAACGCCAATCTGGACCAAAACCCGGGATACTAATTTTCGAGTCTTCCTGTTAACAATTCTCTCATTTGGGCCGCTTTTAGGTCCGGATGAGAGAATTTGTACCCTTTCCGGATATTGGTGTTTTCCCTTTACTTTCCAGGACGGTGATCCGTTTTTGCGATAGATTATGAAAAATGTATTTTCCTTACCCATATTATATCTTTGCTTCACCTCCTTGGCTTTGGGTTATCAGCATCGCGGTGCTGGCGGAGAGAAGCCTAATTTTATATTTATTTATTCGGACGATCAGCGCTACGATGCATTGGGTGCCAATGAAAATCCCGTTATAAACACCCCAGAGTTGGATCTGTTGGCCCGTCAGGGTATTCAATTTACGAATGCCAATGTTGTATTTGCATTATGCAGTCCCAGCCGGGCGGCATTTCTTACAGGTAGGTATGGAAGCTCCAATGGTGTATTGGAATTGGGAAGTGATTTAAAGCCGGGAGAAAAAACGATAGCACAATACCTGAAGGAGGAGGGCTACCTTACCGGAATGTCAGGAAAATGGCATATTGGCAAAAAGCCCTCGGAAACAGGATTTGATTTTTCGGTATTCTTTACAGGAAACGGTGATTACTTCAACAGGTTGATTTATGATGAAGGAAAAGCCATTACACCTGAAATTCACTGTGATCAGTACTGTGCAAGCCGCTCGGTGGACTTTTTAAAAGCTGCCGCAGCGAGCGATAAACCCTTTTTCCTATTCCATAACACCCAATTGCCTCACATGAATGGTGATTTGATTTGGGATGCCAAAGAAAAAACAAAGGCTCAATACAGGCTTGAAAATATGCCAGTGGCTAACAGTCGCCTGGATGATCTTGCCGATAAGCCTGAATACCTTCAAACGGTTAGAAATTTAACCCAGGCCAGAAGTTATGGTTATCCAAATGCGGACTCGATTAAGTGTCATACCAGGGATTACTATGCGGTGATTACGGAAATGGATCATTTTTTATCCGAACTTTTTGAGTCCATAGAAACGCTATGCCTTCGAGACAATACCTATATTTTTTTTATGAGTGATAACGGATGGATGCTGGGAGAACATGGTTTTACGAGTAAAGTTTTACCTTACCGGCCTTCCACCCACGTACCTTTTTTTGTGCTAGGGCCAGAACTAGCTCCAGGTGTTAACCAGGAATTGGTCCTCAATATTGACATGGCCCCAACGATTCTGGAGCTTGCTGGAATTGACATTCCTCCGTCCATTCATGGTCGCAGTCTGGTGCCCATTTTAAGAGGAGAGCGTAATGATTGGCGGGACGGATTTGTATACGAAGGATTGGGCACCTACGGAGGTGCAAAACCCAATTTAGCATTCATCACAAACCGATATAGATACATAGAAACTTATAATGATAGTTTGTTGAATACGATAAATCACATTGAGTTGTATGACCAGCAGAAAGATCCGGATGAAATTGATAATTTGGCGAAAAATCACAAGTTTAAGCCAGTGATTCAAAATGCCCAACAAAAAATACGGGCACATAAGTTATTAAATAATTAGTTAAATAAGAAATGATTCATTAACTTAATAAAGAGATGACAATGAAAAAATGGATGGTATTCATGGCTTTGGTAAGCCTACTTCTCTCTGGATGTAATAGGGCAGACGATACGCCTGAATCGGAGGTACCTCGTTCCATCAGCGGCATCTATCCCCACCTGGCCTATTACAACGAGGAAGGTGAATGTGGCACCGGTGCCGTAGTCCCCTGGGCGGATAAGCTTTGGGTGGTGACCTATGGTCCCCATTTCCCCTTCGGCTCATCGGATAAACTCTATGCGATCAATCCGGATCTGAGTTTTACCACCCGGGAAGAAAGCATTGGCGGAACCCCGGCGAATCGGATGATCCACAGGGAAAGCGAGCAATTGTTTATTGGTCCCTATGCCATTGATAAGTCAGGAGAGGTTCGGACCATTTCCTATGAAACCATGCCTGGAAGACATACCGGGAATGCCCGGCATCTGACAGATCCGGCCAATATGATTTATTACGGTACCATGGAGGAGGGTTTTTACGAAGTGGATGTGCACAGCCTGGAGACCAAGACCTTATACGTCGACGGGAATGTAACCCGCAAAGAAGGAGAGATGGCGCAGGAAGCGGAATTGCTGCTGGGAGCCCAT
The DNA here is from genome assembly GCF_900109255.1 of Cyclobacterium xiamenense. Classification (NCBI taxonomy): domain Bacteria; kingdom Pseudomonadati; phylum Bacteroidota; class Cytophagia; order Cytophagales; family Cyclobacteriaceae; genus Cyclobacterium; species Cyclobacterium xiamenense. The sequence goes on along the minus strand of NZ_FNZH01000001.1, from coordinate 1,253,288 downwards.
GGGAAAGGTCTGTATTCCGGACAGGGGGTAATGGTCTACTCAAATAACGGAGAGACCGGTCAGGAAGCCCTTAAGGATTTTTCTATAGAAGCTGGAGCCCTGTACGAATGGGATGGCGCCGATTGGCACCTGATCAGACGAAATCAATTTGTGGAAGTGACGGGACCGGGGGGAATTTATGGTAACCCAAATCCGGATACCGACCCGATTTGGGCCACCGGATGGGATCACAAATCGGTAATCCTTGGGGTACGGGACGCAGATGAAGGTTGGGAGTTTTTTCGACTTCCCAAAGCCAGCCACAGTTACGACGGTGCCCATGGCTGGAATACCGAATGGCCCCGCATCCGGGATGTGGGTACGGAGGAAGCACCGGATTACCTGATGACCATGCATGGCATGTTTTGGAAATTTCCGGAGACCTTCCAGAAGGGCCAGACTGCCGGTATCCGGCCCCGATCGGCCTACTTGAAGGTCATCGGCGATTTTACACGCTGGCAGGACGGATTGGTTTTCGGCTGCGATGATTCCGCTCAGCGCGAGTTCCTCAACAAGCGCAGTGCAAAAGGAAACATCGAAGGCCCCGGTCAATCCAACTCCAACCTTTGGTTTACAGCTATGGATATGCCGGATAAGTTGGGTCCCACCACCGCCAATGGCGCCATTTGGCTCGATGAAGAAGTAGCGGCGAATGTCCCTTCCGAACCCATGTTGTTTTCGGGCTGGCAGGAGAAAAATGTATGGCTGCAAAACCAGGGTGACAAGGCAGTAACTTTCACCCTTGAAATTGATAGGTCAGGTAAGGGAGAATGGGAAGAACTGGAACAAGTTTCCTTGGACAGAGCTGAAAGTAGTTGGCTTTCCTTCGATCAGGATGCGAAAGGGGAATGGATCCGGGTCCAAAGCGATGTAGCAACCCGGGCCACCGTGCATGTTTCTTTTTCCAATCCGGAAAACCGATCGGCCTATCAAGAGAATATTTTTCAAGGGATTCGTTCCATTGAGGAAGATGAATTTATGGGCGGACTGTTGTACGGATTAGGCGATAACCGACGGAAACTGGGCATTGCTGCGAGGCGTTATCAGGGAGAAAGCACCGAAAATGCCGGTTATTATGAAATGGACGAGAAGCTTCAATTGGTCCGGGTAGACAATCCCGAAACCGAGGCCTTTATCAACAAGGGCTTTGCCATTCCCAAAAATGTATTCGAGGTGGATGCAGCATCCGTGCTGATAACCGACGACCGGGGCAGAAGGTGGCGGCTACCGAAAGGAGACGAAGCGTTTACGGAGCCCTCGCTGGAAGGCAAGCTGCGCATTGCCCGCGAAGTAGCTACCGAACGGGACCTGTTCAATTGCCACGGGACATTCTATGAGTTGCCGGCCGAAAATGCCGACGGATTTGCGAAGATCCGCCCCGTCGCTTCCCATACATTGCGCATCAACGATTACGCTTCCTATAGGGGCATGCTGCTGCTTACCGGTGCGAACCCGGAGGCAGCCGAAACCAACGAACACATCATTGTATCGGAGGACGGTGAACTTGCCGTTTGGGCCGGAGTGATCGATGACCTGTGGAAATTGGGCAAACCAGTAGGAAAAGGAGGCCCCTGGGCCCAAAGCCCCGTTAAATCGGGGGTTCCATCCGACCCGTATTTGTTTGCTTTCTATGACCGGCGAGAATTGGCGCTTAACCACAATGCCCCCGAACCGGTCACCTTTACCATACAATTTGAACCCATTGGCCACGGCCCCTGGATGGATTGGAAGCAGGTGCAGGTTTCGCCCGGAGAGACCTATCGGGAAACCTTCCCGGACGAACTGGAAGCCCGCTGGATCCGGCTGGTGGCGGACAAAAACTGCGAGGCGACTGCCCAGCTTAGCTACGAATAAATGACAGGAAACCGATAAACAAACCCATGATTGACCCCTATTCGAAAATAATACCCCTTGGTATCGTACTGCTGATTTGCCTGGGAGCGGTATTGCCTCTCCCTGCAGATTTGGGTGACGGCACGCGTCGCCTGATCGGGCAGGTAGAGACCGATTCGATCCGGTACGAGCTGTTTGTGATCGAAAACACCGATGGGTTGGCTCAGGAGTACATGGCCGAGCTTTTCACACCGGTATGCCATACCAATAAGTGTTATCCGGTGTACATCAATCTTTTTTGGGACCTGTTGGGGAATTTTGATCGTTTTGAGATGCCGGAGGGAGAAATACTGACCAAGCTGGACCATGTTCCCTTCGAAGAGAAGGATTATGAAAAATTGCAGGCAATTCTGGCCAACGAACGCTCCATTCTGGGGGATTATTCCATCACGGATTTGGTAGTGAGTACGGAGACGGTCGGCAGCAATAATGGGGTGGATGCCGTCACAGGGGCTACCTCCAAAACCATCCAGAGCGAAGTTATCTCAGGGGCGGTATATTCCTGTTACACGCTCTGGCACCTGGCGCATGGACCCCTGACCGAAGAAACAAAAGCGCATACGGTAGCCAACCACACCGATGAAACCCTGCTGCGGTTTTTACAGAGCGAGCATTATCCCTACCAATACTGGGCGTTGGAACGCATACAAGCGCAGGGGAAAGAAAACGAGCAGCCCTTCGCAGCAGCCCTGCTGGAACAGCTTCGGGGTAAAAATATTTTCCTCGCCCGGCACATGCTGGAGGTCCTGCCAGAAAGCCTGTTTGCCAGTGAGGCCAGGCAACAATGGCTCTGGGAGACCTACCAACAAAGCCCTTACCGCATGCAAATGGACATTCTGGATCGGCTTCGGACACTGTCCCTGCGTTCCGCGTTGGTGACGCAGTTGCTGCAGGAGCTGGAGGCAAGTAACCCCGCACAGCAGCGAGCGATTCTTTCCGTACTGGAAAAGCAAGCCGCATTAAGCAAGGAACAGCAGGATTTGGCCTTATCTTACCTGCAGCAAGGGAAATGGGAGGAGCCGCTGCTCCGCTTACTAGCTAGCCAATCCAATCCCGCTGCAGCGACAAAGAAAGCATTGAAGAAGTATACCGAAACAAACCAGTAAATAACCAAACCATGAAACGAATATATTTAACCCTCGCGCTGCTAGTCGGGCTGGCGCTTTTCACACAGGCACAAAACCGGGTACTGGTAGAGGCCGAATCATTTGACAACATCGGAGGCTGGGTGATCGACCAACAGTCCTTTGATGTGCTGTATTCCTCCTACCTGATGGCCCACGGAATGGGGAGGCCGGTGGAGAATGCCACCACCACGGTTGATTTCAGCAGTGCAGGCGAATACCATGTCTGGGTACGGACCAAGGATTGGGCACCGTTTCCTACGGGACCGGGAGCATTTACTCTCGCCATCAATGGAGCGCCTTTACAGACCACCTTTGGGGTGAGTGGCATGGCCGAATGGGACTGGTATTACGGGGGAACCGTTCAGATGGATGCCGGAGAAAACAGCCTGGAAGTGGAGGATCTTACCGGGTTCAACGGACGCTTTGATGCAATTTATTTTTCCACCGACAAAGACGACGCCCCGACCAACGACAACGAAGCCCTGCTTGCTTTTCGCAAGGAATTGCTGAACCTGACCGACGGTCCGGAAGACGTGGGGAAGTTTGACCTGGTGGTGGTAGGTGGGGGCATGGCCGGCACCTGCGCGGCCATATCCGGTGCCCGCATGGGGTTAAAAGTGGCACTAATTCAAAACCGTCCCGTATTGGGAGGGAACAACAGCTCGGAAATTCGTGTGCACCTAATGGGCCGCGTAGATCAAAATCACTATCCCAAGCTCGGAAGGATTGTTCGGGAACTGGACAACGGCGATCCGGGAAACGGAAATCCGGATGCTGCCCGGTATGGGGACGAGCGCAAGTTGCAGATCGTGCGATCCGAACCCAATATTTCCCTTCACCTGAATACACACGTGTACGAGGTGGAAATGGAGGACAATACGATCAAAGCAGTAATTGGCCGGGATATCGCCACCAATCAGGAATACCGGTTTGAAGGAGTCTACTTTTCGGACTGCACCGGAGATGGCACTTTGGGTTTTCTGGCGGGAGCCGAATACCGCATGGGCCGGGAAAGTCGTGAACAAACCGGCGAGTCCCTGGCCCCGGAAAATCCGGATGACTTCACTTTGGGTACCTCCAACCTCTGGGCTTCCCTGGAGCGGGAAGCGCCTTCTGACTTCCCCGAGACGCCCTGGGCCATCCAGTTTTCCGACGAGTACCACATAGACGACCACAAGGCCGATTGGCAGTGGGAGACCGGTTTTGGAAATTTCCATACCATCTACGAAGCCGAACAGATCCGTGATCATAATTTGCGGGCGATTTACGGCAACTGGTCCTACCTGAAAAACGAGAAAGCCGACAAATACAGCCATCATGAATTGGCTTGGGTGGCTTATATTGGAGGGAAGCGGGAGTCCCGGCGATTGATGGGCGACCATGTACTGACCCAAATGGATATTCAGGACGGTATCATGTATCCCGATGGCAGCGTGACCGCTACCTGGACGATCGACCTGCACTTTCCCGATGCTAAAAACTCCCAGTATTTCAAGGGGGAGGAATTCTTTGCTGCGACCAAACACATCAAAGTGCAGCCCTACACCATTCCCTACCGCTGCCTGTACTCACGAAACATCGACAACTTATACATGGCCGGCAGGAATATCAGCACCACCCATGTGGCTTTTGGTAGTACCCGGGTGATGCGTACCTGTGGGATGATGGGAGAGGCCGTGGGCTATGCGGCATTTGTGGCCAGGAAAAACAATGCCAGCCCCAGGGAAGTATACACCATGCACCTGAACGAATTTATGGACATCATCGAATCGCCAGTCACCATTTACAACCTACCAACCTTGCCCCAAAACTAATTGAATGGAACTACTTGATTTTTTGACAATAGGTGTATTTACGGGGATTATTTTGATTGCCGGTTTGTCCTTTGGAAATCAAGGCGCCGACATGAAATCGTTTTTTGCAGCAGGAGGGGCAGTGCCCTGGTCCATCAGTGGGCTGTCCCTCTTTATGAGCTTTTTCTCGGCGGGCACTTTTGTAGTTTGGGGCTCCATCGCCTACGAATGGGGCTGGGTGGCCATCACCATACAGATGGCCATGTGCATCAGCGGATTTTTGATCGGCATGTTTCTGGCAGCTCGTTGGAAACGTACCAATGCGCTAACGGTGGCAGCCTACCTGACCCAACGGTTTGGTAAAAATACGCAGCGCTACTACACCTTTCTATTTCTGGTGCTATCCCTGGGGTATACCGGGGCTTTTTTGTATCCGGTAGCAAAGATTCTGAACGTGGTCACCGGGTTCAATATCTACTATTCCATCTTGCTGCTTGGGGGCTTAATCATGGTATATACCGCGGTCGGGGGATTGTGGGCGGTGGTGGTCACTGACGTGTTGCAATTTGTTGTGTTGACGGCGGCGGTGCTAATCGTTTTGCCGCTGTCCCTGGAGACCGTAGGGGGCTGGGGCAGGTTCGTTCAGGAGGCACCGGAAAAATTCTTTCACCTGTTCAACGATACCTACACGCCCGGGTTTATTCTCGCATTTATCGGTTACAATACCATTTTTATCGGTGGAAACTGGGCCTATGTGCAGCGGTACACGGCAGTCAAAGACGAGGCTGCCGCCAGGAAGGTAGGGTTTCTTTTTGGAGGCCTTTACCTGATCAGTCCGCTGATTTGGATGCTGCCGCCCATGATTTACCGGGTCATCAATCCCGGACTGACGGGTTTGGAGACGGAAGGAGCCTACCTGATGATGTGCATGAACGTTTTGCCTGCAGGGATGTTGGGTTTGATGCTGGGCGGGATGATTTTTGCCACGGCCAGTTCGGTCAACACCTCGCTAAACCTGGCTGCTGCCGTCCTGACGAACGATGTATACCGGCCCTTGTTCCCGGCAGCCGGCAATCGTCGTTTGATGCAAGTAGCGCGGGTAGCTACCCTGCTGTTTGGCCTGGGTACGATTGGGGTGGCTTTTATGGTCCCCATGGCTGGAGGTATTGTGGAGGTGGTGCTGAGCATAGGCGCCATTACGGGCGGCGCCTTGTATGCCCCGGCGATATGGGGCCTGTTTTCCAAAAAATTAGCGGGCAGGCATATTTTGTTCGTTACCGGGATCAGCCTGCTGATCAATGTGTATTTCAAATTTATTTCCCCGGGGTTGTTTTCATTTTCCCTGGACCGCAGCAGTGAAATGTTAGTAGGTGTTTTTCTACCCCTTCTGTTGCTTGGCCTCGTGGAAACGTACGTACGGCAGCGTCGGAGCAGCTTGCTTCCGGTAGCAGAGGTGGTGCAAGAATCGATGCTTACAGCCGAACAAGCGGCCCTTTCGGCTGCCTCGGGTGAACGGCAGAATACCTATGGGATACAGGTATTGGGCTGGGCATTTATGAGTATGGGACTATTGTTTGTTTCCCTGGGAATGCTGGCCGGATCGGCTCGTTTCTACCTGTTTTTTCTGGGGGTTCTGATTGTCCTGTTAGGAGTTGGCCTGGTTCGGTTGTCCAAAAAAAGAAGAGAAGCAAAAAATCAATTAGTTGTCAAGAAGTGAGTCAATGAAAAAGGAAGCGTTTAGTAGTAGAAAGAGAAGTTTCAAACGGGAGGAATGCCAGGCCGACCTGGTGATCATCGGAGGCGGTATGGCCGGTACCTGCTGTGCCATTACGGCAGCCAGGCAGGGCTTGCAGGTCGTGTTGGTTCAGGACCGACCGGTTCTGGGCGGGAACGGATCGTCTGAGATCCGACTCTGGATCCTGGGTGCAACCTCTCATATGGGTAATAACAACCGTTGGGCCAGGGAAGGAGGCGTTATCGACGAGATTCTCCTGGAGAATTTATACCGCAATCCGGAAGGCAATCCGCTGATTTTGGATACCATTTTAATTGAAATGGTAAGCAACGAACCCGGCATCCGACTGCTATTGAATACGGCCATGTACGACCTGGTAAAAAGTAGTCCGGACACCATCGAATCGGCATTGGCTTTTTGCAGCCAGAACGCTACGGAATACCTGTTGAAAGCTCCCTTGTTTGTGGATGCATCCGGCGACGGCTCCATGGCTTTTTTGGCCGGAGCGGCCTTTCGGATTGGGGCCGAATCGGCGGATGAATTTGACGAGCCATTTGCACCGGATGATACCTACGGGGAACTGCTGGGACACAGCCTGTATTTTTACAGTAAGGATACCGGTAAGCCCGTACGCTTTGTTCCTCCTTCGTATGCCAATCGGGAAATCGCAAAACTACCCCGCTTTAAATCCTTTAACCTCAAGGACCATGGCTGCCGGCTATGGTGGGTGGAGTACGGAGGAAGGAAGGATACCGTTCATGAGTCCGAAACGATCAAATGGGAACTTTGGCGCGTAATCTACGGTATTTGGGATCACCTCAAAAATTCCGGGGAGTTTCCCGAGATGGCTACCCATACGCTCGAATGGGTGGGTACCATCCCGGGAAAACGGGAAAGCCGCCGCTTTGAGGGCGACTACATGTTGTCGCAAAAAGACCTGGTCCAGCAGCGCCAATTTGAGGATGCGGTTTCTTTTGGGGGCTGGGCCCTGGACTTACATCCGGCAGATGGCGTATACGGCGATCTTCCCGGCTGTACCCAATGGCATACCAAGGGAGTGTACCAGATTCCTTACCGGATCATGTACAGCCGAAACCTGAAGAACCTGTTCCTTGCAGGAAGAATCGTCAGCAGTAGCCACGTGGCTTTTGGTTCTACCCGTGTGATGGCTACCGGTGCACACAACGCACAGGCTGTTGCCATGGCTGCGGTTTTGTGCCAGGAAAGCAAGCTGCTTCCTGCCGATCTTCTTGTGCCTTCACGGATGAAAATTTTGCAAAACCGCCTGATTCGGTCAGGGCAATACATCCCTGGATTGCGCTTGTCGGATGAAGCGGAACTGGCCCGACAGGCGACGTTGCTGCCGTCTTCTACCTATCGGTTGCAGGGGCTTCCCATGGACGGGCCCTGGAAGTCGTTGGAGTTTGCCATGGCACAGTTGCTTCCCCTTACAGAGGGGGAGGTGCCGGGCATTCGTGTACGGCTGAAGAGCTCGAAAGCCACCCAACTCCGAGTTTCGTTAATGGGAAGCAAACGGAAGGGAAACTTTACGCCAGAGCTTATTTTAGCGGAAAAAGAATTCGAAATTGCTTCTGGTGAATCAACATTACTAATTGATTTTGAGTGTACTATAAAAAATTCAGAATATTATTTTGTTGCCTTTTCTGCGAATGATTTAGTACAGATCAAGACTTCAAATACGCGATTGACGGGTCTTTTGAGTGTTTTTCAGAAATTTAATAAAGCCGTGGCTACCAGCAGCCGGCAGGAGCCTCCGGAGGGTATTGGGATGGATTCCTTTGACTTTTGGCTGCCCGAACGTCGGCCCGATGGACACAATCTGGGATTTGAACTCGACCGTTCCGTACAGATGTTTAGCGCGGAAAATTTATGCAATGGTATTTTTCGACCAACTAGCCAGACCAATGCCTGGGCTGCCGCCCTCGATGATACTGAACCTTCTATTGAATTAAGATGGGATAGTGAACAGAAAATCAAAGAAATAAAGTTGTTCTTTGATTCGGATTACGACCATGCGCTGGAGTCTACCCTAATGGGCCATCCCGAACACGTGGTTCCTTTTTGTGTGCAGCGTTTTTCCATTTCGGACCACCAAGGGAATCGGCTGGCCCAGGTTCGCGACAACCATCAGTCCTGTTTTACTCTTCGCTTCGACGAAGCGGTTACCACCCAATCCCTAAAAATCACGCTGGAACATCCCTCTGCTACCACGCCGGCTGCGTTGTTTGGCATCGTGTGTTATTAACTACCTAAAAAATGAAAACATCCCATTTATTCCTTTTTGTCTTTGGGCCGCTACTTTGTTTGGCGGCATGTTTACATCCCGTACAGGCGCAGCGAAATCTATCCCTCAGCGGGCGGGTTTCCAGCAGTTCGGAAACACCAAACCACGCCGCTACGCTGGCACTGGACAACGATGTGCAGACGTATTGGGAAAGTGGCGCAGGTGAACGTCCCTGGATCGCGATTCGGCTGCCGGGCGCGACGGAGATCACGGGTTTTAAACTCAGCTTTTATCCAGATGGGCCGCCTGCCGAAGGCTTCGATTTTCAGTACTTGCTAAATGGAGAATGGCGGACCTTTCACCAAACCACCGGTAATGAGGCGGAAGAGGTCTCGATTGCTTTTGAGAAAGAATTGCTGACCGACCGGGTGCGCCTCATTGCGACGGAAAGCCGGTCTCTCCGCATTGCCGAACTGGCGCTGTGGGGGCAGCAATACGTGGACGAGGGTGCAGGAGAAGTTATGCCCCTGCTGGTAAATCAAAGTGGGTACAACCTTCACCGGCCAAAGCGCTTTACCGCTGCGGGTATGGCAGATGGTACCTCTTTTGTGATTTTGGAAAAAGGGACTGGCCGGGAAGTTTTTTCTGGCAGGATCGCCGGAGAAAAAGGTGATTTTTCCGACTTTAACCCGGAGTCAAATCAGGAATTTTTGGTCGCCTCTGGGGATAAGAGATCTTTCCCATTTCGGATCGGGCCCTACTGGCTGGAGCGGGTGAGTTACCGGGGCATGTTGGATTTCATGATGGGGGCGAGGCATTACGTGGGAAACGTATCCGAAAAAAGGATCCTGTCTTTTGCCTGGCGGGACGGAGATTTTTTCAACTGGTCCATGCAAAGCTTGGTCGCCTTGTACGCGGCCAATCCAGCCGCCTTTGAGCGCATGGAGGTAACCGGCACCTACCGGGCCAATGACTCGTTTCCGGAAGATTACCGGGGACTGTGGGGAGTATTGGAGCCCTTTTCGGAACGCACACCGGATATCGTGCAATTGATTCATTGGGATGCCGATGTGAAGGTATCCCAGCAGTTGGACCACGAGATGCAAAAAGCCGAACTTGCCCATTTCCTTTATGCCTGGCCATTTCTGTCGCGCTGGCTTCCCCGCCAAAACTTCGACCGGGTGTATGCCTATGCCCGTTCGGTATGGACGAAGGCAAGCGTATCTCCTCACGCCACTTCCCGATACGACCTAAGTCCCGAACACGATTTGCTCGCACGCAAAACCCAGTTGGGCAGTACCAAAGGGGAAATGCCTCCGGGCTTTTCCGTGATACCAAATTTGATGATGTACGAAGTTGGAAAGAGGGAGGGAGATCCTCAGGCAGAAACCTATTTTGATGCTGCTTACCGTCAATTGGAGTGGATGATCGCCCATTTGGATTGGGAGGACCCGATGACGACCAAGGGGCAGCGGATGTCTGAGCACCTCACCATGCGGGCCTTTGCCTTTTTTGCGCAGCAATACCCGGACCGGCATCCACCGGGTTTGAAAGCGAAGGTGGAAGAATGGGCAGCATGGATGGTGCAACGATCCGACAACCTATGGGATTTTCGGAAATATGCAGAAGACGAATGGACCCCGCCGGGGTGGAACGAAACGGGCAATATTCTGGGCTTCCCTGCGGCTATCTTTGCGGCCAATACCATTTTAGGAAAGGACCACAATCTGGCTCCCCGGCTCGAAGAAATTGCCTGGGCGCATGTTGAGAATGCCTTTGGCAGAAATCCTACAGGCAGGCATTTCTCCTTCAAGGGACCCGAGGAAGTAGAGGGCGTGGACCTGGGCTGGTACAGTCGGCACAAAGGAGGGATCGGGCTGTTGGACGAACTTCCCTTTGTCTTTGACGGTTCCCCGAAGAATTTCCATTACCCCAATCAGCCCGAAGCGGGTGACCTGGGCTGGACAGAAGGCTGGGTTCAGTTCAATACGGCTTTCAACACGAGTATGGCCTATCTGGCCAATTACTATACCCACCTAACCTATAGCGAAAACGAATCAGGTGATCTACTGATTCATTTGGAGGCCCCGCTCAATTTCTATCCCGATCAAAAGGAACCGGTTGCGGTACAGCTGGCCCTACCGTCTGGAGAGAGCATGGCGGTTACCTTGCAGGAAACCTCCCCCTTTTCCCTGGTACTGGAAGGGATCGTGGAAAAAAACCAATCCGAGCTTAGGTCTGGAGGGCAGGTGCTTCCCATAGGGGACCATTCGCAGGTAAAAGTTAGTTATGGGCACGGGTTTTTCGAAAAAAGTGTTTGGATCCCGGTAAAATAATCTAGTGGGAGGGGTACTCACGTGTTTTCCTTCAAAAAGGTTTTTCGAAAATCTAATCGATAAAAAGGTGCAGGTCAAAAACCGAATAAACGAGTCGTTTCCCGAGTACGGTCGCTACCGTTATGCCGGGTGGCAGCGATCGTATCTCCGGGCAGCATCAAAAAACTGCGGAAAAACACGTCTGCGGTCTGTGAGGAAAGTACCGTGGGGGAATAGGGGATCATGCCTCCGGATGCGTTGATGTTCATGATCGTTACTTCCGTACCGAAAAAATACGTACCCACCAGACTTTGCACGTTCGGGGATGTCGTCGCCTGGAAGCGTATTCGCGAAGGTAGCCTTGACCTGAAATAGGTGTTTACCGATTTAAATTCGCGTTTTGCTGGTTTCCGTTTTTGGTGACGTTCCGGTAAAATTGTATTTTTCTGACTAGAACCGGATCCATGATCCCAGGAAAACCCAAGGTCACATGAAAAAATTTATTTATAGCAGTATTTTCTTTTTGGGAAGTATTCCATTTTTGGTCTTTCCGCAGGTCGATAAAACAGCCGGTAGGGAGTTTATTCTATTAGATGGGGAACTCATGGAGAAGGCCAAAGCGCGCATTGCCTTCGGGGCTCAGCAACCCCTTCTTCCAGCCATGCAGGCACTACTAAGGGAGGCCGATGAGAAGCTTGAGGAAGGTCCTTTTTCAGTAACACACAAAAAGCAGTTGCCTCCCAGCGGGGACATCCACGATTATACCAGCATGGGTCCCTACTGGTGGCCGGACCCGGAAAAGGAGGATGGACTACCCTATATTCGCCGGGATGGGGAAATCAATCCCGAGTACTACGATTACCGGGACAAGGAAGAGTTGGGTATGTTAATGGCTGCCTTGCGGGTCCTCAGCCAGGCCCATTTTTTTTCGGAAAACGAACGGTACGCCGCCCATGCGATCGACCTGATCCGGGCCTGGTTCATACATCCGGAAACGAAAATGAATCCCAATCTCAACTACGCCCAGCGAATCCCGGGCAGGACAGAGGGAAGGGGTATCGGCATCATCGATACCCGCTCCTTTGCGGAATTGCCGGATATCTTGTACATTCTTTCCCGTTCCGAGCATTGGGATGCTGCGGTAGAACAAGGCATGCACGAATGGATCAGTCACTACCTGGATTGGCTGGTCAACAGCGCGCATGGAAAAGACGAGGCCATACATGGAAACAACCATACCACCTGGTATTTTGCACAGACCATCCCCCTGGCATTGTATGTTGATCAGCAGGAACGCGCCGACAGCCTGGCTCAGGTGGGGCTTCCTTTGATTCTGGATGAGATGATTGAGGCGGATGGGTCGCAACCGAAAGAACTGGACCGAACCCGGTCCTGGGATTACAGTGCCATGAATCTCTTGGGAATTATGAGCTATGTCCAAGCAGCTGCTCAGTCCGGCCGGGATCTTTGGACCTATGAAAATCCGAAGGGCGGAAGCATCCGGAAAGCGATCGACTTTATGCTTCCGTACCTGAGTGAAAAAAACACATGGCCTCACAATCAGATTCAGGAAAAACGGAACGAGCGCCTGGCAGAACCCCTGGCTATCGCTGCCCGCGTATACCAACACAAACCGTACAAGCATTTGTCCGAGCAAATTGGCGTAGCGGGTAATGGATTTCGCTACTGGGATCTGCTGGATTACCGGGACTTACGGGAGTAGTTTGGATCGTTGGATGCTTTCGCTGTACCTCAACCCGTATTCTTTAACCCGCTGGCAAGCGCCGTGGTGATCTTCAGCAGTCGCGTTACCAGTGGCGAATCCGGTTCTTTGGATGCGCGCCAAAGTTTCAGGTTTTTTAGCTGAAGCTGGTGCAGTCCATGAAGGGCATTTTTTCTTCGGTTGATGCTGTCGAGCAAACCCATTCTTCGGGTATCTCGTTCTTTTCCCAGCAGTTCGCCGATCTCTTCCAGGCTACGTCTGTGTTCGTCCATGATCCATTTTGTAAAGATGATGCCGGTATCCCGGTTGGAGACCAGTCCGGCGTACTGATTCATGATTTCCTGGTCGGCATTCAGCAGGTTGGTTTCTACCTGTATCAGGATATAGCGGAGGAGCGGCCAGGATTGAGCATGGTCCTGCAAGGCCCGGTAATGGTCGGGTTGGGTATCCCGAATCCTTTTGAAGGCCGTTCCGATGCCGTACCAGCCGGTCAGGTTGAACCGGGACTGGCTCCAGCTGAATACCCATGGGATCGCTCGAAGGTCTTCCAGGGATCGTTTCCCCGTTCTTCGTGCCGGTCTTGAGCCGATTTTGCTGAGTTCCAGCACGTCGATCGGGGTGGCCTCTCCATAAAACTCCAGAAAATCCGGGTGCCGGATCAATTCCTGGTAGTGATCCTGCGCAAATTCGGAAAGGTGCTGCAATGCCTCTGTAGGAAACCGGGGTTTCTCTCCGGGGAATAGGGATTGAGCCGTCTGAAGTGCGGTTCCAGAGAAAAGCATTTCCAGGTTGTATCCTGCCGTCAATAAGTTGGCAAACTGCTGGGAAATGGTTTCACCCTGTATGGTGATTTTAATGGATCCTTGCAGGCTGCCATTCGGCATGCTTTCCAGGAAGCGGTGGTACTTTCCGCCACCCCGGCTAATGGTTCCACCTATGCCATGAAAAAAGCGCAGGCGCTTGCCGAGGGGACTAGCCAGGTTGGTGAGTTTTTGCTCTGCCTGATAAATATTCCAGCGGCTAGCGGTGATTCCCCCGTCCTTATTGCTGTCGCTATAGCCCAGCATTACTTCCTGAAAGGAGAAACGATCCGGGTAGGCTTCGTGCGCTAGGAAAGCCTGAAGTATATGGTCGGCGCGCTGCAGGTCATCGATGGTTTCAAACAGTGGTACCACTTGGTAGCGGTTTCGATCCAATCCCGCTTCCCGCAAAAAGAGATATACCACCAGCAGGTCGCTTAGACTTCGTGTCATGCTGATAATAAAGGATCCAATGCCTTCGTCCCCATAACGGTCGATGTGCGTTTTGACGCATTGAAAACAGCCCAGTACTTTATCCGCTTCCGGGCCAAAGGATTTCCCGGAAAAGGCAAAGGGACGGTTGCTTCTAAGTTCTTCGGTAATAAAGCGTACACGTTCTTTTTCGGACCAGGAGGAGTAGGGGGTTGACTCGCGGAACGTTTCGGCCAGAATTTGGTCCATGGCCTTCTCGTGAAAAGCACTGTTTTGCCGGATGTCTAGCCGAGCCAGGTGAAAGCCAAAACAGGCGATATGCCTTTCAACAGGCAGCAAGAACTGCCGCACCATGCTCCAGGCATCGATTTCATGCAGACTTTGACGGATTACTTTCAAGTCCTCCATCAATTCAGCGGAGCGAGAGTAGACGGGTTGCTTGCGTTCCTCCAGGGTGTTGTCCACCTGTACCAGCATCAGGTTGATGAATTGCCGCCAGGGTTCCCGGGGATTTCGTTGCAAAGCGAGTTCGCTGTCTGCGCCGATATACTCGGCTTTTTCCCGGATTTTTTCCCGAAAACCAGTGGGAACAGGATTACGGATTTCGGAAAAACTCATCTGGGCCCCCAGGATTTGAAGCTTTTCTTTGATCAGTATCAGGGCCATGCGCCGGTGCTCCAGCAAGGTGTCTCGGGTAAAGTCGGCCGTTACATAGGGATGGCCGTCCCGGTCACCACCTACCCAGCTGCCCAATTGAAAATCGGGGAAGTCGCTCGTGTTGCTGAATTTATTGGCGTCAAAGCCCATGGCAATCCAACTTTCGATCAGTTGCTGGTCCGCATGCTGCAGGGCTTTGGGAAATACCCTGGAAAAATAGTGCAGCACGTTGTTGCGTTCCATTTCCAGCGTGGGCTTTTCCAGGTACACTTCGCCCGAGCGCCACCACCGTTCGAGCAGTCCAATTATTTCCCTTTCCAGAGCCTGCCTCTCCAAGTGAGAATACGCGTTGTTTTCCAGCTTGACCAGGTTTAGATAAATCTCCCGGTGTAGGTCTAGAATGGATTTTCGTTTGGCCTCCGTTGGGTGGGCCGTTAAAACGGGATAGACCTGGGTATGCTTGATGCAGTCCACCATCTCAGCCTCGGTCAATCCCTGGGCCTTCCATCGACTGAAGGTTTCGCCCCAGGAACCGCGAATGGCTGCCAATCCCTTTTCATTAAGCAGCTTTCTTCTTCCCTGTACCGCCGCATTTTCTTCCACCAGGTTCATTAGTTGCAGGTAGATACTCAGCACCTGAATGTGCTTTTCCTCCAATTCGCCCGCTTCCCAATCGATGTCCAGCGGATTGGATTTTTGGGCGAGGATTTTTTCCAGTTCGTGCTCTCCCAGCTGGTGCAGTACTTTTTGAAAACAACTCGTCAGAAACTCCAGGTCTTTTCTGGTTTTTTTAAAAAGAAGGTCGCTTGTGGTCATGCCTTTTTCAATTTGTAGGGTTTTCAATGATGGTTAAATATACGAGATAAGGCAATGGAATGAAAGTTTCCGGGAGGGGGGCTATCGTAAAAAAAGAAGGGCTGGATGCTTCCGGTTTCCCGAAATGTTTTTCAGAAGCTTGGTTTTATCCGTACATTCACGCCTGACACAAGCAATCAACCAATGGAACTACCGTCTCCTACCATCGCGATGTTAGGTTGTTTCGATACCAAGGCAGAAGTCTTTGCGCGATTACGCGAGCAGCTATTGGTCAGTGGAGCCCAGGTGATCGGCATCAATGCCGGAATTTTTGGCAGCACCGACCGATTCTCCGTAGACGTGGAAGCGGACTACCTGGCTTCCCTGGCTGGAACCTCCATCGAAGCGCTGCGAAAAAAAAATAATCGGGCTCACGCCCTGGAGCGGATGGCAGCGGGTGCTGCAAAATTGCTTCGGGTCCTCTATGAGGAAGGAAAAATCAGCGGAGTCATAGGTATGGGAGGGGGCGGAGGCACGTATCTCCTGCTAAAAGCCATGCAGGTGCTGCCGCTGGGGTTTCCCAAGGTCTGTCTATCTACCCTGGCTACCCGGGATGTCTCGCATCTAGTAGGCGTCAAGGACATCGTTTTGATTCCTTCGGTCGTGGATATGGCGGGACTCAATGCCATCATCCGGCCACTCATCGATCAGGCAGCCGCGGCTATTGTTGCCATGGCGAAGGTTCCGGAACAGAAATCCGACGGCGTAAAGGGGGTGGTGGCTATTAGCATGTTTGGCAACACCACTGATTGCGTAAACGCCTGCACCCGCTTGCTAGAGCAAAAGGGGTACGAAGTAATGGCCTTCCACGCCAATGGCGTTGGAGGGAAGGCCATGGAAGCATTGATACGCGAGGGCGTATTCGATGCCGTAATGGATTTGACGACCACCGAACTGGCGGATGAGCTATGCGGCGGAATCCTGAGCGCCGGCCCGGATCGATTGACGGCCGCGATCGAAGGAGGGATTCCCTGCTTGCTGGCTCCCGGTTGCCTGGATATGGTCAACTTCGGTATGCCGGACGCTGTACCGGAAGCCTACGTCAATCGGCTTTTCTACCAATGGGCGCCCGATGTGACCCTGATGCGTACCAATGAGCAGGAAAATTTTGAGCTGGGACGGCAGATCGCAGAAAAGCTGAACCAAAGCCAGGCAAAAGAAAGTATCCGGGTATTGTTACCCCTGCGGGGCTTTTCGCAGCTGGATGCGCCTGGGAATCATTTTTATGATCAAAAGTGCACCGCAGCACTGAAGCGTGCATGGGAGACCTATCTGGACCCTGGAATCGAACAAATGTCGCTGGAAGCGCATATCAACGATATGGGATTTGCAGGCGTCGCGGTGGACCTGCTGCTGGATCTGTTGGAAAAAAAGCAAAGCGGTGGGTCAGGCAGCGCCGGGCGGTTTTCTACGGAAAGTTGATTAGCTGCCGGTTTTAAAATATCTTGCAGGCTTAACACGAAATAATACGCTATGCCCAATCCGTGGACAGGAAAAGGAAACCCGTACACCCGGCAGGAAGTCAGGGAACGGTTAAAGAAAACAATCGCTGATAACAAGGCTATAATCGCTGCCGGTGCAGGGACAGGTATTAGTGCCAAATTCATAGAAAAAGGCGGGGCAGACCTGATTATCATTTACAACTCGGGGAGATTTCGCATGTCCGGTCATGGTTCCACAGCTGGCCTGATGGCCTATGGAGATGCCAATGCGGTAGCCATGGAAATCGGTGAGTTTGAGGTCTTGCCGGTAGTGGAAGAAGTGCCCGTGATTTGTGGCGTTCACGGATCGGATCCCCGGCGAAGGATCTGGCACCACTTGCTCAAAGTGAAGGACATGGGCTTTTCGGGAATCAATAATTTCCCCACCCACTGCATCGTAGATGGAAATTTCCGTCAGATATTGGAGGAGACCGGAATGAGTTTTGACAAAGAAGTCGAAATGGTGCGTATAGCAGACAAAATGGACCTGTTTTCCATCGTGTATGTTGCCAAGCCGGAAGAGGCAATCAAAATGGCGGAAGCCGGGGCAGATGCCATCATTGCGCATGTAGGGACCACCGTCGGGGGTTCCGTGGGGGTTACCGGTGCTTCCTGTACCATGGAGGAGGCGATTGACAAAACCCGTGAAATAATGGATGCCTGCCAATCCATTAATCCCGACCTTTTTTTCCTAGCCCATGGCGGCCCGATCAATACCCCGGAGGACGTGCGGCAGGTGCTGGAAGCCACCGATGTACACGGTTTTGTGGGTGCCTCTTCCCTGGAACGAATGGGAGTAGAGCAGTCCCTGCTGGACCTTACGCGTTCCTTCAAAAAGTTGACACTAAAAAAATAGGCTTTCTCAATTTTTTACGATGAGGGATTGGAAAAAGTTGATTCTGAAAGACCTGGACCAGCTCGGAATAAGAGCACGAGACCACTTACTGGTTCATGCCTCCCTAAATGCGCTTGGAAAATTTCCTGACAGGGCTAAAATTGTGGTATCTGCATTACTGGAACAGCTTGGACCAAAAGGTACCTTATTGATGCCCGCGCTATCTTTTAAGACCGTCACCCCGGAAAATCCCGTTTTCGATGTTTTGGAAACTCCCTCGTGTGTCGGTGCCTTGCCGGAATTTTTCCGCACCTTTCCAGGCGTGCAACGAAGCATGCATCCCACGCATTCGGTCTGTGCGATTGGAGAATTAAGCGATTATTTTCTCGCCGAACATTTGCGGGATGACACTCCCTGCGGCCCGCATTCTCCTTTTGCCAAGCTTCCTGAAGTGCATGGAAAGATTTTGTTCCTGGGTTGTGGGACCCGGCCCAATACCTCCATGCATGCCGTGGAAGAAGGGATCAAGCCACCTTATCTATTGGGTGCCAGGGTTAATTATACATTAGTAGATCAGGCAGGGAGGGAAATGTCGAAATCGTATTTTAGGCATGATTTTGCTGGATTTGAACAGCGGTACGAGCGGGTGGACGGGCTGTTGGGATCGGATTCCTGCCAAAAAGGAAAGGTGTTGCAGGCAGCATCGGTGCGGATGGATGCCCGGAGCCTTTGGGAAAAAGGGACCCTCCAATTAACGAAGGATCCCTATTTTTTTGTAGATCGAAAGGAGTCCTAGTGCCTGCCTACGCCGCAGCCGCAGCCGCTGTGCATGTACGTTTGGATGCTTTCGTGCCAGGGAAAGGCTTCCTGAAACAATCGGTTTTCCCAGTAAAAGGGCGGCCGCTCCCGGTTACGGTGGCCGATTTCGTTCATGTTTTCCGTTTCATACAAGCGTCCGTTGATCATGGTATGGGTAATGCTTTCCGAGTGGCGGATATCCGCTAGCGGATTTTTTTCCAGAACGATCAAATCGGCCAGTTTACCGGGCTTGAGTGATCCCAAATCCGCATCCATACCGATATACCGGGCGCCGTTGATGGTGGCCGCTTTCAACGTCTCGTGGTTGGACATGCCTCCCTGGGCCAGGCTCCACAATTCCCAGTGGGCACCCAGGCCTTGAAGTTGTCCGTGACCACCCAGATTTACGGTGACGCCTTTATTCGCCAGATCGGTGACCTGCCGGGAAGTGAGGATATGGCTGTTTTCGTAGGTTTCCTCCGGGACCATCGTGCGGTGACGAGACCGTGAATCGATCATTCCCCGGGGACTGAAGCGCAGTAATTTTTCGTTTTCCCAAACGTTTGTTTTCTGGTACCAGTAGTACTCTGCGTTGATGCCGCCGTAGTTGACAATCAGCGTGGGGGTGTAGCCCACCTCCGTTTGACCCCAGAGCTCCAACACGTCTTTGTACACCGGTGCAATGGGGATGTTGTGTTCGATGCCAGTGTGCCCGTCCTGAATCATGGAAAGGTTGTGGAAAAAGGTGGATCCACCCTCGGGCACCACATTTACCCCCAATTCCCGGGCAGCCTGCAATACCTGTTGCCGCTGATCCCGGCGGGGCTGGTTATAGGATTTTACGGCCGTGGCACCGAAAGCCTTTGTACGGCGTACCGAAAACCGGGCATCTTCCAGCTTGTTGATGACCGCTTTGAAATCGCCATCCGCGCCATAGAGAATAAAGCCCGTGCTGAAAATCCGGGGCCCTACAAGTGCTCCACTTTGCACCATTTCGGAAAGGGTAAAGACCGTTTCAGTATTGGCCGATGGGTCGTGGGCGGTGGTCACGCCATAGGCCAGGTTGGCGTACAATTGCCAGTTTTGCTGCACCGTGAGCCCATCCCGAAAAGCGCCGATATGGGCGTGGGCATCCACGATGCCCGGCATAATGGTTTTTCCGGCCATATCGTACACAACTGCTCCATCGGGGATGGAAACGGCAGTGGAGGCACCTACTGCTTTGATAGTGGAACCTTCGACGATGACCGTGCCGTTTTCGATTACTTCATCTCCTTCCATGGTGATCAGGGTGGCACCGGTAAAGGCAATGATCCCTTCCGGCCGATCGACCGCAGCCTCCAAACCGATTTTTATCGGTTCGTTTTCGGTTTTTTCCTCTTTCCTATCTGATTGGCCCAGAAAATCAAAGTTTTCGTCCAGTCGCGTGCTGTGATAGGCATCCCCCAGCGTCCAAAGAATGGTCTCACTGTCTGGAGACCAGTGCAGGTTCAGGCCCGCATCTTCGGATAGTTGGGCCACCGGCAGGGATTTGGTTTTATCATCCAGGTTGACCGTTTGTCCATTGAGTACAAGGGGTGCCAGGTAGGCTTTGTGCAAGTGGATAAAGGCTACCCATTGGTTGTCCGGGCTGGGAACAAGGCGGTTGGCGTATTTGGATTCAATGTGTGTGCGCTCGTCCTGTCCGTTAAGGTCTACGGATTTCAGGCTTTTGATCAGGTTTCCGAAGAACTTTCCGCCGGTCTGAAAAAATACTCGTTTGCCTTCTTTGGTAAATACCGGGAAATCGCCCTCTTCCACCAGCTTTTTGGTCTCCCGGGATTGCCGATCCATCAGGTAGATGCCGGGATTTTTGGTAAAAGTGCGGCCCTGATCCAGGTTGCCCGATTCTTTTCGGTAGAGGATCCGTGATCCATCCGGAGAATAGGAGGGGTTTCGGTAGATTCCTTTTTCCTGGCTAAGGATGGTTATCCGATTATTGCTCAAATTCACTTCTTTAATGGCTCCTTTGTTCAGGTCATTCCAGGTTACAAAAAGGAGCCTGTCCCCTCTCGGAGAAAAGGCAGGTTCCGCCTCAAAGTCCGTACCCTGTGTAATTCTTCTCGGTTTTCCATTTGGCAAGTCTTTGATCCAGAGATAGCCCAATGCCCGGAATACGAGTTGCCGACCATCCGGCGAAGTGACTGCATCCCGGATCATGCGGGAGGTGAAGGTCTCTCTTGCGATGGGATGGCTGAAATGAACCCGTTCGGCTACTGGAATAGTCGCGTCTACCGTAAAAGGAATGTTGCTTTGTTCCAGGTTTTCGGTATCGATTTTCTGGATTTTCCCTTTGGCCCAAATCAGAATCTGCCGGTTGTCCGGCATCCAGGCGAATCCGGGGTAAACCCCAAAAATAGCCCAGGCAGTCTGTTGATCTTTGTTTAGTTCATCATAGACCGGCCATTCTTCGCCCGTTTCCAGGTCGTGGATGTAGAGCACCGATTTGGTTCTGACTCGTTTTACAAAGGCCAGTTTTTTTCCATCCGGAGAAACCTGGGGCCGGGCTGCACCTCCGGGTCCTCCGGTGAGCGTTTCCGTTTCACCTGTTTCAAAATCGTAGCGTTTGATCACATAAATTTGCCCATTGGGATCCCGGTTGTATTCAAAGCTGCCACCTGGAGCCATGTCTTCGCTGAAATACAGGTACCTGCCATCGGGCGATACACTGGGTTCATTGACATCCTGCTGGTCGTTTTTCCGTTGGGTAAGTTGCAATCCTTCTCCGCCGGAAATATGGTACTGCCACATTTCTCCTGCACCCAGGGACCGGCCGGAGGTAAAGTGTTTTCGGGCCACCAGGTAGTTGCCATCCGGTATCCACACCGCATTATTGAGCAGGCGGAAGGACTCTTTGGTAACCTGACGAGCCTCGCTGCCATCGGGCTTCATCACCCAAATATTGTCACCCCCTCCGGCATCAGAGGTAAAGGAAATCCATTTCCCGTCCGGGCTGAAGCGAGGTTGTACCTCAAAAGGCAGGCCTGATCTCAGGACAGTTGCGGTTCCTCCTGAGATCGGCATGGAGTAGATATCTCCCAACAGATCGAAAACAATGGTATTCCCGTCAGGACTGACATCCAGGTTCATCCAGGTGCCTTCATCGGTAGTAAAGGTTACGTTTTTAAATTCCCAATCTCCTTCGGGAGCAGCTACCTGCCAGTCGGTTTCTTCCTGGGACAGGACAGGGGAGGCAATGAATAGGAGTATAAAAGTTGTTTTGATAAGAATACTACGCATGAAATTCCGGATTTGTGATTTGCAGGGTAAAGATAAGGAGAAAATGCTGGTCTGCGATTTTTTTGGTGAACTTGGAGGAACGGAAAAGGGCGGTGCAGCACCATTGCCCGCCGGGGTGAATCAAATCCATAAATAAATCGTTAACTTTAATGGGTAAAATGATGATAGGTATGGACGTAAAATCTATTAAAATCGATCTTATCCACTGGCTTACCGAGCTTCAGGACATATCTGTTCTTGAAAAACTTCAAGGATTAAAGGAAGCGCAGGAAAGTTCTTTTGAATTAAGTGCAGGACAAAATAAGGAGCTGGATAGCAGGCTTGGAAAGTATGAAGATGATTTATAACATGACAGAAATATAGAACTTGACAGCGGATGGAAAATCATCTTGGGAAGAGGACTGGATATTTGGAAAATGACATCAGGAAGATACAGCATCGCTGAGTACTATCAAGAGTAAAGGTTTTTAAGGAGATTAAAGTGATGGTTTTGGAGCAAAATTGACTAAAAAATATGAGAGAGATTTTACCAAGATATAAGATCGTCTACGATGACTTGAATGAATTGGGTATAGGTGAATTTCTTACATCTAGAGAATTTAGAATGTTACTGGCTAAGAGAGACCTACACGAACATTGGGACAATTTTGTTAAGCATGCAGCTGAAAAAAGGACATTTTATGCAGTTGGATTTGATCACGAATGGTCAGATTCTTTGACTGCATTAGCAGATCTTTTTAATCATATTCCATCCAATCAGGTTTGGGAACAAATAACATCTTTCATTATTGGCGAATTCATTAAATCACTAAAGCACAAAGAGAATCTTGACCATTTAAATGATAGTCTTTCGTTAATTGGTTTTTCGGAAGAATCCTTAAACCCAATTTTAAAGGTAATAGAATTTAATTCAGAAAAAGATGAAAAATATACTTTAAATGAAAAGGGAATTTCCAAAAAGGAAAGCGGTTCTTTAACCCAACTGTCAAAGTTGAAAATATTCATCGTTCATGGTCACGAAGAAGGACTGAAGCAATCGGTGGCAAGGTTTCTTGAAAAACAAGATCTCAAAACAATAATAATCAATGAACAGGCTTCAGGAAGTAACACTATTATTGAACAGATTGAAAAATATAGTGACGTTGACTTTGCTGTTGTTTTAATGACGGGAGATGATGAAGGAAGAAAAAGAGGAAATAGAAAATATAATAAAAGAGCCAGACAAAATGTAATACTTGAATTAGGATACTTTTTGGGAAAACTTGGTCGAAAGCATGTGGCGGTAATTTATGAAAATGATGTTGAAATTCCTTCTGATTTTTCCGGTATTCTTTATATTCCGTATGATTCATCTGAGGCCTGGAAGTTAAAATTAGCTAAGGAATTAAAAATGAATGGATTTAATATTGATATTAATAAATTTTTATAAATTTTTTTTGTCACAATTAAAGTATACAGAACGAGCGATTTCAGTTGACAATAAGTAAAGAAAAATATTGGTGTCTAAAATAATCCTATTCCCACTCATTTCTCATTTTTTTCTGAATATCTAAAGAATTTTATTGATTAACCTTTTTTATATGCGCGATCAAATGAAGTAAATCGGCAGGTATCCGGACGGACAGCCGTTTGGTGGAATGTTGGATGGTTTCTTCCTTAAGTTGAAAACCAGCTGCCCCGATCAAAAATGCCAGCGTACTTCCCCAGGAAAAGTAATGGGGATTTTTAGTATGGGTCTGAATTTGGTTTTGGGCAGGGAGGGAGCCGCATGTCAAACATAGTAGGGCAATCAAGTAGAACCGGCTCATTTTAGTAGGGAATCAGTTATAAGATAGATGAAATCGAATTTTTAAGATAAATAAATCCCGGTAGCAATTAAATACATTTATCGCATTACCTTATTTCTTCATCAACAATTTGGATGAACGGCAGTTAGGTAGGCAATGGAAAAAGGAAATAAAAAGGTGCTGGCCATCGCCGGTGCAACGGGGTATATTGGTCGCTGGTTTATGGATCGCTTTAAGGACAAGTACCATATTATTGGTTTGAGCAGGAGGGAGGTACAGGACAATCCCCATCCCGAAATCGAATGGCGGCAGGTGGAATTGTATTCGATCAGTTCTACCCAAAAAGCCCTGCAGGGAGTGGATTATGCGCTGTACCTGGTGCATTCCATGAATGCGTCCACCCGTTTGAATCAGGGGAGCTTTGAGGATACGGATCTTTTGCTGTCCGACAATTTTGCCCGGGCAGCCTCGGCCAATGGGGTCGAGCAAGTTGTTTATTTGGGAGGCATTCTGCCAAAAAAGGAATCGGAGAACACCTGGTCCCGGCACCTTAGGAGCCGCTTGGAAGTGGAAAAAACCCTGGCTTCCGGCACCGCTGCCCTCACGGCACTTCGGGCAAGTATCATTGTAGGTCCCGGCGGATCTTCCTTTCAAATGATCAAAAACCTCGTCGAAAAATTACCGGTAATGATCTGCCCGAAATGGACAGAATCCAAAACCCAACCCATCTCCCTACAGGATACACTGACCATCATTGACGGCTGCCTGGGAAATCCGAATGTCTTTGGAAAAGCCATCGAAATTGGCTCCCCGGAAATCATGTCCTACCAGGAGATGATGCTGAAAACCGCCGCAGTGATGGGCAAAAAGCGGTATATTTTTTCCGTGCCGTTTTTTTCCCCGGGCCTCTCCAAGCTCTGGGTAGGCTATTTTGGCGAGAGTCCGGCGCAGTTGGTGTCCCCACTGGTGGAAAGCCTCAAACATACCATGACCGTTTCGGATGAATTGGCCTTTCAGGAATTCCCAATCGACTATCAGACCTATGATGAGGCGGTTGAAATCGCATTGCGTTCCGGAAAGGAACCGCTTTTACCAACATTTATTCCCCTGGGTCGTCGGGAAAATACCGTAAGAAGCATACAGCGGCTTTCCAATACCTTTGGTAAAAGTGCCTATTGGGCTGCCAATCGGTACAAAGTTTGGCTACCAACGTTTTTCAAATCGATTATCAATGCCCGGGAAAATCGGGAAGGCGTGGTCAGTTTTTACCTGTTTTCTATCACCGTTCCCATGTTGCAACTAAGCTGGATCAAAGACCGAAGCGATAAGAAAAGACAATTGTTTTACATCAGTGGGGGCTGGCTGGTCGGTCGTCCGGATTACGGATGGTTGGAATTCCGGGAAGTGCTGGGAGGTAAGTACATCATTACGGCCATTCACGAATTTGTTCCCAAAATACCCTGGTACTTGTATGTCTCTACCCAGGCGCGCCTACATCTCTGGGTGATGAATCGCTACGGTCGGTACCTGCAAAAACTTGGATCGCGTGCTGCTCCTTTGCGTTGATAGGGTTGCTATTTCCTTGCTGGTAACTTCTGCTGATGCCTTTTTCGCGGGTACGCCTGGCTGATCTTGTGTGGCGTCCAATAAAAGGAGAGAGTCGTCGAATCATTCCCGGCGTTTTGAACGTCCGCTCGTCGCTCGTCCGTTGCGCCAAAATATGTAACTATAAAAAATCCCCGGCTGTACCGGGGATAATTGGTGGTTTGTGGGTGGTAAAGAAGGAGGGGCCTATACCTTGAGTTTAGGTTCCCATCCTTTTTCGTACTCTCGTTTCCACAGCTTGCTGGCTTGTTTGCTATTTTTGATGTGCCCATTGGAGGAATCGCATTCCAATACTTCGCCTGTTCGGGAGGCGATGTTTGCCAGGTGGCAAAGCAACACGGATTTTGCACCTTCGTCGATGGGACTGTTTTGCGTTTGTTTTCCCCGAATGGCCTCGAAGAAATTGACCACGTGTAGGGTGGACATGTCGCCACCACCGCCAAGGGCTGTGCCCGCTTCGCTACCACCGGACTCATTGGTTTTTACCACTTTTCCATTCCGGTCAAAGTGTTTGTACCCGCCGCGATCCACGTAAACCGAGCCATCGGTACCGTAGATGATGGTTCCCCGGCCCGGCCCGTAGGTATTGTGTCCGTTTCGGCTTTTTCCGTCCCACTGAATGGTGCGGTTGCCGGAAAATTTAAATACGGCATCCATGGTATCGTACATTTCCCAACCGTCGTTAGGCCAGTGGTATTTACCTGAATCGACCATTACCTTTTCCGGGAAGTCAACTTGCAGGGCCCATCGGGCTACATCCAGTTCGTGGGTGGCGTTGTTGCCGGTTTCGGCAGTACCATAATCCCAGCCATACCAGTGCCAGTTGTAGTTCCAGGTATCGTCGGTATACCCTCTTCTGGGGGCAGGTCCTTGAAACAGTTCCCAATCCAATCCTTGCGGAGGGGCTGCCTGTTTCTGATTCGGCACTTCCCCACGGGCGGAGTTATAAAAGGCGGTCGCCTTGTACACATCACCAATAGCACCCTCATGTATGGCCTTGATGATTTCGATGCTTTCGGGTGCAGAACGTTGCTGGTTGCCCATCTGTACCACTTTTCCGTATTGTTTTTGGTAGGCTACCAGTAGTTCTCCTTCATAGGGATTGTGGCTACAGGGTTTTTCTACGTACACGTGCTTACCCGCTTCAAGGGCCAGCCAGGTGCCCGGTGCATGCCAATGGTCCGGGGTGGCATTGATCAAGGCATCTACTTCCGAATCTTCCAGCACCTTCAAAATGCTGTTTTCGAGTTTGGGTTGGTAATCGATGTGTTTTTGAAAATTTCTGGCTGCTTTTTCCCGTTGGGATTGCATCACATCGCAAAGGTACATCAGGTTGACATTGCTGGACTTTAATCCGATAGGGTTGTAAAACGCACCCAATCTTCTGCCCAATCCGGCAATGGCGATGTTCAATCGATCGTTTGCTCCCAAGATTTTTCCATAACTCTTGGCAGAGAACCCTATCGCTCCCAATGTGGAAATACCCATGGTGGTCAGCGCGGATTTTTTTATAAATTCCCTTCTGCCTGCTTGTTCGTTACTCATAATTCTTTTTGGGTTAATACAATTTTACTTTTTTACATTTATTGTTTTGACTAACAGAGGTCTATAGCGTATTTCGGTTTTGTGTGGCAGTTATTTACTTACCAAAGCAACTGGTTTTCAGTCACTACTTTGTCAAACGTAACGAACAGAAAATTCAGGAGATCTTTTGGTTAGCGAATGGGTATTCCATCTTGGTTTAGACGCTTTTCGCACGTGAAGCACCAAACCCATCACTGTATGGGCATTCCTGTTCGAATTGCTAATTCAATCATACCAAGCGTGATTTTTCGTATCAGAGGTATTGTTTATCCATTGTATGTTGTCTAATTCACCGGTCACGTTTCCTTCAATCTGTGGCTATACATTATCGAGAGTAGAATCGGCTTGGTTCCTGAAAAAATTGGCTTGGCAAAAAAACAAGCAGATACGCGATATCCTCCCTCGATCAGTGTTTTCCCATGATTTTTCTCTAATGAATTTGTGTTGACTCCATGCTCATTATGCGCGTTCTTTCGGATAGGAAGGTACGATTATTCCATGATTTTAACAAAATAAACACACATTACGTACGGGGATGGAGTACCTTCAATCGCTCAATCTAGCGTTAAAAAGGAAAGGCGTCATGGACCTCTTTCTGTTTCTTTTCCATTATGTCCGGGATAACTTTATAATCATCGATAATTTGATTGATGGTCGGAGAATCTCCGTTACTAATGTCAATGGGTTCGTTGGTTACCCCATACGCAGAATAGTAATCGTGATACTTAAAACCGTCACCTTTCATCAAATTTGTTAGTTTTATCCATTTATTTGGAATTTTAAAACTGTCAGCAACGACCAATCCATGCAGGCTGGTTGAAATAATGTAGTCACATTGTGCGATCTGTTTAATCACCAACATGGGGTCTACTGTTAAATCGATAATAATGGCGTTAGGGTATTTTTGCTTTACCTCTTGAAATATCGGATTATCCAGCTCGTTCATGTGTGGCACAATACCCATGCTGTATTCTTTGGGAATAGTCTTTTCAAATAGAAGTGGGGCCAAAATACCGCCATCTCCGGTTGGGATGTCTAATTTTTGGCCGATAATTTTCTCAACACGCGCTTTGGTTAATTCTCCTCTAACCGAACTAAACTCCATTTGTCGTATGAATTTGGAATCTTCGGTTTCACTATACAGGAAACCAGTGCACCATACAATATTCGGATAATTAACAAATTTACTTTGCAATTGAAGAGCCGTTGAATACCATCTGGGATACATTCTATTTTTTTTCATAAAACTATCCATACCACTTCCAATGCAACTTAATTCACTGGTTGATGGCTTATGACGAACCAGATCCTGCCCAAAAACATTGCGGATCAATAGTTCATTCAGTAAGTCCCCCATGTTTTGCACATTTGCGTAATATGTTTTGATAATCTTTTTCATTGGTTTTGAATTTTTTTGATTGGTGGCCTGTATAATAGATGTGAAATATATTCCTAATCGTACGTTTGTATATTTTATTGTTATGAATACCAGATATCGACTTGATGTTGCCGGTTACTATGGCTGTCCTTTCGTCGCTTTAAGAAGCCTCCTTCAGCCAATTTTTTGTAGAACTTGACGAACAGTGCATTCTCTGGGTCCCAAGACGAGAGAATTGGTGTTTCGTATCGATTTAAAGGTATGGTTTTGAGCATGAAACACCTAGAAATCATGATTACCGCAAGTAGGTGATGTCTCCGGCGGAATCTAGGCGTCTGGAACGGATTTATTCCCGGGATTCGGTTTTGTTCTTCGGAATTGGCCCTTACTACGGACAGCTGCGCCTGCGTATCGGCCAGGATCTGTTCGGCATGCGGCCTCAAAAAGGGATTGGTTAAAGAGTAGTTGATTCTCTCCCGTTTCTTGCTTTTTCGTTCGGACACCTCTAGTTGCTCATTTTCCCTTGAATTCGTATTTGTATTCGAAATGGACAAGGTTCTTAAATGGAACAGCGCTTTCGATACGTTGTTAACTAAACACTTGAATACCATAGATTGCCAATTGGCAGGTGCCAACGAGCCAATACCGTTACCTACCCTGGTGTAAACCCTGCTTTCCTTTGGCCTCAGAGGCGAAGGGAGTTTGGCCGTTTTGCTCCCATTGGCTGAAAATGGGTAACCAGATCCAAGTCCATAATCGTCCTTTTTGGCCCATCCGTTTTCATTGACCAGCAATCCTTCGAGCGTTCGCCCTGGCAACAATTGGGAGAAACATGTTGCCACTCGGTCCATCACCGCATGGGCATTCCACTTGGAATCGCTGATAAAACAGTGCATCGAATGAGATTCCGTATCAAGGATCTCGCTCATCCGTTCTATGTTGTTTGATTCACTGATCACTTTTCCTTAGATGTATTGATACGCCGCATCGAAATTTGACTTGGCTTTCTTCTCGAAAAAATTATTCTGGGGTTAAAAATAGGCAGATAGGCGATTTTTTACTTCAATCAGCGTTATATCATGGCTTTGATTTTTCTGTATGCTACTTCAAAGGCGCTACTATCGTTTTTTTTTGCATCCAAGATACTATTATTCAATTGATTTTAACAAGATAAACGCACATTAAAATTAAAAATTCTTCATCCGTCAACGGTAGAAAGGGTGTACTACGTTATTTTTTCAGTTTTTCTATGTAGTAAAAATACTTCGTGCAATTCCGATTTCCAAACCCCGCAGTTCGGCCAGCCCCTTTAAACGGCCGATTGCAGAATAGCCGGGGTTGGTGACTTTCCCCAAATCGTCCAACATTTGGTGTCCGTGGTCGGGGCGCATGGGCAAGGATTTGCCACGTTGCTGCTGCACCCGTATCAGTGCCTCCACCACGTCGGCCATGGGGACGTCGCCTTCCAGGTGGTTGGCTTCGTAGAAATTCCCATCCGCGTCCCGTTGGGTACTTCGCAGGTGGATAAAATGAATGTGCTTCCCATAGGTAGCAGCCATGGCAGGCAAATCGTTGTCCGCTCGCACTCCCAGCGAACCGGTGCAAAAGGTAAATCCATTGAATGGGCTGCTGTTTCCCTGAAGAATGCGGTCGTAATCACTTGCTGTACTAACCACCCGCGGTAGACCAAAAATTGGAAAGGGTGGGTCGTCGGGATGGATACACAGGTACACCCTGTTTTCTTCGGCTACCGGCACGATAGCATCTAAAAATAAATTCAGGTTTTCGCCCAGCTTACCGGCATCGATGCCTTTATAGGTATCGAGGGCCTGCTGAAAATCTACGACGGTATACCCTTCTTCCGCGCCCGGTAGGCCGGCGATGATGGTATTCACCAATTGTTCCCTTCCCTCTTCAGAAAGGCTGCCCAGGTGGGCTTTGGCTTTCTGCAATAGTTCTTCCGGGTAGTCCTTTTCCGCTCCGGGCCGTTTCAGCAGGTACACGTCGAAGGCGGCGATGGCCTTCATTTCAAAGCGAAGCGCTTTGGCGCCATTAGGCAGGGTGTAGCCCAAATTGGTGCGGGTCCAATCCAGAATGGGCATGAAATTGTAGCAGACCGTGTGAATGTTTTCCGCCGCCAGGTTGCGAATACTTTCCTGGTAATTTCGGATATAGGCCTGAAAATCTCCCGAGCGAGTCTTGATGCTTTCGTGTACGGGGACACTTTCCACCACGGACCAGGTTAATCCAGCCTGCTCGATGATGTCTTTCCGTTCGCGGATTGCTTCCCGGGACCATACCTGCCCGTTGGGAACTTGATGCAGGGCCGTTACGATGCCGGTGGCCCCGGATTGCCGGATATCGGCAAGACTGACTGGGTCATTTGGACCATACCAACGCATGGTCTGTTCCATAAGAAAGGGTTTATTATTTGTACTCATACGCCTGAAAATGCACTGAAGCCTCCATCTACTTCAATAATGGTTCCTGTAACAAATTTTGATGCATCGCTGCAGAGCCATTGGACGGCCCCAAAAAGCTCTTCGGGTGTTCCAAACCTACCCATGGGCGTGTGGTCCACGATCAAGTTGCCTCTTTCCGTCAGGCTGCCGTCTGTGTTGGTGAGCAGGCGTTCGTTTTGGGCGGTCAGGAAAAAGCCCGGAGCGACCGCATTGACACGGATGCCCTCTCCGTATTTTCTGGCAAATTCCACCGAAAACCATTTGGTCATGTTGTCAATAGCCGCTTTGGCAGATGCGTAGCCCATGACCCGGGTCATGGGGCGGCTGGCGGCCATGGACGAGATATTGATGATGGACGCCTTCTTGTGTTTTGTCAGGAGCGGCAGAAAAACCTTTGTTGGCAAAAAGGTGCCCATGTAGTTTAAATCCATAATGGTTTTGACGGCTTCGGAGGACAGATCGGAGACCATTTGGTCCGGCATTACCGTCGCACCCGGCATATTGCCGCCCGCCGCATTGATCAGCCCGTCAATTTGCTCAAATGATTTTTCCAACTCCTCCTTTACGGCGATGATTTCCTCCTCCTTGGTTACATCTGCGACGGCGGGAAAGGCAAATCCTCCCTCGTCCTTGATCTCCTGTACCAGCTCGTCTACCTTTTGGGGATTCCGTCCGAGTATGATCATCTGAGCGCCTTCTTTCGCCAAATGTTTGGCCATGGCTTTCCCCAATACCCCCGTTCCTCCGCTAATGATGATAATCTTGTTTTTGACTGAAAATAATTGAGACATAAATAAAAACCGATTTAATGGTGTTGATTAAAGAGAGACTCCCCGTTTCCAGGGGATAAAATCGTCTTGATTGAGTAGGTCCGCCTTGGCCTTGATTTTTCCACTTGCCACCTGTAGAATGTATTCCAGCAATTCATCCCCCATTTCTTCGATGGTTTTTTCCCCGGATATGATGCCTCCGGTATCCACGTCAATGATATCAGGCATTCGTTCCGCCAGGCGGTGGTTGGAGGCCACCTTGATTACTGGCGTTACGGGATTGCCCGTAGGGGTACCCAGGCCGGTGGTAAATAAGATGATGTTGGCTCCGGACCCGGCCATGGCGGTGGTGCTTTCCACGTCGTTGCCGGGGGAACACAGTAGGCTCAAGCCGGGTTTGGTAGCGATTTCGGTATAGTCCAGGATGTCCACAATGGGAGAGGTGCCTCCTTTTTTGGCAGCGCCTGCAGATTTGATGGCATCGGTGATCAGCCCGTCCTTGATATTTCCGGGACTGGGGTTCATGTCAAACCCAGATCCTACCGCTTCTGCGGAGGCTGCGTAGGCCCGCATCAGCCGCACAAATTTATCGGCATTGGCGTCGGTGGTACAGCGGTTGATCAGTTCCTGCTCTACTCCGCATAGCTCTGGGAATTCGGAAAGTATGGTTTTGCCCCCCAACGCAGCAATGATATCGGACACCTGACCCAGGCTGGGGTTGGCAGAAATACCGGAAAATCCGTCCGAACCGCCACACTCCAGTCCGATGGTAAGTTTGCTAAGGGGAGCCGGCCTGCGCTGCAATTGGTCTGCTTCGGTCAGGGCCAGAAAGGTTTCCTGAATGGCTCGGGTTAGCAGCTGGTTTTCGGTACCTTCTACTTGTTGTTCGAGAATGATCACCTTCTTTTTGTAGTCCGGATCCAGGCGTGCCAGCTTTTCCCGCAAAATGGCCGGCTGCGCATTTTGGCAGCCCAGGCTCAGGATGGTGGCTCCGGCTACATTGGGGTTGTTGATGTACCCGGCAATAAGGGCACACAGGGCTTCGGAATCCTGTCGGGTGCCGCCGCAACCACCGTTGTGGGTAAGGAATTTTATTCCATCGATATTTTTGAATACTTTTTCTTCTGCGGATTGTTCCAGTACTTCTACACCTACCTGTTGCAGGGACTTGCTGTCTCCCTCCAGAAAGCGTATTTTCATCTCCCGGACCAGGGATTTATAGGGGTTCGGCCTGGCAAAGCCCAATTCTTCCACGAAGGCCTGTTTCATGATGTCTACGTTGCGGTTTTCACAAAAGACCAGCGGTACTACCAGCCAATAGTTGGCCGTTCCTACCTGCCCATCCGGTCGGTGATATCCGTCAAAGGTGCGCTCTTTCCAGCGATCCACTACAGGCGGGTTCCAGGTAAATGGCTTTCGTTTACCGGTATAGGGAGCGGTTTGGTGGACGATATTTTCCGTGGTGATCGCAGCACCTTTTTCCAGGTTGGTCAGGGTTTTCCCGACGATTATGCCGTACATGTAAATGGTGTCCCCCGCTTCCAGGGCTTCCATGGTGAATTTATGCTTGGCGGGGACTGCGTTGGCCAGGGTGATTTCCTCTCCGTCGAAATCCAACTTTTCACCGGCTTTCAGGTCGCTCAAGGCCACCAGGACATTATCAGCGGGATGAATTCGTAAAACTTTATGGAACATGTAAACTTTTTGATTATCTTGAGCAATCGATTGCACAATTTAGAAATAAATTGAAAGAAAAGAGCCCGCAGGCTTCTTTTTTTTTAAAACCCCCTTAATTTTGGCAAGTTACTTACGGAAATAGGAATTTTGCATGCACAAACGGATACTCACGTTAGGCGAGGTAATGATGCGCCTGTCCACCCCAGGGCACGAACGGTTTATACAAGCCGGAAACTACGATGCGGATTTCGGGGGATCGGAGGCAAACGTGGGGGTATCGCTGGCTTATTGGCAACAGGAAGTAGCCCTACTGACCGCCTTGCCAGCCAATGACCTGGGAAGGGCAGCCTTGAGATACCTGAAAACCGGTGGCATCGACACTTCTTTTACCGCCACTACCGAAGGAAGAATGGGGCTGTATTTTTTGGAAAACGGAGCCATGCAGCGGCCCTCAAAAATCATTTACGATCGATTCGATTCCGCATTTGCCGCCTACGAGGGTAGGGATCTGGATTGGTCAGCGGTGTTCCATCAGGTGGATTGGTTTCACTGGTCGGGCATCACCCCGGCAATTTCTGCCCCGGCAGCCTCACTCTGCCTTCGGGTATTGAAGGAGGCAAAAAAACACGGGGTACGGGTCAGCGGGGATATCAATTACCGGCGCAACTTGTGGCGCTACGGAAAGAATCCTCTGGATATTCTTCCCGAATTGATATCCTACAGCCAGGTAATCATCGCCGGCTTAACGGACTTTGCCAATTGCATGGACATCCACGAAACCGATTATGTGACGGCCTGCGAAAAGGCGAACTATCAGTGTCCTTCCATTCAGTTGGTAGCTACCACCGAGCGGGATTCCGTGTCGGCTTCCCATAACCGACTCGGTGGTATCTTGTGGAACGGCGAAGACTTGCTCCGCTCCCACATATACGATATGCCGGCAATCGTGGATCGCATTGGCGGAGGAGATGCGTTCATGGCAGGCTTGATCTATGGATTGTTGCACAAATCCGATCGGGAGGCCCTGGAATTCGCGGTAGCTGCTTCGGTGCTCAAGCATTCCGTCCCGGGAGATGCCAATTATGTATCGGTGGAAGAGGTAAATCAGTTGGTTTCCGGAGAAAATATTGGCAGATTGCTGCGTTAAAATCGGAGCTTTTTAATTCAATCATGAAAAAATCACTTATACTTAACCAAAATAATACCTACGAGCGTATGTGGAAAGCGAAATGGAATAAACCCTTACATTACCTGGGGCTGCTGTTTGTGGCGGCCTTCTTGATCAGCTGTTCGAAACCCGGCGGAGTACGTGTGCTGAAATTGGGACACGGGCTGGATACCAGCCATCCGGTCCACGAGGCCATGTTGTACCTGGCGGAGAAAGCCAAAGAAAAATCGGAAGGTAAAATGATCGTACAAGTGTATCCCAATCAGCAATTGGGTACAGAGCGGGAATTGGTGGAATTGCTGCAGATTGGAAGCTTGTCCATGACCAAGGTGTCCACGGCTGCCATGGAAGGATTTGCACCAGAAATCAAAATACTGGGCCAACCCTACCTGTTTCGGGACGATGCCCATCAGGCACGGGTTCTGGAAGGACCGATCGGCGAACAGCTGCTGGCGGCAGGCGAGAAGTACTGGCTGAAGGGGCTTTGTTTTTACGATGCCGGCAAACGGAGTTTTTATACCAAAAATACGCCGGTGGAGAAACCCGAAGACATTCAAGGTCTGAAAATACGGGTGATGGAAAGTCCTACCGCGGTCAATATGGTGCAGAGTTTTGGGGGGTCGCCTACACCGGTGTCCTTTGGTGAACTCTATACCGCCTTGCAGCAAGGAATTGTGGACGGGGCCGAGAACAATCCGCCCAGTTTGGTTACTTCCAGGCATTATGAGGTGTGCAAGTATTATTCCCTAAACGAGCATACGGCCATCCCAGACATGATGATCGTGAGTACCAAGGTATGGGACATTCTTTCTGAGCAGGAACGGGCCTGGCTGCAGGATGCCGCGGATGAGTCTGCGGTGTACCAATACAAACTCTGGGAGGAATCCGTGGCGGAATCCATGCGCATCCTGGACGAGGCAGGGGTGCAGGTAAGCTATCCTGACAAGGAACCGTTTCGGAAAGAAGCAGAAAAAGTATACGAATTAATGAAAACGGCGGATCCGGAAATGTATGCGCTCGTTCAGGAAATCAGAAACTATTAAGGCAATGCAGGCATTCAAACTTAAATTGGACAAAGCTATCGGCATCATGCTGATGCTCATCATGGCCATCATGGTACTAAACGTAAGCTGGCAGGTTTTCTCCCGCTACGTGGTTCAATCGCCCAGTTCGTTTACCGACGAACTCTCCCGCTACCTATTGGTTTGGTTGGGTATGTTGGGAGCGGCCTATGTAGCCGGGCAGGACAAGCACCTGGCCATTGACATTCTTCCCGCCAAGCTCCGGGGAGAAGCAAAACGCAAATTATTGATTGTCATCAGTATTGTCATTGTGTTGTTTGTCATACCGGTGATGATTATGGGTGGGATCAACCTGGTGTACATTACGTATACCCTGGAGCAAAAATCTGCCACCCTTCAACTTCCCCTCGCTTACGTGTACCTGATGATCCCCTTTAGTGGCTTGCTGGTACTTTTTTATCAATTTGTCAACCTACAATCATTGTTGACCAAACAAGACTCCCAAAATTAACTCGATATGGAAGAATACCTAAGCATACTTATACTGGTAAGCAGTTTTATCGTACTCATGGGCATCGGGGTTCCGGTGGCATGGGCATTGGGCTTTTCCAGTTTTTTGACACTAACGGTAACTATCGCCACCGTACCATCCGCCACCACCATTGCCCAACGCATGGGGGTGGGGCTGGATAGTTTTGCCCTTTTGGCCATACCGTTTTTTATACTGGCCGGTGAAATCATGAACAAGGGCGGCATTGCTAACCGGCTGATAAACCTGGCCAAAGCCATGACCGGGCGATTACCTGGCGGCTTGCTATACGTTAACGTAATTGCTGCCATGCTGTTTGGCGCCATTGCTGGATCAGCTGCTGCCGCAGCCTCGGCGATCGGAGGGATTCTGGGACCCCGCATGGAGAAAGAAGGATACCCAAGAGAACTGGGTGCAGCTGTAAACATTACCTCCTCTACCACGGGACTGATTATTCCCCCGTCAAACGTACTTATCGTATATTCTCTGGCAAGTGGTGGGGTATCCATCGCAGCGCTCTTCGTGGCTGGATACATTCCCGGTCTGCTCGTGGGCATGTTTTTGATGATTACCGCGGCAATATTTATAAAGAAGCACAACCTAAAAGGCGGGGAAGTGACCAGTTTGAAAGAACTGACCGGGAAGTTTCTTGCCGCATTCCCCAGCCTGATGTTGCTGGTAGTGGTTATCGGAGGAATCGTTATTGGCGTGTTTACCGCCACCGAGGCTTCTGCCATTGCGGTCATTTATACACTGGTCCTGTCTTTTATCTATGGAGAAATCAAAATCAAAGACTTACCAGGAGTACTGCTGAAATCCTCCGAAACCACAGCCATTGTTATGCTGTTGATCGCGACCTCTATGAGCATGTCCTGGGCCATGTCCAGCGAAAACATTCCCCAATCCATCAGTGCAGCCTTGCTTGCACTGAGTGACAACAAATTTGTTATCCTCATCATGATCAACCTGATCTTGTTGTTTGTGGGAACCTTTATGGACATGACGCCGGCGGTGTTGATTTTCACGCCGATATTCCTTCCTGCGGTTGTGACCCTGGGGATAGATCCGGTGCATTTTGGCATCATGATGGTTTTGAATTTGTGTATCGGTGTCTGTACGCCACCGGTGGGGTCGGTGCTCTTTATCGGAGTGGGCGTGGCCAAAACCTCCATTGCAAAAGTATTTTTGCCCTTGCTCCCCTTTTTCTTTGCCATGATTTTGGGGCTGCTAGTCATTACCTTATTTCCAGAGCTATCGCTCTGGCTGCCCCGTTTGTTTGGCTTATAACCTGACAAAACCCTACAAAACAACCGCTGGAAGAATTGATTTCAGCGGTTGTTTTTTGCCGTCAGGTATCGAACCGTTTAAAGATGCAAAAAAGAGATATCGGGTCCAACCGGAAGGGCTGGGAGCAAAAAGAAATACGGTATGATGCCATTATTGGCCCGGAGTTCGATGAAAGCTGACCACAATGGTACCAACGCTCCTGCTGGTGTCCGGCGAAAAGGCCAGCCGAAACCTGTAGTACCCGCGTGTCGGAATAGACGCATGGTTGCTTTGGCAGGATGACGCTTCGCTAGCCCGGTTTATATTCGTTCCAGTTTCATGGGATAGGTCCTTCCGCCGTTCCATTGACAGACGTAGATATTTTCGTCTTGGTCCACACAGACATCATGGCCATGTCGAAGGAAGGGTACTTCCTGAATCTGATGGCTTAGCTCGCCATTTTTGTACCGAGGTGCCTGTCCGCCAGGATTGGACACTACCCGATCGTTCTCATCCAGGATGGTGATGTATCCCGTACCCGCTTTTGCTTTGCCATCTATTTGCGACCAACATACACCCGCGTACAGGTTTTTTCCGTGAATTACTGCCCGATTTACCATAGCTCCGGGAATGGTGACCGTTTTTTTGTAGCGTCCTTCGAGCGTATAAAATTTAAACGAGCACTCCTCGCGGGAAGTGACAATCAATTGTAATTCGTCCGGATTTCTGGTATCCAGCGTAACGCCATGTGCGGTTTTCAATTGGTAGTTGGGATCAGAATTATTCCTCCCGCCAAAATGCCGGATGTATCGGCCATACTGATCGTACTGGATGATGTAGCAGGAGCCGTATCCGTCGGCGACGTAAATATCACCATTAGGCGCTATTGCGGTTTCTGAGGGCTTAAAGGGCATTCCCTTCTCATACACTCCAATCGTTTGGGGATGTCCCAAATTGAAAACCAACTCTCCTTTCATGGTGATCTTGGAAACAAAGCCATTGCCGCTGAAATACTTCCAATCATTGGGGTGCTTGTGGTCGTGAAACCAACCGCTGTCCGTAACGTAAAGGAACTCTTCTCCACCCTCGTCATTCAGGGTGAGTCCGTGTCCACCAGGAAACCGGTTACAAAACGCATCCAGCAAATTTCCCGACTGATCGTAAAAAATGAGGTTGTTCCGGGGTTCGTCGGTAAGTAGGATGATCCGCCCTTTGGAATCGATTACCATCTCGTGACAGTTATCGATCGGAACCTTTTGGGGATCAAGTTGACCCCAATGTGTATCTACCCGATACCTAAAATCTCCGTGACCCACGATTTCTCCGTTGACCTTCGAATCTGGCGGGTATAGAGGGGCGCTCCCGACCGCATGCAGGGCGGGAAAAGCCGCTCCCATCGCGGATACTTTGGCTATGAAATTTCTTCGTCTCATGGCTTAGGCTAAAATATCTTTCACCACATGGCCGTGCACGTCGGTAAGGCGATACCTTCGTCCCTGGTGCTTGAATGTGAGCCTTTCGTGGTCCACCCCTAGTAGGTGTAGAAGGGTCGCTTGAAAATCGTGCACATGCACCGGGTTTTCAACGATGTTATAGCCAAAAGGATCGGTTTTTCCGTAGACCAGACCGGGCTTGATCCCGCCCCCGGCCATCCAGGCGCTGAAGGTCCTGGGGTGGTGGTCCCTTCCGTAGTTGGATTTCGTTATTTTCCCCTGGGAAAAACTGGTTCTGCCAAATTCCCCTCCCCAAATGACAAGCGTATCTTCCAGTAGTCCCCGCTGTTTGAGGTCTTTTACCAAGGCCGCCGAGGCCCGGTCCGATGACATGGCCATTTTGGTAATATCGAGGGGAAGATTTCCATGTTGATCCCAACCCATGTGGTACAATTGAATGAAGTTCACGTCTCGCTCGGCCAGTCTCCGTGCCATCAGGCAATTAAACGCGTAGGTTCCGGGAATTCGGGCCTCCTCTCCGTAGAGATCGAAAATATAGTCAGGTTCATCCGAAAGATCGGCGATTTCTGGAACGCTGCTTTGCATGCGGTACGCCATTTCGTACTGGCTGATCTTGGAATCGATTTCGGGATCGCCCCATACCTTTTTTTGTTCCGCTTCCAGTTCCGTCAGGTAATCCAATTCCGAGCGACGGCGGTCCCTGTTGATGCCTTTGGGATTACTGAGGTAAAGGACCGGGTCATGCCCCGAACGAAAGCGAACGCCTTGATGATGGGAAGGCAAAAAGCCACTGTTCCAGGCTTGCATGTTTAAGTTTTGGGCCCCATTTTTTCCGCGGGATAGCATAACGATGAACGAGGGAAGGTTGTCATTCGAACTTCCCAGGCCGTAACTCATCCAGGAGCCGATGCTTGGCCTGCCGACCTGCTGGGAACCGGTTTGCATAAAAATTACCGCAGGTTCGTGGTTAATGGCGTCCGTATGCATGGAGTTAATCATGCAAATATCTTCTGCAATACCGGCTGTGTAAGGCATTAGTTTACTAAAGTACCCGCCGGTAGTTGGGTGTTGCGTGAAAGCAAATTGAGAGCCAACCAGCGGGAAGCTGGATTGTGCTGCCAGCATTCCGGAGACTCGTTGTCCGCCCCGTACAGAGTCTGGAATTTCTTCTCCCTGGCGTTTGTTCAATTCGGGTTTGTAATCGAACAGTTCGAACTGGCTGGGCCCGCCACTTTGAAAAAGATAGATAACCCGTTTTGCCTTGGGTGCATAATGGGGTCCTCCCAAAATACCACCGTTTTTGACCAGTTGACGATCCATTTCCTTTGAATCAGTGGCCTTTAAGGCGTCCGGAAACAGGAGACCACCCAAGGCCAATCCGCCCAGGCCTCTGGAGGTTTTTTTCAAAAACTCCCTGCGGGTTTTCAAGTATTCATTCGCCTGAATTTCTTTCAAATAGTTCATGTCCTTAATTTTTGTAGTAGGCCTCGGTTGAATTCAGGATGGTGTTTGCTACCCGAGCCAGTGCGGCGGTATGGGTGAAGGGAATATCCGGAGAGGGCGCCTGGTAACCTATACTCAAAAACTCCCTGGCCGCCAAGGGTTCCCTGGTAAAGTACGCTTCTTCTTCGCTGAATTGCCTTTCCAGAATAGCATGCTCCCGGCTCGTTGGTTTTCTGCCGGCCAAGGCCAGGAAAAGCGTTTCGATGGATTTGGAGATGTCCAAATCTGAATCAAGGAGCACATTTTCGGCAAGAACCCGGCAGGCTTCGAGTACCTGGGGGCTATTCAGCAATACCAAAGCCTGTAAGGGCGTATTGCTTCGCTGTCGCTGAACCTGGCATTCGGATCGGTTCGAGGCGTCAAAAACGAGCATTCCCGGAGCGGGAGCATTGCGCTTCCAAAAGGTATAGAGGCTCCGTCGGTATAGGCCGTTTTTATAGTCGATCTGATAATCCGGGAAAAAAGCATGGGTGATCGTTTCCCTCCATAATCCTTCCGGTTGATAGGGAAACGCTGACTCCCCTCCAACGGTTGGCTGCAATAGCCCGCTTACGGCAAGGACATTGTCACGAACCATCTCGGCCGAACGCCGGTACCTGGGACTTCTCGCTAGCAGCAGGTTGTCGGGATCGATTTCCCGAAGGTCTTCCCGAATGACAGAGGATTGTTTATAGGTAGACGAAGTTACCATCTTTTTGATCAAACGCTTCACATCCCAGCCGCTTTCCTGAAAGTCAACGGCCAGCCAATCCAGCAGCTCCGGATGGCTGGGCAATGCACCCTGGTTGCCAAAATCTTCGTTGGTCCGTACCAGTCCACGGCCAAACATCAAATACCACATTTGGTTTACCGCTACACGGGTCGTGAGCGGATTGTCTTCGTGGGTCAGCCATTTGCCCAGCCCGTATCGGTTTTTGGGGAGATGCTCAGGCCAGGGCAGAATAGCCGAGGGAACGCCCTTTTCTACCTGCTCTCCCGGGGAATCGTAGGCCCCTCGCTCCAAGAGATAGGTCGGCCTTTCGTTTTCGTAATCACCCATCACCATGATCTCCTGGACGGTATCGATGGCCATCACTTCTTTCAATTGGAGTTCCCGCAGTGCCTTCCGCTGCCGTTCCAAGTCCTGATCCACATGGAGGGCATAAAACTCCAATGCTTCCTTGGATTGGGAATCGACCGCTTCGCGAAACCGTTCATTCCCCATTTCTTCCTTAAAAAGGAACGTGGCCACCAGATCACCGGCTTCCTTGTCGAGTACCCGTACTTCATCAATCATCCCTCCGTCAAAATCCGCATCGTAATGACTGGCCCCCATCACAAAACCTTCGTATCCCAGGTACACAAAGCCTTTTGGTTCTTTGTAGGGAACGGCAGACCGGTAGATACGATCTCGTTGGATCGCAAGATCCGCCTTTTGCCCATTTTGCCAAACGGTCATGCCCCTGGCCGAACTGGACCCGTCATAGGTCCAAACGAAATGCTGCCATTCATTCAAGGGTAGTTTTTCTTTCATCCGAACGTCCAGGGATTGGAACGGATGGGCATGGTTTAATCGAAAGGAAAGCCGCGTGCTGTCCATCCAAACATCCCATCCTCTGTAACCCTGGATTCGGCCGTTTCCGTTGTAAAGGACTCGGGCTTCATCGAATTCCTTAGGTGTTTTGATCCAAAAACTCACCGTAAAAGGTTCCATACGCTCAAAGCTGACCCGACTGCCGTCAGCAATCACTTTGCCCTCATTGTATTCGATTGCTTTTCCTATTTTTCCTTCTACCTGATTGTGCCCGAAAATTCGGGCAGGTTTGGAACCCTTTGCGTGGTCTTTTACGGTTTCATCGGCCACGCTATCGAATCGTAAGTCTACCATGGTGGCCTCCTTCACCACATTTTTTAGGGTGGTATGGCTCGGCCTGGATGCGGCCCAAGCTAGTGCCTCCGCCTGATTCATTTGCCTTTGCAATTCGATTTCGGAAGCTTTGGCATCGATTTCCTCCAGCAAATAGGCTCGAATTTCAGCGACTTCCTCGGATGGAAGCGGCATGACCGGTCCCGCGTTCATCGAATACTTGTTTGGGATTCGGTTACCATTTTCTATAGAATTCCCGGAAAAGATCGCATCTCCTCGCTCAATGGTACTATTGAAGAATGCATACAATTGGTAGTAATCTTTTTGGGAAATGGGATCGTATTTGTGGTCATGGCAGCGGGCGCAGGATACCGTTAGGCCCATAAATGCTGTGCCGACCGTATTCGCCCGGTCTGCGACGTACTCGACCCGAAACTCCTCCGGGATGACGCCTCCTTCCGAATTCTGTT
The DNA here is from genome assembly GCF_900109255.1 of Cyclobacterium xiamenense. NCBI lineage: Bacteria > Pseudomonadati > Bacteroidota > Cytophagia > Cytophagales > Cyclobacteriaceae > Cyclobacterium > Cyclobacterium xiamenense. The sequence continues at coordinate 1,210,760 of NZ_FNZH01000001.1, read as the reverse complement.
TATGCAATCGGTTAAAAGCCGTCGCCAACCGTTGCTTCTCCGTTGCGTTAGGCATTTGGTCACCGCCGACCTGGGCTACCACAAACTCATCGTAGGGCATGTTCTCATTGAAGGCATCGATAACCCAGTCCCGGTAGGGCCACATTTCATGGTGGAAATCATCCAGGTAACCTTCCGTATCGGCAAATCGCGCAACATCCAGCCAGTGTGCGGTCATACGCTCTCCATAGGCGGGCGAGGCCAGCAGGTCATCGACCAACTTTTCATAATAATTGCTGCTGCTATCCGCCATGATTGTTTCCAACTGGCCAACGGTAGGGGGCAGCCCGGTCAGGTCAAAAAACACCCTGCGCACCAGCGTTTCCTTTCGCGCTTCCGGGGAAGGCGTGATCGCAAATTTATCCAGCTTCGCTGCTATAAAATGGTCGATCTCATTGGCTGCCCAGTGTTCAGTTTTGATTTCTGGCAGTGCCGTTTTTTCGGGCTTGATAAACGACCAATGTTTTTTGTATTCAGCTCCTTGCTCCACCCATTTGATCAGTAGTGCCTTTTCCTCCGCAGAAAGCTGTAGGTTCGATTCAGCCGGTGGCATCATTGTCTCGGAATCCTCGGATAAAATTCGACGAATCAGTTCGCTTGTGCGTAGATTCCCCGGAACAATGGCCTTTTTGCCACTTTCCAGCGAAGCGAACGCCCCTTCGGCAGCGTGCAGAAATAAACCGGCTTCCCGATTGTTCTTATCCGGTCCGTGACAGGCAAAACACCGATCAGATAGTATGGGCTTGATATGTAGGTTGTAGTCGACGATTTCGGGTAGGGTAGGCGCTGCTTCTGCCACGTCCTGAGGTGTGTCGATGCCGCAACCTGCAAAAAGGTTCGCCAGACAAACAACGGCAATTACCGATCTGAAATGTATCATTTCCACATATTAACTTGAGTATGGATATACGGATGCGAAGATTCGTGCGCGTTTTTACCGTAGGCCATTCTAAGATACAAAAAAAATTTGTAAGTGCATACCTACGTACATCTAGGGAAATCGGTAGGGTTTTTTCGCGCCCGGTTTATCGACGATTACCTCTTTCAATCGGGTCCTTTAGCCATTCTTTCAACTACAATGCAGGCGCTGGCCAATAGTCCTCTTCCTTGGTTCGGTAATTTGAGGGGAAATGCGCTGCAGAAAAACAAATGTTGCAGATTGTCAGGGCGAAGTAGGCATTTCCCAGACCCCGGAGGCAATTCCCTTGCTGTTCTTTGTAAGGACGAATCCCTATTCAGACATATTTTCCAAAAAAAACCTATATTGGAAAGAAAACCAAAAAACCATGAGCAGTCCCATTCTACGTGCATTTTATCCGTACCGAATACGTATAGGCCTGTTTGCTAGCGGGGTTTTCCTTTTTCTTCTCCATGCTTGCGAGCCGAGGAAAGAGCCGGTAGCTCCGGCTTTTTCGTTGGAGCTGACACAACTCACCTCCGGTTTGAAACATCATTTTTTTGGCTATATCGGGCAATGCCTGACCTCGCCCTGGAACGCCTCGGAACGCTACATTCTCGGCATGGAAATCGATTCCATTCACCGCATGCCCCATGCAGACGAGGCAGCTACAATTTTTGTTCTGGACAGGCAGGCGAATGACCAATTGATTTACCTGGAAAAAACCCATGCCTGGAACCCCCAGCAAGGGACCATGTTTTATTGGAATCCAAAACAACCGGAACGTCAGTTTTATTTCAACGACAAAGATACCGCAACTGGAAAGGTCTTCACGGTACTTTATGACCTGGAGGAAAGGAAACGGATACGGGAATTTCGGTACGAAGATACGCCCATAGGAAATGGCGGCGTGGCTCCCGACGGCTCGTTTTGGCTGGGCCTCAATTACGGCAGAATGTCCCGCCTGCGGCGGGTAACCGGTTATTCCGGTGCATTGGACTGGTCAAAGGAGGACCCCGCACCGAAAAATGACGGAATCTTTATCGTAAATACGAAAACTGGCGAAAAACGGCTGTTGGTTTCGTTTTTTCAACTGGAACAAAAAATCAAGGAATCACAGCCCGACTTGCAGCACACCGGTTTGTTTATCAACCATACCCTTTGGAATCGGGATTCGAACAAAATATATTTTTTTGCACGGGCTGGCTGGAGCGGTAATCGGGGGGAGGGGACACGTGTCAACGTACCGTTTACGATCAACGCCGATGGCAGCGGGCTCACCCGCCACTCCATTTTTGTTGGGGGTCATCCAGAATGGGGGGCTGGAAACATCCTGATAGGCAGTGCCCCCGACGATACCGGAACCGAACGACAGGTTTTATACGATGTCGGTAAAATGGAAATAGTGGGGTACCTGGGGGATTCCGAATTGTTTCCCGACCCGGAGGGAGATATCTCCCTATCCGCCGACGGAAACTGGTTCGCAAATGGATATTCGACGGATACCTTGAACAGGTATTCGGTTCTTCGGCTCAGTGACGGAGCCTGGGCCAGGTCCGGGGGGATCAGCAAGGGGGGCTATAGCGGGGATATTCGCATCGATCCCGCACCTCGGTGGAACCGCAGCAGTGACGCACTATTGCTACCCGGCATGGCCGCAAATGGCACACGCCAGTTATTCTTACTCGAAGTGATTCCCAACGAACCCTAGCCGTTTGGGTTTTGGTTAAGCGCTTTTTTACCGGCGTCGATCTCCGTGGTGAGACAGGTGAAGCGATACCGTTTACCTACGTGATGGACTCTTTCCTAGCTTTTCATAGGCCGTTGAGCCCGAATGATGCTTGGGGAATCGTTATGAGAATTGAAACGGCACGAAATCGGGCTGCTTGGAGATTGAGGCATAGCATTGCGATGGGGAAATCGAAAACGGTGGCGTATCGACTGATTCAGAAGCAGTTTCAGTTCGTCCTACCTGTACGCTGTGGCGTAGAAAGGCCAATGCCTGGTTCGGGTTAAAATCAAAAGGGTATTCACCAATAGATAGGTATCCCACAAAAAAAGCCCGGAATTTTCTTCCGGGCTTTTTCTTATTTGCACGCTGGGGCTGAACGATTAGCCCTCGCTGTTGGGATGATTTCCATCCACCGTTGTTAACGGGGGAACATTGTTTTCGAACCCGGCATATCCTTTATTCTGATTGATTATACCTTGAGTATTGGTATTGATGGCATCGGCGGGAACGGGCCACAAGACGTGGTAAGGACTATAGGTGTAGGTATCCCCGTGGCGGGTAAAGACTCCTTTGTTGTAATAGTCAGTGAATTCCATGATGCGATCGTACAAGAAATTGTCATCCGAAAAACTACCCATGGAATAGGTTTTTCCATTGTAGGCCTGTTTGCCAGTCATGGCAAAAAGATATGCCATTCGGGTCAACTCTGTTTTTCTGGGTTCTTCGTAGTACAATTCCCGTGCCCGTTCGTCCAGAATCGTTCCGATATTCATTTCTTCCGGTGCATAAGGGGCGGCGCCTGCCCGCGTACGCACGGCGTTTAAATCCGCAGCGGCACTGGCCAGATCTCCTTTCCAGACATGGGCTTCCGCACGAAGCAGGTAGGTTTCGGCCAATCGGAAAATGTACCAGTCACTGTGTCCCCCGCTGGGTCGAATATTTTGAGGGTCGGGTATAAATACCTTGTAATGAGGCCAGGAAAACCAACTTCGGATGGTGTCCACCACCAATACGGTGCCTTGATCGTTGCGAAACTGCAAGGGCTGACCATAATACTCGTCGTTACCTTTGATTCCCGGGTTGTTGTAGACCAGATCGGTCATGTCCATCCAGTTTCCTGGCGCATGGCGCAGGTCGTTTTCGTCGTCCCAAATCATGCTTTGGTGGTACCAGGTGCCGCGAAGGCGTCCAATACCCCGGCCATATTTCGACACGTGGTCGATCTCAATGCCCGGTTGATCGATGGTACCCCGGTTTCCATTGGGGGTATTGATATTGGTGATCCAAAAGGGAACAGCCTGGCGCATGGAAGACATGCCTCCAGAATTTCCGTCGGTATCCAGTCGGTCCATCACCATCAGGATGGCTTCGGTATTGGCGTTGAGGGACTTGTTTTCCGGACGGTGCAGGTCCCAGATCACGTTACGTTCCGGGTCATTACCGGTAGAACCAAACCGATCGGTCATTAGCGCATGCGTACCTCCGTCTATCAGGCGGGAGGCCGATGCAATCGCATCGTCAAATTCCCCCAGTGCCAGGTTGACTTTGGTCAGCAGGTGCTGTATGGCTCCTTTTGGTACCTGACCCCGATCCATCACGGAAGGAACCCATGGCTCGGCCCATTCCAGGTCCTCCTTCATTTTTCGAAGGATTACCTCCCGGTCCGTGGAATAGAAGTCCAGGCGGGGCTCAAGCATTTCTTCCAGTATCAGGGGAACATCCCCGAATTGGTTGGTCAATCTGTAGTACCGCAGGGCACGGTGAAAATAAGCCGTACCCAAAATGTGGTTGCGTTCCTCCTCCGATTCGTAATCCGTGGGATCATCGATCCGGGAAATCACGGTATTGGCGTATTTGATGCCATTAAATCCTTCCATCCAGTACCAGCCGATTCGGTTAAAGTTGGCGCTGTTCAGGTTGGCATCCGGTGTGATCAACAGGTTCATGTCCTGAGCGGGACCGGATTTATCGGTGGTACCTTCTACGGCGACTTCCGTGAAGATATGCTCGGTCAGGATGGGCGGTCCATCCCCGGTGTATTCGTGCCGCATGTTTCGTTCGCAGGCCACCAGTGCGCTCCAAAGTCCACTGGCAGAATTGAACGTATTTTCAGGCGCATAAAACGAAAGCGGTTTGGGTTCCAGCCAGGCTTCGTCACAGCCCGTGGTGCTGAGCATCAGACCCGTCGCCATCAGGCCCAGGTATACCGATGATTTTTTTAGTATATTTTTCATGAGTAGTTCGTTTTTTTGTGATCCATTAAAGCGTCAAATCAAGTCCCAGGGTAAAGATTCGTGGGGTTGGTCCTCCGGATTCGGGATCCCAGAAGTTCATTTCCGGTGCGTAAAAGCCTACGTTTCGCACGTTCAGGTACAGTCGCAAATTCTGAATTTTTGCGCGTTCCAAAATGGTCTGGGGAACAGTGTAGGCCATGGCGATATTTTCCATCCGAACAAATGAACGGCTTTGGTACACGTTAAATCCTCCGGCTCCACCTTCACTGGAGTACAGTCGGGCCCATTCATTGCTCGGGTTTTCTTCCGTCCAATAGGGGAGAATGTAGGAGTTGGATCGATCCAGGAATCCCTGACGATTTTTACGCTGATTGAAGGTGCCCAAATGGCCCAGGTAGGCGTACATCATGAAAGACACATCAAAGTTTCGCCAAATTTTGAATTCGTTTCGCAAACTCCACCGGGACCGAGGCTCCCGGAAACCAAGGAATTGACGATCGGCATTGGTATACAGCCCATCGTTGTTGACGTCTTCGATTTTAAAATCGCCTGGTTTTACTCCATAATTGGCAGCTTCATCCGCCTCGGGCGTTTGCCAAATTCCATCGGTTCGGTAATCCCAGATTTCGTCGATGGCGTGGTCGATGAACCAACGGTTTCCGATATCATCCAGCTCTTCGCCGTTTTCGTCCAGGTCCCCGTAAAGGCTGACAATGCGGTTCCGGTTCATCTGGAAATTAAGATTCGCCCGCCAGGAAAGGTTGCTGCGGTTAACCAATTGGCTGTTAAGGCTCACTTCAACCCCTCGGTTTCGTACTTCACCCAAATTGGCGAATACAAAATCAAACCCGAGAATATCTGGAAGACTTCGCTCCACGAGGAGGTCGGTGGTCGACATGTCGTAAACCTCGATTGTACCGTCCAGGATGCTGTTAAATAGGGAGAAATCCAAACCCAGGTTGGTAGAGGTGGTCTTTTCCCAGCGCAGGTTGGAGTTTTGCATGGTATTTACATACAGCTGACTAACGAAATACAGTTCCCCACTGGGTCGCTGGTAGAAATATTTTCCGGTTTGCAGGTCGGATAACGCTGCGTAGCGCCCAATGTCCCGGTTTCCGTTCACACCCCAGGAGGCACGCAATTTACCGTAATCCAGCCAGGGAATGTTGACGAAGTCTTCGTCCGTAAATAACCAGGCGAATGCGGCGGAGGTAAAGGTCGCACGCGGGTTGCTTTGTCCAAAGGCGGAATAACCGTCCCGTCGGACCGATAGGGTAGTGATGTACTTATCGGATAGGGAGTAAATAACCCGACCCATCAGCGCGTCGGCCGTGTGGTATTGGTCGTTGCTGGACATGATGGGATTGATACCCGCGCCAATGTTGTGGTAGCCCAGTCTGTCATGGGGTTCAAATCCCACGTTCTGCATGGTATTGTCCCAGCTTTGAAATTTCTCTGCGTTTGCTAGCAGGGTCACGTCAAAGTTGTGGATATTGTTGAAATTTTTATTCCAGCTTAGGATGTTGTCTACCTGCCAGTAGTATACTTTCCGTTGCTGTCGGCTGGCCCTTCCTCCCATATTTTCGAAGTCCTGGTGGCCGGCACTTTCGTGGTTGTACCGTTCGTAAAACTCGTACCGAGGCGTAAAATTGGTTCGGAACTTGATGCCGAAGGGCAGCTCAATGGAAGCAAACAAGGTGGAGTTAATGGTGGTCTCCTTTTGCAGGCGATCGGTAAAACTTGGCGTGTAATACGGATGCCGGCCTCCGCTGACTTCCTCATTAGGCCGGAATCGCAAGCTTACGCCGTCTTCCAGAAAGGGCTCGCCCCAGGGAGACAGATTCACCATGTTTCCCCAGGAAACAGGAATCTGGCTCTCATCCCTGTCGGCAAACTGGGTATTCATCCCCACGGTCAGCCATTCGTTGACATTGCCTTCGATGTTAAAGCGGCTTCGGACGGTGGTGAATTTGTCTCCCACGACCAGCCCTTCGTTGTCCAGGTAGCCCATGGACCAGTAATACTGAAAGTCTTCGCTTCTACCCGAAAGGCTGACGGTGTGATCCTGCCGCAGGCCATTCTGGAACATCATGTTGTACCAGTTGACGCTCTCGCCCGCTTTGTAGTTGGCAATTTCCAGCGGTTGCATGTTCAGGCGCTGCAACCATACGGTTTCGGGATCTCCATCCGATCCGTCGTAGTTTAGCCAGGTTTCCAGTGGAATGTCCGGGGGAAGCGTGTTGGGGTTGGAAAAGCGATAGGGCTCGAATCCACCCGCGTTGATGCTTTCCATCACGTCTTCTCTCCAGGATAGAAACCCTTGAGGTCCATAGACAGGTTCGTTTTTGGCCATGGTGGCCACGCCCCAGTTGGTATTGATTTTTACCTGAGGTTTGCCGAGCGCTCCTTTTTTTGTATTGACCAGCACCACACCATTTGCTGCTTTTGCGCCGAAAACGGCCGCAGAACTCGCATCCTTCAAGACATCGATGCTTTCGATATCGTTGGGGTTGATGTCAGACAATTGGCCGTAATAAATGGCTCCGTCCAATACGATCAATGGGCTGGATCCGGCATTCAGGGAGGTTCTACCTCGTACTTCCAGACTACCGCCTCCTTTTGCGGAGGTATTCAGTCCCACATTCAGTCCGGCGATGTTGCCCCGAAGCACGTCTTGTACCGAATTTGGGTTTTCATTTTCCAATCTGGTAGCCGTAACGGAGGAAACCGCACCTGTTAGGTCCCGCTTTCTTGCCGTACCGTAACCAATAACTACTACCTCTTCCAGAGAAGCGGTGTCCATTAGTAAGGTGACATTGATTTCCGACTGATTTCCGACCGTGATGGTCTGGGAAACAAAACCAACATACGAATAGGTGAGTTCCGAGCCCTCGGGTACACTCAGCGAGTAAGCGCCGTCGATATCCGTGACCGTACCGGTACCGGTACCGGCAATGAAAACGGTTACACCGGGAATCCCTTCCCCGGACTCATCGGTTACCGTTCCAGACACCGTGATGTCGTCTTCGGCAGGAATTGCCAGATTTGGTTGGTCACTTGGGCTTAGCGAGGCCGGGTTTACTACCGTGGGCCTGGCAAAACCTGTCGAAACCAACCACAGACCGATCCAAAGCGTAAGGCCAATCCGCCTTGCACCTTGAATACCATAGGATTGTAAGATTTTTTCCATTTTTTTGGGTTTTAATTAAATGATGGACTCCGGCACTTTGCCGAAATTTGTCTGGTGCAGCAGTCTACCCGATGCACTAAAACGGCTCGAACATAACTAAATAAAATATAACATGCAATCGGTTTCATGCATAGAAAGATTCTTTCGAATGAAAAAATATATTTTTTAGGAGTATAACTATAAGAAAGGTCAAAATAATATTTTTTAAATAGGCCAAGAAAAAATTCGTTTTGAAATTGTCCTAGCCAATACAGGTTATGATTCAAAATATGGTATGGATTTTTGGCAACGTTACTTTATAAAATAAAATATTCCATGGACGTAACCGGATAAAATTCGCTGGCACATAAATTATCGAATAAAAAGCGATACACCACGATCATTTAAAATTCTTCTGCATATACCATGACACAAATAATCGGTGAAATTATCTCCCCTGTAGATTGCCTTTCCCGTCCTTCTTACTATTGGGTGGTTTGGATATGTCCATCCCGGACTTCCTCGAAAAACGGTTTGAGCCATTGAATTTCCTGAATTTTTAAGTAGATTTAAAAGAAAAATAACGGAATAGTAGTAAACGGTATGGTATCCTGTTGCGCCTTAAAAAAATGTCTATCGTTCTTCTCAAGCTGCATTGTAATCCTTTTTGCAGGGCAGGCGATGCTCTCTTGCCAATCGCAGGAACGAGAAAACCTACCCAAACAGGTAGATTTCAACTACCATATCAAGCCTATATTGGTGCAAAAATGCTACCTCTGCCATGGTCCGGATCCCAGTAGTAGGGAAGCGGGACTGCGCCTGGATTTGGCGGAAGGCGCAACAAAGCTATTGGAGAGTGGCCTGAGTGCCATTGTTCCGGGGTCGGCCGCTAAGAGTGCGCTAGTTCATCGCATTACTGAAAGTGATCCGGAGTTAAAAATGCCCCCACCTGCTTCCAAACTAGAACTAACGGCGGTAGAAATCGAGTTGCTAAAAAAATGGATCAATCAAGGGGCCGTTTACGAGCCCCATTGGTCGTTCATTCCTCCGGTAGTTTCTGCTGCCCTGCCTTCCGATGAGTCACTGTCCAGTCAAATTGACCTCCACCTGAATCAAAAAATGGACAGCAAGGGGCTGAAACCGGGTGCTCCTGCCTCGAAATACCAGTTGATTCGTCGGCTTTCTTATGTACTGACCGGCCTGCCACCCGAACCGGAGCGGGTACACGCATTCGTAGCGGATGAGCGAGACGAAGCGTTTGAGTTATTGGTGGACGAGTTCCTCAATAGCCCCGCCTTTGGTGAAAAATGGGCAAGCCATTGGATGGATGTGGTTCGCTATGCGGAAACCCGGGGACACGAATTTGACTTCGAGATTCAGGGTGCCTGGAGATTCCGGGATTACCTGATTCGGGCGATCAATTCGGACGTCTCCTATGCGCAGCTGGTACGGGAGCAATTGGCAGGCGATTTGATTCAGGAGCCGCGCTTGCATCCAGAAACGGGAGCGAACGAATCGGTTCTCGGAACCTTGTTTTTGACCATGACCGAGGGCACGCATAGTCCGGTAGACACGAAAAAGGACGAAGCCGACCGGATAGACAACATGGCCGATGTGATCGGAAAGAGTTTTCAGGGATTAACCGTCGGCTGTGCCAAATGCCACGATCATAAATTTGATCCGATTCCCGCCACAGATTATTACGGCCTGTACGGGGTATTGGGGAGCACCCGATTCAGCCCCATTCCGGTGGGAAACTACCAACAAAAAGCAGCAACGATGCAGGAAGTGCACCGGCTTAAAAAGGAGCTACGGGAGATGATCGCCAATTCCTGGGAGGAATCTACCAGGGATTCCGTGCCTGTACTTTTGGCCAGTCGACAAGGAGCAGTCGCTGCTTCGCGCGATGGAGGAGAAGCGTTAGGTAAGGTTATCGGCGATTTTAGGGGATCGGATTTTGATGGCTGGAAGGCCGATGGTTGGGCATTTGGAGAGGGAACCACCCTCGGAGACCCGCAGCTGGATCCCAAAACCGGTCGGCTTATCGCATTGAAAGAAGGGCTTGCTTCTTCCAGAAAGTTGGGTACGGGAATTTTTGGAGCACTTCGTTCTCCGAATTTCTCCATTGACCGCCGTTATTTAGCCGTACGGGCACGGGGGACGGGTGGCAGCATCCGGATTATCATGGATAATTTTCAGCTAATCAGCTACCCGATATATGGGGGACTGGACCAAAAGGTCAACGATGAAGAATGGCAAAATTATGTGTTTGACCTCGGCGATTGGCAGGGACACGATGCCTACATTGAGCTGTTGCCGGGATCCTTTATTCGACATACGTATCATCAGGACCCCGAAGCCTACATAGAGGTGGCCTACGCGACTGCTTCAGACGAGGAATGGTTTCAGCCAGAAAGCCCGCCTGGCTATTATTCTCCAGCAAACCTGATACCCGTCGCGGTAGACCTCTGGAAAGCCGGAAAAAGTACAGCCACGGACATTAACTTACTCAACGGACAGCTGGAGTCCGGAAAACTCAAACGTCGTTTTCCGGATGAAGTGAAAACCCAGCTGACAATGGATTTATTGCTGGCACAAGTCAGGGACAGTTTGTTTATACAGGGAGTTTCTGAGGGTTTCGCCAGAGAAAGTCCGGTTTTCATACGGGGTAACCACCTGGAACCCGACAGCAAGCCCGCTCCCAGGAGTTTCCTTTCAGCAATTTTGGATTGGCAACAACCGATCCGGGACGCCGGCAGTGGTAGAAAAGAAATGGTCGAAACCATCCTGCACCCGGACAATCCACTCACGGCCCGGGTCATGGTCAATCGCCTTTGGCACCATGTGTTTGGAAAAGGTCTGGTCGAAACGGTGGACAATTTTGGGCTTCAAGGAAAACTCCCCAGTCATCCCGAGCTTTTGGACCGGTTGGCCCTTGCCTTCCGGGAAGAGGATTGGTCGGTGAAAAGCATGATAAAATCCATGGTGCTAACGGAGGCCTTTCGGCGAGGTACTGCAGATGTCAACGAAGAGAGGGATCCGGAAAATACGTATTTAGCGCATTATCCGGTGCGGCGCTTGGAGGCCGAAGCCATTCGAGACGGCTTGTTGCAGGTTTCGGGCTCCCTGGACCGACGTATGTTTGGTCCTCCGGTACCCGTACATTTGACCGAATTCATGCAAGGCAGGGGTAGGCCGGCAAAATCCGGGCCGCTAGACGGTGATGGCAGGCGTTCTGTTTACCTGGAAGTCCGCCGGAATTTTCTGGATCGGATGATGACCACCTTTGATCGACCCACACCCTTTACTACCTTCGGCAACAGGGATGAGACCAATGTGCCGGCCCAGTCCCTTTTTCTGATGAACGATCCATTTGTGGCACAGCAGGCCGAATTGTTCGCGAAACGCCTACTCCAAGGAGCCCATCGATCCACCGACGAACGCATACAGGAGGCCTACTTCCGGGCTTTCTCCCGACCGCCCTCTGCCGCGGAGGTCGAGCAGGGAAAGGCTTTTCTCCAGGAGGCAAGCCGATCGGTAGGAATCGATCCGGCCGCCGGTGATCTTCCCGCTTGGAAGGAGTATTGCCATGCCTTGTTTAATACGAAAGCATTTATTTATTTATTGTAAGCACATGCATCACCATCGTCCAGTTTTGAATAAACAACTCAGTCGCCGGGAAATGTTGCGGATTTGCCGGGGCGGATTCGGATCGCTCGCCTTTATGGGCTTGTTGGGTTCTGTTAGCTCCGCCTGCAAGTCGGACGACCCGCGTTCCCGCAGTTTGCTCAGCCAATTGGCCACGACACCTCATTACCTACCCAAGGCAAAAAACGTGATTTTTTTGTACATGGACGGAGGCGTTTCTCAGGTGGACTCCTTTGATCCCAAACCCAGGTTGGCAAAAGAAAACGGCATGGACCCGACCTTCAAGATTGATGCGACGCAGTTCAATAACAACGGGAAACTCCTAAAGAGTCCCTGGGAATTTAAGCAGTATGGGGAGTCTGGCATGGCCGTGAGTGCGCTCTTCCCCCATATCGCCAGCTGTGTGGATGACTTGGCGCTGATTCGTTCCATGGTGTCCAACTTTCCAGAACATACCAATGCCAATTATTTTCTGCACACGGGCAGCGGGCTACAAGGCAGACCCAGCATGGGTGCCTGGATCAATTATGGACTGGGTTCCGAAAACAGCAATTTGCCGGGTTACGTGGTATTGGATGGTGGCCTGGTACCGCCGGGAGGGGTAGACAATTTCAAAAACGGCTTTCTTCCGGCAGATTACCAGGCCTCGATCATGAAAACAGGAGATACGCCAGTAGCAAACATTCAGCCCGACAGCAGCATGGCTGGTTTTCAGCGGGACAAACTCGACTTTATACAAGCCATGGATCGGGAAAGCGAGGACAAATCGCAGGAGGTAGAGGCAGCCATTAAGAATTACGAGTTGGCCTACCGCATGCAGTCGTCGGTGCCGGAGCTCAGCGAATTCGCCGCCGAAAGCAAGGCTACCCAACGGTTATATGGCCTGTTTGACAATGACCCCAATACGCGGAGCTACGGCGCCCAATGCCTAATGGCGAGAAGGCTGGTGGAACGTGGGGTACGATTTGTGGAGTTAACCTGTCCCTATCAAAAAGGAATCGATCGCTGGGACCAGCACAGTGGACTAAAAGACGGGCACGAGCGGAATGCACATGCCGTAGATCAGCCAATTGCAGGGCTACTCAAGGATCTGAAATCCAGGGGACTGTTAGAAGAGACACTGGTGGTTTGGACGGGTGAATTTGGCCGTACGCCCTTTGCCCAGGGGAAAGATGGCAGGGACCACAATCCATCTGCCTTTAGCATGTGGATGGCGGGTGCTGGCATCAAAGGGGGAACCATTTTTGGCCGCACGGACGATTACGGCTACCGGGTCGAAGAAAATCCGGTTAGCATACACGATCTACATGCCACCATTCTTCATTTGTTGGGCGTAGACCACAAGCAATTGACCTATCATTTTGGCGGAAGGGATTTCAGATTGACCGACGTTCACGGCCATGTGGTGAAGGATGTGCTGATCTAGATTGGTTTTTGCCTACCCCTTCGCCTGGACCAACCGATCCTTATTCATGCTCCCTGATAGAAATACGATCAGGATAGAAGCCATAAACATAATCAAGCTGTAAATTACCACCGGTATAGCCATTGCTGAATTTTGCAATAAGGTAGCTGCAATCATGATACCCAGCGTGCCATTCTGTATACCGGATTCGATGCTAATGGCTACTTGTTGTCGGGGGGGAAGTGCCAATAGCCTAGCCAAAAGCAGCGATAACCCAAATGTAAGTATATTCAAAAGCAAGGTTACCGGACCAGCCTGGGCGAAGAACTCCCGTATTTGGTCTTTTTCATTTAGGATTGCTCCTCCTACGACAAGAACGAAAAACACAATGGAAGCGACCCGAACCGGACGATCCGCCTTTTGGGTTAAACTAGGGAAGCGATTTTTAAGCCACATACCAATGGCTACCGGAACCAACGTTACCCCCGTAATTCGGAGCACGGAAGGTATAAATGGAAGAGATACGCTGCCAGCTTCGCCAAAATATGTAATGGAAAGATTGACTAATAAGGGAATGGTAAAGACGGTAATGATGGAACTCATAGCCGTCAGGCTAATGGACAAAGCGGTATCGCCTTTACTCAGATGAGTAATTAGATTCGAAGTAGGGCCGCCTGGGCAGCAAGCGATTATCATAATTCCTACGGCCATCGTTCCTTCCAATCCGAAACTCAAGACCAAAGAAAACCCCAGTACGGGCAATAGTACCAACTGGCAAAAAAGGCCCAGAACCATGGCTCTGGGATAGGTGAAAATGTTTTTAAAATCGCTAGTAGATAAGCTTAGTCCCATACCCAGCATAATAAAAGCTAAGGCAATAGGTAAAAAGACAGCGGTTATCAGGTTGCTTTCCATTTGGGTTTATCCGATGGTATACTTACTTCTTCCGAATATAAGTAGGCTACGGGAGACTGGCAAATAGTGTAGTGAAAATGATTGACCCCACCTTAGGGAAGCGGCATGCACTCCATTATGTATTACTGCTGTATATAACCCGAATCTATCTAAGCCAGCTGTTTTTTTCCCGCCTTTTTCAGAAAGTTGTAATGCGATTTGAGGGCTGATGCGAAGCTTGTATTTTCGTGGTAGGGCAATCCGAATTCCAAAGAAGTGTTTTTAACGATTTCCGAGATTTGCGGGTAATGGATATGACAGATTTTTGGGAAAAGGTGATGCTCCACTTGTAGGTTCAGACCACCACATAAAAAGGTGGTCAACCGACTATCTCTTGCAAAGTTAGCGGTAGTTTTCAGCTGATGCTCGGCCCAGGCTTCTTCTATATTTTCATTTTTTTCAGGATCTGGTAGAGAGGTTTGTTCCACTAGATGCGCTAGTTGAAATACCAGGCCGATAACCAACCCCATAGCCAGATTAAGCGCCAAAAAGCCGATTAGGAATTGCCACCAGGTAATGCTCATTACCAGCAAGGGTAGGATGATGAAAAGGCTATAGTACATCAGTTTGTACGAAAACAGCTTGACATATTCTATTCTCGGATGGTTGCTTTCATGTTGGCCAATTTTCTTCTGGAAGAACTTTTTGTAGTCTTTTTTAAAAAACCAGGACACCGAGGCTAGCGAATACAAGAAAAAAGCATAAATGTGTTGATAGCGATGGATCGGGTGATGTTTTTCCTTTTCTGAAACCCGTACAACCCCGGGCGCTATCTCCAGGTCGCCGTCGTGCCCTACAATATTGGTGTAGGTATGGTGGATTTTATTGTGAGTGATTTTCCAAATATACACGTTGGCACCGATGATATTAAAAATAAAACCAAGTGCATTATTGATCCATGGCTTGGATGAATAAGAACCGTGAAGTGCATCGTGACAAATATTAAAGCCAATAAAAGCCATGTTCATGCCAAGGGCGATAGCAAGCAAAAGGGATACCCAGGAAGGAAATACTTCCAGTAAAATGGCCAGGTATAGCAACACAAAAGAGACCAGGTAGATGATGGTTTTCAGCACCATGGCCCCATTTGCTTGTTTTGTCAGTCCATTGGACTGGAAATAATCGTTTACGCGTTCTTTTACGGTTGTAAAAAAGCCTGAATTGGTTTTATCGACGAATTTAAGAGGTAAGGGCATACTAATGATTTTTGTCCTTTTTAGAATGATTGGTGTTTCTTATATGATAATAACAAAATATATTACTAAATAATTTAAAAAATAAGAAAATTTTAAAAAGTAATGTGGAACAATTTCACGGCTATAGCCTCAAATTTTTTGCCGTACTTTTTGTTAGTTCATGCGATTCGCCAAGGCCAATGCCGGTTAGGATTCGTCCATAGTGCCACGTTACGCGTTCTTGATTTTCCGTGGTAATGAGCGTTAGCAAAAGCAGTCTGCTTCTCCCTGAACGCCCGCCAGGTTCTCAGCCAGGAACGGCTTTCTTTCTGAGATGCCAGTCCGGCGTATGGCGCTTGTAGTCCCGGGGGTACGATTCGGAAAATTCTATACGAAAGCCTATTTTGGTGCGGCATATTGGGAAAGGATATGGTTGGTTTGGGTTTCGGCCAAGGCATGCAGGTCGATATCGAGTAGGTTTTTGTTCACGTCAACCACCTGCGTTTTCATCGCATCCGGAAGGTTTTCGTACCCATGAAAAGCTCCCAAAATTCCTCCCAGAATCGCCGCCGTGGTATCGTTGTCCCGCCCATAATTGACCAGGAAGGTGAGGCTGTCCCGAAAGTCAAAATCGGCAACCAACATCGCGGTTAGTACCTGCAAGTGAATTTCTCCGGCATGGAAGGGCATGTCTTGCAGGTGCTTGTCCAATAAGACAAAAGCCTGCTTCATGGCGCTTTTTTTAGCGGATGCGGTACCTGGGAGGTTTTTTTCCGGAATCGAGGCTCCCTGTACGGTTTCGGCTATTTCCCGCGCAATCTCAAGGGCCCGGTAGCTACTGCGACCTACCAGTCGGCTTTTGAAAAAGGATTCCGGATCCACCGATCGCAGCACGTCCAATAATTTTGTTTTGTCGCCATTGGCAGTCATGGCCGCTGCCGTCATGGCCGCCGATAAGGCACTGATATCCTTGGCATAGCCAATATCGTACAAACTCAACCGATAGGCCTGTTCATAGGCCATCTCGGGCTGACCTGGATAGCGAAGGCCGATCGCCGGCGCGTACAACAGACCGGCACAGACCATTTCTCCCCCATAAAATTTGCCCAGTGCTTGCTGGTAGCCCATCAGGTCTTCGTTCAGGATCGGTTTAGATACCTTGTACCACTCCTGCAGCCACAAAACCCGCAGGTTAGCGTATTCCAGGGCTTCGGTTTGTTCCGGCCTAAGTGTTTGAAAATCCGAAAAATAGGCTTCGTACTCCCGGACGATGTGTCGTGAAAATGCCGTGGGGTCCAGTTCCCGTGTAGGTTGCGTCTCCAGGTATTCGAATACGAGCTTTTTCCAACGGGTATCGTCGGTGGTCCCTCCGGCGGGTAGATTGACTTTCCAGGTTCCTTCCGGGGAGACTTCCCGTACCATGGAATCCAGATCGTCTACCCAGCCATAGGTCCGATCGATGGACTCCCGGTCCCACATCTCTGTGGGGGCGCCCATGGCGTCACCAATGGCGCTACCCACCAGCATTCCTTTTACTTTATTTGCCAGTTCATCTTTACTGAGGGGTAAGGGCAAGGGGGAGCCTTCAGATTGATCCGTTTGATGTTCTGTGGGATCCGAAGAGCAGGCCTGCATTGATAAGATCAAGAGAAAGAATAGTAACCGATTAAAATGCGTCATGAAGGATCAGTTGGATGGCATGATGGGCGTATATTTCTTTTTCTTCCAGGGATAAGTCCAGCGGTAACTGTGCCAGTCCAAAGAGTCTGCGGAGAATTTCTATTCCGGTAAAAGCGGCCAGCAGGGCTTCATCCAAGGGATACGACTCCAGAAGACTCTTGAGACGGTTTTCCGGTACTCGGGCAAGGTGCAAATGAGCCAGCATTACCGCCAGGTCAAACTCGGGATCTCCCAAAAAGGCAAATTCGGTATCAATGATTTTCAATCCCCCAGGGCTGGAAAGCCAGCTACCCGGATAAAAGTCGCCGTGTATCAATTGTCTTCCTGGGGAAAGGTACCGCTCGCCCAATTGCATTACTTTTGCGATCAACGCCGGGTCTGTTTTTATCATCCGGGATAATGGCTGCAGGCCGGGTTGAATGCCATCCAAATCGAAACCATTTTCCTCCTGAAAGGGAAGCACAAAAATGTGTTGGTGATTTAATGCGCGCATGGCCTGGTTTTCCGGAAAAGCCTTTACTTCGAGTTGGTGTAGTGCTTTAAGGTAATTCAGCAAATCTTCGGCCAGGGCTTCGGTGAATTGATCGGGCTGTTGGTAGATTTTCAGGTAATCTGCTCCTTGCTCCACAAACTCCATGGCGAGAAGCCAGGAATCCGGATCAAATGCGATGATTCGTGGAGAATAGCCGGCTAAATCTGTCTGGCTTGCCAGACATTGGTAATACTGATATTCGATGCCCGTTCGCTCCGGAGGGGCCGGCACCTGCGGATATTTGGCCACAAACGGTCGGGATTGCTTTAGAATAATGGTTCGCTTGTCGGTCGCAACCGCCAGGGTGACGTTCATGTTTCCTTCCCCAGCTTTTCCGCTGGAGCGCACCGATTCATCCGGATGCAGAAATCCTCTTTTTCGCAGGTAGTCGATATGATCTTGGGTCAATGGTGCCCGTAGCAGCATCTGAAATGGGGTGTAATTCGTCGTTGGCTTCGTTTCTCAAAAATAACCACCATAATTGGTTCTGGCCTCATCACTCGTGAAATAAAAATCCCGGGTAGCTGTTCATTCCTATTGTTAACTGTCCTATTTTTGGGCCATGAGTAAAACGACAACGGAATTTGCCCCGCTTCTGCGCCAATTGGGCAAGGAGCTGGATGGGGAACTGCATTTTGACAGCTTGATGAAAACCTTGTATGCCACGGATGCCTCGGTCTACCGATCCTTGCCGCTGGCAGTAGCTTTGCCAAAAACATGCAGTGATCTGAAAAAACTGATCCGTTTTGCGACAGAAAACGGTACCTCCCTGATTCCGCGTACCGCCGGTACCTCTCTGGCTGGTCAATGCGTGGGTGAGGGCATTGTGGTGGACGTCTCCAAATACATGAATAAAACCATCGAGTTTAACAAGCAGGAGGGATGGGTTCGCGTACAACCCGGAGTCGTCCGTAATGAATTGAACAACTACCTCAAAGAACACGGGTATTTTTTTAGTCCCATTACCAGTACGGCTACCCGGGCCATGATCGGTGGAATGGTGGGGAATAACAGCTGCGGAACCACCTCCATCGTCTACGGAAGTACCCGGGAACACGTGCTCGAACTTAAGGTCCTGTTGAGCGATGGGACGGAGGCGGTATTTAAATCCATGAGCCCTGCGGATTTCGAATTAAATTGCAAGCAAGATAACCTGGAAGGAGCACTCTACCGCCACATACGGGAAGAGCTTAGCAAGCCGGAAGTACAACAAAACATTCGGGAGCATTTCCCCAAGGCGGCCATACACCGCCGAAATACGGGATATGCCCTCGATTATTTGCTGGAATCCCAGCTGTTTTCGGAATCCCAAAATCCATTCGATTTTTGTAAATTGCTTTGCGGGTCGGAGGGTACCCTGGCCATCACCACGGAGATAAAAATCCACCTGGATCCACTACCTGATCCCTTTGATATCGTAGTGGCAGCGCATTTTGATAGCATCCACGACAGCATGAAGGCAGCGCAGGTGGCCATGAAGCATGCACCCACCGCAGTAGAGCTGATGGATAAAATCATCCTGGACTGTACCAAGGAAAATGTCGAACAAAGTCGAAACCGGGATTTTGTCGAGGGAGACCCCAAAGCCATTCTCATGGTGGAATTTCGGGGAAAAACCATCGAAGAGGCCAAAACACAAGGATTGGTTTTTGTGGACGCCTTAAAAAACGCCGGTTTAGGCTATTCTTTTCCAGTCATTGGCCCGGATCGGACCAACAGTGCCTGGCAGTTGCGCAGTGCGGGCTTGGGGCTGCTTGCCAACATTCCCGGTGACAAAAAAGCCGTAGCCTGCATCGAAGATACCGCTGTGGCGATAGAAGATCTGGCAGACTATATTGACGAGTTCGCCGAAATAATCAAGGAATTTGGGCAGGAACCGGTTTATTATGCCCACGCTGGCGCCGGCGAAATCCACTTGCGCCCCATCCTGGATCTGAAAAAGGCCAGGGATGTGGAGGAATTTTACCGGATTAGCGAAGCCAGTGCCAAGCTGGTAAAAAAATACAAGGGATCCCTGAGCGGGGAACACGGTGACGGCCGGGTGAGGGCTGCCTTTATTCCCATGATGGTCGGTCAGGAAAACTACGATCTATTTAAGCGATTGAAAGCTACCTGGGACCCCAACGGAATATTCAACCCTGGAAAGATTGTGGATGCACCGCCGATGAATACTTCCCTTCGCTACGAACCGGAAATGGTAACCCCGGAGTTTCCGACAAAATTTGACTTTAGCAATGTAGGAGGCATTTTGCGCATGGCCGAAAAATGCAATGGATCGGGGGATTGCCGCAAACTGCCAAATTCCGGTGGAGGTACCATGTGTCCCAGTTATCAGGCCACCCGCTACGAAAAAGATACCACCCGCGGACGGGCCAATACCTTGCGGGAATTTCTGACCAATAGCCGAAAGGAAAATCCTTTCGATCATCCGGAAATCAAAGAGGTGATGGATCTTTGCCTTTCCTGCAAAGGCTGTACCTCCGAATGCCCCTCCAACGTGGACATGTCCACGATGAAAGCAGAATTTCAGTACCAATACCACAAGACCAATGGGGTGCCGTTACGGTCCAGGGCATTTGCGTATATCAACAAACTAAATGGTCTGGGAAGTATGGTTCCGGATATATCGAATTTTTTTCTTACAAACGCTGCATTTGGAGGTGGATTGAAAAAGTTTTTGGGCGTAGCCCCGCAACGAACCTTACCGACAATCAGCAAGCAGTCCCTTAAAAGTTGGTACAAAAAGGAGTACCGAACGCTTTCAGGCAGACCCATCATCAAATCGCTGTATTTTTTCTTCGACGAATTTACCAATCACAACGACACCGAGATCGGCATCAAAGCCATCACGTTATTGCGCCACCTGGGCTACGAGGTGAAGATGGTAGATCATGCGGAAAGTGGGAGAGGGGCCATCTCCAAAGGCCTGTTGGATTATGCACAAAAAATGGCCGAAGCAAACGTTGCCTTGTTTGCTGACCTGGTAAATGCAGACAGCCCCTTGATTGGTTTGGAACCATCGGCCATTCTGAGCTTTAGGGACGAATACCCTCGTCTGGTGAACAAAAGCCTTCGGGAAAAAGCCAAATCGCTTAAATTTCATTGCGAAATGATCGATGAGTTTTTGGCGAAAGAAATTATTGCTGGAAATATCGGTCCCGATGCCTTTACCTCGGAAGCCAAAATCGTCCACCTGCACGGGCATTGCCATCAAAAAGCCCTTTCTTCGGTGAATTATACGAAGAAGCTGCTTGAATTACCTAAAAACTACCGGGTTCAGGTGATTCCTTCCGGTTGTTGTGGGATGGCAGGATCTTTTGGCTATGAAAAAGAGCATTACTCGCTGAGCATGCAGATTGGCGAGATGGTATTGTTTCCTGCTGTCCGCGCTGTGGAAGCAGACGCATTGATCGCTGCGCCCGGTACAAGTTGCCGGCATCAGATTTCCGATGGTACGGGCAAAAAAGCACGGCACCCTGTTGAGATTTTATACGCCGCGGCCGGCTTGTAGTGAGCCGCGCTTTTATGCACAAAAAAAACCCGGAATTCAAGTATTCCGGGTTGAGGGTTGGTTAGGAAAGGAAATAGCTTTTCTCCACCTAGCCGTTGAACGTAAATGGAGGGAGCGGGATGATGGCGCCGCCTTTCATGGCGGATTCGTGCGCCAAAATCCCCACGCACGTGATGTTTGCCGATTGGCGGGCATCGGGATAAGGTGCCCGTCCTTCCTGCAATGCGGTGACAAATTCGTGAACCAAATGCGGGTGCGAACCACCATGACCTGCACCTTGAATAAAGGATAGGTGTTGGTTATCGTCCGAGTCGTATACGCCCGCGGTCGTGAAGGAGGAAATTTCTTCCGGTAGTAAGTGGGCATAGTCCGGTACTTTCACTCGTTCTGGCTTTTCACCGGTATGAACGACGGGATCCTCGTGTTCAATCAGCGTCCATTCGAAGGATTTCTCCGAACCGTACGCGTCAAAGCTTTCCCGGTATTGCCGGGCTGTGTTGAACAGTGAGCGGGTAACCTCAGCGGACAGATCGGAATCTTTCAGTTTGATATGGCAGGTTTCGATGGCGAAGGGCGAACCGTATTTTTCGATTAGGTTTTCGTCAATTCTGCCCGAACCAAAGCAGGATACGTATTCTGCTTGCCCTTTAGCCAGCGCCAAAACGGGACCTACGCAGTGCGTGGCGTAATGCATGGGGGGTAAGCCTTCCCAATACCCAGGCCACCCGGCCATTTCCTGCTGATGACTGGCCCGAAGAAATTGCAACTTGCCCATTTCGCCTTTTTCGTACATTTCCTTGACAAAAAGAAATTCCCGGCTATAGATAACCGTCTCCATCATCATGTAGGTCAGGCCGGATTTCTCCGTTTCCTCTACAATTTGCCGGCATTCTTCGACCGTGGTAGCCATGGGCACGGTGCAGGCTACGTGCTTTCCGGCCCGCAATGCTTTGAGGGATTGCTCGGCGTGTGCCTGAATGGGCGTGTTGATATGGACGGCATCAATGTCCGGATCCTTTAGCAATTCATCGTAATCGGTATACCGTTTTTCGATGCCGAATGCATTGCCGATTTCGTTGAGTTTTGCTTCGTTTCGCTGACAGATGGCATACATATTGGCCCCGGGGTGTTTCTGGTAGATGGGGATAAATTCTGCGCCAAATCCAAGCCCGATGATGGCGATATTGAGTTTTTTATGGGTCATAATAGGTAAAATTTATGGTGATGCAATTGGAATATTTTAGGAGCTGGCCCATTCCCTCAGGAAACGGAATCCATCAGAGGCAAAGGCATCCTGGCTGCTTGCCAGCGGCTTCCAGATGCAAACCGCGCCAGCTAATTCTTTGATCTCCGGAGTAAAACTTTCGATCGTAATGGTCCCCCTGTAGTTTACTTTCTCCAGTCCTCGTTTGTAATCTTCCCAGCGGGTTTGACCGGTGCCGGGGGTTCCCCGGTAGTTCTCCGATACTTGCACGTGGAGCAGCTTATCGCCAGCCTGCAAAATGGCCTTTTCGATATTTGGCTCCTCGATGTTCATGTGAAAACCGTCCAGCAGCACCCGTGCAGCCGGGTGGTTGATGTCGCCAATCAGCCGCATGAGTTCTTCCGTGGTATTGATCAAATCGGTTTCAAACCGGTTAAGGGCCTCCAATGCTATTTTCTGACCGGCTTTTTCTGCCATCACGCACACCTTGTAGAGATTGGATACCGCCCTGTCCCATTCTACCTTTTTTTGTTCGGGAGAGACCAAGCGGGCCTTTCCAACGGAGGAATACATGGGTCCTGCAACAAATTCGGCACCTACTTCCACGCTCAAGTCCAGGCATTGTTGGATGTAATCCAGACTCGTTTGGTGGTAGGAAGGATCCTCGTGGGTCAAATCCCTGCTTGGGCCAAAGGCGCCGCATACAATGGGATGCAATCCGTTGTCTTCCAGTGCCTGCTTTACCGTTTTGCCATCGATTACCGAAGGGTCTTCCACGGGAATCTCCACCGCATCGTAGCCCATTTGTTTGATTTTTGGAAAAAGGGAGATCGTCTCTGTCTGGAACGGAGACGTCCACAGCCAGGTACTGACTCCCAGTTTAATATCTAACGCCATTGTGTCTCGATTAATGAAAAATCCTTATTCTACGATCATGATGCCATTCATGATTCGCCAGTGTCCAGGAACCGTACAGAGATACGGATATTCACCGGGTTCATTGGGAGCCGTGAATACCAGACTTTCGCTGGTTTCCGGGTTTACCAAAGGGGTGGAAGCGAGTACTTCCGGAATTTTGGGAACAAAATTCATCGTAACGCCATTGGGATCGCGCGCCAATTCATCGGCTGCTTTTCCGATGGTCTCCAGGCTGCCTGCCTTTCCGATCAGCAGGTTGTGTTGCATGAAGTCGTCGTTGGCGAAATCAATGGTCACCTGCTGTCCGGCCTTCACGGTAAAACTGGGCTTATCAAATTTCATTTCGTGCTGGATTACTCCCATTTTTATGGTCACCGCACCTGCGGTTCCCTGGGTTGAGCTTTCTGAAGAAGCCATCGACCCGCTTGTACCTGTATTTTCGGCAGGAATTTTTAGGTTTAGATGAGATGCCCGGCTGTTCATCCTTCCCCGGAAATAAAAGCGGTCCGGATAGGTACCTACCTGATCGGAGCCCATGTTATCATGACCGATACGAACACGATTTGGTTCCAGTTCCTGATCAAATAGTCCGGCTGCCTTTGCCGTGCCCACTTGACGGTCATCGATGCTCAGGACCATCGCTCCATCCTGCAGGAGGCTGGCGTTGAGCACAAATTGTTGAGCGGGGAGACCGGTCCCGCTACTTACCTGATAGCTTTTCCCATCTTGGCGGACCAGCCAATTTATGCGGTTGTTTTGAATATACAGGCTGTAACCATTGGTGCTGTTTCCCTGAGCCACGATAATTCCTTCCAGGGGTTCATCCGCTTTACTAAGCGTCGCTTGCAGGTGTAGCTCTTTTCCCACAACTTCCGGAGGGTAGGGGATGCCTGCCCGTCGGTCCAGGCTGTATTGTTCCGACACCAGGCTTTTGGACACCCGCTCGCGCAGGGAAAGCAGGGAATCCGGCTTGTTGGGGTCCAGCAAGCTTGCCGAAAGATTTTCAAAGGACTGCGGGTGCGAAAGCACCGAGGCGAAAATCGCCTGTGGCAGGTAAGGGTCCGCTCCATTGTCGGCCGCGTCAGCCGAGGTCAGCAGTAGGTTTGACGCCGTTTCTGAACTGGGCATATCGGCCAGTGCCAAAAATGCGGTTTTACGGGTGTTCAAATCCGGGTCCTTCAGTACATCGGTGGCGAGTACCGCTTCCAAACTAGCCGAATTGCGCGGTAATACCTGCAAGGCGTTTTTTCGGACGCCAGCTGCCGGGTGTTTCAAAGCCCTGGCTACTACCTCGTTTACCGATTGGTTGGAGCCATCCAGCGCACCAATCCCATGCAGTGCCCACAGGGCATGCACCGCCGGACTATTCAGACCGATTTCGTCAACGGAAGGATCGTCGACCAGTTTCAAAAGTTCTGGTATCAAATCCGTCTTCTGGTTTTCAACGATTAGGCGCTGTGCCGTCATGCGCCAAAACATGTTATCACTTTTCAGTCCGGCTATCAGGTCCGCATTCCGGTCGGAATCGATGTTCATCACCTCGTACGAATCCGAGCCCTTGTACACCATCCGGTAGATTCTCCCGTGTTTGGCGTCACGCAGCGGATTGATGTAGGCATTCCCTTCTCCATTTTCAAATCCCTTGGGTGTGGGATTGTGCTGAATGATAAAATTGTACCAATCGGCAATCCAAAGGGCGCCATCCGGCCCCACTTCTGCATGGACCGGTGAAAACCATTCGTCCGAACTAGCCAATATATTAAAGCCGTTTTTTTCCCGAAATCCGGAACCCTCTTTTTCAATGATGGCATTGTGGAGCACCCTTCCGGTAGGTTCCGCTACAAAGGCCACTCGGTTCCAATAGGATTTGGGGAAGTTTCGCGCGGTATACAAATGATGGCCTGCAGCGGCCGTGTACCCACCGTGCCAATCCACCTGTCGTAGAAAGGGCGTTAGGTGGGGCATGTCGTAATGACTGTCGATACCATGGACGGCGTTGACAGAACCCCCGTGAACCGGTCTGCGTACGTATTCGCGCGGCATGGCCAGGTAGGCACTGTGTTGCCCGTTTGCGGTGGAGATAAACACGTTGAATTCCTCACTGAAGCCCAACCCCCAGGTATTGTTGCTGGTATTTCCAAGAAACTCAAAATCGGTACCATCGGGGTCAAAACGGTACACACCCTGTCCAAAGGAAAAGGAAGTGCCATCAACTTCTCCGCGGAATCCGGAATAGCCCAATACACCCCATAATTTGTTATCAAATCCATACCGAAGATTGGATGGGCCCGCATGGGTGTCGCTTTTTCCCCAGCCAGTGATCAGGGTTTCTTTTACATCCGCTTTGCCGTCCCCGTCTGTATCTTTTAAAAAGACGAAATCGGGTGCCATGGAAATCAAAATACCACCATTTACCGCGACAAGGCTGGTCGGAATGTTTAACCCATCGGCAAAAATGGTAACCTTATCGGCTTTGCCGTCTCCGTCCGTATCTTCCAGCATTTTGATTTTGTCGTTGCCACCCTCTTTTCGAACCTCGTTGGGGTAGTCGGTGGTTTCAATCACATACAGCCGGCCCTTTTCATCCCAGCACATGGCCATCGGATTGATGATATCCGGCTCGGAAGCGAATAGTTGCAATTCAAAGCCCACCGGAACCTGTACCAACTTCATGGATTCCTCGGGGGATAGGGGTAGCTGGTAGCGGGGGGCAGGGTCTCTGTTTTCGTAGTTTGGAATTTCCGCATCTTCAAACACGGGTTGCGGAATGTCGTAGGCCGCAACCTGGGCCGCAACGTTATCGCCGATAGCCCATAGGACCCCATTTGCCACCAAATCCTGAAATTGCGGCTGGCTCCAGGTACGTTCGTCGTGGCCATAGGCAGTGTAGAATATCCGGCCCTTTCCCTGTTCACGTACCCAGGTGTACGGTTCCCGGTGCTCTCCATCCACACGCTCCATAAGCACGGTCATGTCTTCGTTCAGTTGGGCATGAACATACGTTTCGTCCCAGGTTTCAAATTCTTCGATTCCCTCCATTACCGGGTGCGTGGCATCGACAATCGTAGCGGTAAAGTCCCCGGTACCGTGGGACGAAAACTGTCCCCCAACGGTTTCGACAAACCAATCCGAATTCCG
This sequence comes from Cyclobacterium xiamenense, assembly GCF_900109255.1. Classification (NCBI taxonomy): domain Bacteria; kingdom Pseudomonadati; phylum Bacteroidota; class Cytophagia; order Cytophagales; family Cyclobacteriaceae; genus Cyclobacterium; species Cyclobacterium xiamenense. The sequence goes on along the minus strand of NZ_FNZH01000001.1, from coordinate 1,184,523 downwards.
GAAACAAAAGGAAGCGCTGTGAATAGGAATGAGGGCCTTGCCGCCTTCCACATAGTTTTTTAACGCTTTTTCCTGATCGGCGGTGATTTCGTCGTGATTGGCGTAGATCATCAGCCCATCGTACAGGCGGAGATTTTCTGCGTTTAGGTCTTCGGGATCGGCCGTATAGGTCAGGTTGATGCCCTTTTGAAACAAATGCCTGGCGAGCATCGGCATTAACTTTTCGGAATTGTGATGGGTGCTTTCGTGCCCAAGGAAAAGGATCTCTGCCCGTCTCGGGCCATCGGAAAGGCTAATTTCCGTTGATTTGTTGCCGCAGCCCATCCAGAAAAGGATGGCAATGGCGATTAACCCACAATGTTTCATGGTAATTCGTGTTTGGGTGCTATTGTTTGGTATTTTCACAGTACGAATATGGGGAATTTACAAGTGTATTTCTTACTGTTTTTTACCTAATTCCTACTGTTTTTTGTCATTTTTATTGTAGTTTAGCCAAAATACGCGCATAAATTTATTACTCATTGAAAAAGCCGTTTCAAAAATCCCGCATTCCGGAACAAAACGCCTTTGTGGTCAGGGAGCTGGTAGCACCCAATTTTGACAAAAACTGGCACTTTCATCCGGAATACCAGCTATTTTGGGTTAGACAGGGGCGAGGTACACGCTTTGTCGGAGATGACATGCGGGTTTTTAAAGAAAACGATCTGGTGTTTACCGGTCCAAACCTGCCGCATCTCTGGCGGAATGACCAGGAATATTTTGAGAAAGGAAGCGACCTGCTGACCGAAGGAATCGTCGTTTACTTTCCGGAAAATTTTATTGGGAAGGAACTGATGCAGAAGGAAGAATTTGGAGAATTACGTGTACTCCTCGAAAAAGCGGGCATGGGCCTTGAAATTTTAGGAGCGACCAATGAGGAACTCAGACCTTTGCTTGCTTCTCTGGTACAAAAGGACGGATTGGACCGGATTATTGGGCTGTTGGAGATTTTGCTACGCATAGCCCGCTCTACTGAGGTGCAGCCTATCGTACGGGCAGGGTACATGAACACCAACAAAGAATCAGAAAAGGACCGAATGAGTACCGTATATGCTTTTGTCATGGATCATTTTCAACGCCCGGTAAAACTGGAAGAGGTAGCTGGGCTAATCAATATGAGTAGCAGTTCGTTTTCCAGGTATTTTAAATCCCGAATGAACAAGTCCTTTTCCGACTTTTTGTCGGAGGTTCGTATCGGGCATGCCTGCAAATTGCTGCAGCGGGAAAACATCAATATCAGTGAGATCAGCTACGAATGTGGCTTTCATACGCTGTCCAATTTCAACAAACAATTTAAGGAAAAGATGAAGATGACCCCGATGAGCTACAAGAAAGATTTTCTGCAACGCTATGGATAAATTGTTTCCGAAACCTGTATATTCATACCATGACCTTGATTTTGCTTCTTTTATTTACACCTGGCTGGTTTCCCCTTAGCGGTATTTCCACCGAATTTAGTACCCTTGTCCATCCGGCAGCCATCCGAGAATTGGCACAAGCCGGGGAGTTAGCAGGGCTTCAACATCAGTTGGAACAGGAATGGTCGGCAATCCGGCTGGACAATCCCAACCCAACTGCCGAGATTCGCTACGAGGGACTGCTGGACAATAACCCCGCCCGAGTGGAGACCTTAGGGCATTTGGAAGACATGGACAAAATGGCGCTTTTTTACTGGCATTATGCCCTGTTTGCGGACGAACATAGTTTCGAGAAAATGCGGGATTTCAGCCTTAGCTGGGCTAAAACCCTTACGGCCTCTGGCAACCCTATTAATGAAAACAAATTGCTCCCCGTTGTCTATTCCTATTTTTTTCTAAAACCTCACCTAAACCCACAAGAAAAAGTTGTTTTGGAGAAATGGCTGAAAGCGATCGCTGATGCCGAAATCGATAACGATCGGGTGCCGTTAAACAACTGGGAAACCAAGCGTATCAATCTGGTAGGTACCATTGGAATCCTGGTCGAAGACGAAACGCTGCTTGCCTGGGCGGAGGCCCGGACCCGTCATTACCTGGAAAAGGCCCTTTTTTCGGACGGGACAAGCGTAGATATTCGCCAGCGGGACGCACTTAGTTACCATGTAAGTGGCTTAAAGCCACTTTTACAATTTTTCATTTCCCTTGAAAAAGAAACCCCAGGGACAGGAAGAGCCTTTTTTCATTTTGAAACTCCATCGGGAGCTTCCGTTGCCCGTTCGCTGGACTATGTCATCCCCTATGCCAAAGGGAAGGAAGTTTACCGGCAGTGGAATAATACCAAGGTGAAATTAGATCGGGAGCGGGCGGCTGCCGGATTAGAAAAATACCAACCTGGCGTGGCATATGACCCGAAAAAATCCTACGAAACCATGGCAATGGCCGGATTCTTTGATCCCAAATACCGTATCGGTGCCTGCAACTACCCCCTTTGTGCGCTTTTATCCACATACAAGCAGAAATAATGGCTGCATCAGAGCAAAAGTAAGGAAAGATACAGCTCAAGCCCCATTCCGGCAAGCAGTACCAAGAAATAACCGATCCCCAATACCCAAAATTTGATTAGGGTTCGAAACCAGTGTTGTTTGAATAGACGTAGGATCGCGACGTAGGCATACGTCGTTACCAGGACAAAGGCGATTTCCGCAAGCCAATTGTTTTGAATACTGAAAGTATGATTAATAAGAATGACCAATCCGTATAACGCATAGGCAAAGGCATGCAGGTGAAATCCCAAAATTAGGTTTTCGATGTAAAAATGCTGCCGCTTGCTGTACAAAACATGTACAAAAAGTGCAAAGATTGGCAGAAGAACCAGCATCATCAATGGTAGGTTTTTTACCGACTGGGAAACAAACAGGTTGGAATTGGCGATGAAAGCCCGCCGTTTTTCGGCACTGAATCCCAAATCAAAGGCGTAGGCGCTTTTTTCCAGGGTGTCCGAAAAGGTTTCTACGCTTACCTCCGGGTCAATGGATAAAAACCGAAGTTCTTTCCATGAAAGCGTGTTGGCTACACTGTCGGAATGATCCGGGTTTGTGTTTGGAATTTCCTTTATTACGGCCTGTTGGAGCTTCGTCAATTCTTCCCGTTCCGATTCGGAAATTTTATCTTCAATTTCCTGCTGGATTTCTTCGGATGCCGAAATCTCCCGAGAGGTGAGAATACGATCCACCATGTCCTTTGGGATGATAAAACCGATAATGAAGAAGTAAAAAAGGGAAAAGATCAGGTACAGACGAATCGGGTGGGTGTATTTTTTTCGTTGGCCGGAGTTGAATGAACGGGTCAACGTACCCGGCTTGAAAAGAAAAACCCCAAGTGTGCGAATGAATTTTCCGTCAAAACTAAAGAGACTTGTAATCAGTTCTTCCAAAAACACCCCTACCGGTACCTTTTGGTCCTTGTTTTCCTGACCGCAGTCGGGGCAATAGTTTTCAAAGTCTGGCAGACTTCGGCCACAATTCAGGCAACGATCGATTTTCCGCTGGTTTTTCATGGGGATTTGGAGCTAAACGATACGAACCATTAGTAAAAGTACATTGGATTTATCTACTTTCTGCTATCCGGATCCAGGTTTTACTTGTGCACCACGGGCCGGGTGAGTTTTGCAAAGAGAGCCAGGCGCTGTCCGGAGATATTGCCGGGGCCACAGGTATCAAGCGCGTTTAACATGGCCGGGTGCCGGTAATAATCGTAGGCCAGATACAGGGCGTTTATTCGATTCGGGGTGAAACAGTGAGATCTTATCGGATTATCGATGACAAACAAGTAGGCCTGCAGGAGCGAACCGGAGCCATCTGCCGCTACGTGGTCGAATAAGCGATTGTCGCCCTGTCGATGAAGAAAGGCGGCATGTGCCGTAAGGTGTTCGATAAATGTCATGGTATAGTGGGTACCACTTCCATCAGTGGCCAGGTGGTCGCCATCGATCGGATCGTCCCCACGCCGGATTTCTTCTGGAATGGCTCCATTCGGCAGAATTCCCCACAGCGCTACTTTTCCATCCATTTTCCATTCGTCCGTGGTGAGCAATCGCCCGATTTGGTACCGATTGTGCGCGTCAAAGGCCTCGCCAGGACTTAACGTTCGCGGCTTGGGGCTTATTTCCTCCAGCTTCCAATGCGGATGCTCCATCAGGTACCAGGCGATAAGTGCAGCCGAAAACGAACCGGCTACCCCCCAGTTGTTTTTTCTCCAGCGACTTGCCCAAGCCACCTTGGGGTACATGACATCCCGTAACCAGCGCTGATAGCTTAGCTTGTCCTCTCTGCTCCATCCCGACCAGGGTTCCAGCAGGTCCGCTGCGTACATATAAGGTGTACCCCCCCGAGCCAAATTCAGAATACCCTGTGCGCCCCAGTGAAACCTGGGTTCGGCGTCATTTCGGTACCCATAGGTATCGGTAAGGTCCAAAATCAGGGAGCGGGATTTTTGGGCATATTTCTCTTCTCCCGTGAGGTGCCAGGCGAGTGCGGTACCGTACACCAGTTTCGCCCCGATCGAACTCAGCTGAATGGGACTGGACGAACTCCGCTCGTAAACGATCACTTCCCCTGAAAGGTCTTGCCATTCCGAAGAAGTCGCCATCAGGCTATCGATAAAAGAAAGGAATTCTTGCAGGTTTTGCCGATAGGGTTCCAGTCCCTGATCGGCTTTGGCTTTGATTTCGGCCAGTTCCACCGGAGAAACCAATACCCCGGTGGCCGTCGTTTCGGTCTGGGAAAAGACGGTTTCGGTGCGCAATAGCAGCCAAAATGGCCCAATAAGTACGATTGCAGTTCGGAGATATAGCAAAGGTAAACGCATGGGAAGTCATTTATTGAAAGCTGTACCGCTTATACTTTGACAAAGGTTTTGTTGACATACATGTACCAAAGCAAGGTATACAAAATCGCAAAACCGCCGATACTGGTCCACACCGGGTACCAGCTTTCGCCGTATTGCTCCAGACCGAATAATAGATCATCGGCGATGGCCGGAAAATCAATGACATGGGAAAGCACATAGGCAGTGATGGCATTCATGCCAATCACTTTTAGCGGGAAGGTCCAGCCTGTTTTGCCCTTGACGTCGATAATCCAATAGAAGCCTGCCAGGAGCAGGTAACAAACACCCGAGGAGGCAAGTACAAAGGAGCTGGTCCAGATCTTTTTTACGATGGGATGCCAGATGCCCCAAAGCAGTCCCAGACTCAGAGCGATCAATCCGGCTACGAACAGGTAGCGAGCTACTTTTTCTCGCGGCATTTCGGATTTAATCCATTCACCGGCAAACAAACCGGAAAGGGTCGTAGCAGCAAAGCCCAAACCGGACAACAACCAGGTGTATTGCAGTCCATCGTCAAAGCGTCCAAACACCAAGCGGTCCACATAAAGGGCAAAATTCTGATCGGGAAGCAGTGTGCTTCTGCCTAGGCCCGGTACCTGCGGAAGTGTGAGCAGCAGTGCATAGGCAACCAGGCAGCCAACAAATAACAGGTAGCGGCCATTTCGGCTTAGGTGAATAAAGGCCAGGCAAGAAATTACATAGCCCACAGCGATGGCCTGTAGCGTATTGCTAAAGACCTTAAACTGCCCCGCATCCAGGGCCAGCAGGTTGCCTTGCACGATCCAACCCAGGATAAAAAGAATAACGAAGCGCTTGAGCAATTTACGGTACAGCTGTCCTTTGCTGCTTTGCTCTTGCATGCGCTGGGACAGGGAGAAAGGTATGACCGCCCCGACTACAAACAGGAACAAGGGCATGATGATATCGTAAAAGGTGGAACCAAACCATTCCGGATGTTCAAATTGCCGGGCCAAAAATCCGGTAAATGCGGTATCTGCGCCCCGATGCAGGGAGGCAAAAAAGCGATCGGCGAATACGATGAGTAACATATCAAATCCCCTCAAGGCATCGATGGAGAGGATTCGGGGTGCGTGCTGGGGGATTGTATTCATGTATAGGTTGGATTATTTGGTGTATTTTTTAATGGGTAATTCTGGTAAAAATAAAATAAATCGTCTGGTTTCGGCCATTTCCTCGCGTAGATTTTTTATCGGGCAGGGTAGCGGTAGGCGGATGGAGTCCCGCCGAACCCACTTCCTGCCACCAATCGGGTATTGCTACGCCTGGGTGTAGGAAAGGGAATGTTCAGCGCCAAACGCCTATTCGGGAATCACTTCCACGCATTCGACCCAGTGTTTTGCCTGCTTTCCGGTAAAGTGATCAATCTGGTGCCTGCAGCTAAAGCCGGAAGCGACCAGTTCGCTTCCCTCCGGGGCGTTTTGGATGGCAGGAAACAAAACTTCGGCTCCGATTTTTTGAGACAGGGCGTAATGTTCTTTCTCGTAGCCAAAGGAGCCAGCCATGCCGCAGCATCCGGAAGGAATTTCGGTGCAGGATGCCGGTTCTCCCAGGGTTTTTTTCATTGCTTGGGTCCCATACAGCGCTTTTTGGTGGCAATGACCGTGAATCTGCAGCCCTTTTCCCTTGCTGCGAAAGCGAACATTCAGATTTCCCCGTTCCATTTCCCTGGCAAGGAAAACATCAATCATTAGTACGTTTTTGGTTAGTTTGTCAGCTACTTCTTTTTCATCGAATAAATCCGGAAAGTCATCGTTCAATGCGGAGGCACAACTCGGTTCGCACACCAGCACAGGAAGGCCCTGATCGATAAATGCGAGTAGCTTTTCCACGGTTGGTTTTCCTTCTGTTTTTGCGTCTCTCAAGAAACCATGGGATATCTTGGGTCGCTGGCAGCAGCCCACGTTGGCCAGCACGACTTCGTATCCGCAATCGTTGAGTAATTTTACCGCTGCCTTGCCAATGGAGGGTTCGTGGTAGTTCAGGTAAGTATCGGCAAAAAGGGCCACTTTCTTCCCCGTTTTTTTCTGCTTTCCGCCGTTTTTCGCAAACCAGTTGGAAAATGATTCCGAGGCATAGGCAGGGAGCGTTCGCCGGCTATCGAATCCGGCGATTTTTTCCAGGCTTTTCCGAAACAAGCGAGAAGATTGCAGGAAATTAATCGGTTTGGCCAGTTTGCCGGAAAAGCGCCTGGCCATGCCGGCTGCATCCCGGATCATTTTGTCCCGCAGGCTGGCGCCATTGGCGTCGTAATACCATTGCATCACATCGCTTTTCATTTTGGCCATGTCCACGTTGCTGGGACATTCGGATTTGCAGGCCTTGCAACTCAGACACAAACTCAGGGTCTCCTGCAGGCGTTCACTGCGCAGCCCTTTTTCGTCCAATTGGCCCGACATGGCCATTCGCAGGGCATTGGCCCGACCACGCGTGGTATGCTCTTCGTCCCGGGTAGCCTTGAAACTGGGGCACATGGTGCCACCGAGTAACTTGCGGCATTCGCCTACTCCGGTGCACATGTGGACCGATTCCTGAAAGCTCTGCTCGGATCGGTAATGAAAGACAGGCTCTACGGCCTGATCCTGGTACCGATTCCCATACCGAAGGTTTCGTGACATGGGCTCCGCTTCTACGATCTTCCCAGGGTTCATGCGGTTTTCCGGGTCAAAGAGGCGTTTGACCTGAATCATGGCCTGGTACAGTTCCGTGCCAAAAAAGCGCTCGTTAAACGGGCTTCGAACGAGGCCGTCTCCGTGCTCCCCACTCCAGGACCCTCCATATTCCATGACCAATTGGAAGGTGTCCTCCGCGATGGCTTCCAGGCGCTCGATATCCGCTTGGTCCCGCAGGTCCAGTATGGGTCGTACATGGATAACCCCCACGCTTACGTGGGCATACATGGCTACTTCCGTCTGGTGTTTTTTACAGATCTGTAGGGTACGATCAATGTATTCCCGCAGGTGCTGCGTAGGGATTCCGGCATCCTCTATAAAGGGTAGGGGCTTTTTCTTGCCTTTAATTCCCAGCATCAGGCCGAGTCCTTTTTTTCGCACCACCCATACGTCTTCGTATTCTGGCCCCTGAGGAAACAACGGGAAGGCATATCCCAGGCCCTTTTCCTGTAACTCCTTGATCATTTGGGTGGGTCGGTCCATTACGTCCGACAAGGTTTCTCCGTAAAATTCTACGATCAGGATGGCAGCTGGATCTCCCTGGATAAAATGGCAATGCCGCTTGGTGGTGAGGTTTTCGCGACTTAGGTCCACCACGATTTTATCCAAGATCTCTACAGCAGAGGGTTGGTACGGCAAAATGCTCGTTACCGCCCCAACGGCATCCAACAACTCTGCAAAATGGAGCACGCAAACCGATTTAAAAGAAGGCAGCGGTTCGAGGTTGAGTTTTAGTTCCAGGGTGGTGGCCAGCGTACCTTCGCTTCCCGTGATCAATTTTGCCAGGTTCCAATCCTCGGTATGTATGAATTCGTCCAGGTTGTAGCCTCCAACCCGCCGCATGACTTTTGGAAATTTTTGTTCGATCAAGGCGCTGTTCTTGTTGATGATTTCCTTAAATCGTCGGTAGATTTCCCCTTCCCGGCTGTCTTTTAGGGCTATTTGCCTATAGGTTTCCGCATCTGTATTTTTTAGATGCATACCGGTTCCGTCTGCCAGCAATACTTTTGCTTCCAGTACATGGTCCACAGTTTTTCCGTAGAGAATACTCTTGGTTCCCGAAGAATTATTACCGACCATTCCTCCAACATTTGCCCGGCTGGAGGTGGCTGGATCTACGGCAAAATGGAGCCCAAGAGGTGCCAACTCGTCGTTTAGAACATCCCGAACCTTTCCAGGCTGCACCCGTACCCATCGTTCCTCGGTGTTGATTTCCAGGGTCTGGTCCATGTATTTGGAAAAATCGAGCACGAGCGAATTGCCGACTGTCTGGCCGGCGAGGCTGGTGCCGCCGCCACGGGGCAAAATGGTGACCTGATTGCTATTGGCCCATTCCAGGGCTTTTTTCACATCGCTTTCGTCTTTGGGTAGAACAACCGCTAATGGAAAAATTTGGTAAATACTGGCATCTGTGGCATACATGCCCAGCGAAAAAGAGTCTGTCAATACCTCTCCTTTGAGCGCTTCGATCAGATCCGAAAGTGAAGTGGCGATAGCCGGCGAATTAGTTTGCATGAAGGCTTATTGTCAATTTGTTCAAAGATATTATTTTTTGTCGTTTGATAACAAGCGCAAATATTTTTATCTCTTTTCCCCGGGCTTTTGGTAGAAAAATTGTTTGAACTTGAAAAGACATATCGTATTTTACGCTTGATTTTGAAAATATATGGGCCAACAGGCCAACATAACAGAGGTAGTGAATTATGGAGAATAAAAACAATCACCGACGAACATTTCTTAAATCCACGGGCACGGCAGTCATTGGCAGCGCCGTGCTTCCCATGGGTTTTTCCATTCGGCAAGGGTATGCTGCCCGTAGGGAACCATTGAAAGTGGGACTTATCGGTTGTGGAGGAAGGGGCACCGGAGCTGCTGCCCAAGCGCTGAAGGCGGATAAAGACGCCGAACTTACCTGCATGGCAGATATTTTCTCCGACTACCTGGAAGAGTCCTACCAATCGCTGAAAAAGATAAATCCCGAACAAGTCAAAGTCGGGAATGCACAGAAGTTTGTAGGATTTGATGCCTACCAGAAAGTATTAGATGCAGGGGTGGATGTGGTAATCCTTACGACGCCACCTGCCTTCCGTCCGGCGCATTTCAAAGCAGCCGTAGACGCTGGTAAGCACGTATTTTGCGAAAAACCCGTAGCAGTCGATGCTCCAGGTGTACGCAGCGTTTTGGCTTCGGCCAGGAAAGCCAAAGAGAAAGGCCTGTCGGTGGTATCCGGATTTACCTTTCGGTATGATTTTCCCAAACGCGCCCTGTTCAATCGAATTTTGGATGGGGAAATCGGCGAAGTGACCTCGGTTTTCACCGCACGGAATGGCGGGGGTTTGTGGTACAAACCCCGGCAGGATAATTGGACGGAGATGGAGTACCAATTGCGGAACTGGTACTATTACGACTGGCTGTCGGGAGATTACATCGTGGAGATGATGGTTCACAGCCTGGACATGATGTCCTGGGCACTCGGCGACCGTTTGCCGATCCAAGCCACGGGTACGGGCGGCCGGCAATCCCGCACAGAATCACAGTGGGGCAATATCTACGACCACTTTGCCATCGAATACGAATACGAAAACAACATCAAAGGCGTTCATTTTAGTCGGCAACAGAAAGGCTGTTCCAATACCAATAAGGTAGACATAGCTGGTACAGAAGGGTTTGCTTCCGTGGATGTAGGTAAACGAATTCATGCCACGATGGGATCCGAGCGTTGGGATTACAAAGGCGAATCCAACAACCCCTACGAGACCCAACACGAAGAACTTTTTGCCTCCATCAGGGCCGGCCAACCCATGAATGAGGGAGAGTTGATGGCAAATAGTACCATGCTGGCCATTTTGGGAAGAATGGTCGGCTATAGCGGACAAACCATCACCTGGGAACAGGCAATGAATAGCGAGCATAAATTGGGCCCCGCCGCTGACGATTACCGATGGGACCTGGTGGTAGACGTTCCGCCCATCGCCGTACCGGGTATTACCAAAGTGGTGTAGCATTTGACGATTTTCTAACTCAATTTTATGAATACGAAACAACAAACCCCCTTACTTTTACTTGCCCTTTTATTTATTTCATACACGCTTCCGGCGCAGGATTTTCTATTTGAATTTGGAAAGGAGCAAGACCTCAATGCATTGATTCAGGGAAAGGCGACACAAGAAAAATCCATTCGTTGGAGGGATGTCAATACGGGCCCGGCTACCTGGCGCTTTGAGGGGGAGGAGTTGGTATGCGAAGGTTTACCGATCGGCGTGATTCGTTCCGAGCAGCAATACGAAAATTTCGTCATGTATGTGGAGTGGAAACACATGGAAGCCGGTGGAAATTCCGGCAGCTTTGTCTGGTCCGGTGCAGTACCTGGCGAAAACCGGTTGCCCGATGGAGTGGAAGTACAAATGCTGGAATTGGATTGGGTCAACCAAAATAAACGTCCGGATGGGGAGTTGCCGCCCATTGCCTACGTACACGGAGAGCTCTTTGGCGTGGGTGGTGTGGAGACCGTTCCCGACAATCCACGCGGCACCCGCAGTAAATCCATCGAAAACCGTTGCCTGGGAAAAGGCCAATGGAATACCTACGTGGTGGTATGCGTGGATGGCGTGATCAAGCTTTCCGTTAATGGAAAATTCGTGAACGGCATCCGTCAGTCAACCCAGAAGAAAGGATATATCTGCCTGGAGTCAGAAGGAGCACCGATTCATTTTCGCAACCTGACGGTGACCCCACTTCCTCCCGGCGTTACGTCCCCGGATCAAACAGCACCTTTATTACCCAATCCCTAATTTACGCGTTACCCATGTCGAACGATTTATCCCGGATTCACAAGTTGATCACCGATCTATTTAAATGGCCCCAAACAGAAAAAGATTGGGAAAAGTACCGCCTTTCGGAAGAGCAAGTGGCTTTCTTCAAGGAGAACGGCTACTTATCTCATGTCAAATTGTTGGATCCCTGGCAGGTGGATGTGTTAACCAAAGAATTGGAAGAATTAACCGATCCCAGCCATCCCGGTAACGAATTGTTTTACGAGTTCAAGTCCAACGAATCGGCGGATCCCAACACCGTCTTGTTTCATTCCCTGGGCCATTGGCGCATTACCAGTGGTTTTCACGATATTTTGTGGAATCCGGCCTTTGTGATGGCGGCAAGTCAGCTTTTGGGGGATCGGTCAGTGCGATTTTGGCACGACCAGTTGTTTTGCAAACCTGCCAAACACGGTGGCGTAGTGGCCTGGCATCAGGATTACGCGTACTGGACACGCTCCGTACCCATGCAACACCTCACCTGCTGGGTGGGGTTAGACGACGCGGATACCGAAAACGGATGCGTCTATTACGTGCCTGGAAGTCATCGATGGGGCTTGTTGGATAAGCCGGAATTGGCTGGTGACATGGAGGGATTGATGGATTACCTGACCGATGCACAGAAAAAGGAATTTCGTCCCGTCCCCATCGAAATGGAAAAAGGTTACGGTACGTTCCACCATCCCCTTATGGTGCACGGTTCTTACGAAAACAAATCCGAAAGGTCCCGAAGAGCATTTGTTTTGAACGTATTCGCCGACGGAACCCGTTCCAATACCGAACACGAATTGCTTGCCGGGGTACCTGTTTTTCAGCCAGGAGAAAAATTGACCGGTCAGTTTTTCCCGCTTTTGTTAGAGCGGGGCGCTAATGTTCAAAACTCCTGAAAGCGCTGATGCGGACTACCTGGAAAAAATGGATTCCCGCCTGGCCCTGGCTGGTTTTGGCCCTGGTTGTTTTTTTGGTTTGGGCCAGTTTTTTCGGTGGGGACCCCTCCAGTAGTGGGCAGCAGGACTGGGTGTTACCCGATGGCTATGTACTTGAAGAAGCCACCTTGCCCGGCTTGGTGGACTATCCCATGTTTGCTGTTTTCGACGATCAGGGCAGGCTTTTTGTCATGGAATCCAGCGGACAAACGGAAAGCACTTCTGGTATCGAAGAAAATCCGGACTTCCGCATCCTTCTTTTGTCGGACAACGACAAAGATGGGCTGTTTGAGCACAAAACCGTCTATGCTGATTCGCTCTCATTTCCCATGGGCGGCGTTTTTCTGGACGGTAGCTTGATCGTAACCAATGCTCCGAATTTGGTGAAGTTTACCGATACCGACGGGGATGGAGTGGCGGATGAAGAGGAGGTCCTGCTTTCCGGATGGACATTGAATCACAATGCGGCCATACTGAGTGGACCTTTCATGGGACCCGACGGCTGGTTATACCTGGCGGACGCCCGCCGTGGATTTGATATTTTAAGTAAGGAATTTGTACATTTTGAGGGGAAGGGTGCGCGTATATGGCGTTGCCTGCCAAATGGTACCCAGTTGCAGTCATTTGCTGGTGGTGGTTTCGACAATGCGATTGAATTGGCTTTTACGCCTTCCGGGGAAGTATTGGGAACCATGACCTATTTTACCGATCCGCAGGGGGGATACCGGGATGCGCTGATGCATTGGGTAGAAAATGGGGTATATCCCAAACCCCATCCTGTTATTTCAGAGGATCAACTGGTCCGCACGGGCGAATTGATGCCGGTCATGCACCGGATGGCCAGGGTTTCTCCCTCCGGATTGATGCGGCATAACGGATCGGGCTGGGCCGAGGATGTTGAAGGCAATTTGTTTCACGCCGAATTCAATACCGGTCGAATCATCCAAAGCAAACTGATACCCGAAGGCGCCTCTTTTCGGGTAGAAGCGCAGCCGTTTTTTCAGAGCCGACTGCCCGACTTTCATCCGACCGATGTGTTGCAGGAGCCCAATGGAAACTTGCTGTTGGTCAATACCGGTGGCTGGTTTATTTCGGGCTGCCCGTTAAGCCGCACCGCCAAACCGGATGTGCCGGGAGGGATCTTCCGTATTCGAAAAAAAGATCGCTCCGGAGAAGTTGCAGATCCCTGGGGAAACGACATTCCCTGGGCTCAATTGTCGGTGGCTCAGTTGGCAAAGCTGCTGGAAGATCCCCGACCCGCAGTGGCCGAGAAAGCAGGGAATTACCTGCTCCATCAACCGTTGCTCGCTATCCCCTTTTTACAAAGCCTGATGCAAGCGCATCCGGACGAAACGGTCCGTGCGAATGCCGTGTTTCTTTTGTTCCGTACCCAAAACCCGAGAGCCTGGAATACGATGCACGCAGGGCTGGACGACCCGAGTGACCTGGTAAGGACCGCTAGCGCCCGGGTGTTGGGAATGGCAGAAGTGAATACCGCAAGGGATAAACTGATTCGTGTACTTGCAGAGGCTAGCTCCCTTCCACTTGCCAGGCAGGTGGCCGTAGCACTGGGCCAAATCGCGGATCCCATGGCTACGCAACCGCTTCTACAGGCCTTAGAACGGTACCCGGAGGATCGGTACTTCGAACATGCTGTTATTTATGCACTAATTGAAATGAAAAACGAGTCCTTGCTGCTGGAGGAATTGGCCGCATCCGGCTTCAACAAAGCGGTAGTCATCGCGCTGGATCAAAAAAACAACGGCTTGCTGGTAGAAGAAACGATCGCTTCCTTTTTGGTCGCATCGGATACCACCGCGCAGCGAACTGGGGCCTGGGTTCTGAAAAACCATCCGGAATGGCACCAGGCCTTTATTTCGTTTATGGACTCACAAACTGCCCAACCCGTTCCGGACCTGGATGGGATACGGGATCTTTGGCCTGTATTTGTCGATCAGGAACCTGTGCAGGCGTACCTTTCTGAAAAGATGAGGGAGAACCAGGGCAATCCGCGGGGAGAATGGCTACTATCTCTACTTGCTTCCTTTCCACCCAAAAACCCTTCGGCTGCACTAGGCACTAGCCTCCGCCTGTATCTGAAGGAAGGGGATCGCTCCATCCAGGAGGCAACCCTGCGCGTGATCTCCCAAATCAACAGTACGAAGTTATCCGAAGAATTAAAAGCACTTTCCCAGAACGATGCAACCGCCGTTTCCCTTCGGCTGATGGCCTATCAGGCGCTGGTGGCACGGGGAGATAAAGTTAAAGACACCGAATTTCACTGGATTGCCCAGCAGCTTTTGCTAAAAGAAGTTCGGCAGCACCACGCCCTTGTTGGCCGGATTTTGAAAGACCTTGAACTTGACCAAAACCGCCTGGACTGGATCTTGCAGCATATTTTCCCGGAGGTGTCTTCGGAAAATGTGCCGGTGGTGCTGGAGCTATTCCATGGGGTGGAGCAGGTAGCGCTGTTGAATGCATTGGAGCAAAGCTTGTTGCAGCGTAAGGAAGAGTGGGACAGGCTCTCTCTTGATAGGGTAAAAACGATTTTTGCCGAAAACGAATCGGCGATTGTGGACAGTGTGCGGCGCACCCAGGAATATCGTCTGCTTGCCCTGGAATCACTGGAAAGCGACTTGCTGCCCGGAGATGTTTCCAGGGGAAGGGCGGTTTTTTATGGTAAAGGAACCTGCAGCAGCTGTCACGCGGTCGCCGGTGAGGGAGGTACTTTTGGTCCGGATTTGACGAACATTGGAGAAATTCGTTCCCGGCACGATATTCTGGAAGCCATCGTTTACCCCTCTGCCAGTTTTGCTCGGGAGTACGAAACGGTTTCCCTTCGCACCGGAAGTCAAAACCTGACGGGGATTATCCAAACCTTCGAAGCAGGTAGGTACGAAATAGCATTGGGCCCCAATGTATCGCGGTTTGTTCTCGTAGAAGACGTGGAAAATTTATCCCCTGTCTCCCAATCCTTAATGCCGGCCGGTTTGGAAAATGCCATGGATATTCAAGAATTAAGTGATTTGATGCTTTATTTGCAATCCTTACCAGACGGCATGTATACCCGTGCCAGAAAAAATTAGACCCAGCTATGAATAAACCAACGTATTTTTCATCCGTACTCGCAGTTATTTCCTTGTTTGCTGTCGTTGCCAGTTTTGGTCAACCCCTCCCCAGCCCAACCGATTGGGAGCGAGGGACGGGTATTCCCTTGTTTGCGGGAGAAAATCTGGACGCCTGGTACACCTTCATTCAAGGTAGGGGAAGGGATCAGGATCCATTGCAGGTATTTCGGGTGGATGATGGGTTGTTGCATATCAGCGGAGAGGAGTGGGGGTGCATCACGACGAAAAACCCGTACGATAATTTTATTTTGAAAGCTACTTTTCGCTGGTCAGGTCCTACCTACGGGGATCGAAAGGCGAAGGCACGGGATAGTGGGATCCTGATTCACTCGCAAGGCCAGGATGGCGGCTATAACGGGATTTGGATGCACGGAATAGAAGTACAGATTATCGAAGGGGGTACCGGCGATTTTATCGTGGTAGGAGACGGTTCCACTACTTTTGGACTCAGCGCGCCGGTGGTGCGCAAAGATCCGGGCAATGCCATGTATTTTGCTCCGGAGGGAAAATACGAACGCGTACATGGTGGTCGGATCAACTGGTTTGGCAGATCCCCCCAGTGGTTCGATACCCTTGGTTTTCGAGGTAAGGAGGATGTTGAAAGAAAGGTAGGCGCATGGAACGAACTAGAAATACAGGCCTGGGAAGGGCAAGTGGCCGTTTACCTAAATGGTACCCTCGTAAATTTTGCAAAGGAGGTGCTTCCGGAATTTGGGCGGATTCAGGTACAGTCTGAGGGGGCTTCCATTGCGTTCAAGGAAATTGCGGTATACCCTTTGTCAAAGAAATAGCACAAAGGTCCTTGCTTCAGGGAATATTTTTTTAACTTAGAATCGGTTATACAATCGAGATTATACAGGGAAACGAAACTAGTCATAAAACAAACAAATCATGACCCAAAAACCAATAAAGATTTTAGTAGTGGGTTGCGGCAATATGGGTGCTTCCCATGCGTTGGCTTACCACCAACTGAATGGATTTGAAATAGTAGGCCTGGTTTCCGGAGGGAAAACAAAGGAGGTGCTGAATGAGAAATTGGGTGGAGGCTATCCGCTTTTTGATGATTATTATGCGGCAATGGATGCCACCAAACCCGATGCAGTCAGTATCTCCACCTATCCGGATACCCACGAGACCTTTGCGGTCGAGGCTTTTGAACGAGGCTGTCATGTTTTTGTCGAAAAGCCACTGGCGGATACCGTGGAGGGTGCCCGGCGGGTGGTGAACGCCGCCAAAAAGAACCACAAGAAATTGGTCGTGGGCTATATCCTTCGGCACCACCCTTCCTGGATGAAATTTATTTCGGTGAGCCAGGAATTGGGTAAGCCGCTGGTGATGCGCATGAACCTGAATCAACAAAGTGAGGGAAAAATGTGGACCCTTCACCGAAACTTAATGAAAAGCTTGAGTCCCATTGTGGACTGCGGCGTGCATTACATCGATGTGATGTGTCAGATGACCCGGTCTAAGCCGGTGCAGGTGTATGCCATCGGTGCCCGGTTAACGGAAGAAATCCCGGAGGGAAACTACAATTACGGCAACCTGCAGATTCGCTTCGAAGATGGCTCGGTGGGCTGGTACGAGGCCGGTTGGGGACCCATGGTCAGCGAAACCGCTTTTTTTGTGAAAGACGTGTTTGGTCCAAACGGATCCGTTTCCATCGTGGCAAAAGAAGCCGGGGGATCCGGTAAATCCGATAGCATTGAAGCACATACCAAAACGGAATCCTTGCTGCACCATCGTTCCGAACTGGATGCCAACGAAGCCTTTGCCCATGAAGATGAATGGATTGATCTCCGGGACGAACCCGATCACAATGCACTATGCCAACGGGAGCAGGAGTACTTTCTGGAAGCCATTCACCAGGATACCGACCTGAACGATCACATGGAAGATGCCGTCAATAGCTTGCGCATTGCCTTTGCCTGTGACGAATCGGTGAGAACGGGAAAAGTGGTTCACTTGTAAATCTATAAAGAAGGCGGTATCACCTTCTTTTTTTCATCTTTCACTACGAACACATGTCAACAGATTTTGATCCGAAAGAATTTCCCGTTGGGATTATTGGTCTTGGACTTATGGGAAGCAGCATAGCCGCGTGTATGCTAATGGCCGGGCACCCGGTGACAGGTGTTGAATTGGTTCCCGGAGCGCTGGAGGATGGTGCCAAACGAGTAAAAGACCACTTCAAACTGGCCCTCAAAAAAGGACTGATTCAGGGAGAAGCATCGGATTATTTGAAGGACTTTTCTGCTTCTGTTGATCTATCCGACTTAAAACACTGCAGCCTGGTCATCGAATCCATCAAAGAAGACAAAATCCTGAAAGGAGAGGTTTTTCAAATCCTGGATGGAATCGTGTCGGAAGAAACGTTGATTACCACCAATACCTCGGCCATTCCCATTTCCGAATTGCAACAGTTTGTTAGTCATCCGGACCGGTTTTTTGGCTTGCATTGGATGGAGCCGGCCTATACCACCCGGTTCCTGGAAGTAATCTGCGGAGCAGAAAGCGATTTGGAAAAGGCCCAGTTTCTGTACGATCTGGGAGAATTGTGGCAAAAGGAAACAGTATTGGTTAAAAAAGACCTTCCGGGATTTATTGCCAATCGGCTCATGTATGCGATGTACCGGGAAGCCATGCATTTGGTGGAGGAGGACTATGCATCTGTGGAAGACGTGGATCGTGCCTGTAGAAATGTTGCCGGATATTTTCTTCCCATGATGGGGGTGTTCCGCTGGATGGATTTTACCGGAATTGCCTCTTACAGGAAGGTAATGAAGGACCTTTTTCCCACCCTAAACAATGATGCTGCTCCAGGAAAGGTTATCAATGACATCGTGGATGCGGGAGGAAAAGGCATTGCAAACGGACGTGGCTTTTATACCTATACCGAAGAGGAGGTAGCGATCTGGAAAGACCTTTACAGCGAGTTTTCTTACGAAATCAGAGAGCTAACGCAGAAATACCCTGCGGATATCGTCCAGCGAAAATTGGATGAAAAGAAAGAATCAATACCTCCGGAACGCAAAAACCAATCCTAAGACGCGTATTAGTGCAGGGCTGGAGCTATGGGCAGCGATTGTACGACCTTTCCTTCAAACTCCATCATCTCGTGCAGGCGGTCGTAAACCGTTTTTTCGTCAAAGTATTCTAAGGCGAGGGCTACAAAAATGTTCCCGTGTTTTGCCTCCGAGGTCCAGAGGGTTTTGTAAAATCTTTTCAGTTCCTCGTCGCTTTGCACCTCCGAGACCATACGAAATCGTTCGCATCCCCTGCATTCCACGATGGAGCCCAGTAGCATGCGGGAGAGAAACCTGCTTTCCTGGGTTCCCCCATGAGTGAGTGGTGTTAGTCGCTTGATGTAGGGATCTTCTTTCATTTCCTTATTCAACGGAATCCCCTTTCGCTGCATGAGAGCGAATACCTGATGAAAATGTTCCAATTCTTCGATTGCCGTTTCGATCATGTCTGGAATGATTTTTACGCGGTCGGGATATTTGGCAATCAGGGAAGTCGCCATGGCAGCGGCTTTTCGCTCGCAGTCGGCATGGTCTTGCAAAAAGGCATCAAAATCAGTCATGACCGCATCCAGCCAGGCTTGTGAAGAAGCTACTTTTAACTCAATAGAATATTTCATGGACGTATTTCAAGTGTTGCCATCAGTCAAAAATACAAGAACTTTTTCAATTTACTGACTCCACCGGAAATTCCCTCGGGACCTGTTGCTGCTTTTTCGTATTTTTCGGGTCGATTACGAACAACCAGCCATGCCCTCGCTACAATCCACCATCGCCACCTATACCGGCCGTTTTTCGGTAAATGCACCCTATTTTAACGACATGCCCTCGCCCGAACTGGGATTGGTACTGGTCATTCCAGCGTACAAGGAGCCGGCGATCCAACGCACGTTGGACTCACTGGGCAATTGCCAGGCACCTGGTGGAATGGTAGAAGTGGTTTGCGTCGTAAATGCTCCGGAAGGTGCAGCGAGCATCGACCTGGAAACCAACGAAGAATGCGTCCGGCAAATCGAGGAGTGGAAGCACAGACATCCCGGGCATTTTCTTTCCGTAAAAATCATTCGCGAGGAATCCCTGCACCAAAAAAAAGCAGGTGCCGGTCTTGCCAGGAAACTTGGAATGGACGAAGCACTTCACCGCTGGGGAAAGCTTGACAAAAACGGCCCCATCCTTTGCCTGGATGCCGACTGCGAAGTTTCTGAGGACTATTTTTTGGCTGCCGAAAAGGCTTTTGAAGAACCTGCGCTGGAGTTGGCGCACTTTCAATTCGAACATAGGTATGCGGACGAATCCAATCCCAAACTGGCTGCTGGCATCATGGAGTACGAGCTTCACCTTCGGTGCTACATTCAAGGATTGATCTGGGCGGGCTATCCCTTTGCCCGGCATACCGTCGGTTCCTGCATGGCGGTGCGCGCGGCTACTTATGCCCGCTCGGGCGGGATGAATACCCGGAAAGCAGGTGAAGACTTTTATTTCATGCACAAGCTATTACCGGTCGCTACGTTTGCCTACCTGGACGCCCGGGTGTATCCGTCCTGCCGCGCATCCGACCGGGTTCCCTTTGGTACCGGCAAAGCACAAATGGATTATTTGATGGCAGGCATAGCATCGAAAACAAGCTATCATCCCGATTGCTACGGCTGTTTGAAAGCATTTTTTAGGCAGATTCCCTTGCTTTATGAAGCAGATCCGGAGGAGTGGAATCTTCCCGAACCAGTTCGTGAAGCATTACGGACGGTGGGCTTTACCGATCGGGTGTTGGCAATAAAAAAGCAGTCCACTTCGAAAGCTTCTTTTTTAACGAAATTCTGGCAGTGGTTCGACGGGTTTCTGGTACTCAAGCTGACCCATTATCTACGTGATCGGGTATACCCAAACCTCCCTGTTGCCCAGGCTGCTGAACAATTGAGGGAGCGGATCCAGGGGAAGTTTGGAGGGGCGCGTATAGTGGATCTGCTGTTCTGGTATAGGGAAAGAGATGGTCTTTAGTGTTCTAAGGGCTGAATGATCAGAGATATTTGCTGGTTTTTTTCTAATTTTAATGCCAATCCTTCCAGTAGTTCTTCGCCGCGGTAGGTGCCGGAAGTATTTCCTGTGGGAAAAGTAACACGGTATTTTTTATCGGGGGCCACCACAAACCATTCTGGAAGTTGGTTGATGCGGGGATAATCTAAGGGCAATTGAAAAATATGCCGATGTCTGGCTCGGTCAAATGTAATTTTTCCTTCCCAGGCTTCCTCGCTAAGCAGGGAAACCAAAACTCCCGAGTCCCTGGCGACTGCTCCCAGGTAAAGCTCGGGCTGCCAGGGCTCGGCTGTTACCCCTTGCGTTTTCCACAAGCAATACATTAGGGTTGTTCGTGCAAAATTACCATCTCCGTGCCAACCCTCGATGATGCCATTTCCCCTGTACGCCTCGGTGTCCGGTCGGTATGCGGAATCCTGAAGTGACCACATGTGCTGTGTTTGACTATCGATCCATGCCTTGGTTTCCGGCAGTGGTTCGCGGTTGTACAAATTCAACGCACTTTCGATCGCATCTGCGTAGCCGTCCGAACTACCCCGTTCCCAGTCGTAGTAGGCATATTGGTCGAGGTTTTCCAAGGCCCGGATTACCGCCTCCCGGTAGGGCTCGTATTGATCAAGCAGGTATACACTGTAGTAGGCATTAAACGTATATCCCCAAGTGTCGGCGATCCCTTCGTCCAGGATCTCCCCCGTTTGGGGATTGATCTGATTGTAGAAAAGCCCGTGTTCGTTGGTACCTACTTCCAAAATCCGATCCAGCATTCGGTAAATTGCTGGTTGATAGGCGTTCTTTTTGCCTTCATCGGTATGGGCGGTAGTGAGGTAGAGTTCGCAGAGTCCGGATACAATTTCACAGCCATGGTCGCGAAGGCGAAGTATTTCGAAGTCATCTGTGGGATGGTGTTCGTCCAGCAGGTAATAATCTCCCAGCCGCAGGGCCCATTCCAGGTATTTTTTGTCCCCGCTCATCCAGTAAACCCTGGAAAGTACTTGCAGCAGTTCCCCGTTTACCTCCACATTCAGTGAGGGGATCCTACCGTAAGGTGTTTCGTAAGAGGCATTTTTCCAGATATCGTCCAGGATATCCCGCATGCGATCGGACCAGGGGGTTTGTCCGATGTATTCGGTCAAGGGAAGTAATCCATCTTTAACGTATTCCGAGGCGCCAAAAATGATGGCATCTTTGTTTACCTCCGCCCGGTCAAATCCTTTTTTTGAAAAGGAATAGGTGTCGGGAAGGCGATCCAGCCGGTTGGTGAGCCGTTTTTCGGTTTCCAGTATCGCTGCAAGGCGACCTTCGTACAACGATTTATCCAAAATGGATGCCGTCATAACCATAAAGGGGTAATTGTCTGCTGCCGCATCCTGGGCATTCCAGATATCTGCACTTTCGCGAAGGTTTCTAGGTATTAATCCCGTTTCGGGATCGGCATGGGCAAGCCAGTCGTTAACGAAGGAAAGGCTGCGCGTGTACCCCTCATGGGCCAGGTAGCCGTTTTGCATCGCTTGTGAAAGCTCGTTTTCGTCGGGCTCAATAACCGCTGGCTGACAGGCCGCATAAACGATAAGGCTCAAGGCAACTAAAAAGGAAGAAATGAGCGGGTTGTTAAAGCTGCTTTTTCTAAATGGGCTTCGGTACATGGTGGGTTATTCGGATTGAAGGGTTAATCCCTGATTGAAGGTGGCTTTGATAATTGTATGCGGAAAGGATTGGGTGACATAATAGGTGCCGGTGAAATCCTCCTCATAGCTCTCGGCAAAGAAAGGGTTGGAGAGACCGTTGAACTGCACATCCAATTTAAAGGCGGGCGTCCCCTGATAGGTCAATTCGTCCACCACCCGTATACGGGTATGAACGTAGGTTGGCGTTGCCAGGACTCGTTCAGAGCCAGGTACACCGAAATGGGATTTTTCGACCGGCATTAGGTCAAAAAAGCCAAGATTTGCCTGGTACTTACTGGCAAGTGGCAGTTGCGTCAGAATTCCAAAAAACTGATAAATGTCGAGCAGGGCCGCATTGGGTACGGTTAGCCGTTGTGTTCCCTGGCGTTCGTTGGTTAGGGTAAGCAGAATGCTGTCTGATTCGTAATCAATTTGCATGCGTGTCGTTTTGTAGGAAAAGGACCTGGATAGCGGCAAGCCGGTTTCCTGGTCGACCTGCAAGGCGACGGGCAATAAAGCGATCGCATTTGCGTCCAACGCAGGTACGGATTCTCCGGAATTGGTATACAGGGCGTATTTTTCTGCCTCCCGGAAGGCGCTAACAGTAGTTACCAGAAAATCCTCAAACGAGTCCGCTTCGGTAGCAGTTGTGGCAAGTTTGTTCTCGTCAAAAAGCGCTAAAATCGATGTTTTTAGCGACAGGGTATCCTTGGTTTCGTCAAAAGTTTCGAAAATCTCCATGAAGCCCTCGTTAATTCGCTCCACCTGCTGGTAACTTAGTCGCTGTCTGATTTCAGGTTCCTCGCGGTTTTCTTCTTCCGTGGGCCGTTGTAGGGTGATTTTTTTTATTCCTTCTTCCGGGTCTGTTTGTTCGTTCCATTGTAGGTTCCAAACCGGCAAATTTTCAACAAAGAGTGTAACGTCATTTTCCCAGGTTTCCGGTGACAGGAGGAGCGGTTCAGAGAAACTTTTGACTTGACGAATGTCTGGCGAAATCCCTTTAAAGGCTTGGTTTTGCAGCGGTAATTCAATGGCTACCGGTTTCGGGTCAATCAGGACTGCCGTGCTATGGTAGGTACCAAGTAGGGCCAATTCGTCAAAATCCAGCGCATCAACCTGAAAGGGAATCGGGTCAAAAAAGGAATCGGAGGCCAGCATTTCAGCTCCGGGGGCGTATTTCTTCACCGTAATTTCTTTGTCCGGTTCCCCTGCAATCCGATAGATGAAAAATGCATCTTGCCCTTCGGTTCCCTCGTTTACCACAAAAACCCCTGGTAACCCGGTGTAGCCGCTGACTTCAAATTCAAAACGTTGGTTCAGGCTTTTTCCTTCCGCAAAGCCAGCGCCTACCAGGCGAAACTCGTTGGGGAAATAGCTGATTTCTCCGGAAGTGATGGTGAGCGAGTCGTTTTTGACATAGAGTTCTCCGTCCAGATCGTTGATCAGCGGACTCGGTATCTCCTGTCCGGCCACATCCAAATGCAGCAGCAGTTGTCTACCGTCCATCTCGGCAAAAGAAACCGTACCTTTCACTGTGACCCGGTTGTTTTCGGTAACGTACAGAAAATTATCTTCCGAGCGTGCATCTCCAAAATTTCCAGCTTCCAAGCGGGGAAGGCAGCTGGTGTCGAAGAAGGCAGCCCTATCCAGGGATCCCTGCCAGTTTGCCGTTGAGTTCAGCGGTTTTTTTAATACCAGCTCGTTCCATTGGATGATCGGCGTGGCAAGGGAAGTAACAATATCCGGAAGCAATAAGTATATCCGTTCTTTTCCTCCCGGGAATACCCGTACTTCAGGTATGGGAATTCGTATATTCTCTGAATCGGAAGCCCGGATTTCCAGGTAGTTGGATGCCTCAGTCGGTTGCAACAAGACTTCAGGGCAGGGTTGTGCACGCAGTTGACTGAAAAACAGGACCGAACCGAGGAATAGAATCAATGTCGCTAATGGAGATTTTTTGGGCATGTGTTTTTATCTTAGTCGTTATCAACACCATGACAGGATAATTTAGCACAAATAATTCAAATAAAAAACCACCAGCCCTAAGAAATAGATCGTCCAAAACGCGCTGTTTTTCCAACCAGCATTTTCATGCGTCCTGTCCCGGTCTCCAAAGCTTTTGTTGTCACTAGAACGGTGCGAGCACCTGGTTTTAGCAAGCATGTTTCATTCAGGATTTTCTGAAATGCCTTGCTTCCGGCGAAACAAAGTAACGATCCGTGTGGAATTTCCGATAGCCAAAGCTGTTCCTGGCGAACGCCTTCCTTTCCTGCAAGCGGGTTAGTAGGTTTAATTTAAAGTACGGACAGCCAGGTATCTATTTTCCGGTGAAACTCCTCACATTCTTCCCGATCTTTTCGTATGAAGCCATTTTCTTCAAGGGATCCCAGCACCACGTCCCTTTCGGCAGGATTCTGATAAACCATGTTTCGAAAGGGGTTTTCGTAGTCTTTTTTTCGGGAAAGGTAAACCTGTTCTGATAGCCATGCACGGAAGACTTTTGCATTTTCCAGTAGTTGTTTTAGCAACGGACTGTCCAGAACAGTTGAAGCTGCTTTATGATCTTGCAAGGCAAGGAAAAAGGCATGCCGGGTCTTGGTTTTTTCGTAGCGTTTCCCCAGACTCTCGTACCTGTCGTGCACCTGCTTCCAGCCGGAAATTTCCCCGTTTTTTACCTGCTCGATGAGCTGGTTCAAGTCGGCTTCCAGGATCAATTGGCCTCCCATGTTGATCCAATTGAAGGTCTGGCTTGGTTTTGGAAGAAACGGTTGAACGCTTGAAAAACTTACGGGCGGGTTGGCCGTACTACTTTCCATCAGGCATTTAATGGGGTAGTAAGCGATTAATTGCCTGTACGTTTGGTAGGCTTTTCGGGTATTGACGAGGCGGACCGCACGTTTGCTGTTTTCCCACGCGTCTGCCCGCACATGTAGCTCTTCGAGTACAGAGTTTTCGTCCGATAGCAATTCCAGCCCTTTTTTTCGCAGCACTTCTTCTTCTGGATGCGCTTCCGGAATATACGCCTTATACCATGCCAAACCGGACAGTCGTTCAAGCAGGCCGATTGCCCGGAAAACCTCCGTCATGCTGTCTGGTCCGAGGTAGTCGTATTCCAGTATTTGTATCCGTTGGGTACGCTTGTCCCGGTCGTTGTATTTCCAGGCGTTTCTGGCAAGCGCATACAGGTTATAATGAAACCAGTAGGCTGGCCGGATGACCAGTTCGTTGCAGTGAACGTCATTGCTGATCAGGGAAAAGGGGAGGGGGATATCCATTTCCGCCGGGTAATCTCCTTTGGTTATCAGGTTAAAGGTAGCAAACCGGGAGTTGTGCTTCAAACTCACGCAGAGTCCGGGCCAAAAACCCCTGCCTGCGACGATTTCTCCGTCGGCACTCCTGGAATTGTGGTTGGATCCGACGGTGGCACCGGCCGCCATGTTGCTTTGCCCTTGTACCAGGGCTGCACATAAAAACGAATTGTTATGGTGTTGTTCGTGGGCAGGAAAAATGAGTGAATTCAATACCTCGCAGCAGGAAATGGTGGCATTGGACCCCAGGTAACTATTGATCAGTCGGGCACCATACTTTAACTGCGAATGGGAGGCCATAACAAACCGAACCGCTTTCACGCCATAAAAAACCGTACATCCTTCACTGATTATCCCATTCACCAACTCGCATCCTTCACCAATTTGGGTAACGGCCTCCGGGCTGGAATGAATGCTTACATTCTTCAACTTATTCGCGCCTTTGATGTAAGCGTCCGATCCGATCCAGACGTCTTTCAAAATCAAACAGTTTTTGATGATGCACCGATCCCCCACCTTTCCGTAATACCCGCGCCTGTGGTCAAAGGCTTTTTGGGTAAAAGCAAGCAATTGCTTTTGAAATGCTTCATCGGCCCGATGTCGCGACCAAAGCCAGGCATCCCCTGGCAACATCCCGCTAAAGGGAGCAATCTTCCGGCCTCCGTTTTCATTGCAAACCTCCAGCCAGATGCGTAGGGACTCGGGTTCTCCCTCCTTTACGATTCCGTTCCCAAATTTTGCATGGCTGGTTGTCGCCATTTCGTTGACATTTACCAACACCACCTCGTTGCCCAAAATGTAGTGCGAAAGGTAATGCACGTTGTCGATGACCACATTATCCCCGATGTCACAGCTAATGATATGGCTGTTATAAATCCCTACAGGCATCCGTAGGTTGTGGTATTCCAGAAAGTAGGGTTCTAATTTGCCAATGCGTACCAATCCGAAAAACTTGCAATTCTTTACGAGTTCCGGATTGAACGCATCCGAAACCAACAGATTATTCCAATTATCGGATTGGTTTTGGTTGCGCACCAGTAGTTCAATTTCGCGGGCGTTGAGTTTGCGGTAATTGGTTTTGGTTCGGTTTTGCTTGTTTCGAAGGTAATACTCGTCTTTTCCTTTCGGTAAATACCGATCTTCGATAAATTGATATCCCAATGTAGACAAGGGATGCCGGGTAATTCGATTCATAAGTGAGGGATTTTATTATTCTACGGTCACGGATTTGGCCAGATTGCGTGGTTTGTCTACGTCCAGGCCTTTTGCTAATCCCGTGTAGTAAGCCAATAACTGCAGCGGAACGACACTCAGAAGGGGAGCGAGGATCTCATCCGAAGCGGGTACAGCGATGGTATCGTCCGCTATCTCTTCAAAAAGGGTATCCCTCTCCGTAATAATCGCCAGTACGTTTCCTTTTCTTGCTTTTATCTCCTGCGCATTGCTGGCGAGTTTTTCGTGGTAGGCATCTTTGGTTGCGACGAATACTACTGGAAGCGACTCTTCTACCAGGGCTATGGGACCGTGTTTCATTTCGGCTGCCGGGTAGCCTTCTGCATGGATATAGCTGATTTCCTTGAGTTTCAAAGCTCCTTCCAGTGCGATTGGGAAATTATACCCTCTTCCTAGAAATAAAAAATCCCGTGCATTTTTGTATTTTCCGGCTAGACAGGCCACCTCCGGTGCGGTTTTCAGCACCTCAGTGATTTTGTCCGGGATTAAGGCCAATTCATTGATCAGGTGCAGGTACCGGTCTCTGGATAGGGTACCTTTAGCGTAGCCCAATTTGATAGCAATTAAGTAGAGAACGGTAAGTTGGGCGGTAAACGCTTTGGTAGAGGCCACTCCGATTTCCGGGCCTGCATGGGTATACGCACCGGCCTGAGAAAGACGCGCAATGCTGGAACCCACCACATTGACCACGCCAAAGATAAATGCTCCCTGGTTTTTAGCATTTTCTAGCGCTACGAGTGTGTCTGCGGTTTCGCCGCTTTGGGAAATGGCGATGATCACATCTCCCGGGTGAATGACCGGATTTCTATACCTAAATTCCGATGCATATTCCACTTCCACCGGCACCCGACAGAGTTCCTCGAAAACGTATTCTGCCAGAAGACCCGCGTGCCATGAAGTGCCACAGCCAACCAGGATGATTCTTTTGGCTTCCTTGAGCAAATCTAACTGCCTGTCAATACCGCCCATTCTAATGGTACCCGCTTTTGCATCCAGCCGGCCACGGAGGCAATCAAACACGGCAGTGGGCTGCTCGAAAATCTCCTTTAGCATGAAATGTTTGTAGCCCCCTTTTTCAATAGCAGCCAAATCCATGTCAAGTTTGGTGATGAATGGGGTGATGCGTTCATTGCCTGGATTTTTCAACACCAGTTCATCCGGCTTTACAATGGCCATTTCGTAATCATTGATGTATACCACTTCTTTTGTGTATTCAATGATGGGCGAAGCATCTGATGCCAGGAAGTGTTCGTTTGGACCAATGCCAATGACCAATGGGCTTCCCTTTCGCGCCGCAATCAGCGTATCGGGCTGCGACTCATCCAAGAGAATGATCACATAGGCGCCTATAATTCGCTTCAGTGCAATTCGAACCGCTGCTTCCAGGCTTTCTGCATCGTTGATGAAAATATCTTCAATAAAAACCAACAATACCTCCGTATCGGTATCGCTCTTGAATACGTATCCTTTCTTTTGCAGCTCTTTTTTGATGGGAGCGAAGTTTTCGATGATGCCATTATGAACCATGGCCAGTTTCCCCGATGGCGAACAATGTGGGTGTGCGTTCCTATCGGAAGGCTCTCCGTGGGTGGCCCAGCGCGTATGGCCAATCCCCGATTTGGCAGGTAAGTGCTGCCCGATAAGGGAAGATTCCAATTCGGAGACCTTTCCTTTTTTCTTGTAAATCTTGAGTTCTTTGTCGAGCAAGGCAACTCCCGCACTGTCGTAGCCCCGGTATTCCAACCGTTGGAGGCCTTTTAAAATAATTGGATACGCCTCCCTTGAACCAATATAGGCAACAATACCACACATAAGAAGATTTCAAAATAAACTAGACTAAACATAGTTTGATCGCTAATATTTCGAAATTTAATGAATAAAAAAACAAATGAAGCAACAATAAATTTTGGTACTTATGATAAAAATATGCAAAAAGTAAGGGTCGCATAAGTTTTTTTTTAGGTGCCAGATTAACTTTTCCCAAAACTTTTCAAAACTATCAATCGATCCATTTTAAATTGAACAATCCAATGCGGGCTTGTTAGTTCTTTGGAAAATATGTGTCAGAATCCACAAACAATTTTTTTTGTTTTTTTTCTAAACCAGGATTATTTTTTTGTTTTTATCGCTTCGATCCACGCTTTGTACAGGGAATGTAATTCGATTGTTTTTTCGGGATGCATGGAAGCCAGGTTTTTGACCTCGGTTGAATCGGTTTCAAGGTTTACTAAATAGAGTTTGTCGCTATCTCCGAAACGTAACTTTCCTGTGGGATCGGTGGGATTGCCCAACAATTTCCAGGGACCTTTGCGAACGGCCCAGGGGTGGTTTTCATTTTCGGGCCTGCCGGTGGCCCAATACATGGTTTCGTGCGGACTTGGAATTTGCCCGTCCATCAAGAGAGGAAGGAGGTTTTTTCCATCAATTGGATGATCTTCCGGAAGTCTGACTCCAGCGATTTCCGCAAGTGTGGGCATCCAGTCCACACTGTTTGCCCAGTGATGCCGAAGCTCGTTCTGGGGCAATATTTTTGGATAGCTGATGATGGCAGGAACCCGAATACCCCCTTCCAACATACTGAATTTTGCCCCACTAAAAGGACCGGGGTTTCCTCCGCCAAAGAAGGCACGCTCTTCTACGCTGTGTCCGTGATCGGATTGATAGACGATGATGGTATTTTCTAGCTCGCCAATGGCCTCCAGATGCGCATAAACTTCTCCTACCAGTTCGTCAATCGTAGAGACGAAGGCAGCGTATTCTTTTCTAGGACTTTCCAGGTCGGCATAATGCTCCAGCCACCGGGGGTCCCCTTGATAGGGGTAATGTGGCATGTTAATTGCCCAATACATAAAAAACGGTTGATCCGAGGCCTGATCCATAAAGGTTTTTGCCTCCTCAACCATCAAATCTCCAAAAAATTCACCCGGTCGGTGAATTTCCTCGGTATTTTGATACAAATCGTGTAGATTTGGACCACTCCAATAAAAGAAATGGGAGAAGTTATCGATGCATCCTCGCTGATGACCGAAAAAATAATCGAAGCCTTGGCCGTTGGGAAGTTTCTCTACCGTATGACCCAAATGCCATTTTCCAATGAGAGCAGTTCGGTACCCATTTGACCGAAATACTTCGGCCATAGTGATTTCGCTGCTCGGTAAACCCGATTTGCCTTCAGGGTCTTGGTGAGGGGGAGACACATTTCCGAAAAGACCTGCATTAAAATTGTACTTCCCGGTCAACATAGCCGCTCTGGAAGGGGAACAAACTGGTGCTCCCGAATAAAATTGAGTGAATCGAACGCCTTTTTCTGCCAAACGATCGATGTTTGGTGTGACCAGGTCTTTCGATCCGTAACTACCCAAATCCAGGTATCCCTGGTCATCGGTGAGAATAACCAAGACATTTGGCTTGGTCTGAGCCCATAAACCGCCGGCAAAAAGCCCGAAAGTTATCACGAAAATGGCAACTATTTTTATAACCCTATTCATATAATATACCATGTTTAGTATTGATTCTGTTAACTTACCAAATATAATCCGATGAAAAAAAAACGAATCGTATTACGGCCAACATCCGGGCTGGGAAATAGAATGCGAGCTATTTCATCGTTTATTTACTTTAAGTCACTCATTGATGCGGAGTTAGAAGTTGTTTGGATACCCGATTCCGGCCTGAATAGTAGCTACCATGAAATTTTTCAACCAAGTAAACATTTTACTTTGTTGCACCCAAATCTTGGTCCCAAATTAATTATTAAGGGCAAGACTTTGTTGAATAATAAGTTTAGTTTTATTCGGTGGTTGACCAACGTATACAATACCATGGTTTGCCGATTAATGGGAATGGATTGCTTGTTACTGGACAAGGATGTCAAGATGGGGACGGATCGGTTAAAAAAAGTCTGTAATGACAAGTTCAATATTTTGGTTGTTACCGGCAATCAATGTATCGACTATCCAGAAGGGTTTCGAGCGTTCACTCCCAGTCCTACCGTCCTTTCCAATATAAAGGTTGCAAGAAAGAAATTTAAGGAGAACATGATTGGTATACACATTCGAAGGTCTGACCACGATATTGCAATCGCAAAAAGTCCGGTATATCTCTTTGAAAACAAGATTGAGGAACACCTAAATGCCGAAGAAGCTGATTTTGGTGTGTTTCTGGCGACGGATGATCCAGCGCTATCAACGTATTTCCAAGAGAAATATCCCGATACCGTCGTCACGTATCCAAAAACCTTTGGAAGAAATTCCAGGGAGGGAATTATGGATGCCGTTTTGGAATTGTACCTGCTTGCCGGTACCAAAAAAATCTATGGCTCGTACTGGAGCTCTTTTTCCGGCGTAGCCAAACGAATTTACGGTACGGAGTTAGAGATTCTTCACATTTAAGTTTTCCCGGAGCCGTAGCCCAAAGTTATACAATAAATCCGCTGGAAGACTATACCAGAAAACACTCGGTTTTATGAAAAAATGGATCCTAATCGCGACGATTCTACTGGTGGGTAATTTCCAGGTTACCCTCTTCGGGCAAGAACAATGGACCTGGACCAATCCGATGGAATCGTTACCAACAAATAGTATCCATGGAAAGATTGGCGCAGATGCCAGTTTTACCCGTTTGCCGGCCAGCTTGAAGGAACAGGTGCGACCACCCGTTTGGAATTTATCCAAACATGCCGCTGGGTTAAAGCTTAGGTTTCGTACTGGAGCAAGCACCATTCAGGTTAGGTACACCGTATCCGGAAATGTAGCCATGCCGCACATGCCAGCAACGGGCGTAAGCGGATTGGATGTTTATACCAGAGACGAATCCGGCGCTTGGGTTTGGGTCAAGGGAGATTATTCCTTTGCTGATACCATTCGGTATAGCTTTCCGATTAGAACGGGTGACTCCATTCCCAGGGAATTTGATTTGTACCTACCCCTATACAATGAGGTTGTCTACCTGGAGGTAGGTGTTCCCTCCGATGCTTCCATTGAATTCCTTCCAAAATCGTTGGATGAGCTCCCCATTTTGGTATATGGTACGTCGATTGCCCAGGGGGCTTGTGCATCGAGACCAGGAATGGCCTGGACGGCCCTATTGGAACGACACCTTAACCTTCCGCTGATTAACCTGGGTTTTTCAGGAAACGGACAGCTGGAAACTCCATTGATTCAGCTAATGGCCACACAAGAAAGCAGCCTTTACGTCTTGGATTGCCTGCCGAATCTGGTTAGAGAAACTTTTTCCGAATCCGAAGTAAAGCATCGAATCCGGGATGCGGTCGTGTACTTGAAAGAAAAGCGTCCGGACACCCCGGTATTGTTAGTAGAACATGCCGGATACACGGATGAGCTGGTCAACGAAGAACGCAAGAACGCTTACGAAATAAGAAATAAATGGTCGCGGGAAGTTTACGAAGAGCTGATAAATTCAGGTACGGAGGATCTCTATTACCTGGACAAAGAGGCAATCGGACTTTCCATGGATGATACCGTAGATGGCACTCATCCCTCTGATTTGGGGATGAGTCGGTATGCCGCAGGATATGCCCGCGCCGTGGAATCGATTTTTCGGGAACAATAACTCATTCTGCGGGTAATTTTAGAAGTTTTTGGGCATTGGAACGGTATACCTTTTCCAACACCTCCCCGGAAAGGTCATAGCCATGCATGGGCCAATGGTAGGAGGAAATGTTTCTGTCGTAAAAATGCTCGTCGGCAGTCTCCAGAATGCGAAGGGTTGTTTGATACATGCCCACATCCATTCCCATATCGGTACCGTACACCAAGCGGTCCGCATACTGCGTATAAAATCGATTGACGGTTCGCGGAATCGTGGCCGTTTCAGCATACCGGGCACTATTGTCTGCATATAGGTTGGGATAGACGTCGAATAGTTTCCCCAGTATGCTCAAATCATAACTCGTATTTGCATAATGACAAGCGATGAAGGTGGTTTCCGGATTCTGAGCCACAGCATCTTTCAGTATGTCGATCATGCCCTGGTGGTCCACAATTCCTTCCTGTTGGTCAAGCCGCCATTTAAAGGCATTCATTAGGCCATCGTTACTCGCATCCATCGGCTGGTACATCCAGATGGGTTCCGCAACATGAATGCTGATTGGCATGCCCAATTCCCCGCATTTCTGAATCAATGGCTTCATTTTTGGATCGTTGATGTGCATGCCAAATGCTTTTGTCGGCCGGGAGTAAAACAGCCCTTTCCCTTTATCTCCCAATTCGCCCACTCCTTTTGCACCCATCGAAAAACACCGCTCCAGTTCTTTTACCGCCGCAGGGCCAAAATCATCCTGCTCGTAACCGGTGTAATCGAATCCGCAAAACAGAATGAAACGGTCCGGGTATTTGCCGTATACCTGTACTAGCGAATCAAAGGCATCTCCTGTTTGGTAAGATTGAATCACCGTTTTTTCTATGCCTACTTTGTCCATGGTCTTTACCCATTCGTCGAGCGCTGCTTCGGATTTCGCGTAAGGATGAGAATGCATGTCAATCACTGGAAAAGCTGCTCTGGTTACGGGATTTTCGTTTCCTTTATACAGGGAAACCGGTTGGTGGTCTTTTAAAAGCAAGGCCTCTACCGAATCAGCCGAAAAACTCTCCTGCGTCGATGCTGCGGTTTCCGTATCTGGACGCCCACAGGAATGGCAAATGAGTAGTACTAAGAAAGAAGTAACCAGCGAGAGATAGGGACGCATAAAAAAGGGTAGGTTAAGCGATTATGAATGGAGTTCAAGCAGGCACACCGGCAGATTTGACCGTTTGCTGTTAGCCCTAAATGTAATAAATAATTTTAAAATTCAGTAAAACAAGCATAAAACCATTCATCCTTTTTTCGTTATCGATTGTTTGAAGCTGTTCCCCGAAAAGCTATATTTGGATATCGCCTTCGCAGTGGGGGTTTTCAAAATTGTCTTTATGCCGTCTCGTTTATGAACCCAAACCCAGCCCTTCCTGGTAGAAGATTGGTTTCGTTGGATGCCTACCGGGGAATTACCATGTTTTTGCTGGTTGCCGAATCTGCGTTGGTCTATCGGGCTCTTTTGGGTGCGGTTTCTGAAGACTCATTTGGTTTTGCTGTTTTTCAGCAATTTACCCACCACCCCTGGAATGGCCTTCGGTTTTGGGATCTCATTCAGCCTTTTTTCATGTTTATTGTCGGGGTGGCGATGCCTTTTTCGCTTAAAAACAGGTTGGAAAAGGGATCCAATTCAGCTGACCTAACCCGGCATGTCCTGCGACGCTGCCTGCTTTTATTTCTGTTTGGGACCGGCTTGCATTGCGTTTACGCAGACGCGCTCGTGTTTGAATTGTGGAATGTACTAACCCAGTTGTCCTTCACCATTTTGCTGACCTACCTGTTTATTAATTACCCGGCAAAATGGCAATTCCTTGTATCCATCGGTTTATTGCTACTGACGGAGCTATTGTACCGGATGTACAACCCCTCGGCTCCCTTTGTCAAAGGGGATAATTTCGGCTCATTTTTCGATGAAATCCTGATGGGCAAGATCAACGGGGGTGGTTGGGTAGCGATCAACTGCCTACCTACCGCAGCGCATACCCTTTGGGGAGCGATGTGCGGCAAGTTACTTTTGTCCCAACGTAGGGATGGCGAAAAAATCAAGCCACTACTTGTGGCAGGGGTGATCGGCTTGGCGGTAGGCTACGGGCTGGACTGGACGGGAATTACCCCAATCATTAAACGTATTAGCACCAGTGCTTTTGTGATGGCCTCGGGTGGCTGGGCGGTGCTGGTGCTTGCTTTTTGCTTTTGGTTGATCGACGTAAAAAAGGTGAAAAAATGGACATTTGCCTTTTTAATTGTCGGAATGAATCCAATTTTTATTTACTTGTTTGCCGAAGTACTGGGACATGACTGGTTAACCGGGTTTGTAGGCATCTTTACCTACGGGTTTTTGGGATTGCTGGGCCTTTCGGAGCATGCAATGGCTCTTTTTACGGCTTTCGTATCGCTGGGCTGTATGTGGTACCTATGTTGTTTTCTCTACTCAAAAAAGATTTTCTTTAAAATATAATGCAAGGAGCTATCCTGTGGGATGGCGTTTATGTTAGAACCAACAAATAAAAAAGCAAACTATGAGTAATAAAAGGAGGGAGTTTTTAAAACTCTCCGGCTTGGCCGGAATTGGAATGATGGGAACGGGTTTTACCGGTTTATCCCAGGAAGAACAGGAGAATGTACTTGTTCAAAGCAGAAGGCAGCATGCGCAACGCTTCAATATGTCCGGTTATGCGGCTCCGAAGCTGGATCGGGTGCGCGTCGGGGTGATCGGACTGGGTATGCGTGGTCCTGGTGCAGTCAATCGATTAAGCAAAATAGAAGGGGTGGAAATTACCGCCTTGTGTGATTTGCGACCAGAGATGGTAGACAAGGTGATGAAAACCCTGGACGGTACCACTCACAAGCCGGCTACCTACAGCGGCAGTACCTATGCCTGGAAGGAAATGGTGGACCGGGATGATTTGGATCTGGTATACATCGCTACGCCCTGGCAATGGCATACCCCCATGGCCGTTTATGCCATGGAAGCTGGCAAACACGCCGCTTCAGAAGTTCCCATCGCCATCAGTCTGGAGGAATGCTGGCAACTGGTAGAAACCTCCGAACGCACGAAAAAACACTGCATGCAATTGGAAAATTGCTGCTACGATTTTTTCGAACTGATGACCTTAAACATGGCTCGGGATGGCTTCTTTGGCGACATTATCCACGGAGAAGGGGCCTATATCCACGACTTGCTTGAGCTGAATTTCAAAAAGGACACCGGATATCAGGACATGTGGCGATTGAAAGAAAATTACCGAAATGGAAACATCTATCCAACCCACGGATTGGGTCCGGTCTGCCAGATCATGAATATCAACAGGGGGGATCAAATGGACTACCTCACCTCTTTGTCTAGCCAGGATTTTCACATGAAAGCCCGGGCAGAAGAACTGGCTGCCGAGGACGATTTCTATGCCTCATTTGCGACGAAGCAGTTCCGGGGAAACATGAACACCACCCTGGTAAAAACCAAAAAAGGTAAATCCATCATGATCCAGCACGATGTGAGTTCACCCCGGCCGTATTCCCGGATTCATCTGATAAGCGGTACCAAAGGTATGGCCAGAAAGTGGCCCGTGCCGGGCGTAGCTACCGGGCATGGATGGATGAAAGACGAAGAAGTCAAGGAACTGGAGGAAAAATACACTCCCGAAATTGTAAAAAAGGTCGGGGAAATGGCAAAGAAAATCGGCGGGCACGGTGGCATGGATTTTATGATGGATTGGCGATTGATCGATTGCCTGAGAAATGGACTACCACTGGACCAGGATGTGTACGATGCCGCACTTTGGAGCTCCATTACCCCATTGAGCGAATGGTCAGTAGCCAACCGGTCCAATTCGATCGATATTCCTGATTTTACGGCCGGTTCCTGGCAAACCAACCAGCCGGTGGAGCTAACCCTGAAAGGGGGAGGTACTACCGGTGTGAACGCATAAGGAATCGAGGGAGTGGCAGGACCGCAATTCCTGTCACTTTTTTTTAGCTAACGTAGACAACCAATCCCTTCAGGTACGAGGTTTCCTGGTGAAAGATATTCACCGGATGGTCTGCTCCCTGGGACACCTGATGGATAATTTGGGTAGGACGCCCAGCCTCCAATGCAGCTGCCGTCACCGTATGGGTAAAGAGTTCCCGGTCAATGACCTGCGAACAAGAAAAAGTAAACAATATCCCTCCGGGTTTTATTTTTTTCAGCGCCATGGCGTTTAGCCGCTTGTATGCCTGTACGGCATTGTGCCTGGAGCGCGTGTTTTTTGCAAAGGCCGGTGGGTCGAGAATTACCAGGTCGTACGATTCGTCGATGTCCTGCAAATACTTCAGCACATCTGCCGTGAGGCATGGATTTTTTTCCGTGTCAAACCCGTTTAGTTCCAGGTTTTTTTGGCAGAGAGCGATTGCTTCTGCGGAGATATCCACGGAGGTAACCTGGCTGGCACCGGCCCCAAGTGCGTATACCGAAAATCCACCGGAGTAGCAAAAGGTGTTGAGCACTTTTCTGCCCGTACAGTAGTTTTGCAACAAGCGCCGGTTGTCCCGTTGGTCCAGAAAAAAACCGGTTTTCTGCCCTTTCTCCAAGTTGATTTCGAAGCGGAGCCCGCTTTCCAGGATTCGCGGTTCCTGTTTTTCTCCCACGAGCCAGGAGTCGGCCTCCCCGGTTTTGTCGTGCAATGCAGCGGCACTTTTGTTGTAAATGGATTGAAGGTCCGTTCTGAAAAGCGTTTGCAGCGCAGTGACAATCGTAGGCAATTCGCCAAGGATGCCCCGGTGATGTGCCTGAATAATCAGGTTCCCGTTGTAATTATCGATGATCAGCCCGGGCAGGTGATCCCCTTCACCATGTACCAATCGGTAGGCATTGGTCGATTCGCGTTGGGCGGCGAAGATTTGTTGGCGAAGTTGGTAGGCGGCGCTAAGCTTCTCCAGCCAAAATGCCTCGTCTATTTCCTGGTCGCCAAAGACAATCATTCGGATCATAATGGAGCCGGGCGCATAGAAACCCATACCCAAGACCCGATGGTTCGCGTCAAAAACCTTTACCAATTCACCATCTAGTAAATCAACCGGTTTGGTGTAAACGGCACCGGAAAAAATCCAGTGATGCCTTCGTTTAATGGAAATTTCTTTTCCTTTCTTTAAGATTATTTCAGGATATGTTTTCATGGATAGCTTTGGGATAGGCAACGGAGCCTGCGATCATCGCAGCGGCGCTGAAGAGCAAGGCCGCCAAGTGGTGTGGTACAGGCATGTAAACAAGGTCAAAATAAAACAACAAATAAGCGACCATTCCGCCAAACAAGGAGCCTTTGGCACCGGCGGGAGAGGCCTTCTTCCAATAAAGGCCGGCCGTCAGCGGAACCAGCAAGGATACCAAAAGCAACATGGAGGCTTCACCGATCAAGGAGTAAATATTGGTTTTCCAAAAAGCAAGTAGAACGGAAATGACCGCAATTGCCGCCAGGCAAACCCGTAAAACGACCAACATTTGCTTTTCAGTCCAGGTTCTTTTTCTCCATGGTTTAATGATATTTTCGGTGAGCAAGGCAGCGGGAGCAAGCATGGAGGAACTGGTAGTGCTCATGATGGCAGAAAGCAATGCGCCAAAGAAAACGATTTGCAGCGGCAAACTGCTGTGATGCATTACAAGTTCGGGGAGTAGCATTTGTGCGTTTTCTGGCGTACTATTGGGATACAGGGTTTTGGCACTCAAGGCAATAAATAAGGGGAGCAGTCCAATGGTCAGGTAGAATCCAGCCGCCAAAAACAGTGATTTTTGCGCAATTTTGCTACTCTTGGCTGCCATGGATCGTTGGTAAATGTCCTGACTAGGGATACTGCCCAAACCCAGTATCGCCCAGGCACCTAGATACTCCATCCAGGCACCGAAGTTTTGTTCCGGAAAGAAGGTGAAGCTGGATGCAGGAGCCTGGTTAAGGACCCGAGTAACACCTCCTGCCTCCTGACTGAGGGTTAGGGCTAGCCAAAGCAGTCCCACGACTATCACAATCGTCTGTACAAAATCGGTTACGGATATGGCCCACATGCCACCTAGAAAAGTGTAAAACAACACGACCGCAGCGCTAATCACCACCCCGGTTTCGATCGACACATCGGAGACCGCTCCCAGGATGAGGCCAAAGGCGACCAACTGGGCGGCAATGAATCCAAAATAGGCAGGAATCATAAAAATACTGGCGTACAAAGCGACCCGTTTGCCAAATAACTGCAAGAAGACGTCTCCTAGTGTCCGGGCCTGCATGGCATAAATGGGTTTGACAAAGAACAAACCAAATAAAAGCAGGCAAAGCGCCCCACCAAACGGGTCCTCCATGACACCTAACAAGCCGTGCTCCAGGTATTCGGAAGAGGCACCAAAAATCGTTTCGGAACCAAACCAGGTAGCGAATAGTGCCGAAGCGCTTAAGAAAAGGGGAAGCCGCCTGCCTGCCAACATAAAGTCTCCGGAGGTTTTTACCAAACGGGAAGACCAGGCTCCCAAAGCCATGGTTCCCAGTAGGTAACAAACGATTGCAGCGGCCAGCAAGTAGGATGAATTAATGGGTGTACATCTTTTCCCGCAGGGCCCGAATGGCTGGATCCTCCAAATACGATTCGTAATCCATCCGTCGATCAATGGTGCCCGACGGCGTAAACTCAATGATGCGGTTGGCGACCGATTGAACAAACGCATGGTCGTATGAAGAAAACAAAAGGGTACCCGTAAAATCGATCATGGCATTGTTCAGGGCATGAATGGATTCCAGGTCCAGGTGGTTTGTGGGCTCGTCCAACACCAAAAAGTTGGGGTTTTGCAACATCATGCGAGAGACCATGCACCTCACTTTTTCCCCACCGGAGAGAACCGATGCTTTTTTTAATGATTCCTCCCCCGTAAACAACATCCTTCCCAGGAAGGTCCGTACGTAGGCCTCTTCCTGATTGTCGCTGTATTGACTCAGCCAGTCGATCAACTTCAAGTCTGAATTGAAAAAGGAGGAATTGTCGTTGGGCATGTAGGCCTTATTTATCGTTACACCCCATTTGAAACTACCGGATTGAACCGGGATCTCCTCCATGATCGTTTGGAAAAACTTGGTAACGGCCTGTTTCGTTCTGGATAGAAAAGCAATTTTATCTCCTTTGTCTACCATCAGGTTGACATCCGTAAAAAAGATCTTTTCCTCATTTTTTAGTTCCAATTGATCGGTTAGCAGCAATTGGTCCCCAGCTTCTCGTTCCGGTTTAAAGATAATGCCAGGATACTTGCGGGTAGAAGGCTTGATTTCATCCACATTTAGTTTTTCCAGCATCTTTTTTCGAGCCGTGGCTTGTTTGGACTTGGCGACGTTTGCCGAAAATCGCTCGATAAAGGATTGAAGTTCTTTTCGCTTTTCTTCGGTTTTCTTATTCTGATCGGTCTTTTGCTTGGCGGCCAGCTGCGAAGATTCGTACCAAAACGAATAGTTTCCGGAATAGATATTGATTTTTCCAAAATCGATGTCCACGATATGGGTGGCAACCTGATCGAGAAAATGCCGGTCATGTGAAACCACTATAACCAGATTTTTGAAATTGATTAGAAAATCCTCCAGCCAGCCGATGGTTTCGGCATCCAAATCGTTCGTAGGTTCGTCAAGAATCAGGATGTCTGGATTCCCAAACAAGGCCTGCGCCAACAGTACCCGTACTTTCTGATCGCCTGACAGGTCTTTCATCAACTTGCCGTGATGCGCCTCGCTGACACCCAGGCCGGATAGCAAAGCAGCAGCGTCACTCTCGGCATTCCACCCGTCCATTTCGGCAAATTCGGCCTCCAGGCTGGCAGCTTTGTTGCCATCTTCTTCGGTAAAATCCTCTTTCAGGTAGATGGCATCTTTTTCCGTCATGATGTCGAATAACTTTTTATGCCCCATGATGACGGTCCGGAGCACTTCTTCCTCCTGAAATGCAAAGTGGTCCTGTGAAAGTACGGCCATCCGCAATCCCGGTGTAATGTTTACCAGACCGGTAGTACTATCTACTTCTCCGGTTAGAATTTTAAGAAAAGTGGATTTCCCTGCTCCGTTTGCACCAATTACTCCATAACAATTCCCGGGAGTGAATTTTAGGTTGACGTCTTCGAAAAGTGTTCTTTTTCCGAATTTAAGGGATAAATTATCTACTGAAATCATTGTTCGAACTATCTGAGGATTTTAAGAAAGCGCAAAGTTAGAAAAATATTCCAGCATGACCTATTTTCCGGTTCAGCGGGGAGATAGCCCGGGGCCCTTTTTTCGCCAGGTATGCAATTCGCCGGTAGTATGGTAATGATACATCAAAACCAAACCCGCCAGAAGGATACAGCCCGCCATTAACAGGACCATAGGGAGTGCGGTACCGTTGTGAAAAACACTGACCAGCCCCGAAACGATGCCGCCGATGGCCATGCGCATAAAGCCCATCATGGCAGAAGCACTACCGGCATTTTTTGCAAAAGGAGCCAGGGAGATGGCGGCCGCATTCGGCACGCTCAACCCATGTCCGGTTAGGAATATAAACATCATTCCTATCAGCATCCAAACGTTAAAGAAGCCGGTACTAACTCCGGCAATTATCAGTATTCCGACAACGAGTTGGTAACAAAGGGCTGTGATGACGATGGTTCGGTTGCTGTATCGGTTTAACAACACGTGGTTTAGCTGGGTAGCCCCAATCATGGCCACGGCCAAAAAAGCGAAAAGCCACCCGTATTCCGTGGGCGTGAGTCCGTAATTGTTGATAAAAACGTCCGAAGACCCTGCAATGTAGGCGAAGGGCGCTGCCCCCGCGATGCCTCCAACCAGAATATAGGTTAGGAATTGCTTATTTCGCAGAACTTCGCGGTACTTTTTGGCAACCTTCCATGGTCGCAGCGACAAATCCCGTTCCGGGTCCGCTCCATCTGGCAGCTGCCATTTGCAAGCAAACAAAATGGCAGCACAAATAGCTGCTAGCAAAATAAACATCCAGTGCCAGTGGAAATGTGCCGTTAGGTATCCTCCCAGCGTCGGCGCTACCATGGGAGACACCGCAATAACCAAGGTGAGCATGGCTAGGGCCTGCGCAATTTTATTGACCGGAAACAAATCCCTAACCAGCGCCTGTGCAGCCACCATCCCCACACATCCGCCAATAGCCTGTACAAACCGCATGGCGATCAAGGCATCCACAGATTGCGTAAATGCGCAGCCAACAGAGGCCGCGATGTAAATCCAAAGCCCGGCATACAGGGGCTTTTTCCTGCCAAATTTGTCCAGCAAGGGGCCATAAAAAAGCTGGCCGATGGCGATACCGATCAGGTAACTGGTAAGCGAAAGTTGCACCTGAGAAATGCTGGTACTCAGATTTTCTGCGATGGCCGGAAAGGCAGGCAAATA
This sequence comes from Cyclobacterium xiamenense, assembly GCF_900109255.1. Taxonomy (NCBI): domain Bacteria; kingdom Pseudomonadati; phylum Bacteroidota; class Cytophagia; order Cytophagales; family Cyclobacteriaceae; genus Cyclobacterium; species Cyclobacterium xiamenense. The sequence continues at coordinate 1,142,892 of NZ_FNZH01000001.1, read as the reverse complement.
CATGTCTACGGAAAAAGGACTGATGGTACTCAGTGCACCTAAAATCAAGACCAAAAGGAAATAGTTTTTCTGCTGTTTCATGCGGTGATGCAAAAATAGGCATTAAAATATACTATTGACCCTTTTCTTCTGCTAAAGGATTTACAAACATATTGAAATGATAAAAAATGTATTTTAAATAAATTAAAACGTTCTTTAGCATTGACAATTTGAGATTTAATACGTACTATTGTACTGATCTAACAGCAGTAAATTTTTATAGTTCGTACGAAAAACAGTTTATCCATTTAATGTTCCGTTTGTTATGGAGAAGGTAAAATTAAATCCCATCCCTTTTTTGCTATTCATAATTTTTATTGGTTTTACTAGTCAGAATTATGTTTACAGCCAGAATATCAGTTTCAACCAGGCTTCGTTAAATTTTAATGGTTTCCAAAACGTCGACCTGGGAACTTCCTTGCAATTTGGGCCGGACGAGCGGCTCTATGTGGCGCAGCTAAAAGGAGAAATCAAGATTTATACGATTTTAAAAGAAGGTCCCAACCAGTATGACGTGGTGGACGAAGAAGTTTTGCTGGGTGTGAAGAGCATTCCCAATTACGACGACAACGGACTTTTGGCCTTTGACAATCGAGGCAATCGGCAAATAACCGGGTTGACCGTAGTGGGGACAGCAGAAAACCCCATTCTGTATGTCAGCTCCAGTGATCCGAAATGGGGAGGCCCAAGTGGCGACAAATTACTGGACACAAATTCCGGCGTTATAACGCGGCTAACCTGGACCGGGGAGGCCTGGGAAGCGATCGACTTGGTACGTGGCCTGCCTCGTTCGGAAGAAAATCACTCCACCAATGGGCTGGAATTCACGACAATCAATGGAAAGCCCTACCTGCTGGTAGCAAGTGGCGGATTAACCAATGCCGGTGCGCCTTCCAAAAACTTTACCTACATCACCGAGTTTGCTCTTTCGGCCGCCATACTAAGCATCGATTTGGATGCGATAGAGGCACTTCCCAGCCAAATAGATGCACATTCAGGTAGACTATTCAAATACGACATTCCCACACTCGACGATCCCAGTAGAGAGAACGTGAATGGTATTTACGATCCGAATGACCCCAATTACGATGGGGTGGATGTAAACGATCCTTTTGGAGGCAACGATGGCCTAAACATGGGCATGGTCACCGAAGGGGGTCCTGTGCAGATCTACTCTCCCGGCTATAGAAATTCCTACGACTTGGTGGTTACTGAGGACAGAAAACTTTTTGTAACCGACAACGGTGCGAACATCAACTGGGGTGGTTTGCCCCTACACGAAGGGGATGCGACCCTGGTAAGCAATGCATACGATCCTGGGGAACCCGGGGCCAGCCCGCTTAATCCTTCCGCAAGCGGGGAGTTTGTCGACAATCAGGATCATCTGCTATTGGTAACCAGCGATTTGGATGCATACCAACCGGGAAGCTATTATGGCGGCCATCCCACGCCCATTCGCGCCAATCCCGGGCAACCGTACCAGCCAGGAGCGTCCTTTCCTTTTGAACCAGGGGGAGCAGGGTTATATACAAAGTTTGTAGGAGATGATAACGGTTTTCAAAACGTAACGCCCACATTTACGCCTACGGATAAATTCCGAACGCAGATTTTGGAACCCGTCGCTCCGGGACAACCGGGCTTTGACGCGTATGCGGCAAATAGCTTGCCGGCTAACTGGCCACCGGTACCTCTTAGTATGGCAAACCCGGCAGAGGCCGATTTTATAGCGCCTACCCTGGCAAACCCCAATGGGCCCGAAGCGTCCATCGTTACCATTTTTCCAAACAACTCCAATGGGATTGCCGAATACAAAGGGACCAATTTTGATGGTGCGATCAAAGGATCCTTAATTGTGGGTAAAAATGGTGGCACCCTGCATTTGATTCACCTTAACGAGGACGGTTCACTCAAGGAAGCGGAGTTTAGCAAGTGGAACCTAAATGGGGGAAACGCGTTGGGCATAGCAACCAATGGCGATGGGGAAATTTTTCCGGGTACGATATGGGTAGCCACCTTTGATAACCGTATCATGGTGTTGACTCCGGCCGATGACGTCTTCTGTATCCCTGTAGATGATCCCGACTTTGATCCGAATGCCGATTACGATCACGATGGATACACAAATCAGGATGAGCTGGACAATGGTACGGATTACTGTTCGGGTGCTTCGGCACCGGATGACTACGACAAAGATTTTGTATCCAATTTGAATGACCTGGATGACGATGGAGATGGTATTTTGGACAGCGATGATCCGTTTCAAGTTGGATACCCCAGGGATTTACCTCTGGAGAATCAACTTTTCACCAATCAATCCGACGCATCTGGAAATGAGTTTGGCTACCTGGGCCTGGGGCTAACTGGTCTGATGAATAACGGTGACGAAAACCCCAATTGGCTCGAATGGCTGGACAAGGGTAACGAAAGCCCTGGCCCTCCCGATATCTACGGGGGGACCGCCGGCGCCATACAGGTCTCGATGACTGGAGGCACCGCCAATGGCACCGCCAATAATCAGGATAAGGGTTTTCAATTCGGAGTCAATGTGGGGACCGAAACCGGAAAATACATGATTTCTTCCGGTCTCATTGGGCTTTCTTCGCCCGGTCAGCTATACGATTTTGAAGGCAATGGAGAAGTAGGTATACAACTAGGGGATGGTACCCAGAGTAACTTTGTAAAATTGGTATTTACCAAAGACGGGATTGCTGCCGTTCAAGAAATCGATGATGTGGTAGATGCCGATTCACTTTTTCTCCCGATTCCAGCAGACCAACGCGCCGATGGCAATACACTGATTGAATTGTCTTTCGATATCAATCCCATAGACGGGACGATCGAACCAAAGTACGTGTACAGTAACGAGCCTGCGGTTTCTCTGGGCGTCATGACAGCAAAAGGAGCGGTAAAGAATGCGATACAAGATATACTCAAGCCGCTTGCCATAGGGATTTACGGTTCCTCCCATGATCCGAATGAGAGTTTCATTGCTGTATGGAACTTTTTTAAAGTAAGCGGAGAAATTCCCTACGCCATCCGAAGCTTGCGGGACGTAAACCGCTTGATAGGTGATCCGGATGTAGTGATCAATCTTGATGAATATTTTGGCGACGACGATGGGGTGAATAACCTTACGTACTCGGTGAGTGGAAACAGCAATCCGTTGGTAGCCTCTCAGGTAGAAGGAAATCAGCTTCGGCTGATTATTCCAAACGACGAGGTGACCTCGATGGTTTCTGTTCGGGCCACCGATGCGAACGGCTATTTTATTGAGCAATCGTTTGCCGTGATCGTAGAGCAAGATTTTGAAATTCTGCTCCGAATCAATGCAGGTGGAAATGTACTGCCCGGTGAAAACGGAGCCCCAAACTGGTTGGCGAATAGCACCGCGGGTCCGGAGACGACGGGCTCATTCTCTGTATCGGGCGGAAGAAGCTCGACCAACTCGTTTTCCGCAGATCAACGACACGAGTCCATTCCTGCCTATATCTCCGACGAACAGTACGTGCAAATTTTCAATAAGGAGCGGTATGCAACGGAAGCAACCATGGACTACCAGATACCTTTGCCGAACGGAGATTATTTGGTCAATCTATACATGGGTAATGGTTTTTCAGGTACGTCTGGCCTCTTGAATCGCTATTTCACTATTGAAATTGAGGGAGAAACCGTCGCGTCTTCGCTCGATCTGGTAGAGACTTTTGGGCATCTTGTTGGGGGAATGATCCAATATCCGACAACCGTGGTAGACGGAGAGCTATCGATTTCCTTTCTCAAACAAAAGGAAAACCCGCTTGTAAACGGTATAGAGATTATCGGAAAGCCGATCCAAATTCCCATTGAATTTACTGCCATAGAGGACCAAATAAACTTTGCAGGCCATGAATTGGATGGGAGCATGTTTGTTTCTGCCTCCGGCGGGAATGGAAACCTCAGCTATGCGGCGGAAGGATTGCCCCCGGGAGTGTATTTGGAGCCGACCAACGGTACCATCTACGGGAAAATCGAGGAAGGTGCATTGGCGAACAGTCCTTACAGGGTCACCATTATCATCGACGACGAAGATGCGATTCATTCCGATGCCGAGTCTTTTAATTTTACATGGACCATTAGCCCCGACCTGATTGACCAAACGTGGAAGGTAAGCAATGAAGATACCACCTATACAGGCAGGCACGAAAACAGTTTTGTACAGGCAGGAGATAAGTTTTATTTATTGGGAGGAAGGGAAAGCGCCAAAACCATCGATATATACGATTATTCGAAGGACGAATGGCGCTCACTGCCCAATATTAATCCACATAGTTTCAACCATTTTCAGGCAGTTACCTACGAGGGGTTAATTTGGGTCATTGGTGCATTCCAAACCAACAATTACCCCAATGAATTGCCAGCGGAGCACATTTGGATGTTTGATCCGGCGGCTGAAGAATGGATTCAGGGGCCCGCCATTCCCGAGAACAGAAGACGCGGATCAGCGGGAGTGGTTGAATACCGGGGTAAATTCTACATCGTCGGTGGCAATACCGATGGCCATGATGGAGGTTTTGTTAGTTACTTTGATTCGTACGATCCAAAGACAGGAGAATGGAGCGTTCTACCGGATGCACCGCGGGCGCGCGATCACTTCTTTGCGGTCACTATCGGCAGTAGACTATATGTCGTGTCGGGACGGCAGTCAGGGGGCATAGGAGGTACGTTTGCTCCGGTAATACCTGAGGTAGATGTATACGATTTCAATTCCCAGACCTGGAGTACCTTGCCAGACGGCCAGAATCTGCCCACGCCAAGAGCAGGAGCGATCGTAAATAATTACCTGGATAAGTTAATTGTGGCAGGGGGAGAAGTGGACACAAGTGCCGTTGCATTGAATACAACGGAGATGTATGATCCATTGATACAGTCCTGGCAAACGCTGAATCCGCTTAATTTTGCCCGACATGGTACGCAAGGGATCGTATCCGGAAAAGGATTGTACGTCTTGGGCGGATCCCCAAAGAAAGGGGGCGGAAATCAAAAGAACATGGAAGTATTTGGCTTTGATCAACCTTCCGGCGAACCGCTAGTCAAGAGCGAATTGATGGTTCCCTCGTTGGTTCAGTTTAAAAAAGGACAACCCAAAGCCGTTGAGGTGGCGCTTGAATCAGGAAACACCGGGCTATGGATTCGATCAGTGGAATTAATTGGTCCGAACGCTGCCGATTTCAACATCGTAGAAGGTTCCCTTCCTGAAAATCAACTTTGGACCTCGGGACACCGCTTTGAGCCGGTGTTGGATTACGAGGGCGATTCCATAGAAGGAGAGGCCCAGCTGGTGATCAATTGGGGAAAAGACGGACAAACCACGATTCCGCTGCTAGCCGACGGTAACTTTGAGCAAGTGTCGATTTACTACAACACAGGTTCTTCAAAGGATACCCAGTTTGAGGGAAATACGTACGTTGGTGACATGTTACTTACCGACATACACAACGGTGGCTCTCATTATACCAATTCAAATCTCTCGGTAGATACGCTATATCGGTCCGAACGATTTTCTACGTACATTGCTTACGCGATACCGGTTCCGAATGGGATTTATACCGTAACAACCCATCATACAGAAACCTGGTTTGGCCAACCCGGAGGTGGCGTGGCTGGACCTGGGAAGCGGGTTTATGATGTCGTATTGGAAGGGACAGTGGTAAAACCCGATTTAGATCTTTTTGTAGAAAGTGGCAATCAACCGGTCGCACTTGTTTTTGAAAATATTGAAGTGGTCGATGGGTTGTTGCAGCTCGAGTTAGTCGCATCGGCAAATAATGCCTCCATATCTGGTTTATCCATCGTTAACCAAGGAGAATTGGGTTCGGTACCCCTGGCATCGATTACGGCGTCCACCTTGTCTGGAACTGGACCGTTGGAAGTGGTTTTCTCCAACGACATTGGCAGGCCTTCTGATTTCAGCCATTTCTGGGATTTTGGTGATGGAACGTTCTCTGCTGAACCTAACCCAACACATGTCTTCGAAACCCCCGGAACCTACCAGGTCTCGCTTACCGTCTACAATGAGCAAGGAGATCAGGCAAACGATGAGGTACAGGTAACGGTGGTTTCACCAAACTTTTTTGAATTGCATGTAAATGGAGGTACCAACGCATCAACCGTTTTCGAAGGCTTGGATTTTCTTGGGGAGAGCAGTGCAGCTATTTCCTTTACAAATTCTAAAACCTCGACCATTGGTGGTGCGGGAAGTAATGAGATCTTCTTCACGGAAAGGTATGGGACAAATTTTGGGTACGATATACCTCTCCCGAATGGCCTGTATACCGTAAAAACGTACCACAACGAATTGTGGTTTGGGAAAGGTGGCCCGGCGGGTGCTCCGGGGCAGCGCGTGTATGACATCGTCATTGAAGGACAGGTTGTTGCAGACGATTTTGACTTGTTTGTGGCGAATGCCAACCAGCCACTCACCCTGAACCATCAAAACGTTGCCGTGAGAGATGGAGTTTTAACGCTTCGAATGGTCGCCTCCGCAAACAATGCGTCCATTTCCGGATTTTCAATCGTAACGGAGGATGCTGTCTTGTTGCCCGAAGCCGTGGCAACTGCCAATAAGGACACAGGTGCGGCGCCGTTAACAGTAGAGTTTGTCGGAAGCAATTCTGGAGGGTTGGAACCCCTTGAATACTACTGGGAGTTCGGAGACGGTCAAAGTGCTACCGAACCGGATCCAGTTCACAGTTATACAGCAATAGGCGAGTACATTGCCCGATTGACTGTAACCGATTCCTTGGGCAATCAAGATACAGCAACTATACCCATTCAGGTTACCGCGGAGGAAATTCAGCCTGCTTTTTCTTTGCAGGTCAATTCGGGTTCCAATGCTACGATCGACTACCTTGGAAATACGTTTCTTGGGGAGAGTGTTTCCGGCGTTAGTTATTCGTCTTCTGGTACCTACAGCAATAGCAGCGCAGGAAGTCCAACTTTATTCCTGACTGAACGTTTTGGGACAAACTTTTCCTATTCTATCCCTGTTCCGAATGGAATTTACCGGGTGAAGACCTACCATAATGAATTGTGGTTTGGGAAAAACGGGCCTGCCGCTGCAGTCGGCCAGCGGGTTTATTCCATACTTATCGAGGGAGAAACCGTAAAAAGTAACCTTGACTTATTTGCTGAGTACAACAACCAGCCTACCGAACTGACATTTGAAACAATTATCGTTCGGGATGGGGAATTGAACATCGGCCTTGTTGCACTGTCGAATAATGCTTCCATTGCCGGGTTTAGCATTGAGTCTGCGGACGAAGCTGCGGTCGGGCCTCAGGCATTGATTGTGTCGAGCGCAATGGAAGGGGTGGCCCCGGCAGAGATCGCGTTTGACGGCTCCAATTCAAGTGGGGAAGGAGATCTGAATTATTCCTGGACCTTTGGTGATGGCGCAAGCAGCGAAGAAATGAGTCCAACACATGTATATGCGACTCCAGGTGTATATGAAGTACAGCTGGTAGTGACGGATGCAACCAATGCCAGTAGTACGGATCAGGTTTCTATTGAAATCACCGACGAGTTACCTGCCTGGGCGCTGTATTTGAATGCAGGAACAGTCGCTGCTACCAATTACCAGGGAGACGATTTCGTGGGCGATAAAAACTATCCGGATTATTACACCAGCAACAGTAGCTTTATTAGCACGTCGGGTAGTAGCATACCGCTTTTCCAATCAGAACGGTACGGTAGTAACTTCTCCTATACCATCCCGGTAGAAAACGGAACGTACCGTGTAAGAACCTTTCACAACGAGCTATGGTATGGAAAAGCCGGCCCTGCTGCAGGGCCAGGTAACCGGGTTTTTGACATCCACATAGAGGGACAACTTGTAAAAGACAACTTCGATATTTACGTGGAAAGCGGAAACTTACCGACAGAACTGGTTTTTGAAAATATTGAGGTTACGGACGGGGTTATGGAAATCAATTTTATAGCTTCAAAAAATAACGCAAACGTATCGGGTGTTGTTTTGGAACGATTTTCACCAAAAGTCGGAACTTCCGGAAGTGGGGCGCGATTGGTTGTGCATCCGGATGCAGCGGAGGGGATGGATAACGGCGAGCTCGTCAATAGTAACTTCCCGTCTGCGATCATTTATCCCAATCCTGCGAATACAGAAGCTTATGTACGCATGGAAGGGGACATGCCATTGGATTGGATTGGAATTTATACGCTTACCGGTCAGCAAGTGATGCTTTTGCATGCTGGTAGCAACAGATTGCCGGAATACTCGCTACCAGTAAACCGGCTGGAGCAAGGAGTGTATGTGGTTCGGCTGATTTCAAAACAAGGGCTTTCCAAGGAATTACGATTGATTATTGCGCGGTAAAAAGCAACGAAAGCCCGGTCTGACGATCGGGCTTTTTTTCAATCAAAATTTTGCACGGCACGAGCGATGCCCTCTAGACCGATAACCAGCAAAAAAAAACCTGATCAAGAGACCAGGTTTTTTTATTCACTTTAACCACTAACAACCACAAATAAAACTCACCTGTACGAAGACAGGCAAACCCTATTTGTTGTAGTCCGTACGGGAATCGAACCCGTGTTTCATCCGTGAAAGGGATGCGTCCTAACCCCTAGACGAACGGACCGTTACAAAAAAGAAAAGAAGTAGCAACATGTAGTCCGTACGGGAATCGAACCCGTGTTTCATCCGTGAAAGGGATGCGTCCTAACCCCTAGACGAACGGACCATTTCAGTAGTGAATGTGCTCTTTTCTGAAAGGTGATGCAAATATAGGTTCTTTCAAGAACAAACCAAAACCCACCAAAAAATTATTCGGTGGCGTACGTCCAATCCTTTGAAAATAAGCAATTAAAATTGGATTCACTTAAAAAGGACCAGTTTACCAAACTTTTTCCCCCGAGAAAACGTTTCCCTACTAAACCTATAGATTAATTTAAATTAAATAACCATGTCATTACGATTAGGAGATATTGCGCCAGATTTTACTGCCGACTCGACTGAGGGTAAAATTAATTTTCACAGCTATCTGGGCGACAGCTGGGGAATCCTTTTTTCCCATCCTGCCGATTACACACCGGTATGTACAACGGAACTAGGGGCTGCGGCAAAACTAAAAGAGGAATTTGGTAAACGAAATGTTAAAATGTTGGCACTAAGTGTGGATGGCATTGATAGCCACCATGCCTGGATCAAAGATATCAACGAAACCCAGCATACTACCGTGAATTTTCCGATTATTGCCGACGAAGACAGAAAGGTGTCTGAACTGTACGACATGATTCATCCGAATGCGAACGAGAAACTTACGGTTCGCTCGGTTTTTATTATTGGAACGGATAAAAAAATTAAATTGATTATCACCTATCCTGCGAGCACCGGACGAAACTTCGATGAACTCCTTCGGGTGATTGACTCCCTACAACTTACGGCCAATTACAGCGTGGCTACGCCCGCAGATTGGAAACACGGCGAAGATGTGGTCATTGCTCCCGCCATCAAGAACGAAGACATACCGGCGAAATTTCCTAAAGGACACAAGGAAATAAAACCCTATCTCCGGACAACACCTCAACCCAATCTTTGAAATGAAAAAGGATGATGCAAATCATCCTTTTTTTATACCTTGCTGTTTGTAAGGTACTGTTCCCTTCAAATTTGGGAACCCAAAGCCAATCATTTTTTATTTTTATTATCCCGTAAGCGAAAATTTCTTACTTTAGGATTTTTAGGTTTCCTACAAACGGATCACATACACAAAAGGACATGATACAAAGCATCATAATTGGGTCAGGGAGTTACTTGCCGACCATTCGAATTCCTAACGACCATTTTTTATCCAGAGATTTTTACGGAGCCAACGGAGAAAGACTGGCTAAACCGAACCCAGACATTGTGGCTACCCTGCAGAAGATTACCGAGATCAGCGAAAGGAGGTACCTCGAAGACGATTTGATGACGTCCGATATGGGGTATTTGGCCGCACGAGATGCCTTAAACGATGCGTCCATCGATGGGGAATCCCTTGATTACATCATCGTCGCCCATAATTTCGGAGATATTCGGAAAGACAACATACGGGTCGATACCTGTCCGACTCTTGCAGCCAGGGTTAAGCATAAATTAGGGATCGCTAATCCCTACACCGTAGCCTATGACCTACCTTTTGGCTGCCCCGGTTGGGTTCAGGGCATGATTCAGGCCAATTACTACATCCGATCCGGAGATGCCAAGCGTGTGATGGTGATCGGTGCGGAAAACCTATCCAGAATATCGGATCCACACGACATGGATAGCATGATTTTTTCCGACGGTGCCGGTGCGGTTATTTTGGAAGCCTGTGAAACAGAAGAAAAGGTGGGAATCATTACCCATATAACCCGGTCGGACACCCTGAATCACGCCCATTTGCTTACCATGGGCCCCTCATACAATCCGGATTTTCCCGACGATACGCTCTTTTTAAAGATGAATGGAAGGAAACTGTACGAATACGCCATAAAAACCGTCCCTCCGACCGTAAAAGCCTGTATCGATCGGGCCGGACTGCCACTTGACCATATTAAAAAAGTATTGATTCACCAGGCAAATGCGAAGATGGACCACAACATTCTGGAGCGGCTGTTTCACTTGTACGAACAAGACCGAGTACCGGAAGACCTCATGCCCATGAGTATTCAGAAATTGGGAAATAACTCGGTTGCGACCGTCCCAATCTTATACGATTTGGTTGCTAAAGGTAAGTTGGGTCACCACCGCTTTGTTCCTGGCGAATACGCATTGTTTGCGTCGGTGGGCGCCGGCATGAACATCAACGTTATGGTCTACCGACATCCCGAATGAAACCATTCTTCCCATGAAAAAGATAGATTCACACCAGCATTTTTGGCAATACGACGCCGAGCGGTACCCCTGGATTGGGAACGGCATGGAGACCATTGCCAGAGACTTTTTACCGGCTACGCTGCACCCACACCTTCAAGCCCATGAGGTAGCGGGTACGGTAGCCGTACAGGCCGTTTCCGAGGTATCGGAAACCCACTTTCTACTTCATTTGGCAGAGGAATACCCCTTTTTGCTTGGCGTGGTTGGCTGGGTGGACCTTCGGTCGAGTGGTCTGCAGGATACCTTGCATGCCTATCAGCCCTTTAGCAAGCTAAAAGGCTTTCGGCACCTACTGCAGGACGAAAAAGATCCCGATTTCATCTTGCAGCCTTCCTTTCAGCAGGGACTGCAACTGATTTTCGAGGCTGGCTACAGCTACGACTTGTTGGTACTTCCGCATCAATTGGACGGCGCCATACAAACAGTGGCCAATTTTCCCGAGGGTAGGTTTGTACTGGACCACCTGGCAAAGCCAAAAATTAAACAGAGGGCGATTGCTGATTGGAAGGTGCAGATTGAGGAACTCGCCGGGCATCCGCAGGTTTGTTGTAAGGTATCCGGAATGGTGACGGAAGCCGACTGGACAAATTGGAAAAAGGAAGATTTTTTTCCTTACCTGGACGTGGTGGTCGAAGCTTTTGGCGAGGACAGGTTGTTGTTTGGGTCGGATTGGCCGGTTTGCGGGCTCGCCGCTACCTATGGGCAGGTCGTTGGGGTGCTGGAGGAGTACTTGAAGGAGCAATCAATAGCTTTGCAGGAGAAAATCTGGTACGAAAATGCCCGACAGTTTTACAGACTTTGACTAAATGAAAAAAAATGAGACGGTATTGTTTCGCATTGGATCTACAGGATGACCCGGCGGCTATCGCGCGTTACAAGGCGCATCACCAGCAGGTTCCTGCTGCCATTGAAGATAGCATCCGAGAGGCAGGCATACAAGTGATGGATATTTATCTCACGGGCAATCGGCTTTTTATGATCATGGAAGTGGGAGAGGAGTTTTCCTTTGAACGAAAGGCGGAGATGGATGCTGCCAATCAACAAGTGCAAGCGTGGGAAAAGTTGATGGGTGGCTTTCAAAAATCCCTGGCTTGGGCCGCACCGGGTGAAAAATGGGTTCGGATGGAGCAGATTTTTTCGCTGGGGAAATGAAGTGAAGCGGACGCTTTCGCTAGTCCTTTCGAACTTCTTTCTGTTTCTGTACGCGACAGAGAACAAACTGCCTCTAGAAAGGTATGTTTTATCCTCAATCAAAAAAAAAGCTACCTGGAGGCTCAGGCAGCTTTTTTATACGGGTGTACGTTTGGTGGTTACATGTTTTTCACCTCACTCACCAATCCATTTAGTACTTTTTTCGCATCTCCGAAAAGCATGCGCGTTTTTGGATCGAAAAAGAGCGCGTTCTGAATGCCGGCATAGCCGGAGCTCATGCTTCGCTTGATCACTATGACGTTGGTAGCTCGATTTACTTCCAAAATGGGCATGCCATAGATCGGGCTTGAAGGATCATCGTTGGCAGCGGGGTTGACAACATCGTTCGCGCCGATGACCATGACCACGTCCGTGTTGGGTAGCTGTTCGTTCATGTCGTCCATTTCGATTAATTTGTCGTAGGAAACATCCGATTCCGCCAACAACACGTTCATGTGTCCGGGCATCCTACCCGCAACGGGATGGATACCATAGGTTACTTCCACGCCTTTTTCTTCCAGAATTTTTTCCAGGTCGTGTACCGCATGCTGTGCCTGTGCTACAGCCAGCCCGTATCCGGGAACGACCACTACCCGTTTGGCGTAAGCCAATAGGATTGCACTGTCGTAGGTATTGATTTCCTTGGCCACCTGATCTCCGTCTTGCCCGGCTGCAGCGGTGCCGGCCGCCGAACCGAAAGAGGTGAATAAAATATTACTTACAGAGCGGTTCATCGCTTTGGCCATCAGCAAGGTCAGCAAAAGGCCCGCAGAGCCTACCAGAATTCCACCCATGAGCATTACCTTGTTATCGTACAGCAAACCCGTGGTAGCTGCGGTCACACCCGTTAGGGAGTTGAGCAGAGAGATGACAACCGGCATATCGGCACCCCCGATGGGGTAAACGAATAGCAATCCGTAGATCAATGCCAGCGCAACCAGTCCGTAAACAAACAGGGGTTTTGGCTCAGCGGCCATAAGTACGTATACCGCCAGGGCAATGGCCAGGCCCAACACCAAAAATGCGAGAATCTTGTTAACGCGGATATCTTTTACGACACCCTGTAGCTTACCCATGGCAATCATGGATCCGGAGAAGGAAACGGAACCGATGATCAAGCTCGCCATCAGGACACTGCCTTTTCCAATATCGTCTATCGCGAGGTCTCCATATTCTACCAGTCCGATCAACGCTGCTGCCGCACCACCCATTCCGTTGAAAAACGAGACCAGCTGGGGCATGGCGGTCATTTGTACCGTTTTGGCCGAATAAAGGCCGCCTACTGTTCCGAGGGCAATGGCAATTAGAATAAGCACTATATTATCCAATCCGGGGGTAAAAAAGGAAACCGCAATAGCCAGAATCATTCCAGCCAGTGCAATGCTGTTTCCTTTTCTCGCCGATTCCGGATGACTCATCAATTTTATTCCCAGAATAAAAAGCACTACCGCGACCAGATAGCCTATATCGATTAATTGTAAAATCATGACGTTTATTTTTTACCGGGTTTCTTTTTAAACATTTCTAACATGCGGTTGGTAACGGCAAAACCTCCTACCACATTCAACGTGGCGAGAAGTACGGCCAGAAATCCCAACGTCAGCGCCAGGTAATTGGCCGGGTCGGTTTTTCCCAGGACGATGATGGATCCCACGATCACCACGCCGGAGAGGGCATTTGACCCGGACATCAGTGGCGTGTGCAACACCGTCGGGACTTTAGAGATAACTTCTATCCCCACAAACACCGCCAGGATAAAAATGTAGAACTCCTGTTGATTGACAGATATGTAGTTGATGATTGCTTCCATTTTACTTTAATAAAGGTTCATAAATAATCGCACCATCGTGAGTAATGCAGGTTCCTTTGATAATCTCGTCCTCGAAATTGAGGTTGATTTTATCTTCGTTGAGCAATAACTTCAATAAGTTTTGCACGTTTTTGCTGTACATTTTACTCGCGTCTTCCGGCATGCTTGCTGGCAGGGCTGAATTCCCAATAATGGTAACACCCGATAACGTGACCGTTTTGTTGTTTTCTGTTCCTTCGCAATTTCCTCCGTTGGCCGCGGCTAAATCTACCACTACGGCACCCGCTTTCATTTTCTCCAACATGCTTCTGGTAATCAAAATGGGTGCTTTTCTACCAGGGATAAGGGCCGTGGTGATGACTACATCCGATTTGATGATTGATTTTTCGAGCATTTCCGATTGCTTCTGCTTGTATTCCTCGGATTGTTCTACGGCATATCCTCCTGCTCCTTTATCCTCAACCGCACCTGGCACTTCCACGAATTTTCCTCCGAGGCTTTCTACTTGCTCTTTGACCGAAGGTCGGGTATCAAAGGCCTCCACTACGGCTCCCAACCGTTTGGCGGTAGCGATTGCCTGTAGTCCCGCCACTCCCGCCCCGATGATTAGCACTTTGGCTGGGGCAATGGTTCCGGCGGCAGTCATCAACATGGGGAAAAAGCGCGGTAAATTGGCGGCTGCAAGTAATACGGCTTTGTAACCCGATACGGTGCTCATCGAAGACAGTACGTCCATGCTCTGTGCCCGGGTGATACGCGGAATGGAATCCATGCTTAGCAAGGTGACACCCGTCTCGGCGAGGGATTTCATCAGTTCTCTAGCTACAAGGGGCTGGTATACGCCAACCAGGTACTTGCCACGAGACAATTTTTTTTGATCTTCCGCATCAAGGGGTGTAATCTGGAAAATCATCTCTGCTGTTTCCAGTACTTCTACCCGAGATTTGACGGTTGCTCCCGCTTCCTGATATACCGCATCCGATAGGAAGGAGGAATCTCCCGCCCCCGTTTCGATCAACACCTGATTGCCCGATCCGGTTAGTACCTTTACTGCTTCCGGGTGCAGGGAAACCCTGGTTTCCGGGGAAGGTTCTTTTAAAATTCCTAAAATCATATTGGTGGTTAATTGATTGATTCAAAACAATTCCGTTTCCAGAGGTTGCCAGTGCTTGTAGGTTAAGGTGGCCAAGGTAATTTGGCAGTGCAAAAAAAGCACTTTTTTAGGGATTTTACAGTAATCCCTTTCAAAAGTTTCGCAAAATAAAAGCTAAAACCATTTTTTTAATTAAATTTCAAAACATAATCAAAAAAATAGCGAATTCCCGGACAGCCCTCTGGTTCAATCCCGATGGATGTTCGTTAAGACAACCGAACAAATAAATTGTACCAACGTATGCAAACTGCTTATTTATCTCTTTTACTCCTTTTTAGTTTCCCAGTACTGATGCAGGCGCAGGACGGAAATTCCGGAGAAAGCCTTCCTTTTCTCGATTATTGGCCAATTGTGCTATTGCCCATATTTGTCATTGTGCTGTATCGGTTTTGGAAAAAACGCAAAAAATAATGCAGGTTACGCGGAAGTACCGTATTTTTAACCTGCCGATTGGGCGCCGACCGAAGCCTGTCAATTAACTGAATAAAACCCGAAATTCATGACCCGTTTTACATTCCTTTGGTTTTACCTACTCGTTCTGTTTGCACACAGGACCGTCGCACAGGAGGAGTTGCGCATCGAAATTGCCGATGAAATCGCCTACTCCATCGAACACGAAATGGTCAACCTATGGTATCCCAAAGCCTACGACAGCCAACACGGCGGCTACCTAAGTAGCTTTGAGTACGATTTTTCGCTTTCCGAAAATCAACAAAAAATGATTGTGTCTCAAGCCAGGCACCTTTGGACGCTATCCAAACTCATGGAGCGGTACCCGCAAGTGGACCATTACGAGCGGGGTGCAAAAATTGGTTTTGAGTTTTTGCGGGATTCGTTTTGGGATGCGACCTATGGTGGGTTTTTTACGCTGCTTAACCGAGCTGGAGATTTGCCGGTCGGCAGTAATGGCGAAAAGACGGCCTATGGCAATGCCTTTGGGATTTATGGCCTGGCCGCTTATTACCGGGAAACCGGCGATCAGGAAGCCTTGGATTTGGCCAAAAAGGCGTTCCACTGGCTGGAAGCGCACAGTTACGACCCGGTCTATGGAGGGTATTACCAGTCCCTTTCCCGGGACGGGAACCCGCTGCCGCGGACGCCAGACACACCCTCTACTTCCACGGTAGGCTACAAAGATCAAAACAGCTCCATTCATTTGCTGGAAGCATTTACCGAATTGTATCAGGCGTGGAAAGATCCCTTGCTGAAAACGCGTACCGAGGCACTTCTGGTGCTGATTCGGGACAAAATTGTACAGGAGCAGGGATATTTGCAGTTGTTTCTGCATCCAGATTGGACGCCGGTTAGTTTCCAGGATCAAGGTAGGGAAGCGATTGAAAAGCACCATTCCGTCGACCACGTTTCCTACGGCCATGATGTAGAAACAGCCTACCTGATGATGGAGGCCTCTCATGTGTTGGGATTAAAAAACGATTACAAGACCTGGGAAGTTGGGAAAAAAATGGTAGACCATGCGCTCAAATTTGGTTGGGATGATGGTGTGGGTGGCTTTTATGATGGAGGCTATTATTTTCCCGGTGAGGATGCGCCCGAAACGGTGAAAGATACGAAAAATTGGTGGGCACAGGCCGAGGGATTAAACACCCTGCTGATCATGGCAGACCTGTATCCGGACGATTCGAATCGCTATTTTGACAAGTTTAAAAAACAATGGGAATACATCCAATCCTACCTGATCGACCACGAGCATGGTGAGTGGTACTCCGGTGGCTTGGATAAGCAGCCGGAAATGAAGCGGGGAAGGAAAGGGCATGTTTGGAAAACGGCCTATCATAATTTTCGCTCCCTTACTAATTGTGACCGGAAGCTTCGCGATCCGACCCACTTAGCCCTCACCATTAATACGGGTGATCATTGAAAAAGGACATGGATTTCGGCGTTCATAAAATTTCGATTTTCCACTGCCTAACTTTTCCTTATATTAACCGCCCAAAAGTAATCCTATTTGTTTTTTCATGGCGTTGATGAAAGACAAATCATACAAACGAACAATGAATCCAACTATTCCAAAAGGCACCGGCATCAAAATGCGGTTGCCCCTGTTCAGTCTACTGGGACTGGTCGTTGCATTTTCTTGCAATCCTTCTCCCGAAGCATTGAAGATCAAGCGCATTGATAGCGAGACAGCAACCGAAATGGCGAAGATGCTGGAAAATCAGGTTCAGCCGGAACTCGAAGAGGGCCTGGAAATTCGCCTATGGGCATCCGATTCCCTGGTTTTTGATCCCATATCCATTGATTTTGATGATGATGGAGCCCTTTATTACAGCCGCACCAACCGACAAAAAAATTCCGAGTTTGATATTCGTGGCCACCAGGATTGGGAAATCAGGTCAATTGGCCTGCAATCCATCGACGATAAGCGGGCCTTTCTTCGGGAAGAATTATCGGCAGAAAACAGCGATAAAAACCAATTTCTCGCTGATGTGAACCAAGACGGCGTGCGCGATTGGAGAGATATGACCGTTGAAAAAGAGCATATCTACCGACTGGCGGATACCGATGGCGATGGTCTGGCAGATCAATACCAGCTTGTATTTGAGGGGTTAAACGAAGAGGTTACCGATGTGGCCGGTGCGGTCATGAAGTACGGGGATGATCTTTTCGTAGGCGCCGGTCCAGACATGTGGCGCATGCGAGAAGACAATCGTACCGGTTTGGTTGAAGAAAAAATGTCTATTTCCCATGGCTATGGCGTACACATCGGCTTTGGGGGGCACGGGATGTCCGGTGCAGAGATGGGGCCCGATGGCCGGGTTTACTGGGGAATTGGAGATATTGGCTTTCAGGGAACCGATCAGGAGGGAAACACCTACAATTACCCAAACCGGGGTGTCATCGCCCGATCCAATCCGGATGGGACGGGTTTTGAAATTTTCGCCATGGGCGTACGAAACACGCATGAATTCGTTTTCGATGCCTATGGTAATCTGATAAGCGTGGATAACGACGGCGATCACCGGGGCGAAAGCGAACGTCTGGTGTACCTGGTAGACGGCTCCGATACCGGTTGGAGAATCAACTGGCAATTTGGTAAGTACCGGGACCCCAAAAACAATTCTTATAAGGTATGGATGGACGAAGGTATGTACCTACCCCGGCACGAAGGGCAGGCGGCGTACTTTATTCCCCCCATCACCAATTACATCAATGGCCCAACCGGGATGTTGTACAACCCAGGCACCGCACTGGGGGAAGACTATAAAAACACATTTTTTGTCGCTGAATTTGTCGGAAACCCCGCGCGCTCAGGCATACATGCCTTTACGCTGGAACCCCGGGGAGCCGGGTTTTCCCTGAAAGAAACCAAAAAAATCATGGGGGGAATTTTGGCCACCGGTATGGATTTTGGACCGGATGGAGCCTTGTATTTTTCCGATTGGATCGATGGTTGGGGAACAAAAGATAATGGTAGGGTTTGGAAACTGGATGACGTTTCCGGTAAAAATAGTCCCATCCGCAAGGAAACCGAAAGCCTTATGAAAGCGGACTTTGGAGCGAAGGAACTTTCGGAGTTGGGAACCCTATTGGAACATGCAGATCAACGAATCCGGCAAAAAGCACAATTTGAGTTGGTAAAAAGAGGGAAGCAGGGGTTTGATGTATTTGAAAAACAGCTGCGTCAGACATCGGTGCAACTCGCCCGTATTCATTCCATTTGGGGGATTGCCCAGATGGAGCGAGCGGGTGATTCAGTAATGGGCGGTCCATTATTGATGACCTACCTCACCGACGAGGACCCGGAAATCCGGGCACAGGCTGCACGTTGGTTGGGCGATATTCGGCATGAAAAGGCTGGCGAGGCATTGATTCCGCTGCTAAAGGATCCATATGCCCGGGCACGGTTCTTTTCGGCTGAAGCGCTGGGTAGAATTGCGCACGAACCCGCCCTACAACCCATCGTCGCTATGTTGGAGGAAAATCAGGACACGGATCTTTACCTGCGACACGCCGGAAGCCTGGCTTTGGCGAGAATTGGAAAGGCCGCTGAGGTGGCTGCCTTGCACACCCATGCATCTGCTGCAGTTCGTTTAGCCGCCGTGATTGCCTTGCGGAGAATGCAGGACCCTTCGATTCAGGTATTTTTACAGGACTCCTCGGAATACATCGTTGCAGAAGCCGCCCGTGCCATCAACGATGACTTTTCCATACGGGAGGCATTGCCTGCTCTGGGAGACTTAACCCGAAAAAGTGGACTTCAATCGGAGCCACTACTCCGCCGGGCCATCAATGCCAACCTCAGGGTAGGTACAGACGCGGCATTAGCCAATTTGCTTGCCTATGTTTCCAACGAAACCGCACCGGTCTCCATGCGCCAGGAGGCAATGGAAGCGCTATCCACCTGGGCAGCACCTTCGGTATTGGATAGGGTAGACGGTAGGTACCGGGGAGTGGTAGTGCGAGACCCATTTGCTCTTCGGTCACGGGCGGACGCGATCCTGGGCCCCTTGCTTGACCATCCCAAGGCTGAGTTGCGTTTATCGGCGGTTCAAGCCTGCGGAAAGATTGGGTTAGCCGAGACTTCCGATCGACTCTTTCTACGACTTACAAGCGACTCAAATGCAGCCGTGCGGGAAGCCGCACTTCGTGCGCTGGCCGGTATTCAGTGGGAAGGAATGGATCGGGCGTTGGAACGCGCCACACGCGATCCGGAAAAAAATGTACGCATCGCTGGTCTTGATCTGATGAATACCATGGATTTTCCCGGAGACCTGTTGGCGGATTTGCTGAAAGAGGTGATAGAAAAGCAGGAAATCGAAGAAAAGCAAGCTGCCCTCCTGGCGTTGACGAAAGTGGAAGCATCCCACGCTGCGCCTGTTATCCAATCGCTTCTCGATCAATGGGAGGCGGGAAAACTCCATCCGGGATTGGTTTTGGAGTTGGGTGAGTCAATCGAATTACTTGATAATGAATTCCTTGAGACACGATTTGCTTCCCTGCAGACCGCTTTGGCCACCGATGATTTGTTGGCCACGTACGCAGGAAGTCTCCATGGAGGGGATGAAAATTCCGGAAGGAGAATTTTCTTTCAGCACCAAACCGGTCAATGCATCCGCTGCCATGCCTACGACGACTACGGTGGAACGGCGGGACCGAGGCTGAATGGAATCGGAGCCGTCCTGAATCGCGAGCAATTATTGGAAGCCCTTATTGATCCAGGCAAGCGCGTAGCCCCCGGCTATGGAATGGTAACGCTGAAATTGGCGGACGGTGAAACTGTAACGGGCATATTGGTAGAAGAGAACGAGGATTCGGTTTTTCTAAAAATTGGAAACGATCCGGAAAAGACCGTGGCAAAAAAGCAAATCAAGGAACGGACAAATGCCCAATCCTCGATGCCCGACATGAAAGGCTTACTGAGCAAGCGGGAGATGCGCGATTTGGTCAGTTTTTTGGTTACCTTGACCGAGGAATGGTAATTGGTGATGCCCGCGCGTATTTAATACACAAACGAAATAACAAGAAGGAAAATAATTGGTTTACATCTTATGATTAAAGGTATTCATTTAATGTGCGTAAGCGGATTTTTTAGAAAATATTTTTTGTTGGCGTTATCCCTATCGGCCTTCGTTACCTGTTCGCAAAAGCCGGAAGAAGTATTCGAAAGCCGCGAGCTAAGCCAGGAAGAAGTAAGTCAGCAGGCAGCGGCAATTCTGAACCTGGTAAAGCCGGAATTTCATCCGAACATGGCCTTGGATATTTGGGCGGTAGATTCCCTGGTAGCAGACCCGATTTCCATGCAAATGGACGACGATGGAACAGTTTTTTACTCGAAGACCAACCGGCGGAAGATCTCTGAATTTGATATACGAAGTCACCAAGATTGGGAAATAGCATCTCAGAAAATGCGGCATGTAGACGATAGAAGGGCCTTTATCCGGAAGGAACTGGCGCCCGAAAACAGTGCAACTAACGAATGGCTACCTGATATAAATGGAGACGGATCTCATGATTGGAAGGATTTGACGGTAGAGAAGGAAAATGTCTTTCGAGTAGAAGATACGGATGGAGATGGACGTGCGGATCGGTCTCAACTGATTGTTAGTGATTTTCATGAGGAAATTTCGGATGTGGCTGGTGCGGTTTTGTACCACGAGGGTGAATTGTTTGTTGGCGTGGCACCAGATCTTTGGAAATTGCGTGACAGCAACGGAGATGGGATCTTGGACGAGAAGGAGTCCCTGGTACATGGCTTTGGCGTGCATATCGGCTTTGGAGGACACAACATGTCCGGATTGAAGGTGGGGCCGGAAGGCAAGATTTATTGGGGTATTGGAGATATTGGTTTTAACGGCGTAGATAAGGAGGGCAATGAACATGTGTATCCCAATTGTGGAGTGATCGCTCGGGCCAATCCCGATGGCAGTGACTTCGAGATTTTTGCCTATGGGGTCCGAAATACCCATGAATTTGACTTTGACGAATACGGCAACCTGATTAGCGTGGATAATGACGGCGATCACCGTGGGGAAAGGGAGCGGATTGTCTACCTGGTAGAGGGGTCGGATACCGGCTGGCGGATCAATTGGCAATTTGGTAAATACCGTGATCCCAAGAACAATTCCTACAAAGTCTGGATGGACGAAAACATGCACTTGCCCAGAACCGAAGGGCAGGCGGCCTATTTTATACCCACAATTGCCAATTACATCAATGGGCCTACCGGAATGGTTTATAATCCCGGAACAGCCCTGGGCCCGGAATGGAAGAATAAATTTTTTGTTGCCGAATTTGCTGGAAATCCCGCACGCTCCGGCATTCATGCATTTGATCTGATACCCAAAGGGGCTGGATTTGAAATGGGAGAGACCGAACAGCTCGTGGGAGGTATCCTTGCTACGGGAATGGATTTCGGTCCCGACGGCTCCCTGTATTTTTCTGACTGGATTGATGGTTGGGTCAATAAAGGATACGGAAGAATTTGGAAATTGACCGATACTACAGCTCCTGCCGATTATTTTCGATCGACTGCTGCCCATTTAGCGGCGGATTTTGGAGAGCGCTCCCTGGAAGAATTGGGTAATCTTCTCTCCTACGAAGATCAGCGCGTACGCCAAAAGGCCCAGTTTGAACTGGCAAAACGCGGTGAGGAAGGATTTGAAATCTTTCAGGCCCTATTGAGCGAGAACGGAAATCAATTCGCGCGCATTCACTCGATCTGGGGGATTGCCCAGCTGGCACGGAAGGATACCGAAAAGGCAGCCGCATTGCTGCCGCTTCTGTCCGCAGGCGACGATGAGATTCGCGCCCAGGCCGCCAAATGGCTGGGTGATCTACGGTATACCGAAGCAGCAACGGCTTTGGTTCCCTTACTCAATGATCCCCATGCCCGGGTTCAGTTTTTCGCTGCCGAAGCAATCGGTAGGATCGGACACCGCGAGGGCGCGGAAGCACTGGTAGACCTTTTGGTACAAAATCAGGACGAAGACCTATATATCCGCCACGCTGCCAGTCTTGCTTTATCCCGTGTTGCCGAGCCCGAGTTTTTGATTGGCTTGGCGGAGCATTCATCAGCTTCCGTGCGATTGGGAGCCGTCCTGGCGCTTAGGAGACTCAGACACGAAGGTGTCCAGCAGTTTTTGGCGGATGAGAGCGAATACATTGTTGCCGAAGCAGCTCGGGCAATAAACGACGATTTTTCCATTCCGGCAGCTTTACCGGCACTTGGCAATCTTCTAGTGAGTGGTAAATTTAATTCAGAGCCCTTGATCCGAAGAGCCATCAACGCCAATCTCAGGTGGGGTTCGGAACAGGCCCTGTCCAATCTTTTGAACTACAGTATTCGCTCCGACGCACCCGAAGCCATGCGGATGGAAGCCATTGCCACCCTTAGCAGCTGGGCATCTCCCTCCGTACTTGATCGGGTAGACGGCTGGTACCGGGGAGAAATCGAGCGGGATAGGAACCAACTTCAGGCGACTAGCTCCGAAACCTTACAGCGGTTGACCGCGAGCAGTAGTCCGGAAATCCGTAAAGCAGCTGTTCAGGCGCTGGGTTTGGTGGGAATCGGCGAATCTTCCGGGAATTTGTTGCGTCTGTTAGCGAGCGACCCGGCTGCCGAAGTGCGAGAAGCCTGTCTTCGGGCCCTGGCAACAATCCCGAATGCTCCCGTTGGTGAGGCGATAGAAATTGCCCTGGCCGATAAAGAAAAATTGGTACGTGTGGCAGGATTGGCGCTACTGGAACAGCAGGACATCAACGATGGTACGAAAGCATCCCTATTGGAGGAAGTGATTCAAAAAAGAACCGTTGAAGAGCAACAGGCGGCGGTCACAGCCCTGGCAAAGCTGGACGAAAAAGCCTCTCTTCCCGTCATGGAACAGTTACTGGATCAGCTGGAAAGTGGGCAGTTGCCTCCGGCTATCGAATTGGAATTTTTTGAGGCCATGGAAGCGATGGAAACGGGAGATCTGCTAAGCCGCTATGAAGAAATTAAGGCGGAAATGTCGGAAGACGATCTGCTCGCCAGTTATGGGGGAAGTATGTATGGTGGCGATGTGGCAAAGGGGAGGAGAATCTTTTTCCAGCATGCGACCGGGCAGTGTATCAAATGCCATGCATACGACGATTTTGGCGGAAATGCGGGGCCAAAGCTTAATGGAATAGGGAAGACCCTTAACAGACAACAGTTACTGGAAGCCTTGATCGATCCCAGCAAACGATTGGCACCAGGCTTTGGGGTGGTTACCTTGACGTTGGATTCCGAAAAGACCCTTGCCGGGATAAAAGTGGACGAGGATGCCAACAGCATTACACTAAAAATGGGGAACCAACCCGATACGCTGATTCAGAAATCACATATTGTGACGCGTCGGGATGCCCCGTCCAGCATGCCCGATATGAAGGAATACCTCACCCGAAGGGAAATCAGGGACTTGGTAAGTTTCCTGGCCACCCTTGAAGAACCATTTAATTGATCGCTAACTTTTTTTGGAAGGTACATTTCCTGAAGGGTTGCAACCTATTGAAAAATAGCCACTACGTTTTAGTTTAATGGAGTCAGTTCGTAAGAATGAAACAGTACGAAAAAATATTTCCAGTGGTTAGGGTTTGTTTATCCATGGAAATTTTCGTCGGCGTGTATGGGGCCTGGTTTGCTTCTTAGGTGCATCGGTTCCTGGCTGGACAATACGGCGCTGACCTCAGAAATGACGGATAGGGCAATCTCCTCGGGGCTTTCCGCACCGATGTTCAGCCCCATGGGTCCGTAGATTCGTTGTAGATCCCCGGATGAAAGGTGGATCCCTTCCTTTTCCAGGTTCTCAATCAATTTTTCCAGTTTTTTCTTTGGTCCCAACACGCCTAAATACGGGAATTGATAGGGGTGCAGGCCACTCATGATGGCAAGGTCATACGTGAAATTATGCGTCATCAACAATACGGCTGTTCGTCTGTCCGGGCGCAATTCGGGAAGTATTTCTGCGGCTTTCCCAACCAGTAATTGAGCGGCCATGGGAAATCGGGATTTTGTGGCGTAATCGGACCGTCCATCCACGAGAATCAATTCCCATCCCATGACCGAGGCCAGTTGCGTCAAGGGTATCACGTCGTTTCCAGCGCCGATGACAAGCAACTGTACCGGAGCCGCAATGAATTCCACAAAGGCTTGCAGGGTATCGGTCGCTTCCACAGGAACGATCAGGGACTGCCGCTGATCCAGGACTTTTTCTGCCTTTTTTCGAACAAATTCGATGGAGGGTTGCTGTAAAGAATCCAGGTTGGCATTGGTTAGGAATCCGTTTCCGGGAAACAGCATGCAGGTACCAGTCTGTGGGGCTCGTTTTTTTTGGGTATCAAAGAACGTGACAATCACCTTATCCTCCCTGTTTTCAAGGGTTTGTTTCAATAAGGCAATGGGATTGTTTTCCGTATTCGGGAGGATGGGTTCGATAAGAATATGAATGATACCATTGCAGCCCAGGCCAACGCCAAACTTTGCGTCGTCTTCATCAGTAGTATCGTAGGTAACGAGCATGGATTTCTCACTAAAAATGACCATTTGGGCCTTTTTTAGCGCATCTCCTTCCAGACATCCGCCGGAAATAGCGCCTGTCAGCTGACCGTTTTCAGTGACCAGCATTCGAGCACCCGGCCTCCGATAAGAAGATCCATCCACTTTTACTACCGTAGCCAATGCAGAAGCCTCTCCGTTTTGAACAGCCATTTCGTAGGCTTTTACAATGGATTTTATTTCTTTCATTGGTTGCTAGAAGTTATCCTTGTGAAAATAGGTTATTGGAAAGACTTCGTTTTTCTTAAAAACGGTTGCATCCGCAGGTAGGCTAAGAAATGCATCGGCTTCCGATAGGTGCACCCAGTCCCCGGAACCCGAATTTTTGATCGGCACTGCCCAGATTTTACCTTCCCGTATGGTCGTTTTCACCAATAGGTGGTAGGTTACCGGTCGGTTAAAAACGACCTCGTCCGCCAGAATAGCGGAAGGGGTTTCGGTGTCCCGTTGCAGGGAATTGGACAACCAGGTTTTGAAATAGGTGTGAAAACAAACCAGGGTAGAGGCTGGGTTTCCCGGAAATCCGAAAACAAAACAATCACCTTTTCGGCCAAACAAAAACGGTTTTCCGGGTTTTTGGTTGACTCCATGAATAAGCGTATCCACCCCCAGTTCACGGAACACTTCCGGAAGAAAGTCGAATTTTCCCTTGGATACCGCTCCGGAAAACAGCAGCACCTGGTATTCCTTCAGCGCTTTTTCAATTCCTTCTTTAAGTTCCTGCCGTTCATCTGCCAAATGGGCCGTTTTGGCGTTGATCCCGAGGTCTTTTAGGGCCGACTCGAGCATGTACACATTGGAGCTTCGAATCTGATGGGGGAGAGGTGGTTGCTCCACCGGCACCAGTTCGTCTCCAGTGGCACACACGAGTACCCTGGGAAGTTGACGAACGCTTACCTGTGCATGGCCAAGGCTGGCGAGTACGCTTAATTTTCCCGCGTGGATCCAATTTCCTTTTTCCAAAATTCGGTCTCCCTTCTTCGCGTCGGTTCCTTGAAGATGTACGTTTTGATACGGCGAATACTGTGCGCTGTCTACTTCGGCCATTCCATCCAGCAGGCGAATTTTCTCGTAGGGAATCACACAGTCGGTATTTTTTGGTAGCATTGCCCCGGTCATTACTTCCAGACAATGGTTGGAATTGGATAGGCTACGTTGGGGCTGACCGGCTGCCTGAATGCCTTCTATAGGGTATCGTTTGTTGGCCTTCAGCGATGCAGCCTGAATGGCAATGCCGTCCATGGTTACCCGGTGAAACGGCGGCGCATCCCTGTCCGCAAATACATCGGTAGCGAGGGTGTGGTGCAGGCTTTTTTGAAACGGTAGCGACGTGTCCGGTAGGGATAAGGGGTTGGTTGAAAGTATTTCCTTGGCTTCGTGTACGGATATCATGCGGAAGGAGGTTGTCGGTGTAATTCGGGGGATTATCCCCCCAAAAAGGACATGGACTTTTTCGGAATTTTTTTGCTTTGGGCTTCTGCTTCAAACCCATCTTTCGCTTTTCTGGCTACTGCCTGTACGATTTCTTCGACAAGAAGGGCCTCAGTCATCCCGCTTCGAAGGACGTCGCGAAGATTGGCGACCGGTGGTCCATACAGGCAGGTTCGCAATTCGCCGGTGGCAGAAAGTCGAATTCTGTTGCAAGTGCCGCAAAAGGTTCGACTAAACGCGGGAATAATCCCGAAGCTACCTGCGTAACCCGGAACCCGGTAGTTGACCGAAGTGCTGTTTTTTTCATCGGGGACCTTCACCAGGTCAGGGAAATGTCCCTTTATGTAGTCAAACAAGGCAATATGGTTCCAGGTGGGTGGCACAAACGAACCGGTACCGTTAAAGGGCATTTCTTCCAAAAAGCGGACGGATATGGGTTGGGTTTCGGTCAATTTCACAAAGGGTAGGATGTCTTCCGTATTCTTATTCCCGTCGACCACACAATTCAATTTGACAAGAAACCCTTCTTCTACTAACTTCAGAATACAGGCAAATACCTCTTCGAAGCGATCCCTGCGTGTGATTTGGTAAAACCGCTGTCGATCCAGGGAATCCAGCGAAATGTTGATTTTCCGAATGCCCAACGTTGCC
This sequence comes from Cyclobacterium xiamenense, assembly GCF_900109255.1. Taxonomy (NCBI): domain Bacteria; kingdom Pseudomonadati; phylum Bacteroidota; class Cytophagia; order Cytophagales; family Cyclobacteriaceae; genus Cyclobacterium; species Cyclobacterium xiamenense. Next base: position 1,115,693 of record NZ_FNZH01000001.1, on the reverse strand, counting down.
AACTGTTTAATTTGGGAATTGGAGATCGACCCATTGCTGGTGAGGGTGATTTCTTTTAGTTCCGGATGCCGGGAAAGTTGAGTCAAAAAGTCCATGATGCCCTTTCGGACAAATGGCTCGCCTCCCGTGATACGAATTTTTTTGACCCCCAACGATAGAAAAAGCGTGCACAAGTAATCCAATTCCTCGTAACTGAGCAGATCTTTTCGTTGAACAAAGTCGATGCCTTCCTCTGGCATGCAGTAGTAACACCTGAAGTTGCAACGATCCGTGACCGACAACCGAAGGTAATCCAGTGTTCTTCCGTAACTATCTGTCAGCGTTCCTCTCATACAATTGGCGTATTCTTAATATTCATTAAGGATGGGCATTTACCCAAACCGTATTATCCGTAAAATACTCTTTTTTCCAAATAGGAACCCTATTTTTCAATTCGTCAATCAGGTATCGGCTGGCTTCAAAGGAATCGTTTCTATGGGCGGTAGCGGTACCAATAGCGACCACGGGATCACCTACTTTCTTATTTCCAAGCACATGCACCATCAGCAATTTCTTTATTGGCCACCGTTCCATCGCCTCTGCGGCGATTTCCTCCATTTGGCGAATGGCCATGGGATCGTATCCTTCAAACTTGAGTTGAACGACCGTTTTTCCATGGGCATGGTTTCGGACACTTCCGATGAATAGGTCGATACCCCCCGCTTCCGGGTGCTGAAGCCAGGAATACACTTCAGTTAGATTGATCTGACTGACCAGTTTTATTTGCTTCATTTCAACCTCCACTTACGGGTGGTAACAGGGCGATCTCTTGGTTGTCCGCTAGAAGCCGTTCGTCAGTTGCGTACTCCTGATCTACCGCAATGGCAAAACTTGAGAGATTTCCCATCTCCGGATAAGATGCCAAAATCCATTGCTTCAGACTTTTTACCGATGTGATGCGTGCTTCTTGGGGTACCTGCAAGATTTGCTCTCCGATAATCTCCTTTGAAATTCCGAATAGAAGAATTTCCATAGCTGGTTTATTTGGTTTTATTAGGATGGTTAAATTTACACAATCGAATTTGATTAACCGCGAAAATAGGCCGGTTATTCTGTATGGAAATACCGGCACGCTAAATTTCTACTATGCGGTGACCTGTGCGGTACAATTCCTCACCCCTTCTACCGAATCTCCCAAATCGGATAAAGAAAAATAAATCGTAATTATTTTAATTAAGCTTAAATTAAGGTTTTTTATTAGGAGAAAATACGAAAAAATAATGTAACATTTTGGGTTAACGCCAAATTTAATAAACTCTAACGCTAACTAAAATAAATAATTCGAAAATCAAACGATAATTTTATAAAAAAATTTAAATGAAGTAAAAAATTGTGATTTTTGGGAAAAATACATTACTTGTACCTGGTAATGTCATTATATAACCGATGTCAACTGAAAATATCAATTCGGTTCCTGAACTGGTAAGCTGCTTAAAGGAGGGGGACCGTGATGCCTTTCATCAGCTTTACGAGCTATTTGCTACCAAGATCCTTTGTACCTGTAAAAAAATGTACCTGACCCATGAAGATGCAGAGGAGGTCGTTCAAGAAGTGTTTTTGAAGGTTTGGGAAAAAAGGCAAGGCTTGGACTGTACCCTGTCCTTTAATGCCTATCTTTTTACGATGATGCGCTCTTCCATTTTTAAACGTTCACGCAAACAAGCACTTGAAATCGCATACCAGAAATACCAGCTGAATTATGGAGAGCGCGAAACGGGGAGTGTAGAACTGGAATTGGAGTACGAAGAGTTAAAGCATTTTTCGGAAAAAGCCATCGCGGCCTTGCCTAAGGGACAACAGGAAGTGTTTAAATTGAAATTTACCGAGCACTTGACAGCCGATGAAATTGCCGGACGGTTGCAGCTTTCCAAACGAACCGTCGAGAATCAACTCTACAAAGCGACCAAAAGGCTAAAACAGGAGTTTTCGTCCAGTGATTTGATTCCTTCCGATCTCTTCGTCTTTTTGCTATTTTTCTAATTCAATCTCCTTTTTATTTTTTTATTTTAGTAAAAAAGCATATTTCCTTAAAAAATATGGAAATATTTCGCTTCGCATAAGTAAATATCCTGTCTGAGGGATATATACCGTATAACCTAGCAGGCGAAGATGAAAAGCTTTAATCAAAATTGGAAAGATTTTCACGAAGGCAAACTTTCAAAAAGCCAGGCGCGGGAATTTATTACGTACCTGGATAGTCCCGATGGGAATCGGGATTTTCAGCAATTGTTGAAAATAGTGTGGGGGACGGAGGCCAATGCAGGGCAGAAAGGCATGGGGTTGCCGGGCAAACCAGAACCTCCGGAGCCGGGTAAGCGGCTGGATCGATCGGCTGAATCGCAACGGAAGCAAAGCAGAACTCCCCGGCGCATTGCTACCTGGCTTAGGTATGCGGCCTCTCTGGTTTTCTTTTTGCTGATGCTGCGTGAAATTGGATTCATGAATGAAGCGGCAGACACACAAAACAGTTCCGACAAGAAAGAGCAGGCCGCTTGGGTAGTTAAATCCAATCCAAAGGGAAGGAAATCGAAAATTCTATTACCAGATAGCTCTCTGGTCTTTTTAAATGCCGGCAGTGAACTCAGCTACCCGCGTAATTTCACGGAGAACCGTCAGGTTCTGTTGCGAGGTGAAGCATTTTTTGACGTAAAAAAGTACAAGCAGCAGCCTTTTCTCGTAAAGACTGCTCACGTAACAACCACCGTTTTAGGTACTTCTTTTAATATCAACACCGATTACCTGGAATCCACTGAAATTGCTTTGGCTACCGGTAAGATCAGTATACGAAATGACTATACCGGTAAGGATATGCTTCTTCGTCCGGGTGAAGCCAGTCTCGTTTCCAGAGGAGAGCAACCCATGAAAAAATTTACAGTAGATCCGGCGAAAATTCCCTTATGGACCGAGGGCGTTTTACATTTTGAAAAAGAACCCTTTGTGTTGGTCAAGAATAAGCTGGAGAATTGGTACGGCGTTGAAATCGCCGTGAATGGACCCGTGCCAGACGTGAAGTGCTCCGGAACGTTCGAAAAGCAGGCGTATTTGTCGGATGTGCTTGCCGTTTTGGCGCACTCCGTGCGTTTTTCCTTCGATATTGATGGTAAAAATGTGGTCATTTATCCCATATCAAGTTAAGTTTTCAAAAAATCACAAGCGTTTAAACCAATACCCAAAATCCCATGAAACATGTTTTATTAAAACCGATTAAAAATCTGAAAGTCAGATTGCTGGCCTTTGGAATTTTATGCTTTCTGGTAGCACATACCGGCTATGCTTTTGACAGTGTCAAGAGTATCGAAGAAGTAATGATCAAGCTGGATATCAGGCAGGGAAGCCTGCAGGAGATTCTGGACCACATTGAGACCAAAACCGATTACCGGTTTTTCTATACCGATAATGGTATCGACGATGAGCAGATTTTAAAACTAAACCAGGTAAAGGGCAGTGTTGCGGATATACTTAAAGAGTTGGCTCGGGAAAAACGCCTTCATTTCAAACAGGTAAATAACACCATCAGTGTGCGTTTTCTTACCGAAAAAACCGGGCGAAAAGCGCTGGAAATCGTTGTGGAAGTGGCGGATATCGAGGTTTCAGGAAAGGTGGTGGATCCTTCCGGAGAGCCGTTGCCTGGGGTAGCCGTATCGGTATCCGGTACCAACATCGGTACCATTACCAATATCGACGGCGAGTTTACCCTGACTGCGCCGGAAGATGGTGTTTTGCAGGTATCCTATATTGGCTTTAGCACCCAACGAATTGAGATCAATTCCAGATCAATCATCAACATCACCCTTCAGGAAGACATCGCCGGACTGGAAGAAGTGGTCGTAACGGCATTGGGTATCAAACGAGAAGCGAAAAGTTTGGGGTACGCAACCTCTACGGTGGAATCCGAAGAAATGACCATCAACCGTACACCAAATTTCATGAACTCACTTCAGGGAAAGGTCGCCGGGGTAAACATTACGTCCATGGGTTCGGGACCACAAGGAAGTAGCAAGGTCAGAATCCGAGGCGTATCCTCTTTTGGCGGAAATAATTCCCCCTTGATCGTTGTAAACGGCGTACCCATCGACAATACCAACTTTGGTGTCAGCGGGGATGTTTCGGAAGTTGGTAGTAATCGAAACTCAGATAGTGGAGATGGATTGAGTAGTATTAACCCGGATGACATTACCTCCATGTCCGTTTTGAAAGGAGCAGCGGCATCTGCTTTGTACGGAGCCCGTGCAAAGGATGGGGTAATCATGATTACTACCAGAAACCGGGCCAGTGGATCAGGTATTCAGGTGGAATTGAATACCAATTACACGAACGATACGCCGCTTGACTTTACCGATTACCAGTACGAATACGGTCAGGGAGAGGGTGGCATACGGCCCAATTCGCCCCGACCGGTATCCGGTGTATGGAGTTTTGGAGAGCGATTTCAGCCGGGTATGACACAGATTTTGTTTGATGGCATAGAAGTTCCCTACGAGCCCCAACCCAATAAAATCCGTGACTATTACCGAAATGGATCCACGTTTACAAACACCATTACGATTTCATCTGGCGGAGAGAACGGGGGGTTCAGCCTTTCGGCATCCAATATGGACAGCAAAGCCATCCTTCCGGGATCAAACTATAACCGGAAGACAATCAACATGGGTTTCACCCAAAACTTCAAGAAACTAACCGTTTCAGGAAACATCAATTACTCCAAAGAAGACCGAATCAATCCTCCAAACATCGCCGAGCAGGATTTTAGTCCGGTGGTAATTTACACCTTGGCCACTTCTATGCCTATGGATTTGCTCGAGCAATATGCCTTCGATGAAAATGGGGATGAATTTCCGTATTCCCGATTTACGAACCGTACCAATCCCTATTTTGCACTTTCCCGATTTGAGAACAACGTGCGTGACCGGGTGTACGGCAACATTACCGCCAGGTACGACATCACGGATTGGCTGTACGCACAGGGAAGGATCGGACAGGATTTTTTCTCCAGGGATTCGGAATACAATTTGCCCACTGGTTCGCGACGGCAGTCGGCACCTCCTCCGGGCTTTGTAAACGGACAATTTGTGCAGGACATGCGGACCTTCCGGGAGGTAAACGCAGACTTTTTAATTGGGATGGATAAAACGTTTGGCGATTTTGGATTGTTGGTAAACCTTGGTGGAAACCAAATGTACCGACGGCTAGATGTGAATACGCTTCTCGGGGAAAACTTCTATACCCGTGATTTGTATACCATTGGTAACTCCAGCAAAATCACAACCAATTACACCATTTCGGAAAGGCAGGTTAATTCACTCTATGCGAGTACCGAATTGTCCTACAAAGGATTCCTTTACGTAAACGGAACTGCCAGAAACGATTGGTTTTCTACCCTTTCTCCGGCGAACCGAAGCATTCTTTACCCTTCCATCACCGGTAGCTTTGTGTTTTCACAGGCCTTCGCCAACCTGCCCAATTGGATTTCATTTGGAAAGGTTCGGATAGCCTATGCAGAGGTAGGTAGCGACACGGACGTACAACCTTATGCGAATAACCTTTTCTACAATATCAATCAGCAGCAATTCCCCAACTCCAATGGTATTGCGCAACCGGTAGGTTCCATTAGTGGATCGGTGGTTCCCAACGATAACCTTCGCCCCATGAGGGTCTCCGAACGGGAAATTGGGTTGGAAATGACGCTTTTTGACAACCTCCGGTTTGAAGTTTCCTACTACGATAAGTTGTCTTCCGACCAAATCCTGCAGGCGCAGGTTTCGGATGGGTCGGGGTACCTCAACCAGCTGATCAATGTCGGTGAGAGTAAAAATACGGGGCTAGAAATGTTTGCAGCCATCTCCCCAATCACCGGGCCTAATTTTAACTGGAATTTCAGTGCCAATGCTGCGTACAACCAGTCCGAAGTATTGAGTCTGGGTGACGACGTGGAAGGCACGTTTATTACCGTTGGCCGAGCAGATTTTCACGGTGAAGTTCGCCAGGAAGTTGGCAAGCCCATGGCCCAATTGTACGGCTGGGGTTACCGTCGGGACGAACAGGGAAGACAGATCTTTGACCCAAATAACGGCCGCCCACTTCGTTCAACGGAGCAACTGAACTTCGGAACGGCCATTCCCATCTGGGTCGGTGGCTTCACCAACAGTTTTAATTACAAGAACCTGAATTTTACTTTCCTAATCGATTATAAACTGGGCCACAAAATGATTTCCGGAACGCATACCAACGCCTACAGGCACGGTCTGGATAAGGCCACCCTCGAAGGTAGGGAGCAGGGATTCGTCGTGGGCGATGGAGTAAATCCGAATGGCGAAATCAATACCGCACAATCACCCATCCAAACGTATTACGAGACCATCCGATCCGGAAGAATGTCGGAGCAATCCGTTTTCAACGCCGGGTCCTGGCAACTACGCCAGGTGACCGTAGGGTATGATTTTACACCGCACCTTCCGGATAACAACTTTATACGCGGTTTGCGACTGAATCTGGTTTCCAATAATGTCGCTGTTCTGAAGCAGTGGGTGCCCCATATCCACCCCGATCAAAACGGGATTATCTCCGACAATAGAGCAGGCCTGGAGGCCACAGGATTGCCGGTAACCCGAAGCATTGGATTCAACTTAAATGTTAAATTTTAAGAAGGAATTGCTTCAACGAAACATTGTTATATCCGATTAAACGAAACTGAAATGAAAAAGTCAACAATACTACACGTGTTTTTGGGGTTGGCGGTAGCCTTTTTCTCCGGCTCCTGCGACGAGGGCTTTGACGAAATGAATACCAATCCGGTTCGTCTTACCTCCATTGATCCCACCTTTCAATTGAATCAAGCCATAATTTCCAGTTCTCCGGGGTACAACAACCTTACCTATGAGACTACGATTGTCAGGCAGATGATAACCCCCTTCCAGGGAGTGGGTACCGGCGGAAACCTGAATCAGGACAACCGTTCAGCCACCCAGGGCAACTGGCAAAATGGCTACCGAAACATCATAAAAAACCTGGTAGACGGCATAGAAAACCTTCGGGATAGTCCCGAGCGCTCAAATCTACTCAGCATTATGCGTATTTGGAGAGCACATGCATTCATGATGCTGACGGATACCTACGGGGATATTCCCTATACCGAGGCTGGTTTGGGATACATAGAAGGAAACGTATTCCCCAATTACGATTCCCAGGAATCCATCTACACCGACCTGTTAAACGATTTGGAAGCAGCGGTGCAAACATTGAACGAAGCCAATGACCCCATCAACCAGGAGATCATGTACAGCGGCAATATCGGACAATGGCGAAGACTGGGCAACTCGCTGTTGCTACGTGCCGCCATGCGCTTGGTGAAGGTAAACCCTTCTCGGGCACAGGAATTTGCCACCAAAGCAATCAACGGAGGCCTGATGCAATCCAATGAAGACAACGCCCTGGTGCGGCACAATGCCGATTACCGAAACAACGTGGGTACCAACCTAAACGGAGGCCAGGCACCTTTCTATTACCTCGATCAGGAATTTGTGAATTTTCTAAAAAGCAACAACGACCCGCGGTTGGAGTCCATTGCCGTTCGGTATGTCGGTGCCATGAGTGGGGGCGAACAAACGGAGGCAAATGCAGACCGCTCGCCAGAAGCGCAAGTAGGGATGCCCCAGGGATACGACAACACCACGATCATTCCGGTGGTGGAGGAAGCCGGGCTGGCAAGTTTGTTTGATTACAGTCAGTTGGACCGTAGGCGTTTGGGAAATCCCGAAGCGCCAAACTTTCTCGTGACCTATTCCCAAACCCTGCTACTTTGGGCCGAAGCGGTGGCCAGAGGCTGGGTGCAAGGAGATGCCGAACAGTTGTACCACGACGGGATTCGTGCCCATATGGAACAGATGGCGTATTGGCCAAACGACACCGAAATCGCTCCGGACGCCATCGAAGAATACATTCAAAACCACCCGCTGGAAGCCGGTAAGGAACTGGAACTAATTAACACCCAATACTGGGTATCCTCCTTCCTAATAGGCCCCGAAACCTGGGCGAATTTTAGAAGGAGCGGGTACCCGGTGGTAAACCCAAATCCGTATCCGGGAAGCGATTTGCAATCAGAAGATTTTATCCGAAGACTGACCTATCCCGATTCGGAGCTAACAGTTAATTTTGAAAACGTGCAAGAAGCGACCAGCCGAATGGGTCCGGATATTTTGGATACCCGGGTTTGGTGGGATGTCAATGTAGGATTTTAGTCATAAAATTCTAACTTTAGTACTTCTTACCAAATAACCAATCCATTTGATTGCATGAAACACCTAAAAAATCGCTTACAATCCGGAGAAACCTTAATCGGTTGCTGGTTGAATTTAGGAAGTTCGGTTACAGCCGAGATCGTAGGGCTCTCCGGATTTGACTGGGTGCTAATTGATTTGGAGCATGGTGCAGGGGAGCCGAAAGACTTGCTGCACCAGCTTCAGGCACTCGAACATACCCGATCCACAGCCATTGTGCGGGTGGAGAGTTACCAAAAAGAACGCATTCACCGGGTATTGGACCTGGGTGCCGAGGGGGTCATGTGCCCTCGGATTTATTCCGCAGCAGAAGCCCGCCTGGCCGTCAGCGGCATGCATTACCCGCCCCTTGGAATTCGGGGGGTGGCTAAAATGGTTCGGGCAACTGGCTTTGGAAAGGATTTTGCCAGCTACAAATCCGGCACTGCCGAAAACCTGCTGGGCATCATCCAAATAGAAACCAAAGAGGCGCTGGATGAACTCGATGAAATTGCGACAACTCCCGGTGTTGATGTGCTGTTTATCGGACCGGCAGATCTTACCGTTGCCTTGGGAATTGACGGGGATTTAAATCATCCCCTGTTTCTGGAAGCGGTTGACCGGATTGTGAAAGCAGCCAAAAATGCTTCGAAAGCCGTTGGAATTTTAATCTTCGATCCTGCGGATTTCGAAAAATACCGGCGACAGGGGATCCAATTGATCGCCTGCGGTTCGGATGCCACCTTTGTGGCAGCAGGTGCCCGGGAATTGCATCAAACGCTAAGCCAGTTTAAAAATAGCCCTTCATGATTCAGGATCCCTTTTTCATTTTACTGGTAGGAATGCTGATCGTGGTTGGGGGGATAATCGGCGGAAAATTAAATCCGTTTATCGCCCTGCTTTTGGCGGCATTGGTGGTGGCCTGGATGACACCTGCTTCGGCCATTGTGGATTTTGCGCTAAGCAAAGGGCAGTCTCAGGCCGCTGCAGAGGCCCTTGCACAGCGTTCTATAGGCGAGCGAATTGCTGATGCTTTCGGAAGTACCGTCGGCAAAATCGGAATATTGATTGCCATGGCCGCCATCATCGGTAAATCCATGCTGATGAGTGGAGCGGCAGAACGGATCGTACGCTCCATCCTTGGATTGACGGGCGAGAAAAACGCACCGCTGGCTTTTTTGAGTGGTAGTTTTTTTCTGGGAATTCCGGTGTTTTTCGACACGGTGTTTTACCTGATGATCCCACTCGCCAAAGCGATGGCCATGCGGCTCAAGGAGAGTTACCTGTTGCTGGTCCTTTGCATTACAGCAGGAGCAGCGATGGCCAATTCCCTGGTACCCCCCACTCCTGGACCTCTTTTTCTGATCGCAGAAATGGACATTCCCATCGGCATGATGATGGTAGGCGGCTTTTTGATCGGCCTGGTTACCATCGCGGCGGGCTACGTTTTTGCGGTTTGGGCAAACAAACGAAATCCGATTCCCTTGCGCGATTCGCTGGATGCTCCGTTGAGCGAAATCCAATCGCTCGCAGACAAACCGCAATCCCAATTGCCTGGGCTAGGCCTGGCGGTTTCCCCTATTGCTATTCCGCTGCTGCTCATCACAGGAAGTGCGTTTATCAGCACGTTTTGGGGAATGGATTCCAGTCAAACTTCTCCGGTTTTTTTTGACTTGATTCATTTTCTTGGCGAAAAGAACATGGCGCTGATCCTGGGGGCGATGGCAGCCTTGCTCACGCTATTTTTGCAACGAAACAAGCAGGAAAAAGGAATGAAGGGGGCTGTACAGGCCGCTCTGACTAGCGGGGGGGTGATCATTTTGATTACAGCGGCCGGAGGCGCTTTTGGAGCCATGTTGCAGCAAACCGGAATCAGCTTGAAAATCGCCAGTCTAACTGAAGGATACCAGATGGCCCTGATACCCCTGGCTTTTTTTATCACCGCATTGGTACGAACGGCCCAGGGTTCCGCTACGGTCGCCATGATTACCGCTTCGGGCATCTTGTCTGGCATGTCGACGGCGGGGTTGGATTACCACCACCTGTACCTGGGGCTATCCATTGCCTGTGGCTCCAAACTCATTCCCTGGATGAATGATAGTGGTTTTTGGATCGTATGCAAGATGAGTAACCTGACCGAAAAGGAGGCACTCAAAACCTTTTCCCCCTTATTGACGATCATGGGCTTGGTAGGCTTACTCACGATCATGCTTGCCGCAAAAATACTCCCTTTGGTATAAAATATATGACTTAAACCCATTCGAAAGATGAAAAATTTCCTGAAAAATCAGCAGCGTAGAAAATTTGTCAAGCTAGTTGCATCCGGAACAGCCGGAGCATTTGCTACCGGATCCATGGTTTTTGGGGCCCAGGCAAAACCTGATCGAAAGCCCACCAATCCGGCGGTTCCGAAGAAAAAAGTATTGATGAAAGTAGGCTGCCAATCCGGCGGGACAAGCGAGGAGAATTTGGCCTTTAAGGCCCGGCACGGGGTTTACAACCTGGACGGAGGCATGCCCAAATTTATCGAGGGCAAGGGTTGGGATCTGGAAGACTCCCTGAAAAAGCGGGAGGCCTGCGAAAAATACGGTATCAACCTGGATGCCTATCACTTACCCCTGACTTCTGCGGGCATTGATCGGGTGATCATTCCCCACATCATGATGGGCAAGAGTCCCGAAAGAGACCGGGAAATCGAAATGGTGCAACAGATGATCGAAGTGGCTGCGAAAACGGGGGTCAAGTTATTGAATTACAATACGACCATACTGCCCGTATTGCGAACGGGTAGAACCATTGACCCCACCCGGGGATTCGCCTCCTACAGCACCTGGAATTACCAGGAAGCTCTGCAACGGGAACAACAGTTGACCAAGGCAGGCAGGGCAGACGCGGATGAAGTTTTCGAAAGAATTACCTATCTTTTGGACAGAATTCTACCGGTAGCCGAGGAGTATAAAGTCAAATTGGGCAATCATATCGCCGATCCGCCGGTACCAGATGCCTATAACGGCATCATGCGCTGGAACAGCCCGGAGGTGTTCGAAGGCATCAAGCGATTTGCCCAATTGTACGACAGCCCGTACCACGGCTTTAATTTCTGTATCGGTTCCATAGCCGAAGGCCTTAGGGACCCTGCAAACGAAATTTTCCCCATAATCGATTGGGTAGGAAAGCGAAAACAGATCTTTAACGTGCACCTGAGAAACATAAAAGGGAATTATAATAATTTCCAGGAAGTCTATCCGGATAACGGGGAGATGAATTTCTTTCAGGTGATGCGGGCGCTGCGGGATGTAGAATTTGATGGCATGGTCATGCCCGATCACGTGCCCCAGCACGAAGCAGAAGGAGCAGGTTTGCAGGCCTTCGCTTTTGCTTATGGACACATTATTGGGATTCTTCAGGCGCTGAAAGACGAGGCCTGAAAGGATTCCAGATCGATTCGTTTGCCCTTGAATAGTTAATTTTAAGATCAATAAACGAGTAATTGTTATGAAGAAAGTAGGATTTATAGGGTTGGGAATCATGGGAAAACCCATGGCAATCAATTTATTGAACGCCGGGTACGAACTGCTGGTACTCGAAAGTAGTAAGGCAGCCGGAGCCCTAACAGCGAAAGGAGCAAAGGCTTATTCCACCTCTAAAGAGCTATCAGCGAATGCCGATATTGTCATCACCATGCTGCCCGATTCTCCGGAAGTATCGGAAGTGGTATTTGGCACGGATGGAGTACTTGCAGGAATTCGGTCGGGGACTGTGTTTGTAGACATGTCTACGATCGCACCTTCTACTGCCCGTGAGGTAGCCACAGCCATGAAAGAAAAGGGCGTGGAAGCGCTGGACGCTCCCGTTTCCGGAGGACAGGTAGGGGCCGAGTCGGGCAATCTTTCCATCATGGTTGGGGGAACCGAACAGGCATTCGAGGTCGCAAAGCCGCTTTTTGAAGTCATGGGTAAAAGTGCCGTTTTGATAGGGGATGCAGGTGCGGGACAGCTGACAAAGGCCTGCAATCAGATGATTGTCGGAATTACCATTCAGGCGGTCGCTGAATCCTTTTCGCTGGCGAAAAAAGCCGGAGTGAATCTGGAAAAGATGCGGGAAGCCTTATTGGGTGGCTTTGCCCAAAGCCGTATCCTGGACTTGCACGGACAGCGCATCATTGATCGGAATTTTGAACCTGGTTTTAAAATCAAACTTCACCGCAAGGATATGAATATTGCCTTGATGGCGGGTAAGGAATTTAACGTACCCTTGTATGGATCCGGGCTGGTTGCCAGCCAAATGGATGCTGCCCTGGCCTTGGGATTCGATGAAAAGGATCACAGTGCCCTTGCGCTGCTTATGGAGAAACTGAGTGGTATTGAATGAGTTTTCGCATCGAAGAAATACAGGAATGATTCAAGAACAATCAGGCAGAGGTCCGCGGATTCGTGCCGTTCGGATTACGCCCATTGCCATTCAGGACCCCCCCTTGCTCAATGCGGCCGGACTGCATGCACCCTTTGCATTACGGACGGTAGTGGAACTGGAGACCGAAGATGGGGTAATCGGCATCAGCGAGATTCCCGGAAACGAAGCCACGAATCAGGCATTGGAAGAAGCTTCCAGACTAGTAATCGGGAAGGACCTATACCAATTGAATAAACTCCAAAAGGAGTTAGAAGCCTATTTTGGTAAAGATTCGGTAACAGATAGGGGAGATGCGCCTTGGGATCAGCGAAAATTGGTCCACGTGTTTTCTGCCCTCGAGGTGGCTTGTCTGGATTGTATCGGAAAATTGGTCAATCGCCCGGTAGTAGACCTTTTGGGAGGCAGAATGAGGGATTCGGTCCCCTTCGCAGCCTACCTTTTTTTCAAATACGAAGGAGCCGGCGGGGACTGGGGATTCTCAAAAGATCCCGGCGCCCGGGGATGGGACGCTGCCCGGCAGGAGGCAGCGGTTGATCCGCAGGGCATAGTAAACCAAGCCATTGCCATGTGCAAGGAATATGGATTCCAGTCCATCAAGCTGAAAGGGGGGGCCTTTGAACCGGAATTAGAAGTAGCCTGTATGCAAGCGCTCTATCGGGAATTTGGTCCCGCGATGCCCTTGCGTTTTGACCCAAACGCCATTTGGAAGCCAGAAACCGGCTTGAAATATGGGAAAGTAATGGAGCCCATCCTGGAGTACCTGGAGGATCCGGTAAGGGGGCAGGAAAATATGGCCTGGCTCCGGGGACAAATCAAAACTCCCCTGGCAACGAATATGTGCACGACTTCGTTTGACGAAATACCCTCGTCCATCCGTCTTGGTTCGGAAGACATTATCCTTAGTGACCACCATTTTTGGGGTGGGTTACGCGCGTCCATGGAGCTTTCTCGGGTTTGTAATGTATTTGGCAGGGATCTATCCATGCACTCAAATAGTCATCTGGGCATTTCCCTGGCGGCCATGGTGCATTTGGGTGCGGCGCTTCCACAGCTACGCTATGCCCTGGATACGCATTACCCCTGGCAGTCCGAAGAAATCATCACCGGTGGTCGACTTGCGTTCGATAATGGGGCGGTGCACGTCCCTTCGGGTCCCGGACTGGGTGTGGAATTGGATAGAGATTCCCTGCAAACGCTCCATCAGAATTATCTGAAATGTGGCCTTAAGAAGCGGGATGATCAAGTCGAAATGCAAAAAGTTCATCCCGATTGGACCTTTCAGAAAATCCGCTGGTAATGTAAAAAAAAATGCAGTAGTAGGGGTAAATAGAATCGAAGGAAATGATTTTTATAAAAAACAATCCGTTAGCCATGCAGAAGTATCTCCTATTTCAGGTGATTACGCTTGCCCTCCTCGGCGGTGTAGGCCTGGAGCAGATTCAGGCCCAGCAAGTCAGCAAAGAGGAACTGCTTTTTTTGACACCCGAATGGACCGGGGAGCGATTTGACGATGGCCGGCCCAGAGTACCGGATCACGTATTGGAACGGATGAAAGAAGTTACCCACGAGGAAGCCTGGGCAGTGATGAAAAACGAGGGCTACCGGTATCAGTACGCAGAAGGCTGGGTTACCATCAATCCGGATTCGGTCCTGGTGGGCAGGGCCTTGACCGCTACGTTTATGCCGGGTAGGCCGGATATTCACGGAGCTATCGACAAGCGTGGGAAGGAAGCGGGCAAAAAAGGACAAAATGCCTGGCCCGTGGACTTGTTGGTGCCGGGAGACGTATACGTGGCCAATCAATTCGGGCTCCATATCGGTGGTCCCACGATAGGCGATAATGTAGGGAATGCGATATACACCAATTCGGGAAACGGGATCGTGTACGATGGAGCGGTTCGGGATATCAACGGGCTCAAGGAGATCGGTGGTTTTACTTCCTATTTTACCAGCTACCACCCCTCACACCACAACCAATCCGGTGACTTGAATACGATGCTTACGGGGATCAATACGCCTACCAAAATCAGACAGGTTACGGTCATGGCGGGCGACGTGGTTTTGGGCAGAGACGGCGCTGTATCCTTTATCCCTCCTCATTTGGCGGAAAAAGTGGTCGTCACTTCTGAGATTGTCCGGCTTCGGGACATGTTTGGGCACCAGCGAATCCGGGAGGGTGTCTACACAGCCGGACAGATCGATACCCGGTGGGCAGACGAGATCGAAAAGGATTTTTCTCAATGGCTGACCGATCGCATGGATGATTTACCTGTGCCACGGGAGCAGATTCAGGAAATCCTGAAAAACAGAACCTGGTAGAACCAGAACGCATCGACGCTACCCGCCAAAAGGTTCTGGGCAGCATGCGTTCGTTCAGGTAACAAAAACCTTAACTAACCCTTTTTATGAAAAAAAAAGTCAACAGAAGGTCCTTTTTATCTAAAACCGCATTGGCGGGGCTGACGGGAAGCGCCTTTTTTTCCAATTTTGGTTCAGGCCTTACAGCTGCCGTGGAAAATATGCCCCAGGCATCCAATCCCTCCGACCTGAAAATCACGGACGTTAAGTGTGGGTACGTAAGAGGGGCACTTTATGTAAAAGTATACACCAACCAGGACGTTTGGGGCTGTGGAGAAGCGGTGGATGCCATCCATGGCACCTATCACCTGGTCAAACGTTTAGGAAACCAACTCAAGGGGGAAAATCCTTTGAACCCCAATCGGCTGGCCGAACAACTGCGAAAGGGGGCTTTTTTCGGAGGCGCTCAATCCGGCGTATTTGTAGCCGTCTTGACGGCGATCGAAACGGCACTTTGGGACATCACCGGTAAAGCATTTGGCGTGCCGGTGTACCAGCTGTTGGGCGGAAAATTCCGAGACAAAATACGCGTTTACTGCGATACGGCCTTGTATACTGCGACCAATCCCAGCCCGGATGACTACGCCAGGGCGGCCAGAGGAGCGGTGGATCGGGGCTACACCGCCGTCAAATTCGACGTGGACGACGGAAGGGACCCCAACAAATACGATCGCTTTAACTGGACAGCCAGTCCAAAGGAGATTGACCGCATGTACGATGCCATCGCTGCAGTCCGACAAGAGGTAGGCCCCGGAATTGATGTTTGTGTGGACATGCACGGGCGCTACGATTTCATCACCGGCGTGAAAATGGCCCGCATGTACGAAGATCTGGATTTGATGTGGCTGGAAGAACCCATTCCGGCAGATAATCCCGATTTGTACAAAAACCTCACGCAGCAAACCTCAACACCCATCTGTACTGGGGAAAATGTGTACCTGGCCTACGGGTTTGTCAATCTGCTTAGTCAGGGAGGCGTAGACATCATCATGCCGGATATCCAAAAAGCCGGTGGACTAGGAGAGGCCCAACGTATTGCCAACCTGTCAAATCTTTATTACGTGCCGTTCAGCCCCCACATGGTGGCGTCATTTCTGGGGGCCATGGCTGCCTGCCACGTTTGTGCCTCGGTTCCCAACTTTCAAATCATGGAATGGCAAATCTACATGGATACGGATCAGATTTGGAAGGATATCGTTACCTATGATGGTCCGCGAACGGAAAATGGATTCATTACCCTTTCTGAAAAACCCGGAATCGGGGTGGAAATCAACGAAGAGGGGATGAAAAAATACGCGGTGAAAGGGATTCCCTTTTTTGAATAAACCAATCACAACCAATATACCCAAAAATCATGAAACCAATGGATAACCCCAAATTTAAGGACCTCTTTAAGGTTCCGGCTGCTCAGGAAAACGTATCTAAAAAGGAAACATCCGCGGAGGTACCCGACAAAATCCCCCAACGACGGGATTTTTTGCAGAAGGCTGGTCTCGGAGGACTGGCTCTGGGTGCCTTTATGTTTCGGCCTATCGAAGAAACGCTGGCCCATACGACAGAAAAAGTAAACCGGTATTCCAATCCATCGGAGTTGCGCATCACGGATCTGCGAATAGCGGAGGTAGCCGGGGCGCCCATGCGTTGCCCCATTATCCGCATTGATACCAACCAGGGCATTTACGGTTTGGGAGAAGTAAGGGATGGGGCCAGTGCCCGGTACGCCCTGGTCCTGAAAAGCCGTATTTTGGGAGAGAATCCCTGCCAGATTGAGCGCTTATTTAAAAAAATCAAGTTATTTGGTAACCACGCCCGGCAGGCGGGTGGGGTATGCGCTGTAGAAATGGCGTTATGGGACCTTGCCGGGAAAGCGTATAATGTACCCGTCTACCAGATGTTGGGCGGAAAATACCGGGATGCCATCCGGCTGTATTCGGATACTACCCAATCCAACGACCCGGAAGTTTTTGCCGACCGCCTTAAAGGAAGGGTAGACAAAGGGTACACTTTTCTGAAAATGGACTTTGGCGTACAAATGGTGCGAAACAACGACGGATCGGTGGTCAACACAAAGGCCTTTGATAAGGGAAATGCCTGGGCTTCGGAATACGGAAGTTATGGTAGGACGGCCCATCCTTTTACAGGCATTCAGCTTACGGATAAAGGAATCGAGGAAATGGTCGCTTACGTGGCGGCAGTCCGAAACAAAGTGGGCTACGACATTCCGCTGGCAGCGGATCACTTTGGCCATTTTGATTACAAGGAATGTATCCGGTTGGGTGAAGCCCTGGAGCCCTACCGTTTGGCATGGCTGGAGGACATGGTCCCCTGGTTCTACACGGAAAAATGGAAACAAATCACCGATGCGATCAAGACGCCTACGCTTACAGGAGAGGATATTTTCCTGAAGGAAGAATTTATCAAACTAATCGATGCCCGGGCAATCGACATGATTCAACCGGACCTCGCCTCCTCTGGAGGTATCTTGGAAACAAAGAAAATCGGAGATTATGCCGAGGAGCAGGGAATTCCCATGGCCATGCATTTTGCGGGCACGCCGGTTTCCTTTATGGCAAACATCCACTGCGCGGCCGCAACGGAAAATTTCCTGGCCCTGGAACATCATTCGGTCGACATTCCTTGGTGGGAAGACATGGTCAAGGACATTCCCAAGCCCTTGGTAATCGACGGTTTTGCAAAGGTGCCGGAAGGACCGGGTTTGGGTATCGAACTCAACGAAGAAGTGATCCGGCAGCACCTGGTGGAAGGTACCGAGTATTTTGCGCCCACCGACGAATGGGACACCGACCGATCAAACGACCGTTGGTGGAGTTGATTTCCGCGGGGAGCATGGACCTTTCCTGTAAATAAGGTAGGAGACAGGTTGTATTATTACGTTCTTTTGCACAATTTGACATGAATTAACCATTTAATCCTAAAATGATGAAGAAAATTGCATTTATTTGTTTCGTTTGGCTCCTGGTGGGAAGCATACAGGGTAATGCGCAGCAGATTTCACCCACACCCGAACAAATCAGAGCACTTACCTCTGAATGGGATGGGGAACGTTTTGCTGACGGAAGGCCAAAAGTTTCTGACCAATTGCTTGAAAGGCTAAAATCCATTTCGATGGAGGAGGCCTGGGGGATCCTGCGAAACAAAGGCTATCATAATCAATTTGAAAACGATTGGATTATACTCCACGAGGACCAGGTAATGACCGGCAGGGCCATTACCGCGCAATACATGCCCTTCCGGGAAGATGTAAACAATCTGGTAAAGGAAATTGGTAAGGAAGAAGGACGTGCACAATCCGGAGGTACCAACTCCTGGCCCATTGATGCACTGGTAGATGGCGACATTTATGTAGCCGATGGATACGGCAAAATTGTCGACGGTACCCTGATTGGAGACAACCTGGGGAACGCCATTTACGCCAACTCAAAGCGCGGAGTGATCTTTAATGGATCCGTTCGGGACATGGCTGGGTTGGACAAAATCGACGGATTCAACGCCTGGGTAAAGGGACACGATCCCTCCTATATCCAGGAAATGATGTTAAGTACCATCAATTATCCCATTCGTCTCGGCAGGGCAACGGTGTTACCGGGGGATGCCGTCCTTGCGAATAAATGGGGAGTGATTTTTATTCCAGCACATTTGGTAGCCGACCTGGTTATCAATGCAGAATTCACGGCCTTAAGGGATCAATTTGGACACCTCAGATTGCGGGAACAAAAATACACTGCTGGAGAAATCGATAGCCGATGGAGCGAGACCATTAAGGAAGATTTTCTGAATTGGCTGAAAAACAAGCAGGACCTTCCCATGAGTCGGGAGGAACTGGACGCCTACCTGAAGGACAGAAACTGGTAACTGCTGACAGCTGGATCTCCGGAAATGGAGCCTTAACCTGCACCGTTCGTTTTCCGTCCCATTATGGGAGGGAGTTTCAGGAGATACGATGTCGGGATAATTGGGCTCATTGTTTTGAAACAGGGATTTTCTTTCGGGAGAATCCCTTTTTTTGTGGATACTTCTACCAATTTAATTATCTTGGATTTCTTGAGCAAAAATAACCCAAAATCACCATGAGCAACAAATTCATTCTTCTTCGTCTGGCCCTGGCGTTTACTATCTTTTTTTTCGTATTCCCGCCCCCTTCTTCCGGCAACACTGGTTTCGCGGAGAAACCATCCGAACTGGATAGACCCAAGAAATACCTATATGTTGCCGTCCCCGGAATTCGGAATTACCTGGGTTATGGCGGCCATGGGGTGCTCGTCTTTGACATTGAGTCAGGACATCGCTTTGTTAAGAGGATTCCTATGCGGGGGTACGCTGCGAATGGCAAACCCTCCAATGTGAAAGGAATTGCTGTTAGTATTCCCCTAAATAGTCTTTTTATAAGTACCTTGGAAGGAGTGCAACGCTTGGACCTGAAAACGGAGACACTTGTTTGGGAACGGGCGTACGAAGGAGGGGCTGACCGCATGTCCATTTCTCCGGACGGAATGACCATGTATTTGCCTTCCCTGGAAAAGGATTTCTGGAATGTAATTAATTGCGAAACGGGCGATCGAATTGCCACCATTCCCGTGCACGAACGGGCCCACAATACCATTTACGGCCCCTCGGGTTTCTACGCCTACCTGGCCGATATCAATTCGCCTTACCTCCATGTAGCCGATACCCGCTTGCATGAAGTGACCCGTAAAATCGGTCCTTTTTCTCATGGGATTCGTCCTTTTACCATCAACAGCGAGGAATCGCTGGTATTTGTAAATGTAAACGAACGGCTTGGATTCGAAGTGGGAGATTTGCAGACCGGTGAAGTGCTTGCAAAAATCCAGGTGGAGGGCTGGGATAAGGGTCCCGTACGCCGCCACGGAAACCCCTCCCATGGAATTGGCCTAACGCCAGATGAATCAGAGATTTGGATCTGCGACGGGCACAACATGCGGCTGCATTTGTTTCAGGCTTTTCCTCCCTACCAGCAATTGACGACCATTCCGCTTCAGGATATGCCTGGTTGGATTACCTTCAGCTTGGATGGCCGCTTCGCCTATCCTTCCAGCGGGGAAGTCATTGATGTGGAGACACGAAAAGTCCTTCATTTGCTTCAGGACGAGCACCATAATTACGTGGCAAGTGAAAAGATGATCGAGTTGCATCTGCTAAATGGCGAGGTACAGGCGGCAGGGGACCAATTTGGACTCGGAAGAAAACTAACCGTCAGTCAAGAATAACACCAATCAATTCATACATACGAACGCTTTTTAACACATTATGAGCAAAGAAGAAATTATCATTCGGGATCAACTGAAGGAAACGTATGCAGATGTCTACACGAAAGAGGTACTGGAAGCGCTGGGAGGCCTGGCTCCGTTTAACCAGGAGGTAAAAAAACTGATGGAAATTCGGTTGCGAAGGCGCAAAGAGCGTGCACAAAATGGAAAACGCATCGATTTCTTAAACCCCGAGACCAATATTCCCGGAAGCAACATCAAGGTGCAAGATGCCAGAGCGGGTAATTTTGAGGGTGCAGTCATACCGAGTGATTTGCAGCGGCAGTGGATACAAGGAACAGGTCCGGGTGCCAAACCCAACGCTCCCTTGGAAAGTAGCATCCGAAACGTGGCCTATGCGTTGCTTTCGGGTGCCGATGGGTGGATGTTTGATGGAGAAGATGCCCTGGGCCAGGTAACGACCATGTCTCTGGACAATCAGCGGAACCTCAAACTGGCCATCCATGGTTCTCCGGTATTTCTTTCGGTGGCGGAACGGGTCGCCGGGCAAATGAATGCATGGAGCAAAGCGTTTTTTGGCGAGGAAAAAATTACGGATTGGCGATCCCAATTGGGTTTTACTACCAAAATTTTCCGGGCAAGGGGTCTGCATTTGGATGATAGACACATTGAATTGGCAGGCGGGAATTCGTTTTCGGCGGCTATAGCTGACCTCACCTTGTACGTCACCAACAACTACCGGGCACTAATGGATGCCGGGTCATCGGTGGTCCTGTATTTACCAAAGATCCAAACCGCTGAAGAGGCGGGATTGTGGAACCGCCTAATCACCGCACTGGAGGAACACCTGGGATTAGCGATTGGTACGGTGAAAGTATACGTCTTGGTGGAACAATTGGAGGCTACGTTCCAGTTGATGGAAATTCGGGCGGTTTTGGGAAAGCACTTTGTGGGATACAACACCGGCCGCTGGGATTATATCAATAGCGTATCGGATGCCCTATCCTGGGATCAGGAGTTTATCAATCCCAATATAGAATCCATAGGCATGACCTATGGGTACATGCGAAATTACGAAGATAGGGTACGGAGGGCTGTAAATACGCCCGATAGGCAAGGAAACTACGCCTTATGGCAGGGAGGAATGGAACCGAATATCCCGGTTGGATCTGATGCGGGGGTTCAGTCCAGCATGGAAAAGGCGCTGGCCGGAGCAGGAAGAGAACAGCGGGAAGGAGCCAGCGGAAAATGGGTGGCTCATTGGAAAATGGTACACATCGTACGCCCCGTTTGGGAGCGTGTCGGCGAACCAAACCAAATGGGAAGGAAATTCCCACCGCTGGGCTATTCGCCCGAAGATGCGGCCGGATTGGTATTGCTGGAGGAGGCGCCACGGACCATACGGGGAGCAAGGAATCTGCTCAGTGTGGGCTTGCAATATGGGAATGCATTTGGTCAGGGGATGCAGGCGGCAGCGCTAAAGCCGGCGGATTTTTTCGGAAATGACGACGTTCTCTACCTGATGGAAGACATGGCAACGGGCGAAATTAGGCTGAGCATTCTTTGGGAGTGGTTACATAAAAAAGCAGTCATCACGGAAAATGATCCGGAGTCTGGCGTCAAGGCAGGCGATGTATTTACCCTGGAATTATTTGAACGATTACTTCGAGAAGAGTACGATAAATTACTGAATGCCAGTGATAAAGATGTACACGATTCGTCCAAAACCACCACCTTGCCCATTGCACGGCAAATCGTGGACGTATACGTAAAGGATTCCACCAAAATTCCTTGGTTTATTGACTTATTGAATATCAATCTGAACAACTATAACCAAAAAGAAGCGGAGAAGCGGATCAAGCTGTATGTGAAGCACCTGAAAGAAACAGGTCAGCGGATTACAGCAAATCTGGATTTTTCGGCTTGATTCTAACCTAATGAGCCTATGAGTCCAGACCTGATGTTTTTCCTTGCCATTTGTCCCATATTGGTGGCGGGATTGCTGTTGGTGGGTTTTAGAATCCCTGCCAGCACTGCCATGCCGATCACCTTTCTGCTGACAGTAGTAGTTGCCCATGTTTTCTGGGAGTTAACATTTCTTACCATTTTTGCGGCTGTTCTGCAGAGCTTCTTTATCACCTTTGACATCCTTTACATTGTTTTTGCTGCCATTCTCTTGCTTCATTTTCTAAGCTATTCCGGTGGGGTAGACACGATCCGAAATGGTTTCCAGGGAATTAGCCGGGACAAGCGCATACAGGTCATCATCATTGTCTGGTTATTTGGGTCCTTTATTGAAGGAGCTGCCGGATTTGGAACGCCTGCGGCCATTGTGGCTCCCTTACTTGTAGCACTCGGCTTTCCGGCTCTTTCAGCGGTGATTTTGGGATTGATGGTACAGAGTACTGCGGTGACCTTTGGAGCCGTAGGTACACCCATATTGGTCGGAATCAGAGGGGGCTTGGAGAATCCGGAGTTGACGGAAAGGTTGGCTTTGTTGGGTTGGGAATTTTCTGAAGTATTGCTAAAGGTAACGGCTAATTCAGCCATTATTCATGCAGTAGTTGGAACATTGATGCCGTTTTGGATGGTGCTGATGCTGTGTCGGTTTTTCGGAAAAAACAAATCCTGGAAGGAAGGCTTGCAGGTTTTTCCCTTTGCCTTGTTTTCCGGTTGTGCCTTTACCTTGCCCTACCTGTTGACAGGCCTGTATTTGGGACCGGAATTCCCATCCCTGATCGGCTCCCTACTTGGGTTGGGCCTGGTTGTGACTGCGGCAAAAAGGGGTTTTTTGCTTCCCAAAAAAACCTGGGATATCGAAGCCGAGGGGGATTGGCCGGAAAGCTGGAAAGGCAGCATGGATCTGCGTTCGGGAAAAGGGCACTCCTCCGAACCCAAATCGGCGATTTCCATGTTTCGGGCCTGGATGCCTTACCTGATTTTGGCCGGCTTATTGGTTATTAGCCGGCTACCCCAGTTACCACTGAAAGGTTGGCTAACCGGATTTTCGGTGGGTGTTGAAGACATACTGGGTACAGGTATTTCTGCGAGCAGTAACCCTTTGTACCTTCCCGGTACCTTGCTTTTGGTCGTTTGTTTGCTTACTTATTTCTTGCATCGAATGAACGGCCGGCAGGTTCGCGCGGCTTTTGGGGACAGTGGCCGGATGATTGTAAAGGCCGGTCTGGTGCTGTTATTCGCCGTTGCCATGGTTCGGGTTTACATTAATTCGGGAGAAACTGCTTCCGGGCTGGTGAGCATGCCGCTGTTGATGGCGGAATGGACGGCGAGAAAAGTGGGAATGGTGTATCCGTTTTTTGCACCGATGATAGGGGCGTTGGGGGCTTTTATCGCCGGAAGTAATACCGTTAGTAACCTGATGTTTAGTCTGTTTCAATACGGCGTTGCGACCAATTTAGGCATGGCACCTACCTGGATCCTGGCCTTGCAAGCAGTGGGGGCCGCTGCCGGTAACATGATAGCCATCCACAACGTGGTGGCCGCCTCTGCTACAGTAGGCCTGTTGGGAAAGGAGGGGATTGTGTTGAGAAAAACCATTTTCCCTACCCTGTACTACCTGGTTATGACCGGTTTGATCGGTTTGGTACTAGTTGGACTTATTGGCGTGGTGGATCGTTTTCTGATTAACGTCTGATTCTATCAATTAAATACATGATAAATTTGATTATCATCTAATTAATTGATATATTGGTTTATCGTATAAACGTACAATAAATGGACCCGATATGGTAGCAATTGTAACCGGTGACATCGTGGATTCGCGGAAGGTGGCGGCGGATCGGTGGATGAAGACCTTAAAGGAGGAATTGGCCACCTGGGGCAAAGCCGGTGAGGATTGGGAAATCTACAGGGGGGACAGTTTTCAGCTAAAGATTAAAAACCCGGAGGAGGGACTACTCGCGGCTGTGCGGCTAAAGGCAGCACTCCGCGCAATTAACGGATTGGATTGCCGCATGGGAATAGGGGTGGGGACAGAGGATTTTACGGCCACGCGTTTGCTGGAAAACAATGGTACCGCATACATTCATTCGGGAGAGGCCTTTGATAGCCTGGCCGAATACCGCCAGAAAATACGCATAAAGACGCCCAATTCGGAATTTGACGAGGAGATTAACCTTATGCTGAAAATGAGTCTGACTTTTATGGATCATTGGACGGCGAGTTCTGCCCGAATGATCCACCTCGTTTTCAAGCATCCGGATAAAAATCAAACGGAGCTTGGGGCCATGGAAAACATTAGCCAGCATGCGGTAAGTGCGCGCTTGTCGCGGGCCAATTTTTCTATTCTTGAATCCTTTCTGGAATATTTTCCCAAACGACTAAAAACGCAAGTTGGATGATTTTGCTGATAAAATTAGTGCTGGCCCACTTGCTGGGCGATTTTCTTTTACAGCCGGGGCGCTGGGTTCGGGCCAAGGAATCCAAAAAACTTCGCGCGGTGCCCTTTTACCTGCACCTATTGGTGCACGGAGCCTTGCTATTCGTGCTTTTGGCGGACCTGCGCTATTGGCCAATGATAGCCGGCATTGTGGCAACACACGGAATCATCGATATGGTGAAAATTCTCGCACAAAGGCCGACCACTCGTAGGTATTGGTTTTTCATCGATCAATCCGCGCACGGACTGGTTTTACTCTTGGCAGCCATTTATTACGAGCCCGGCCTTATCCCCGGGTTTTTCTTGTCCGAGCGCCATTGGCTGTTGCTTACCTTGTGGTTTTTTTTATCCATGCCCGCTTCGGTAATTATTCAGACCGTTATTTCCAAATGGACGCCATTGCCTGACGATACAGGCGCTTCCCTGGATAAAGCGGGTCAATACATCGGTATTTTGGAACGATGGTTTGTTTTCGCCTTTATTCTGGCTGGAAGATGGGAGGCCATCGGTTTTCTGGTGGCAGCCAAATCCGTTTTTCGTTTTGGCGACTTGCGCCAGTCAAAGGACCGGAAACTCACCGAATACATCCTGATCGGTACCTTGCTGAGTTTTGGCCTGGCCATTTTCTGCGGGCTGCTGTACGAGCTGTTTCTTTTGAGATATTCCTAAACCTTCTAGCCCTGAAAAATCGCCTGTAAAACAAGGGACTTGCTGGACCTGTTTTCAGGTACGGTAAGGAGGGGAACTGCCTTTCGGATCCGGAAAAAGAGGCTTTTGATGGCTTTTATGGAGGGTATCTTACTTTTCTGGCCCGGATTGGCGAAAGATCATTGGCTGAAATCGGTGCTTGGTGATCGACCAAACAAAAAAAAGGAGGAGGTAACCTACCTCCTCTTTTCCTTTCCAACTTATTAAAGATTAAAAAATTAACCCTAGTTAATGAATAAAAACCAATCAATAGAGGAGGCAGGGTTCGGCCCCATATTCCGTTAGCTGCCCGATCGGAGCTCCGGCCGGAGCGGGCAATGGTTCCAGTAGTACAAATTTTTCAGTCGGATTTTGTTTAAATTTCTCCAGTTGCTCCAGGCAGTACGCTATGTGTGCTTTTTGGGCAAATTCCGTTGGTTTTTGCTCGCCCATCCAACTTTTTAAATCCACCATTTTCGCCAGCGTAAGCGCCTTTACCTGCGCCGGCGCGGAAGCATTCGTGGCCAGTTCCATCAAATGCTGCAGTACCAGTTTCTCTACGGATCGCTTTATTTCAGCTAGATACCCGGATGGGGCCGGGGCGTACCAGGTTCCCTGGAGTATCCTTTCCAGGCATTCGTCCAGCCGGAGTTGTCCCGGGTCCAATGCCGTTTGGCTGACCAGCCTTGCTGCCCGTTCCGGATGAAAGAGGAAGCTTAGGCTGTGATGGGCCGCAATTTCTGCCGGAGCTATGGGGTCGAATACCAGCCCGGTATGTCGCTTGAATACTTCACGTGGATTTGGGTTGTACCCGAACGGCCTGGGAGGTAACTGCTCCAGAACGTGTACAGGAATGGCAAGCGTTTCCGGATCCAGGGTTTGGAGTAGCTGATCCAGAGCGCTTAGTTGAATGTTACGGGATACCGCTTTGTGAGCCTCCCTGCGGTCTCCCTTCAATGCATATCCGTAGTCAACCCCCCCAATGATCTTCGCAGCCGCTTCTACCTGGTACCGATGCAACAGGTACACCGGAACCAACAATTCTTCCAGTTTTGCCAAAGGGACTCCTTTTGGAAGTAGTTTGGGACCGAAGTTTGCCAATGCCTTGCTTCGGATTGCCAGGGTGTTTTCTAACTCCCGAACGGGGTCTGCACCATTGTCCCAGAGGTGTGTTTCCGGGTGGGCAGAACCCGCTGGTCGGGCATCTTGATCCGAAAGGAAATCCAGGCCCTCTTTTCGGTATTGCTGAACCCATCGGTCAAAGGCTTCCTGTTCACTAAGCCCCTCTGGTATGCTCGCATAGGCCATTTTAATCGCTACCTTATCCCAGCTGCCGATTCCTTCGGCGTAGGCATCCGACAGGTCTATGGAACCGTCTTTTGTAAGGGATAACGTGGGATGGGGGTAGTCCATTACCGAGGTCCTGCCTTTGGCGCTGGCAATGTAATTATGAGGCAAACCCAACGTGTGTCCCACCTCGTGGGCAGCCAACTGACGCATGCGGGCCAATGCCAGGTCCATCAGGGCTTTTTGTCCGGGTAGGCGCGCATCGAAATCCCCAGCCAATGCCTGGGCGATGAGGTAGTCTTGCCGCACGCGAAGCGATCCTAGCGTTACCTTGCCTTTAATGATTTCTCCTGTTCTCGGATCGGTTACCCCTCCTCCATAGGACCAGCCCCTGGTGGAGCGATGTACCCATTGTACCAAATGGTACCGGACATCCATAGGGTCCGCACCTTCCGGGAGAAGTTTTACCTGAAATGCGTCTTTAAAACCTGCTGCTTCAAATGCCTCGGCCCACCAGGAGGTCCCTTCCATTAATGCGGTGCGAATCGGTTCGGGCGTACCGGGATCGATGTAGTAAACAATGGGCTTTTCCACCTCACTGGGTGCGGTTCCTGGATTTTTTTTCACCAGTCGGTGCCTTCTCATGGTTTTTATTTCCAGGCTTTGGTCCACGCTGCTGGAGTAATCGAAATAGGTTAGTGCATTTACACCCGCTCTGGGATCGAAGGTCCGGCTTTCAAAACCTTCCGGTGGCAACTTCACAAAGGAATGGTGAAGCCGGAGCCGTATGGCGTTGGGTTCGGGAAGAATATCTCGAATGTAGTTGCCAGGTTGATTCCCTGTATAGGTAATACTTACTTCCACTTCCGTATTTTCCGGAAAGCTTTTCGTCCGCGAAAGATAGATCGCCGATCGGGAGGGGTCTACTTTGTAGGTTCCCTGTCCGGTTCTTTTGATGGTACTGCTCGCTTTTACGACATCCTGTAGAAAAAACTCCGTTCCATCCACCAGTATCCGGTCTTCTTCCCGGGCGAGGATTTTGAAACCCCAAAGTACCGAGGCCGCAAAGGATTCTTCCACGGCACGCTGTTCCAGCGTATGCTGCGAAGAGGCCCGGTAGGTGTAATTTTGGGCTTCCATCAACAATTTATTTCCGATGACCTTGAATTGTACGATTTGCGAAGGATACAATTTGCCTCTATCGAGCCCGATATCGTTTGATCCCAGCCCGGCCGCTAGGGAGGGATAGTACAGCATTTCCTCTTCATCGGCCGGAACAGCCATCAATAAATTACCGGTCTTTTCATCCCAATACAGATCGATGAAGCCGGATACTTTTTCCATTCCCGATGTGAGCGCCGCAATGGAGGTTGCTTTTTCAGATTGAGAGAAAACGTTTTGTGCAACAGCCAATTGGAAATAGAAACTACTGCAGATTAAAAATCCTAGGCGAATCGGATACGTAAATGCGTTCATGGAGTTTAGGGTTAGTACGCTATAAAAATAGGTCAACAGCAGGCAACTAGCAATTACTCCAGAGAATTGGCGTCGAGAAATCCCAGCTGGGATCCTTCATACCGTATCAAAATCAATAACCGGATTCGCAACAGTTCCGTTTTTAATCGGTTAATTGCTAACCTTACCGGTCTCAAAAAATGTTTTTTCAATAAATTTTTCATAAATTTGAAATGAATTAGTTGTTAGTGGCTAAGTTCAACCTGAGGAAGCTCCGGTCCTAATCTGGAGTTTCCTCTTTTTCTATCCTTTTAGGTTCTCCATCATCGTTTCCACGGTGGTTAAAAACTTTTCCTTTACCAGCGGATCCGGAGTGGTATCCCAATTTCCCTCGATATGATTGCCTCCCAGCATGATCCCATCCCTGCGGGGTATGAAATAAACGCCCGACATATTGGCCCGATAGGTTAGCTCAGGTTGAGGGATCAAAAAGCAAAGTTGTCCCGAAACCGGCACCAGGTCGTTGTCGCCAAATACCTTCATTGCACCCAGTCCCGTACAATTAACGACGCATTTTTCCGGAAGTGCATCCACATCTTCCGGCCGTCCAAATTCCTTTATTTCAAGTTTTCCTCCGGCGAGTAGAAAATCGTTGGTGAGCATTTTAAGGTAGGAGGGGATGTTGAAGATGGTGGTGGGGTTTTTGGTAACCTGTTTGAACTTAAAGGGGTTTTCCCGACGGGACAATGCCTCTCCTTTGGGATAAAAATCCATTTCCTTCGTGATCAATTGTATCTTCAGCTCTGCCTCTTTTGGATTCGAGGAAGTGGTATTTTCTCCTTTGATGCTGTAGTTATCCATCCAGTCGACCACCTGATTCAGACCCAACATGCGTTGGTACGTATGGTACGAATGGTAGTAAGCCCGCTTAAATTTTTCCTGGAATTCATTTGTCACTTTATCCGGCTCGATTAGCTTGTGCGAGGGCGACCAGGTGCCGGTTGCCATGGCCGAAGTGACGTTTGGATACACATCTTTGGTGTAGATGGTGACTTCGTATCCTTTTTGCTGCAAGGTTCGGGCGGTAGATAATCCCAAAACGCCGCAGCCCATGACTGCGATTTTCTTCAAACTGGCATCCTCCGGTATTAGTTCTGCAGCAAGCATGGCGGAACCCCAGGAAAGGGACCAGCCGCTTCCGCCATGGCCGTAATTGTGAATGATGTGTTTGTTCCCGAGCTCTTGGGACTCAATACGGGGGCCTGAGCGACGAAACGGTCGTAATCCTACACTTTCTTTGATCACACGAGATGCCGAGATTTTTACTGGCGGCAATCGGGTCTTGCTTAAAATAGCAAAATCTGCATGCGCTTTCAGGGACTGCGCATACAGTCCATTGCTTAGACCAGCTGCCCCCAACGCAGCGATACCGACTTTTCGAATAAAGTCCCTTCTGTGTTCAATCATGTCAATGTGGTTAAAGTGATGGTTGTCTGCTGTTAGACTGGGCTTATTGAAAAATTGGGTTGTAGTCGTGGTTGAAATACAAATCAATATTATCAAATATTTCACGTAAAGTCAAAAAATAGGGTGAAAAAATAATTAATAGATTCCGTTTCGTTATAAAAAAATTAATAATGAGATTAAAAACACAGCCAAAATTTGTGGAATGAATTCTTGTTACGATGATGGGGTTTTCCCAAGCCTGTTAGTGAAGTTGAAAACGGAACGTGGCACCGGGCCGTAGTTGTGCAAGCTGAGACATGGACGAAACCGGCAGTTGCAAAACCCGATGATACCCACCAGTCACTTGCGCATCTTTCATAAGTACAATCAGTGTCCCAGCGGGGGTAAGCTGTACCGTACCGGGATACGTAGGGGTAGAAATCATTTCCGCTAATGCATGAGGGACTTTTTCCTCCAGTTGTATACCCATTCTATTTTGGTTCCTGGAAAGAGTAAAGGGCTGGTTCTGGAGCATTTCCTGCTGAGATTGCGCCAATAGGTAAAACGACGGGCCTCGAAATGCATCAATCATCCGGCTGCTGCCGGAGTTGCCTGATTTTATTTTTAAAAAGGACGGGGAAATGGGTTTTCGTTCCGGTTGATACGCTAGCTCGTCTCCCTGCGTGAACCTCGATTTTTCTGATATTCCCGGGTAAAAGCTTTTGCTTCCCATGGAAGTTTGGGTAAAAAAGACCCCGTTCATCGCCAAATAGGCCCATTGTCCGCTTGAAAACCGGGGAATAATCAACCGGCCTCCTTCGGGTATCCCGATGATTTGATTTGTTGTGTACAACTTGTTTTCGCAACGACACTCAACCTCGGCGCCCGTAAGTACGAGTTGACAGGCTGCTTCAAACTGGAGTACTACGTTGCCCATGTACAGTTCGATGCAGGCTTCATTTGAGGAACGGCGCATCAGGTGGTTGGCCAATCGAAACGCCATTTCGTCCATTGGCCCGGATAAGGGTACGCCCAGGTCAGCATGAGCTATTCGTCCCAAATCTTGCATCGAGGTCTGCAATCCGGATTTTTCAATATACAGTCTAGCCATGCTCCTCCCATTCTTCCCAGGAAAGGGATTCTTTCTGCTGCAATTCGTCAAAATACGCCAGGGATACCGGGTCAAAACGCAGGGAGTCGCCTGGCCGGAAAGGAACCTCTAGCCTTCCTTGTTTAAAAAACACTACTGGCGTTTTTCCCACCACGTACCAGCCTCCGGGGCTATCCATCGGATAAATACCCGTCTGGCTGCCTCCAATTGCTACAGAGCCGGCACCGATCTTTCGGTCCGGGTTTGTTTTTCGGGGAATGTGGAGGCATTCATCCAGACCGCCCAGGTACATAAATCCCGGCAGAAAACCATAGCAATAAAGCCGATAGGTGGTACGGGTATGCATTTCAATAAACTGGCTCAGGGCGAGTGACTTTTCTTCCAGGTAGCGTGTAAGCTCCGGAACGAGCTGTAGGTCGTAACAAACCGGTACCTTCCAGGAGCGAACCTGAGGACGATCGACCTCTTGCTCCAGGGATCGGGGCAGCCGATCGCGTAACTCGCTGACGCAGGATTCTGTATCCACGCCGGCGTTGACTTGCATGCCCAGCACCTGGTAGCCCTGGTACATCCGATGGATCTTCTCTGCCCAGTGCCGGGCCAACCAGTTTTTGACGATGAGCAGTTCGAAAAGAATCGGCTCGCTAATCGTTTCCGGCCAATGTATTTCTACGATGTCCGGTCCGATAGACACGATTTGAATGGGGTGGTTCATGGGCGTTGCATTGGCTTTGTTATTCCGGCAACCAATTTGGCGATCGCTACTGCCTGCGGATGGTCTCCATGGATGCAGATGGTTTCGGCATTGATCGGATGAAAACGGCCATTTACGGTTTTCACCTGCTTTTTGTTAATAAATAAGGCCACTTGCTCGCCGATTTCTGCCAAATTGGTCAAAACGGCCTCTGGGTGAATTCTTTCGAGCAGTTGGCTGGCCGAAAGGTAACGCCTATCCGCAAAAACTTCATGGACTATCCGGACACTTCTAGCGCTTGCCGCTCGCTCAATGGCCGAACCAAAGGGCGCATAAATTTGCTGCTCGGGAAATTCACGCTGCAAAAAATCGATCAGATTCTCCGCCAGGAAACTGTTGGAAAGGCTTTCCAGATACAAGGCCCCATGCAGCTTGATATGATGCAGGGAAGCTTTTTGGGTTGTTGCAATCGCTTTTACCCGGTGAATTTGGTTCCGAAGGCTGCTTTGCAGTTCCTCAAAGGGAATATCAAGTGGTAGCCGACCGAAATTTTTCCGATCGGGATAGGAGGGGTGGGCGCCAACCTTTACTCCGTGATTCATTGCCAGTTTTACGGTCGCTGCGATGGTTTCATCGTCTCCGGCATGCTCGCCACAGGCGATGTTGCAACTCCCCAAATAAGGCATCATGGCCGCATCGGAGGGCATGCCTTCTCCAAGATCGCAGTTAATTTCTATTTCTTCACGCATGACGATTGGCGATTATCCCAGGTGTATTCGAAGGTGTATGTCAAAGCGCCCGTGCAGTTAAAATCTTTAGACATCCTACAACATTCTGGCGTTGAATTTCGTCTTGAAGGTAAAAATTACGAATTAATTTATGAAATATAGCTGCAGCATATTGTTGGCGTCGCTTTTGATCGGATTGGTTTCCTGCAGTCCGGTACGGGTATTTTTGGAGAAAAATGAATTGGCAAGTGTGGAAGACTACCGGACATTTTTTGTGATCAACCAGTATTACGACAAGGATGCCTTTGAATCCCCGGTATTGGAGGATAATCTTCATAACAGCCTTACCCTCGGCATGGAATCGTTTGGCTTTGAGCAGAACATGGAAAAGCCGGATCTAATCGTCCGCTACAACACCAATCTTACCGACAGACAGAAGGAAATCAATACCATGCCCATGATGAGTCCCTTTGGTTGGGGCATGTATAGCCCCTGGATGATGCCCTATGGACCAAACATGGGGGGATTTCGGGTGGAGAATTACGATATGGGGGAGTTGGTGGTTGACTTTATCGATACCCGGCAGGACAAAGTAGTCTTGCGAATCAGCGCGGTGGGTGAAATAAACAAGCCCCAGCAAAAAAGCAGAAACCTGGAAACCTCTGTCGATAAAATCCTCAAGGCATTTTCAAAAACCATTGCTACCTGAGGTTTTCCCGGGATTAATACCGTAGGTCATAGGTTGACTTGATGACCTGGTATACTCTGTGTACCGGGAGTCCCATTACCGTGTAATAGGATCCCTGTATGGCGGTAATTCCGATCAAACCGATCCATTCCTGTATCCCGTAGGCGCCGGCTTTATCAAATGGCTGAAATGTTTTGATGTAGTAATTGATTTCCTGATCATCCAGTGCGGAGAACGTTACCTCGGTGCTGTCTGAGATCAATATATTGTGCTGCAAGTCTCGAATGCATACGCCGGTAATCACCTGATGGGATTTGCCTTGCAAGACCTGTAGCATCTCTCTTGCTTCCTTTTCGGTCGCCGGCTTATTCAATAGCCTGTCGCCGGAAACGACCACTGTATCTGCCGTGATTAAAACTTCCTCGTCATAGAGGTAGGGAAGAAAGGCTTCCGCTTTCTTTTCTGCGAGGTAGGTAGCCACTTTGTTTTTATCCAATGACTCGGGAAAGGATTCGTCTGTATCCATGGTTTTTACAGAAAAAGAAAAACCCAACTCTTTTACTAGTTGTTGCCTTCTCGGTGATTTTGAAGCGAGTACGATGGTTTTGTTAATGATTTCCATATATTGGTGATAAGTAGTACGTAGTCCGACCGATCCGGGTGAGCAGATCTGCTGCCCAGGGTGGACCGGCTAGTGGTAGCAGTGAGGTAATGGAAACAAAAGTAGGAATTCTGTGGAGGAAAGCATCCATGACCCGGCTGGGAAAGAATATAAAAGCCAAAAGTCGGCTTAATTTTGCGGAAACCAGTTAAATATAGTAGTTTTGGAGGTTTAAATTCCTTAGTAAAGGTAGCGTTGTTTTACATCAAAGTAATTGCACATTGGATATATTTGAAAAACTAAACACCAATCTCGGTCCCTTGGGAAAGCATTCCGAGTTATCAGAAGGATACTTTATGTTTCCAAAACTTGAAGGGGAGATTGCCCCCCGGATGCGGTTTAAGGGGAAAGAGGTATTGACTTGGAGTCTCAACAATTACCTGGGGCTTGGAAACCACCCGGAGGTCCGCGAGGCCGATGAAGCGGCTGCAAAAAAATGGGGTGCGGCCTATCCCATGGGTGCCAGAATGATGTCCGGAAACACCGATCTCCACGAACAGCTGGAAAATGAGTTGGCAGCCTTTGTAGGAAAAGAAAAAGCGTATTTATTGAACTATGGTTACCAGGGAATCATGAGTGTTATCGACTCCCTTATTGACCGAAAAGACGTAATCGTGTACGACGGTGAATGCCATGCTTGTATCATCGATGCATTGAGAATGCACATGGGCAAGCGATTTGTGTTCCCTCATAACGATATGGAAAGTCTCGGCAAGCAATTGAAGCGTGCCGAGCGGCTTACGAAAGAAACCGGAGGAGGCATACTGGTCATCACGGAAGGAGTATTCGGAATGACGGGAGATATGGGGAATTTGAAGGAAATTGTGAAATACAAGGAGTCCTTTCAATTTCGCTTGTTGGTGGACGATGCACACGGCTTTGGTACCATGGGCAAGACCGGGGCAGGAAGTGGCGAAGAACAAGGGGTGCAAGATCAGGTCGATCTTTATTTTTCTACCTTTGCTAAGTCCATGGCCAGCATCGGTGCCTTCATTGCGGGGGATACCCGGGTGATTCATTATTTAAAATACAACATGCGATCGCAAATATTTGCGAAGGCGTTGCCGTTAATAATGGTAGAAGGAGGTTTGAAGCGGCTGGAAATGCTGCGAAGCAGGCCCGAATTTCGAGAAAATTTGTGGAAAGTAGTAAATGCGCTGCAGAACGGATTGAAAGAAAAAGGCTTTAGTATCGGTACCACCAATTCCCCGGTCACGCCGGTAGTGCTAAATGGTACGGTGGGTGAGGCGGCGACACTGAGCAAGGATTTGCGAGAAAATTACAATATTTTCTGTTCAGTAGTCATTTACCCTGTGGTTCCGAAAGGAATGATTATATTGCGCCTTATTCCAACCGCAGTTCATTCATTGGAAGACGTAAAGGAAACCATTGCCGCATTCGAAGCCATCAAGGGTAAGTTGAGCAGTGGTTTTTACAAAACCACGGAGCTTGCAACCTCATTTGGTGAATAATGGTAGAAAAAACGGGTCAAACTGTAGTTTTATAAACATTTTAACTATATTGAATCAAAAATTAATCTCATCATCAACCTAAATTAACTTTTAATTATGAACAGATTTAGTGAAATCAAGGATCTTATCATGTCGCTGGAAGCTGATTTTGAAAAATTCTACGATAAGAAAAATCAGGCAGCTGGCACAAGGGTAAGAAAAGGCATGCAGGATTTGAAAAATTTGGCTCAGGATATCCGAAAAGAAGTTCAAGACATCAAGAATTCTTAATCCGTAAAAAAAGGGAACCATTTTAATGTTCCCTTTTTTTTTGTTTTATTCCAGATGCGGCGAATAAAAAAGTCGCGTGTTCACGGCAGCTGCCGTTGCTTTAATTCTGTTTTTTAGGTCTTCCGATGCGCTCACAAGGGGTAGTCTGACAAAATCGTCGCATAGTCCCAAAATTTGCATCAGGCATTTTACCCCCACCGGGTTACTTTCTTCGTACATCAGTGGGTTGATGTCCAGTAAACTAAATGTTCCTTTTTTTGAATACGTGTCATTCCCATGAATGATGGATCCGATGATTTCTGGATAGGCATTTGCCATGACCGAAATCACGCCTTCCGCACCGATGCTTCGCATCGGAGTAGTGCTCATGTCGTCTCCTGAAATCAATAAAAAATCATCCGGCTTGTCCCGGGCAATCCGCATGCATTGGTCCAGATTTCCACTGGCCTCTTTGATGCCAATAATGTTGGGATGTTGGGCGAGCTGCAGGGTGGTTTGGTGGTTGAGGTTGGACATGGTCCTGCCTGGCACGTTGTACAAGATTACCGGTACCGGGCAGCGGTCTGCAATGGCCTCGTAATGGGCAATAATTCCGGTTTGACTGGGTTTATTGTAATAGGGACTGACGGAAAGGATAGCGTCGATTTCCGAGAAATCGATTTCATCCATGGCAGCAAGTACCGCTTGGGTATTGTTTCCTCCCAATCCGTATACAATTGGAAGTCGCTGTCGGTTGACTTTTTTTATGAATGCCAGTACTTCCAATTTTTCTGTTTCCGAAAGCGTAGCCGACTCTCCCGTGGTACCCTGTACTACCAGGTAATCGACGTTGCCCAGAATGACATGCTCGACTACCCGTTCCAATGCAGGGTAATCAATCGCTCCACTTGCTTGAAATGGGGTAACCAATGCCACTCCGGTACCTTTGAATTTTTTCATTTTACTAATTGATCTGCTTTAAATATTTAATCAATAATGCCGTACCCGATTGGATATCTTTTTCCTCCTTGTTTAACATCAAATCCAGATAAGGCTTTAGCTCTTCGCTAAAAAAACCCATGCTGTACGATGACGCTTGTAATTGAAGCAGATAAAGGGTAAAGTAATTCAGCTTTTCAGAAGTAAAAATAATCAAATCTGGTCGAACGGAAAGTAATTGGTTTAGTTTTTCTCCTGGTTTACCAAATAGTGTAAAATCTTTGTAGGAAAACGCCTGTTCATCCACAGATTTTTCGTCGTAGTAATTTCCGAGGATTTCAATTTTTTCACCGAGATCCCGATGCACCACCGCCGCTATCTGGTCGATCTCCTCCTTATCGTTGCCCAATATTGCGATGGTTTTGATATTCTCTATGTGCAATAAGATGGACTTCTGGGTCTTCAATTTCCTTGGTTTCTCCAAAGCATTTTTTACAAAATATTCCCTAATCCACTTCATTGTGTGTTGTTTAATCTTTTTATACGGTTTTACAAATTTCCAGGAATTCCTGCTCAGACACGAGGGGAATTCCCAATTTTATGGCCTTTTCCTTCTTGCTAGGCCCCATTTCCTCGCCCTCCACGATAAAATCCAGATTTTTTGAGACGGATTTTGCATAGGTGCCTCCATGCGACTCGATAAAGGCCACAATCTCGTCTCGTTTAAAATGATTTAATCGCCCGGAGGCAAGAATTTTCTTGCCTTCTAATGCCCGACTGGTGAGTTTTGTATCGTCCTCTTCTATAGCGAACCGAAGCCCCTGTTTCTTTAGCCGGTCAATAAGGGTCAGGTTTTTTGGGTCGGAAAAAAAGTAGCGAATACTTTGGACCAGGGTTTCCCCGACGCCGTTGATCTCCAGCAATTCCTCGTCTGTGGCTCCTATTAAATGGTCGATAGTTTTGAAGTGCCGGGCCAGTAAAATCGCCGTATTTTCACCAATATTGCGTATTCCCAGGGCAAACAATACTTTTGGAAAGGGTTGAGCGATGGACTGTCGAATCCCTTCCATCATGTTTTGGATGACCCCCTCCTGAAACGTGCCTCCTTTAAGTTTATTTACCTGGTCCATGTAGCCCCCCTCTATCCGCAGCCCACCCCGGATCAATAGGTCATGCAAGGTGCTTTTATTTTTGGATAGTGCGGTCAACTGCCCCAGGTTTTCCCTTCCTTCCGGTAGAATGCATGCCAAAACACTGGCCACGGGAACAAAATCTTCCACTGCATCGAAGTCCTGATTTTCGAGAAGGTCAATAAGGCATCGCAGACGGGCCGGGTTTTCTGCCTTTTTTCCAGAAATTTCAGCCAATTGGTCGGCAAAAATGCTGATTTTTTTAAGTAAGCCGGTCGATTGCTGACTTTCCAAAAAGGTTTCAATCTCTTTCAGCCTTACCTGTTGGGTAAGGGCGTATAAGGCTTTTTTTATTCCGACCAGCAAGTAGCCCTCGCTGCTTTTTGTGTAGTGATCGTCCGAAACCTCCAGGCCTAGCAAGCATTCCCTTTTTTCCGGAAGGTCGTAAATATCCGCCAGATTACTTAGGTAGCCTTGTTCAATCAAGCTGCGCAGCCGTTCGGTACCCAACGAATCAATATCCATCGCTCTCTTGGAGACAAAATGCTCCATTCTCCCCAGTATTTGGGGCGGACAACCGGCCTCGTTGGGGCAAAAGTGTTTGGCTTCACCCTCTTTTCGTTCCAGTGGGCTGCCACATTCCGGACAGGTGGCGATGAAGCGGATCGGTTCGCTGTCGTTGTCTCTTTTTTCACGAACTACCTCGGTTATCTTTGGGATAATTTCTCCTCCTTTTTCCACGCGTACCACGTCCCCTTCGTGCAAGTCTAGCCGTAAAATTTCGTTGGCATTGTGCAAGGAGGCCCGCTTGACAGTCGTTCCTGCGAGGGAAACAGGAGAGAGGTTGGCGACAGGTGTAATAGCGCCGGTTCGGCCCACCTGGTAGGTTACCGAGAGTAAGGTGGCCGTGGCGCTTTCTGCCTGGTATTTAAATGCAATGGCCCATCTGGGGATTTTAGCGGTATAACCCAGCTCCTCTTGCTGCTGGTAATCGTTTATTTTTACGACCACACCATCCGTTTCCACCGGCAATTGGTGGCGTTTTTCCCGCCATTCCTCAATATAGGCCAGTACTTCATTTACGTCACTACATTTCTTGAAGGTGGGGGAGATATTGAAGCCCCAGGATTTTAGCCGATCGATCGCCTCGTCGTGCTTGTCCATGGGTAGCTCATCGGCGATCAATTGATACAGGTAACAATTCAGTCTTCTTTTGGCGACAACTGCCGA
Organism: Cyclobacterium xiamenense; assembly: GCF_900109255.1. Lineage (NCBI taxonomy): Bacteria > Pseudomonadati > Bacteroidota > Cytophagia > Cytophagales > Cyclobacteriaceae > Cyclobacterium > Cyclobacterium xiamenense. Next base: position 1,077,209 of record NZ_FNZH01000001.1, on the reverse strand, counting down.
ATCTTGCATTTTTAGGGTTCCCGAAGCGGCATTGCGAGGGTTTGCCAAGGGCATTTCACCCCGATTTATCCGCTCCTCGTTGATCTTCTCGAATTCTCTTCGCGAAAGAAAAATTTCGCCGCGCACTTCAAAATAGCTGGGAAGGGATTTGTCTCCCCGAATAACCAGTGGAATGGTGCGAATGGTTTTGACGTTTTCGGTAACCACATCTCCTTTGTATCCATCTCCCCTGGTGACGGCACGGATTAAAAGTCCATTTTCGTAAACCAGACTAATGGCTACCCCGTCAAACTTCAACTCACAGAGGTATTCAAAATCCCGGTGGCCCAGCCCTCTTTCTACCCGCTCGTCAAAAGCGTTCAATTCCTCTCTCGAGTAGGTGTTGCCCAACGAAAGCATGCGAACTGCGTGGGTAGCTGTTTCGAAACTCTTGGTAATCGTTCCGCCTACGCGTTGCGTGGGACTATCCGGCTCCCTTAACTCCGGATAGAAATCTTCCAAAACCATTAGTTTGTCCAACAACTGATCAAACGCAAAATCACTTATTTCGGACCTGTCTTCCTGGTAATACAAGTGATTGTGGTAATTGATGGTTTTTGTCAATTCTGCGATTTGTTTTTCCGCCTCTTCTTTGCTTGGTTTGTTCATTGAAAAAAAGTCCACATATCCTCTTTCAAATGTAGTATTTTTGGTTCATATACCATGTACCCCAGCTGTAATTCGAGGAAGTTTCGCTCATTTTTCCTGGGGATTTAGTCCAGTGAGCCATCTTCCTCGATAAAGGAATTCTTTATTTCCTCTTCGGTCATTTTCAATTTCATCTTGCAGGTTTTTACCAGTGTACTGGCTTCCCTGACCAATTGTGTAAGCTCGTCCATGCCCTGGTCCTGCTCTTCCAATTGAGAAACAATGGTTTCCAATCGCTTGAGTGCCTCGTCGTACGAAAGGCTTTTTGTGGGTTTTGTCATGCGGTATCAATTTTTTTAATTTGGGAAGTGATTTTCTTATTCGGACTGTACGTAACGATCGTGTCTCCGGATTGAATCCTGGTTTTGTGCAGCGGAACCCCGTCTTTTTCCGTGCGCGTATACCCTTTGGATAGAAGGTAGACCGGATCGGAACGCCGTATGGTTTTCTCGTATTGTTCAAGCTTCAGAAGGGACTGTTGCAAACGAATGCTGCTGGACTTTTTTAGGTAAAACTGCAAGTTGGTTACCTGGATGCGTTTTTTTTCGAGTTTATGCAGGGATAGTCGCAGGGTTTTTTGTGCGGAGCTGTCCAACTTGTTTTTTTCACCACTCACTTTTCCGTAAAAAAGGTTTTTAAGCAGGTGAACGTTTCCGAGCAGCCTTTCCGAGGCCAGATTTAGTTTTTTTTGGGTGTACCGTTCTACGTAGACCATCTGTCGCCGCAGGGAATCTTCGTATTCTTGAAATCCGGAAAGAATAAAGCTAGCCACAGCTGTCGGGGTTTTTAGCCGGGTATGGGCCACCAGGTCGGCGATGGATTCGTCGCGATCGTGACCGATTCCCGTGACAACCGGGAGAGCGGCATTGGCGATGGTTTTTGCCAACTCATAGGCATCGAAGCAATCCAGGTCCGTTTGGGCACCGCCTCCCCGGATAAGTACCACCATGTCAAATCCCTCCGTCAATTGAAGTTCTTCGACCCGGTCAATGGCCCCAATTATTTCGGATACCGCATTGTTTCCCTGCATGGAGGCCTGGAAAAACCGCACATGTACCCGATAGCCATAGGGATTTTCCGTCAATTGATTGACAAAATCACCATATCCGGCCGCTGTCACCGAACTAATGAGGGCAATTTTTTGACTTACCTTTGGGAGTACAAACTGTTTGTTTTGGTCGAAAAGTCCTTCTGCTTTCAGTCGATCTATGATTTCCTGACGCTTTCTTGCACGCTCCCCCAGGGTGAAATTAGCGTCGATGTCCTTGATCACCAGACTAATGCCGTATAGTTCATGAAATTGAACCGTAACAAGTGCCAAAATATTCATCCCGCTTTGCAAGGGCGTACCCGTCACCGATTCGAATTTTCTCCGGATCGTCTGGTAGGTGTAGGACCAAATATTGCCCCGCATTTTTGCCACGATCCCCGAAGAAGCTTTCTCAACAAGGTCCAGGTAGGCATGTCCTTTTACGGAATCCCTGAGCTCGCCGATTTCCGCGATTACCCAGTAGCTGGGCAATAGGTTGGCATCCAGGGTTTGCTTGATCTGTTCGTTGAGTGCTGCTAAAGTGATGGCCTGTTGCATACCACAAATAAACAAAAAATTACCGTGTCTAAACCAAAAAAACCGGCTCTTTGCCGGTTTTGTGGTAGCCGTTCCATTTTCGTTTTGAAAAGAACAGAATAAGATTGGTTTAGTTTGCTTACTTTCGTTAGTTTTCGGGCTGTCGTTCGCGTTCTTTTTCCCGCTCTCGTCCCTGCATGCGGTAAATGTGGCGGGCAAAATCCCTATTGGTTTCGTTGAGTCGCAAAGCTTGTACGGGCGTCAATGTTTCGGAGACCTTGCCGAGGAATTCCTTTTCCTGCTGTAAAAGTGCTTGTTGGAGGTCGAAACGCTCTTCCATCAATTCCTGTGCTACCGACTGGGTAAGCCCATCTTCCTTTGCTTTTTTGGAAATACGGTACAGCTCTCGCATTAGTTCTTTGCGGCTATCCTCGTGTTCGTTATACAGCGGCCAGAATTTTTCTGCCTGTTCCGGGCTAAGCGATAGCCGATTGGTAATGAAAGCCACCCGTGCCGCTTCCAATTTTTCCCGGTCTACCCGCTTTTCCCGTTGCCCGTAGCCAGGAAGGGAGCAAGCGAACAAAAGCCCGATTACGATCCAATTTTTCATATCAAAACAAAATTTCGTTCAACAACAACTCCTCGTCTTCCGCTCCCAATTCAGATCGCCACTCCGCTGCCGTTATCGCATCCAGGAGTTCGTTTGGATTATCTGCCAGCAGCAATACATCAACCTCATCCCAGGTACCAGCAGTAATGTAATAATCGACCTCTTCATTAATGGCTGTTTGAAAATTGGTAGCGTCGCTTTCTACACGCGGAACCAACACAAAGGCAAATCCAACCACGAAGACCACTGCGGCTGCCACTCCAGTGAGGTACAACTGCCGAATCCGCTGCTTTCTTTTCCTCAGGATTCTATCCGGCAGGCTATCAAAATAGTTTTCCGGAGTTTTAAAGATCGATTCTTTTGGAAATTTGTTCATACGATTGATTAGACAGGTAATTTTAACAAAGGTTTACTCTTCCTTCAGAATTTCTTCAATTTTTTTTACCGCATGGTGATAGCCCGCTTTCAATCCGCCCACAGTGGTTTGGGTCATTTTGCTAATTTCCTCGTACGGTAGATCTTCGAAGTACCTCAAATTAAAGACCAAACGTTGTTTTTCCGGTAAGCGGATGATTGCCTTTTGCAATTTACGCTGTATTTCGTCCCCATCAATAAGGGAGGAGCGGTCCAGGTATCCCAACATCACCTCGTGATGGTCCTCCATGGAGAAGAAATTTCTCCGCTTTTTCTTTTCTAAAAAATTAAGGCTTTCGTTGACAGCGATCCGGTATATCCAGGTGAATAGTGTGGATTTCCCATGGAAGGAGTCGATGTTTTTGTAAGCCTTGATAAAGGTATTTTGCACGATATCATCTGCATCCTCGTGTATGATTACCATTTTTCTCACCATCCCGTAGACCCGTTTCTGGTAGGTCTCCACGAACACGCGAAAGCCCTTTTCTCGGGTTTCGGGGTCTTTAATTAGCTCTAAAAGTTTTGCGTCAATTAGGGGTACCATTCGGCAACTTAGACCGGGTAAACCCGCAAAGGTTTAATCGCTGGTGCAAAAAGAATCGCTGCTTCCCTGGGTACGGGGTCAACCTGGGCGCGCACGTGGGGCTTGTCCCGGCTGTCGCTACCTTATGCAAGGTATGGCTTCTCATGGAAGACCGATTTCTTTTAGCGTGGCTGTATTTCCCCGCAAAAAATCCGAGATTTCCATACGCTTTTTGCCTGCCAACTGGAGTTCCATTATCGCCAACACGCCTTCGCCGGTTTGAACGTGCAGGTAAGTTTGGTAATCGGTGGTAAATTCACCGGGTTGCAGCCCCTGTTTGCTTTGGTCCACGAGTTGGCTTCGGTAGAGTTTACACATCCGGGAACCGAACCAACACCAGGCCGCGGGATAGGGCGATAGTCCCCTAATCAGGTTGTGAAGCTGCACAGCGGGGTTTTTCCAGTCAACTTCGCAGGTTTCCTTGTGAATTTTTGGTGCCTGGTGCACGGCTTTTGATGGATCCTGGGCTTTTGGGTGAACGGAGCCCCCTGCTATGGCTTCTACCGTTTTGCGTACCAGGGCGGCTCCTTTGTGCATGAGTCGGTCGTGAAGCGTGCCCGCGTTGTCTTCGGGTACTATCGGTTCTTCCTCCTGAAACAGGATGTTTCCCGTATCGATTTCCTGTTGGAGAAAAAAGGTGGTCAGCCCTGTTTTTGTTTCACCGTTTATCAATACCCAATTTATCGGGGCAGCTCCCCGGTAATCCGGTAAAAGGGACGCGTGTAGGTTAAAGGTCCCCATTTTCGGCATGGACCAAACGACCTCCGGAAGCATTCGGAATGCCACTACTACCTGCAGGTCTGCCCTAAATCCACGTAAGGTCTCCAAAAATTCCTGGCTTTTCAGGTTGGGAGGTTGCAATACCGGTAATTGATGCTCCGTTGCAAATGCTTTTACCGGTGAGGGTTTGGGCTTTCTTCCCCTGCCTTGTGGCTTGTCCTGGGCGGTGACTACTGCCACAACGTTCCATCCCTCCTGTACCAGCAGTTTCAGGGAGGCAACGGCAAAATCAGGGGTGCCCATAAAAAGGATTCGCAATTTTTTTTTCATAATCAATTAATCATAAATCAGGTAGTTAGCCCGGATTCGTCGGTAGTTGTCCAAATCTTCTTCCCAGGATTCCCTGATTTCTGTCGCCGAGGCTCCGTCTAAAATGGCTTTTCTCAATTGGTCGCTTCCAGCGAGCTTGTCAAAAAAAGCATTGAAGAATCCGGTACCCGTATCGGCTATTCGAAAGGCCTCCAGTAGGTAGTCCAGCGTAAACCGATGGCTCAAGGGCTCCGATCGGAGGTCTTTTCCATAACAGACCTTATCTTGCTGCGGAGGGTTTTTGGACATGCCCTCGATGCTTACCGGAGTAAAGGTGAATTCCCCAAATTTCGGATCGGGATACCCATATACCTGAAAGGGAAACACGGTGCCTCTACCCAGGCTGATGTCTGTGCCTTCAAAAAAGCAAAGGGAAGGGTAAAGCCGGATGGAAAGGTCGTTGGGAAGGTTTGGGGAGGGTTTTTCAGGAAGTGAATAGGCGTCCGAATGCTGCCAGTTTTTGATGGTGATAATATCGATTTCTGCGTTGATTCCGCCTTTTAGCCACCCTTCTCCGTTGATCATTTGGGCCAACTCGCCTACGGTAAGCCCATGGACTACCGGTATGGGGTGCATGCCCACAAAACTTTCAAAACCGGGCTGAAGCACGGGTCCGTCGACGTAATCTCCGTTGGGATTTGGGCGATCCATGATCATCAAGGGCTTGCCCTGTTCCGCGCAGGCTTCCATGAGGTAATGAAGGGTGCTGATAAACGTGTAGAAACGAACGCCCACGTCCTGTATGTCGAAAATGACCACATCTACATCCGCCAGGGCTTCCTGCGACGGTTTTTTTGAATCTCCATAGAGCGATACCAGCGGAAGCCCTGTTTTCGGATCCACCTGGTTTTCTACCTTCTCTCCGGCGTCGGCATTTCCCCGGAAACCGTGTTCCGGCACAAATACCTTTTGTACGGATATGCCCTCCTCCAGGAGAAAATCAACCAGGTGTTTGGATTCGCCCTGGGTTAACACACTCGTTTGGTTGACCGCCAAGGCCACGCGCTTGTTTCTCAGCTTAGGTAGGTAGACCGATGGGCGATCGGCGCCAGGCATGATTTCGGTATCGTTTTGGGAGGGCAGGGGCTCTTTCCTGCCGTCATTCGAATCGGTTTTGCTTGTGCAAAATGCCAGGCTACCAAACAAAAATACCGGGAGAAGTATTAATTTTACGTGCTTCATGTTAATTTGCATTTCAGTTAACAAAATAAACGACTTCATTGAACCTTTCCTACTTCATTGCAAAAAGAATCAGTTTTAAAAAGACGGGAGGTTTCACCGGTACCATTCACCGGATTGCCGTAGCCAGCATTGCGTTGGGGCTTTCCATCATGATTGTGTCCTTTTTGATTTTGGAAGGCTTTCAGACGGTCATTGCCGACAAGGTTTTTTCGTTTACAGGTCATTACCAGGTCAATCGGTTTGTCATGAGTCAGGCGCTTGACGATTCTCCGACCAGTACTTCCAGTAGTTTTTATACCAATTTCGCCTCCCTGGATTACATCCGGCACGTTCAGTCCTATGCCAATAAGGCAGGCCTTATTAAAGGAACGGACGAAGTTGAAGGCGTCATGATGAAAGGAGTGGGCCCCGAATTTGACAGCCTATCCTTCAAGGCCTCGTTGATCGATGGTAGGTTCCTGCAATTTTCGCCGACTGGCAACCCTTCGAATGAAATCATTCTCAGTGCAAAAATTGCCCGGAAAATGCTCCTTTCCGTGGGTGATCAGGTTACGATGTATTTTGTGCAGGATCCACCCCGTTTTAGGCGGTTGAAGGTAGTGGGGATCTACGAGACCTTTCTTGAGGATTTTGACGATAAAATCGTCATCGGCGACATTCAACTGATACGCGTGCTTAACGATTGGGACGAAGACCAGGTCGGAGGCTTTGAAGTTTTTTTGAAGGATCCGGCACTAATCGACACCTACGAAGCCGCCCTCTACGACTACATCGATTACGATTTGCGCCTGGTGAAAGCTACCGACAAGTTTATGCAGCTATTTGACTGGCTCGAGTTGCTAAACAACAACGTGTACGTGTTCTTATCCTTGATTCTTTTTGTTGCAGCCTTCAACATGGTATCCATTCTATTTATTCTGATTATGGAACGAACGCCCATGGTCGGGCTGCTGAAGGCCTTGGGTGCAAAAAATGCCCAAATCCGGAATATTTTCATTTGGAATGGCATTCGGATTATCGGCAGGGGCTTGCTATTGGGAAACCTAATCGGTCTGGGTTTCGGATTCATCCAGGACAAAACGCATTGGGTAAGCCTAAACCCTGAAAATTATTACATGAGTTACGTACCCGTTTTTTGGGATTGGTCCACCATTCTGGGCCTCAACCTGTTGGTCTTGTTGGTCACCACCACGGTGCTGTTTTTACCCGCGATGATCATCAGTAACATCAATCCGATTAAATCGATCAAGTTTGATTGACTGGGCGGTATTTTTTCACCATGCTTTTGAGCTTCATGTAGATTACTCCAAAAATCGCTTCCCGAAAGATGTGCTTCGACATCTTGGATTCTCCTTTGGTCCGGTCGGTAAAAATGATCGGGACCTCGTGGATGGAAAACCCCAGTTTCCATGCGGTAAATTTCATCTCTATCTGGAACGCGTACCCAATAAACCGTACCTTGTTTAAATCAATGGCTTCCAAAACCCTCCTGCGGTAACAAACAAAACCGGCCGTGGTATCCCGTACAGGAATACCGGTGATAAACTGCACGTATTTGCTGGCGAAAAACGACATCAAAACGCGGCCCATTGGCCAATTGACCACATTGACCCCGGAAACGTACCGAGAGCCAATCACCAGGTCGCGGCCTTTTTCGCTGGCTGCTGCATACAGACGGCTCAGATCCTGCGGGTTGTGGGAAAAGTCCGCGTCCATTTCAAAAATAAATGCATAGCCCTTCTCCAGGGCATAAGCAAACCCTTCCAGGTAAGCCGTTCCCAAGCCCAGTTTCCCGGTTCTTTCTTTCAAAAAGACCTTTCCGGAATACATTTTTTGCATGTCCCGTACCAGGTCCGCTGTTCCATCCGGAGATCCGTCATCGATGACCAACACATCAAAATTATCCGGCAAAGACAAAACTTCGCGGATAATGTCCTGGATATTCTCCATTTCATTGTAGGTTGGGATAATGACTAGCTTGGAATTATTCATCATTCAGACAACAAAAGTAGAATTAAAAACGGTATTTTCTTTGGGATAAAGAAATTACTGATCCAAATCGGAAGTTAAAAAATGCAAATGAAAAAGTTTTCCGGAAAATATCCACCAAATTATCGCGTAGCCGCGCATCGTTGGAGGTTTGCTTTCGCCAACGGATTTCCATTAAGAGCAGCTGTTTCCAAATCGAAGCAGGCTTGTCTGGGGTTTTTTTCAATCAGGCAGAGAGCCCTTCGTGCAAGCGCTTCGTAGTGCTTGGGGTTTTCCTCTAATACCCGGTCAAAATCCTCTACGGCCCATTCCCTGTACCCTAGTTTCATCAGGGCAAAACCCCGATTATAATTGGCGGTAAGGTTATCGGGCTCGATTTCCAGGTATTTATTAAATGAAACGATGGTACCTAGTCCATCACCCGAATAGGCCATGGCAATGCCCATATAAAAATGCGGCATGGGTTCCTCCGGCTTAAGCCGAATCGTTTCTTCCAAAAACTCCACGGCACTTTTGTAACGGCCGTTTTTGATCATTGAGCGAGAAAGCAGCAGCAGTATATCGTAGTCTTTGGGATCGTGCATGGCAGCCAATAAGAGGTTTTTTTCAGCTGTTTTCAGATCATTTTGCTCCCAGGCAATTTTCCCAATTCCGGCATAGGCCTGGGCGTGTGTGGGACTTAGCGCCAAAATTTTCCGGTAATCGGCCAATGCCTCCGGATAGTTGCCCAATTCTTCGTAAGACCTGGCCCGAAGATGCAGGGCTTTGAGGTCAGTCCCGCTGATAAAAAGCACCTTGTTAAACTCGTCAATGGCCCGTTCGTATTGGCCATTCAGGTACAAATTCTCTGCATCCCGGTAGTTTCCGATGCAACTCGAAATCACTAGTAAGATACCTAATATGGTCGGAAATGCGGCGGAACGGGACATGTTGTCATTAATTAATTAGTTTTAAATATACCAATTATTCCTTTTCCAACAAAAAATCAATGGAATTTGATCCAGATAAGCAGCCACTTCGTATCTACCAACCGAAAGACGCTCGGGATAATGCCGCGCATAGCTACCTGGCTTTGCGGCCGAATGCGGCTTCCAAACACACGTTTACGGAAAAGAAGCAATACGATAAAAAACGGCTATTTTTTGTAAAGGGCTATCCAGAAACAGTGAGGATAGCCCTTTTTTTTACAACGATCCCTTGGTACTGGGAAGCTGATCCAGGGCTTGAAGGTCTTGGCGCACGGCCATTTTGATAGCTCTGGCGAACCCTTTAAAAATGGCTTCGATCTTGTGGTGTTCGTTTTCGCCTTCGGCTTTGATATTCAGGTTGCATTTGGCGGTATCGCTGAAGGACTTGAAGAAATGGTAAAACATTTCCGTCGGCATATCACCGATTTTTTCGCGCCTGAAGGTTGCCTCCCAAAGCAGCCAGGGTCTGCCGCCAAAATCCACCGCTACCTGAGCCAGGCAATCGTCCATAGGTAGTAAAAACCCGTAGCGGTAGATTCCCTTTTTGTCGCCCATCGCCCGAAGATACGCTTCTCCGAGTGCAAGTGCCGTGTCCTCGATGGTATGGTGCTCGTCGATGTGCAGGTCACCCACTACCTGTATATCCAGGTCGGTACTTCCGTGTTTGGCCAATTGGTCCAACATGTGATCAAAAAACGGCAGACCGGTATGAATGCAGCTCTTTCCCGTACCATCCAGGTTTAGCTCGATGGCTATTTGCGTTTCTGCGGTAGTCCGGGTCACGCTGGCTTTTCTTGCCGGCACTTTCAGAAAAGCGTACAACTCGTCCCAGGACGCCAGGCATAGGTCGGCTTCAGCGTATGGCTCCTCGTTAAAGTAGATGGATTTGCAGCCCAGGTTTTTGGCTAGTTGAACGTCCGTTTGTCGGTCTCCAATCACGTACGAATTCGCTAAATCGTAGTCGCCATTCAGGTAGGAGAGGAGCATGCCCGTTCCGGGTTTGCGGGTGGGAGCGTTTTCATGCGGAAATGTTTTGTCAATGTGAATCGCGGAAAAAACAACCCCCTCCTGTTCCAGGGTTTTGAGCATTTTGTACTGTGCCGGCCAAAAAGTCTCCTCTGGAAAAGAGGAAGTACCCAGGCCGTCTTGATTACTTACGAGTACCAACTCGAAGGTTCCCTCTTCGGCAAGCTTACTCAAATTAGTAATCGCCCGGGGAATAAACTCGAGCTTTTCCAGGCTATCTACCTGAAAATCCGTCGGAGGCTCCTTGATGATGGTGCCATCCCGGTCAATAAATAGAACCTTTTTCTTCATGCCTAATCGTTAGTTTTCTAAACCGGATGCAATGGGTGTGGCGAGTATTTCCTGCAGAGCACGGATAAATTGCTCGTTTTCTGCCTGGTTTCCCACGGTAATTCGCAGGCAATCACCGCAGTGGTATACCCCAGAGCGATCACGAACGATGATTTTCTTAGTAATCAACTGCTGGTATACCGATTTTGCATGGGGAACTTTTACCAAAAAGAAATTAGCATGTGAGGGATAGACTTTTTCTACACCCGCCGTTTTCTCCAGCTGCAGCCGAAGTTGTTCCTTCTGCACCTGAATCTCTTCGATCATCTGCTCCAATTTGTCGGTATTGCCGAGTGCCTTGATGACGGTGGCTTGAGTTAGTCCGCTGATGTTATAGGGCGGCTTGATTTTGTTGAGAATGGCGATAATTTCCCTGGAGGCGAATGCCATCCCCAATCGAAGTGCTGCCAATCCCCAGGCTTTGGATAGGGTTTGCATGACCAACAGGTTGGGAAATTCATCCAAAGCGTGAATAAAGCTGGGCTCGTCACTAAAATCGATGTAGGCCTCGTCTACGACCACCAGGCCTTGAAATCCCCGCAGTACGGTCAGAATGGACTCCCGCAACAGTTTATTTCCGCTGGGATTATTGGGTGAGCAGATAAAGATGATTTTGGTAGCTGCCGTTACGGCTGCTAAAACCTCCTCCGGGTTCAGTTGAAAATCCGGTGTCAGCGGTACTTTCCTGACAGGCACATCGTTGATACCGGCACTTACTTCATACATGCCATAGGTGGGAGGCATGATGATTACGTTGTCAATACCCGGTCTGCAGAAGGCGCGGAACAAGAGATCAATGGCTTCATCGCTGCCATTTCCAAGAAAAATGCGTTCGCTGGACACGTTTTTTATGTCGGCGAGTTTTTGTTTGAGCTGGGATTGATAGGGGTCTGGGTACCGGTTATATGCCTGGCCGGTGATGGATCCCAGAGGGTTTTCGTTGGCATCCAGGAAAATACCCTCGTTTCCACTGTATTCGTCGCGGGCAGAGGAGTAGGGTTTCAGTGCGGCGATGTGGGGACGCAAAAGCTGTTGCAGATCAAAACTCATTGTTACTTGCGGTTGACGAGGTAGTCTAAACGGACGGTAACGGCACGCTTATGGGCTTCCAGGTTTTCGTGTTGCGCCATTACTTCGATGGCGGGACCCAGGGACCGAATTCCTTCGGCGGTGATTTTCTGGTACGTGATTTTCTTCACAAAACTATCCAGCGAGACGCCGGAATAACTTCGCGCGTACCCGTTGGTAGGCAGGGTATGATTGGTGCCCGATGCGTAATCTCCCGCCGCTTCGGGGGTGTAATTTCCGATAAACACCGATCCGGCATTCACGATTCCCTGCACGGCCCGTTCCTCTTCTTTCACCGCTAAAATGAGGTGTTCGGGTGCGTAGGCATTGATCAGGTCAAGGGCATCTGTCATCTTTTCCATGACGATTGCGACGCTGTTTTCCAATGCCTTTTTGGCAATTTTTTGTCGCGGAAGTTCTTTGAGTTGCTCCTCCACAGCCGCCAGTACTTTTTTTACAAACTTTTCACTTGGACATACCAGGACCACCTGACTATCAACCCCGTGTTCGGCCTGCGAGAGCAGGTCGGCAGCGACAAAATCCGGGATAGCAGTATCATCGGCATAGACCAGTACCTCTGAGGGTCCCGCCGGCATGTCGATGGCTACTCCCTGTCGGGTAGCCAGCTGCTTTGCAGCGGTGACGTATTGGTTGCCCGGACCGAAAATTTTGTCCACCTGGGGTACCGAGGCAGTTCCATAGCACATGGCAGCAATGGCCTGGGCTCCGCCAGCCTTGACTATTTTCGTTATTCCAATTAGGGAAGCCGTATAGAGGATGGCGGGGTGAACCGCTCCCTGGGGGTCGGGGGGGGTGCACAAAACAATTTCCTGACATCCGGCCAACTTTGCCGGAATGCCCAACATCAATACGGTGGAAAACAGGGGGGCGGTGCCGCCGGGGATATACAAGCCCACTTTTTGTATGGCGACACTTCGTCTCATGCAGGTGACTCCCTGCATGATTTCCGAACTTATTGCGGGCATTTCCTGCAGCTTGTGAAACTTTTCGATGTTATACCGGGCCGTTTGGATGGCATCTTTCAGTTCGGTACGCAGTTTTGCGCCGGCAGCATTTCTTTCTGCATCTTCTACCAACAAGGAGTCAATTTCCACATGATCGTATTCCAGGGCAAACTTCTTAAGGGCTTTGTCCCCCTGACGTTTGACCTTCTTCATGATTGGTTTAACGATCTTTTCGATTTCTTTCATTTTATGAACGGGCCGGGCCAGCTCTTTATTCCAGGTTTTCGTATCGGGATTGATCAGGATTTTCATGATGCATGCGTTAAATTTCCCTAAAACTAATGTGAAACAGGTTGATTGATTCGATGAAACTATTCACAAATAAGGCCGAATTTTTTTCCAGATCAAATGACCATTTTTTCAATGGGCACTACCAGGATTCCCTGAGCGCCCGCCGCCCGTAATTCTTCAATGTTTTCCCAAAATTGATCCTCGCTAATAACCGAGTGCACGGAAGACCATCCCGCTTCCGCCAGGGGTAGAATGGTCGGACTGCGCATTCCGGGAATCAGTGAAACAATCGTATCCAGGGAGTGGTTCGGAGCATTCAGCAGCACGTACTTGTTTTTCTTTCCTTTCTGTACCGCGTCCATGCGAAACAGTAGTTTTTGTACGATTTGTCGCTTTTCCCCGGACAGGCCCCGGTTGCTGATCAATACAGCCTCGGATTGGAAAATTTCCTCTACTTCCTTTAGTCCATTCATCATCAGGGTAGAGCCGGAACTTACGATGTCGCAAATGCCTTCGGCCAGGCCGATGCTCGGGGCGATTTCCACCGATCCACTTATCTCGTGAATTTCTGCCTGTACCTGCTGGGTCTTGAGGTAGTCCCCCAGTATTTTCGGGTAGGAGGTGGCAATGTTTTTTCCCTCAAAATACTGGATCCCGGGGTAACTTTCACTCTTGGGAATGGCCAGGGATAGCCGGCATTTGGAAAAGCCTAGCTTTTTCAAAACGGTCACGTCCTTGTCTTTTTCTACCAGCTCGTTTTCTCCCACAATACCCAAATCGGCAACGCCGTCTGCTACGTAGCCAGGAATGTCATCGTCTCTCAAAAAAAGAAACTCAATAGGAAAGTTGGTGGCGGTGGATTTCAGTTTTCCCGTGCCGTTGTAAAATTTTATTCCACACTCTTTGATTAGTTTAAGCGATTCCTCACTTAACCGCCCGCTTTTCTGAACAGCTATTCGAATACTATTTTCCATGGATTACTGATACACTGGTGAATAAATTTTTTAGAGAGGCGAATCGATCGACTGGCACGATCCTTCTAAAAAGATCGCATCCGGGATTTAAGCGGAATGATGCCCTGCATGATGCCAACAAGCAGTCGCTGCGTGGAAAAATGAATAGGTATGGCAATTGCTCCCGGAGATTTTCATAACGATGCAAATTTAATGAGCGATCGCCAACAAGCAAAATAAAAACGGGATTACTAACGCAAAAAAGAGGCTCCAACCGGAGCCTCTCTATCAATAAACCAACCTAACCAAAAAATTATTTTTATTATTCCCGCATCTATAAAAAGTTAATTGTACAGAAAAAACTCATTAACAAGACGCTGGTAACTGACAAGATCCTTGTAAGGGGTGTGGTTTCGGATTTTATCAATCGATTTTTCCAACACCTGTTTATACCCCTGATCCGAGAGGATTTCCTTTTTTACCCGAGGTTTTTGGACGGTTATCACCTTAGGAAAGGGGGGCTCCAACTCCTCGCCCGGCATCAGTAGAGCCTTTGCCTCTTCGAGAATTTCTTCCGCTTTTTTTTTATCCAGCCAGTGGAAAAAGTGTTCGCTTTGCTGTACAAGCAGCGGCTTTACTTTTTTCAACCAGCTTTTGTTTATTTCCATTTTACCTTCGATCACCTGATAGATGTCCGCAAGTTCAAAAAAGACCACTTGAGAATGCGATTGCAGCGAATGGATCAATTCGCTTTTTACCGCCAGGTCAATAAGTATTTTCACGGAGGAAAAACTGGTATTGAAATAGTCGGTAACGATTAGGTCTTCACCATTCTCCAGCGTGGAAATTAAAATATCATTTTCCCGGATTACATTTGACAGTTGCTCAAAGGGCTCGTAAATAAATTGCTTCAATTCCGAGCCCCGAAGGTTACCAAATGGCTGAATGCTTTTTTCTACAATCACGATTCGTTCAAATCCCCGGCTTCGTAGGTTTTGGTAAACCTTTTTGCCCATGGCGTTGAAACCGAGAATTGCGATTTTGGGCTGTTTGATTTTTTTCACCAATTCGGCGACCATGTCCGCTACCGTGAAAGAAACCGAAAACGACGGTGCCTGGTAACTCACCTCTTTGCTTAAGTAGGCGTCGGTGCGCTGCAAAAAGCTTTCCCATTCGCTTAGAAGCGTGCCTTTCAATCCTGCTTGCCCGGAGAGGTCAAATGCCTCTAAAAACTGAGGATATAGCGGTAAGGCGCCATACGTGGTGGCCTGAACGCCAAAGCACAACTCAGAAAGGTGGGTAAGCGCGCTTTCCTCGTTGCAGTTTTGCTGAAAAACATTTTTTTCCGGAAGGTATAGGCCGGTTTTTATTTTTCGAAGGGCCGCGTATATCTCGTCCTCCTGTGGCCCGGCACTGTAGTAAAGGATTTCGGTTCTCTCGGGGGTAGACACGACCAATGCTTCGGACAGGTCGCAGCACTGCCTAACTTCTGCCAATAGTTCCCTTGACTCGGCCTGGGTCAAAAGGAAGCTGTTTTCCTGATTTTTTTGAAATCCTGCGCTGAAACTCAATAACCTGAACTGTCCCATTGTATGCTGTTTTAATTTGCTGTTTCGACTGGAAGAACCTACGAAGGCGCTTCCTGCTCCGGATTTCCCGGTTGAAAAATTTTATGATATAAAAGTAGCATATCGATTCCAGCCCGAGGAAATTATTCGGTGAACGAGATGCATCAATCGGTCAATGGGCTAAAACCGGGGGTAAAAATCGGCGCATTCGATGACAAAGTTTCAAAAATCGCCGGTAAATCGTACCTTGTTGCCGGTCAAACTGCGGCGAAATATACCCAAGACTGGCGTATAAAACTAGTGGTTGGAGTCGTTTTATTCCGGTATACGTCCGTATTTTACAGCAATTGCAAGTTGTCCGGCGTGGTAGGCGGTATGAGAGGTAATTCTACCCAATGCTTCTGCCTTGGTTTTTGCGCCAAACTCCTGGGTACGAATACTGGTTTCCCAATCGGCATCGGTTTGTTGCCGCAAAATTGAGCGCAGCGTTTCAAACGCAGACAAAGCGTAGCTTTTTATTGTATCCAGGTCGGTCCATTCTCCCGTGTCTTTTTTTGCAATAACGGTTTTAGCCGTTACCGACAGGGAAGAATCGCCGAAAACATTTTTCGCAAAGAGCAACTCCACATCTGCAATATGGCGTATGAGAAAGCCCACAGAATTTGGCGAGGTGCCCAATTTTTTTCGTAGGTCTTCGGGATTCAGTTCATCTAGCTGATTCGAAAAACGTGTTCTTGCTTCCTCCCAAAGTGCAAGTACTAATTCAGTATTTGTTTGCATAAAAAACGTTGATTTAATGATATACGTTTCGGTTCCGGATGGACCAATACCTGGCCAAGAACCGGAAGAAAGCCAAAAAGTAGCCGCAGTTTTTTTATCAATACGCCCACCGTTTGGCAAGTTGGACCAGCGAAAGCATGATCGGTACTTCAATCAGCACGCCTACTACCGTCGCCAGTGCCGCACCCGAACTCAACCCAAACAAGGCGATGGCGACCGCCACGGCCAACTCGAAGAAATTACTGGCACCGATCATGGAGGCCGGAGCGCATACCCGGTAGGGTAGTTTCAGGTACCTGCCCGCCACCCAACTCAGAAAAAAGATGACGTAGGTTTGCAGGGCTAATGGAATGGCGATCAAAAGAATGTGCTGGGGTTGGGCAATTATCTGCTCGCCTTGAAAAGCAAAGAGCAAAACCAGCGTAGTCAATAAGGCAAAAATAGAAAGTGGTTTTAGTTTTGGTAAAAATTTTGTTTTCAGCCAGTCCGCTCCCTTTTTCTGGATCAGGAGCCGGTTGGTTAGGTAGCCCGCCACCAGTGGAATGAGGACGAATACGATTACTGAGGTGACCAGCACGTCGTAGGGGATTTGGAAATCGGTAATGCCCAACAACAATTGTACGAGGGGAACAAAAGCTACCAATAGAATAAGGTCATTGACGGATACCTGTACCAGGGTGTAAGTGGGATCGCCATTGCTCAGGTAGGACCAGACAAATACCATGGCCGTGCAGGGGGCGGCTCCCAATAAAATGGCCCCGGCAATGTATTCGTCTGCTTGTTCGGGTGTTAGCCAGGCGCTGTACACCTGGTCAAAAAATATCCATGCAAAAAAGGCCATGGTAAATGGTTTTACCAGCCAATTGACGACTACTGTCAGCCCCAGCCCCCTGGCATTCTTTCCAACTTTTTTCAACGAGCTGAAATCCACTTGTACCATCATGGGATAAATCATTAACCAGATAAGTGCCGCTACCGGAATGTTTACATGTGCGATTTCCAGGGAGGAAAGGTAGCTCATGTTTTCTCCAAAAATAGCACCGATGCCGATACCTGCTGCAATGCAAAGTATCACCCAAACCGTTAGGTATTTTTCAAAAAAGCCGATTTCTTTCATCCATTTTTGCGTTTGGTGTGTGTTTGTTACCTGTTTTTCAATGCCTTGTTCTGATGCCTGCGCGTTGTTTCACGGCATTACCGTTAGGAATAGCCCGCCCCTCCGGTAACGTTTACCGACGTGAACGGGGCGGGGATGCCGGGATCGACCTTCTTTGCACCGTACAACATCGTGCAGAAAACCAATACTTGCTACAATCCGGCGGGTATCAGGAATTGACCCGGGACATTATGTAAAACATTTCGGTAGCGATTTGACGCGTGCGTTCGTCGTAAACCTCGGCTTCTTCGGACGTTCCATCTGCCTCCTTTGGATCCACGTAGGGGATGGGTAAGCGGAGGGATGCACCCGGGATGAAGGGACAATTTTTATCCGCATCCGAACAGGTCATGATGGCAGCAAAATTTTCAGAAGCGTTAAATGGATCGTCGTATTTTTTAGAAAAACATTCGATTACCTGTCCTTGATCTGAAAAGCTCACCATGTAATGCGGATTGTCTCCTGTTGTGTGGTTTACCCGGAAACCAGCACGTTCAATGGCAGCTACTGCCCTGGGATTAAATGCCGTGGTCTCGGTACCGCCGGAATACGTATGAATCCCTTCCTCCAGCCCGTAATACGCGGCGGCTGTCGCCGCCCAAATCTGGCTTAGGTGACTTCGTCGGCTATTGTGGGTGCAGATAAAGGTAAGGTTTGCCGGTTCGTTGGCTTGCTTTTTTTCCCGCACAAACAAGGCAACCTCCTGCAGCAGTTCCTTTCGGTCTTCAGGAATAGCCGCCATATCGGGAAGGAGGGATTGTACGTACTGGGCCAATTCGGGGTACAGGGCTGATGTTTCGGTTTTGTTTTCAGTAGACATGGTGACTTGAATTGCGTTGATTTCGGATACGTTCATGGTCTGGTTCTTCTTTGTCGAAGGCGAACAGGCAATGAAGAAGACGATAAGAAATAATGAAGGTACGGTAGATTGGCTCATAACAGTATATTTTCGGTATAAAACACTAGCAACAGCCCGTTCCTTCCTGGCAGGAGGCAGCTTGCTGGGTTGAAAAACGTGTTTTCTTGCTTTCGTCGGTAGCTCCTGGTTTTTCTGCATAGACGGTAATGCTGTAAATGCCGGTTCCTCCCTGGTTAAACGCCATTAGCTCCTCTGGCCGGAGGTATTTTCCCAAAATGTCCTCGGGAATGGAAATGGACTTTTCCTTTTGGAGGCGGATGTTTTGAAATCCAGCTTGCTTTATGTGCTGGAGGTAGCTGTCTTTTTGAATCGCCCCAGCCACGCATCCGGCATACATTTCGGCATCTTCCTTCAGGGCTTCGGGAAGTACGCCCATTAATACGATATCGGAGATACTAAAGTGACCGCCCGGTTTCAATACCCGGAAAATTTCCCGGATTACCTTTTCCTTATTGGGAACCAGGTTGAGCACGCAATTGCTGACTACTACATCGGCTACTTCCTCATTTACGGGCATGTTGTCGATATCGCCTTCCCGAAATTCCACGTTGTTATAGCCCATTTTTTCTGCATTGCGTCGTGCTTTTTGGACCATGGCGGGGGTAAAGTCGATTCCGATCACTTTTCCTTCCGGTCCGGTTTCGTGTCGGGCCACAAAACAATCGTTTCCTGCGCCGGAACCCAAATCGATGACGGTATCGCCTTTTTTGATTTTGGCAAATTGGGTAGGCAGGCCGCATCCCAGACCGAGATCGGCTGCTTCCACGTAACCTTTCGTTTCGGAATAGTCTTCCATCATGATGTTGTAAACCTTATTGGAAGGGGTCGTGGCTCCGCAGCACGAGGCGGCGTTGGTGGTTTTTTCCTGTGTTGCGATTTGCGCGTATTGCGCTTTTACTATGTTTTTTAATTCCTGATCGTTGCTCATGCTTTTGGATTTTTAAATTGTTCGTTGTGTGACTATTTTAACAGCAGTCCCCGGAAAGGGGAGCCGGGTACTGGTCAAAGAGTTGATTGAATTGGTTTCTAATTTCCGCCCAGCGGACGGGATTGATGCAATAGCTGATACGGGAGCCTTCAATGGTCCCCTGAATAATGCCAATTGCCTTTAATTCCCGCAGGTGTTGACTGATGGTCGGCTGCGCCAGTCCCAGTTCCTGTACCAGGTCGCCGTTTATGCAGGCGTTGGATTTCAGTAAGTAGTGAATGATCGCTACCCGTGCGGGGTGGTCAAATGCCTTTGCCGCGAGAGCCAGTTCATTTTGGGTTTCGGAAAATAGATTGGTTTTTGTAACGCCCATGTGTGATAATTATTTATTGCAATATTACGATATGCAGATGAGTGGCGCAAGCGATTCCGTTAGTTTTTTTCATTTCTACTCATTTACCTTTCCGGCATCAGGGACCGATTTACAGCGGTTGTTTTTCCGTGTTTTCTTCGGTATACGAGCCGGTACAGCTGAAACCCGGCGTGGATTTTTTGGGGTTTTTAACCCGTCTCATCGTAAAAAATGGAACTTTCGGAATATATTCCTATTATTGGGTAGTCGATGCGCGGATGGTTTGAACCAAGTTGTGTTGGATTGAGCCGAATACCTGCAGCTCACATGCAAGTATCCGTTCAGGCGGGCAATGCATGCGGGGGTACCCGCTGCATGTAAAAGTGGCTAGTCACAGAGAACGTCGGTACCGCAGGGAACAATTGGAAAGTGCAGCGAGGTGTATCGCTCGCACCGCTAGCGTAGGAAAAATTCGACCGGGTATTGTCCCAAAGCGTCCATTTTACAAAGCAAGGCATGAACTCAATTAACAGGAAAAAGGTATTGGGCCTCATTCTCGGTTTCACCATTGGCTGCTCCTATGCGCAGCGCGGAGAAAATGCGTTTTGGAACGAAGGAAACCCGATCATGGAAGTGAAAGAACTCTTTCCGACGGAACGGTTTCCCAATGTGGTGACGGCCAAGGACGGATCCATTGTCGCTACCTGGGGAAACCAAAGCTATCAGGTACGACGAAGCGAAGATGGGGGTAAAACCTGGTCTTCAATTACCACCCTGGCGAAGCCCGGATTTCAGGGAGGAGGCGTCACGGTGGACGAGGAAAGTGGGGATATCCTGGCTTTTGTCGAAGACAGTCATCCCATCGCGCCGCTTACGCTGTACCGGAGTAGCGACCAGGGTAGAACCTGGAATGCGGAAAAAACGACCATCCTGCCTGATAGCCTGGGAAATATTCCTTCCATGCACATGAACGAACACGGTATAACGCTTCGCTTTGGAGATAAAAAAGGGAGATTGATCCGTCCTACCCGGTATTACGGAGGCGGCAACGATCGCGAATATTGGGAAAGCCACTATACGAACGCCATCTATAGCGATGACGGGGGCAAGACCTGGCAAACCAGTGCGCCCTTTCCCGCAAAGGGTACCGGTGAAGCAGCCATCGCAGAACTTTCGGATGGGACGCTTTACTACAACTCCCGCAGGCATTTATCGACCGATGGCCTGAACCCGCGGATGCGGTACATTGCCCGAAGTCGTGATGGAGGGCATACCTGGGAGGAGCTTTCGGTAAGTGAGGTCTTGCCGGATGGGGATCAAAGTAGGGATTATGGTCTGATGGCCGGTTTGGTACGGCTTCCGATAGCAGGGCATGATATTCTCCTGTTTAGCAATATTGAATCTCCGGAGGGAAGGACACACGGTACGGTATGGGCCAGCTTTGACGGAGGAGAGACCTGGCCGGTAAAAAAACTGGTAGAACCGGGTGGCTTTGCCTATTCTTCTCTGACCGCCGGTAGGGCCGGTACGCCTAGCGAAGGGCTGGTGTTTCTGCTGTACGAGGGATCCGGGCATCCCAGCACCGTAGGTAAGATAGCGGTCTTTAACCTGGCTTGGCTGACCGATGGCAAAGACTGGCGTGCCTTTTTACCAAAGCGGTGAGCAAATCGCCCAGTGGCGGTAGTGATACGGGTTCGATCGCTGCATCCCCCGTCCAACATGCATACGAGGTATGCAACCTTTTTTTCTAATTGGGAACTATAAATAGCTGGTAATCAGTATTAGATACTATCTAATTGCATTTAATGGTTGTTACTAAGAAAAGGAGCATTTGGCGAACTGACCCGCAGGACCTTTGCGGGCTACCGTGAAACGAATTGGCAATTAAAAAAAGTAAAACCGATACAATATGCTTGTAAGTCGTCCATTAGTAACTGGGATTTTTATCGGAATTATCGGAGTCATTTGT
This sequence comes from Cyclobacterium xiamenense, assembly GCF_900109255.1. NCBI lineage: Bacteria > Pseudomonadati > Bacteroidota > Cytophagia > Cytophagales > Cyclobacteriaceae > Cyclobacterium > Cyclobacterium xiamenense. The sequence goes on along the minus strand of NZ_FNZH01000001.1, from coordinate 1,055,815 downwards.
AGTATGAGTCCGTTTTGTCGGGCGCTCGCCCAAACCAAATCGATAGCCATGGAAGATTTTATGACGGAGACCTGGAACAAAGCCGAACAACGGGAGAAACTGTACGCGCTGCTCGGTAGGCTTCCTGACCGGGAAAGACCTATTGGCGTGGAGCTGCTTTCGACCGAGGAAAGGGACGGGGTGATCATCCAAAAATTGCGGCTGGACATCAACGGGAAAGAGTCAGTTCCTGCTTATTTTTCCAAACCCAAAAATGCCAGCGGTAAACTGCCGGTAGTCCTGTTCAACCATTCCCATTTTGGGCAATACGAAGTAGGAAAGAATGAATTTGTCCTGGGCAGAAAAGAAATGCAGTCACCTCCCTTTGCCATTGCCCTTGCAAAAGAAGGGTATGCCGGTCTTTGCATCGATTCCTGGGGCTTTGGGGAAAGGTCCGGGAGGGCAGAATTGGATATCTTCAAAGAAATGTTGTGGAAGGGAGAAGTGCTGTTTGGGATGATGGTGTATGACAACCTGCGGGCCCTGGATTACCTGGTTTCCCGGGAGGATATTGATTCCAACCGCATTGCCACGATGGGGATGTCCATGGGCAGTACCATGTCCTGGTGGTTGGCGGCGTTGGATGAGCGGATCAAGGTGACCATCGACCTGAATTGCCTGACCGATTTTCATACCTTGGTGGAGCAAGGTGACCTTCGCCTTCACGGGATTTACTACTATGTTCCGGACCTGTTGAACCACTTCACGACATCCTCCATCAATGCCCTTATTGCTCCCAGGCCACATTTGGGTCTGGCAGGGGAGTTTGATCCATTGACACCCCTGGAAGGACTGGAAATCATTGATAAAAATTTAAAGGCTGTTTACGCCCGTGATGGGGCACCGGATGCTTGGAAATTGAAGATATATCCGGTTGCTCATGAAGAAACCCCAGAAATGCGGGCCGATATTTTGCAGTTTTTACGGGAATGGTTGTAACCATAAATCCAAAAATACCCAATTATATTCGTTTTTCGGAAAGACACCGAATGTGCGAAGTACCGCAGCACTGAGAAAAGCCAGAACTTATGAAAAACGGACGTGCACGAAAAAAACCTCGACGTCTCAAAGACCTCAAGGGTTGTGAAAATTGACCTTTGGGTTTTTCCAATCCCCGAAGGTCTGGTAAGACCTTCGTCACCTAGCATTTTATCTGCCGCCGGATCATCGGTATATTTTTGCTTCTGGGAATAGCGGCATTGACACGCAGGTTTTTTATATTTACGAATAAAATCACCGATCATGAAAAAATCACCTGCTTTTATTTTCCTGCTAGCACTGCTGGCAAACGGATGTGTTTCCCATTCCTCCTCTGAGGAAATTGACCAATCCCAGACCCAGGCCGTACTGGACCATCATTGGCAAACCTTCCTGGCAAATGACCTGGATGGGGTCATGGAGGACTACACAGAAGAATCCATTCTAATCACCCCCAATGGTACCTTTCGTGGGTTGGATGAAATCCGGGAAAACTTTGTCAACGCCTTTCGGGCCTTTCCCACCCAGGAAGCCAAGCTGACGCTCAGCCAAAGCCTGTCGGTGCAGGATGTGGGCTATATTTTGTGGGAGGCCGATACTCCGACGTTTAGCCTGAGCTTTGCTACGGATACCTTTATCATCCGAAACGGAAAAATCATTCGGCAAACCTACGCCGGAGTTCGAGTGGGGAAGTAGGACTTCGACTCCTTCCGATTTACGTGGCTTACCTGGCACCAGGCTTAGAAACTTGTTCCTGGAGATTTACGTGAAGGAACTCGCGTAGGCATCGCTTCCGAATGCTTCCTGGGTCCTCTGGTCAGGTTTCAGTTGGTATGCCTTCAGCAGCTTTCCTCCAGGCTTCGGAATCGTTTTGGCTAGAGTGTTGGCTAATTTTTCAATGCTTGTAACCACCAATCATTCCAGGATATAATCAGCAGCCATCCGGGCATGTAGCGTGGTGGTCGCAAGTAGCGGTAATGCGAACGCCGTTTTGTCCATCAGGATAGGCAATTCGGTACATCCGAGAATAATGCCTTCGCCCCCTTTTTTTTGAAGCAGGTGCATTTGTTCCAGAAAGAACGATTTTGCCGCTTCGCTAAACACACCCTGCGTGAGTTCGTTGGACACATACCAATGATTTTGTGCGAGATACCGTTCGTCGGGGATAATTGTTTGGATACCAAATTTCGTTGCCAAACGACTGGAAACGAAGGCGCCGGTCATGGTGGGCCGATTGCCCAAAAGGCCGAGGGTTTTCAGCCCTTTTTTCTTCGCCTCTTTTCCCACGGCGTCTGCGATGTGCAGTAGGGGTATGGCTAGGTGTGGTTGCACGAATTCGTAGACCATATGGGGCGTGTTGGCACAGATGACCAGGGCTTCGGCACCGGCTGTTTGCAGGGTTAGGGCAATTTCCAGGTACCTGGCATTGATTCTTTCTTTATCCTGCGCCCGCATCAGTTCGATATTCAGGCTGTAGATAAGCAATTCCGGATTTGCCTGCGTGCCGATCCGTTCGCTCACCATTTCGTTGATCAGGCGGTAGTAGACGATGGTCGCGTGCCAGGAAGTACCGCCAATTAATTCGATTTTTTTCATAGATACCTCGCTGAAATGTTTGTTCAAAGTAAGAAAAAGAGGGGTCTTTTCCTTGCTTCTCGGATCATTTCCTGGCAAATCGGGTACCTCAATGAGCCGCTAACGGCTTGGAGGTAGCAGGCAACCCAATGAATTTTCACGGAACGTAATGCAGTATAAACGCGTGTTTCAGCGCAGGATATCAGTGTTTTATTTGGTTTCGGGGATAGTTATACGGCCTTTTTTTTCCTATGGAACAAATTTACTGGTTTTTGGAACATATGGCACAACCCATTTGCTGCCTATTCCCTAGGTTTGTTCAGACGCTGCAGAACGTAAAGAAAAATTCCTTGTGATTTCCGACCTAAGCTAAAATTAAAAAAAAATGGAATATATACAATTTCCATGCAGCCATACATTCGCATACTACTTATCCAATTAACCTTAAACTTACTACAATGGAGACACAAACACTTTCGAAAGTTGACCTTGCTGCCGTATTTCAAAGTCAGCAGCGCAAAGCACTGCAATTGAAGAAATCCGCCGCTCAGGAGCGGATTGCCAGGTTGCTTACCTTCAAAGAAGCCGTTATTGCCAACATGGACAATGTCTATGAGGCGCTTTACAAGGATTACAAGAAACCAAAGGAAGAGGCGTCCGAGACAGATTCGGTTATTGTGGAAATTGACTTTGTTGTCGGCCTTTTGGAAAAATGGATGAAACCTCAGGTGGTTCCCACACCCGAAGGTTTGGGTGGCGCTGCATCCGTATCAAAAATTATTGTAGAGCCCAAAGGAGTTTGTTTGTTCTTAACTCCCTGGAATTACCCGATACTGCTAACCCTCAGACCGCTCGTTGCCTGTTTGGCAGCGGGAAATACAGTCATCATCAAGCCTTCTGAACTGACGCCTCATTCGTCCAAATTAATCAAAGAGATTATTGAATCGGTGTTTCCGAAAGAGGAAGTATTCGTGATGGAGGGAGGCGCAGATGTAGCATCGGAGTTATTGGAATTACCATTCAACCATATTTTTTATACAGGCGGCACACGGGTTGGTAAAATCGTGATGAAAGCCGCTGCCAATTATATGGCTTCGGTAACGATGGAACTTGGGGGCAAATGCCCTTCCATCATCGATGATTCAGCGGATTTCGCCGATGCGGCTGGTAAAATTGTGTGGACTAAATTTTACAACTGTGGTCAAACCTGTATTACCACGGATTATATTTTGGTATCGGAAAATTGCAAAGATGAGTTTATTGCTCATTTAAAAGGCACAATTGAACACCTGTATGGCGTTGGTGGACCCGGAATTGAAAGTTCAAACTATGGGCGATTGGTCAACAACAATCATTATCAGCGTGTAAAAAAGCTGCTTGATGATGCGCTGGAACATGGGGCTACATTAGTGATTGGAGGGAAGACAAATGAAGGGGAAAACTATATTTCCCCTACGTTGCTTGATAATGTCGATCCGGATCTTGCCATTATGAAAGAGGAAATATTTGGGCCTTTACTTCCGGTGTTAAGCTACAAAACCCTGGATGATGCCATTGACTTTGTCAATCAAAGAGAACGGCCGCTGGGACTGTATGTGTATAGCAAAGATAAAGGTGCAGCTGATAGAGTTATAAATAGCACCACCGCGGAAGGAAGTGTTATCAATCATACATCGGTACACTATATGTCGCCCCATCTTCCCTTTGGAGGAGTAGGTACTAGCGGCATAGGAAGAGGCAATGGATATTTTGGGTTTATGGATTTCTCAAATCAACGGCCTGTTTTGGAGATGCCCTAAGCGATGCAAAAGAAGGAAAGTAAGCGAGCACTACTTTCCTTCTTTTTTTTGATAGGTTCCAACGATGCGGAGCGGTATTTCGGATAGGCAACTAGCGCGATTGACCTAAATAAAAATCGGTAGCAAAACGGGCGTTTTTTTTTCAGGCCCGAAAACCAACACAGCGGTATTTATCAAACCTACTTAAAAACAATGCGGGCTCATTTCTTTCTCATTTATCATTTCCCGGCGCTCGCCGCGTCAATAGGTCAAAAAATAAAATGTACACCAGGAAGGCCGTGCGCCTAGCCGTTGGATCCTGGAAGACAAAAATATCAACGGGAATCACCGGAGTCCGTTACTTTCGGATTCAGAACCTATACAAAGCTATTTATCATTAAGTTAACCTTTTGGTGGTACAAATCCTGTAGCCGATTATGCAGTTTTTTTTCTGAAAAATCAGTAGCTGGAATTATTCCCCCGGGATAAGTCATTTATTGTTATTAATCGCTAACTTTAAGAAAGCGTACAATAGGAACGGAGATAACGAGTAAAAAATAGAACCGATCAGTTTGTAAGCCGGCAAGATGAAACCAGTGTCGGTAAAATAGATGCCCTTCGAAAATACGCTATGGAATCGGCCTATCATTGGGATTGGGAAAAAACTGGAATCTAAATTAAAACGCTCGGAGGCTGATAGTAAAAGCGGGAGGGTGATCACAAAAAACATCATTGACTATGGCCAGCAAGCAGGATATCGATTATACCTATTCCAAAATGGACAAAATTTGGAGGTGGAGCGTTGGGGAAACGGCTGATTTTACCGGGGCTAAGTATGATGGTGATTTTTCACTTTCACTGGAAGCGGCCCAGCGAAATAAGCATGCATTTATTGCTGAAAACCTGGAAATAAAAGCGGGTGATCGGGTACTGGATATCGGTTCGGGGTGGGGTCCGTTTTTAACTTATATCAAAGAATTGGGTGCAATAGGAACTGGAATTACACTTTCGGAGGGGCAATACAATGCTTGTAGGCGCAATGGCCTGGATGTACATATTTGTAATTACCGCGACCTGACCCCGGATACATTTGGAAGATTTGATGCCATTGCATCGGTGGGGGCATTCGAGCATTTTTGTTCAGTGGATGAGTACAGGGCGGGTAAACAAGATGACGTTTATCAAAACTTTTTTAAAATTGTCAGCAGCCTCATACCGGTGGGCAAGCGATGTTTTATCCAATCCATGGTATTTGATAAGGGCATGATAGACATTGACACTGCCGATATCCATGCGCCTAAGGATTCTAATGAATATTTGTTAGCGCTGATTATGAATGAATTTCCCGGTTCCTGGATCCCGTATGGAAAAGAGCAGATCATAAAAAACGCCGCTCCGTATTTTACACTCGTTACCGAACACAGTGGCAGGCTGGACTACATTGAAACCATCAAAGTTTGGCGGCAAAAACTGAAATCTTTTGGCTGGAAGAAGTACTGGGCCTACCTACAGCTTGTTCCTCAACTATTTACTGACCCTTCGATGCGTAAACGCCTGAGCAACTTGAAAGTAGCCCCTATCAAAGTTGCGTTTGAACGGGAAATTTGGGATCACCACCGCCTGGTGTTTGAAAAAGTAAGTGATTAGTTTCAACCTCAACCTTCTTCGAGGGGATTTTCCTTCCATCCTTCCAACTCATCGTTTTTTCAGAGGTCTAAAACGTAAAATCAATGACTGCAAAACCCAATTCGTCTTCGATATTGACATAGGACCATGTAGATTATTGGCTAGTTTGGGGTCAATTCCTTCCGGCACCACTTGTAGACTTTCGGCCATTTCTCCGTTGGTATTAAATATTCCCTGCGTATTATTGCCGCTAATAAATAAATCCCCTTCTGGTCCCAACTGAAACCTAACCCTGTAAGGCCCCCCGACTTCATTCGGCCCTTCTTTCTGAAATGGTGTTTTACGAACCAACTTGAGGTCATTCAAATCTACTTCTACCAAGTTCAATGGTTCATTTTCAAAAAACAGCAGTTTGCTTTCGTCCTGGTTAAGGGCTTTAGCTCCTAGTCCTGAGCTAAGGATGAAAATATCATCACCTGAATCTACCGGGCTAATTCTTCAACAATCATTTTAGGTGTTATTAAAATCGAGGGTCAATCACTAATTTTCACGGTGAAACCTTCGAGGTTTTGAAAACCTCAAAGGTTACTTTCCGATACAAAACTTACTAAAAATATTCGCCAATAAATCGTCTGTTGTAATCTCTCCCGTTATTTCGCCCAGGTAATGCAGGGAACGGCGGATATCCATGGCCAGAAAGTCATTGCTCACTTCCTGATCCAAGCCTCCCAAAACATCTAGCAGCGATTCCCGGGTACGGGTCAGGGAATCAAAGTGCCGGATATTGGTGACTACCGTATTGCCGGTTCGGAATTTGTCCAAATTGACCTGTTCCAGGATCTTTTCTTTCAATTCCTCCAGGTTTTCTTTTTTTCCCGCGGAAATGAAAAGGGTATCTGGGTGGGCCTCTTTTAAAATAGTGATAAATTGCGGATTACCCTTATCCAGTTTATTCGCTACTTTAATAAAGGGTACCCCGATGTTTTCCAGCTTGTTTAGGTCTCGGTTGATTTCCACCAGATCGGTATCCCCCAAATCAAACAAATACAGAATCAGCGAGGCGGATTTCATTTTTTCCCGGGTGCGGCTGACCCCCATGGCTTCGATGGTATCGGTGGTCTCACGAAGTCCGGCGGTATCGATAAAGCGAAATACCACGCCGCCCAGGGTGATTTCGTCCTCAATGCTATCCCGGGTGGTACCGGCAATATCGGAAACAAGAGCCTTCTCTTCGTTGAGCAGGGCATTGAGCAGGGTGGATTTACCGGCATTGGGTTTTCCGGCAATCACCGTGGGAACTCCATTTTTGATCACGTTGCCCAGGTCAAAGCTGCTGATTAGCTGCTCCACCACCCGTAGCAGTTTTTCTACCAGTAGCCGCAAATCGTCCCTACTGGCAAATTCCACGTCTTCTTCCGTAAAATCCAGCTCCAATTCGATCATGGAAGCAAAATGAATCAACTTTTCCCGTAATTCCCGGATATCCGAACTAAAACCGCCGCGCATCTGGTGCAGGGCAGCTTGATGAGAGGTCTCCGAATCGGAATGGATCAGGTCGGCCACGGCCTCTGCCTGGGCCAGGTCAAACTGCCCATTTAAAAAAGCCCGCTGGGTAAACTCTCCAGGCTCTGCAGGCCGCGCGCCCTGGCGTACCAACAAGCGCAATACCTGATTGACAATATAGGAAGATCCGTGGGTGGAGATTTCCACGACGTTTTCTTTGGTAAAGGAATGGGGCGCGACAAACAGGGATACCAGCACTTCGTCGATAATCCGGTCTCCATCCCGGATTGTTCCAAAGTGAATGGTGTGGCTGGCCTGCACCTCCAGATTTTTCCCAAAAAATACCCGGTTTGCCATTTGTATGGCTTCTTTTCCGGAAAGGCGAATAACGGCAATCGCCCCCACGCCCTGCGGGGTGGCCAGTGCTACGATGGTATCATCGACGCGACGCAGATAGGTAGCCATTTATTGCTTGAAATTTTCCAGCAGAGCTACCAGGGAGGAAACAAAAGGTTTGGCTTCCCGGTATCCCGGCAATTGGGTGATGTTTTCCATGGCTGCATCCATGATCACAAAATTGGGGTAGGACTGAACCCGCATGGCCCGGGCCATGTCCTCCTCGGAATACTCCCGCCCCCGAAACTCAAATTTTTTCTTGCTGTCTTCGGCGTTCAACTTTACTGCATAAAAATTCTCATTCACGTAGGCAATCACTTCCTTATCGGTGAATGTTTCTTTGTCCATTTTCTTGCACCACCCGCACCAATCGGTATACACGTCGATCAGGATCATCTTGGGAGTTGTTTCTACCTTGTCGATCACCTCCTCAAAACTATACCAGGTAATCTCCTGCGCTTGTGCCTTTAGCTGCGTTGACACCAGCAACCCGATTACCAGGATTCCCACCATTTTCTTCATAGCTGTTATGTTTGTTTTTTTTAATTACAATAACTCTTCTATACGTTCACTCCCGTAGGAAGTTGACAAATAAACCAAAAAACGATTCGTACGGTTCCGTTCCTGCTTAGGAGGGATGCAGGCGTACTTGCAGGTTGGCCGCTACCTCCCGGGACAAGTAGGCGGTTTTGCCTCCGTCAATCCGCAATTCCACCGAGCCATCAAATTCAATTTTGTCCAACACCTCGACCTTTGCGCCGATGTAAATCCCCACCTTATCGAGGTAGCTCAAAAACGCGGCGCTGCTATTGGTCACCGCTACAACTTTGCCGGCTTTGCCAGGAGCCACCTCCTGTAAGAGTACCCGGGGGCTGCTTTCCCATTCCCCAAATTCATCGGGAATGGGATCGCCATGCGGATCAAATTTCGGAAAACCCAGGTACTCGTCCAGGCGACGTACGAGCACCGGCGCTTTTACGTGCTCCAATTCCTCGGCAATGGCCGCAACCTCGTCCCAGGCAAACTTTAATTTTTCAACCAAAAAAACCTCCCATAGTCGCTGCCGGCGTAGGATAAGTAAGGCCGTTTTTGTGCCTTCTTCGGTCAGGCTTACGCCATGGTATTTCCGGTAGGAGAGGAGCTGCTTCTCAGCCAGCTTTTTCAACATGTCACTCACCGATGCTGCTTTGGTTCCGGTCAGGGCTGCGATTTCGTTGGTCCCCACTTTTTCCCCGCCCTCCGCCAATAAGCGATAGATGTTTTTCAGGTAATTCTCTTCCGTACTGCTGAGCTGTATCATCCGCATGTTGTCAAGTTTTTTGTAAATATACGATTTAGGGTTGTCTAAAAAAATATTTAAATCAAGTCTAAAGCGAGTGTGGATAACCGAAAATTCGACGGGTAATAAAATTTAGATTAGTCTAAAAATAAATCACCAATCAGCTAAAAAAGATATAAAACACTAATAGTAAGGTGTTTACAACAGGAATTCAGTGACATGACGGCATCCCATGGCTGTCAGGAGGTGTATTGGAAAAGTACAATTTACTTATTTCAGAGGGTATCTAAAAAGGCAAGGAAGCGTTTTTTTTCTTCTTCCCAGCTTACTTCGTTGCCGGGAGGCTGTTGGTAAAACTCCATGGACGTGAAGCGCTGCCAGGTCTCGGCGATGTCCAGGCGATCCAAAAAGTCGACTTCCATACCGGCCGGATAGGAATCCATCAGGGCCTTCCATACCGGATTGCATGAGATCAAAAGGGGTTTCTGCTGGGCGATTCCCTCGTACAATTTGGTGGGGATTTTGGCGGCAATACTTGGCAGTAAGCGGTAGGGCAAGAGTAGTACATCGGCATCCTGAATGCGTTGTTCAATCCAGCTGCCTGGGACGGGGTTTGCGGAGAGATGCAGGTGGATTTGTGGGTGGCTGCTCGCTTCGTGCCGGAGTTGTTCGGCAAAGCCTCTCAGGGGGCAGTGTCCCAGGATTTCCAACCGTGCACCGGGCAGTAGTTCAGCGAGTTTACTAAACCAGCGGACGGCATCTAGTGTGCCATATGCCTCCGTGATGGTGCCCGTAATCAATAATTTTGGGGCTGTTGGCCGAGCTAGTTTAAACGGTGGTACCTGACCAAGTGGTTGTACGGCCTTGTTTTCGAGCACAAGGGCCCGTTTTAACTCGGGCATTTCCCGAAGGTAACAAGCTTCTGCGAGGAGATGTGCGTCTACAAATGGGCGGGTCGTAGTTTCCGCTATCCAAACCAGTGCCTCTGCCATGGGGCGGATCAGGGCTGGCAGGCTGTGGTTGTAGCGAATATTCTTCCGGTAGTTTTCCTGAACGTCGTAAATAAGTCGGTAGCCGAGTAGCCATTTTCCGAGCATGCCAGCCGGTAACAGCTCAAAAGTGGTGACAATCAGGAGAAGAGGTTTGATACGAAAAAGATGAAAGAGAAACGGGAAGGATACCAGAATTCGGGCGGGGTGCATCCTGGATTTGGAAAAAATTTCGATAAAACGGATATTTTTTATTTTTGGCGTTTTTTTTGAAGAAAAACCTATGATGTTTAGGTGGTATTTATTTGTTTCACGCATTGAAAATCCCAGCTTATGCAACATTCTGGAATCGTCTACAGGTTTGAGGACAGAAGCTATGGCTACCGGGATTTTTTTGCGCATAGTAGTAAGAACCATTCAAACAAAGCTAACAGTTTATAACTTATGGAAGAATTACAGCACATTATAGAAAAAGCCTGGGAAAATAGGGATTTATTGAATGAAAAAGACGTACAGATAGCCATAAAAACTGTAATTGCCGATTTGGACAACGGTTCCCTGCGTGTGGCTACCCCTGCAGAGGATGGGTCCTGGAAGGTAAACGATTGGGTTAAAAAAGCTGTAATTCTTTATTTCCCAATTCAGAAAATGCGAACCATCGAGGTGGGACCCTTTGAATTTCACGATAAAATGGCACTAAAAACCAACTATGCCAAGCAAGGTGTACGGGTGGTACCCCACGCGGTTGCGAGGTATGGCGCGTTTCTTGCTAAAGGTGTGGTGATGATGCCTTCCTATGTAAACATCGGAGCTTACGTGGACAGCGGTACCATGGTGGACACCTGGGCTACGGTCGGTTCCTGCGCCCAAATTGGAAAAAATGTCCACCTGAGCGGCGGTGTAGGCATTGGAGGCGTGTTGGAACCCATTCAGGCAGCGCCGGTGATCGTGGAAGACGGGGCATTTATCGGTTCCCGGGCCATTATCGTAGAAGGCGTTCGTATCGGGCGTGAGGCGGTCGTTGGCGCAGGGGTAACCCTTACCGCCAGTTCAAAAATAATCGACGTCACCGGAGATTCTCCTGTAGAATACAGGGGTTATGTACCTGAAAGATCGGTAGTTATACCAGGTTCTATAAACAAAAAGTTTAAGGCAGGAGATTTTCAGGTACCCTGCGCGCTAATCATCGGGAAGCGAAAAGCTTCCACGGATCTAAAAACTTCACTGAACGAAGCCTTGCGGGAAAACAGTGTAGCTGTCTAAAGAATTTGAATCAACCTATGAATTTAAGTAAAAACCTATTGACCCTGATTGGGGTAACGTATTTAGTTGTCTCCTGTGGAGACAGTTCTTCCATGAAGGGGGACGAGTATTACAGCGATGGCCAATACGAGGAAGCGATCGTTGCCTATGCAAGTTATTTGGAAAAAAAGCCAGGCAATGTGAAGGCCCTTTACAATAAGGGGCGAGCCCATGAGGAATTGGCCGAGTTCAAAGAAGCGGAAACGAGTTTCAAGGCGGCACTTGAACAAGAGCCTAAAAACATACAGGTACTGCTTAGCCTGTCCAATTTGTACCACCGAAACGGAAATCCTGAATTAGCCCTCATGTATGCAGACAATGCGGTGGAAATATCCGGGGCACCTTCCATGGCTTATTTTTTAAAGGCCAGGTCCATGCACCGCATAGGAAATGTAAAGGAGGCACTGCGCGAGTATAACGCGGCGATAAAAATGAGTCCAAAAAACGGGCAATACTTTTACTACCGGGGAATGTTATATGCGGCTACTGAGGATATGGCTAAAGCTTGCAGTGATTTTAAGACGGCCTTGGAGAACGGGTTCGAGGAAGCACAGGCATCCATTGCAACGTATTGCCCCTAATGATCGGAATGACTGCTCCCATATTGCCCGGTTAAGGGGCGGTAAAAGTCGCGGCTTCTTCCGTATGTAGGTGGTCGCATACCGTTTCCGAGCCGATCGTCCCATTCCCGCTACAGGTGGGACAGTCGCCATGTTCGAGCAGGCTTCCTTCGCATTGCGTACAGGTAAGTCTTCCCTGGCCCTTACACCGTTCACATTCGAAGTATTCCACAATATTGAATACGTTCTTTTTGGTCACCATTCCGTCTCCAGCACAACGGCTGCAGCCGATGATCCCCCTGCCTCGGCATAGCGAACAGGCCTGATCGGTGTGTCCTTCTCCATCGCAGGTTGCACAGGTAGCATAGCGATATCCTTTCGCATCGCAGAGATTGCAGGCTTTTATGGCCGCAAGGGGGGACTCAAGCTTCTGCAACAAATCTCTTGCTTCGCTGTAATGTTCTCCCTTAAAACCGTTTAGGTCCAGGTATTTCCTGACAAAGTTTTCGCTATTATGGTATTGTCCGAGCTGGTAGAGGGTTTCCGCAAAATGGAATGGCATTTCAGGCGGTATGGGCAGGTTACTGGCAATAAGTTCCCGAAAATGGCCATTCGCCTCCGTGTATTTTTCATTGGACATGGCTGCGAGCGCCATTTCCATAAGCCTTGCGGTGGACCCCAGGCTGGGTTGGTGCTGTGCCCAGGCGGTGATTGGCCCCAAAATAAGAAACAGTGCTAGTAGAAATTTTTTATAGTTATTCAAACCACTCGTCATAGGTTGCCTTTTTTTTCTAACTCTAATACCATGCTATCCGGAAGATGAAAAAAGCAGTCGATCCCGGAAAATTATTCTAAACTATCTACTGATGGGAGATAATCCAATAAAGGTCGGTTTGATTTTTCAATTTTTAACAAAAAGGTCAGCATTTTATACGAAGGGATGGTGGATATCGAAAAGCACCTGGAAAAAACAAACGGGTACCACCGCATCGCTCTGTCCAAAACGTTTCGGTTTTTCTTTCGGTGTATTTTTTTTTCGACGATTGGGCATGAAATTCTTTAAAAAGGGATAATTTTGAGATCATTTCAGACATTCACCAGTAAAATTGCGGAATCGTATGATAATCGGTGTAGTTGGCGGAGGTGCAGCAGGTTTTTTTGCCGCCATACATGCCGCATATTCCGGACACAACGTTATTCTCTTTGAGAAACACCGGAAAGTACTTTCAAAAGTATTGATCTCCGGTGGGGGTAGGTGCAATGTTACCCAGGGAATAGCCAATGCAAACGAGCTTCTGAAGGGCTATCCCAGAGGGCGCAGTTTTTTGAAAAAAGTGTTTACGCATTTCGGTACAACGGATACGCTGTCCTGGTTTGAGAATCGGGGTGTACCACTAAAAACGGAAGCCGATGGCCGCGTATTTCCAAAGAGCGACGATTCGCGCTCCATCGTATCTGCGCTTGTTAACGAGGCAAAACGGCTGGGGATACGTGTGGAATTAAACCGGGGAGTGGAAAGTGTCGAAACATTGACGCCGGGTTTTCGGGTACGGGGAAAGGATTTTTCGGAGCGCGTAGACCGCTTGATTGTTTGTTCGGGAGGAAGTAGCAAGCGGGAAGGCTATGGGTTTCTGGAAAAACTTGGGCTCAACCTGGTTCCTCCCATACCTTCCTTATTCACATTCAATACGCCGGAAACCGAATTGAAAAAACTTCGAGGGCTGAGTGTGCCGAGTGGGCACATTCGCTTTGAAGGAAGCAAACTCAACTATTCCGGCCCGATTTTAATCACCCATTGGGGCCTTAGTGGTCCGGCAGTTCTGAAACTATCTGCCTTTGGTGCCAGTTGGCTGCACGAAAAGTCGTATCAGGCCGTGGCCTTGATTCGCTGGGACGCGGACTTTACACCCGAGGGGCTGCTACAAGCCTTGCAGGCATATAAAAGCAATCATCCCCGCAAAATCATTCACAAAAACCCGCTGTTTGGATTGCCCGCCCGGCTGTGGGGATTTTTGGCATCGGTAGCGGAAATCGAGGAGGAATTGAAGTGGGAAGCGGTCAGCAAAAAAAAAATAAATAAATTGATAGAAAATCTTTTCAAGTTTTCATTAAAAATCTCAGGAAAAACTACCTTTAAGGAAGAATTTGTTACTGCCGGTGGGATTGCCCTCGATGAAATTGACCCGAATACGCTAGAAAGCAGAAAATACCCGGGTTTGTTTTTTGCCGGGGAGGTCATTGATGTGGATGGGATTACCGGAGGATACAATTTTCAAGCCGCCTGGAGTACCGGATTTTTGGCAGGTAAATCGTCAACGATCGAAGAATTATGAATAAACCATTTAAGAATATCGATTTCCACAAAATTGAAGCCATGGTGGAAGACGATGAGGACTTCAAAAACCAGCTTTTGGAGGCCATTGAAATAGCCGTAACGGAATTGGAAGCCAGTTATCTCCGTGGAATTGAGGAAAAAAGCATGGCTATCATCAAGCAAGCACGGCACAAAATAAAGCCCACGTTGGGATTGTTTGATTTGGAGCGATTGGGAGTCTCCCTGGGGAATGGAAAGCGGCTCATGATAGAGCATGGATTTGGGGAAGGCATCGACGGCCATATACAGGAATTTCGGGAAGCGGTGCAGGCAGTTTTGGAAGAAGTGAAGACCTATCGGTGACGATCCTACACCGAAATGCGCCATTTCATCGCATCCCTGGCCTTCCTGTCCGATGGTCCCTGCAAAAATAAAGAGGAATACTGGTCCGGTATAGTTTCCCTGAAAAGTAGATGAAATCAATTGCATCGGCTATATTTGTCGTGAACAGAGGGCTCGTTGCCTGCACGTGCCTGGAAAGGTACGTACCTGGTTTCTGGCTGGATTTAAACAGGATGTGTTGCGTATGAGCATAAATTTAATGATGGTTGACGATAGTGAAGTTGATACCCTACTCGTGGAAAACGCCCTTTTAACCGATTGTGAGCCCGTTGATTTTCAAACGTTTAGCGATCCGGAAGTTTTTTTGGCCCATATTGCCTCCGTTCCACTGTCGAATACCAGCCTGGTTTTACTGGACATCAACATGCCGAAAATTAACGGCTTTGAGGTGTTGGAAAAAATCAGGTCTTCCCCGGCCTGGAATTTGGTCCCTGTCATCATTTTTTCCACCAGTTCCAACGAGCAGGATGCGCAAAAGGCCCTGCAGCTTGGTGCCAATGCCTATTTAACCAAGCCACTAAAAATAGACGATTACCAACAGATGATTCGCTCCATGCTCGCCTTTTGGAAATTCCACCGGCAATAATCTACTGATTTCTCAAAGTTTAGCCAAAACCATCGCAGAAACCTTGTCACCAATTGACAAAGCACTGGTGGCGGCTGGAGATGGAGCATTGAGCACATGTACCGCCTGGGCTGTTTCGTAAATCGCAAAGTCATCCAACAAGCCACCAAATTTATCGCAGGCCTGAGCCCGTACACCGGCGCCGCCTGCTTCGAGATCGGATTCCTGAATATCCGGAAGCAATGCCTGCAAAGCCCTGGTAAAGGCCTTTTTTGAAAACGAACGTTTGTACTCGCCCAAGCCGGTTTTCCAGTATTTGGCGGCCACTTTTTGCAAGCCTGGCCAACTCACCGCTTCGTAAAATTCCTTTAGGCTAAAATCGCTTTTTTTGTACCCTTCTTTTTTAAACGCCAATACGGCATTGGGTCCTGCTTCCACGCCTCCTTTCATCATGCGGGTGAAATGCACACCCAAAAATGGAAAATTAGGGTCTGGAACCGGATAGATCAGGTTTTTTACCAGGTATTGTCGTTCTTTTTTGATCTTGAAGTATTCTCCCCGAAAGGGGATAATGCGAATGTCAGGGGCTACCTCCTCGTGCAAGGCCGCAATCTTGTCTGCGTACAAGCCGGCACAATTTACCAGCAGCCTGGTTTGGATCTCTGAAGCCGAAGTAGTGAGTAAAATACTGTCCCTTAGGTTACTTATTTTCAGCACCTTATTCCCTGTTAAAATAACGCCACCGAGTTGCTCAAATTCACGGGCATAGGCAAGCGCAACAGCCTTGTAATCGACGATTCCTGTCTGTGGTACGTGCAGGGCACCTACTCCCTCGCAGTAGGGTTCGTACTCTTTTAATTCTTCACGTGTAATCGACCGGACCCCTACCAACCCATTTTGCAAGCCCCTATCCAATAACATGTTGAGTTGAGGCAACTGCTCTTTTTCCGTCGCAACTACTACCTTTCCCGTGATTTCAAACGGCACGGCATGGCGCTCACAAAATGCCACCAATTGCCGGTAGCCATCGATGCAGTTTTTTGCTTTCAGGCTTCCAGGTTTGTAGTACAGGCCTGAATGTATCACCCCGCTATTGTTGCCGGTCTGGTGGCGGGCAACGGCCGGTTCTTTTTCAACAATCAAAACCGAGAGGTCGGGTCGTTGGGATTTCAATTTCATTCCGGTGGCCAGGCCGACAATGCCTCCGCCAATAATGGTAATGTCGTATCGCATACTCCTTGTTTACGTCGAAAACAAAGATAAGGCTAGCAAGCCAAAATGTATCCATGCCTGCCCCGAAGTTGGACAATATTTTTACAAGCTCCCAGGCCTCACCAGTTTTCGTCTTCCGCTTCTCCTAGCTGCGTTCCCGATTCGGGTGGATTCCGAAACCAACCAGCCTGTTCCGGTTCAAAATCCAATGTAGCGCCTAGCAATCGTTCGTTGGTTTCCAAAAGCACCTGGTAGGTGGGATGTTGCACGTGTTTTGGGATCTTGCAGAGTCTGGGATCGTCCTTTTGTATACCAGAACCGGCGGTGAATAGAAAGGGCCAGAGGGTCTTGGAACAGGAATATCCGATGCGGTCTACCGGATAATGGGCCAGGTAAGCGCTCACTTTTTCGTTAATCTCCCTAAAAAACTGTTCGGATTCTCCCAGGCGTACGCGGGAACCTGCCCGGGATTTCCCCTTGGTTTTGAGGTATTTTATCTGGCTTTTTCCCTGCTTTTTCCGAACCATGTAAGCGCGAAAGACATGGTGGGAGAGATTGTTCCCGTTTTCAAAATAGCCGACTGCCGCGATTCCAGCCCGGATTAAAAACAGCACCCAATTCTTTTCCTCGGGAGTCGCGCGCTTGGATACCGGATCCCAGCTATAATTCCAGGGCAGGCGCAATCCACCGATCCGCGATCCTTCCTTGAGTAGCGAAAGCTTGTGCCGGGAAGGAAGGTATTCCAATTCCATACCGTGTTCTGCGGTCCATTGGATCCATGCGTTGATGAAATGAGGCTTGATGAATTGATGCATGCGGCTTGTGAAAAGGGTTGCATTAGCAGTTCTCCGACATTTCTTTTGATCCGGGAAAAAGAGATAGATTCGAAGCAATAATTTTCATTACCGGTCAATTTTACTACTTTTAATTCGCTAACCCAAAAATACGAACCGAATGAATATTGCCATGCTTGGTTCGGGCTTTATTGCCCGTTTTTACGCCACTACCCTACATGCCCAACGACGGAAGGACCGCATCCATTCAGTCTATTCCCGAAACCTAACCCATGCCAAAACCTTTGCTGCCGATTTTGGGCTGGAAAGGTACAGCAGCACGATGGACGAGATCATCCAGGACCCCGAGGTAGATGCGGTGATCGTTGCGTTACCCAATCATTTGCACGAGGATGCGGTACTGGCCTGTGCAGCTGCAGGAAAGGCAGTGCTGTGCACCAAACCGCTTGGCAGAAATGCAGCGGAGGCCAAGCGCATGCTGGAAGCCGTGGAAACCGCCGGGGTATTTGCCGGCTACCTGGAAGACTTGTGCTATACCTCAAAGTTTCTGAAGTCGCTGGCAAGCGTGAATGCTGGAAGTTTGGGCAACATTCTGTGGACAAAGTCTCGGGAAGCCCATCCGGGTCCCCACAGCGACTGGTTTTGGGACAAGGAACAGTCGGGTGGGGGAGCCATCATTGATCTAGGCTGCCATTGTGTGGAGATCGGAAGGAATTTTATCGGGAAAGCGATCCGGCCGGTAGAAGTGATGTGCTGGGCAGACACCCAGGTTCACCCCATTGATGCGGAGGATCATGCCATTGGATTGGTTCGGTATGAAAACGGTGCAATCGGCCAATTTGAGGTGAGCTGGACCTTCCGGGGGGGAATGGACCTGCGGGATGAGGTGATGGGAACGGAAGGCACCATCTGGCTGAACAGCTTTTTGCGCACGGGCTTCGAAATGTTCACCACCGGCAAAGGGGCAAATTACGTCGCTGAAAAGGCGGAATCCGACGCGGGTTGGCTTTTTCCTGTTGGAGACGAGGCGCACGAACTCGGTTATCCACAGATGTTTAGCGATATGTTTGATGCCATGGAACAGGGTCGGGAACCCCAGGAAACCTTTTACGACGGGTATGTGGTGAATGCGATTCTGGACGCTGCTTTTCTTTCCGCCAAAACTAAAAAATGGGAGACCGTGCAGTTGGAGGACTGGAGAAGTGCAGCTACGGTTGCAGTGGATAAGGACTGGGTGTCCTACAACGAAACGTACTACCTGATCAAAAAAGAAATTTTGCCGAATGGGGTGGAAAAAGTGATCCTCAAAGATAAGGTTACCGGAGAGATCCGACAGGAGACGGTGGGCGACTGACCACTTATACCCTTCATCAGCAGTCAACGTAATTTTCGCCGCTTTTTCCAAAAACAGCCGGACAAAAAGTTCGCAATTCTATTTTTTAGTCTATTATTGCGCTTTAAAAATTATTTTAAGCTTGGGAGCAGGCAATTGGATGGATTGGCTGCTAATTTCGTATGGGAAAAAAAATAGGGAACGGTTGCTGCATATTGCTGGGGATTCTGCTTAGCATTCCGGTTTTGGGGCAGAAGATCAACGAGGACTACAAATTACATATCAAACGTGCGAGTTCGCCGGTAATCATAGACGGCATCGTGGATGAACAAGCCTGGAAAGATGCCGAAGTAGCCAGGGATTTTTACATGATTTTGCCCATGGATACCAGCTTTTCGCAGGTAGAGACGGAGGTGATGATGACTTTTGATGAGGAACGTCTGTATTTGTTGGTAATCAATCACCATGCCGTACCGGGACCCTACTACGTGGAATCCCTTCGCAGGGATTTTTCTTTTGGCAAAAACGACAATTTCCTACTATTTATGGACACCTTCGACGATCAAACGAACGGGTTCTCCTTTGGCGCCAACGCAGCAGGGGCGCAATGGGATGGCATCATGTACGAAGGCGGTAGGGTGGATTTAAGTTGGGACAACAAATGGGTGTCAAAAGTAAAAAATTACGAAGACAAATGGGTGTTTGAAGCGGCGATACCGTTCAAGTCCATTCGCTACAAAAAAGGCATACGGGAATGGGGAATCAATTTTAGTCGCCTGGACCTGAAGACCACTGAAAAATCTTCCTGGGCGCCGGTGCCCAGGCAGTTTCCTTCTGCCTCCCTGGCCTATACCGGCGTGCTGGTCTGGGAAGAGGCGCCGCCCGAACCGGGTATGAACGTATCGGTAATCCCCTATGTCATGGGAGGCCGGGTAAAGGACCACGAGGGTGGCCTGCCTACCGATTACCAAAACAGGGTGGGGGTAGACGCCAAAATCGCGGTCAGTTCTTCCCTAAATCTGGATTTGACGGTAAATCCGGATTTTTCTCAGGTGGAAGTGGATCGGCAGATCACCAACCTGGATCGCTTTGAATTATTTTTTCCGGAACGAAGGCAGTTTTTTCTGGAAAACGGTGATTTGTTCGCCAATTTTGGGTACGAGACCATCCGGCCCTTTTTCTCCCGGAGAATTGGCCTGAATGCCCCCATACAATTTGGTGCGCGGCTAAGCGGAAAGATCAACCGGGATTGGCGGATTGGGGCCATGAACATGCAAACCGGACAGGTGGAAGAAACGTTAACTCCTGCGCAAAATTTCACCGTCATGTCCGCTCAAAGGCGGGTGGGACAACGCTCCAACATCGCCGCTATATTTGTTAATAAAACATCCATGGGCGAACTTCCAGGCAACAATGGGGTCGATGCCGCTACAAACGGTGCCTACAACCGAAACCTGGGACTGGAATACAACCTGGCCTCTTCCAATAATCTCTGGACAGGGAAAGCCCTCTTTCTGAAATCATTTAGCCCCAATCAATCCGGGGAAAGCATGGTGCATGCAGCCAACCTCAAGTATGCCAGCGGGAACCTTACCTGGGAATGGAAACACGAATACGTGTCCCCCCAATACACGGCGGAGGTCGGCTACGTACCGAGAAACGGCTATTACCGGGTAAATCCCAACGCAGCGTATTTGTTTTTTCCCAAAAGTAAAAAAATACTGAACCACGGTCCTACAGTAAACACCTCCCTGTTTTACAACACGGGTTGGGAACAAACCGATAACATCACCGAATTGGGCTATACGATGCGGTTTCGAAGCCAAAGCACCCTGACGGCCCGGTATACCTATAACCGTATTTTATTGCAACAAGCATTTGATCCGACGAATTTTAGCGGAGATACCCTGGCAGCCTTTACCGATCATACCTGGAACTCGGTGGGGGTGCAGTACGTCTCCAAGCCCCAAAGTCTCTTTACCTACTCGATTTCCTCCCAGTACGGGGGGTACTTTGCTCAAGGCGAGCGGTTCAACCTTACGGGCGAAATTGGTTACCGGTTTCAGCCCTACGTAGGCCTTTCCCTTACTGGAAATTACAACCAATTGGACCTGCCTGAGCCCTGGGGTGACACGCGATTCTGGCTGGTAGGACCCCGGGTGGATGTCACCTTTACCAACACGCTGTTTTTTACGGCCTTTGCCCAGTACAACGAGCAGATCGATAACATTAACCTCAACACCCGGTTTCAGTGGCGTTTTAAGCCAGCTTCAGACTTGTACCTGGTGTTTACCGACAACTACCTGCCGGCTCCTTTTTATGTCAAAAACCGGACGCTGGCTTTGAAATTTACCTACTGGTGGACCTGGTAGTCTTACCAGGGGTCTAAGCCCAGGAGTTTTTTGCCCAGCGGACTCAGTTCGGCTCTGGAATATCGTGTCTGTTCCCAATTCCTGGGATCACCGGGAAAGGCATAGCCCTCGGGTGCAATCCGGTCTCTCCAGGAGGATATGCGCCAGTTTCGCAAGGCTTCGTCTTCGTTGGCTGCCGGCATCATGGTCAGGTATTGGGCCATCCGAACCTTGTTTTCGCTGTAATTGGGGCGAATGCCGTGAGGAAGCCTGCTATTAAATATTAACAAATCGCCTTCTTCCAGCCGTACTTTGGTAAGCTCAAACCCCGAAATGTCGGGTTTAAACCTGTCCCGGTCGGCCGGCTGGCTAACTTTCCAGCTGTCGTAGTTTCGGTACAATTCAGGTACACATTGGAAACCACCCACGTTCGGATCGGTTTGATCATTCAAAGCGACCAGGCCCTGCACGTTGTCCTGGCCCAACTCGGGGTCATAATCCCAATGGATAAATCCATTAAATTCAAAATCGGGACGGGCAGGTAGGTTAAGGTTGGCACGATCGATGGTCACCCATAAATCCTCCCTTCCCCAAATATCCGTGAACGTTTCGTAGACCTTGGGGTATTGGCGAATGTCCCACAGGTACTGGTGATTGTAGATTTCCACCATGCCGCTGTTGGTGAGCTCTTTCATCTGCATCTCGCCCTTTGGGGAGGCATACCAGCTTTCGGGCTGGTTGGGGTCCATCTCCTCAAATTCCCACAAGAGGTCTTGCAGACGACGGGTATAACTTTTGGGAACGGCTTTTTTAATGATCACGTACCCGTTGTCCCACCAAAAATTCCAATCTTCATCCGTAAGCACCTTGAGTGGCCTGTGACGGAATCGATCGTTCAATGTGGCTTGTTTCGCGGCCGAAGTGGACGGATTCCCCGGAATATCTTTGTGTTTTTTCGTTATGGCCATGGCAAAATTTACTTATCTTACAGGCAGAATATAGCGTAAAATAAAAACACATGCAAGGAGATAACCCGAATCGGAAAGTCTTTTTAGATTTAATCTGCTTATTTCTCCATTAATGTAATTTAGTTTTACGATCGCTGTCACAATGCTTAGCTTGAACCATGATACCTACACCAACCCGTTATTTGGCTCCCGTTTTGTCTGGGCTCTTGTATTTTATGGCATTTTTGCCGCTAGTCGGATCGGTTTCGTTCGCACAGAGTAGCTCGGAGATATACCATGAGCTGTTACGGCTCCGTGAAACGAAGCGCGTACTGTATGTAGCGGCTCATCCCGACGACGAAAATACCCGCTTGATCGCCTACCTGGCAAATGGCCTGCACGCCGAGGTGGGCTACTTGTCCCTCACCCGGGGAGACGGTGGACAAAACCTTATTGGCAAAGAATTAGGCATTGAATTGGGCATGATCCGAACGCAGGAATTGCTCAAAGCCCGCGAAACAGACGGAGGAAAGCAGTTCTTTTCCAGGGCAATCGATTTCGGATACAGCCGAAATCCTGACGAAACACTTAGCAACTGGGACAGAAATAAACTCCTTTCCGATTTGGTTTGGGTCATTCGCAATTTTCAGCCGGATTTGATTATTACCCGGTTCAATACCACCCCCGGCACCACGCACGGGCACCACACGACCTCTGCCATCCTGGCGGCTGAGGCTTTTGAACGCTCGGGACAGGCCGATGCCTTTCCCGAACAGTTACACGAGGTCGAGCCCTGGTCTGCCAAACGCATTTTTTGGAACGCTTACAGCTGGGGAAGCCAGTACGAGCCCAAACCGGATATACCCTACCATACATTTCCGGTTGGCGAATACAATGCGCTGTTAGGGACCAGTTATTCCCAGATTGCAGCGGACAGTCGCACCATGCATAAGTCCCAGGGCTTTGGTTCTACAGCAAGTATTGGCGAGGGAAAAGACTTTATCGAATTTGTAGGAGGAGAGCCGTTTGAGTCCGATCCCTTTGAGGGCATTTCCGACCGCTGGCAGCAGTTGTCCGAAGGTCGGGAAATTTTGAATCGAATAGAGGAGTTACTAGCGATTTTCGATTTTGCCACACCCGTCAATAACCTACCCGAGCTGCTGGAAATTCGAACAATGCTGAACCAGGTTCAAGAAAACTTTCCCTGGGTCAGTGAAAAACAACGTCAGGTGGAGCAACTCATTTTGGACGTTCTGGGATGGAAGGCCTTGTTTTTGGCAAATAAAGAGCTATCGTTTCCATCAGACCGGATTAATGCACGGCTGATTGTGAATCAACCCGGCGACGAACGCCTTGAGTTGGACCATTTCGAAGTATTGGGTACCCGCTATCCGATCAACGCAGGTCTTTCCAACAACCAACCTGTCGAATGGGAGCAGGAATTGCGAATTCCGTCCACGCACCCGGTCTCTCAGCCCTATTGGCTGAAAAGTCCGGCCGAAGATAATCTCTACACCGTA
Organism: Cyclobacterium xiamenense; assembly: GCF_900109255.1. Taxonomy (NCBI): domain Bacteria; kingdom Pseudomonadati; phylum Bacteroidota; class Cytophagia; order Cytophagales; family Cyclobacteriaceae; genus Cyclobacterium; species Cyclobacterium xiamenense. The sequence continues at coordinate 1,032,352 of NZ_FNZH01000001.1, read as the reverse complement.
GCCGAGCAAAACGCTATCGGGAAGCCTTTTAACGATCCGGCCGTTAGCGGAATCCTTCGTTTTCGGCTTTACGATCAGGAAATGGAAGTACGCCTTCCCCTTCAGTACCGGTACAATGACCAGGTCAACGGGGAAATCATTCAGCCATTTACACTGGTTCCAAAGATTTCTCTGGCAGTGGATCAGGAGAACGTCTTTTTGCTCGGACAGCAGGAAGCCCGTATCGGGGTGACGGTGTCTTTTGAAGGAGCAATCGAACCTGGTGTGTTGGGAATCGAAGGATTGGAATCGGGTGATTACACGGTACTGGATAGCCTGGCTGATCCGAGCAGCAATCGCCTATTTTTTAACGTCGCATTGAGAAACCCAAATGGCGAATCCAAATCACAGCATACCGTGTTTTACAAAACGAGGGAAGGGTCGGTCTACATGCAAGGAAAAAAGCGGATCGTCCATCCGCACATCCCCAATCTGACCTATTTTCCTGAAGCTTCCTTTAATTTAATTCGCCTCAACATGGATCTCCGGAAACAGACCATTGGCTATATTCCCGGGGCCGGGGACGAAATTCCGGATATTTTGCGAAACCTGGGCTATACGGTAGAAATTCTCGAAAGCGGGAACCTGGGAGGATCGGTATTTGGAAAGTACACCACCTTAATTGTCGGCATCCGGGCCTTCAACGTTAACCAGGGGTTGGCCAACCAAACCGCTGCCCTGATGGATTACGTAAAGCAAGGTGGCAACCTTATCGTGCAGTACAATACCAGTTCTCCCTTGCTATCCCGGCAGTTGGGTCCCTATCCGCTGGAATTGTCCCGAGACCGGATTACGGTAGAGGATTCGCCGGTTTCCCTGATCCTGAAAGACCATCCGGTATTGACGCAGCCGAACACAATTGAGGAAAGTGATTTTGACGGTTGGGTCCAAGAAAGGGGCTTGTATTTTCCCGGTAGTTGGGATGAAGCGTACCAGACACCCCTGCAAATGCAAGATCCCAACGAGCCTCCGACAAAAGGATCGCTATTGGTAGCCCGTTACGGGGAAGGGACCTATACCTATTCCGGCATTTCCTGGTTCCGATTGCTGCCTGCCGGTGTACCGGGCGCAATAAAGTTATTTGTAAACCTCATCGAACAAGCCCATGAGTAAGGAGAGAGAATTCCATCACTGGAACCGATTGTACTGGATGCAGGTAGTGGTTTTGACCCTGTTAATCGCGTTTTTTTATTGGTTGACCCGCGCTTTTTCATGAGCTACCTAGACTGGTCCGTCATGTTTGGCACCTTGCTGGCGATTGCTGCGTATGGTGTGTACAAAACCTATGGTCCAAAGGACATGGACAAGTACCTGCGGGGTGGGGATGATCTCAATTGGTGGACCATTGGGCTTTCCATTATGGCCACGCAAGCTTCAGCCATTACTTTTTTGAGTACGCCAGGACAGGCCTATGCAGATGGCATGCGGTTCATTCAGTTTTATTTTGGCTTGCCCGTGGCCATGATCATTATTTCGGTGGTTTTCCTGCCGATCTACTACCGGCTAAAGGTCTATACCGCTTATGAATTTCTCGAATCACGGTTTGACCTGAAAACACGGACCCTCACGGCTGGCTTGTTTTTGGTACAGCGGGGCCTGGCTGCGGGGATCACCATTTATGCACCTTCCATTATTTTGTCCACCCTGTTGGGATGGAACCTGACCATCACCAATGTATTTATTGGCATGATGGTGATCATTTATACGGTTTCTGGCGGTACCAAGGCCGTTTCCATTACGCAAAAGCAACAAATGGCTGTGATGATGGGAGGAATGGTTTTGGCGGGTATCATCGTCATTCAACTGATCCCGGTAAAATTTACCGAAGCGCTGCACCTTGCCGGAAAGATGGAGAAATTGAACATCGTTAATTTCGAATTTGACCTTTCGGACCGGTATAATTTTTGGTCGGGGGTCACGGGCGCTTTGTTTTTGTTTCTTTCCTATTTTGGAACAGACCAGTCCCAGGTCCAACGGTACCTGAGTGGGCGCTCCCTTACCCAAAGCCGCATGGGCTTGATGATGAACGGGTTCTTGAAAGTCCCCATGCAGTTCGTAATTTTATTTATCGGGGTGATGGTCTTTGTGTTTTACCAGTTTTTTCAGCCCCCGGTCATCTTCAATACCATCCAACTGGATAAGCTCAAGCAAAGTGAATACGTCGAGCAACTGCAAGGCTTGGAGGAGGATTACAGCGAGGTATTTGCGCGCAAAAGTCAGCATATACAGGAATTGTTGGGGGCAATTGAATCGGAAGACGATCAGGAAGTTCGGCGGCAGCAAGCGCAGCTTGCGGAGCAATCCCAAAAGCAGGAGGAAGTACGCGATCAGGTGAAAGCCTTGATCGTCCAGCACGACCCGCTGGCAGAAACCAACGATACGGACTATGTGTTCATGCGTTTTGTCATGGATTATTTGCCCCAGGGTATCGTAGGGCTCTTATTTGCCGTGATTTTCAGCGCGGCGATGTCCTCTACCGCCTCCGAATTGAATGCCTTGTCGGCTACTACCACTATGGATATCTATAAGCGGTCCTTGTACCGATCCGGAAGTTCCCGGCATTACATGTTGTCCTCGAAGTGGTTTACCGCTCTTTGGGGCTTGTTTGCCGTGTTGTTCGCTACCTATGCTACCTTGTTTGAAAACCTGATACAGGCCGTCAATTTATTGGGTTCCTTATTTTATGGAACCATATTGGGTATCTTTTTGGTTGGATTTTTCTTAAAGTGGGTAGGGGGTAGAGCTGTATTTTCAGCGGCGATTCTTACGGAAGTACTGATTTTGTTGCTCCATTACTTCAACGGAACAACGGTATACGGTTGGGATATCGACGTGGGGTATTTGTGGTACAATGCCATTGGCTGCCTACTGGTCATGCTTATTTCCATGCTGATTCAGCTTGGTACGGGCGCAGGGCCACAAGGAAAACCGGCGTTAGATAAAGAATAAAAGGTAATAAGAGCTGCCGGGGGTCGGCAGCTCCTGCTGTGGATTATTTTAGCGATTCAATCAATCGTTCGTTCAAGCCGATATAATCCGGATTGTTGGCCTCTTCGGCCATGTTCATGGATTTTTTGGCCGTTTCTTCAGCTTCCGCTTTCATACCCAGTTTGGCCTGGATTTTTGCCATCAAATGTACGGTGTAGTACTTCGGGTCTTTCTCCACCGATTTGCTGATCCATTCCAATGCGGTAGTTAGGTCTTTATCGTTGGTGAAATAGTAATTGGCCGCCTGAAAATTGAGACCGGGATTGTCGTTTTCCTGGTCGATGAGTAATTCTTTAATTTGTTTCATGACAATGGGATCCACTTCCGATTCCAACCGAAACCCAATCTGGGTCTTGTCCCAGGAAAGGTTTAATGTGGCTCCGGAATCGGTTAGGTCTGCAAATGCCATGGTCATGGTTTCCACTGGCTCTTTTAGCTTTTGGGCGGGTACTTGAATCCGCAAGGCGTCGTCGCTGGAATCGTAGCCCATGGCACCCCATAATTCGGTATTTTTGGAGAAGATCACGGTCCACTGACTTTTTCCAGGGATCGAATACAAGGCGTATTTTCCTGCGGGGAGGGCTTGTCCGTTTACGGTTATTTCGGTATCGAATTCGAGGGTACTGGGATTATTGGCCCCGGTACGCCATACTTGTCCGTAAGGCACCAGTTCCCCAAAAATTTTTCTTTCCCGTTTTCCGGGACGGCTGTAGTCCAGGTGGAGTACTGTGAGTCCCATTTGCTGACTGATTTTGCTACTCGGGCTGGCCTGTGGCATGCTGATCTGCGCCGAGACAGAAAATTGCACCAATGACAAAATAGCGATTAGAAAAAGCATTTTTTTTGTTTTCATAGTTATTTTTATTTAGATTGTCTGTATGATTGCCTTGAAATTCAACTCGGGATTGCAGCCTGGGTTTACTTTATTTTAACGGTTCTATAAATGTGGGCAAAGATAGTTAAATTGCAGGAATTACGTTGAAAAATTCAATCTTCCTGCCCGGTATTCGTGTGTGTACAGTGTAGGGTTGCAGGAATTTTGGGCGATCATTTTTAACTTGTTTTATTTCTAACAGGATTATTCTTTCAATGGGACTAGCAATTGTTGCGCCAAATAAATCGGAAAAAGAAATCGCGAACTGGATCGCAGTTTTTAATGAGTTGGACCCGGGTATTGACCTTCAGGTGTATCCGGAAGTCGGCAGGCCGGAGGATGTGGAAGTGGTAGTTCTTTGGCAACACCCAAAGGGGATCCTCAAGAGATTTCCCCATTTGAAACTGATTTGTTCCATGGGCTCCGGGGTAGACCATATCCTGGCCGATTATGTGCCCGATAAGGTGCCGATCACCCGGATCGTGGACCCTCGGCTTACCTATTCGATGACCAATTACGTGGTGATGGGCGTTCTCAATTTCCACCGGCAAATCCTCCGCTACATTCGAGACAAACGGTCCAAAACCTGGGATATGAGCCAGCCCGAGATCCCGATCACGGTAGGCGTGATGGGAGTGGGTGAACTCGGGGGAGATGCGCTCGATAAGCTTGCTGGCTTAGGGATTCCGGTGGTCGGATACGGCAACCGTCCCAAGGCCGATTTCCGGCACCCTTATTTTTACGGAGAACAATTGAAGGCCTTTCTAGACAAGGTGAACGTGCTGGTCTGCCTGCTTCCGCTGACGGAGAAGACGGAGGGTTTTCTAAACAGCGCATTCTTTCAGAAATGTACGCCGGGTACCTACCTGATCAACGTGGCCCGAGGCAAACACCTGGTGGAAGCGGATCTGATCCCGGCCATTGAATCCGGTCGAATTTCAGGAGCCTTACTGGACGTATTTCAGCAGGAACCCTTGCCCCCGGAGCATCCCTTTTGGACACAAGAGCAAATTACCATTACCCCGCATATAGCCAGTATTACCAATTACCGGGCTGCAGCCCCCCAAATTATAGAAAACTATAAAAATTTGCTGCAAAACAGACCCCTGATCAATCAAATAAGTAAGACACAGGGGTATTAAACCTATTGATTCTTTATGAAAACCTATACCATCCTTTGTCCTACCGACTTTTCGGAATGTTCGTTAAATGCGATCGAATATGCCGCAAAATTGGGTGAAAAATGGAATGCAAATCTATTTTTGCTACACGTTCCGGATAAGGAAGACTACGAGAAGCTTTTTCCGGGGGCTGCGCCGGGCGAAGGCCTTCAGACAGCCAAAAAAAAGCTAGAATCCCTGGTGGCGGCGGTGCGGGAAGAAAGCCTTTCCCGGGGCCTTAATTCCTGTAGCGGACTCCTAAAAGAAGGAAAAACCATCTCCACCATCTTAAACTGTGCCGAAGTTGAAGCGGCAGATTTGATCGTGATGGGCACGGAAGGTATCAATGAATTTAAGAAAAATTACATCGGCACCAAGTCAAGCAAGGTGGTGCAAAGCGCAGACTGCGACGTTTTTATCGTTCCCAGAAAAGTCTTTTTCAAAATCCCCAGAAAGGTGGTGTATGCTACCAACTACCAGGAAGAGGACAAACTGGCCATTCAGCGCGTGGTGGATTTTGCGAAAGTCTTTGATTCGGAGCTAGATGTCGTGCACGTAAGTACACGAATTCACACCATCGACAAGGCGCTCCATTTGACTATGGTGGAAGAAGTAGAACCGTTTGTTGCCATGGAAAAGGTGAATTTTGTCCTAAAATCCTACCGGGATGACCCTGGCCTGGGACTAGAAAACTACCTCATCACGGCAAAGGGAAACGTGCTCTTTACGCTGAGTAAAAAGAAAACCTTTTTTGAACAGTTGTTTACAAAAAATTTGTCAAAAAAAATGTCCTACTTCATCAACAAGCCGCTCTACGTGATCAAGCGCCTTTGATTTTTGATCGGATGAAATTTTTAAACTCCCTACGGGTGGCCTTGTCAGTCACCAATTTATTGAGTATCGCGAAAACGTGCCGGATGGTGAGTGGTTTGGCCTTTTCTGGTTTCGGTTGAGAGTCGCTGCCCGGTAGGGACTGTTCGTTTCCATTATCCGGCTGCCGTTGTTCCGGAGGCGTATAGCCGGTTAGTCGGTCCGATTTGGAAAAGCTCTGCCGCGCTGCACCCAGGTAGCCCAACTTTTCCTCTACCAACCCTTTATTATTCAACGATACTGCATCTTCTGGATCCATCTCAATCGCACGTTCGTAATCTTCGATAGCCCCTTTCAGATCGCCGATCCGGTCCTTGAAATAGGCCCTGCTGGAATAGCGGTACGGATTCTGTGGGTCCAGATTTAGGGCCTGGTCGAAGGCTTGCATGGCTTCTTCGTTTCGCCTCAATAAATGCAAAACCACCGCACGGTCACTAATAAAGGTAGTATTGTAGGGCTCAAGTTGTAGGAGCGCATCGAAATCAGCGATTGCCTGATCCAATGCGCCCAACCGGGACTGAATGCGCGCCCGGTAATGCAGGTGCTCAGGTAGCGGCCCCTCCGATTCAATGAGCTGATTAAAGACCTTTAGGGCCTCTTCAAATTTACCCTCCTTGTAATAGGCAATGCCAATTTCCAATGATTTCAATGTCGCTACGTTTTGGTTACGCTATAGATACAAAAGTAAGGAAGGTATTGTTTCCATCCACCCTTGATAATCCTTTATTCTTTTTATATTTGAACTCTTATCGCGATATTTTTAATTCAGGTATGCCCAGTAAACCGGAAAGTATTCTCAAAGATCTGGAAGCAAATAACTTTGCACCCGTCTATTTTCTTCAGGGAGAAGAGCCCTATTTCATCGATAAAATAACCGGGTATATTGAAAACAATGCCCTTGCTCACCAAGACCGTGGATTCAATCAGATCATTCTTTACGGGAAAGAAACGAACATGGCAACTATTCTGACCAACGCCAAACGGTTTCCCATGATGTCTGAACGACAGGTAGTCATCGTAAAGGAGGCCCAGGCCATCCAGGATTTGGGCAGGGAGCAGGCCGATCAGCAACTGATCCATTACCTAAAAAACCCCCTTCCCAGTACCATCCTCGTTTTTGCCCACAAATACAAGGTCTTGGATGGAAGGAAGGCCCTGGCGAAAGAACTGGACAAGCGGGCCGTTTTTGTGAAATCCGATAAGGTACCCGAATACAAATTGGCCCCCTACATTGACGACTATGTCAAAGGAAAAGGGTTTACCATCGAGACCCGGGCCTGTCAGGTGCTTGCCGAGTCCATTGGTAACAACATGGAGGTGCTCACCAATGAAATCGATAAGATGCTTATCAACTTTGATGAGCCGGTAGCGATCAATACCGGGCACATTCAGCAGTTCATCGGAATCAGCAAGGACTTCAATAATTTTGAGTTGACCAATTCACTTAGCTATAAGGACGTACAAAAGGCGAATACCATCATTCAGTATTTTGCGCAAAACCCAAAATCCCACCCCTTGATTCCCCTATTAAGCCTGCTTTATTTGCATTTTAGTCGCCTGCTTCAGGTAAAGGCTAGTAAGGGAATGGGAGACCGTGAATTGGCCGTTGCGCTGAAAGTAAACCCCTATTTTATAAAAGAATACACAACTGCGGCAAAAAATTACCCCTTAGGCAAGATTATTGATATCATCGGATACCTAAGAGAGGCAGATTTGCGTTCCAAAGGTGTCTTAGCCAACAATCTGGACGAGTCACAAATTCTCAAAGAACTCATTTTTAAAATTCTACATTGATCCGAGCGATGAAAAGAAAACGGATAGGATTGCTAGCAGTGTATTTGGTTTTGGGAGTACAGCTGCTTGCTTCAGGACAGGCCACCCTACACCAGCAGGAGGTCGAACCCGCCTTTCAGGATGCATTGGATTTGTTCTACAAAGACCAGTTTGCCGCTTCCCGCGAGGCCTTTGAGCAGTTGCGCCTTCACGAACTGAGCCGGGAGAAATCCATTGAGGTACACTATTACCAGGGACTTTCTTCACTAAGGGGGGATTTTCCGGAGGGCACGTCTTCGCTCGAAGCCTTTGTACTGGATTATCCGGAAGAGCCCCTGGCTCATGAAGCGGCATGGGTTCTGGGTAATCATTACTTTACCGGACGGAATTACCGGGAAGCCATTGAAAATTTTGGCCGCTTGCGCGGAATTCCCCTAAGCCAGGAGCGGCATCCGGAGCTATTATTCAAAACGGGTTATAGTTTTTTTCAATTGAAAAATTACTCACAGGCCCAAAACTACTTCGAACGGGCCAAACGTTACAAAAGCCCTTTTTTAGCCAGCGCGTATTACTATGCCGGTTTTAGTGCCTTTCAACAGAAAGATTTTGAGACGGCTGTCACAAATTTTAAAGAAGCCGAAAAGTCCAGGGAATTTAGCCTGAAGGTTCCCTACATGTTGACGGCACTGTATTACCAACAAGGAGACTTGCCCCAGGTAATTGCCTACGCCGCGCCCATCATCGATAAAGCCGGACTTGAAAAGCGGGAGCAGGTGCATTTATTGCTCGCGGAGGCGTATTACGCGGATAATGCCTACGAACAAGCCGCTTACCATTACCAATCGTTTGTTTCCGCGAAAAAAGGTGCCTTGTCCCGGGACCAACAGTACAAGGCGGGAGTAGCCCATTATGAAATCAGCCAATTTCAAATCGCCAGTAATTTTTTCAAAGAGGTAGCGCTCCTAAGCGACGCTTTGGGTCAGGTATCCAGCTATTTTCTGGGCCATGCCTACATTCAATTAGAGAACTTGCCCTTTGCGGCCAATAGTTTTAGTGCGGCCTATAAAATGGCCTTCAATCCGGAGATAAAAGAAGAAGCCTTGTTTAATTACGCCAAGGTAAACCTGGAAATGGGCAAATTTCAGGAGGCGGTTACAGCGCTGGACCAATACCTGAATGATTATCCCCGGGGAACTCGTTTCGCACAAGCCGAAGACTTGCTCAGCGACGCGCTGATCAATACCAACAATTACCTGCGGGCGATCCAGCACATGGAACGCATGCAGCAGCCGTCGGCGCGTATACGGGAGGCCTACCAAAAAGTAACCTTCTACCAGGCGATGGCCTATTTCCGGGACAATAATCCCTCGGGTACCTTGCAGCTTTTGGACAAGTCGCTCCGTTACCCCGAGGACAAGTCCCTGCAGGTTTTGGCGCAATTTTGGAAAGGTGAGGCAAATGCGGTAGCGAATAAGCCGGAAGCGGCCATACAGGCGTATGAACGTGTATTGGCCATGAACCCCCCCAGCTCTGATCCTGCGCTCATTAAAACCCACTATGGCCTGGGATATGCTTATTTTAACCAGGGGAATTACGATAAGGCCGAAAGGCAGTTCAAAGCCTATACGGACAAGTTGCGAAACAACCGCGAACGCGAAAAAGAACAGTACCACGATGCCCTGTTGCGCCTGGGAGACGTGTATTACATACAGAAAAAATTTGATGCAGCAGCCACTACCTTTCAGCGAGCCATTAAGGAAAGCAGTCCGTATAGCGATTATGCCTATTTCAGGGGCGGCGTTGTGGCCAATTTTCAAAATAGAAACCTCGAAGCGATCCGGCTATTGGACCAGGTGGCAAACCGCTTCCCCAACAGCCTTTACCTGGAAGATGCGCTGTTTCAAAAGGCCCAAATTCACATGGAGGATCTAAATTACCGGCAGGGAAGGGAGGTTTTCAGTACCCTGATAGCCCAGAAACCCAATAGTCCGTTTATCCCCTTTGCGCTGGAGGGCAGGGCGGTAGCCAATTATTCCCTGAAGGAATACGACCAGGCAATTGCGGATTATAAAAAGATTCTGGACGACTACCCCAATGCTTCCAACGGAGAAACAGCCCTGGTGGGACTCCAGGAGAGTCTCTCCCTGCAAGGGAGACCCGAGGAGTTTTCTACGTACCTGTCGGAATACCGCAAATCGAATCCCAGTAGCAGTAATTTGGAAAACGTGGAATTTGAAGCAGCCAAAAGTCTGGTATTCAATCAATCGTACGAGCAGGCAATCCGCTCGTTGGAAAGCTTTCTGCGAAATTACCCGAATTCCAGCCAGGTACCCGAGGCCAGCTATTACCTGGCGGACGCGCATTACCGGCAAGGCAGTACCGACAAAGCCCTGGAGCGCTACTACCAATTGGAAAACACTTCCGATATCAACCTGAAAACCCGGGTATTCCAAAAAATAGCGATCATCGAATTTGAACGGGAAAATTATGCCAAAGCCATTCCGTATTTTGAGTTTACCGCCGAAAACGCCCGAAGTGTTGCGGAGGAATACGATGCCTATTCCGGACTAATGACAGCCACCTTTGAAATCGGGAATTTCCCAGAGGCCGTTAGTTGGGCCGATAAGATCGTTGCATTGGGCAATATTACGGTAGATGCGGTACCAAGAGCCTTGCTAATCAAAGGAAAATCACTGGAATCCAATGGTAATCCGACCGAGGCGGCAGCGGCATACCGGCAATTGGTCGAAAATTATACCTCGGAGCAGGGTGCCGAGGCGTTGTATCGACTCGCATGGATACGAAATCAAGCGGGTGAACACGAAGCTTCCAACGAACTGATTTTCAGCTATTCGCAGCCCTTTGCTTCGTACGAACGTTGGTACGGGATGCAGTTTGTGCTACTGGCAAAAAATTACATCGCCATGGATGAAACCTTTCAAGCGAAGGCAACGCTTGAATCCATTGTCGAGAATTCCTCCGTTCCGGAAGTTGTAAATGAAGCCGAAGAATTATTGCAAACCATCAACACCACCACAGAATGAAGCAGGGGAAACAGCGATTGATCTGGGGAATCTTACTGGCGGCCGTGCTTGGCGGACCCCTACAGGCACAAGATCAGCCCGAATCTCAACGGGGGGAGATTCGGGATACGGAGTTTATCATCCGAAAAGACCGGGTATTGACGCTTCCCAAACAGTCCCGGGTTTTCGAAAATAGCCCCGCATTGCCCCCGGTCTCCACTACGCCCAATTACAGCTACGAGGTAACCAACTATTTTCTTCCCCTTGCTCCGGTGGCGCTAGAAACCCAACCCTTCCAAAAGGATTTTCCCCGGCCGGAAACAGACCAAACCATGGGAACTGCCAAACTTGGATTTGGTAATTATGCCTCACCGTTGATTCAACTGGATCTTTTTCCCCAGGTCGATCCGGAGCTTTCCTACGGGCTCCACTTGAAGCACCAGGGCTACTATACCGGTCCGGTCGATGGGGAAAACTCCGCCGAGACCCATACCCGGGTACGGCTAACCGGTAGTATGTACAAAGACATCGTGGAAATCTACGGGAAGTTTGGCTACGAAAGAGATGCCTATCATTTCTATGGGTATACCCCCCAACCCGAGACACAAGTGCTTGCCGATACGATTCGGCAGGTTTTTCATACCATTCGGACACAGGTAGGTATCCGGAGAATTGAACAGACGGAACCCTTTAACTACGGAGCCAGCCTTTCGTTGCGGTTGTTTGACGATCGGTACGAAGCGCAGGAGACCGAAGCCCTGGTAAACGCAAACGTGGGTTTTCGCGCCAATGAAAACCTAAATGGGGGAATTGAATCCCTGTTGGCCTTTACTTCCCCAAGTGATGTGAATTACGAGTCCATTACCAGAAACTATTTCAAATTGCATCCCTATGCCCAGTACATTCGCGAGGGACTACAGGTAAAAATCGGGGCAAATGTGATTCACGAAAACGACATCGTTCCGAATAAGTTGAAGGAATTTTATGTGTTTCCGACGGTCTTTCTGTCGTACCACCTGCTGCCGGAGTTTGGCATTTACGGTAGGTATGCCGGTGACGTCAACCGAACCACCTATCACGATTTCGTACAGGAAAATCCGTTTCTGGGTCCCTCCGAACAGCTTCGGAATGCCATACAGAACTTTCAGGTAGATGCAGGTATTTCTGGAAAGGTCAACGATCTGGTCAATTACCAGCTGGGCTTCAAATACGGGGACTTTACCAATTTGCATTTCTTTGGAAACAACGCCATGGATAGCACCCGGTTTCAGCTTATTTACGACAATAACGCCAAGGTATTGGAGTACCACGGTACGGTCAACTATACCTACGACAATGCCTATCGACTCGATGCCTCTCTTCATTACTACCAATACACCCTGGATGAAATTGCTTCCGCCTGGCACCGTCCGGAGTGGGAGGCCCGCATAAACAATTCCTTTACCCCGGATGAGCACTGGACCATCCATGCCAACCTTCATGCGATGGGAGGTATCCGGGCCATCAATCTGGCTTCGGACACCGAACGAAGACTGGATCCCCTGCTGGACCTGCACCTGCACGCGGATTATGCATTTACCCGCCGGTTTTCCGCCTTTGTTAAAGGAAACAACCTGCTCAATCAGCGCTACGAACGGTTTAACTACTATCCCGTCCGAACCATTCAGGTTCTTGGAGGTATCGGGTTCAAGTTTTAGGTCGGTTTAGCAGGGTCATTGGTCGGGAAATATGGTGCCATTATTGCCGATTTGATCGTTTTACTTTAGCTTAGCAAATTGAAACAATCTTTTTTGATATGTCTGAAAATAAATCCAAGGATCAAAACAGCCAAGCAGATAACGATGAGGACTTTGGGTTGCCTCCGGTTTCCATCAACCCACTGGAGTCCGCACCTGCTGAAAAGCCTCCGGTAGCCCCGGCAGCGGAGAAAAAATCCGTGCCAACGAAACCGAAGATCGCAGCCACTACGGGCGGAAAAAAAACCAGTGCACCGGAGAAAAAGAAAAGCCGATCCTCCAACTGGGCGTTTGTATGGATTTTACTTTTGGTTCTACTCATCGGATTTGGGGCGTATTATTGGGGTAATTGGGAAGATTTTTCCAGCGACCAAGCAAGCGACACTCCGGTTGCAGTTGAGGAACCGGTACTGGATAACCCCGCTCCGCCAGCCCCTGTAGAGCCGGAGGAGGAAGTACCGGTTGCAGAAGACCCGGTGACCGAACCCGTGCTCACGGAGATTGATGCACGTGGGACCTCGGCCCGTTATTTTTTGGTCGTGGGAAGTTTTATTGACGACGACCTGGCAAGAGATTATTCAGCAAAACTCAATAAAGATGGACTGCAGACGTTTTTGATTCATCCGTATGGAGACATTCATTTTTACCGCCTGGCAGTTGGGCAGTACGAGAATGTAGACCTGGCCCTTGAGGCGAGGGAGGCTTCTCAAGAAGCGTATAATGAAAACTTGTGGGTTTTGAAATATTAATATGATCCTAGCACAAACGTTGTCTACCAGTGACGGCCAACAGGCCGTTGATTCACTTGCCCTGTTAGAGGGATCCGGTTCTGCGGACATTGGCCTTTTGGAATTATTGGTAAAGGGAGGCTACATGATGATTCCGCTGTATCTGCTCTTTATACTGGCCATCTTTATTTTTATCGAGCGGGTGATTACATTGAAAAAAGCCTCAAAAACACCCAAGGGTATGATCGATCAGGTCAAAATGATGGTGCAGAGCGGGAATATTGAGCAAGCAAAACTGATTTGCCAAGGCGAAGAAACGCCGGTCGCACACATGATCGCCAAGGGATTGGAGCGAATCGGTAGCCCCTTAAAAAACATCGAAGTGGCCATCGAAAATGTCGGAAAGATTGAGATCTATAAACTGGAAAAAAACCTGGGATTGCTCGCTACCGTTTCTGGTGCCGCCCCCATGATCGGGTTTTTGGGTACCGTAGCCGGTATGATTCGGGCCTTTATTGGCGTAGCCCAGGAAGAGGGGATGGTTTCCCCAAAACTCCTTTCCACCGGGATTTACGAGGCGATGATTACTACGGCCACCGGACTCGTGGTGGGTATCGTTGCCTATTTGGGGTACAATTATCTGGTAACCCAGGTTTCCAAGTTGATACATAACATGGAGTACACCACCATCGAATTTATTGATTTACTTCAGGACAAGAAATAGCATGGGCCTTCAGTCAAAAAACAAAATCGAATCAGCATTCAGCATGTCGTCCATGACCGATATTATTTTCTTGCTGTTGATCTTTTTTATGCTTACCTCTTCCTTTATTACACCCTCTGGATTGCCGGTCAACTTACCCTCCAGTGAAACCTCGGATATCGTGATGCAGGAGGTAACCGTAAGCATTACCAAAGATCTGAAATATGCCGTCAACGACCGACAGGTGAGCAGAAATGAAATTAAAAACGAATTGACAGCGTTACTAAAAGACAAGCAAGGGTACGTAGTATTGCATATCGACAAAGAGGTGCCTGTAGAACATTTGGTAGAGGTAGGTGGGATAGCGGCCTCGCTGGAAGCCAATGTCACCATCGCAACAAAACCGTTTCAGTAACCCATGGAAGTTTGGGAAGACCGAAAAGAAACCCTGGACAACAAAAAAAAGGCAGTCCTGATTACGTTTATTTTAAACGTGCTGATACTGCTCGGATTTTACTTTATCGTGGTGTGGAAGCAACCGGTGCCGCCCATGTCGCAGTTTGGTCTGGAATTGAATCTGGGCTTTTCCGATACGGGCATGGATAACGAACAAGCAGCTACCACCGCCACGAGTGCCTCCGAAGTGTCGGAAGAGGCACCCGCACCGGGTGACCCTTCTTCTCAGCCTTCTGAAAACATCGTACCCGTCAGCCCTCCCGAATCCACCCCCTCTCCGGCACAACCCAGTCCGAGCCAACCCCGGCAGGAAATTCAATCCAATGTACCCAGTCCCGTAAAGGCCGATACACAGCCTCAGCCCGCTGCCGAGCAGCCCAGGGAAACCCCCGAAAGGCCCGCAGAAACCCCCGTGACGGAAACCCCTGCCGAAGCAGAACCTGCGCCGGAGAAGGTGGAAGAAAAGAAACCGACCGTGGACCAGCGGGCGATATTTGGCGCAGGAGGCAATACCGGCTCTTCGAATCGGCCCTCCTCGGGTGATAACCAGGGAAGCTCCGGTCAGCCGGGCAACGAAGGCAATCCTCAGGGGACCGTGGATGGTCGATCCATTTTGCAATCCGGAAGCGGAAACACAGGAGACGGAGCGGGCTATAACCTGGATTTGGCAGGTTGGGATTTCGCTTCCAGGCCGCAGATTCAGGACAGACTATCCAACCGAAATGGGAGAATTGTTTTTCGGATAACGGTGAACGACAATGGGCGTATCGTTCAGGCTATCCCGCTTGAATACAACGTTAGTAACGAGGTGTTGAATTACTACCGTACCGTAGTCACCGGGCTTTCCTTTAAACGCCAGAGCGACAATCCCACCGCCGATTATTCCACCGGTCGAATTACCTTTATCATCCGGGTAGATTAATCCCTCTCCATGACGTACCAGGAATCCCTTGACTTTTTGTATCAGGCCTTGCCCATGTTTCAACGGGTAGGGGCGCCGGCCTTTAAGAAAGACCTCAGCAATACGCTTATGCTTTGCGATCGGTTGGGAAATCCCCAGCAAGCGCTTCGGAGCATTCATATCGCCGGGACCAACGGAAAAGGCAGTACATCCCATGCACTGGCCTCGGTACTCCAGACCGCCGGTTATAAGACCGGACTGTACACCTCGCCCCATTTGAAATCCTTTCGGGAACGAATAAAAATCAACGGACAGGAAATACCCGAGGCGGAAGTATGTCGCTTTGTGGAAGCCCATCGTGCCTTTTTGGAGGAGTTGAAGCCCAGCTTTTTTGAAATGACGGTTGCCATGGCTTTGGATTACTTCGTCCGGGGAGCGGTAGATTATGCCGTCATCGAGACGGGCATGGGCGGGAGGTTTGATAGCACCAATGTGGTGACTCCTTTGCTCAGTGTCATTACCAACATCGGGATGGACCACATGCAATTTCTGGGAGACAGCCTGGAAAAAATTGCCGGAGAAAAAGCCGGTATTATCAAACAAGGCGTACCGGTCGTCATTGGGCAAACCCAGTCAGAGACGGTTGCGGTTTTCCGGCAAACAGCCGCTCAAAAAAACGCCTCCATAGTATTCGCCGATCAGCACATGGAGGTGGTTCCGAAAGGCATCGTTGCCGGCCAGCTACCTCTTCGGGCGGTTTTTGAGATTCGACCAGTCGGTGGGAAAACCTGGGATCTCCCTATGGATTTGTTGGGCGATTACCAGGCCCGAAACCTTCCGGCAATCCTGCTGTCCCTCGACAGTCTGAAAAGCATGGGCCTACGCATCCGGGAGGAAGCCATCCGAGACGGTCTGGCCAACACACAGGCAAGTACTGGCTTAAAGGGCCGATGGCAAATCTTAGGAAAAAATCCGACGATCATCTGTGATACGGGCCACAATATCGATGGGTTTCGGGTAATCCTGGATCAGCTTTTGAACCTTTCTTACCGCCAGTTGACGCTGGTTCTCGGGATGGTTCGGGACAAAGATGTGGATAAGATTCTGGCATTGCTCCCGAAGGATGCAGCCTATATTTTTTGTCAGGCGGATCAACCAAGGTCGCTGCCTGCCGATGTGCTACAGCAAAAAGCGCTGGCATACGGACTTAGCGGGAGGGTTATTTCGGATGTAAACGAAGCCCTTGAATTTGCTAAAAAAAATGCCGTGGCAGATGACCTGATCTTCGTCGGAGGCAGTACATTTGTCGTCGCAGAAATCAACGGACTTTAAAAAAATGGGTAGAAAAAAACTGGAACGTTTTGCGCAAAACGAAGTCAATCCAAATGTGGTGCAACCGGGAAAGGAAATCTTTGAAACGATTAAGGGGAACTGGAAGCGCCAGCAATTTAAAAACGAGCATCCCCTGGTGGTGGAACTGGCCTGTGGCAGGGGAGAGTTTACCGTCGGTTTGGGCAGACGGTACCCCGACAAGAACTTCGTTGGTGTGGACATCAAAGGCTCCCGTATTTGGAAAGGAAGTTCTCAGGCCTCGGAAGAAGGGCTGGAAAACGTAGCCTTTTTGCGAACACAGATTGAACGATTGGAAGAATCCTTTGCTCCGGGAGAAGTAGACGAGTTGTGGATAACCTTTCCCGACCCCCGGCCAAAGGATCGAGACGAAAAAAAGCGACTTACTTCCCCTCGTTTTTTGCAGCTATACAAGCAAATCATGCATCCCGGTGGACACATCCATTTCAAAACGGACAACACAGGGCTATTTACCTACACCGAAGAACTATTTTCCAGCCGTTCCGATATTCGGGTGAAGCGACAGACCAGGGATTTTTACTCGTCCGAATGGAAGGATGCGCACCATGGAATCCAAACGCGCTACGAAAAGTTATTTATGGACAAAGGAGAAACCATCAAATACCTGGAATTCTCCTTCGTCCCGGATTAATCTTCCAGTTCCAGGGCCTCTAATATGTCTGCCAGCTCGTCAAAATCCTTGATTCCAGGCCGGATTTCGTGCCCTCCCTTCATGCTGATGCCCTTTATTCCGGTAGCCTCCAACAATTCGCCGATGTTTTCAGCATCAAATCCAAAGCCCAACAAAACCTCGCAATTTTGGGCCAGGGAGCGGATGGATTTGATATCCTCGTCCTGAAGTTCCCGGTTTGAATCGGACTCCAGATTGAGTACGATTTGTTGTTTTCCGAGACTTTTGGAAAAGGATAAGATTTCCTCCCAGTCGCCTTCAGCAGGTAAGGTATAACGATAAATAAGTCCGTAACTACTATTATCCAGGAGTTGCAGGTGGTGCTTTTCTTCCACCTGTATCCAGCTGAAGCCTTCGTAGGCAGTCAGTGTTTGCAAAATCTCGTCAGGGTGTGTCAGGGAAAACTCCGCCACGTATTCCAGGCCCGAAAGCCAGTTGGTGATTTCTTTGAATTCAACCGGCGAAACATAGTGTTCGGAATGCTCCTCCAGCGAAAACCCCATTAGGTTTACATACATCCCGGAACAATACCTGGCATCGCTTAAATTATTTACATTGCTTATCTTTACAAAAGTTTTTAAAGCCATTTCAGTTTTGCGTATTATTTGTGTAATTTCAACGGATTTCAAAGATAGAGAATGAATGGTTTGGATAAAAGGTATTGTTTTCTCCCATTCCTGATTTTTACGATTGGTTGTGAGGTGTTGCGAGAAGATCCTTCGGTGATTACGTCGACTTTTTTACCGTTGGCTGTTGGAAATTTCTGGG
Organism: Cyclobacterium xiamenense; assembly: GCF_900109255.1. NCBI lineage: Bacteria > Pseudomonadati > Bacteroidota > Cytophagia > Cytophagales > Cyclobacteriaceae > Cyclobacterium > Cyclobacterium xiamenense. Next base: position 1,014,292 of record NZ_FNZH01000001.1, on the reverse strand, counting down.
AATACCGCGTCGAAAATACCCGGTATTTTGGGGAAGATGATTTTGAAGCCGAGACGTTTTTTTACCGGGATCAAATAACCGATCAAACCCTCAATGCAGAAAACGAGCTCGTATTTTGGGTGCGAAGACAGCGATCCGCAGATCGGAATATCTGGGATAATGAAAAGGCATATACGCTGACTTTTTCCGGAGGAAGAGTGATTCGCCAAGACAATAACCTCCTGGAAATCATCTTGGTTTACCCCCTCCATGCGGAAAGTAGTTGGGATGGGAACACCTATAATTCGCTACCTGCGAAATTCTTTTTCGTCGAAAGTGCGGGGGATCTACTGGTGGAAAACACCTATTTTCCGGAAACGATGACCATTCGGCAGAGCGAGGAAGACGATCTCATTACCCTTCGGGACAACCGCTACGAGGTTTTTGCCAGGGAAGTTGGGCTGATAGAAAGCTACTACGAAGTATTTCGCTACTGTTCCAGAAACGACTGCCTGGGACAACAAATCATTCAGGAGGGACGTTTTACTCATTTAAAACTAATCCGCCATGGGAAAGAGTAGCTTGTTTGCATGTGTTTTTGTGCTGTTTTGCAGCGGAACCCAACTGATGGGTCAGGACCGATATGCCGTTCATTACAGCTATAAACCCACCGATCGATACAGCCTCAACCGGCCGCTGGAATTGGTAAGTGAGGCGTCCCTGGAGCGGAGAGCGAAGGAAAACAGTGCGTTGGACAGCACAGATATCCCGGTTTCCGAAAAGTACATTGCCGCAATAAGGGGCGAGGTACAGGAAATCCTATACCATTCCAAATGGCTGAATGCCTCCCTGGTAGCGGCGGATTCCGCAGCAGTGGAGAAAATTGCTTCTTTGCCCTTTGTTTCCAAGGTAGTATATGTTGGCCGTGGGGAGAAGCAACATGGACAAAACGGAACACTAAGTTACACGGGCAACGACCCCATCTTTGCGGAAACTCCCTCGGAAACGACTTTTGATTTTCAAAATCATATTCTGGGTATCCCCGAAATGCATGCGGATGGATTCAATGGGGAAGGCATCAAAATAGCCGTTTTTGACGCCGGTTTTTTAAATACCGATGCCATCGGTGGCCTGCAGCATCTGTTTAACGAAAACCGTGTCCTGGCCACTCGAGACTTTGTACGGCCTGGATCCGGCGACGTATTCCGGACCGACACCCACGGAACAGGCGCCCTTTCCTTGTTGGCCTCCTTTGATCCCAGTCGGTTGATAGGAGGAGCCTACGCGGCATCGTACGTGCTGTGCATCACCGAAGACGTGGATTCAGAATACCGAATAGAAGAATACAATTGGGTGCGGGCGGCTGAATTTGCCGACAGTCTGGGCGTACAGGTGATCAATAGCTCGCTTGGATACAATCTATTTGACGACCCGGAAATGAATTACAGCCGGGAGGACCTCGATGGCGAAACGGCCGTTATATCGATTGGAGCCGGTATGGCAGCCAATAAGGGAATACTGGTCGTCAGCAGTTCTGGAAACGAGGGAAACATCAGCTGGCAGACGATCACTGTCCCTGCCGATGCCCGGGGAATTTTGGCCGTGGGTGCGATCAATAACCGATTTAGTAAGGCTGGATTTAGCTCCATTGGCCCTAGCAGTGACGGCCGTATCAAGCCGGAATTGGTGGCGTACGGATCTGGGGTAACCCTCTGGAGGCAGGTTGAGGGTACCAGTTTTTCCAGCGGTACCTCTTTCTCCGCACCGCAGATAGCTGCTTTGGCAGCAGGGCTCTGGCAAGCCAACCCGGAGTGGACACGTGCCGAACTCAAAGACCGCCTGATACAAAGCGGGTCGCAGGCGAAAAATCCGGATTTTGAATTGGGATACGGGGTTCCGAATTACCTAAGGGCCTTGTATGGTGGGGAGGAGGGGACGTTGGTCGATGTACCTTCCCGGGTTTATCCCAACCCGCTGGATGACCAGGAACTTTTTGTGGAATTTGGGCAGGAAAATTCTTGCCAACTGACGCTCTACGACCTGCAAGGGAAAATGATCAGCTCGCTTCGCCTGGATCGTCCATTTCTACGAGACCCTTATCGGGTGGACATGGGCACCCTCATTCCGGGAATCTATTGGCTTGAGGTAGAGGACAATTCCGATGCTGCCCGCATGAAGTTGTGGAAGAAATAAGGAAAAGAAAATAATTTTTCTTTTTTTTGCAATGATTCACACCAGTTACTTTCAATTTTCAATCGAACTTCCCTGCTCCCATGAACCCTCTGATCGCCCCCTCCGTGCTCGCTGCCGATTTTGCTAATTTGCAACGTGAGGTAGAAATGATAAACGAATCCGAGTCGGATTTTATCCATGTTGATATCATGGACGGGGTCTTTGTGCCTAATATATCCATGGGCTTACCGGTAGTAGAAGCCATCAATCGTCATGCGAAAAAACCATTGGATGTACATTTGATGATTGTGACTCCGGAACGATACCTTAGTGATTTTAAAAAAGCCGGAGCGGCGCACATCACCGTTCATTTGGAAGCCTGTCCTCATTTGCACCGAACGGTGCAGACCATCAAAGATTTGGGTTGCCGGGCAGGTGTGGCGTTGAATCCTCATAGCCCTGTTTCCCAGCTCGAAGACATTATCCGGGAGGTGGATATTGTATTGCTGATGTCGGTTAACCCCGGTTTTGGCGGGCAATCGTTTATAGAAAATACCTATGCGAAAGTTCAGAAGCTCAAAAAACTGATCGTTGAGACGGGGTCCCATGCGAAAATTGAAATCGATGGGGGAGTAAGCATGGAGAATGCAAAGAAACTAGTTGATACGGGTGCAACAATTTTGGTCGCCGGTAACTTTGTCTTTTCCTCAAAAAATCCACAGGAAACCATTAAAAAGCTAAAAAATATTGGTTAAATGTAAGATTCAAGCTGTTCACATAAAAATTGGCGTATTTTTTGCGAATTAACTTGTGAAATAAGTGGATTCTAATTTAATTCGTATGTAGTAAGGGTTTTATAAACAGAAATAGAAATTATGAAAAAAGTATTTGTATTGGCTTTCTTATTGGTTGGACTGATTGGATTTCACACACAAGCCCAGGACGAAGCAGCAGAGGAAATTACCGATGAAGAATTGGCAAAGTTCGCTGCCATGGAAGATTCTGTCATGGCGTTTTACGAGCAAAAAAACGAGGAACTGGTATCCATGATTAAGGATAACGAGGTGATCGATGGTGCCGCCCGGTACAATGAAATTAAAGATGCTTGGGACGACGAAGAAAAAATGGCTGAGATCGAGGTCACCGACGAAGAAAAAGGGGCATACGAAGCAATCATGGAATTTATGGGTTCGTTGAGTAACGAAGTAAGGGACCTGAAAATAGGCCTCATTAAAAACGACGATGTGTTGGGTGTAGCTACGTACAACAAGGTCAACAAAGCCATCAAAGAAAACCCGGAGATCAAGGAAAAAGTAGATACTTTGATTGCCGAATTGAAAGAGAAGCGAAGTACCGAATCTGCAGAAGGAGAAGCAGATGCCAGCGAATAGAATCGCGATTTTTAATAAAAAAACAAAAAAAACCCTCTCGTTATGTGAGGGTTTTTTTGTTTTTTACGTTTAGTAGAAAAAAAAACTGGTATGAACGCTTCCTGGAAACGACTTCTTTTTTTTGTGGGTGGACTGCTTACCTGCCTTCTTTTTCTCCATCCTGCGGTGGCGCAGGAAGATATTTTCGGTATTGAACGTAAATTGAAGGGAAGAAAAAGCGAGAACGAACTGGGAAACGTTTTTCGAAACATGGTAAGCAATTTCTCCTTTGAACTTACCACCGGGGCAGGGTACCAACAAAAGTTGTTTGACTTTGCTAGTGAGACGCCCGGTGCCTATGCCATTAGCGGTAATCCGGAAGGAGCACTGGATCCTGCTGCCGGAGACACGCTCGCTTTCAGAAGTGCCGGTAACCTTTCCTTTCCTTTGGCAGTAGGCGTGCGGGTCAATGTGTTTGATTTTTTGACATTCGGTGCCGGCTACGGCCGGGAGACCGGCCGCATTTCTCCGTTAACCGCCTCTGGATACACGTTTGAATTTCAGGATCAGGCCTACACCTACGATAAATTGTTCGGGACGGTAGGGTTAATTCTCTGGGATGCCGGAAAACGCGGTTCGTTTTTGCGATGGCGGTACCGGAACTATTCGGAAAATAACATTTACATGCAGTCCGAATTAAAGCAGCGGGCGCGTCAGATATACCCCTGGCGGTTTATTTTGGAAGGAGAATTTGGATCCTTGTTTCTCCGAAGATCCCCCGATCCCAACCTTACTGCTCCGGATCCCTATTACGGACTCGCTGCCCGCTTGGAGTACGATTTTTCAGAGTACACCAAGGTATTTGTACGACCCGCCGTGGAATTCCGGCCGTTTACCTACACCAATCCAGCGATTCCGGAATCCCAAAGCCTGCGGCAACAAGTTTATGCCTTGCAGGTAGGGGTTGCCTTGAATCTCCCCGGTACCAAGCGCTGCAAAGTAGGGGGATGCCGGGTAGTTATGAAGCACCTGCACAATGGGGTCGAATACCGGGGAAGTTCCATTTGGCACAGGCAGCACAGAAAAGTAGGTCAATGGTAGAAAACTGTCCAATACGGGGCATTGCTCCCTACTTTTCCAAATTTTCTGAAAAAAAATTGCTCATTAACTCCATGAAAATAAATTGGATACCTGATTCCATAAATGTTAGAAAAATTATATTTTTCTAAACCTGTTCTTTTTGCTATCTTGCAGGTTATTAGCGAGAAATTTTAATTATGGCTCAAGGAGAGAACGAGAATATTATCCCGATCAATATTGAGGAAGAAATGCGCGGTGCCTACATCGATTATTCGATGTCGGTCATTGTTTCCAGGGCGTTACCCGATGTGAGGGATGGTTTGAAGCCAGTTCATCGCAGAATCTTGTATGGGATGCAGGAATTGGGTGTCAGCCACAACAAGCCTTACAAGAAATCAGCAAGAATCGTAGGAGAAGTCCTGGGTAAATACCACCCCCACGGAGACTCCGCTGTTTACGAGACGCTGGTACGGATGGCCCAGCATTGGTCGCTTCGGTATCCGTTGGTGGATCCGCAGGGGAACTTCGGATCTGTGGATGGGGACAATCCTGCAGCCATGAGGTATACGGAGGCAAGGCTGCGACGAATCGCCGAAGAACTGCTGATTGATATCAACAAGGATACGGTTGATTTTCAATTGAACTTTGACGATACGCTGAAGGAGCCCGTCGTACTGCCCGCAAAAATCCCTGCCCTACTTTTGAATGGCGCATCGGGAATAGCCGTGGGCATGGCCACCAACATGGCCCCCCATCATTTGGGGGAAGTAATCGATGGGATTCACGCCTACATTGATAACAACGACATTACCATCCCGGAGCTGATGGAGCACATTACGGCTCCAGATTTTCCTACCGGGGGAATTATTTATGGATACAACGGCGTCAAAGCCGCTTTTGAGACCGGCCGGGGTCGGATTATCCTCCGAGGAAAGGCATCCGTTGAGACCAAGGCGAATGGAAGGGAGATGATTGTCATCACCGAAATTCCCTATCAGGTCAACAAAGCCTCCATGGTTGAAAAAACCGCTCAGTTGATCAATGAGAAAAAACTGGATGGAATTGTGGCCATACGGGACGAATCCGATCGACAGGGAATGCGTATTGTGTACGAACTGAAAAAAGATGCCGTACCGAATGTCATTCTAAATAACCTGTACAAGCACACCCCGCTGCAAACTTCGTTTAGCGTAAACAACGTGGCCCTGGTTAAAGGGCGACCGTATACCTTAAACCTGAAGGACCTGATCGTTCATTACGTCAATCACCGGCACGAAGTGGTGATTCGGAGAACCCAGTTTGAACTCAAAGAAGCCGAGAAACGCGCCCATATCCTGGAAGGGTACCTGATAGCCCTTGACAACCTGGACGAGGTGATTCAGCTGATTCGGGATTCCCGGGATCCGGAAACTGCCAGGAATGGCTTAATGGAACGGTTCGAGTTATCAGAAATTCAGGCCCGAGCCATCCTGGATATGCGTCTGCAGCGTCTTACCGGAATGGAGCGGGAAAAGATCCAGCAGGAGTACGACGAGCTGATGAAGCTTATCGAAGAACTGAAGGAAATTCTTGCCAATGAGGAGAAGCGCATGCAGATCATCAAGGACGAACTCCTGGAAATGAAGACCCGGTACTCGGATGACCGAAGGACTACGATCGAGCACAACGCCGAGGACTTCAATTACGAGGACATGATCCCGAATGAAGAAGTGGTGATTACCGTTTCGCACCAGGGGTATATCAAACGGACCGTGTTGACGGAATACAAATCCCAGAGTAGGGGAGGCGTTGGTTCGCGGGGAGTAAGTACCAAGGAAGACGATTATACCGAATACCTGTTTACGGCACTCACCCATAATTACCTGCTGATTTTTACCGATCAGGGCAAGCTATTCTGGTTGAAGACCTATGCCATCCCAGAGGGTAGCAAAACGTCCAAGGGAAGGCCCATACAAAACCTGATGAATATACAGTCCGGAGATAAAATCCGGTCCATCATACAGGTAAAGGATTTGAACGACGCCGATTACATCCATAACAACAACATCGTGATGGTGACCCGTAACGGGATCATCAAAAAAACCACCCTGGAGCAATATTCCCGTCCCCGCACCAACGGGATCATTGCCTTGAATATCCGGGAGGACGACCAGCTACTGAATGTGGAATTGACCAATGGGGATTCGCACATTGTCATCGCGTCCAGTTCGGGCAGGGCCGTTCATTTTCACGAATCGAACGTCCGGCCTATGGGGAGGACTGCTACCGGCGTTAAGGCCATCAATTTGGGTGAAGAAGACAACCATGTAATTGGCATGGTTTGTGTTCACAGAGAGGATGCCACGCTCTTGGTTGTCACCGAAAAAGGATTTGGAAAGCGTTCCTTTTTATCGGAATACCGGATTACCAAGCGTGGGGGAAAAGGGGTAAAGGCCATGAATATCACCGAGAAGACCGGCGGTTTGGTAGCCATCAAGGAAGTGGTTGATACCGATGATTTGATGATTATCAATCGTTCAGGCATTACCATTCGAACGCCTGCTTCGGGAGTTCGGGTGATGGGAAGAGCCACCCAGGGCGTACGGTTGATTCGACTCAACGACAGCGACAAAATCTCCTCCGTAGAAAAGATAGAAAATATACTGGATGAAGACGTAGAAACGGGAGAAAATCCAGATAGAGCAAACGAAACGAATTCCGACACTGAATCATAAGTAAAACCAAAAAAAGAACAACACTTCGAACATGAAAAAGTTAATTTTATCTTTGGCTTTGGTGGGCATTGCTGCGACAGTTGCCTTTGGCCAGAAAAAGGTGGTTAAATCCGCCGAAAAGAACCTGAGAAAAGGCGAAATAGAAGCCGCATATTCGGATATCAAAACCGCCATCACGGACGAAGAAACCGGGAGCGAATCCGAGACCTATTTTATCAAAGGCAAAATCGAAACCCAGATGTTTGAAGCCGATTCTTCCAATACCCAGGAAACGGTGGCATTGGGTAGAGAGGCCGAGTCCAGTTTCATGAAAACTTTTGAAATGGAAAACATGGATTCCACGAGCAGCGTGAGTAAAGACCTGTTCAAGGAGGTGGTTCCCGATATGCCTGCAAACTTTCAGGGAGAGGGTGTGTATCGCTTAAAAAATGCTTCGTTTAACAAGGCGATCGAGAAGTACGAGGAAGACGACATGGAATTGTCCTACGAGTTTTTCTCATTGGCAGCGGATTTAGATCCCAGCGATACGTCGATTGTGTTTAATGCGGGTTATACAGCAAACATGACCGGAAATACCGGGGGTGCTAAAAAGTATTTCACCCATTTACTCGATATTGAAGACTACAATAAGCTAAATGCGTATTATTTTCTTATTCAAATAGCCAGCGCCGAAGAAAATAACCCGGAAGAGGCGTATCGATTGGCCAAGGAAGCCAGGGAATTGTACCCAGAGGATAAGGGGTTAGCAGAATTCGAGATTCAGTTGTTGCTTCAGTTGGACAAAATGGACGAAGCGATGGCTTCCATTGAAGAGGCACTGAAGACCGATCCGGACAATGCCGCTATCCGCTTGCGATACGGGTATTTGAAGGAGAAGTCTGGTGACATGGAAGGAGCGTTGGAGGAATACAAGCGTACTGTTGAGGCAGATGCCGAGTTTTTTGAAGGAAACTACTACGCAGGAGCAATTTACCTGGATAAAGCCAGAAATATCATCACTGAGGTGAATAATCTTTCGGATGAAGAATGGGAAGAAAAATCAGACACCATGCTTGCCGAAGCAGACAGCTTGTATGAGGAAGCGTTGCCGTACTTTACCAAGGCTTCTGAATTGCAGCCAGACAATACCGACATTATGGAAATATTATTCCAGATGCACACGCGATTGAAAAACGAAGCGAAAGCGGAGGAATACAACAAGAAGCTTTCCGACAAACTCGGCGCCGATTGGTTGGAGCGATAATCGTTCATTGCTTTAGAATTTGCAAAGGGCTTGTCCACATACCGTTGGACAAGCCTTTTTTTGTGCATTTTTATTCTTCGCAGGTTTCTTTGGTGGTGCTGTTTGATTGCGGTCGGTCGCTCAAATAAGCTTTTCTGTGGTAGCACCTGATGCTTCTGTCCTGATGCTTACCTGATTGCCTGGAGGGCTTTAAGTCCACACGGGAATTACTTGCTGCTGATTCCCCCGTAAAAACGGTGCACGTGACGGTCTATTTCCAGCCTTCCGGAAAAACAAGCATGTTGAAGTTCCAAATCCAGGGAAGGTAAAATAATATTAGCATTAAAATGAAGGCGATGGAGAGTAAATTCAAGAAGAAGCCAGTTCGCATCATAACGGGGATGGTCAGGTAGCCAGAGCCAAATACCACCGCGTTGGGAGGGGTTGCCACAGGCAGCATAAAGGCACAGGAGGCAGCCATGGTGGCACCGATCATCAGTCCGTAGGGATGCACGCCCATGGCCAGCGCCACGGCAGCTAAAATGGGTAAAAGCATGGATGCGGTAGCAACGTTTGACGTTATTTCCGTGAGGAAATTGACCGCAGCAATGATCAAAAGTAAAAACAACCAGAAAGGGAAGTTTTGTAGTTGGATAAACTGCTCGCCAATCCAGTTGGCCAGGCCCGTCTCCTGAAAGCCTTCGGCGAGTGCGAGACCGCCTCCAAAGAGGATCAAAATACCCCAGGGAATTTTTTCAGCCACTTTCCAGTCCAGTAATTGTTCCTTTTTATCGTTACCAGCCGGAATAACAAATAGTAGCAAAACACCGGTCAGGGCAATAATGGTGTCCGTCAATGCAGGAACAAATTGCTGCAACAAAAAGCTTCGGCTGATCCAGGAGAAACTGACAGCAATAAACACCCAAAGGACGCGCTTCTCCTGCCTGCTGATGGGACCGAGTTCGGTCAGTTGCCGTTTGATTTCTTCTTTACCTCCGCGTAATTTCAAGGTTTTGGGAAAGTGAAAGGCCCAATTTACCAGGTAGTACCAGCAAATTAGCAGCAGACCTAACGCAATGGGAAAGCCGATGAGCATCCATTCCCCGAAACTAATTTCTATGCCGTACGTACTTTTTACCACCCCCACCAAAATCACATTGGTGGGGGTTCCGATGATGGTAGCCAATCCCCCAATGGACGCACTGTAAGCAATGCCAAGCATCAGCGATTGTCCCAGGGTTTGTTGAACCGCTTCGTTGGATTGACTGACCTGCATCACCACAGCTATCGCAATGGGCAGCATCATCAGCGAGGTGGCCGTATTGGAAATCCACATGGATAAAAAAGCTGTGGCCACCATAAATCCCAATATGATTTTTTTTAAGTCCGTGCCCAAAAAAGAAATGATCTGCAGGGCAATGCGCTTGTGTAGGTTCCATTTCTCAATACTTACGGCAATCATAAAGCCCCCCATATAAAGTAAGACCATGGGATCTGAATACGGAATGGAGGTAGCCTTGATGCCCATGACGCCGGTGAGGGGGAAAATAACCAGGGGTAGTAGCGCAGTGGCAGCGATGGGAATGGCTTCCGTGATCCACCAAATGGCAATCCAAAACGTAATGGCCAGCAAGGAGGTGCCTGATTCGGACAGCCCTTCCGGAGAGGCAAAGAAATAGGTACCCAAAAAGGCGATTGGACCGAGGATTAAGCCGATTTTCTTAGTTTGCATAGCATGGATTAAAGCTTAAGATTAGGTATAAAATGCCCAAATTCAAAAAGAAATGTGGCAGGATTTTGCCGGTAACCTAAATTTCACACCGCCTCAAAGCCCATCTATGGAGTCCACAGGACAGTACAGGATAGAATTTCCTATTTCGTGTACTTTATTTAAGATAAATTGGAAATTTATGTTAATATTGGTTCAAACAAAGCCCGACTACAAATTAAACAGATACTGATGATCAAACTAAATTTAGATCGATTCAAACGAACAGTCACTCTCGTATGGGTGCTGGCAATTGCCTTTTTTGCTTTTCAATGTGGACCCGAGGGGCCGAAATTAGCCCTCAATAAGGGAGACCACATCATCCTTGTGGGGAACAACCTGGGTTCCCGCATGATGAATTACGGGTACTTTGAGACGGAAATGCACGTGCGGTATCCCGACTCACTACTCTATATCCGCAACATGAGTGATGCAGGCGATACACCAGGTTTCCGACCCCATTCCGGCCGGGTTTCGCCCTGGGCTTTTCCCGGAGCAGAGGAGTTTCAGGATGAACTGGCCACGCCTTCTGGTAGCGAAGGGCATTTGGAATCCCCGGACGAATGGATCAAACGCCACGAAGCGGACATCATCGTCGGCTTTTTTGGTTACAACGAGTCCTTTCAGGGACAGGAGGGCTTGGACCGGTACAAGCAGGAGCTGGAAGCCTTTATCAACCATACCAAAAACACCATTTACAATGGAGAGGCGGCGCCTCAATTGGCGCTGGTATCGCCGATCGCTTTTGAAAACCTGAGCGCGGACTACGACCTGCCCAATGGAGAAGCGGAAAACCGCAACCTGAAGCTATACACCGAAGCCATGCAGGAAGTGGCTGCGGCCAATCAGGTGCTCTTTGTAAATGCATTTGATCCTTCTGCTTCCTGGTACGCCGATTCAGAGGAATACCTGACCATCGATGGCTTTCAACTCACCGAAGACGGATACAAGAAATTCAGTAAATTCCTTACCGATAAATTGTTTGGTAGCGACAAGCCGGTAGCCGAAGACAGGCGGGAAGCCATCCGTGGGGCGGTTTTGGAAAAAAACTGGATGTGGCACAACGATTACAAAATACCGAACGGGGTACACGTGTTTGGCAGGAGGTACAATCCTTTCGGACCGGATAATTATCCCTACGAACTGAAAAAAATCCGCCAAATGACGGATAACAGGGATCAGGCCATTTGGAAGGTGAGTCAGGGGGAATCGTTTGACCTGGCAGCTGCGGATGCGAATACCATCGAGCTTCCTGCAGTGGAAACCAACTACAACCCGGAGAAAAACGGGGATTTGGAATACCTGTACGGGGAAGACGCTTTGGAAAAATTTGAGGTAGCCGAGGGCTATAAGGTCGAGCTATTCGCTTCCGAATCGGAGTTTCCCGACTTGGCCAATCCGGTACAAATGACCTTTGATACGAAAGGCAGGTTATGGGTGGCAGTGATGCCTAGTTACCCACATTACAAACCCGGAGATCCCAAGCCCAACGACAAGATCCTTATCCTGGAAGACACCAATAATGACGGGAAAGCGGACAAGCAAATTGTCTTTGCAGACAGCCTGCATCTGCCCATCGGAATGGAAATCGCCGAGGAAGGGGTCTATTTGTCGCAGGGTACCAACCTTATCATTCTCCGGGATAAGGACGGAGACGATTATGCCGAAGAGCGCGAAATCCTACTCAGCGGCTTTGACGACCACGATACCCACCACAATATTTCTGCCTTTGTGGCTGATCCATCCGGAGCCATCTACATGGGTGAAGGCGTGTTTTTACATACCAACGTGGAAACCCCTTACGGACCTGTTCGAGCGACCAATGGTGGATTTTATCGATACAATCCCGCCCGCAGGCGCCTGGAGAGAACCGCTCAACTGCCCATTCCCAACCCCTGGGGTATCGCTTTTGACGACTGGGGGCAAAACTTCTTTGCAGAGACCTCCGGACCCGACGTACGGTGGATGATGCCAGGGTCCATCAAGCCCCGTTACGGTGAGGGTACCCACAAAGGTCCCAACCTGATTGAAGACGCGCACCGCGTACGGCCTACCTCGGGTCTGGAGTTTGTCTCCAGCCGGCATTTTCCAGAGGAAGTCCAGGGAGACTTGTTGATCAATAATACCATCGGGTTTCTGGGAATGAAAATGCACAAAATGATGGAAGACGGTACCGGTTACGATAGTGAGCACCGGGTAGACCTGATTCGAAGCGACGATCGGAATTTCCGACCCGTAGATATGGAGTTTGCTCCAGATGGCTCGCTCTACTTCGTGGACTGGCACAATATCCTGGTCGGTCACATGCAACACAATGCCCGAGACCCGCTGCGGGATCACGTGCACGGACGGATTTACCGAATCACCTATCCTTCCCGACCCTTGGTTACGCCTCCGCAAATAGCCGATGCGCCGATTGAAACCTTGCTGGACAACCTCAAATTGCCAGAATTCAGGGCCAGGTACCGCACCCGTGCCGAATTGCGTGGCCGGGACAAAGGAGAGGTACTGGAAAAAATGCAGCAATGGATTAGCGCGCTGGATGCGAACGATCCCCGGTACGAACACCACCTGCTGGAAGCGCTGTGGGTAAGCTGGGGCTTGAATCAAGTGGATCAGGATTTGATGAAAACACTTTTTACTTCTGATGACCACAGGGTAAGGGCCGCTGTTGCACGAATTCTTCGCTATACCGGGCATCAGGTACCCGATCAGGTAGAGATGCTGAAAACGGCGGCGGCCGATCCTCACGGAAGGGTGCGACTGGAAGCCATCGTAGCGGCATCCTGGCTGGACAAGGAAGACGGATTGGCCATCCTGGAAGTGGCAGACGAGCATCCCAAGGATATATGGATGCAACGTCCGTTTGAAACGGCTTTGGCCCACCTAAACGATATGTCGGTGAAAAACATGGTCGTAAATCCGGATGGCAGCATCGTCTTTCAGGAAGCTGCTCAGGAAGAGAAAGCTTCCAACAGCCGCCTGAAGGGAGAGGACCTGACGCTTTTCCAAATGGGTAAAGCCATTTACAGCCGGGAAGGGTTTTGTATCACCTGCCATCAACCTGACGGCAAAGGATTGACTGCTTCCGGATTTCCACCGCTAGCGGGCACCAAATGGGTAAATGGCAGCGAGGAACGCCTGGTAAAAATCATCCTCAACGGCTTGATGGGCCCCATTGAAGTACTGGGTAAGGAATATCCCGGTCAGGTTCCCATGACCCCTTATGCCGGTATGCTAAACGATAAGGAAGTAGCCGCTGTGGCCACGTACGTTCGAAATAGCTTCGGTAACGAATCTTCCCCTATCAAACCGGAAAAAGTGGCTGAAGTGCGGGAAGCTACCAAAGGAAAACAAGGATTTTATTCACCGGCGGAATTGCTTCAGGAACATCCCATGGAAGCGGGAGAATAGTAACACAAACGAGAAAGAAGCAGGCTGCTCAGGGATTGGGGCTGCCTGCTTTTTTTTATCCGTTTTATTCAAACTGCTCGAAAAAATTCCCCTTTCCCCCTTAAAAAGGAGGAATTAGTTATGGTTGGCTTTTTAACCACTTTTTGCTCGTGCGAACTAGTTGAAAAAGAACACTACAAAAGTCCGCCGTAGGAGAGGCTCACCGGAACGGTGTATTCCCCAAGTTGCACCTGGTGTTTTTCGATCTTTTCTACCCGGTTTTTATTGACTATAAAGGAACGATGGGTGCGGACAAAATGGAAGGGAAGTAACTTTTCCAGCTCTTTAAAGGTCATGCGGGTGATGATCTTTTCCCCCTCCAGGTACAAGGTCACGTAGTTACCGGTAGCTTCACAAAACAGCAGGTCTGCAAAATGGAGCTTGATTTGGCCCTCGGAGGTTTTGATAAATACATGTCCGTTTGCTGCTGCAGGTTGCCGTTCCTTCCAGTCGCGAGCTTTTTGACAGGCTTGCAGGAAACGGCTCAATGAAAAAGGTTTGAGCAGGTAGTCCAGCGCATTGAGCTCGAAGCCCTTGACTGCATACTCCGAATAGGCCGTGGTAAATACCACCATGGTTTCAGCTTGCAACATGCCCGCCAGATCAATTCCGGAAATATCCGGCATGTTGATGTCCAAAAAAATCAGGTCAACCGGTTGGGTTTTGTGAAAGTCAAAGCCTGTAATGGCATCCGAGAAAACTGCCTCTAACTCCAGAAAGGGCACTTTTTCCGCATGAGATTTAATGACTTCCAGTGCCATGTTTTCGTCGTCTATTGCTATAGCTGTGAGCATATCAGTTGGATTTCAATTTGTGCAGTAACAACACGGAACCTTCATTTTCAAAATGACTGATTACTTCCTCCGGATAGTTTTCTGGCTGAGTATCTGACCCGAATGAAATGGGTTCGATCAATGTGACCACTTCCCCGGAGGGAGTAATCGCTGTGGGAAGGATCAACGAAGGAAAATGAACGTCAGAAAAGTCAATTTTATCAACATGTAATTTATCGGTTTTTAAATGAATAGCAAATGTCCAGAAATCATTTTTCGTACTAACAATCACGCCCAAAATCAAATTATTGGCAACCTTAACAGGTAATTGAAGGTATTGGTGATTTAGCCCTTTTTCTTTCAATTCATCAGCAAGTGTGATATCATTGACCACATGCTCCGGCAATTTACTGTCTCCAAAGTCTATTAAAATTTGTTTTTCTAGTTTTCTCGTCTCGGAAAAAAGTCGGATGGTATCGTCCGGAGGTCTATTGTATACGATGTATCCAGAAGTTTCTGACAATAGTCCTGCATGGTAATATACATTGGTATTCCCTCCGATGGCGCTGTAGCCAAAATACAAACTGTCTAACGTAAAAGACGTATCAAAACTCCCAACTTTGGGATAATTCGCAATGGCATCATTTTGATTGTCATTGTTAATGGCGAATAGCCAGCCGGTCGCTGTTTCTACAAAACCTCCCGCATTCACAGGTATGGAAATAGTCTCGACCCAATTTCCTTCAGGAGAGTAGACAATGATTCTATTCTCAAGTGCATCTAAAATCAATACTTCGCCGTTTGGCCTTACCTGGAAATCTTCAATGCCGTTTAGTTGATAGGGACCCTCTCCAAAATCACCAATTTTACGGAGAAAGGTTCCATGTGCATCAAAGACCAATACCCCGGAACTATTGATATGATCAAAAAGGTAAAACTGATCATTGGTCGCTACCAACTTATCCACCCGCGTAAACAAAGCCTCCTCTTCGATGCTCAAAAGAACATAACGTTGATTCTCAACGAAATCCTTTATATCTAACGGTAACGCATCCTCGAATGAATAGGTCTGTACAGGAGATAGGTCGGCTCTATTCGTTTGATTTTGACAGGAAACTCCGCCGATCAGCCAGCAGAAAAAGTAGAGAAATTGGCGTTGATGCATCATTTCGGCTTAGTCTATTTGGACAGAGAAATGGACAAAATGTTCCGTATCGTTCGCTACTATTGCCAGGTCATGTCTGTCCGGATACAGGACCTGCAATCGCTTGCGCACATTGTCCAAACCGATACCGGATTCATCGGAGGGGTCTTTCAGGACTTTGGGCGGATGTAGGGAATTGACCACGTCCAGGTGCACCGATCCGGCCAGGCAGCGCAAGTTAATCTTGATCCAGGATTTGTTTTTTGTGCTGATGCCGTGTTTGAAGGCATTTTCTACGAAAGGGATTAGCAGCATGGGGGCAATGGTTCCTTCGCAGTGTTCTTCATTCAATTTAATGCTAATTTCCAAATTATCCTCCTTTTTAAAGCGCAGCATCTGCAGGTCCAGGTAGTTGCGCAGGTACTCGATTTCCCGCCGAAGGGGGATTTTGTCCAGTTGGTTTTCATGCAGCATAAAGCGCATCATATCTCCCAGTTTTTGGATGCCATCGGAGGTCTTTTCGGCATTTTCCATCAAAGCAGCCCCATAAAGCGTATTCAAAGCATTGAACAAAAAATGGGGATTTATCTGGGACTTGAGGAAACGGAGGTCGGCCGATCCGCGGTCCACCTGATGGCTAAGGGTTGCTATTTTTCCTTTCATCCCAAAGTACTTTTCAAAAGCCAGGTCGGAGAGGGGCAGTACGACCAACTGGATGACCAATCCGGTGCCCAAACCAAGAAAAACTAGAACCGCTTCCCGTCCCATGAGCCCTGCAAAAAGCATAAAGCCGGGGAAAATCAGCATTAGGAGAATATTGAACCAAAGGGCGGCGCGGTGTTTTCCCTGTAAGCGCATTCTGTAGATCAAAAAGAAATTGTATAACACGACCAGAATGGAGGCTGGAAGAAAAAGCGCCAGGATCACCGATATATCCCGAGAAACCAGAAAGTCGAAATTAAATAGAAAAAGAACCACAAAGAAGAATATGCTACTCAATCTGAGCAGGTTATACGTCAGATAGTCATTCATTTTTGGAGGTAAAAAAACTTCCTTTAGCAGCAGTACCCAAACCAGGTAGCCTCCATACAAGGCCATGGCGGTGAAGAAATACGGGGTAAATGGCGTCTGGGTAATTCCCGCCCCCATGGAAAAAAGGGTAACGAGGGCGTAGGAAAGGCAGAGCGTGAGCAAGCTATACCCGATAAAGGGACGTTCTTTTTTTGTGCGCAGGTACCGGGGAATCAGGACCCGGTGCATCAGGTAAAAAACAAAAAACAGGATCAGCGGAATGAAAAACCGGGCAAAGTACCCCCCGGGGGCAACCTGGTACTGCATGTTTCCGGTACTCAAAAGATTGAACAATACCAAGATCAGGAATACAAAGGTAACAGCCCACCATTCTATTTCCGAAAATGCTAACGGTTTGTTTTTCATTTCGTATTCCATTTAAAAATATACATGTATTCCAAAAACCCTGAACTCGGCGTGAGTTGGGATGATTTGCCTGGCCTCACCACATGCGTCACAGGTCAAATAGATATTGTATAACAACCCGGCGAGGATTAGCGCAATATAGGTTCTCTTGGTAGTTTTGCTCATGGTAATTGGTAAAGTTATCGGATTTGGTCATTTCTTTCTGGCAAGTATCCGGAAGCATTGTTTATAACACAAGAATAAACTACGCGGAAATTTCAATCAAATTTAAGTGACGAAATGGTGGAAAGCAGGGATAGAAAACGGGAATAAGATTTTGACCCCGCTTCCAGGCCTGAAGGGGCAGACCAATACTAACCGTGGATATCAAGCCAGAGTTGGCTAACATCCAGCTAACATGTAACCATGGAGGAGCTGACCGCTTATTTATATCTTTTCTAATTGGTAATGGAAATGATTTTTTCATCGATAAACAGATGCTTAGTAGGCTTTAGAGTTAATAACGACAGTTTTGGAAAAGGCTGAAGCCTATTACCAGGCCTGAAGGGCCTGAACAAAAATATCCCTGGGTGTAAACCCATGGCTAGCAAAGTCCTTGATAATTTCCAAGCCCGGAAGGGGTTGAACAGCAAGCAATTTAGGGAGTCACCTTTAAGGTTTCCGGGTACTCGTCGATGATGGTACCGTTTTCATTAATCATTAAAAAATGCTGGTGCGGCCCTTGCAAGGTGACGATAATGGCCGAATTTTCCATGGCGGACTTTCGCAGGTACCAGACTTCTTCCGGGGTTTTAGGCGTCTTTTTCTCCACTCCCCAGGAGCCATCGCCCAGGTAAACGATGCCATTGGGATGGATGGAATTGTTTCTTATCGGATAGCTGCGCTTATAGGTATGGTCGTCATTTTCCAGGGCTACCCGAACCCCATATTCCTCAAACAGCGGAACCCAGTTATCGAGTACTTCTTCGGACCAGAATTGAACTCGCTTTCCTCCAGGCTCCACCCGGCCTGAGGGATAGGCTGGTTTGTGGTAGACTGGAATCAGGTGCGGCCGATCCTGCCGGTCCTGAAGTGTTTTCCTAAGCCAGTCCGTCTGGCTTCCACTAATCAGATTGCTGTGGGAGCTGTCCAGGATGATCAGGCTGAGGTAATTTCCGATATCCAGCACACCAAAGCCCGGTTGCCCGGGAAAGGAAAAAAGGGGATAGAAAAATGGGGCTTTTTCCAAGCGCATGGCATCGGTAGGTTCTTCCATTTCGCCTCGTTTTACCGTCGCAATAAATGCGGGCATGCCGATACCTTTGTCAATATTGCTTTCCGAGGCCGGGTAGTGGTGATTGATAACATCGTGGTTACCCAAGCCGACGACTAAGGGCACCACGCGTCCATCTTCGGTAATCAGGGTTTCCCGGATTCCATCAAACCATTGGTACCAGAGGCCTACGTTTTCCTTGTTTCCATTGGCATAGGCCAGGTCTCCGCCCCAGACGATAAAATCCGGATCGTAATGCATGACGGCGCGGTTCATTTGGCGGAATAGCTCCCCATGAGAGGTATCCCCGCCGGCAGCAAAGCGGAGGGGGCGGTGGTCTTTGGCCGGAAGGGTGCGAAAGGAGTAGACCCGTTGGAACTCCCCTACACGAAATTCATAGTTCGAATCGGGTTTCAGGTCGCTCAGTTCGATGCGGTGAACCTGCCGATCCGAATGGGGGAAAGGAAAGGATTGAGCCCCTGCGGTCTGCCATTCGCTTGTGCCTTTAGAGCGATAGGTAAGCGTTTCCAGTGCTTCGCTCTCCGGAAGCGTATGCCAGTCGATGCTAATGGTCGTAGTAGGGTCATGCAGCCAGGTAAGCAGGATCGCAGCAGGTTCGGTTTGCGCTAGCGCAGCGGCACACAGGCAAAGGAACAACAGTTGACCGGTAAAAAAGCGTAACCAAAGGCTGGGGGTAAAACGGGATGGCATGAGTTTAACGAATTTATTAGATTTATTGGTAAATATACCGGAAACGGAAAAAAGTGCCTATTCCCAACGGGGTATTTTCTTTTACCCGGGTTAATTTCGGATTTCTAGTGTATTCATCTCTTTGTTTTTATACGTTTAGTACTGTAATCTATTTCGTTATTGCTTAACTAATGTACTTGTTAGTTGAAATGCAATAGGATAGGGGAGCTGGGGCTGTTGGTGGAGCTACCGGTAAACAGATAAGCGGTACACGAGGAAAAGGGGCTAGACGGATTTCCACAAATAAAGGTGGTGCGAGGGGCTTATACGCCAAACATCAGCTTGCTATACCATTTGAACCGATAGAAGCCAGCCCATTTCCACATTTTCGGAAAGTCTTTTTTCTCAATGGCCTCCAGGGCCAGTAAACGATAATAATCCACCACAGGTCGGTATAAGAAGGGATAGATAAAGGCAAATAGTATAAAAGAAATCGATCCCGGTGTACCGGCTTCTACCCAAAACCAAATAAAAATCAACGCAGGACCGTCGGCAATCAAGTGATACATCCAGACATTCTTAACGTAATTTTTCATTTTCTTTGATTGTTTTGGTAATTTAAACAACCCGGTACAGTCAGACAAGCGGTAAAGGAATTTTAGTGTAAAAAGACTTTATTCAGATGAAATGTGGAATGGAACACAATACACACCCTGGGGAGGTGTTAATTGTAGAGGTTATAGGTCCAGGCGTATCAATAGAGAATACCGATTGGTTAATGCGATATCCGGAACAAAAAGAAGGGACCGGAAGTGTACCATTATATAATGCAGGTTTCATTAGTAAGGGATGGCGTGGGATCATCAGTATTTAACATAATATAAATTATATAACAAATATATGGATTTGCCGTATTACGAGCACAGCGAGTATTTACACATAAGATCAGATATATAACTGTGTGTTGGCTCTAGCGTGGCTGAGTTGTATATCGGTAGCGATCTTATGTTAAGGCAAATACATAATCATGATACGGGAAAGCCGCTCGGCCATCGGACAAACCCTGCGCTCTGCCGTTACCTGACCAAACGGCTATTAATAGTTTCCCCAATGCTCTTTCAGGCTAAGACCTGATGATCAGTCCAAAGCTTGTCGTTCAAAATTTCGTTATCCAGGCAATTGTTCAACTCGATTTCAAATACGCCATTCTCAAGCGTTAGGTTTTTGCCTGTGATACACTTGCTTGCTAACGCTTTGTTTGGCTCACAGCTCAGCTCCAGTACTTCATTCAGGAAGTAGCGCAGCGGAAATAAGGATAAAATGGGATTGGATCCTGTCATACTTATGATTTTCAAACTACCTCAAAACCTGAAATTAAAGGCAAGATTGGTAAAGTAAGGCTGAATGTATGGTTGATAATTCGTGAAGTCGTAGTAAAACCGGTAACCAGCTCTAAAATCAACATCCACATTTTCACTCAACTTTGCGCCGGCATTGAGTGATAAATATCCGTAGGTATTTTTATAAGAATACCAACCATTCTGCACCTGCGGGAAGACCTCCCTGTAAAAATCTGTATGATCATATTTCACTTTAAAAAGCCATTTATAATGTAACTCTGTACCAAAATACCATCGCTCTGTAAAATATCCTGGCATCATACTTACTGTCCAGTTATAAACGTTGGCCTGATGAACCTTATTTTCAAGGTATTTATTTTCAGCCCCAAAATTGAGAATGACATTTGATTTAGCCTGGTGATGCAAAAGTGTAGTTTGAAAATTGAGGTTTAGGTCGTTATAGTTAAACTGAAACGTCTTCCATCCGATCTGACTTGTCAATTTTCTTTCGAAGCTACCTAGCCTGACATTAAAGCTTCTGTTGTAAGTAATCCCCCAAAAGAGCGCCGGATCAAACTCAAGATTAAGCATCATCGAATGCTTCTTTTCTGTTCTAAAAGCAAAGACGTTATTGATATGCTGGGCATTTGTGACCTGTACGATGACAAGCAACATCCCTGTGATTAATAGTTTTTTCATGTTTATTTGATTCATTGATTGAAGTAAGCCCGGATTTTAGGAAGGGTAAGCGGATGGTCAATAATCTCGTAGTGATCCGCCCCTTCAATGACAAATACATCATTTTCATACAGGATAAAATATTGGGCCTGAAACTCTCTCTGGTAAGCTACACCGAGCCGTTGGGTCGATCCTGAAATAAATAATACTTCTTCTGCAAAGTTTTCTTTGATTCCGTCGGTAAAGTCTGCGGTGTAGGACTTATCCCAGAGTCCCCTCCAGTCATTGAGGTAATAATTACATCTGAATCCCTGCCTGGTGTCAGTATATTCTATCCTTTGTCGTTCAAACTTGCTGGTCATTCGAAAGTAATCTCCAGCTTCATCATTGCCAGGAAACAGATAATCGGAATTATTCAGGAAGGCCTGCAAATCTTTGTTAAAGAAATCAACTGCAGCTGCTGTGGTATTTTCCATGGCAGGTTTATTCATTGGACCCGGTTCCATCAATACCAGCTTCTCTACCCTGTCAGGATGATTTTGCACATAGTAGGCAGCAAAAGCTCCTCCCCAAGAGTGACCGATGAGGTAGAACTTTCGTTCGGGGCTGAAATGATTGCCTATTTCATCCAGGTCCTTGAGATATTGAGGTCCCGTTAACTCACTGTTGGGCACTCTTTCAGACAGACCTGCTCCACGCTGATCCCAAAATACCATGAAATATTTATCACTTAAGGGTTGCCAAGCCAGGTAAGGTTTATAGCTGTTTCCCGGGCCTCCATGCAGGATGATCAAAACAGGTTTTGTTGGATCTCCAAACGTTTCGAGGTGGAGCTTGGTACCATCTGACAAGGTAAAGCTTGGAAGTGTTGGGTCATTGGTTACCGTTTTCGGCACTAATGTACCCATTTCGCTTGCATCCTGCTCGCAAGCACTGATCACAATTGAAAGGGTCAGCGCTAATATTAGGTAAGTTTTAATTTTCATTTTCATAAATTTGATTGTTTAATGGTTTAAGTTTTTGATTTTGACTGAAGCTTGGCCTGCTGGAGGATTCACTTCACGTCAATCCATAATCTTTTAATTGTGATTGACCATGCAAAAATGGGAAGGAATAGCAGTGCATTCGTCCTAAAATGAAATCGTGGACTTTTTGATGAATATTAAAACCTTTTAGAAGGTCTTTCATGAGAGATTCACCTACCACCTTGCTATTACGGCTGTAAATACCTTATTTTAACTACTTATTAACAAATCATTGATCAACCAAAAATCCATAGTCGTACTCCCTCTTGAGAATTTGAGCTCAGATCTGGAAAACGAATACTTCTCAGATGGTATGACGGAGGAAATCATTGCTGCACTGAGCAAGGTGAAAGGGTTGAAAGTAGCCGCCAAAACCTCTTCTTTTGCTTTCAAGGAGATCAAAAAAGATGTCCGCCATATCGGCAATGAATTGGGTGTATCGCTGGTTCTGGAAGGGAGTGTGAGGAAGTTTGGTGACCAGGTTCGAATCACGACCCAGCTCATAAGAACGGACAATGGCTTTCAGATCTGGTCTGAGAATTTCAATAGAAAATTGGATGACATCTTTGCTTTACAAGATGAAATCAGTCTCTTAGTTGCAGAGCGCATAAGGGAGAATTACGGACACCTGGAGCTCGACGAACATCTTGTCACGCCCAGCACGGAAAGTATTGATGCTTATGACACCTTTTTAAAAGCAAAGTTTTTTCTTAAAAGATGGAACCTCAAGGATATTCAAAAAGGTGCCTTGCTTTTTGAACAAAGCGCAAAACTCGACCCGGCTTTTGAGATGTCACTTTTTGGTGCAGGTCTGTGCTATAGTCTGCTTGGCTCCTGGGGTGCTATGGAAAAAGAATATGCATTTAAACGTGCCGAAAGCTATTTCCAGAAAGGTGGCGAAGGTCAGCGACCAAAGTCTGTATATGCCTACCACAGTCTGGCTACTCATGAATTTTGGGGGTTGTGGGATTATCATGCTGCCAACAAATTGATCCTGGAAGCATTGAAAATGGATCCTTATGAACCGGATGTCCATGAATGTCTTGCTGAATTGCTTACAGCCCTTGGTGATTTCGATGCAGCTCTGTCATCTATCAATACCAGCATCCAACACAATCCTCTCTCCCCTAATCATTTTTATACCCGTGCCAATATATATTATCAGCAAAAACAGTATGATTTAGCGCAAAGTGACCTGAACAAGTCCTTAGAAATTGATCCGGATTTTGCACTGTCTATCCAGCTGAAGTTAGCCTGCTGCATTCAACAACATAATCTGGAGGCTTTGAAAAAGTTGATTGATTCTCGCACAGATCTGAAACATCCAGCGCAATACCTGATGCTATTTCATCTGACTCATGGTGATGAAGTAATCAAAGAATCAGCAGTACGAGCAATGATAGAAAAACTGGGAGAAGTACAACCTCGACCGTTGATGGCATATGACCTGTATCTGATGGCTCAGATCTCATCCACCGAGGCGCTAGACATGCTTAAAATGAAATTAAGTATGCAAATGGGACAGGTGGTTTTCTTTAAACATGAAAACTTTTTAACACCCCTTCGAACTGATCAGGAGTATCAAAAGCTGGTTAGCCAGTATTTTCCGGATGATCAATTAGAACACCCGGAAATCCTGCAAAACGCCACTTCAAAATCACTAATGGCTGCCGCAGAGGTAAATCATTATACAGATATTTTGGAAGACCTAATGCAAAATGAACATCAGTACCTCGATACTTCACTGACCTTAAGAACATTGGCTGATACTATCAACCTGCATCCAAACAAACTTTCATGGTTACTAAATGAAAGACTTGAAAAAAACTTCAATGATTATGTGAATAGCTATCGACTGAAAGATTTCCAAAGGAAAGCGATCGATCCACAATACAGCCATCTGACGTTGCTTGGTCTTGCCTATGAAAGCGGTTTTACCTCCAAATCGGTTTTCAATGAATTCTTCAGAAAAAACACCGGGGTAACTCCAAAAGCATGGCTGAAGAAGCAAAAAGCAAATTAAGCTTTCTCACCTCTGATTATATTTTTTTACACAGCATCAACACTTTGACCATGAGTATGACCGCATCCTTCGAAGCACTCAATTGATTCAAAGTACCTGCGAGATAAATATCCAACTCCGGACAATAGTACATAGAAGTGCCGTTTAACCCAGAGTGACCGATCACCGTCCAATTAGGTAAAACGGGAGAAAGCTCCTTAAAGTCAATTTTACGGAGACCGTAACCGTACTCCATGCCTTTGGTCTCATAAGTCCAGCTTTGCATTGTGGTTAGTGTTTCTTTAGATACCAATTCGCCATTCATTAAGGCCATCTGGAATTTGATCAAGTCTTTCCCGGTAGAAACTATTGCCCCTCCTGCCCAGTCTGCACTTAAACTTCTCAATTGACTGATCTCATAGTCATCTGCATACATCTCTGCCATTTTCAGCGAGGGTTTGTTTGGTTCTGATCGTGTATTGAGATAGGTCTGATCCATCTCTAGTGGCCGGAAAAGATGCTGATTAAAAAACTCATGCAATCTTATCCCACTAACTTTTTCAATGATAATACCCAACAGCACATATTCCGTATCTGTATAAGAGTAGCCATGACCTGGAGCAAAAGACGGATAAAAATGATCTTTGGCAAAAGTGATTAATTCTGCCGGCTCCCATAGGTGATTCGGTTTCATCATTATCAAATCAAACATGCTGGGCGAACCATCTAGCGTTTCTTCTCCAAAATAGTCTGGCAGTCCTGATGTATGCTGCAACAAATGTGTGACTGTAATGGAGTCTTTGTAATTGATTCCATTCAGGATATGTAAGTCTTCAATCATACTGGCAGGCAAATATTGCGCTATTCGGTCTTCAAAACCGATAAGCCCTTGATCTACCAGCAAACCGATAGCAGTGGCCGTGAAGGTCTTACCTACACTTGCGGTGTAAAAGGGGTGCTCAGTTGTAACTACTTCACCATCTTTGAATTTTCCTTTGGCCGTATGCCACTCAAAATCTGCGGATGGAGAATAAAGAGTCAAAAACAGATTATGTATGTTTTCATTCTTGAGTTGTTTGTCTAACAGTTTGTCAACTCTGCTGATCGTTTTCTCATGGTCTTCTTGTGCTAAAACAGCTATTGCAAGTATGACTCCAATTATTAATAATCCTAGCTTTTTCATATTCTTTTAAATTCAGTTTTGAAGGCAAATTTTATTATTAGAATAACTGCCATCGTCCGAGATCTCATACAAATGGAAAACCGGACGTCATTTACTTATGGCATCATATGCTATTTCCAAATCCTCTCAAAATATTGTCAAAACTGATTGATCATTCATTTCTCAAATCAGAAAACTCCTGAATTTCATTTAGCCGTCCCATCATATAATCCAAGACGAATAGCGCAGTTCGTTATTTCAATTTTGAGCCATCATTCAATCTTAAAATGAAAAATAATGACGACTTTAAAGAAGAAAATTACACTTTTAATGACAGTAGCACTCGTAGCAGCTATGAGTGCTTGCAGCGACTATGACAGCAATCCACAACCCAATCCAACGAAGTATACTTCTGCCGAAGCATACTTGGAAGAAATCGGATTTTCAGGAAGCGTATTGATCCGCAAAGGAGGTAACGAAATAGTAAGGAAAGGATTTGGAATGGCTGACATAGCGAACGGCATTTCAAATGATCCTTCACTCATCTATCGAATTGGATCTGTAACCAAATCTTTCACTTCAGCAGCGATAGTCAATCTCAAAAGAGATGGTCTGATTGAAAGTTTTGATCAGCCGCTAAGCGATTTCGATGACGAATTTCCTCACGGTGACCAAATAACCATCAGACACTTGATGACGCACCATTCTGGGATTCCTGATTACGTAGGGGCCGTAAAAGCCTTTGCAGATGAGAATAACTATTTCTTCGATGCGGAGGAAATCTTTGATATTATCATGGAATCAATAGTAGAAGATGGATTGATCTTCACACCAGGAGAATTTTTTTCCTACTCCAACTCCAACTACCTAATCATGGGTATTCTGATCGAGGAGCTCACAGGAAAAACCTATCAAGAATACTTACAAGAAAAGGTATATGTACCACTCAACCTGCTCCATACTGGAAAGGGCCCTGATGCAATATCTGGAGCAGAAAGAGCAAAAGGATATAATGACGGTTTGCAGGTAGGAGCCTATCAAATGCAGATAGCTTACAGTGCAGGAGAAATCGAAAGCAACATTTCGGATCTGGAAAAATGGGGTGATGCCATGCTGGGAGATTACTACACTGCAGAAGAGAAAGAGGCAGTATTGGTCGCACCAACTGGCCAGGATGGTGTCAATGCACCAGGTGCAGGTTGGTTTACACTGAATATTGAAAATCAGGTGATCTATCATCATGGTGGTAACATTGATGGGTTTACCAGCTTCTTAGCCCTAGTTCCAGAATCCAATGGACTTATTATCCTACTTAGCAATGAGCAAGATAAAGATGAGCAACGGAACCAGATTTTGGAGACCATCATGAAAAACGAATTCTAAGAAACACTTGCAATTAATCATTCAAATTTTTAAAAAATGAAAAAGATAATAGTAGCAGGATCGACAGGGTACTTAGGAAGTCATCTTGTCAAAGAATTACAAAATCAAAAAATCCCTTTTCAAGCAATAGCGAGAAACACCAAGAAGCTTGAGCAACAAGGGTTACAGGAAGAGCAAATCATTAAGGCGGAAGTTACAAATCCAACGACACTTACAGAAAAACTTAAAGGAGCTGATGTTTTGATTTCCACTGTTGGCATTACACGACAAAAAGATGGACTCACCTACAAGGATGTAGACTATCAGGCCAATATGAATTTGCTAAATGAGGCGAAGAAGGCAGGTATAAAAAAAATCATTTATGTATCTGTAATTAACGGAGAAAAGATGCGAAACCTAAAAATCATGGAAGCCAAGGAGAAATTCGTAGACGAACTTAAGCGATCAGGGCTGTACTACCTTATTGTTCGTCCAAATGGCTTCTTCTCTGACATGAAGGATTTCCTAGATATGGCCCAAAAAGGGAAAGTGTACCTTTTTGGAAGTGGGGAATACAAATTAAATCCCATTCATGGAGCTGATTTAGCAAAAGCGATTGTAGAATCTATGGATACTAAACAGCATGAGATTATTGTGGGGGGACCAGATATTCTCACTCAGAATGAAATTGCAGAGTTGGCACTTAAAACGTGGAGGAGACCCATCAAAATCGTTCACCTCCCTGATTGGATCAGAAAACTAACCATACCAACGATGAAGCTATTTACATCATCCAAGACCTATGGTCCTATAGAATTTTTTCTCACTATGATGGGTCAAGACAACATAGCTCCTAGATATGGCATACATCGTCTAAAATCACATTTTGTTTGGGAAGTAGATCATATCAATGAGAAACATGGCTCCAGGCATCAGGAATCAGATAAAAAAATGAACGACTAATTGCATCATGAAAGTAAAAACATTTCTTCTCGTCGGTATGTATTCCTTATTCAATCCCTCTAACACCACTTCGCAGATCAAATAAGTTTATGGTTTGGCTTGCAGCAGAAATTCGAGTGAAATATGCCATACCTGCCATGGCTATAGGTGTTATCAAATCAGATACCTGCAACTATAGCGTTCAAGGACCGACAAAGGAGAATGGTCACAAAGAAATGGTGCTTAAAAATAAATCTCACTTAGGTTCTAACTCAAAAGTTATCTCTTCCTTTATTGCCATGAAAATGGTGAATGAGGGAAAGCTTCAATTTCATACGAAATTCATAGACATGTTTCCTGAGATGAAAGATTCAATAAGGAAAGAATACCAACTTGTTTCGCTTGGGGAATTACTTTCCCACAGGGCTAAGGTGCAACCATAGACTGGTGGTTTAGATTTTGAAAAACTGGCCCAGTTTTAATGTAATGTTTCTGAAAGAAGATACGTCTTTTCAAAATACGTTCTAAAAGAAAAGAGTGTCCGGAAGGGGATTTACCCTATCGCAGGTTATGTGATGGCTTCCCTTATGCTTGAGAAAGCTTCTTCTCAAACATTATGTGGTAAATGACCATTTGAGAAATCTTGGTCTCGATTGTTACTTTGGATTTCCCAATAAAGAAAGAAAGCTTAATCCCTGAGGACATTGGAAGCAAAACGAAGAACTTATTCCTCTCGAAGAATCTCACACCTACAATACTATATATTGCATCGGCATATCAGTACTTGGTTTACTCGGTGTTAGTATGCATTCTCAATTAGTATATTGGATAAGCGCTGCAATTGCAATTGTTCAACTCGTTTTCAAATACGCCATTCCAAGCGATGGCTCACAGGCTTGTTCGGTTTTGTTTGTTTTCGTAGTATGCCCTTAGCCTTCCTCCCCAGGTTATTTCATAGGGAACAATTTTTAGAAGAATACTCAGATGGAAAAGCAGGACTGCTGCTAGCATCCAAAACATTATTTTAATCGCTATTTTGGGTTTCATCATTTCTATGCCTGTTAATGATTAATTTATTTGTTTAAATTATGAAAATCTATTTATGATTTTAAAGATTTTTGGTGTTTGTATGAATACCAACCCTCTTCTATCTCTGGAAAATTTCACGAGGGGAAACGACACATTTTTTTTGCTTTAAATAATCATTTGTTAAACCATGATTCAATTTCGGTGATGAAGATCTATACACGCATAAATGTGCCAGTCAATATGATCACATCCTGTAGGAAATGTATCAGCCAGGCCCAAAAGATGCCTTTGGTTTCAAGTATGGACTTGGTAAGTAACCATCCAAGAAATCCTGCCGCAAGGACGCCGGCTATACCTCCGGGACTCCCCCAGTAATGCACACCGCCAAAGATCGCTGCCGAAATAAATGGTAAGCAACCTTCGCTTATAACTCCTTTCAGGGCCACAATAACCCCTACCCTTGTAATGCTTTCTTCAATGAACGAATTGGTGACAGAAAATACCAAGCTGAATGGCAAGATCTTCCATAATAAATCGTAATTCATTCCCTCCCCACGCATTACCTGCAGGTAAATGATGATGGCTGTTACCACTGAAATCACCAGGGCGAAATCCCGTCCTACATGAAGCCAGTTTCTACCTGGTTTGGGATTGATAGATAAAGCAGGTACCGGGGTAATCGCTGCGGCAATGTTTCCCTTTTGGAAATATGCGTTAAATATCGTCGGCCGTCTCGTCCTGAGGAGCGAAAGAAATCCCATGCAGATGAGTAAGGTAATGGGCTGATACATCAGGTGCCTGTTGACCATTTCTGGGAGTGAAGAAAGTATGGTGATACCTTCGACCCATCTTCCTATCAAAGGCAACAAGAATGTGAGCACCGTGACGCCTGCAAATAGCAGATAACTTTGGACCGTATATTGGTTGAATCTCATTAATCGTGGAAGGTTTTTTAAGGTGATTGCCGGGCTGTTGCCTTTGGTATCCCCAACTCAAAGCCCATGGCCTGGCAACCACCTCCTGTTTTGGGCTTAGAATTTGAATCCCAGGTAGAGATTGGGTTCAAAAAGGAAATAATCTCTCCATTGATCATCCAGCTGCTTAAATGCTTCAGGCGTATTGGTATCTAAAACCCAAAATTGGGAATGTATCTGGGGTTCAATGAAAAACTGCTTTTGCTTTCCAAAGGCAATATGATAGCCGAGATGAAAGGAATTATACAGTTTAAAGCCATTGCCTAACTTGTTTTTGTCTTCATCCCGGTAGGTTTTAAACTGTGGCAGGACTTCTACAGTAGCAAATAGTCCTTTCCATAACATGCGTTGATAGCTTAATCCTATTCCTGTTTCCCGCACGTGTCCGGGGTAGAATTCGCTTTCAGCTTCTAGTTTATCCAAAAGTCCGTCCCACCAAAGAATCCCCATAGGTTGAAAAAGCCGCCAGGAGGCAAGCTTTAACCCAATGATATTCTTATCATCCAGGTTACGTTTGACATGAAGTTCTATGTGCTGGGTATGTGTCCGATCGTTCCAGGATTTGGTGGCTAACTGGGGTAAAATAATGGTCGGCAGACTCACCCGATATTTGTGCATTACTTTACTTTCCGAATTAAATTGTTGGTTGCGCTGAGCAAATGTACCGAAGGACAAGAACGATAAAAGAATGATTAGTAGGTTTTTCATAATTCGATTGTTTTTTTTGTGAAACTTTAATTTTTGAATTGAAGTATGGTATAAATAAATATCCATTGCTAATGGCCATTTGTCGGTTTAATTTTTTTTGACAATTCAAAATTGGGCTGGAAAAACTGCCTAATCGTCCGAAAATGAAACTTCGGACTTTTTGGTGAATTTCAGGACATTTTGCCCTTTATCGTTAGTTTTACCTGCTAAAATAAATCTGATTAAGCGGAAGGCATCAGGGAAAACTTTGGCCATGCCTGCACTTTTCCTGACCTGCATCGAACATTTACAATTATTAAAGGTTCTTGAGATAGACATGTACAATGGATAATTGCTGCAATAGATGAATATGACATTAGATGACAAGCGTTTGGATGCTTTTCGACTTACAGGAGATCCTGAGGCGGATAAATTGGTAGAAACCATATTAGGTACAGATCAGAAACAGAAGTTGTATATGGCTTTGCGCTGTAAGTCCTGGGAGGAAATCAAAACTTCAGATATTGATGATCCATTGAATGACTATTTCATGATTGGCAATGTACTTCCCGATTGGGCCTATGAAGAGGAGATGGAGAAGGCAACTGCATTGTTTAGAAGCAATGGCAATGAGTTTTTGTTTATGCTTGGAATAGTCTCCCTTCCCTACTGCTATGCTGCTGCAAAGGGCGCAATATCCCTATACTATACCGAAAAAATAAGAAAGAATACCGATGCCAGGTTACTGGAAACCACGGCATTTATTGTGGAAATTATGAAACCTGATGCCTTTAGGAAAAATGGGACGGGGTTTTTGGCCTTGAAGCAGTTGCGGATCAGACATGCGATGGCCAGGTACTATTTGAAAAATATTAATGCAATCAATGAGCTGAATGAAAAGCCTATCAACCAGGAAGATATGGCCGGAACAAATCTGGCCTTCGCCTATATGGCAATCCGGGCAATGCCGAAAATTGGTGTCCGTATCCCAAAAGACAGCGCCAATAGTTACATGCATTTTTGGGCGGTGGTGAGCCATTTGATGGGTATTGAAGAAGAACTACTGCCAAAAACGATGATAGAAGCATTTCATCTAGAGAAAAAAATTTCCGAGCGACAGTTCAGGTCAAACCGCGAAGGGAAAGAGCTAACCAAACAGCTAATAGGACACTACAAGACAAATATCCCTAACATCGCTACCGTCCAACTTATCAGACCCATGATCAGGTACATGGTAGGAGATAAAGTAGCAGGAACCATTGGGCTCAAAAACAATACTTTATGTGATCCGATGGGACGGTTGATGGGACTACTACCACTTTTTAAACGACTTGTTTTTCCACCCTTTCAGTCCTTTGAAAGCATCGTGAAGCAAATAGAAGCCAGGCTTCAAATACTCGCAAAAGCTTAAAAGCCAATCGATTAATGAGGTTACTCTGAGTAACCTCATTAATCACGTCAAGTAACCTCCTCAATCGGCTTGGCCACCCTATTCCGTCTAAGAAACGGGAACTGTTGGTCAAATTCTTTGGTCCTGGGAAAGGTTGAGCGACCTTGTTTCATCGACAATCTTTCTTATGATCCCGTCCAACTCCTCTCCGGAAAATTTAATGTGACTAATCCACGTGTCGAGGTCGTTCCGAAATTCATTACTATCTTCCAGTAATTTTACTATGCCCAGGATTCTCGCTACGGGAGCCCTTACTTCGTGAGATTGGGACCAGGCGATATTAAGAAGTTTTTTATTTTGTTCTTCGATCACATTCAGATTGTCCAAAATTCGCTTTTGATCCTCCTTCCTCTGCGAAATATCCTGAGTACTGCCAAAGAGTAGGACCGGTTTTTTGTCTACCATTTCTGTTTTACCAATTACCCGTACCCACTTTTCCTTTCCGCTTTTAGTAACTATTATGGCCTCAAAATCGATTTTATTCCCATTTTCAATGCTACTTTCAACTTGAGACCGGACCATATCCCGAAAGTCTTCACGGTAAAAATTAATGGCGGTCGCAAGATTAGGTTCAAACCCATCTGGGTTCGTTTCGTGTAAATTATGAACTTCCTCAGACCAGGATAATTTATTGGCAACGATATCCAGTTCCCAACTTCCAATTTTGGCCATACTAAAGCTCTGCTGGGTTAGCTGCCGAAACTTTTTTTCCTCCGTAATATTTTTAGCGATGGAATAGATAATACCCAATTTTATATCTGGTTTGCACGACCAGCTTGTCCAGATAACCTTCCCATCTTTAGTGATGAATCGCGTTTCGAAGTTAACCGTATCTTCTCCGTTGGTGAGATCGTAGAATTCTGCCTTCGATATTTCTTTGTCCTCAGGATGGATCCATTTTTCAAAGGAATGGCCGATGATTTCATTTTCTGCATAGCCCAACATGTCACATCCCTCCTTATTGATGGACAAAAATCTGCCCTGAAAATCTCCCACGCTGATTAGTTCGGGAACAGAGTTGATCAGGCGATACAAATCCTCCTCCAATTTTTTTCGGTGAATTTCTGATCCAATAAAACCTTCCAGATGGCTAAAAATGGATGTGAAATTAGGAAACGCATGACTTATCTTCGAACCCACCACCAGAATGCCATAGGTACTTCCTGAAAAGGTCAAAGGAATTCCCAGAAGGGTTTTCAGACCAATATTTTTGGAAATCTCACTTCTCACAAAATGCTTTTGAACCGAATGGTCTCTCCAAAGTATTAGTTTTCCTTCAGCCCATATTTTTCCAGGAAGGCCCTCCGAACGGTCAAACACAGTTTTTTCAACAGAAGCGTCGTAGAATTGCTGATCCTTTGGGGATGGCAAAAAACATCCAATTAAACGTATTTTTTTATTTTCAAGGTCTGGAGCCCATAATTCTACCAGGTCAAATGCGCCATATTTACCAACGGTTTGGCAAAGTTTTTCTGCACAAACTTCTATTTTGCTCTCCTGCGTGAAAATCTCACTGATTTCTGTAACTAGATCTTTTTCTATTTCCTTGTTTTTCCGCTCGGTAACGTCCCTTTCGATGGCGATAAAGTGCGTAATTTTACCCATCTCGTCGGAAACGGGATTTATGGTAAAGTTGACCCAAAATTGCTCGCCATTCTTCTTGCAGTTGATCGTTGTCAATTCTGAAGCCTTCCCTTTCCGTAAATCATGACCCATTTTGGAAAGTGCTTTCCTATCTGAAAGGGGTCCCTGGAGTAGTCGGGGTGTTTTGCCCAGAACCTCCTCCGAAGCATAGCCGGTCATTTTTGTAAATGCCTCATTTACATACAAAATCTTTGGTCCGGGCTGATCCATAGGTTCAGCTTCGGTGATCAATACCACATCATTGGTGTTGGTAATGACACTCTCCAACAGTTTGAGCCTGTGTTCCTCCTCTATCCTTTCGGTAATATCCCTGGAGTTGGCAACGATTCCTTTGATGACCGGGTTTTCCAGCATATTGGTCAAAACGGTCTCTATCCATCTCCATTGATTTTTATGATTACGAAAGCGAAACGGCTCCACCTGTACCCGATGATTATCCACAATGCTTTTCAGGCTGTTTTCTGTTCGCTTCGCGTCTTCAGGATGTATAAATTCAAAAACATTTTTTCCTAAAAAGTCTTCCGGGGCGATTCCGAGTATTGGGATGCTGGTGGGACTCACATACTTGTATTTGCTTTCTTCGTCCAGAATAGCAATCAGGTCTGAACCTTCCTGGACCAATGCTTTAAACCGCTCTTCACGTTCTTTTAAAATTTTTGATTTTTCAAACGATTCCTTAGCATCCTTTGCTACACAATAGATCAGCTTTTTATCTGGAATCCACCGAGCAGAGCAAAGGTTGTACGCAATCCCGCCGTCTTTCCTTCGATACCGGTTCAGAAACGTGTGTATTTCTTTTTTCTGAACTATCTCTTTTGCTAATTGGTTGGTTTTCTTTACGTCTTCGGGTACGATCACGTTGACAAAGGGTGTACCCACTAAGGCTGAAGGGGCATAACCCCAGTGCCTTTCGGCAGCCGCACTCACGAAGGTGAACTTTCCCTGCTCGTTAATGGTGCAAAAAACGTCCAGGGAGGCCTCCAGCAATTGGACTGCTTCTGACTCACTGCTGACGATATTGGTGATATCCCTAGCAAAGCAACAAACGCGTGGTGCAGCATCCTGGTTGTCATCTGAAAAGGGCTCAAATAAAGTCTGGAATTGCCGTGGGTCACCCTCACGTTTTCCAAAGAACGTTTCATCAACGTCAAACCGCTGACCCTGCAGGGCTTACTTATAATAAGCTTTCCATCGCTGTACCTGATCCGAACCAAATTTCGAAATAAAGATGGACTCCCATGGCTTTTTTACTATGCTAAGGTTTTTCTTCATCAGGGCATAGAAGGCAGGATTGGCCTCAACCAGGTTTAATTCCGCGTCTACAATCCAAACCGGATCGTTCGTTTTATTCAGTAATAGTTCCGAAAGCGTTTTTCCTGCCATATTTAAAATTACTACATGCCCGAGTAAATTCCAAAACTAGCCGCGATGGCCGGAAATCCCCTACCGATTCTAAGATTAAAGAGGTTACTTCAAGTAACCTCCTTAAAAGCGTTGGTCAGTTAACCTTCTATAAACTCACTCCAAAAACCAACTACTCCCAACCCTTCACCTCAC
Organism: Cyclobacterium xiamenense; assembly: GCF_900109255.1. NCBI lineage: Bacteria > Pseudomonadati > Bacteroidota > Cytophagia > Cytophagales > Cyclobacteriaceae > Cyclobacterium > Cyclobacterium xiamenense. Next base: position 979,386 of record NZ_FNZH01000001.1, on the reverse strand, counting down.
TACTCCTCCTGTTGCCTGATTTATCTACCCAATAAATATACCAAAGTTTGGCATCCTGTGGAATGATGACCTGCCCTTTTGCTTTATCGAGTGGGATCAGTTGCCAGTCCCTTTCGGGACTCCGTTTCGCATCTGCGGTGTATGCCAGGTAAACTTCTTTCGGCGCAGGAGCAATCGAATACCCAACCTCACTCCCCTTTTGGCTCAATTTAATTAAACTATTAAAATCGTTCTTATCTTCTAGTATGGTACTGATAAAGCGGTAAATTTCCCCGGGTTCTGCTCCGTGAAAATGGCTGTGTTTCAGTTCCGGTATCATCGCATACTGCGCATTTCCGGCTAGAATAGCTGTTTTTTGCCAGTTTTCAACGAAATAGGCAAAATCATTGGTGCCGTTGATAAACAGCATGGGCACCCTTGCATGGGCCACATAGCTGGAAGGATCCCATAGTGCTACCCAGCGTTGGGTTCCTTCTATACCAAGGGAGTCAAACTGCCGGTCCCAGGCGCTTCCTTCGTGAAGAAAGCCCGCTCCATATACCGGCACGGCCGCAGCAAAACGGTGGTCTACTCCAGCTACCAGGTTGGTTAAGTAACCGCCCCAGCTGATACCTGTTATCGCTGTCTTATCCGGGTTTATCTCCGGAAAGGACCGAATCAGGGAGTGCGCCCGGATAATATTGGATACCGAATGGAATTGCCATTGGACGGTAAAGGCTTCGTCCAACCGGAAAAACTTATGCGCGTCGTCCTGCTTTGGACCTCCGGCGGCCGTCTGCATGCTTTTTGAACCCCAGGGGTTGTCCTGTTGGGCTTCGGGTAAAGGCTGATTACCACTCAGGTCCATGGCAATAGCGGCGTATCCCCTTTCCGCCCATTCCTGTGCCCAGATTCGAAAGGCCGTCCCTCCCCCACCGTGTACCAGCACAACTGCGGGAAACTCCCGGCTTCCCGGGTTTTTTTCACCCAATGTAGCCGGGCTGGCATAGTACGCAAATACTTCCGTCACATTCCCTTCATATTCCTCACCGGTATAGATCAGCGACCAGACAGCATCGGTCTGATTTACCCATTTATAGTTAGGGGCAGTAGCTAAAGTCTCTAAATTCCAGGGAATTCGCCCTTCCAGATTCGGAGGGAGAGCAAGTTCGGTTTGCGCAATAACAAGGCCTCGGAAAATTAGGAGGGTTAAGGCGATTAAAATGATCCTTTTTTCCATACAAATGCCATTCTATTTGTTTATAGCTACTACGAAATCGATGATAAAGTAGGAACTTATACTTTTATCTCCAAAACCATTTCTGCAATGCGGTCCGTTGTCGCATACAGCACCCCTTGCTGATGCATAAAGGTCGTTTCCGGTGTATTGAGGCGTAGTTTTTCGCCCTTGCTATTGGATACCGGTACGCCCAATTCTTCATAAATCAAGCGGGTGGCGGCAAAATCCCAGATGCTGCCACCCCCCTGTTGCGGCCTGGGAAATTTTACGTAGCAGGCATTCGCATGGGACAAGACAGCCAACGCATTCCGGACTGCACCAAAACCTACGTGGTATACCACCTCCTGGTAATTTTCGGCTTTAGCCCATTGCTTCATCTGTTCGATAAATGCGGTAAAGCAATCGGCCGACTGCATGCTCCGGTCCATATAGACATGCAATAGGCGATCATCGCTGCTTCTGTCTAAGCGAAAAGGTTGGCCGTTTAATGCAATGCCCTCGCCTCGGATGGCGCTGTAACACAGTTCCTCATCGGGAAGATAGACTACCCCGATCACTGGATCTCCGGATTGAGAAACAAGCGCAATGGAAACGGCATACCCCGACCGCTGCTCCGTAAAGGGCAAGGTGCCGTCCAGTGGGTCAATGCACCAGAAATAGTCGGTATGCAAGCGGGATCGATCATCGGCGGCTTCTTCGGTCAATAAGCCCAGATCATATTGGCTACTACCGGGCCGTAAATGTTTGAGAATGATTTCCTGTGCCTGATAATCAACCTCGGTCACGACTTGGGAAGCCTTGGAATATCCCCCCTGCTTATCCTGTAGGTCATGGGGTTGATCGACCTGCGATTGAATCAGTTGCCCCGCTTCGATACTTGCGTCGACGGCGCCTTGACAAAGTGTGGAAAGGGTATTTTTGTTCAGCATCTAAACGTAAGTTAGTTCTTCCAATACGGACCGTGTCAGTCGTTCGCTGTACCCATGCATCTTCCAATGACCGGTACTCCAGCCATCCAGAAAACGATACAGATCGGCCCAGGCGAAGGCGTATAACTTCGTCCACTCTTTTTTAACCAATTGAAAATCAATAGACTTACCAAGCGCCCTTTCAAGTGCATCAAAATAATGCGAAAGTAATTCATCCTCATAGTTTTCGCAGGCTTCTTCTGCAAAACAGCTACTGATAAAATAGGCAACATCTTTTATGCCACAGCCCTTTCCAACATATTGAAAATCCACGGCTGCCACCTGTTCTTCCGGGCTAAAACAGAAATTTGCCAGCTTGGCATCGCCGTGCACCAGGGTCTGAAAGGTAGCTTCATGGAGCCGTTGATCGATCGCAGAAGCGGCCTGTTGCAAGGGAATGTTTTTCATTTTCGCCCACTCATCGGGGCGGGTTCCCAGGTGCCAATAGGTGCCGACTTCCCAGAGGCCTATGGGCGGAACCTGCATATAGTTGGCATGGAAACGGGCCAGCCATGTCAGGCAGTTTTTAGCAGCTGCCAACGAAACCGTATCGGGTGTCAGACGTTTGGGAAAGCCTAAGGTATTGAGGTCTTCCATAATCAAGAGTCGCATGCTGCCTTTTCCTTCGGCACGCAATAATTGAGGCACTTTACACGCTGCTTCCGTTAACCGGGCATACTGCTCGTACCAGTAGCTTTCCACGGCATAGGATTTGATTTTACGTTGATGGGACAAATCGGTATTCCAACCCCGGGGGTGTTTACCAGATTCAGGTAATTGTATATGCTTGACAATAACCGACGGATACCTCCCTCCTTCTAAAACGTAGCGTTTGATCGAGCCGTACCCGCTCCATAGGGTTTGAACATGGGCGACTTCCCGGATGGCGGTGGCGCCGATACAATGAAGAATTTGGGAGGCTATGGGAGACATGCTTGGTATAGGAGTTCAATCGGTGTGTTTTTGATGAATGAAAAGGCAAAGACAACCAGTTAACCGGACTAACCGATCCTAAAGTTAGGGAAATTTTCGATCTTACTGAGGCTTCTAAATTCCGTAAACCCGAACGTACATAAATCCCCCTTGCTAAGGGGGAAAAAGGGGGATTTTTTCGAGCCCGGACCATTTTATCGCTTACCGGCACTTAGGTGGTGAAACGATTCCTCGGGCATGGCATCAATCCAGGCTTTTATCAGTTCCATTCCTTCCCGGTGCACCAAACCCCGACCAATTTCCGGCATGGCCGCTCCCACTTGATTGGTACCCATCCGATAGGTCAAGATGGATTCGTTGCTTTTCCCCGGCCAAATGGCATAGGTAAAAGACCCGGCACCAAAGCCTGCTGCCACCGGCGTTTTGAACACCCCCAGTTTTGCGGGATCCGTTTCTTCGTAATTCAAGAATAAGCCAGAGGTACTTGCCGGACCTTCGGCGCGGTGGCAATGTGCGCAGTTGCTGTCCAAATAGGCCTTTGCCCTTAGGTTCAAATCCGATGAGATGTCGCTATAATCGACCATGGCGGGGTACGCCTGCAGTGGTTTCAACTCCTCCAGGTACCCGGCTTCTTCCCAGGCGATCAATTGGTTTCCTTTTCCAGGCAACGCATGGTTTAGCTGCTTTGCCTTCACACCCAGAGGCACCATTACCTCATTGCTATTGTGGCAGCTTTTGCATTGGGCCTGATTGGGAACGATGTATTTGACGAACTGTGCCTGCCCCTGTTGATCTACCCAGTCTACGGACACCTCCGCCCCGACGGCTTTGTAAATGGCGTCCGTCTGCTCCTCGTTCCAAAGATAGGGAAAAGCTTCCCAGGCCCCGTTTTTCTTGACCATAATCCGGGTCTCGATGACCCGGATCTTTTCCAAAGGGTTTCTGAAGTCCGCCGGATAATAAAAATTTTTAATCAGCACCGTATTTTCCGGGAAATCGATGGTCCCCTCAGAATCGTCCTGAATAGTGGCACTTGCTCCTTCAGGCATCCAAATGTATCGGGTTTTGAATGCATAATCGGTAAAGAGAGACGAGGCAGGTTCATACAAAACAACACCTTTTCCCGGATTAAATTCCCTGATTTTACCTTTGAAAAATCCGTAATCGGAAAGTTTACTGAAAGGCATCTGATCAAAATTTACCGTATTGATGTCCACATCAGGTGCTTCCCATTCCCCATAGACCATCGGTTGATCTGTTGTTTCATGTTTAGTGGGCGCACTGCAGGCGCACAAGACAAAAAAGGCTGCCAGAAGGCTGTATATTAGATTGGTATTCATGGACTACCTGGTTGAGAGGGCACGGACCTGTGTATGCACCTCCGTTTGACAATCAAAGGGCGCGTAATCACTGGAGGATTTGATGTTTTCTTCACCTTCCCAAAGATCAAAGAGGGTAAAGCGGAGTTGGGACATATCGGCTTCGCGAATACACACATTCATAGGGTTGGTTTTGATATCCGGACTGAGGCGCTTGTCCCAAAAACCATCATAGATGATGTCCTGTGTTTTTCCTGTTCCATGGGCATTGTAAACAGCGATTAATTGGCCGAATTCCTTGGTTACGTCCGGGAGTTGTGCCGATCGTTTATACTCGTTACCGTGGATATAAATATCGGAGGTAAAGGGCGACCAATTGGGAGCATCGGTAGGAAAACCCGTGATTTGATAGTTCGAGATGGCAATACCTACCGTTTTATTGTAATGGATGCGGTTATTGAAGATCTCCACCCCTTTCGCCGCCATCAAAATCAGCCCCGAACCGGGAGGGATTTGGGTCACCGTGTTGCCATTGGGCTGCTCGTTTAACGCAGTCGCAAAATTCACGTGATTATTGGAAAGGATGTCATTGTCGTAGATTTTAGTCCCCCTGCCTTCTGCCTTCGGTAATCCGGGGAGGTTGAAAACCAGGATACCGCCGGTATTGTCCCTGGCTGTGTTGCCAAACACTTCGGCGTTGTCGGAATTTTCGATTTCGATCCCCGCCACGTTTCCAAAGGCCAGGGAATTTTTTACAACAATGTTTTCCGATTGGCCTACGTAGATTCCGGCGTCCTTCGAATGAGAGGCGATACAGGCATCGATCAGTACATTTTTGCATTGTACCGGGTAGATGGCATACGTTCCATTTTTGGACTTGTCGCCATTGGTCCAGGTGACATTCACTTTTCTAAACGTGATGCCATCGCAATGTTGGCTTTTGATCCCGTCTCCGGGCGCATCTTCCACACTGAGGCCCTCTATGGTTATGTTTTGCCCGACGAGCTTCACGCCTTCGCCCCCCGATGTCAATTCTTTGAAAGAGAGTACGGTCTCTGCCATGCCGGCTCCTTTTATCGTGACGTTTTTTTTGTTGTCAAGGATCAGTTGGGTCTTTACGTTGTAAAACCCGGCCGGAATTGCTATCGTATCCCCGTCCTCCGCAAAGATAAATGCCTCAATCAATCGGTCAATTTCTTCCGGGCTTGCCCGAGGAACCTTGCTCGAATCGAAAGACTGCTCGGAGCTGCTGCGTTGACAACTCAGCAAGATAGTGGCCGAAAGCACTAATCCCAAAAGAATACGCAAAACCTTGATTTTTTGCACGAGTGAAGATGGTTGGTTATCTCAAAAATAGGTTAAACGAATTAATCTATCGCTTGACAAATATCAAAAAATCACCGTTCCGACCGGATTCGGCTCAGCGTTTCTATATTAATCCCCAAAAAAGAAGCTATTTGTCCAATGGAGGCTTTGTGAATGATCTCAGGCTTTTCGTGCAATAATTCGGCATATCGTTCCCTGGCCGTTTTAAACTTGGAGAAAATCAAATGCTCTTCCAGTTTCACGTAATACGCCTCCAATACCGTTCGGTAAATGGTTGCCCATGTCGGCTCTCGTTCAAATAGCTCGTTGAGTTGTTCTTTACCAAATTCCAGCACAACGGAATCCTCCAAAGCCTCGATGTTTTCATAGGTGGGCTGTTGGGTGATAAAGCCAGACATGGAAGTGATAAATTCTCCGGCAAGGCTAAAACTAATGGTAACATCCTTTATTTCTCTGTGGTAGAAACTCCGTACCATTCCTTGTTCAATAAAAAACAGTTTGTCGCAAATATCCCCTTCTCTAAGTAGCAACTCGCCCTTAGTAAATCTCTTTACAACGGATATGTCCAAAAATGTACCGATGGAACGGCCTTTCAACCCGCTGAATTGGTTGAAGGTTTTCAACAGCAAATTGTGATCCGTTCGCATGATTTTTGGGGCTTCGTATTTTCGGGGGGCTTCCAGGAACAATTATCTCCGAATATATCGAAATTACCGGAATAATGGGGTACCCCCCTTCCCATTTGCACAAATTGTTGCATGAAACCTTAAACACCGTTCTCCGTAAAAAGAACGCTATCCCCCTTTCTGACCCCGTAATCAACTATATAGTTAGATTCGGAAAACCGGTGGGTCGTTTTAAAAGCGATAAAAACGCCGGCGATGTGGATCGGAATTGTACCGACTACCCTTGCTTCCTCCGAAAATTTTCCCCGGTGCCCGTATCCGTTACTTGTCTTCCCGTTCCTCCGAGCGAAAATAGGCAAACAGAAACACATAAAATAGACAAGAAACCAGGTGCCAAAGGGCGTGGCCCTGAAAGATGGCATCCGGACCGGAGAATTTACCGGCAATATCCAGCTCCCGAATCCTTGAACCCAGCGTTATGGCGACCACCGCTGCCACAAACCAGCGGAACTGCAGGTATCTACCCGGCTGAATCAGGCTAACGCCTGCAAAAAGCACTAAAATACCGGTGAGGTAACCGGATATTTCGGAAAAGGAATAGTCCCATTTGTAATACGAAAAATAAGCAGACCCGTAAACGACCATTACCGCAAGCACTGGCCAGCTGGGCATTGGTCGGCGGGTTTGGGGTACCCGCAACCTCGGCAGCCAACTTCCGATCGCAAACGCAGCCAGGCAAATCATCGTGGCATACATCCCCCCTACGTCACATTGCTGCCCGTACCGGGTCAGCGAGGCATGAAAGAAGCCGCTTCCCAGGCCGAGGTAAATGCCGGCAAGGCCAAAGAGAAACGTCTGTACAGGAGCAAAGGTCAGATACCCCCGCTGCAGGGGAAGTTTTCGTTTCCAGTCGTATATCGCCAGCGCAACCGCGTAGAAGCCAAAACAAATGTATACAAGGTTGGACCAGGTATTCATCCGTGTTCGGAAAATACTATCCGGATAGACGCGCTCTGCGTATTTTGGAGCGGTGAACTCGCTTGCCGGCACCCAGTCGGCCCATACCGGCACATCTTTGAATGCAGCAAAGGCAAGCACAGCCAGCAGGAAAACCAGACCAGTACCCCCCAGGCCAATCCCATGCACCCAAAGGGGAAGCCGATTGAGCTTCAATCGTTCAGCCATACCGACGTGTAAACGCTTTTCTACGGAAACCTGTTCCTGGGACATGGTTTATGTGCTTTGGGAATATTGACGGATACGACCATTTATGTTTACCAGAGTTGTACTGGAATGGTTGGGCTTATTGCAAAACAAGATCGGATAATTCAACAATTTTTCCAATGTAACGAAAATGAGTTTTACTCAATGCTATTTTTGATAGTTTATTGCGAGTAAAGTAAGCAACGGACGGATCGGTCTGGTAAAGTAAAGGTATCGTCCGATGGAATACGCTGTTTACGAACATTTTGGTCGTATCACTGACCGATTGATTCTAAGAATCGCCAAAATTAGCTGGAGACCCGCGGGATTCCTCGTCCGCATTTCCCATTTATTTCGTACCTTCATCCGAAAAAAAACACAAAACGATGAAAAAAAATATCCTTATTGGTGCCGGAGTCCTTGTATTGATTTTTATAATCTGGGTGGTGTACGGTTTGTTTTTTGCCACGCCGGCAAGTCCTCCGGCCACGGCTTCCTACAGTCAGGGCGGTCTGGAAATAAGCATCGACTACAGCCAGCCCTCCAAAAAAGGGCGGCTTATCTTTGGGGAAGAACCTGCCGGTGCCTTACAGCCCTACGGGAAATACTGGCGCCTTGGTGCCAATGCCGCCACGGAGATCACCTTTAATCAGGACGTAACCTTCGGCGGGAAACCAGTAGACGCTGGCACCTACCGCATGTATGCAGTGCCGGGAGCGGACGCATTTGAGGTGCGACTCAATAGTGAAACCGGCGTATTCTTTGGTGTAGCGGAACCGGATTATGCGTTGGATGTAGTGACCGTTCAGGCTCCGGTCCAGAAAATCGATTCCGTGGTGGAGACCTTTACCATCGACATCCGCTCCTCGGATAATGGAGCCATTGTAGTCTTTAGCTGGGATGATGTGCTGTTTACTGTACCGGTAACCCTCCAATAATAAATTTACGCCACCGCTGCTCTCCCCCTCCTGAAACCAGGAGGAGCCGGGGGGAGGTTCAGTCATTCCCGTTCATCCCAAATTATCCCCTGAAAACTGCTCGTATTAAATACAAAAGTACTTTCGGGATGATTCTGATCGACTGATAGATTTGAAAATTCGTAGGGAATATCGGTTTGCCTCCGGTCTAACGTGACGATCTTTTCCGGAAAATGAGTAGATGCATTGATCCAAATATTGATTCGATGAAGACCCAGGTCGGTATTGCCGGAAGAAAGGGAAACCTTTTCTTAAATCGTACCAGCAAGAGGTTCATTTCCCAGGTATTCGGGCTTCCAATTTGAATCAAAGATCATGGAAAATGGAAGCGATGGTCCGCCATCCTCCTCGGGATCATATGCTAAAATTTGTAATTCTTCAAAAGAAGGAGATTCGCAGCATTTGATCGAGAGAAGCAGCGAATCCCTGCTGTCTTAAGGTAGCTGGCGTTGATTGGTTGACGGCCGTTCGGGAAATCTGCCTTTCCATAACCCAAAGGAACGATTCAGTAACCAGAAGAAATCGTAAAAGCGGCCTACACCTACGATTCGCACATCCTTCTGAGTACCTATTCCTTGGCGATTTGTTCGGGGTCCAATTCCACAATCACTTCATTTCGGCGATTGATCGCTTCAAAGGGAGCATTGTATCCCAAAAAATAAAATTTATTCGTGTGTTCAACCCCTTCAGCGGCTAAAGCTACCAGTAACTTCTCCTTGTACTCCGCAATTCGTTCGTCCGATGCCCAACCGCCAAATCGAATTGCCGCAACCGTTTTGGCAGGTTCCTCACTAAATTTGATCTCGGATCGGTCTGGCTGCGGAAGGGTCTCTTGGGTATACTCCTTGGGAACCATAAACATCATCGTCATCGAGTCTTCCAGCGACATGGCAACGGGCGTGGTCATGGCAATCTTTTGCTTTTGTTCATTTCCTCCAAAAATGTATCCAGCCAGGATGGAAAACCCGCGGTTGGAAGCGGCTTTGTAGCTATCGGAAGAGAGTTTGACAGAAGTAAACAGTCTTGCCTCATAGGAGCGAAGTTCGAAATCCGTGTAGGTTTTGAGAACTTTGTAGGGGTAGGTTTCCGTATTTTTTTGTTGCGTCATGGCATAAAGCTGTATCGCGATACCGATAAATAAGATGATTCCGAGTAAGACAACGATTGTTTTCATAGTAAGGTATTGGCTGCTGATCCGGTTTTCCTAACGCTTCACCGCTTGTATACCTAAGTACTTTAGTACCGAATTTGTTTGCACGGTGGCTGATCAACCACTCTTTTTCTCCTTTGTACCGGTTAAACACTGTCTCCCCCGCTATTTGTTCCCCAAAGACAAGCTCGCCTAAATGGCATTTAAGACGCACATCTCCCAGGAAATAAGTATCTTGTGGTTTAAAAAAAGTCAGCCATGAAACCCAACAACAGTAGCTTTGAAGGCATTCTATACGCAAACCTTTGCTTATTTTTTCTTTTTTTCTGCTCTGTTTCTGCCCTAAACGCACAAGACGGGGTCATTTCCGGTGAGTTTGTGGTCGAACCTCCTACCCTCCTAAACCTGGGATTCGAATGGAAAATTTCCGGTGACGAAAACCGCAATGCAAAAGTAGCGGTCAGCTACCGCAAGGAAGGCAGTTCGCAATGGCTGAAAGGCATGCCCCTACTTCGGATCGGAGGCGAGAAGATTTTCCGCGAAGCAGAACAGTTAGCATATATCGTGCCTCACCAGTTTGCAGGTAGCATTCTTGACCTCGAACCCGGAATCACCTATGCCTGTCGTTTTGAACTTTCAGATCCGGATGGTGTGTCAGGAACTACCCTTAAGGAAATAAGCGTCACGACGCGAACGGTTCCAAAAGCCTACGAACAAGGACGAACGCTGCATGTGTATCCTCCTGGATTTAACGGAGAAAAGATACAACCCGCCTTCGAGGGGCTTAAACAGGCGTATTATGGATCCGGGCTGGGAGACTGGTCGGTGGTAAGCGAGAGAACGGTACAGCCTGGAGACATTATTCTGGTGCATGCCGGCACCTACAAAGCCGATTTATTGGACTATGTGGACCCCCACGGGATTCCATTTGACGGGACGTATGTTTTGAATGTCAAAGCCACGGAAGAAAAGCCCATTGTCATTCGTGGCGCAGGCGATGGCGCAGCGATTTTTGATGGCAACGGCGCCCACCGGTTATTTGATGTGATGGGTACCCAACATCATATTTTTGAGAATCTTACTTTCCGGAACACGGACATCGTGTTTGCAGCCGGCACGAAAGGAGTAGTCGGAGCGAGCAACCTAACGATCCGCAATTGCCGGATGGAAGACGTGGGCTTGGGACTGATCTCGGAATTCGCGGGATCCAGGGATTTCTACGTCGCCGATAACGTGATTTTGGGAAGGGATCCGCGCAATCATCTGGTAGGCTGGGCCAATCCGGCCCCCTATCCCCCGAGTCCGTTGAAGAGTTATATGGGAATTAAAGTTTACGGTTCAGGCCACGTTATTTGTCACAATGCCGTCGCTTTTTTTCACGACGGTATCAATGTTTCCACCTACGGAACGCCAGAGGAATCACAGGATTTAAAGGCTGTCTCCATCGATATATACAATAACGACCTGCACCTGATGGTCGATGACTTCATCGAAGCAGACGGGGGCGTACATAATATCCGGATCATGCGAAATCGCGGGGTTAATTCGGGACAATGTGCATTGAGTGCCCAGCCGGTTTTTGGCGGCCCAGCCTATTTTATTCGGAATGTTGTCTACCACATACCCAACGGATTTGCATTTAAATTCATGGCCAAACCTGCCGGGCTGATCGTTTACCACAACACCATCATTGCAGAAAATCGGAATACCCAGACTTTTTCAAACGCCCATTTTCGGAACAACCTGTTTATGGGTACCGACGTTCCCGGCAGGCCGGTAAATGCCTTTCCCTTTGCGACGGCTTATTCGACTTCCGATTACAACGGGTACCGGCCCAACCCCAATACCGAAAACCATTTTCTTTACCTGGGACCAGGGAAGGATAAGGCTTACGATTACGAGTTAAGCAATGAGGACCTACACCGCTTTTCCTCGCTGGAAGCCTTACATGGCGCCAGCGGTTTGGAGGCCAATGGCGTACTGGTAGGCTACGAGGTTTTCAACGAAATGACTGCTCCCGACCCCGAAAACCCCCACGGTATTTACCATGCCGAAGACTTGAATTTCACCCTGCATCCATCCGGAAAAGCTGTGGATAAAGGCACCGTGATTCCCAACATTAACGATCAGTACTCGGGAAAGGCTCCCGATTTGGGGGCCCTGGAAGCTGGTGATCCGCCTCCCATCTATGGCCCGAGGAGCTTGAAGGACCGAAATTGGTACCGATAATCGGTGTATTTTGGGCATCGAGAAACAGAGGAGGTATCCGTAAAACTACCGCATCGTTGCCGGTTTACCTGTTCTTTTCGGGATTGCACGAGGCTCGGTCCACTCACGCTTTTACTAGGCGGTGCAAAGCGAGCAGAAACGCACCATGCTTTTGGTTTCGGGGTAATCAGTTATCGGTCAGGTATTCCGCCAGGGCCTTTACAATCGGTTTTGGTAGGTAGTCCCGGTCAAATAGCAGAGGATAATCTGTTCTACCCCTAACGGGCCAGTTGTTTTTCCAGGAGTGCCTGTCGGTAATACCCCAGGTGGTGACGCGACTAATGTTATCGGCATGTTTCAGAAACAACTGGAAAAAGTCCAGATACCGTTGGGTAAAGGCGGCTGACACCTCTTCCGGCAAACCTTGGGTATAGGGATTCAACGTTTCCTGATAAGCCTTTGTGTCAGAAATTTCCGCACTCGATCGATTCCCGGGCGAAGGCAGCACCGTCAGGTCCAGTTCCGTAATCATCACAGTTACTCCCAGATCGGAAAAGGCGACAATGCTTTTTTCAAATTCATCCAGGGAGGGGTAGTTCATGCCTACATGCCCCTGCATGCCAATGCCGTCTATTCGCAATCCTTTTTCTTGTAAGGTTCGTACCATTTTCACTACTCCTGCCCTTTTGCCCGCATTCGCCATGGAATAATCGTTGTAATACAAGGCCGCCTGTGGGTCCGCTTCATGGGCAAATTGAAAAGCCAGGTGGATAAATTCCTCGCCCAGGATCTGATAAAATTTACTTTCACGGTAGGAGCCGTCGTCCAGGATCGCCTCATTGACCACATCCCAGCCATGGATTCTGCCTTTATACCTCCCCACCACGGTCTTTATATGGGTTTCCATGCGCTGTTTCAACTGCTCCGCAGAAACTTCATTTCCCTGTTTGTCGGTAAAAAACCAATCCGGTGCCTGGGAGTGCCAGATCAGTGTATGGCCAACGATGTGCATGTCGTTCTTCTCTCCAAATGCGACAAATGCGTCGGCGAGGTCAAAGGCAAACTCCCCTTCCCGGGGCTGGATGCGTTCACTTTTCATCACATTCTCCGGAGTGATGGAATTAAAGTGGCGCTGTAATAAATCGATTGCCGGCCCATCTTCTCCGGTAATTTGCCGCCGATTCATGGCTGCACCCACATAAAATGTATCGGCAAATAGTTCTTTTAGCTGCAGGTCGGCACCTGCTAAAGAAGACCCATCGGGTTCGGTTTGCGCCTGGCTCCCAAACATGGTAAAAAAAATAACTACAAGTAATGCTGCTTTCATCAATTCGGTAGTTTAGTAGAAAATGGCATCGAAAAATGCCTTCATTTTTGCCGCATAGGGTACCCCATACCGTGTAAACGTCTCCCTGGTCTGAGCATCCGGCTTCCAATCGAAAAACGCATGCCCTGCTCCCGGCACCTCCAGGTAGCTAACCTCCTGCCCTTTTGCCTGCAACTCCGTCACGTATTGCTGAACCATCCGCTCAGTGATAAGGGAGTCGTTTGCTCCCCGAACAATGAAATGGGGTAGTTTTCGTTTTTCGGCCTTGGGTACGTGCCGGATCGGAGACACAGCATCCCAGTAGGCGGCATCCGTTTGGCGTAGGAAGTTCTTGAAATCCGCCGCATCGGATGGGCCATAGCTGGGTGCAACCGCTTTTATTGCTGCCGTAAGTTCCTGTTTCACCTGCTCCAGCGATTTGCCATGCGGTACGTACACGGGCTTGAATTCGTAGATTCCCTCTTTTTCGCCGAAGCCAGCCGTACCAATGGATGGGCTGAATACGGCCGCGGCTTCTGAAAGATGTCCGCCGGCACTGTCACCCGTTAGGGCAATTCTGCCTGGATCCGCGCCGTATGCTGCTGCATGCGTTTGTATGTGGGCAATGGCCCCAAATACGTCCTCGATCAATTGGTGCATGGAATTGGGTGTTTCGTCCCCATCCAATGTATTGATCCAGCGGTAGTCGATGCTAAAAACCACGTAGTTGCCCCCTTTGGTCAGTTCCCGTGCCAAACCGCGCATGATGTCTTCGTTATTGGAAGACCAACCCCCGCCGTGGACGATAATTATAGCTGGGAGCTCTCGGGCACCAATGGGGGAATACACATCGTATTTCAGCGGCTTTTTTCCCGGTCTTGCATAGATAACGTCCTGTGTTACCAGAAGATGCGCGACCAGGGACGTTTCGATAAAGGTTGCTCCCAGCAATAGGTCATCGTCTACGGAAATGGTCACCTTGGGGATAAAATACTCCGTACTTGTCGTTCCCCACATACCGCCCTTTAGGGTGCAATAAATCGCATCCAGCCTGTACCCGGCTTCTGGATAGGCGGCGATGGTCAGTTCGGTACCGGCCGATACCCTGCCATCTGTGGGAAGTTGCGGGTAGAGGGTATAGCTGCCCTTTTCCGACGGAACCAGCGTTACCTGAAAGGTTTGATTTCCTTCCTTACCAATCGTATCGGGATCGAGTTTTGTCATAGATTGTAAAAATAGCCCCGGTATAAACGGGGGAATAACCTAATAAACTAATCGGTTCGGGTAGTTCATTCGGAATCTTTCCCTACGTGATACTGGAATTAGTTTCGTCGCCCTTCGCCACTGAAATGGAGACATTCACCGGGTTGGACGATCACCGTTCGTCTACAGTAAATGGATCTTTTCGCAAGAATGCCTATATTTATTCCTGTTTCATCAACTTGACCGAATATGTCAGAAAATGTATGGATCGCATTTATTGGCTTTTCCGGAGCGATTATCGGTTCGTTGGCCACGCTAGCCGGCACCTGGCTCTCCCATTACCTACAGCAGCAGGCAGCGGCAGAGAAGGAGCGCGCTCGCAAAGACCTGCTGCTGGCACTTCTAAACGATGATGCACACGATTGGCGGGAGTTGGAGACGCTTCAACACGTGATTGGTGCCGATGAGGCAACCACCAAGCGTTTGCTTATCGATATCGGTGCGCGGGCCTCCGAAAACGGCAAACCTATCTGGGCGCTGATCAGCAAACAACCCCTTCCCCGGAAACGCTGAGCCGATTAGTTCCCGGCCTTGATGTAGGCCCAGCCTTGCTCCTGTTTGAGGATGATTTCTGCCAACGCAGAAGGTACCGTAATTACCCCGGAAATCAAGTCCTCCTTGGACGCTTTAGCTCGACGCATGGTATTTTCGCAGGCAGCAAATACCACCCCGCGTCCAAGCAAATCGGTCACACCCGCCGCTACCTGACTTTCCGCATGCAGCACCAGCGGCAGGGCGGTTCCATGGCAAATAACTTCGATTTCTGCATTGGGCAGCGCACGGAGGATATTGTTTAGTTGGCCGATAACCTGCTGTTGATCGGAATTTTCTCCTTTGGTCACCTGAAAGATAACCCGGTGTTTTTCCTGGTCCACAACCTGAGCGGACAAGAGTACTGGACTTGCCAAGAACAGTACGAATGCTACAAAGCGAAGGATTGGTTTCATAGAATGATGATTTTTTTGACGCCTGCAAATTGGCAGACTGGGAATCGCGTAAGGCTTGTCGGTGTCATTCCAGGTGTCCAGCGTCATGCGAGATTCCGTGATGTTGACCTAATTTGCCCGAATATACGGTTATTTTTTAATTATTATGCGTTCAATTCCCGCTCCTTTTTCGGCGTGGATGCCTGCACCAGGTCGTCGAATATCAGGTACAAACAGGGTACGATCACCAAAATGATAGCCGTAGCGAAAATAATTCCAAAGCCCAGGGAGATGGCCATGGGGATCAGTTGCATGGCCTGACTGGAAGTCTCCAAAATAATCGGGGTCAGGCCACCGAAAGTGGTCAGGGTGGTCAGGACGATGGGGCGGAAACGGCGTACCCCGGCCTCATGGATCGCCTCGTATGCCGAAGTCGCCTTGTCCCGGTTCTTATTGGCATAGTCGATCATGATCAACGAGTCGTTGACCACTACACCAGACAGTGCAATGACCCCCATCAGGCTGACCAACGACAGGTCGTATCCCAGGAGTATGTGCCCGATGACCGCGCCTACAATACCGAAAGGAATGGCAAGCATGATCACAATGGGCTGGGTATAGCTGCCCAATGCAACAGCCAGTAAACAGAAAATAAGCAGCATGGCAATAATAAATCCAGACCACAAGGCATCCGTTGATTCCCGCATCTCAGCCTGACTACCTTCGTAAGTCCAGGAGACACCCGGAAAGTCGGCACGCAATTGGGGCAACACGCGCTCGTTGAGCGCCTTTAGCACACGGGTTTGAGCAGCGGGTGGTTCCACGTCCATTCCTACATTTACTACGCGCTTGCCATCCCGGCGATTGATATTGGTAAAGGTCTCCCCTTCCTTGATGCGTACCACATCCAGTAGCGGCACGGCAATGCCATTGGGCGCCTGAATGATAAAATCTTCCAGGTAGTCCATGTCTTTTCGTTCTTCCAATGGCAGTTTTACCCGTACTTCAAATTCGTTGATCCCTCGCAGCTGCCGCATGGCCAATGCCCCGAAAAAGGCATCCCGGATTTGTTGGCCCACGATGTTTGGCGTAAGCCCTAGATTGCGCCCTTCCGGAAGCAATTCAAAGCCCAGTTGCAGCTTTCCCTTATTATAGTTGTCGCTGACATCCCGGGTCTCGGAAAAGTCCTGCACCCGTTGCAAAAACTCTGCACTGGCCCGCTCCAGTACGTTGATATCGGGATGGCTTAAATCCACGCTGATATCCTGCCTGGCTCCTCCCGGACCCCGCTCGGCCTCAAAGTTGATTTGGTCCACGCCTTTGATATCCCCAATATTGTCCCGCCAGAGTTCGATCAGTTCTTTCGGGCCCATCTCCCGTTCGTCTGGTGGTTTCATGACGATTTCCACATCAATAAAATCCTTTCCCCGGACATTCGTTTTTACCCCATAGGCCACCTCGTACAGGTTGTGCGTTTCAAACATCTTTCGGGTATTGGTGGTGATTTCCTCCGCAATTTTCGCCGCCTGATCGTTGGTGGTGCCCACCGGAAGGCGAACGGCGGCTTCAATCTCATCGGCAGCTACTTCCGGCATCAATACCATGCCCATGTGGTCGCTGTAGCCAAAACCGCCGACCAGGATCAGCAAGGAGATAGCCGCCGAAAAGGTCAGGTAACGGTTCCGTAGACAAAGGTTGAGAAATGGTTTGTAGGTACGGTTGACGAAGCGATTAAAACCAGCAGCAATGGTACCCTGCCAGGTCTCCAGCGTTAAAATCCAGCGGTGTTTTCTTGTTTTGGGTGCCTGGGTCACGTGGGAAGGAAGTATAAACAACGCTTCGAAGAGGGATACAAAAAGCACGACGATGACCACGACGGGGAGTGGCCACCAGTATTTCCCGGTTTCACCCGGAATAAACAGCAGCGGAACAAATGCAATGACCGTAGTCAGGATGCTAATAATCACCGGTTTGGAGACATCCCTGGCTCCGAGTATGGCAGCATCCATGTAGGAATAGCCCTTTTGGCGGTATTCGTAGATGTTCTCACCTACCACAATGGCGTCATCCACGACGATTCCCAGCACGATCAGAAAACCAAACATGGAAATCATGTTGATGCTGATTCCTACTGCGGGAAAGAACAACATGGCCCCAACAAAGGAGATGGTCATCCCCATCATTACCCAGAACGCAAGCCGATATTCCAAAAACAACCCCAGAATAACCAGAACGATCAAAATAGCCATCAGGCCGTTTTCTGTAAGCAGGGACAGGCGTTCGCGGAAATCTTCCGCCCGGTTGCTTTCGATCCGAACCTGAACTCCCGGTGGCAGACTGGATTCAAATTCTTCGAGGATGGTCTTGACCGTGGCCTCGATTTGCAGCGGGGATTGGTTTCCGATGCGAAACACCTCCAGGTCCACGGTATTTTGTTGCTCAAATTGCCCGTGAAATCCTACCTCCTCGAAGCCATCCCGGATACTGGCGATGTCTCCCAGGGTAACGGTAGACCCGGATTCGGAGGAGATAATGTCGATTTTGGCAAATTCTTCTGCTACCAGTTTTCGCTCCTCCATGCGGAGCAAAATTTCTCCGGAAAGGGTCTCGATGGAACCAGCCGGAATATCCCGGCTGGAATTTTCGATCAGGTCGGCTACCTGCCCCAATGTAAGGTTGTATTTGAGCAGGGTGTTTCGGGGAATCTCCACATGGGTGACAAAGTCGGGGACATTGCCGATCTCTACCTGCGTGATTTGATCGTTGCTGAGCAAACGTGTGCGCAGCCTTTCTGCCAGAATCCGCAGGGTCCACACGTCTACATCTCCGTAAATCCCTACCTGCATGACGTCCATTTGTTGGTTTTGCAGGATGATCTGGGGACGCTCGATGTCATCGGGAAACGTTTGGACCCGACTTACTGCCTGGTTGATATCCTGCAAGGCCTTCATCCGGTCCGTTCCCGGAATCAGCCAAATTTCCACCGTACCAGAGCCTTCGTTAGCAGTAGAAATGATCTCTTTGATGCCCTGTACTTCCCTCACCTTTTCTTCCACCGGAAGTACAATGCCTTGTTCCACCTCCTCTGGCGCCGCTCCCGGATAGACCACCGAGACTTCCACGATATCCAATTGAAATTGGGGAAAAACCTCCTTTTGGATGGAATACATCGTATAGATGCCACCGGCCAAAAAGATGATCATCAGCAAGTTGGTGATGATGGGCCGCCTGGCCATAAAGGCAATGGGGCCTTTTTCGGTTTCAAGGTTTTCGTGTTCCTTCATGCGTTTGCTTGTTAATCTTCGTCCAGACGAAGCGGTGATCCATTCACCACGGTGGCCAAATCGGTCGCCACCACCCGGGCATTTGCTTCCAGACCGCTGTCGATGTAGGCAAACTCCTGATCCTCAAAACGGATGTTTACGTTCTTAATAGCGAGTTCCCCTTTCTGCATCACCCAAACGGTATTGCCTGGACGGATGTATTGCCGTTCCAGGCGGGTTACATTCTTCAGTTGCCGTGCCTGTATCTGTACTTCTACAAAAGTCCCGATGATCAGGGGCGGTTTGCTTGGATCCGGTGTTCGCCGCATCAGGGGATCGTTCACCCGGATGATCACCCTCGCCAGCCGGGTTTGGCCGTCCAGCGAGCCTACGAGGCGAGATACCCGGCCTTCTCTGTATTGCCCTATCTCCCAGGCAGCGGGATGCACGATTTTTACGGGGGCTCCACTTCCGGCTGCATTTTCGTCAATATCCAGCCAGTTGACTTTGGAAAGGGGTACGTTGGCCATCACCCAGTATTCATCGATTCCTACCAGTCTTCCCAGATCTGATCCGGGAGCGATTTGCGAGCCCAGGTTGACGTTTCGGGAAAGAATGTGCGCGTCGAATGGAGCCCGGATACTGGCGCGTTCCAAATCCAACGATGCCTGGTTGACCGCAGCTTCGGCCGCCGCCACATTTGCCCTGGCCGCCTCCAGCTGGGGTTTGCGCAATACCAGGTTTCGGTTCTCCGGAGAGAGTTCGTCGCCAATTAACTCGTAATCCTTTTGGGCAACGTCCTGCCGACCCAGCTCCACCTCGTAATCCGATTGGGCAAGCGCCAAATCGCTTTTCCGAAGCATGAGTGTATTCTTAAAATCGGCAGGATTAATCTGAACCAGCAGCTCTCCCTTTTTCACATAAGCCCCGGGAACAAACCGGGAAGCAATTTGGGTGATCTCCCCTCCTACCTGATTGCTGAGCGAAATATCCGTCGCCGGTTGGACAATTCCCGTGGCCACCACGGTAGGCGTAAAATCTCCCTGTTCGGCCTCGACCACATCGACCAACATGGCGGTGGTTTTGGAGGCACCCTCCATTTCTGCTTCAGGGGCGGTCCAGAAAAAGATCATGGCCGCCAGTATGCTGCCGGCAAGTAGTCCCAGGCTAATCCATACGGTTTTCTTTTTCGTCATTTTGAGGGGATTGGGTTGTCATTTCGAGTAATTTCTCCACCGTTTTCCGCGGGCGTTTCAAATCCGCCAGCCAGCGCCCGGTATAGCGCCAACCGAAACAGTAGCTGATCCAGCCGAGCACCTACCAAATCCCGCTTCAGCTGCTGCATTTGGTCCAGACTGACCAGTACGTCCAGGTAAGCAATGGAGCCGTTTAGGTATTCCACACGCAATTGTCCAAACGCACGCTCAGCTAGATTCAATTGGTTTTCCAGGTACCCGATCCGCTTTTTTTGCAGGCTTTCCCGCACCAGCGCGTCTTCTACTTCTTGAAGGGCTTGCAAGACCGTCTGACCGTAGACCTGAACTTGCTGCTCCCGGAATGCTTCCGCCCGGTCCTTTTCGGCGTTCAAGCGCCCTCCATAGAAAAGCGGCATCAGCAAACTGCTTGTCAAAGATGCAGCCTGGGATTCCACCAGATTTGTAAGCGTATTGGAGCGAAGGGCTCCCGTCAGATTGAATGTCAGTCGCGGATAGGTGTTGCTAATTGCCACCGCCACTTCCCGGTCAGCAGCCACCATGCGGTAAAAACTGCTTTGTACGTCCGGTCGGCGATTGATCAACTCCATGGGTAACCCCGCATCCGGTAAAGGACTCAAATCGGGAAGCGTTCCTGTCTGCTCCCCGGAAAGAGTTCCCGGTGCGGTTCCCAGTAGAACAGCCAATCGATTGCGGAGCGTTCTAACCTCCATTTCAATGGCGGTCGCTTCTTCTTCGGTATTTTGTATCAATTGTTGCTGTCGAAGAATGTCCACCCCCCGCACCTGACCGCTGGCGAATCGCGCCCGAATCAGGGCCAAAACCTGCTCGTTGTATTCGGTTTGCTCTCGGATAAGGGCCAGTTGTTGCTGAAAGGCCTGCAAGGAAAACCAGGTCAAGGCTACTTCTCCCGCCACGCTAATAGCCAGCGTCTGATAGTCCAAAAAACTGGCTTTCAGGCGATCTTCCGCAGCCAACTTGCTTTGTTTTACCCTTCCCCAAAGGTCTACCTCGTAACTGCTACGAAGAGATAACTGGGTATTTTCACCACCCACGAAATCCGGAACAGGTCTACTGGCGCCACCTTGCAGTTCCAAGAACACCTGCGGTACCCGTTCCGAAGCAATAATGGCCACATCGCTTGCATTTTGGGCTACCTGAAACCAGGAACTCTTCAGGTCAAGGTTTTGCCTGAGTGCGCTGTCAATCAACAAATTCAACTCCGCGTCGCCAAAATTGACCCACCACTCCGCCTGCATTTCGGATTCTCCTGTGGGTAAGGAAAAGTCTTCTGGAACGGTCACCGGAATATCAGCGGTGGTTACTCGATTTCCGCATCCAGTCGCAACAGCGATTAGAACTACCGGCCAGACAAGGTGGCTAGCCAACATCCGAAAATGCCGGACCAAAGGAACATAGTGGGTATAAAAGCTATTGGGCAAAATAGAGTTGGTTTTTATCGAAGTTACACATGATATCCCGGTAATCCCTAACCGCTCATCCACTTTCGGCAGGGGTATTGGCCGTAATGACGCCAAAACTGCACGGCACGTTCCCACCACAGATAGGTACTCACCGGGGCAAATCGAAATGTAGCGGAACAATTTGAAGGAAATCTGAATAACGGAAGTACTCCGTGAAATGCAACTTCCGAAAATAGAGGTAATGGATTGAATACCAAGGGATACGACAATCGGTAAATCGGTTGGGTTCCGCGGTATTCTTTTGTTCGCCACAGTAGTTTCAACAGACTTTTCTTAAAACCACCTTCATGAAGCGATTCCCGGTGCCAGGGCTAGCCTGTAAATCTTCCATTCAGATCATGGTATTGGCTTTATAACGCTTTCTTCGGAGCAGCGGTGCTGGTTTATCGGATGGGTTCTTTTAGCTTCGCCAAAAGTTCTTCGTAGTCAAATTGCAGATCTTCGTGCAAATTGGCAAGCAGCTTTTCAATTTTCCCGACCTGAAGGGCATACAGGTTGTCGATGACCGGATAGCGGTAATCCAGGTATCCCAATTCCTCGATTTTCTGGCAAAAGAAAGCAATCAGTTCAATTTTTGCGATGGGGTCTTTGGTCAGTTTTAGGTTTTTGTTGAGGATGCGCCGCACGCTTTGAGCGGATTTTTTGGCAGCATAATAGTTCCGGGTGTTTGCGGAGAAAAAGGCGGTTTCCAGGTCTTCTTTTACCGTAGCCACAAAAAGGGTGGCATCCTCGCTATCAAACAGCTTGAAATAGAGAAAGGTCTTATTGTCCCGGCTGAGTTTGCTTAGCTGCAGTATCAATTCAACCAGTTCCTTCGGTTCCTTTTGTTGAAGCTCTTTCTTTAAACTGCTTAAACTGGGTAATTGCATGGTATGGTTTCGCTAATTTGGTGAACATAGCTTAGCTCGTAAAAGTACATTCTTTTCCAAAAATACGAAGCCACATGCTTATTTATTATTGGGACAGTCAAGTAACAAGCAGGCCCGCATACCCCCTTACCGTCGGTAGGTCAAAGCACCTCACTTTATGATTACATTATAGTTATAAATAGTTGAAATATAATTATTTAAGTATTTTTATACGCATTTTACTTTAAATAAGTATGCTAGTCGCAATCCGTACAACAAATATCCGGTACTTTGGTTAATCGTGAGCTTCGCAAGATACGGTGGTGCCCCAGTTCCTCGTTTACCGGGCTGTTCGTTTGTACGGGAGCAGCTGAACCGGACGCATTCGCTGCGTAGCGCTGTTGGTAGCTTTGGGTAAAGGACTCCTGTTGACTGGAATTCATGAAATTCGCTGTTGATTGGGCCACCAGTGCATCCTCCAATCCGGAAACATGGTCAAAAACGTTGGTAATCCGGGGCAATACTTCCACGACTACCACGCTCAAGGAGGCCGTCACTGGCAACCCGTACAATCGAAGCAATTGGTGTACTTCGGCATTCGTCCAAATGGTGGTGCCGTATTTGGTGGCATGTTTATTCCTGGAAGTCAGCGCTTTTAGTTTTAAGAACTTGCCTGCATTTCCCGTCACTCCCTGCCCTTTGACGGTTTTCCAGGTGATCTGTTGTAGCAATTGCATTTCTTGCTTGCTGTAGTTTTCCAGGAGACTTTCTGGCAGCTCGTTCGTTACCTGTACCCGCCAATCCAACGGACGGTCATCCAATAAAATGTTTCGGTAATCCCGATTATCTACCCGCTTCACCTGCGCATACAATAGCGCCCAAAGCTCGGTGCGGGGCGGGTCTGCGGTTACATTTTTACCTTTGTGAACAGCCACCGCATAGGGTGCCGTTACCCAGATTTTGTCTTTGTCCCGGTTTGGCATGCAGGATAAAATGGGGGCCGGATGCTGAATCCCCTGCATTTTCAAACGCCGACCAAACCGACCCTGTGCGGTGGTCCATACCTTTTCCGGTGGATCTGCATCCGTGGCTCCCGTCCGCTCAAAATGCCCGACTCGAAACTCATAGGTAAAAAAGCCAAACATCTCATCGCTATTGGCGTGCATACCGGGAGGCAGCGGTAGGATGTAATGAACATCGCTGTCTTTGCTTTTCAGCATGGGCTGCATGGCATTCAAGCCGGCAAGGTCGTTGGAGGAATCCGGCGAGACGATGCGGATCGGTTCCGGGTCCAGGGGCAAACGGGGCTCCTCGGGAGCTTGTAGTAAGGAAGGATGATTGTTGCTAAGCAACTGGTCCGGAGCTTGCGCCAATACCCGCGCAAAATAGCAATCCTGGGGATCTTCGATGGGCTTGTCAAATTCAATCCACAAAAAGCGCTTTCGGGATTCGCTATTTTCGTATTTCTCATCCCGTACGTAGGGGGAAAGCGCATAGCCTGCCGAAACAATTTTGGGTACCTGTGCGGGCGGGCTCGTAATCGGCAGGATCATTTCCACCGGTTCCAGGGGATCGTTTACCGTGCCATGGTCTGGTTTGAACCGCGGCTCCAGTTGGTAGCTCAGGCTGATGGTATCCGGAAAAGCGCCGGGTTCATCGCGTTTGGGTTCCACTGCATCAAAAAATACCAGTCGTGTACTGGTACGCTGCGGGCCATCCAGGGACTCGAAGGAAGCCGTACGTATCAGTTTGAGCGTTCCGACAAGTGCATCGACCTCCCCCTCTTCGGTATCGTGGGTAAATTTCTTGGACCGTCGCAGCTGGAATGCCTCGGTTTCCAGGGCATCCCACATCCAGTCCCGGTCCAGTTCGTAATTCATGCAAACCAACCAATGGTTGAATAAATCGCCCTTTGACGCAAAGGTGATGGAAGAGCCGTCCGGTGCCAGGCTATGGCGGATACGGCTACTGCAACCAAAAACCACTCGCTTTCCTTTGGGGGCATACAGGGTCAGGCCGTTGCTCTGCAGTTGCAAACGGTCTGCCAGGTGCTGAATATTACTGGTCCGTTCGTCGCGCGATTTTCCGAGCAACAGACTGTTCCAGGTTCCATCAAATACGGTACGCGCATCCGATCGCATGTAGATGCCCTGCAACGCGGGAATACCGGCGGTTTGCACCAGCAATCCGGTCTCGTCCTGAGAGGGTTGGTACAACAGTACGGTAAAAGAGGCGCCATACCGCACGTCCATTTCGGGGTTGGCCTCATCCAAAACACCGTAGTAGGCCTCCGTCTGTGCTTCAGTTTCTTTGTCCTCACAAACTGCCCGAATGGTCAGCCGGGCCGTTCTGGAGGTGGGCAGTACCAATTCGGTGAGTTCGTCGATATCTGCCGTCAGTCCCAGGTCCTGTACCAGGTTTTGGGTGGATCCGGTGCCGAGTACCTTATCGGTTCCCTGTATATCCCGGTATACAATGGGAATGGGTAGGCTGGCCTCGTACTGCGTTTCGTCGTTCCCAATGGCAGGAAAATAGCGGTAGGTGGTGTACAGGTGCACGTAATCGTCCTTGCCCGAGACACTGTCTAATTTATCAAGTTTAAGGCTGGCGATCTCCACGACAATTTCCACCCGGTCCACGTCCGGATCGGCAATACCCAGCCCCACCCGGTGCTCGGCATCTGCCGCCGCGGTACTCAGTCCCAAATTGGACTGCGCGGATAATCGCCCTATCGGGTCGTCATATTTGCCGGTATAGACCACGGCGGGATAGCTTAGTTTGGGACGTCGGATGGTCAGTATTTCCAGGTCGTTGGGCCCGTCTATCCCCGTGACCGGATGCACCTCTCCTGGGGCCGCCTGTGGGTTGGACTCAATTTCCAAAATTCGGGGTTGGATTGGGGCTATATACCTTTTGAATCGGCAAAATCCTATATCCGAGGGGGTTTCGTTGATGGGTTGCCGCTCTATGGCCGGGCTACCCCCACTGATATCCTGTAAGCGCACCCGGAATTCGTAAGCTTCGCCGTACCGCAACTGCGCCGTCAGGTTTCCCGCCTGGTAGATTTCATTGAGCCGGTTTTGCGCAGCTCCGGATACTCCGGTTCCAGTGGTCACTGGATTACCGGCTTTGTCGGTTGCCGGCTGCCCGTCCGGATCGGCGTCCACATTGGGGTGGGTCGTCTGGTAAACCGTGGCGGCGTCGGCATCGGGTAGCACCATGCTGTGTCCGGTCCAGTTTGCAAAATACATGGGCAGCCAATAGGGCTGCGGCTGCCCCAGCACCTGCTCGGTTCCATCAAGCTGCATGGGGTAAACCTGGTAGGGCAATTCTCCGGAAAAATCACCCAGCACAATGGCATCATTGGGGGTATCCGGATCCCGGCTGAGGGCAAAGGCATTTCGGTTGCTCACCTGATTCAGCGATTCCCAGGGACCCGGCGTCCCTCCTTCCCCGGCTTGTTGGCGAACGTCGATGACGAACCCATGTACCCCGATGGGCGCGTCCAGCCGTTTAACCGGACCGCTTACGCTGGGGTCTTCGGAAAGTTGGCGAAGGTACCAGTTGAGCAACTGCAAATCGTCCCAGCCCAGTTGAATGCCCGCATCCGTGAGGGGGTATGAACCATCCGGTTCTTCGATCAGGGGATCGCGGTGTGGCGCCTGGTGGCAATGCACGGTTTTGGCAAAGCCGTCGTCGTAAATGGCCGTTTCTATAAACAAATTGTCGTAGTTGCCATCGTGAATGGAAAGCACCGGGTACAGCTGCGGTGCAAAAACCTGGCGTGGCTCACCGGGCCGCAAGATAGGAATGCGGGCCGCATACCGTTTGATAAAAGCGTCCTCTGCGGCAAACTGAGGGCTAAAGCTGCTTCCTTCGGCCAGGTCCAGGTACAGGAAGCCCCCGTCCGGAAACGTATCGGCGGCAATAGGCAGGCTGAAGGAATAGATAAAGCCGGCCGCCCTCGCAAGCAGGGGCTGACGCAGGATATGCGCGAATACCTTTCCCCAGCTGACGGAGGGACCGCTTTGCTGAAATCCCGGATGGAATTTGGCACCCTTCACGGCACAGTGGTAGGTATCGTCGGTAAAGGCATTTTTGTTGTTGATGGCCTTCAATCCGGTTGCTTTTAGAAACGTCTTGGGTAGGTGCTTGTAGACAGATACGTTCCTGGGCCGGGGAGCCTGAAATTGCCGGGACTGGGGTATGGCTGCCAGGCTGGCATTGGTATTAACCATGTTTTGGTCCGCTATCTGAAGGTGATTGGCCATGGCTTCGAAAATCTCCCTGGGGTTTGCCGGAGATTGGGTGCTTACCGGAATGGCATCGGTAAGGGCTTGGGGCTGCGGCAGTGGGTTGGCCCCAAATCCTTGTATCACCTGAGCTCCAAAGGAGAAATTCGCATCCGCAAACGCGACCGTGGCATCGGGAATTGCCGGCTGCTGCCCGGTGATGATCGGGCTGAGCGGGTTATGGTCCCGGGGGAGCACCACGATGTTTACCTGCAATTCGTTTCCGTCAAAATACTGCGGAAAGGTCATGATGGAGAGTCGTTGATTCGGATTCATGGTAAAAATGAATTAGGCAATCCGGCGTTGCTCCTGCCAGGATTCGGTGAAATTGATATTGATGATAAAGGCGATGCTTATATCCAGGCCAAAGGTGACCTGGCATTGCATATCGGTACGGGAATCACCCCCGGGCAGTGCCTTTTTGGCATACGTACCTTTGGCTTCAATGCGAATGGTAATCGACACGATGCCGCCCAGTATTTCCGCATGCCCCTCGAAAAGCAGAAAAGCGGAGACTTCCACAATTCCCTCGGCAATAAAGATTTCCGCTCCGACGACGAACAGGACGCTGACATTTCCGGCAACCGGTAGCCCTACCACGATTTGTGCGCCGAATCCAAATTTCATCCGTAAGGAAGGACCCAGCTGGGTATCCGCGGCGATGTCCACCTCAGCCTGTCCAATGGCGTAAATGGTCGCTGCAGAAACGGAAACACACATTACGGACAACCGCCCGTAGAATCCCAACACCCCACCGGCCGAGGGCAGCAATTCGTTGGCATTGGTGGTGACTTTCAGGGCGGCATTGAAATAAGCTCCGATTTTTAGGCCGGCCTCTAGTTTAAAGGGGGTATTCGGATCGTTGTAAACCGCATCTGGTACCGGGAAGCGAATGACTGGAATTTCCTTGGAGGCCTCAAATTTGTATTCCCAGCTGCCTGCTTTGTTACTCATGGCCAACTGCAGCCCATTTTGCACCGCTTCTCCGTAATTGCCTTCCTGCAGGCTTTGCAGGATCTCCAGTAGGTCTACCAGGGGATCCAACTCCGGAGCAAACTCTAAATCGGGTTTGGGATAGGTGGCTTCCTTTCCCTTTTCGGAATCCCAATTTCCGCGGATGGTCATGAGCCGCTTGATGCCTGCCAGGTCGATCACCAGCCCGATATTGTTCATTTTGCTTTTCCAGCTTTCGGTGACCGAGTTGATGTCAAAATCCAGCGAACCGGGTTCTTCTATCGTGCCATTTTTATCCTTCTTTGCATACTCGATGTAAATCCGGAAATTGCCCTCACCCACATCGATCAATTCAAACTCCGTGGGTAGGTCAAACAATTCCTCCGGATTGTGCAGGAGCTGAAGTCCCTGCTCCTTGACATTATTGAGCGTATCCTGCACGTCCATCAGTTCGAAAACATCCTGGCCCAAATCCTGAAGCGCATTCAAATCAAAGGGGATGGAACCGTTTTTCTTCATGAGAATGGCCTCTCCCAGTGTTTGCAGCGAGAAATCGTCCCCGGCCCCGATATTGGGGAAGATGCCTTTGGTATTGACTATGCGAAAGGCATCCACGAATAACGGCGGTGTTTTGCTAAGCAGCTTTTTCAGCCCATTTTGAAAAGAGGGGGTCAACAGCAGTGCCTTCTGCGTATCCGTGCTTTGTAGAAATCCGTAATTCACGGTACCGTTTATCGGTTGCCGGAATAATTCCAGCGGTTCGGCTATTCGGGTAAGTACGGCATTGACAGGCGTATCGATTTTTACCGATTCCCCGTCTTTGATGATCTTTCCGGGCCGGATTACCGGAATCCCAAAATTGGGAGGAACCGGGCTCACCTCGCCGTTGGCACGTTCGTGTCGGACCATCGACCAGCTGCCGTCTTTTGGGAGCAATACGTTGCCCCTGCCTGCCAGGCAAAAAACCGGGTCGGAGCCGTTTTGTGCAAACGAATTGTTGAAATCAAAGTGGCTGAAACGCATTTTCTGCGCACTACCGACCAATTCAACTTCGCAATCAATCGCTCCACCAATTGTTCCTTGCCGTTGGACCAGTTGCCTCAAGGCGGCATTATTAAGCGGAAAACCTTTGGGACCCAGCTGCACGAAGCCCAGGATGCGGCTAGAGGGCACCAGTTCCTTCTCCCCCTCCGCAGTAGTTTTGGTTTGCATGCCAGCCGTAGCGCCTTCGATCTCTACGTCGGCGTCGAAATACACCGGCTGCAACTTGACATCAAAATTTTGGGGGGTGTTTACCTCCATACCCAGCTGGTCTACCGATTCTGCGAATAGCACGTTTTCTTCAAAGGGAGCGACTTCCGCCGTTTCAACGATATTGGAGACGTTGTATAGCCCCTTAACAAGGCCAGGGTGAATGGCAAACTCCGCCATTTTTTCTACGGCAATCAGCTGGGGTTCGGGATTTTCTGGTGGGCCTCCCGGAAAAGCTGGATTTGTTTCGTACACGTAATACCTGAAATCAAACTTTCCGTCGCTTTCTGCACGCCAGCCACTGTCAAACCGGTAAACGTAACCCGAACTAACCCGGAACAGGGTGATTGTTCGCACCACCTTGATGGCCCAGGGGTAAAGAATGCTTTTGACCTGAATGATCTCGTGGGAGCAGCGCCCCAGCATTACATCAAATTTTGCCTGACTGGTTTCCGCAACCGCCGCTTTGGTATTCAGCCAATTGCTAAACATGCTGGCACCGTACCCGCTTAGGTCCATGCGCGTGACCGGCACCCCGCGTTGCTTGAATAGCTCAAAGGGATAATTGCTGTCGTAGAAAAATTCCCGGTTAAAGATATCGGTCACACTACCTCCCAGGGTACTGTTGCCGGTGGCATTTCCCAAAAAGTCCAGCACGTTGTTCAGCTGTACCGTGGTGCCCATAAACATGTCACTATCGCCCTCTCGTAGGGGTGTTCCGGCATCCATGCGAAGCTGCAGGCCGGATTGCATGGCATTATCAAAATTAATTTTGGTTTCCCGCAGGTTGCCACCTTTCCGATCCACGTTATTAAACCGGTAGTTTTCGGTAAGCAAGGCGGCAGCCTTCATGCCAAAAGGCAGGGTAAAAAAGGAAAAGGCTTGAAACGCGGTGTCCTTTAGACGCTTTTCCAACAGAAAATCGGTCAGCGGGAGTGGCGCGAGTACGACTTTTTCCTTGCTGTTATTAGCGATACGGGTAGGGCCTCCGTCGTTGGGATAGTAGTTAAAGCCTCCGGCCGGATCGCCGGGAATGGGCCCATCTGGCGGCGGGGCCGGAGGAGAAAGGTTGATCACGGGCTCCCAGGATATCTGGGGCACGGTAAAGGCCCGCACATTTTCTCCGTTGCTCACCACATCCAATCCTTGTACCTGCAGCGAAAAAAAGCTGTAGGAAATCTCTCCCGTAATGGGATCCCTTTCGGTGTCTACACGGAACTGCCGGCGGTCAAACAAATCAAAGCTGATGCCGAAAAGATCTGCATTGGTGCTGACATCCAGAAGGGCGAATACATCTCTTCGGTACCGGTTGGTCTCTTTTTCCCATCGGTTCCCGTAGTCCGGTAAGGGTTTCCTGACGGGACTTGCGGCCGGGGTGGCAGCGGATGCGAACTTGGCCATGGCCTGTGGCTCCACCTGTTCCAGGGAATTGGAGAAGCTCATGGCGGAAAGCCGGTTCGCGGGATTCTCCAAATCTGCCTGCATGGCAAAGGAATTAGTGGCATTGATGACCGTTCCCGAAAAATTCCCCGGGCTGCTTGTGTCCGGTGCAGGTGTTGCGGAATCGGATGTGCTCTCCAGGGAAATCCCTCCGAAAAGTTGTGCTAACGGAGAAAAGTGAAACGTCACCTCTACCTCATCGCCTTCCGTTGCTGCGGACCAGCTTGTTTTCCCCAGGAGCCAGCCTTGCATGGAGGCCGCTGCCGCGCCGGGAAGGCCGGCACTATCCGGACGAAATTGATTTCGAATCAGGCCCAGATTGGCAGCATAGGGATCGGGTAAGGTGGGAATATAGGCCAACAGGCCGAAGGAAAGAAACAGGGATCCCTCGTAGACCTTGGAAAAGTCTTCGGTGACCTTACCAAATAACAGGCAGCCATTGGGTTGGGTGACCTTGAACAGCGCGTTGCTCATGGCCAGGGCCATTTGTTCCGGCCGGTAGGGGTCCTGATTGGTGATTTCCCCTGTGTCGGCAATCAGGTTATCGTCGTATAGGTAAGCGAGCCGGTCAGCGGAAGTAGCCGACAGGATCAGCAGGGAATGTTTGGATTGAACCGATGGAGGACTGCCGTCTACTTTTACCGGGCGGTCCACCTGAAAATCTGCATCGCAAAACCGCATGAGGATTTCGCTCCCATTGGCATTGCTTAGATAGAGCAAAGGCCCAGCTTGAGGAAAGGTCAATTGCACATGGGAGGGTACAACTTGCTCCGCTTCTCTCCAAAGCTCCAACACCTGGCTTGCATGGGGATTGGCTACATTAAAATCAGCCAACAGCAATTGCCCGGGTGAAGCCAAAAAATGAGTTTGGGACAGCTGGAAGCCATTTCCCGCCAACCCCTTCCAGGAATTTACCAACCCAGGACCTGTGCGCAGGTAAAGTTGTCCCGTTCCTTCCGGGAGGGTCGGCTGATTTAGGTTCAATTGGGTCAGCGGCAATAGCCAACCGCTTAGTTCCAGAGGCGCTTTGTTTCGCAAGAAGTTAAAATCCGACTCGGGCTGCTGCACGACTATTTCACTGACTGAGGACTGAAAGGGAATAAGAATCCGTTGAAGTTGCGGATGGTAGCTTAGCGGTTCATTCTTTGACCAGGTAAGGGAAATTTTTTGTCCCATCAATTGCCAGCCGGCTTTTCCGATTCGCATGATGGAAGCAGTACTACCTGAGATGCGAAAACTAAACGTAGACGGAAAGTTCAAGGACATGCTCGCCGCTGCTTTTCCGTAGGTAGTAGCGGTTTTGTCAGAAGCCGACGACTCCTGCTGCGCCAAGGTTAGGGCAACCTCAATTGTGGCGTTGGCCGGTAGGGTTAGCTTTTTGTTCGTATTTTTAGCAACATGGCTGAGCTTTAATGTACCGGACTGAATCGTCAGGCCAGTATAGGACCCTTCGGGGGCATTTGGGGAAAACAAACGAGCATTGATCCAGATACCGCCTTTTGCCAGGTTGTATTGGATTTGTCTGCTGCTTAGTACGGCTCTGGTTCGAATCCCTTCTACCTTTTTTGCTGGCTGGAAAAGCAGGATTGGGGAGGCAATTCCCTGCTTGTACAGGGCAGTGAAGGTGCCTATGGGCAAAAAATCAAACCAGAACTGCCTTCCGTCGATTCCCTGCAGGGGGCCAACCGTTTGGTCCACCTTCGAACCTGCCGACCAGGAGGCCACCGACTGCGGAAGCAGCGGATCCCGCAAGGGCAGATCCCGGCGAAAAACAGTAAACTGGGTCTCCGGTTCCTTCTTTTTCCGTGCTTTTTCGATGGTTTGGATCGACTTTTTTTGGGTATCGCTAAGCGACTCTGCCTGAAACAAGTCCGACTTTTCAATGGAAAAGGGATTGGGCCGCAGTGCCAAGGGGTCGCCTTCCAGGTGGGTCCGGGTAAGTAATTTATTCAACTGCAGGGATGCTTTTTTATCTTCGGCTGTGCTTAGGCGCAGGGGCCCAATCAACCCGGATAGCAGGGCATTGATGGCTGGTTTCTTCATGGTATGGGGTTTACTAACCGAAAAGTCAAAAACGGTAGGTTGCAGTTACCGAATTCTCGTACACGACGAAAAATAAAGCTAGCCGTATCACCGGAAAGGCGCAATCCCCAAAAAAGGGGATTTTTTAGATCAAATCATATTTGGAAGCTTCCTTGATAAGTTGGGCGGTATTTTTGACGGCAAACTTTTCGATCAAGTGCTTGCGATGAGTGATTGCCGTATGGATGCTGATGTACAGCCGATCGGCGATTTCTTTGGAAGAGTACCCTTCTCCTAGTAGAAATAACACTTCTTTTTCTCTCGCGGAAATATCACAACTTCGTGTTCGTGTAGAGAAGCGAAACTGGGAAAGCGTGTTTTCGATCCGCTCTTTATTTGATAAATCATATAAATAGCTAATTAACAGATTCTTATAAGGCTTCATCAGAAGCGTTACCTGATGCTGTAGCAGACACCATTTGCGCTGCGAATCTTGAATATGGTACGAAAAGATCGGTCCCAATAGCCCACGATCAAAAAAGTTGGACGTAGAGGTGATGCTTTCGATTGTCGTTCGGATGCCTGGTAATTCCTCCGGCTTGATCCGGTTAAACCAAAACTCCCAGCCACCTTCGGTCATTTCCTGCTTGCTGTAGCCCAAAATGGCAGCGAACGAATTGTTGTGGTACAAAAACTTTTTTTTTCCATTATCAAACACACTCACCATTAAATCTCGCTCTCCCTCACAACAACAGGAAAGTGCATGCATTTCCTCCAGGGACAAGGTTTCATTGCTTGCGTTTTTCGATTGCATCTGCGTAATAAAAAGTCTTCTAATCAAGGGTTTACAGCGAAATATACACATTAAATCAGATAAAAGATAGTACAGGGGAAAGCATTTCGAACAATTGGTTCAACTATCTGAGTTGCGAACCATTCTCGCCTAATTTGGCACTGCTACCGTATACTACCTTGACAAATCGGGGATAATCCGTACATTTAATAGACAAACAAACGTTTTGAACCAATGTGGGACGACGACGACGATACCCGACAATACCTGGTGGTGGTTAACCATGAAGAGCAATACAGCATTTGGCCGGAGGGCCGTGAACTGCCGCTTGGCTGGCAAGCGGTCGGAAAAGCAGGAACCAAGCAGGAATGCCTGGATTATATAGAAGAAGTTTGGACCGATATGCGGCCGCTTTCTTTGCGAAAAAAAATGGAAGAAATGCAGCGCAATCGGGAAAAAGACAGCTAAATATCTTCGTAAAAGAAACCCGTTTCACCCCCAAAATACCAAAATTCATGCTTGTACGCGCGAGACTAACGCCTTTGCTGCTAACGGCTCTTTTGATCCTGGTGCTAGCCTTTAGCGGCAGGGCCAATGAACTGGATACCATTCGACATCGAGTAGTAGCCGAATTGCTAAAAACCGAGGTTTCGGAGGCAAAGGTACAGGATATTCTGGACCGAATGCGTTCGGACGGTTCGTTTCCAGATATCAACTACGAAGATTTGAGCCGAACGGCAGGCTTTCCCCACCGACACCATACAGCAGATTTGGTGTATTTGGCAACGGCCTACCGTAAACCCTCCTCCTCGTTTTACCAGGATCCGGAGTTAAAGCAAAAAATTACCGTTTCCCTGGATTATTGGGTGGAAAACGATTTTTTTGGCGATAACTGGCACAACAACCAAATATCCACCCCGACCAATTTGGTAAACCTGATGCTGCTGATCGGAGATGAATTGCCGGAAGATCTGGTGGAAAGTGCGCAGCCCATCATTGGACGGGCGCACATGAATGCTTCCGGAGCCCGTCCCAGTGGGGACCGCATTGTTATCGCTGGAATCCTGGCCAAGAACCTATTGTTTACCGGAGATAAAGCCGCGTTTGACGAGGTAATTTCCATCATTGCCAATGAAATCAAGTTTTCTACCGGAGAGCGGGGCATGCAACACGACTACAGTTTTCACCACCGGGTGGATCGGGTAAACAATACCACCTCCTATGGCTACGGTAAGTACGCCAATGCCTTCGGCGAATGGGCAGATTATGTGGCCGGTACCTCCTATGCCTTTGACACCGATAGGATCAATCAGCTGGTGGATTATTACCTGGACGGGGTCTACAAGCAGCTGGTCTACGGTATCTACGAAGACATCAGCGTAAAGAACCGGGCCATTTCCAATCAAACCAGCTTTCAGCCGAAAGGGACGGTGGAGATCGAACGGCTTTTGCGCAGTACCGATTACCGGAAAGCAGAACTCGAGGAAATCATACAGCTACGTAAAGGCGAGCGCTCCCCTACCCGCGCTTTTGCAAAATTTTTCTGGCAAACGGAACATTTTGTACTGCAGCGACCGGATTTTTATACGACCGTGCGGATGTTTTCCGCCCGCAACCGCAACATGGAAATCCCCTACAATGGCCCAGGCATTACCACCCACCATCGGGCAGACGGCACCAATTACCTCCAGCTAACCGGCAACGAATACCACGATATCTGGCCCGTATACGACTGGCAGAAAATATCCGGTACCACCATTCTTCAAAAACCCGAATTACACGGTCCCGATGATATACAGATGGATGGGTTGACGGATTTTGTGGGTGCTGCCGATGACGGCTATTTCGGTGCGGTAGGCTTTGATTTTATCAGTCCGCACGATGGTACCAGGGCAAAAAAGGGATGGTTTTTCTTTGATCGGGTCTTTGTTTGTCTGGGGGCCGGAATTGCCTCGGACAAGCCCCATTCCGTAGCCACGACGGTGGATCAGGTCTTGCTCCGGGGCCCGATCCGGGTACAGCAACAGCACAGCGATCCCCGGGTCTTACCTGAGGGGGAACACAAACTGGAAGAGTTGGAATGGTTGTACCACGACGGTGTGGGCTATTGGTTTCCCGACCGACCTACGCTGCTGATAAAGAATCAAGAAGAGCGCGGAAGTTGGGCCGATATCACCGATCAGAAAAATATTTCCACGGAAGAAATACAAAAAAAGGTTCTGACCGCTTATTTCGATCACGGTATTCGCCCTCAGGAAGCGGGATATGCCTATGTGGTCGCGCCAAGAGTCAATGCGAAAGAACTGGCTTCCCTTTCACGGTCCGGATTTGCCATTCTGGCTAATAATCATCAGTTACAGGCGGTACACCACCCTGGCCTGGAGCAAACGCAAGCCGTATTTTACGAGGCAGGCTCCCTTTCTCTGTCTGATGGAAACGAAGTGACCGCAGCCCAGCCGGGGATTGTACTGATTAAAAAGAACGACAATTTCATTCAATCCCTGACCGTAGCAGATCCCTTGCGATCGGCGATGGTTTTTGTGATCCACCTTCCCGGCCGGTACGAGACACCATCAGAGGGCGTGACGGCTGACTGGGACAGCGCTACGAACAGCACGCGGCTCGACATTGAATTGCCTCGAGGAGTTTATGCCGGGAAATCCGTAACGCTAGAACTGCAGCGCCGTGACCAGTAGATTTTTTCTGGTGATCATTTGCAGTTGGATACCTTAGGGAATAAAACCGATTACTGTACTACTTCTTTAGACAACTAATTTATGCGAATGCTACCTGTCAAACTCTTAATTGCTTGTTTTTGGATTCTCATGTTTCTGGGGATTCATTCCCTCCAGGCCCAACAGCCTCCAAACATCATCCTGATCCTTGCGGATGATCTGGGCTACGAGGTCTTGCCGGCCTATGGCAATAACGAACATCAAACGCCCTCACTGGACCGCATGGCTGCCGGAGGCATGGTATTTGAAAACGCCCATGCCATGCCCTTGTGTACACCTTCGCGGGTACAACTGATGACGGGGAAATACAATTTTCGCAATTACATCGGTTTCGGCTTGCTGGACCCTAGTGAAAAAACCATGGCCCACTGGCTTCAGGAACAGGGCTATGCCACCTGCGTGGTCGGTAAGTGGCAGTTGTATGGCAATGCACGGCAGCGGGAATTGGCCGGGGGAAAGGTTGGCAGCCGGCCGGAGGAAGCGGGCTTCGATTCCTATCGGCTGTGGCAGGTGAGCGATCTGGGTTCCCGGTATAAGGATCCCCTACTGGAAACCAAAGGCAATGGCCTGGAAAAGTTTGACGGGCAGTACGGTCCAGACCTTTTTACCGACTACCTGGAGGATTTTGTAGAGCAGCAGGCAGGTGATCCCTTTTTCGCTTATTTCCCCATGGCGCTGACCCACGATCCCTTTGAGCCGTACCCCGGTTCCCCTGATTTTGCATCCTACGATCCCCAAAAGCGGGTCAACGATCCTCAGTATTTCCCTGGGATGGTGACCTATATGGACAAGTTGGTGGGACGGATTATCGACAAGGTGGCTGAACTGGGCATTGCCGAAAAGACCCTGATCCTGTTTGTGGGTGATAACGGCACCGACCGGGATGTGGTCACAAGTTTTAAGGGACAGGATTTGCGCGGTAACAAAGGCTATACCAACGATTTGGGAACGCATGTGCCGATGTTGGCCTATTGGCCGGGGACGGTCGCTGCGGGCAGCAGAAATGAAAATTTGATCGACCTGACGGATTTTTTACCCACGTTGCTGGAAGTATCCGGCAAGGAACCCAATGCCTTGCCCGGACCCCTGGATGGGATCAGTTTTTATCCCCAATTGACGGATTCCGGGTACAGCGGACCGGTGCGGGAATGGGTATTTTGCCACTACGACCCCAATTGGGGCAATTTTAAGGCCCGAACCTTTGTCTACGATACCGACTGGAAGTACTATGCCGATGGAGAAATTTACGATCTCTACAACGATTTGCTGGAAACCCGGCCGCTCGATTTTGCAGCGTTGGATGCTACCGGTAAAAAAGCGATTCGCACATTCCGTAAGGTGCTGAAGCAGATGCGGTAGTAGACGGTTGCAAAAAAAAGAACCATACAAGGCATTGAAGGTCATATAAGAGGAGTTTAAGGCAGAAAAATAACCTTTCCCTTGATTTACAGATGGATATTGTAAAAAAAGTAGGCAGCAATCCATATTATCAAAAAAGTCTTATACGCCCTTATATGGTTTATAAAATTTGAGGCGTTTAAGATCGAAAATCACCCTTCCCTCGCTTTAAAGTTGCGTATTACACAGAAAATTATCAAAAAACTTATATGCTCTAATATGCCTTATATGGTTTAATAATAAGTGGACCCATAGACGTGGCAGTCAAAGAGTAGGGACTGCGTATGGATTGACGTCTATATTTCGCGCCTTCAGCGCTTGGGATGCTGCTATCCGTATTGTTGTCACAGGGCTACACCCTGCGCTGTGGTATTTTGCGCCTTCAGCGCTAGGAATTCAAAACTCGTCTTTTTCCTAATATGGATTGAAAATAAGTGGAACCATATAAGGGCATAGAAGAGGAACCCCGGCAGATTACATAGTCTCCTTTGGTTTCAAACTCATATGGTGCAGAACCCATAGTTAAGAAGATCCCTATGCGCGCTCATGTGCCCTATGTGGTTAAAAATGAAACTTATACGGCGCTGAAGGGCATAATAGAGGGATTTTATTGGGGGATAATTTTTTTTGAAGCCCTAATATCTCGAAAAAACGGGAACCATCAATTCAACCGATGTAAACCCCTTAAATGACCTTATATGCCTTATATGGTTTAAAAAAAACTTGAACACTATAAAGCGAGAATGGGATCAAAAAATGTAGGTGCCTTTCATTCAATCCAGGTCATGTTGAAAAAAGATATGGTAAAAGACCTGAATAAATAACTTCATCGACTGTTATACGCCAAAACCTCCTTAACCCATACTTCCGCTTCGCCATTGGTCTCGAAGACCTGGTAGGGAATCGGCTGCCGTTGGAAGGAAAAAATCATTTTTAGCAGGGTCCGGATGGCGGCGCTGGGAATGACATAGGCCGTACCCAGGCAATAGTCTTCCATCAATTGCTTATTCTCCCGAAGCCAGTCTCCCTGCATTTTCTGGTGCGCAAAGGAAGGAACACTCGCCTTGCTGGCATCGAAGATCAGGACAAGTTTTCGTTTGTGCCGGTAGCAATTCTTGGTTTCCTCCAGATAGTCCTGGAAATTACTGTCACTGCTTTTACTCCCCGTAAAGGTGATGCGCACCAGAGGGAAAGCCGACTCGTCGACGGTTGCGTACTTCTCCATGGATACCCAACACCCATCGAGGCAAATGGTTGCAAAAGCGACGAAGAATTCAACGCATTCGCGTGTAAATGCTGCGTAACGTGCCAATCAAAAACCCCAGCAGCGGTTACAACAAACCCTTGAATGTACGACTCGATTGCTTGATGGAGAAAAACGACTAGACCAGGCTTTCGTACCGACTGCCCACTTGCTCCCAATCCACCAGGTTCCAAAAGGCAGTTACGTAATCCCCCCGTCGGTTTTGGTAGTTCAGGTAATAGGCATGTTCCCATACATCAATTCCCAGCAAGGGAATACCTTGAAAATCAGACAGGTTCATTAGAGGATTGTCCTGATTGGGCGTAGAGCCGACGGCCAATTGTTGATTTTTATCCACTACCAACCAGGCCCAGCCGGAGCCAAATCGGGTGGCTGCCGCAGTTTCGAACTGAGTTTTGAACGCTTCGAAATCGCCGAACGTGGCGTCAATCGCCTCCGCTAGTTTTCCTTCAGGGCTGCCTGGTGCATCGGGGCGCATATGCTTCCAAAACAATTCGTGGTTGTAGTGCCCCCCCCCATTGTTGCGCATTTTGGTAGAATAGTTTGAAACGTTCATCAAAATCTCCTCGAGGGGTTGGTTTGTATCCACGTTTTCTTCCGCCACAGCATCCCGAAGGTTTTTTGCATACCCCGCTGCGTGCTTACTGTAGTGGATTTCCATCGTATTCGCATCGATGTGCGGTTCCAGGGCGTCAAACGCATAGGCAAGTGGCGTCTGCTCGTATCCGGTACTCAAACTGCTACTGCCACCTTCTGCGCTGCGGTCGCTCCCACATGCATGTAAAAAAGCCGTTCCTATCAGGCTGCTTCCGATACCAAAAGCGAGGGTTGCACGGCTACCCTGTGCTAAAAACAAACGTCTGGATACTGGTGCGGTTAATTTCTTCATTCGGTTACTACTATTTGGTTGGCAAAACGTATGAATCAATGGGGCATACCGGTTTCTTTTCAATCAAGCATTTATCCTTTTCAGTTTTTCAACCATTGCGCCCCGTAGTAAGAACCAAGAATGCCCGATTTGGTTTTAGAAAATTAGGGTATTTACCCGTGTTTTTTGATTCAAGTTGGGTGAGGTTTGTTATCCGCTTTTCTCAACCAATGAATTATACTCCCGCTTTTTCACGGGTTGGTCTTGCCTTACTTGGTAAGGTCATATTGGCCGCATGGTCGGGAAGGGATCTTTTTCTGCACTTCGCAAGGGCTCGAAGCGGTATTTCGGCTGTCTAGGTACCTACCGAAGCACTCGAGAACGGACCGCTCCTTTTTCGAGCCGTCAATTTGTGTAGCAACATGTGTCTTGACTTTAGGGCTTATCCGCGCTGTTGACGTAACTTCTTTCTACTCAGTACTAGCGCAACAAGCAGCAAAGCAACAATCCCTGCCAGCCACAGTTGCCAGCGATTGCTCCGATGGAGACCGGCAATTAGTTCGGGATCGCCAATCAACACCAATCCAGCCCAGTAATCTGGAGAAAGTGCCCTGACGCTAGCACCAGCAAGGTCCCGAAGCTTGGCCTCCCGCAACGCCCCCTGTTTCTTTCCCTTTCCTGTACCCAAGGAATATAAGAAACCGTCGGTGATTTCCATGCTGGATTTTTCGTCCAACTTCCACAGATCGGTCAACAGGCTCTCCGATCCTGCATACCGAAAGGCAAGTGCGCGGGAAACGATTTTTTCCATGTTTTTGTTACTTTAATAGCTCAGGCTACTGCCCTTTCAGCGAGCAACCAAGGTAAACGAACAAGGTAGACAAAGAATTTACACACGCTTCTCGTTTCAAATCGCCTCTATTCACCTGTAGGTTTCCTAAAAAGCTTCACGCTAAACCAAACGACTGATGAAATTGCCCCTCCTTTTCCTTTCTTTTCTGTTACTTTTAACGATTTCGTGTACCGAAACCAAAACGCTGGAAGTGACCGCTACGGCCTACAACTCTGTGGAAAGTCAGACCAAAAAAGGAGACGCCGTGACAGCCGCCTGGGGAGATCAACTCAAGCCGGGAATGAAAGCGGTTGCTGTATCCCGTGATCTACTGCAAGAAGAAGGAATCGAACACGGTTCGGAATTGCAGATTTCGGGACTTCCTGGAACCTACCGGGTACTGGACAAAATGAATAAACGCTGGAAAAAGAAAATCGACATCTACATGGGTGAAAACGTAAAGCAGGCAAGAGCATGGGGCCGGCAGAACGTCGAAATTACCTGGGAGATCGATTGAATTTACCAGTGCGTAATTGGGTTGCCCGCAAGGTGTACGAATCCCGGATGTATCGAAACACGCAATTGGTTGAAAAAAGTTAGCGTTGGAACACGGAAGCGATACTGCAGTCCTATTTTCGACAGCCATTCCAGGCTCTAACCGGCCTTCGTCCGTAAAAAAGCAGCCGATACTGCCTAAAACCCGATAAGGCAGCCGGGTGGAATAAAGGCGCTATATTTTTCTCAAAACCGGCCGTTTTCCAGAATCAATGCCGTAGGAATCTCCTCAATTCCCCGAAGCAAGAGATTCGAATATTCGAGTAGGTTATGGGCATAGGCACCCAACACGATATCCTCGTCACCGTCTCCGTCCAAATCTCCGACATCCATGGTCAACCATTTACCCTGTGCTGCCTCGGGCAGGTACCTGGGTGCAAACTGCAAGTTCCCTTTGTTTTCAAACAAAAGAAATTGGTGCTCGGGCTGCTCAAGCTCGTCGTAGAAGGCAATGGTGGCCAGGTCCAAGTCTCCATCTCCGTCGTAGTCAACCGCCATCGCTTTCGCTGCGCCGTACTGCGGGTAAAACCAGGCTTCCTTAAATGCCGCCCCACCCGTATTTTCATAGATTCGAAAACCATGGTACGGTTTTGATACGGCGGAATAATCCCAATTATCCCCGTTGCTGATCAGCAGGTCCAACTCCCCGTCCCCATTCAGGTCTTGCAGTTCGAAGTAGCTGCTACCCATGACAGGAGAAAACTGCAGCAAGATTTTTTCGGGTGCAAATTGACCATTTCCCTGATTGTAGAAAACGGATAGGCGCTCGTTTCCCTGGCAAAACAGCGCCACGATATCCGGTTTTCCATCCCGATTGAGGTCGCGGATTTCGACCTTTCGTGCCCCGGCCCCGCCCAGATAAATCGGCTTTACAGAAAAATCTCCGTCCATGAATACCGACAAGTTGCCGCCATTGTGCCCGTAATTGCATAGCAATAAGTCGGGTTCCTTGTCCTGGGTAAGGTCCGCCCAAACACCATACACGGGTCGGGGCAGCTGGGCCAGAACTCCTTTCCACCTATTGGCGGGGATATCCATTTCGTAGACTGCTCCCTGGGAAAGATCACTGGGTGCAATGGAACCGATAGTAAGGAACTGGTAGACATGTGGGGCTTTTCGGAGGAAATGTACGGCAGGGCTGCTGATGGGAGGAAGGGTAAAGAGTTCGTTGTTTCGCGCTACTGCATACAGCTGACTGGTACCCGCATCCGAAAGCAGGAGTTCGCCTCGTTCCTCGTTAATGGCTACCAGACTGGTTTTCGGACCTTCTATGCCTTCAATAAACAGCTTCTTCGCAGTAAAGCCAGCCAATGGCTCCGGCGCTACTTTGGGAGCCTGCGGGGGTAAGGTGGTTGGTGCTTCGGTAACGTAAAAATCCACGATCGCCTGGAAATCTTCAGGGGATAGCAGGCTGCTTGCAGGGTACACCCCCAACTTTTTGCGTATGGCAATCTCCTCCTCCGTTCGGTCTTCCCAAACCCCCAACTTCTTCTGTGCAGACGGGTCACCCATGAGGGCGGCCATCTGGGGCAAGACCTGTGTTTTCCACACCTCTTTCGGCAAAAGGGATGGGGAGGGATAGGCATGGCAGCTCCCACAATGGCTTTTTACCAAATCCCGCCCACGCAAAAGTGGTACTT
This sequence comes from Cyclobacterium xiamenense, assembly GCF_900109255.1. Classification (NCBI taxonomy): domain Bacteria; kingdom Pseudomonadati; phylum Bacteroidota; class Cytophagia; order Cytophagales; family Cyclobacteriaceae; genus Cyclobacterium; species Cyclobacterium xiamenense. The sequence goes on along the minus strand of NZ_FNZH01000001.1, from coordinate 937,109 downwards.
GTTGCGCCAGCGAAAAACCGCCACTTAGGAACAGCGACAATGTGAGCAGGAGGCAGGTACGTATGTGAATCATTTGTTGCCGATGGCTGATGGTTTGGTAACCCTTGGAATCTGTACAACCGTTACAGGCAGGTTTTATAGCGTCCGGAGCTTGATTTTTCATTGATTGTTTGAATATAATTCCTGCAAAGCGTATTTTAGGCGTTTACTTGAAAAATTTTGTTATGACTGAAATACAAGAATTCGTCGCCACCTACGCTGATTTGTTGAAATCCGAGGAGGTTATTGTGCATTGCGACACCGAAGGAAACATTTATTCTTCCATTGAAGCTGCCTATGCGGCCAAAAAATCGGGAAAAACCATCGAGCTTATCAACCTCCGGGAGACAGCGATGGAGGACTTGAAAGACATGGGAATCACCAAATCCGAGGCAGAGCAAATGATTCGCCTGCTGGAATTGCTTTACGCCGGTAAAAAAAGAGGTCGAAAGTCCAACCGCTAAGCGGGAAAGAACTTTCCATATCCGCATGGCCGAGCCATATGGCCATGTCGTTTTACTTACCCGTACCGGTTGGTTGCGCATCACTGGAACCAACCCGGTACCCTCGGTGGGCTTTTTTATTTGATCATCCATTCATACGTTTATTAGATACGCTATACCCATGAAAAAACAATCCCTCATTGCAGGCAGCCTTTTACTGCTTGCTGCTTTTAGTTGCAACAATGCTACAAAAGTAGCCGAACAAGAGACCCAGGCTAGCGATGCAAGCTACAGCCTGGTGCAGGACTCAACAAAAGTAAGCTTTGTTGCCTATAAGACGACCGATAAAGTACCCGTTGGTGGACAATTTACCGCCATTTCCATCGCTGATTTGGGCTCGGGAGATACGGCTCTGGAGGCCATGGACGGAACTAAATTCAGTATTCCGGTAAGCAGCCTGTTTACTAACGATCCTACCGGCACCCGAGACCCAAAAATCCTGGAGTTTTTCTTTGGGTTCCTGGAAAATACCGAACTGATCTCTGGGGTATTCAAGGTGGGTCCCGATAAACAGGCCGCGATCGACGTTACCTTAAATGGGAAAACAGAAAGCATCCCCCTGACCTACACCGTGGAAAACGACAGCAAGTTTGTGTTTGACGGAGTCATGGAACTGGCCAATTGGGATGCCCTGGGAGCCGTCGCATCCATCAACAAAGCCTGTGAAGCCTTGCATACGGGTGCCGATGGCATCAGCAAAACCTGGAGCGAAGTAGCCGTGCATGCAGAAGTGTTGTTAGCGAAAAAATAACCGATGACAGGCACCTCCTGTAAAAACAAAAATTCTTCCCGCGTCAGGTGTTCTGGCGCGGGATTATTTTTGTAAGCGAAAAAAAGCGACCAAAGATCCCTGCCATCGAAATACTACCTAAGCTGATTCGTTTGAGGAAATTTTAGCAGAAGTCGCTGGAGTATGCCGGTGCGGTGCCTCACTTAACAACACGGACCTATCCTGCGAATTGCCGCATGCTTCCTTGCCGGAAAATAGTCCGGACGAAGGAACAAGAAACCGACAGTTACGGAGTTTTACCGAAAAACGGTTAAAACAGTTGGTAAAATTGGTGACTTGATTTTTAGGCCTGTACAAGCCATCCTCGATTTCCTGCAGCAAGCAGTGCCGCTTTTTCCTACCGTTTTAACCCAGGATGTCCTGCAAACTCGCAAGGGCATATCCGATCCCCGTGGTCATGCCCTTGCCTCCCAGGCCTGTGCGGATGTGGATATTTTTTGATACGGCCTCTTCGACGATTGCAGCTTTTTCGGATAGGTAGTAATAGCCGGCCCAGGTAGATGCCATGTGCCGCAAGTCCAATTCGACGATACGGCCGGCCTCTTGCAGGATACGTTCGTTTATCTCCAGGTCAATACCGTAACCCAAGGTATCGATTTCCTTCGGATGTGCATACCGGTGGGAATCGCCAATCAGCAGACTCCCGTCCCGTGCCTGGTTGAAAAGGATATGTATCCCCTGCTCCTGCAAGGCGCGGTACCGTTCGACCGGGCGAAGCCGTGGGTAGGATGGACAATAGTGGGAAAAACTTTCGTACCTGCGTATGGACAGGCCCGTTAGCATGTTTCCCGTTAAACCTATCGTGCCAAGCGGACGCGTACGCATCATTTGTAGCTTGCACACCTGCCGCCCCGGGGCAGCAAATCGTTCCGGGAAAAGGAGATGAACTTCTGCTCCGTTGCAGATAACGACTTTATCCGCCGACCACTTTGCCCCATGCACGTATGCTGCTGCCCCATCGTTGGTGTCGGTACAAGCAGTAACCGGAGACCGGTACTGCAAGCACAAGCCCGGAAAACGACTTTTCATGTAGGCATGTAGCCGGCTCAACAGGCTTTCCGGTTCCAGGCTAAGCTCTTGCGGAAAATGCAAGGCCTCCCGAGCATAGCTGCCTCGAATGGCCGGATACTTTTGTTGTAGATTTCTGCCGGACAAAAGGGAACAGGGGTATCCTTTTGTATCGTAATGGGCCTTTAGCTCGTGCAGGAGCTGCACTTCTTCGGCATCGGAAGCCAGGTAGGCCGAACCATTTTCCTGTAGGGGAATACCGGCGGTTTGTTTGAGTTTGCGGTACCCCTCCAGGCTGCTGCAACCAAAGTCAAACCATTTACCTGCGAGACCGGAGGGAATCACTTGTCCAAAATTGCGCACCGTAGCTCCCATCGGTAAACTGTCCTTTTCCAGCAGGGCCACCCGCAAGCCCATTTCCAGGGCATGGTAGGCATGAAAGGTACCCAGGATGCCTGCTCCAACGACGATTAAGTCAAATCGCTTTTCCATTGCGTATCGTTTTGGCGGGGCCGTATTGGATTTTTTTTCAATTGACGACTGATTTCTGGGCAAATTTACCCGAATCCCCCGGATAAAGCCAAGCCTTTGACGGATGCCGAAAAGAAAAGGTCAGGGACTCGTTTGGGTAAAGAGGCAAACTAGGAATTGCCCACTACTGCCCTGCGTTTCTTTATCGAGCGCCAATCACCGCAACCAAAGAAGAAGTCCGTGCCCTAGCCCATTCCTTTCAATCCTGACCGGGCGTACGAAAGCGATTCGGCCTACCTGTGATCGGACTATCCATCGGCACTTCTTTTACAGGTACGAAAGGCCAACCAACTCCTCCGACACCTCCCACAGGCGTTTGGCCAGGGCCGCGTCTTTCGACAAATCCGAGCTGCTGGCTTTACCTGGTTTTCCCTTGAGTTCCCGAAATCCTGTCGGCCCGAAATAGTCTCCCCCGGTTGCCTCACCTATTGCGGCCAGAAGACTGGGCTTGGCCCCTTCGCGGGAGCTATGCGCAATAAATGGACCGATGGTGTTGGTCAAAAGGGCAAAGAGGAAGCGAGGCATATGCCTGCCCAACTCCGTCGTGGCTATTCCGGGATGGGCTGCGGTGGAAAGGGTGTCCGTATGTCCGGCCTTTTCCAGTCTCCGTTGCAATTCGTACGCATACAGCAAACAAGCCAACTTTGATTGGGCATACGCGTTTTGTGCCGAATAGCTTTTTTCGCTTTGGAGGTCCTCAAAATTGATTTGCCCGCGTTTGTGGATGATCGAGCTCAGGGAGACGATTCTCGATGCGGGTGTTTTCAGAATACTGGGCAGCAAAAGCCCGGTCAACAAAAAGTGGCCCAGGTAATTGGACATAAACTGCAATTCGAAACCGTCTTCCGTCCGGGTGTAGGGAGGCATCATCACCCCCGCATTGTTGATCAATACATCCAAGCGGTCGTACGATGCCTGAAATTTGGCAGCCATGTTTCGCACCGACTGCAGGCTGCTCAAGTCGAGCTCCAGAATATCCAGCTCGGCATTGGGCGCTTCCTTGAGAAGGGCTTCCCTGGCGGTGCGGGCTTTGGAACTGCTGCGGCAGGCCATAACTACCCGAGCCCCTTTTTTGGCCAATGCCAAGGTGGTCTCGTAGCCAAGACCTGCGTTGGCCCCCGTAACGACGATGACCCGCCTCTCCTGCGAGGGAAGAGTGCTGATGGTATCCATAGGTAATTTTCTTTTATTTTTTACTGGCTAATTGAAATGAAATCGAAGCGTTTATGAACCAGGAAATGGTAGGCAACGGTTAAGGACGATTTTCTACAAGACCAAGCGTTACCATTTATAACCCATTCCCTCTATATCTTCCTGGAGGTAGCGCGCTCCCCTGTCCATCCCGACTTTAGCGTCTTCCAATTCCTGATTGCATTGCTTGATACCGACAGGGCTTTCCGACAACCGGAGTATAAAAGTAGCTAAATCCGTGAGCTTTTCCTCATCTTCATGAAAGACCTTCTCCATTATCGCCCATTTTCCGTTATCCATTTTTTCCATCGCTATATAATTCTCTTGTATTGCCGAATCGCAGGTTTTAAACCAATGCCGGTATTTCTGATATTTTTCAATAGCGCTTTCCAATGTTTTTTACTGTTCGATTTTGTACTACTAGCTGCTTGATGAGGTGTGGACCGATCAAGCCTGGTCCCCGGCAAGCCCTGCGCCGAATAAAGATTTACTGTATGTTAGGCTTCATTCACATCTCGGCTGGACTCGTACGGGATACCGGCAGAGAGGATAGGTACCTACATCCGGGTTGCCACCGGGTATACCGGTGAAAAGCGCGGTTTTTCTGGTATAAGAATCAAGTGTCAATGAACTAAATAGGAAGGAAATCCTGCGCGTTGGGGATGGATTTCGGGTTCATGTACCCAAATCATTTCCATGCCTATGGTTTTTGTTAGTTATTGCGGCATACGGCCAACCCGAGCTCCCGAAGTGGCGGCATTGGGTAGGTACTCTTTTTTTCTCCCGTGCTTCTTGTGCCCGGTATTCCCAAGGCGGATACACCTGCTACTCCTGTTCCAAAAATTGATCGGTTACCTACTCAATGCAATACACCTATCATTAGCTCGTCTCCCGGCGTATCGGTGACCATCTGCAGATCGTTGCCGTTGGCGTCGATACTCCAGAGGTTACTGTTGTCCTGATCCTGATAGCCATTCATCATGATGCGGGTGCCACTCGCATAATAGTGCGGATACCCGAAGCCGGTATATTGCGGGTCGAACCGATATAGCTCCATCGGTTGGGCGCCGTCGACAAGTTCGAGACGGTAGATACCTGCTGTAGTCTGGGTACCGCTTATGAAAATAAGGTCCTTGCCATCCGGTGAAATGGCCGGCTGATCGACAAAGATACCCTGAGCGCTCATGTCGATGAAATCACGAGCAGCGCCCGTCTCTGGGTTTAGGAATCGAAGCCTCTCAAACTCACCGGTTTTAGCATTAGAGTAAATGATCTCACCTGTTGCCGGGGACACCACAAAGTCAATGACCTGTGATTCTTCCTTCCAGTGCTCCGTAAGGTAGCGCCAGGTTCCGGATTCGATGTCGTAGGCGGCCAGGTCTCGGTATTTGTACTCATTCCCAACGCCAACGACACCGGGTTTGCTAGTATCATAACCCTGCGCAGGGTTGAACCGCATGAAGTAAACGGTCTTGCTGTCCTTGGAAAAACGAGGCCTACCGGTATCATAAAGGGTTTGCCAGGTGTGCCCGGGCCACCGCGTACCATCGGATGGGATCAGGATCTCTTCGATTGAGCTACAGCGTCTAAGAACCATGCCCGTATAATTTACAGAATCTCCATTAATCCGATCAAAGTCTTTCTGATAGGCGATCCACTCCCCATTCGGCGAGATGTCGACAGCCGGGAGGTTGCCACTGTTGTAGATGCTCTCCCGGCCACTGCCGTCAAAGTTCATCACGTAGGTAGCTATCTCGTAATGGTAAATGATTTTGGGCTGGTCGAAGCAACCCCGGGCCAAATCAGGATCGATGAAACCAGCGATATCAAAATCAGCAGACCTTTCTGCAAGCACCTTGCCCTCGGCATCCAGTATTTCTACCGTGATCGTTTCTTCGCCTTCCCTCACACCTACACAGTTCATTACCCTACCCGCTACCGTAGGGTTGGTTAGGGCTGTACCGGCATCCTGCATCCGTACCCGTTCCTCGGTCAATGTCCATCGGTATTGCAGCTCGTCCAGGTCGCCTTCATGACCCACTACATTGAGCCGGAAGGTGGCTACTCCATTGATTGGAAGTTTGTTATCCCTCATGTCACCGGTGACCAAAAAACCGGTCGAGAGATTATTTGCCGGAACCTCTTCCTCAATAGGTTCCTCCTCGTCTACGTCAGGGTCAGGCGCTTCCGTTGGTTGGCAAGCAAACATCAGCGCAAGAAGGGAAAAAAAGATGCCGGTGTAGAAGATATTTAGTCGGAAAAAACCCGTCACCCAGGTCGTGAGAACTGGGTTTTGAACGAATGCGGATCGAAACTTCTTTGAAATCAGCCCCCTAAATGAAGCAGGGCCACTCGTTGGGTGAAATAACCGATTCTGTTTCATAAGAACCTGTGGTGTAAACCTAAGGACCAGCGAATGAATGATAAATTAGCAATTGAATATACGAAACGAAAAGCCATTTCCAATCAGAATTTATAAAAAAGTGACTCTTCTACTATCCACCTTTTTGTGTACCAATTGGAAAATTACCGTTCAGGCCTGCTCTTAAAGGAAAGATCGGACAGTTCTTTCCGTAGGCGTTTCATGAACCTGTCACCGGGATCTTGTTTTTGGGTGATGTAGTTTGGGTCAGATTCTTTCCAAAGAGGGCTTCCCTGGAACGCATCGTACTCATGATGGCCGATGAGGAATTCGATCTCGTGTTTTTTACGCAGGTAACGGATTAATTCAGCGTTTGCCTTGACCTGGGCCCTCGTCAAAGGTGCAACCGGGCCGCCGATGTTTTCGATACCAATGGCCATGTAATTCAGTCCAATGGTATGCCTGGCAAAGGTAGTATCCGGAAGCAGTCTAAAAATTGTCCCGTCCCGATCTACCAGGAAATGCGCAGAAACATTCAGCCGGCTTGCGGAGGTAAGCTCCGGCCTGCCAGCGAGTTGCACCGGATTAAAAACATCAAAGGTTGCCTCCAACGAATAGACGGCTGTCCAATGGACAACCACCATTTTGGGCTCGATCGTGGCGGTTTCCTGAAGGATACCGTGCCTTTTCTCCAGGTATTCCAACGATAGTTGTTGTCGTTCCTCGTTAAAAAGGATTGGTTTCTAGAAAATACGAAAGATTTGGGCTTCTGCGTAGGAAGTCAGGGCCAGAAACAGTAGTAAAGCAGTCGTTTGAATAAATTTTATCATGGGACCGGATATCAGAAAGATTGTAAATTTAAACCAAATACTCCGGAATTGCGCCGTTGACCGAACAGAATGTTCCGGAAATTAGCTTGCGTGCAGTCCCATAATCGTCCACATCTTTCTGGCAGCGTCCATCGGTATTGGAGAACATCCGTATTACTGGTGTAGGCTACGACCGTTTGCCGAAAACTAACCGACCCGTTTATGGGATGTATGTTGAACGGCATGTTCCAGGTACGCAAAAAAAGGTCAAAATTAGGTTGTTAGCAGTTTCTCCGACAAGATCGTGTTTTGGTGGGTCAAATAAATGGTTTCAGCCACTCAGCCTTCGCAAGTTATCGCATTAAAAGCTGATCACAGCTCATCGAATTCATCAAAACGGCCCCTTTCACAAAAAAAAACCTGTACAACGCATCGTCTTTGCTTTGTACAGGGTCTTTCGTAGAGAGTGGGGGATTCGAACCCCCGGTACGCTATTAGACGTACGACAGTTTAGCAAACTGCTGGTTTAAGCCACTCACCCAACTCTCTATTTGGCTTGGAACTTACGTGAACGATTCAACCTTTCAGTGAATAGTGACGCAAATATAAACCAATATTCCCCAATTTAACAAAATCAATTCTCGAAAAATCCGCATTTTTTTGGGCCCTTCCGGCTAACCAATTTTAAGCCAGCAGCCTATCCCCCTGCCTTTTTTGGCAAAAGGAACCAATCACGTAATCTGGCTTTTGAAATCCTCCGAATATGCGTTTATTTGCAACTCGTACACGCCGTTACCTATGAAAATAATCGCCATCGGCCGCAATTATGCCGCCCATATCGAAGAATTGCAGAACGAAAAACCGTCCGAACCGGTAGTTTTTATGAAACCGGATACCGCCTTGCTTAAAAACAACGCCCCGTTCTACCATCCGGACTTTTCCCAGGACATCCACCATGAAGTGGAATTGGTGCTGAAAATAAAAAAGGAAGGCAAGTACATCGACCGAAAATTTGCCCATACGTATTATGACGAAATCGGCATAGGCATCGATTTTACCGCCCGGGACTTGCAGCAGAAATGCAAGGAAAAAGGACTTCCCTGGGAAATCGCCAAGGCCTTCAATGGCTCCGCGCCCGTTGGGGCCTTCCGCCCGGCCTCGGACTTTCCGGATGTAACCAATATCAATTTTCACCTGGATATAAATGGAGAACGCCGCCAAACGGGGAATACCTCCCTGCTGATTTTTCCCTTTGATGTGATTTTATCCTACGTATCGCAGTTTTTTACCCTAAAAACGGGAGACCTCATCTTCACCGGTACCCCGGCCGGTGTAGGAAAAGTAGCAGTTGGGGATCGGTTGGAGGCCTATGTGGAGCAAGAAAAATTACTGGAAGTTGAAGTTAAATAAATCCCGCACCCTACCCGTACTCCTTCTTACCGCATTTGCCCTCCTTTCGCAGACGGCAACGAATGACTACCTCTTCCCGATCAAGCCGGGGCAGCGAAATTTCCTGGCGGGAAACATGAGTGAAATCCGCCCCAATCACTTCCATACCGGACTGGATATCAAAACCGAGGGAAGGCAGGGCCTCCCAGTATATGCGGCCGCGGACGGCTACGTATCCCGCATGAAGATTTCCTCCTTTGGCTACGGCAACGTGGTCTACCTCAAACACCCCAACGGTACCTCGACCGTGTACGCCCACTTGCGGGATCTGGAAGAGCCGCTGGCAAGTGCCATGAAAGCCAAAATCTACGAGGCCCAACTAAACGAGTGGGAGTATTTTCCGGAACCCGGCGAACTTTCGGTCAGGCGGGGCGACGTGATCGCCTATTCCGGAAACACGGGGAGTTCGGGCGGTCCCCACCTGCATTTTGAAATCCGGGATTCCCTGGACCGGGCCATTGACCCCTTGCACGTCGGTTTTTCTGAAATCAAAGACAGCACCTCCCCCATCGTACGGCGGGTGGCCATCAGCCCCCTGGATGCCGATAGCCGGGTAAATGGCCTATTTGAGCGGCAAGAGTTCTACCTCACCTACCGCAATGGCGCCTTCCGTGTGGCAGAAACCATCCGCATTTCAGGGAAGGTCGGCATCGAACTCTGGGCCTACGACCAGCTGGATGAAATGTACAACCGAAACGGCTTTCCCATATACGAAATTCTCGACGGTGCGCAGCCAATTTTTCGATCCGAAGTCAATAAAGTCGATTTTAGTCTGGGACGCCATATCCTGTTGCATACCTACCGCAACCGCTACACCCGCCTGTACAAGTTGCCGGCCAATAAATTTACCTTTTACGAACCGGATTCTGCTTTCAGCGGGGCCATTTCGGCCCTTGCCGGAGAGGCCAAATCCATTACCGTCCGCCTGGAGGATGCCTACCGGAATGAATCCCGATTGGAACTCAATTTCCTGGGTGAGGAAGCCCCCACCCAGCTTCGTAGGTACAACCGCACTTCCGGTCGGCAATCCGTGGAATACCGCGAAAACAAGTTGATCATCCACACACCGGTGCACGATCAGGGAAGCCTGGCCAGATTTTACGTACACGGCTACAGCATGGAAATTCCCTATGCCTATGAGGGCAGCGACAAGCGAACCTACCTTTGGGACATGCGGCTGGGAGTTCCCGATTCTGTGGATCTGTGTTCAGAAACCCTGATTCCGGAGGTAAACGCCCGCATTCCGGCTGGCAAAGAAATTCACTTCAACGACGGTCAGGTGAGTATGCAGTTTGGGAAAGAAACGCTCTTCGACGACCTCTACCTGAGGCTGCAGCCGTTTCAGGAGGATGGCTTTCCCGGCCTGGTCATCAACGATCCCTATACATACCTGTGGAATTCCATGCAGGTACAGCTGTATTTGCCCGAATTTAGGGGAAAAAAAGCCCAAACGCAGGTGTACCTGCTCCACGACAACGGCTACAAGAGTTTTCAGGGAGGCGACTGGGAGGGCAATCAAATACGGTTTTCCACCCGGAATTTTGGTACCTTTGTGTTGGCCAGAGACTCCCTCCCTCCCAGCATCCGGGCCGTCCGGGTCAACAGCCGGGGCTTGCGCTTTGTCATCCGGGATGACTTGTCGGGAATAGCCGATTTCAATGCCTGGGTAGACGGAGAATGGATTCAACTCCGGTACGAACACAAACAATCCCTGATACAATCGGACCCTCCTGCGGGCAAAGTGCTCCAAGGCGACGTGCTTTTAAAAGTGCGGGACCGGGCAAATAACGAGGCCATTTATAGGGGAAAAATTTAATTTATTCCGATATTTGGGGCGTCAAATCAATCAACCAACCGAAAAAAACAGGTATCATGTCAGTAGAAAAAGGCCAAAAAGCTCCGGATTTTGAATCCGTAGACCAGGATGGAAACCCCATAAAGCTTTCCGATTTTAAAGGCAAAAAAGTGGTCTTGTATTTTTATCCCAAAGACAATACACCCGGCTGCACCACCCAGGCCTGCAATTTGCGGGACAACTACGAGGCACTTCAAAAAGCCGGCTACGTGGTACTGGGCATCAGTTCGGATTCAGCAAAATCGCATCAAAAATTTATTGAAAAACACAGCTTACCTTTTCCGCTGATTGCTGACGAAGACAAAAGCGTTCACGAAAAATACGGAACCTGGGTAGAAAAAAGCATGTACGGCAGAAAGTACATGGGCACGGCCCGAACTACCTTTGTCATCAACGAAGAAGGCCTTATCGAAGAAGTCATCGAAAAAGTAAAAACCAAAGAACACACCAATCAAATACTTAACTAATTCCAAATCAATGGAAAAACACACAACTGAACAATTGCAAGCCGTATGCTCTCAGGTACGAAGAGACATTTTGCGCATGGTGCATGCCTGTCAATCGGGTCACCCGGGCGCTTCTCTGGGCTGTACCGAATTTTTTGTTGCCCTGTATTTTGACCAAATGAAGCATTCCAACTCCTTTAATCCCGACGGAATCGGCGAAGACTTATTTTTCCTCTCAAACGGACATATCTCTCCCGTGTGGTACAGTGTGCTTTCCAGAAGTGGGTATTTTGACACGGAGGAGCTAAAAACCTTTCGAAAAATCAATAGCCGTCTGCAGGGGCATCCCGCCACCGAAGAGGGACTTCCGGGCATCCGGGTGGCCTCCGGCTCATTGGGGCAGGGACTTTCCGTAGCCATTGGTGCAGCGCTCGCCAAGAAACTAAACGGCGATGAGCAACTGGTGTATGCATTAATGGGGGATGGCGAGCAGCAAGAGGGCCAAATATGGGAAGCCGCCATGTGTGCCCCGCACCACGGTGTGGACAACCTTATCGCATCCATTGATGTAAACGGACAGCAAATCGACGGCCCTACCCGGGAAGTCATGAACTTACTCGACCTGAAAGCCAAGTGGGAAGCTTTTGGCTGGGAAGTGATCGTGACCGAAAACGGCAACGACATCACCGAGGTCATCGCTTCGCTGGAAAAAGCAAAAGGTCTACTGGGCCGTGGAAAACCGGTACTCAACTTGTTGCATACCGACATGGGTTACGGCGTGGATTTTATGGTGGGAACCCACAAATGGCACGGCGTCGCTCCCAACGACGAGCAACTGGAAAATGCCCTGGGACAATTGGAAGAAACACTGGGCGATTATTGATCCCGGACAGCTACGATAAATTTCAGTAAAAGAATGGAAAAGACACTCGATACCAAATATACCTACACGGAAAAAAAAGATACCCGCTCCGGTTTCGGAGACGGCTTTCTAGAGGTAGGTAAGAAAAACAAAAACGTGGTTGGCCTTTGCGCCGACCTTATCGGCTCCCTGAAGATGGGTGCCTTTCAGAAGGAATTTCCCGATCGCTTTTTTCAGGTGGGCATCTCCGAGGCCAATATGATGGGCATGGCAGCGGGACTGACCATTGGGGGTAAAATCCCCTACACGGGAACCTTCGCCAATTTCTCCACCGGTCGGGTCTACGATCAGATTCGCCAATCCATCGCCTATTCGGAGAAAAATGTAAAAATATGCGCCTCCCACGCCGGCCTTACCCTGGGCGAGGACGGTGCCACGCACCAAATCCTGGAAGACCTGGGTATGATGAAGATGTTGCCCAACATGACGGTGATCAATCCCTGCGATTACAACCAGACCAAGGCAGCGACTATCGCCATTGCCGACCACGAGGGACCGGTTTATCTGCGTTTTGGCAGGCCTAGTTGGCCCATCTTTACGCCTGCAGACCAGCCCTTCGAAATCGGAAAAGCCTGGAAGATGATCGAAGGATCGGATGTCACCCTATTTGCTACCGGACACCTGGTGTGGGAAGCAGTAGTGGCGGAAGCGATGCTACGCGAGGAAGGCATCTCCGTGGAGCTCATCAATATCCACACCATCAAACCCCTGGACACAGAAGCTGTCCTGGCATCCGTTGCCAAGACCGGCTGTGTGGTTACCGCCGAGGAACACCAATTTAACGGTGGATTGGGAGACAGCATCGCTCAGACGCTAGTTCGAAACCACCCCGTTCCACAGGAATTCATTGGCGTAGACGATTCCTTCGGTGAATCCGGAAAGCCCGTGGACCTGTTGGAAAAATACGGATTGAATGCGGAAAATATCGTGAAAGCAGCGAAAAAGGCCATTTCAAGGAAATAGGATATAAAATTATTACCACAAAAGCCGAAAAAAGACATTTTTTCGGCTTTTGTGGTTTAACATACACTAGGTTAATTCCAGGCAATCTCGTATTTTTAACGTCTAAGCCATACAAATGCCTACACCGCTCTTACTTCGTATCAAATTTGCCTGTTTTGTTGTCTTTTTGCTGCAAAATCCGTTTGAGTCGATCGGACAACAATTGATGTTCGAGGAACAGGCGGACGGCTGGATGCTGTTGGAGGATGGCCAGCCCCGGTATTTTTACCAAACGGCTATGAAAAGCAAAGATGGCATGTATCCACGCGCCAACTACATCCACCCCCTGTACAACACCGATGGAGAGGTCATCACGGAGGATTTTCCGGCAGACCATCCCCATCACCGCGGAATATTTTGGACCTGGCATCAGCTCTGGGTAAACAAGCAGCGGGCGGCAGACCCCTGGATTTGTGAAAACATTGTCTGGGAGGTGAAAAAAGTAAAAACAGCGGTAAACCCCAATGGTTCCGCCAGTCTGGAAGCAACGATTATTTGGAAGGGGACCGGAGCCATTAAGAAAAACCTGATCGAAGAAAAGTTGAGCGTTACCTACCAGCGCGTTTCTTCCTCGGCCTACAAACTCGCCTTTGATATTGAATTAAAGCCCCTGATGAAAGGCATTCGACTGGGTGGATCGGAAGATCCAAAGGGCTATGGAGGCTTTTCCCCGCGCATACGACTTGGAGATACTCCCGGTTTTTATGACGAAGACGGGAAAGTAATGCCTCAGGAACTTCCCATAGCCGCCGGGCCTTGGATCAACCTGACCGCCGCAGGACCGAACGATCCCGGTACCGTAATTATGGGAGAACCGGATGAACTTCCCGCTTACCAGGGGTGGATTTTACGGGCCAAAAACAGCATGCAAAACCTGGCCTTTCCTGGAAAAGAGCCCATACTTCTCGACGCGAAAAACCCCCTACGGTTCCGGAACCAGCTGCTGGTGCACCGGGGAATCGGACGACAAGAGATTATTGATCAGTACCGTATTTTTAGAAATCAATAAATACTTCTGCTGCTTTCGCGTTGCCTTGCTAATGATACAATCCCTCCATTCGGGACCCGTGGTTTTCCTCCCACTGCCCCTCCGATGCAAGATCGCTGGACCAAAATTAAAACTTGGTACACAATTCGCATACGTTTGTTTGTCTCCAACCTAACCGACCGATGAAAACACAGCAACGGCTAAAGAACCGGGTAGTCCTTATCACACGGGGAGAATCCCAATTCGCCGGCGTCCTTTCAAGGAAATTCGCCCAAAATGGAGCGGATGTATTGCTATGTGCGTCGGAAAAGAATGCCGATTGTTTAAAAAACAAACGGGCGGTTGAGCAGGAAAATCGACACTGTGAACTGGTAACAGGTGATCTGCTTCAACCGGGTTTTTGTCAGGAGGTGGCTTTCCGGGTCCACAGCAAGTTTGGAAAAATTGATTTCCTGATCAACAACTCCCTGGCCCCTACCATTCCAGCGGAAGGCGTCCCGGTTGCGTTGTGGAAGAAACTTCAGGAAGTATCTTCCCTAAAAATGTATTCCTTTCAGGAGTTGACAGAGTCGCTAATACCTTTCTTTAAAACCGGCGGCAAAATAATTAATAACCAACATTTTATTGCAGGGCCGGGCTACTTGCCTGAAAAAGAAATTCATAAGAAGCACCTCCAATCCGTTCGGATTCTCACAGCTTTTTTTGCAAACAGGTACCGTGATAAAGGGATTCTTGCGCACGGTGTGCTTTTTCGCCAAAACGACGCAGGCAAGCAAAACCCTGGCGACAATGCCTGGGGTAGCTTACCGGAGGCTTTTACGGAATCCGAATGCCCTTTCCTGCAACTTGCCACTGGAACCCATCGGATGGAAAATGGCAGCGTCGTAGCGATTTCCGGACTCTTACCTGCCTAACAAAAAAGCAATGGTCAGCGACCATTGCTTTTACGTTGGTTAAGTTAATGAAAAAATGGGTTTAGCGGATGGGTTCTACCGCCTTCTGTTGCGCTACTTCTTTACCAGCGGCATCGTACATTTTCTTTACTTCTTCGCCTGGGTTGCTGCTTTCAAAGATAACCTGGTAGACTACCTGCCCCTCCTCCATCTTCTGGTGCGCCTCTTTAATGGTCAGTAAACTGACAGCATCGTCCGTTTTGATGGCTTCTTTCACTTTTTCTGGAAGACTTTCCGGATCAATTTTCGTAGTTTCCTGCACCAAGACAGTTGCTTCTCCAGGAAGCGTTGTGGCATTGATCCCGGCAATGGCGAATACGCTCAGGGCCGCAAGGGATAACATGATCTTTTTCATACGTACATTGGTTTATGGTGTTAAATAATAGTTGGTCGAAAACAATACTTTTTATATATTATTTTCAATTATCTTTATTCAACTGTCATGCCAAATAACTATACAGGTAATTAATACGACATAAAAGTCGTCTATCTCGATGGAAAAGAGGATTTTGTTAAAAACAGGCGCCACCGATATTCCGGCGATTTCCGGAGGCTTGGAAAAAACGTGTGGACCAATCGCCCCAAACTGTAAACAAATATACCTAAATGAGATGTTTTTGATCAGCGGTTAAAAAATCTTTCGAAACGTTAAATTAATCCGATCACCGGTCGAAACCTTGGTTTTCGGAAGGGAATGCTCCCAGTGCGTCTGCATGGAACCTTTCATCAGTAGCAGACTGCCGTGCGGAAGGATAAGGGAAAACTTTTCCTTTGGATTTTTTTTGCGTCGCACCTGAAATGTCCTGGGTTCACCAAAACTTACCGAAGCGATCGCCGGATCCTTACCGAGCGAAGCCTCGTTGTCACGGTGCCAGCCCATGCTGTCGGACCCGTTTCGATACCAATTGAGCAATACATGTGTAAACGACAGTTGCGAAAACTGCTCTATTTCATCCAATATGGCTAGCAATTCGTCGGTCATCGGTTGGGGATGCATCCGAATGCCGGAATAGGCGTAGGCGGTGTCATTGATGCCACAAAAAGCAGTCAACCGAGGCTGCAATACCTCTTTACCAAAAATCCGGATAGGCTCCTGCTTCCAACCGGGCATTTTCTTTAGCTGCCTGAGGTACCTATCGGCTATCTCTGGCGCAAAAAAATGATCAAACACGTACATTTCCCCATCCTGGGGCAATAAATTTCGGTGCATCGGTACGGATAATTTTGGTAGATAACTCATTCTGGAACAAAAACGTTTGGGATTTTTCACCTTGAATAGGTAGTGCGAAACGGAAAGATAAACCCAGGCGGCCTTACTCCGTTTGAGGGGAAAGCCTTATATTTGCGCCTCATGAAATTGAAGGCGTACCGAACACTATGGATATACAACAGCAACTCACAGAAACCATTGCTCAAGCTTTTCAGGAGCTATTTGACCATCACCTGGATGCAAAAACCCTTTCCTTGCAAGCTACCCGAAAAGAGTTTAGTGGAGAGTATACCTTTGTGTTGTTTCCGTATTTGAAAGTCACCAAAGCGTCCCCGGAGGCAAGCGGGGAAAAAATTGGTAAGTATTTGCTGAAAAACCTGCCCGCCTTGGCGGATTTTAATGTGGTGAAAGGATTTCTGAACCTGAGCCTCTCCCCTGCCTACTGGCTTGAGCGATTCCGAGAGCTTTCCCTGCTTCCGGACCACGGTACCTTTCCGCCAAATGGGAGAAAGGTCATGGTGGAGTTTAGTTCTCCAAATACCAACAAACCCCTTCACCTGGGGCATTTGCGGAACAATTTCCTGGGGTTTTCTATTGCGGCTATATTGGAAGCCTACGGGTACGAGGTGGTGAAAGCCAATTTGGTCAATGACCGGGGCATTCATATTTGCAAGTCCATGGTGGCGTACGAAAAATTGGGAAATGGAGCCAGTCCGGAAAGTTCCGGTATGAAGGGAGATCACCTGGTTGGGCACTACTACGTGCTTTTCGATAAGGAATACAAAAAACAAATGCAAGCGTTGCAGGCGGGAGGAATGCCGGTAGAGCAGGCCAAAAAGGAAGCCGCCTGGATGAAGGAAGCCCAGGAAATGCTGGTAAAGTGGGAAGCAAACGAGCCCCACACCGTGGAATTATGGAAAAAGCTCAACAATTGGGTGTATCAGGGTTTTGAAGAAACATACCGCAGCCTGGGCGTTACTTTTGATCAATACTATTACGAATCCGACACCTACTTGCTCGGAAAGGATATTGTGCGGGAGGGACTTGAAAAAGGCGTGTTTTTCAAAAAGGAAAACGGCTCGGTATGGGCCGATTTGAGCAGCGAAGGATTGGATGAAAAACTGGTTCTTCGGGCGGATGGAACTTCCGTCTACATGACGCAGGACATGGGTACGGCAGACCTCAAATACAAAGACCACGGCATCGAAAAATCCGTCTATGTGGTAGGAAACGAGCAGGATTACCATTTCGAGGTGCTGTTTTCCATCTTACGTAAACTGGGCCGGCCCTACGGTTCGGGTCTCTATCACCTCTCTTACGGCATGGTAGACCTGCCCTCTGGAAAAATGAAATCCCGGGAGGGTACCGTGGTGGATGCGGACGATTTGATTCAGGAAATGGTGCAAACGGCACGGCAACACACGCAGGAACTGGGAAAAATTGAAGGGTTTACTGAGGAAGAAGCGGAGGAATTGTACCGCATGCTGGGTATGGGAGCCTTGAAATATTTTCTACTAAAAGTAGACCCCAAAAAGCGGATGCTGTTTAATCCACAGGAATCTATTGAATTTCAAGGAAATACAGGTCCGTTTATTCAATATACCCATGCACGCATTGCAGCGATCCTGCGAAAAGCTGCGCAAATTGAGTTGGACTATTCAAGTGATCGGTATCGGTCCTATACCGGGTTGGAGGCGACGGAACGGGTAGTGATTGTACAGCTGGCTGATTATGAAAAAAAGGTAGCAATGGCGGCGGAGGAACTGTCTCCGGCTGTAATTGCACAATATTTATTTGATTTGGCAAAAGAATACAACCGCTTTTATGCGGAACTTCCTATATTTAGCGAGACCAAAGCTGAAGTGCAGGCATTTCGGGTGGCCTTATCCGCTGAGGTTGCCAAAACAATTGGCTCCGGCATGAAGTTATTGGGAATAAATGTACCCCAAAAAATGTAACTATGAACACCTTTACTTACCTTCTCGTTATTGGGATGCTTGCCACTCAAGTTTCCCACGTAAGCCAAACCAGTAGTTCTACCGACGACAACCGGTTTGAATCAACCTTAACGCACAGTCCTATGAAAGCACCCGCCGATTTCTATGATTTTACCCTGAATGACATTGATGGAAACCCGGTGGATTTTTCCCAATATAAAGGAAAAAAACTATTGATCGTAAACGTTGCCTCCAAGTGTGGCTACACCCCACAGTATGCCGAATTGCAGGAACTGTACGAGGCCTACAAGGACGATTTAACCATCCTGGCCTTTCCGGCAAATAATTTTGGCGGTCAGGAGCCGGGTACGAATGAAGACATCAAAACATTTTGTACCGAAAATTACGGGGTGTCCTTTCCCATCTTTGAAAAGATATCTGTAAAAGGCGTAGACAAGCATCCGTTGTACCGATGGCTTTCCGACAAAAACTTAAACGGTTGGAACAGCACCGAGCCATCGTGGAACTTCTGTAAGTATTTCGTTAATGAAAAAGGCGATTTGGTTAAATTTTTCCCCTCTTCTGTAAAGCCCATGGACGAGGAGATTATTAAGTTGATAAAATCCTAACCGCGCTTTGACGCAAATAAGTGCTTGTACAAGTGAATGCCTTTCGCCCATGCGAAAGGCGTCTTTGTACCTATCCTGTTCCATTAAATTTGGCTTTTTGCTTTGTCGCTAACATCTACCAGAAAGGCCTGGATTCATGCATTCCGGCTAAGAACCCTCCCGCTAGCCCTTTCCAGCATCGTAATGGGCACCGTCATCGCCTTTCAGGATGGGGCGTTTCGGTGGGCAGTTTTTGCCTTGGCTGCGCTCACCACGACACTCCTCCAGGTTCTGTCTAACCTGGCCAATGATTACGGTGACAGCATACATGGCGCAGACCACGATGAACGAAAGGGTCCGCAGCGTGCAGTACAATCTGGCGCCATCAGTGCGTCTTCCATGAAAAAAGCCATGGTGTTGTTTTCCTTGCTCTCATTGGTCAGTGGGCTTGCGCTTCTCGCAGTGGCGCTGGAAACTGCCTATTTGTTTTTTCTATTCCTTGCACTGGGATTGCTGGCAATTTTTGCTGCCATTACCTATACTTCCGGTAGCAGACCCTATGGCTATGCCGGCCTCGGGGACCTGGCGGTATTCCTCTTCTTTGGATGGGTTGGCGTCATGGGCACCTATTACCTGCACACCCTTTCTTTTGACGTATCCCTTTGGCTACCTGCTTCCGCGGTGGGCCTGTTAAGTACCGGCGTATTGAATATCAACAACATACGGGATATTGAATCTGACAAGAAAGCTGGTAAAAGGTCCATTCCGGTACGGATCGGCAAGCAGGATGCTGCCCGGTATCATTGGTTGCTTTTACTCCTCGCCCTGGGTTTACTGTTGGCCTACGTATTGGTAGAACAAGCCTATGGGGCTTTTTTATACATCCTTGCGGCACCTGTGGTACTGCGTACCGGCTGGGCGGTAAGCAAGGTAGAGACGCCGGAAAAGCTCGACCCCTACTTAAAGGTCATGGCCTTGGGTACCTTTCTTTGCGTGCTGCTTTTTGGCCTGGGCTGGATGATTTTTTAAACAATTGGCCAATTCCTTATTTAATTTCTGTAGATTTTTGTAGTTTAACTGCATGTAAACTATTAATTCGGCAAAACACCTATGAAAAGCATCCTAGTACCGTTTGATTTTTCTGAAGAAGCAGAAAATGCCTTCCAGTTGGCACAAGATATCGCAGCCAAAGCCTCCTGCAAACTGAAATTGGTTCACGTGATCGAAATACCGACAACCCAGCATTTCAATACCATGGGAGAGGTGAATATGGAAGAGAATTTCATCGACAAGATCTACATGGTAGATTTAGTCGAAAAGCGTAAGAAGCAATTTAAAGAACTGGAAGAGGCCCATGCCGTAAAATCCTACGATTTCAGCACCACGATATCGTATGGCAATCCCTATGCCGGGATATCCAGTGAAATCACCGAAATCAAGGCAGACCTTGTCATTATGGGCTCCAAAGGTTCCAGCGGATTGGAAGAGTTACTGATCGGCTCCAATACAGAAAAGGTGGTTCGGCTTTCCAAGTGTCCGGTAATCACCGTAAAGGCACCTGTGAAAGCAGATCAGTTGAAGACGATCGTTTTTGCCAGCGATTTTGGCGAGGATAGCAAAAAAGTAATCAAGGAATTGAAAGACCTTCAGGAACTCCTGAGAGCCAAAATCCGACTTGTTAAAGTGAATACACCCAATTCATTCGAAAAATCAAAAACCTCGCTGGAAAAAATCAAGGCATTTATTAAAGAAAATGACCTGGAAAACGTGCAGATTGACATCTACAACGGAGATACGGAAGAGGAAGGAATCATCGAGTTTGCGGATGAGGTGGATGCGGACATCATCGCCATGGCCACCCATGGGCGTACTGGCTTCATGCATCTGCTAAGTGGTAGCATCGCAGAAGACGTGGTCAACAGCGCCAAGCGGCCCGTTTGGACCATGCGGTTTAAGAAATAAAGGATACCTATGGGTAGGAAAAAAGAGAACGACTGGAAAAAGCGAGATGGGGTAGTGTATTCTACCTCTGATTCATTTGCTTACGAGGACGGAGAGGGGTCGTCCGAGGAAACCCTACGGCCCCAACAGCAAAACCTGCGCATCCAACTGGATAAAAAATCCAGGGGAGGCAAGCAGGTAACCTTGGTAACAGGCTTTGTGGGGCAAGAGGAAGATTTGAAAGCGCTGGGAAAGACGTTAAAGACCAAGTGCGGCGTTGGCGGAAATACCAAAGACGGTGAGATCCTGATTCAGGGGGATCACCGGGATAAAATCCTGGAGTACCTGAAGCAGGAAGGCTATAAGGCAAAGAAATCCGGTGGCTAAGCCATCGGAATTTTTTGTTCCGTGCTTCTTCCTCGTTGTTCGATCATCTGGCTAAGGTTAGAAGTAAGGACGAAAGATTTCAACAACCCAGTGGATTCGGATTATTTAGGCATTCAATCTGATCGTATACAAGGTTCCGCCTTCATTTTTCACCGTCAACTGCGCCTTGATGTATTTGGCCAGTTTGCGAACTAAGTCGGTACCTACTCCTTCCCGGCTCTTTTTAGCGTCAATCCCCACCCCATTATCGCCCACTTGGAGAAGAAGGTGCGAACCGGAACGGGTCAGGCTTACACGTATCTTGGGCTCTTCCACCTCTTCAAATGCATACTTGACCGCATTGGTTACGATTTCTCCGACCATCATCCCGCAGTTTAACAAAGTCTTTACCGGCAATATAGCGTCTTCATAAATCTCCACCGAATAGGAAATATCGGAATGACCGGAGCTGCTAAACGCGTCCTTCAACCTACTTACAAGCTGTTCCAGAAACTCCCCAAACGAAACGGCTTCCTCGTTTTCAATGTCGTAGGTAAACTGCTGCAAGGAAGCGGCAGATAGGATAGCAGATTCTATTTGGTGCAGCTTTTCCTTGGAGGCCCTGTCGGGCATACTTCTCGAGGTGATGCGAAGCATGGATTGAATACGGGTTAGCGTATTGTAGGTTGCGTGTTTCAGATCCAATTTTTGTAGTTGGATTAATTTATAGCTTTCAGCCAGCTTGCGGTTTAGCCGGAAAAAAAAGAAAGCGACCACGATAGCGGCTATTAGTCCCGCCAGTAAAAATAGCATCAACTGTTCATTTTTTCTGGACTCGGCCCTGGCAAGTGCCGCTTCTTGGGTGAGGTTTTGGGCTTCTAGGTCTTTTTGTCTGATCAGGTAAGCGGATTCGACCTGTTGAGTCTTCAAAGATTCTTCCCTAAATACGCTTTCTTGGAGATTCCCCAATAATTTAACTTCGGTAAGTGCCTCTTCAAATCGGCCTTCTTTTTCCAAGAGCTCGATTCTCAGCTTATAATACGTAACCAGCAAATTTTTGAAGCCCAGTTGATTGACCATTGTATATGCTGAATCCAAAAATGCATGCGCCATAGTAAGGTCCCCTTTTCGGATGGCCAGTTCCGCCAAGCCGTTGAATCCAATAGCCAATCCGTTAATATCATTTAACGTTTTGTGTATAGCATGACTCCGAAGGACATAATCTTTGGCCATCTGCAAGCTATCTAATTTTAAATAATCCAACCCAATATTTAACATTGTTGACGCAAGCGTTAGCGAGTCAGAATTCAGAATCTTCTTTAGTTCTAAGGCCTTCTTATTATAAAGAAGACTACTGTCGTATTGCCCCAGCTTATAAAAACAGATTGCCAAATTATTATAGCCATAAGCCACAAAAACCGAGTCCCCAATTTCCCGGGAAACGCTGACGGAAGTTAAGTGATGCGAGAATGATTTATCTACCTCCCCAAGGCTAGCGTACATAATCGCCATCGTATTTTCTATCTGTGCCACTTTCTTTTTGTCATCAATCATTTGGGCGTATTGAAGAGCCATCTGAGATTTTTCTAAAGAAAGGCTATACAGGCCAAGGTTTCTATAGTCCATGGCCAGCGAATTATACGATATAATTATCCGTGCTGTGTCTCTTAATATAAGCGCAGCTTGATTCGACTTTTCATAATAGATAGCACTTGAATCAAATCGCTGTATTTTATAATACGCATACCCCAGGTTATTATAGGTTTTTCTTCTGTTTTCAAGCTCCTCCACCCATTGTTCATTCGCTGCAAGCTCTTTGAAAAGGCTAATGGCGCCTTGGTAGTTCCCGTCATTTAATAATGCATCCGCCGTGATGTAGAGTGAGTCCACATCCGGCTTGTTGTAAGCCAACGCGCAAAAAAACGTGGACATAACAAGACTCACTATGAGAATTAAACATTTAACCATAAATATATCAACCAGTTGGCCTTAATAATACCTTAAAATCTCAAAAAATACTAGCTTGTAACATGCGAGTTAGATAAAAAAAGCTCCGGCCGTATTTGCCGGAGCCGCCTTGCGCTAACTAATTTAGTTTTATCCCTTGCCAGGGTCCTGTTCGTCGGGTTTTTTAATGTTCGTTGTATTTGGTTCCATATCTTTGGAGTCGGTAGCTATTAGACCACATCCACCTAGGGTCAGGGCCATCCATAGGATGACACCAACCAATTTTAGCCTCTTCATTGTTTTGTCCTTTAATGTTTGCGAAAACGTTAAAGGGGGGATTTGGAGTGACTCAGGGGACTACCCCCCGTTAGCCTGACCTAAGCCACTCCGGTATTTACATCGCTGCCAAGACCACAGCCTTTCCTGCTAGCATTTAGGATGTCCGGACGTCCTCGGAACACCTTGGATTAGACTGTGGCCTTGTTGCTGTAAAGATGAGGAAGAGAAATGACCATTTCCTGTCGGCGATCCATCGGCGATAGGGGCTGTCTATCGGCGATCGTTGGGGAGAAAAATTTGGAAAGGCTATTGCTTTATGTAGCCAAAAAACCTAGCTTGATTAGTACGATGATCGGTTGATGGAACAGTTTTGTTTTCCAAAAAAACAGGTGGATAAGCAGGAGTTTTTCAATTAGAGGTGTTTGCAGGTTGATAGGTATGTTAGGACTATGCTTGAAAAAGAATTAGGACCGACAAAAAATACTGAAACATAATCTTTGGCTGCGGTCTTAATTCGGAAGGAAGAAGGCTATTTAGTCGGTCAAAAAAGGATGTTTATCCTGCGGTGCTAGAAAGTTTTACTTTAATCAACGAAGTGTAGTTCTGTATTCTAGAAACTGATTCATTCATTTCTTAGAAGATCCTCTGCTACTTTCAACCAGCTTTTTACACGCTGTGTTAAATCGTCCTCTTCACCAAAATGATGCAGGGAAAGCGTAAGGGCCTTAACTAACAAGGTTTTGGCAGTAAGTAGGTTTTTCTTTCCTTGTAAGTTGATCAATATTGAGGCCAGGTCGTGGCGTAAGAAAACTGTTTCAGGTGAGTCTTCACCAAATTTATTTAGGTGTGAAGCCAGCGCCTTCTTCAGTTCTTCTGCCGCACGATTAAGGTTTTCACGGCCGCCGAGATCCAGCAGCTTCAACGCAAGGTTATTTCGGCGGATCGCCACCACCGATGACTTATCGCCGAAATTTTTTAGGTCAGAAGCCAGTAGCTGCTCGAGTTCTTCTACGGTAGGAAACGGGTTATCATGGCGATCCAAATCTCGTAGCACGAGCCCGAGGTAAGATCGGCAGTTCGCTACCGCCGATGCGTCTTCACCAGAGTTCTTTAAGTAGGAGGATAGCGCCTGATCCAGTTCTTCCGCCGCACGATACAGATTATCTCGGCCACCTAGATCACGTAGTACTAAGGCAAGGTTCAAGCGGCGGGTCGCAACCTTCGGTGAAGCTTCACCAAAATTTTTTAGGTCGCAGGCCAACGCCTGCTTTAATTCTCCTACCGCACGATTTAGGTTCTTACGCCCACCCAGATCACGTAGCACTGAGGCAAGATTCGAGCGGCTGTTCGCTACCACCGGCGCTTCTTCACTAAAGTTATTTAGGTTCGAAGCCAGCGCCTGCTCTAGTTCTTTCGCCGCACGATTTAGGTTCTTACGCCCACCCAGATCCTGAAGTACTAACCCAAGGTTCAAGCGGCTTGTGGCCACCTTCGGTGACTCTTCGCTAAAGTTTTTTAGGTCGCTGGCCAGAGCCTGCTTCAATTCTTCTACGGCACGATCTAGGTTCTCACGGCCACCCAGATCACGTAGCACTGAGGCAAGATTGGAACGGCAGATAGCTACAGCCGGTGACTCTTTGTCATAGTTTTCTGAGTACGAAGCCAGCGCTTTCTCTAGTTCTTCCGCTGCGCGATCCAGATTCTCACGGCCACCGAGATTCTTTAGCACTAACCCAAGGTTAGTACGTCGGATAACTGTTTGAGGTGCGTCGCTACCAAAATTTTTTAAATCCGAAGCCAGCGCTTGCTTCAGTTCTTCCGCTGCGCGATTCAGGTTCTCTCGGCCTCCCAGAGACCTCAAAAATAACGCTAGCTCATCCAAAAATATGTAATATCCCGTTTCTTGACAACCTGATAAGTGATCGGCAAGCTTTTCGGCGATCGGCAGCCATTTGAACTTGGTGTACATATTATCCTGGTCAGGTTCTTTACGAATCAGGGAGGTAACCCGCTCCACCAATCCTTTTCCTTCTTCCCATAGCGCTTCCTGATGCTTCTTAATGGTCAGGTCCTGGATGACAGGACTGATTCGAAACTCATTGAAGCCATCACCCCCAATCCATCCTTTGGCATACAGCTCCTTTAAATTACTCCGAAACAGGCGCTTTTCCTTAGGTTGAAAAAGTTCAACTAAAAAATCCACCCTGTGATTACCTACCGGAAGCAAGGCCAGGTTAATCAGCAAAGAATTCAGGTTTTTATCTAATTTTGAAAAGTCATACAAAATATCCAGGATGTCCGTAGCGGTTGCCACATCTTTTTTTCTTCGATAGAAGGCATATTTTGTCCTCACCCTTTCTTGACTTTCCTCCAAACACAATCCCTGCGTTTCCAATCGATTAAAAAACTCCCTTAGTCCAAACCTATATTCCCCCTTGTCCCAAAACTCTTCTCGGAGTTGCTTGGCAAAGATTTCGATTAAGAGGGTATTGTAGCCGATGGCCGAAATAAGTTTTTCCAGCAAAAACTCAAATTCCTCGCCAGATTCCAGTGTTTCCCCAGACGGTTTTCGGTAATGGATTTTAAACAGTGCCTTGGCTGCCGGGTTCGATAGGGCAGGCACTTCGAACTCCTGAATCCCCTCCCAATCCATCCTATTTCTGCTGGTAACCAATACATCCCATCTAAAGGCCTGGAATTCATTTAAAAATTCGGCAAGGTCACCTTCCACGTTGTCCAGCACAAGGAGAAAACCTTCCTCCATTTCTTTCAGTTTAAGCTGTATCATCAGCAACCTATCGGTTTCGTCTACGCCCTGAAAATTCAATCCCAACACATACGCTAATTCATAAATTGCTTTTAGCGTGCCCTGTTCGCAGAATAACCAGGCCACCGTGTTATAGGATTTTGTGTTTATAGATCGGTGATAATAGGTCGCTGCCAGGGTGGTTTTACCCATTCCCCCCTCCCCTCGGATGACTAGGGTCCTGTGTTTGTGCAGCTGTTCGGTGATTTTATTCAGGTCTTCTTCCCTACCTAGAAAGTACTCCGTTTTGGGTTCAAAAACGGCATTGGGAACCAATTCGCGCGGCTTCTTTGATTTCGGTTGGGAAAGGACATCTTTTTCTGCGGTACTAAATGGATACTTATCGATTAACTCCAACAAGACATCGTCTTGGCTACTATCGTAATCCGCCCCAAACTCCGCATCCAAAAAAGACTCAAAACTGGTGTACCCGCAAAACGCAGAAAGAAGATTCATAAAATCAAGATCGGTGTGTTTGGGTTGGGCATTGTTATGAACGCACTTTTTAGCCCTTAGGAAAAATTCCTGAATTCTTTTGCTTCCTATATATTTATCTTTGTTATCAAACTCATGATATAAAACAACGGCATCGACGTTAGAAAAATCAAAAGATATAATCTTGGATCGATCACCGGAGTCTCGCTTATTTTTAATCAAAATATGAAGAAATTGACGGAAATGTTCACAAAGAATCCCATCTACGGTCGCATCTTCCAATCGGGGAAGAAAAACGGAAACACCAACCGGCTCATCAACTAGTTTTCCGTAGGAAATCTTCATCGAATCAAAATAAGCCCTTTCGGTTTTCAAAAAATCTTCTAATGTCCGCCTAACCGCTTGGCTAAGTACATAGTACGGGTAATATTGCGAAAATGGCTCCGGTAGCGAAGCCAGACGTTCGTTTTGGGAAATTAGTGTACCTGTCCTGGATTGCCGTGCCATTAAATTTGCTGCTTTAAAGGAAATTTAAGTTAGCAAAATAATCCATCCATTCTAACCCAAGCGCTGGATTTCTACCATTTTTATGCTTATCGGATACTGGAAAATGCATTCCATAGCAAACCCTTCACCTACTAAGGCTGGAAGCAAAAGCCATCCGCTAATACCCCTTAGGCATATAAAATGATTCTTTTTATCCCCATCTGATTTACTTGCTTTAATGTATTTTGTCGTTTCAGCCTCCCATCCTGTCTCTTTGGAGACCCAATCCGCTGATTTTATCTCTTCAAAATAATTGATATTGCTATCAAAGACTCAATTTATTTTACAGAGAGAATAGAAGGCTTCGACAACATTAACCACAAGCATTTGGATACATAGATTCAGGTGGTTTTACCTAAAAGACTTGGAGAAAGTAATGGCGTTGACGCAAAACTCCTTCCAGGAAAAGAAACGATTACCCCCCTAATTGACCACCTACGCGAATTTCATTTCTGTCGCTAAGAAGTCTTTTCTTTATTGACCACCAAAACGAGTGGTAAACCAAAAAAGAAATGATAAAAAATTCCGGCAACTCTCAGATAGAAATAAGGAGGTACTGGCACTGATAGGCCGCTGTAAAAAGGCGGATGAAATTGGTGAGGAGCTGTTTATCGGGGTGAATACCGTAAATTCACACAAAAAAAACGCATAAAGGAATTCCTGGAAACCAACGATACCTGGGAATTGATCCAGTACGGGTTGGCCTTTGATTTGGTTTGAACCTGTTTTTGGTATCCCTACAACCAGCCTCTCATGCCCAATAATTCGCCCACTTCTCTACTACTCTGCCTCCAAACCTGCCGGTACGACTTCTTTTACTAGGCAATCCAATGCTCCCCCACCCCACCGGGGCGTCAAATTGGTACCCGCATAAGCAAACGCAGCCCGACTTTCCTTCCAGCTCACAATTGCTAAAATCTATCGGATTTAGAGTTAATTGATTGTCAATCAAATCTGTTACCCGATAGAAATTTTCAATTAAAATTAATTTGGATTTAATCCAAATAGATTAATATTTGTACCTGTATTTAAAATTGATCTAAATAAATGAAGAAACCGTTGTTGCTACCCATGCTGCTGATTGCGCTGCTTCTTTCAGCGCATGTACAGGCATTTCAATCCGACAAAACATCCATTATCACTGCGGGAGGTACCATCACAGAAATCGTATTTGAACTTGGTTTTGGGTCGGCGATCATCGCCACGGATATTACATCCACCTACCCCGCTACCATGCAGCAATTGCCCTCCATCGGTTACCGCAATCAAATCAAAGCCGAGGGTATTTTGGCACTGGGACCGGACCTACTTTTGATAGAAACCGACTACCTCAATCCAGACGTGGTCGCCCAGCTAAAATCTGCTGGATTGGAAATACACCAATTTGACAAACCCACCGACGTTTCCGGCACCTACCGCATCATTCGGGAATTGGCAAATTTTCTGGAAGTTCCCGAAAAAGGAAAGGCGCTTACCAGCCAGTTGGATAAGGACATAGAAGCCTTGGATGCCTATACAGCCGGTCTTTCAAAAAAACCGAAAATGGCGTTTGTCATGGCCCGTGGCCTGGAAAACGTCTTTGTAGCCGGAGAGGACACCTTCGCGGAGTCCTTGCTGCAAATGGCGGCCATCGAATCGGTTGGTAAGGGTTTTAGCGATTTCATCCCGCTTACCCCGGAAGCACTGGTGTCCATGAACCCGGAATACCTGCTGTTCTTCGAATCAAGCCTGCGCTCGCTTGGTGGAAAGGAAGCCGTAAAAAACATCCGTGGCGTCGAACAAACCATCGCCTACAACCAAAATGGAATCCTTGCCTTTGACGGGCTCTACCTGTCCGGATTTGGTCCGCGGGTAGCCAAAGCAGCATTGGAACTGGCCAAAAGTGTAAACCGCAACTAAGCATGATTCAAAACCTGAGTTATTCAAAAACCGCTCAGCAGTCCCTCGTACTGGCTGTTCTGGGAATCGGACTTGTAATGCTTGGGCTGCTTTCGATCACCATTGGTGCATTTCCCATCCCTTTTGGCCATGCCATTTCCATTCTGTTGAGCCAGTTGGGCATTGGTTCGGGAACCTTCACCGAACAAGAGGCCAACGTGCTGTGGCAAATCCGCTTACCCAGAATCTTGCTGGCCATTCTGGTCGGTGGTGGTTTGGGGGTATCCGGAGCGGCGTTGCAAGGCCTTTTTAGAAACCCCCTGGTTGAGCCGGGGCTCATCGGCGTAAGCAGCGGGGGTGCCTTGTTTGCGGTCATTTTTATCGTCTTCGGCTCCTCTTTCCCCTGGCTTGGACGGATATTTGGAAGCTTCAGCCTGCCTTTGGTTGCCTTTATTGGCGGCTTGATCAACGTAATGCTGGTCTACAAAATGGCCAATCAGGAAGGAAAAACGGATATTTCCCTGCTCATATTGGCGGGCGTTGCCTTGACCGCACTATCGGGCGCACTAATTGGTTTGGCCATTTTCTATGCAGACGAGGCCGCCCTGCGAAATTTCACCTTCTGGAGCCTGGGAGATGTGGGCGGAGCGAATTGGGACAAGGTAAAAATAGCCTTTATCCTGATATTGTTTCCCTCCCTGCTAATTATCAATCAGTTCCGAAACCTCAATGCCCTGGCAATCGGAGAAAACGAAGCCTTTCACATGGGAGTGGACGTACAACGCGTAAAATACATCGTGTTATTTATGAGTGCGCTGGTGGTGGGCGTAGGGGTGTCGATGACGGGTACCATTGGGTTTGTAGGGCTAATTGTGCCCCACCTTTTGCGGCTGTCTTTTGGCGCCGACCACCGCCTGGTCCTTCCCGGATCCTTTCTTCTGGGCGCATTCCTGCTCAATGGAGCGGATTTGCTTGCCCGGACAGTGGTCATGCCCGCAGAATTGCCCATCGGGATCATTACCGCAATCCTTGGCTCTCCGTTCTTTATCTGGCTCATCCTACATGTAAAAAAACTCAACAGTTGATATGTTAGACGCGCAACACATTCAGTACCATATCGGAAGACGGCCCATCGTGAACCGGGCAAGCATTCAGGTACTTCCCGGAGAACTGACAGCCATTCTCGGCCCAAATGGTGCAGGAAAATCGACGCTTTTCCGGCTACTATCCGGCGAACTATCCTGCAAACAGGGTCGGATTACGTACAATGGGCAGCCAATAAAAGGAATGAAAACCAGGCAGCTGGCCTCCTTGCGGGCGGTCATGCCACAGCACAGTACGCTTACCTTTCCCTTTCAGGCCAAGGAAGTCGTATCGCTTGGCCTGATGTACAGTCGGCCCAATTACCCAAAAACCATCGTAAAAGAGGTCATGTCGGCTACCCAAACCTGGCACCTGAAAGATCAGTTGTATGGCAACTTATCCGGAGGTGAAAAGCAGCGGGTGCAGCTGGCACGGGTATTGGCACAGATATGGGAAATCAAGGCCATTCCCCGGTACTTGCTTCTGGATGAACCGACTTCCAGTATGGATATCGCCCAACAGCACCACATCATGCAAATCATCGGGCAACTCAAAGAGCGGAATATTGGCATTTTGGCCATACTCCACGATTTGAACCTTGCGGCAAATTATGCCGATAAGGCCCTGCTCCTCAAACAAGGCCGGGTACTACAGCAGGGTAC
Source organism: Cyclobacterium xiamenense (assembly GCF_900109255.1). NCBI lineage: Bacteria > Pseudomonadati > Bacteroidota > Cytophagia > Cytophagales > Cyclobacteriaceae > Cyclobacterium > Cyclobacterium xiamenense. Next base: position 906,563 of record NZ_FNZH01000001.1, on the reverse strand, counting down.
GGTACGAAAGGTAATGACTCCGGAAAACCTGCAAGGAGTGTTTGACTACCCCTTGTCTGTTCAGACGAACGGCCCCGGCGCACCGATTTATATCAGCAGCCTGCCATCAGCTGCTACTTCCCCTACGAATTATACGTATAAACTCGCTTAATTATGGAAACTACTCTGAAACATCCCTCCGGGACTGCATTAAAAAAGGCCTGGGAGGAACTACGATCAACGCAGCCGAAAACGAGAATACGAGACGCCGCACGCACCCTTCAGGTGTCCGAACTTGAACTATTGCTGACTACGGATAATCCGGCCCCCATCCGATTGAAAGCCGATTGGGCGAATATCCTCCTTTCCTGCAGGGAGTTGGGAAAAGTGATGGCCTTGACCAGAAACGACGGCTGTGTTCTGGAACACAAAGGTAATTTTCAAAAAATCTCCATCCACGGCACCGCTCCCCACCAAATCGCTACGGTAATCGGACCCATTGAGCAGCGGGTGTTTTTTGGTAAGTGGAAATACGGCTTTGCCGTGGCCACCGACACGCCGAGGGGAGTCATGCGCAGCCTTCAGTTTTTTGACCAGTCCGGCGAGGCCGTGCTAAAAATATACCTTCAGGAAAAAAGTAACCAGGATGCCTACGATAATTTGATTCGCGCTTACCGGAGCGAGGAGACGCTAGAGGGGATTCAGGTGCAGGCTTTCGAGAAAGAAACCCACGCTACTTCCGTGGATCAGGAAGCTTTTGTGCGGGACTGGGAAAACATGAAAGATACCCATGATTTCTTCGGTATGCTCCGCAAATACAATATCCACCGGCTAGACGCTATCAAATGGATTGGAAAAAAATGGGCCTACACCGTGGATCGACTATCGGTTAGGAAAATTTTGGACGTGGCTTCCGCAGAAAAATTGCCCATCATGATCTTTGTGGGAAACAAAGGGAACATTCAAATCCATCAGGGAAAAGTACGTACCATCCGGCAAATGGGAAACTGGCTGAATGTGATGGATCCGGACTTCAACATGCACCTGGATGAGTCCTGCATCGACTCGGCCTGGGTGGTGCATAAAAATACCGACGATGGGTTGGTATCTTCCCTGGAGCTATTTGATGCAGACGGGGAGATGATTACCCAGTTTTTTGGGCTCCGGAAGCCAGGCCTTCCGCAGAAAGAACAATGGAAACAGTTGATCGACCAACTTTAATACTTTCCCGGTGGTCCGCCGGCCATCGGGAAAAATTTTGCCTCTATGTGTAGAATCAATCTTAATAAAAATAGCTTTACCCGCTGGCTTTTGGGCTGCTTTCTCTTTCCGTTCCTCACCCTTGCTTCCGATCCGATTTGCATCCGCGATCAGGCAGGTAATCCCATTCCGCATGCCTATGTAAAAATCGGGCCGGACAAGGTCGTTCCCGTGGATAGTACGGGATCTTTTGAACTGCCGGATAACCTGGAAGCCGACCAGTTGATCGAGGTCTTTGCGATGGGATTTGATGCACGGCAGATTCGGGTCAGGGAAATAAGCGAATTGAGTAGTTTGCGCTTGACAGAAAAGATTGGGCAAATGGGTGAAGTCGTCGTCGCCGCCACGCGTACCGACCGCAGCGTGGAAGATTTACCCATGCCGGTAACGGTCATTTCCCGGGAACAAATTCAAGAAACCGGTGGCATGCGCCTATCGGAAGTGTTGCGGGAGCAAACGGGCCTTCAGGTAGTCAGCGACCACGGTGCCGGGCTACAGATGCAGGGGCTATCTTCCGAATACATCCTGATACTCCTGGATGGTGAACCCCTGATCGGTCGAACCGCCGGAACCTTTGATTTGGATCGAATTTCGGTGACAAACATCGAACGGATCGAGGTTCTCCGTGGCCCGTCCAGTGCCATCTATGGAAGCGAAGCCATGGCCGGCGTGATCAATATCATTACCAAAACGAACGGCGAGCGGTTTGCTGCATCCCTGGAATCCAGGTACCGCTCTTTTTCCACCATGGATCTGAGTGCGGAGGCGAGCTTTAATCAAAACGACTGGTCGGTTCAGGCCTACCTCAACCGTTTCCGTACGGATGGATTTGACCTGAACCCCGATGTTCCGGGAAATACCCAGGCACCCTTTCAGGCCACGACAGGGCAGGTTAAGCTAGGGAAGAAGTCCGGTAGATGGGAGTTCAGACTCTATTCCCGAATGTATCGGGAAGATTCGGATAATGTCCTGCAACTTATTGAAAACGGGACGGGTCGACTGGCCGACATGAGCTCCGAACGACGGGATGTCAACCTCAATCCCACGGTAATCTACCGGCCCAACGAGCACTGGCAATTGACGCTTCGGAGTATGACCGCCTTGTTCGAAACGCATTCGCTGACGAAGATGCAAGAAGACGGTTTCTTGGTGGATGCACAGGATTTTCAACAGCGATACCACCGTACGGAGTTTCAATTGGACCGTCAATTGGGAAACAATCACTTGCTAACGTTGGGGATGGGACACCTTCTGGAGACGGTTGACGCAACGCGCTACGAGGAGCTAAACCGCTTTGATGCCGGCTATTTGTTTCTTCAGCATCAATGGGATCCAGCAGACAGATGGAACATTGTTACGGGAGTTCGGGGTGACTTGCACAGTCAATACGGAGAAAGAATCAGTCCGAAAATCTCGGGGATGTACAAATTCAGCGAAAAATTTAGCTGGCAAGCGTCGCTTGGGGCTGGATTCAAAGCCCCCGATTTCCGGCAGCTATTGCTCAATTTCAACAATGCTTCCGCAGGATATTACGTTTTTGGGGCGAATCTGGTGCAAGAAGGCATCGAACGGCTTCAATCGCAAGGACTGGTGCAGCAGGTGCTGCTGGACCCCTCTCAATTTGGCGCGTTGCAAGCAGAAAGCTCCCTGGCAATCAACACCGGTTTTCGCTGGAAACTTTCCAACGACCTGCTCTTTCAGGGAAACTTCTTTCAAAATAACATTTCCAACCTGATTGAGACGGCTCCTTTCGCCAGACTGACGTCCGGTCAAAATGCCTTCTCCTATTTCAACGTTTCTCGCGTTCGTACGCGGGGAATGGAACTGGATTGGACTTGGCGTCTGACGAAAAATCTACAGGTATCCGCAGGATATATGTATTTGGATGCCAACGATTTGGATGTTTTGGAACAAATCGACTCCGGAGAGTTATTTCGTCGGGACGCAGATAACCGAACCCGACGGGTGGGTCGCAGTGATTACGGAGGCTTATTCAACCGAAGTCGCCACAGCGTTAACCTGAAAATCAGCTACCAGGAGCCCCTTTCCGGCATCAACCTGGCCCTTCGTGCCATTCACCGGGGGGCGTTTGGGTTTGGCGATGTGAATGGCAACCTTATTCTCGACGATCCTGCGGAATACGCGCGGGCATTAACGAGTTGGAACCTTAGCCTCAGCAAAGCCTTCCGCAATGGCCTATTGCTGGAGACGGGGGGATTTAATCTATTGAATCAACTCAACCGATACGATCCGAGTAATCCCGGGAGAACGCTGTTTGTGGGAGCAAAAGTACCTTTTCATCAACTAGTAAAAACAAAATAAATACCTATTACAATGAACAAATGGAATACACTGTATGCAGGCATCCTTTTGCTTGCTTTGAGTACAAGTTGTGGAGAAACCGAAGTAGAGGAGCCGGAAATTGCGCTTCAAGCGGCAATGGTCGAAAACCTCCATGCTCCGGGTGACCTGATGGACCGAAGTACCGGGGTCATTACAGAAGTACGCCCGTTTCGCTACTTCAGTCTGGAAGACAACCGGATCGTGGATAGCGAACAAGGCGACTGGGACATTGGATTCAAAGGAACGACCATTATCGTGAACAGCGGTAGCAGTGGACCGGGTACGGCACAGGCGTCGGTAGTTACGGGCACCTTTGACGAAATTACTACCGTGCCATCGGCTGCAGATTTTAAGCGTGATGGGGAAGACGGAATGGCCATACCCACCGGATCCGGTAATGGTTGGTACAATTACAACCCCAGTAGCCACATTATCAGTCCGATTCCAGGCCGGGTATTGCTGATTCAGACCAACAAAGGAAACTATGCCAAATTGGAAATCCTATCGTACTACCAGGACAATCCGCCGCTGGCAGAAGTGGATCCCCGGACTACACCCAGTCCTTACTACACCTTTCGGTTTTTGCTTCAGCCGAACGGATCCCTTGATTTTTGATTTTTCGGTACGACCTCAAGTCTGCTCCTGAGAGCAGATTTGAGGTTTTCTATCGCCCGGCGATACGCCTCAATTGCTCTCTGTCAGCACGAGGTTAATCCCGCAAGATTTCACGCCTTTCGTTTGATTCGTTGCTGGTCGAAAATTAAGCCGAACTGGTACGTTTTACTTACCGAGATGCCTGTGATACGGTGCATACTTCACAAGACTTTACTATATTTGAAAAAGTCAGTTAGGTGCGTACCAATCTTATATGAGTTTATCATCCGTCGTCAGTCTTGTAGCAACAGCAATCGGTGTATTGGCCATACTCATCGCACTTTTCAAACAGCAGGGGCCTTTTTTCAAGAAATTTACGTTTTTGCTGCTCTTGTGCTGCCTTACCTATTACTGCTTGGTTGTTTTTATTGTCGATAGCAAGCTGGTCTTAACCTATCCGCATTTTTTTAAAACAGGGAGTCCGGTTTTTTACCTGTTGGCCATTTCTATTTTGTGGTTGGGACAGGCACACCTGTACGAAAAGAGACGTTTGAGTACCTTGGATTATGCGTTGTTGCTGCTGCCAATAGTCAATATCATCGAATTGCTTCCTTTTTTTGTAACTCCTGCCGCGGAAAAAAAAGCGTACCTGTTGGGCTTGTTTGCCGACAGAAACCAGATTATTTATGCTTTTGAAGGATGGATACCTACCTTTTTTCATTACTTATTTCAAATACTGATTGGAGGCCTCGTTTCTTTTTTCTTGTTAGTGACGGCGATTCGTAAAAGCAAGGCTACTGGAAATCAGCATCGCGCGTTCTCTTGGATGATTGTTTTTGCCACAATTTCTCTAATTTTTTACGCTATTGGTTTGGCGTTGCTGCTTGCTGATTCCGAAGAGATCCCCATTCATGTACTGGCTTCCTGGCTGTTTGGTCTGATGTTGCTAGTTCAATTGTTCTTCCTTTTTTTTAGACCGGATGTTTTATACGGTATATCCGAGAACCACGTGCCTACCAAAAGTACGGTGTCGCCTCCTTTTGTTTTGGAGGAAGCGGAAGCTGAAAACTACCGTTTGCGCATCAACGCCTACTTTCTAAGCCATGCCGATTTTTTGCTGGATGATTTTCGGCAGCAGCACCTATCCGATCATTTGGGAATACCCAAAAATCGACTCTCTCAGGTCATACACCATCTTTTTTCTAAAAACTTCAATCAACTGATCAACGAAAAGCGGATTGAGATTGCCATTCAGAACATGCAAAGCGAGGCCTGGAAAAATTATACCATTGAAGCGATTGCCCAGGAAGTTGGCTTCAAGTCCCGCACTACTTTTAACAAAGCTTTCCAGGAGCAAACCGGTCTAACGCCCTCTCAATTCAGGAAACAAATAGAGCATCCGTAAAAAAGTTTCTTGTACAGAATTTCATTTTTGAACCGATTAGCCAACGTTTTTTCATCCTGATCAGCGTCAAAACAGCTATTTTTGGCAATCATTCTTTCGAATTTTACATCAATGAATTTGTCAATGAAATACGTTATCCGGTATTTTCTATTTGTTTTTCTTCTTTATTCCTGTGGCACTGGAAAGGGACCATCTGTTCCCTCCACGGTTTACTTTGGAGGGGATATCTTAACCATGAAAGGCGATTCGCCTAGCTATGCGGAGGCAGTACTCGTACAGGGAGATAAGATCCGATTTGTAGGAAAGAAAAGTGAAGCGTTGGAGCTTGCCGGAGAGGGTGCAACCACAGTGGACCTAAATGGGAAGACCCTGCTTCCAGGATTTATCGATGGGCATGCGCATTTCGCCAACTTTGGGTTGCAGGCCATCGGCGCACTCCTGTTAGCCCCACCGGACGCGACCTGTAAGGATATTCCTACGCTAATTCAACTTTTGAAAGCGTGGAACACTCCGGAAAACCGCGCGTTGACCGGCTGGGTGTTTGGGACCGGTTTTGACGACTCTGTTTTGGAGGAAAAACGCTTCCCTACCAGGCAGGATCTTGATCAGGTAAGTACGGATGTCCCCATCATGATTGTGCACATATCCGGACATTTTGCCGTGGTCAACTCGAAAGGCCTTGAGGTATTGGGCTTTGATGAAAATACGCCCAATCCCGAGGGAGGAATTATTCGCCGGGAAGCGGATGGCAAGACCCCCAATGGCGTTTTGGAAGAACTCGCGGCGATTCCGTATATGTTGCAAGCACTGGCTCCCCGAGATCAGGCGAGTGCCGCACGCTTTTTTCAGGCCGGTCAGGACCTGGCCCTGTCTTTTGGTTATACGACTGCCCAGGAAGGAAGGGCGATGCAAAACCACGAATTGCTCGCAGCCAGTGCCGAAGCCGGTGCGTTGAAAATCGATGTAGTCAGCTATATCGACTATGCCTTTGCCGACCAATACATGGGTTCCAAATGGAATAGCCTTGCCTATACGAATCACTACCGAATCGGCGGCATGAAGCTTACCCTGGATGGCTCTCCGCAGGGAAGAACCGCCTGGCGAACACTGCCGTATTTGATCCCTCCTGATGGGCAGGGACAGGACTATGCGGGGTACCCGGCTATTCCAAGCGACTCGACGGTACAAGCGATTCTCGCAAAGGGCTTTGAAAACAATTGGCAGACGCTGATTCACGCCAATGGCGACGCCGCAATGGATCAGCTCATTCGCACGCTTCGCCCTAATGTAGAAAAGTACGGCCTGGGTGACCGAAGAAACACCCTGATTCACGGTCAATACGTACGGGAGGATCAGTTGGATGCCTTAAAGGAATTGGATGTCATCGCTTCCCTGTTCCCACTCCATACCTTCTATTGGGGTGACTGGCACAAGCAAATCATTGGCGAGGCCTTGGGAAATAAAATCAGTCCGGTAAAAACTGCGCTCAATAAGGGGGTAAAAATCACCATCCATACCGACGCCCCCGTGGCCCTTCCCAATCTCATGCGCGTGGTCTGGACGGCTGTCAACCGTACCTCTCGGTCGGGCGCTGTCATCGGTGAATCCGAACGACTTACACCCTACGAGGCCTTACAGGCCATTACCATCTGGTCGGCCTACCAGCATTTTGAAGAAAATAGAAAAGGGAGTTTGGCCGCTGGAAAACTCGCCGATTTGGTCATTTTGGATGGAAATCCCCTGAAAGTGGCCCCGGATGCCATCAAAGACCTACAGGTATTGCAGACAATCAAAGAAGGAAAAATCGCTTACGCCAAAAAATGAAAAAAATCATCCCGCACAAGAATAATCGGTGTGTCTCTACCCGGGCATCCAGGATTTTCAAAAAAAGGCATTGGGCAGCGGTGTTGATTCTGACCGCCTGGCAGGCATGTGCGCCCAATACGAACGATTCATCGTCTTCGCAACCGACTGCCACGGTATATTTTGGCGGAGACATTTTGACCATGGAGGGAGAAACACCTGAATACGTGGATGCGGTGGTAGTGAAGGCGGGAAAAATCCTGTTCACCGGAGCCAAAGAGGAAGCCGTGCAATTAGCGGGGACGGATTACGAGGTGCTAAATCTTTTTGGAAAGACACTTCTACCCGGATTTATCGATGCACACAGCCATTACATCAATTCCCTTTCGGTAGCCAACCAACTGAACCTGTACCCTCCCCCTTCGGGTCCCGGCGAGGATGTGGAAAGCATCGTACGTGAATTAAGGCGTTTCAAGGAAGAAAAAGGCATACCTGACGGGCAATTGATTCAAGCCTACGGCTACGACGATACCGTCATGCCTGAGGGACGGTTGTTGAATCGCGATGATTTGGATGCGGCGCTACCGAACAACCCCGTTCTGGTAGGACATGTATCCATGCACGGCGCGGTATTGAATTCGGCAGCCATGAAAAAATGGGATATATCCACCGCTACTGAAACCCCTCCCGGAGGAGTGATCGTTCGCAAACCCGGAACCAACGAGCCCTACGGCTTGATCATGGAGACGGCCTTCCTTCCCATTTTTGGTTCCCTTCCCCTACCCAGTCCCGAACAGGAACTGGAGTGGTCCCGGGATGCGCAGGTACTCTATGCAGAAAATGGAATTACCACAGCCCATGAGGGTGCCACCCACCTAAAAGACATTCAGGTTATCAAGCGTGTTTCCGATGCCGGGGCAAACCTGATCGATATCGTAGCATTCCCATTTATTACGGATTTGGACGAAATTCTCAAGGAGTTTCCCATCGAATCCTGGGGAAAATACCACAATCGGCTTAAGATTGGCGGAGTAAAAATCACCATCGACGGCTCACCGCAGGGCCGAACGGCCGCATTCAGTACACCCTATCTCACCGGAGGACCTGCTGGAGAGGAAAACTGGCTGGGTGAACTCACCTTCCCACAGGAAACGATCAACGCGTTTGTCAAAAGGGTATACGACCTGAATGTCCCGCTAAACCTCCATGCCAATGGAGATGCTGCCATTGACGCCTTTATTACGGCGCACGAAACAGTGGCAGCGGAGGATCCAGGCAGGGACCGCAACGTCACCTTGATCCATGCCCAGTTTACCCGAGAGGATCAGCTGGCCAAATTTGTAGACTACAAATTGACACCGTCCTTTTACACGCTTCATACCTACTATTTCTCAGATGCCCACCTGACCAACCGTGGAAAAGACCAGGCCATGTACATCAGTCCCATGCGGGACGCTATTGACCGGGGAATCCGGCCTACCAACCATACGGACTTTGTGGTTGCCCCGCTCGATCAGCCGTTTATGCTTTGGTCGGCTGTCAACCGGGTATCGCGAAGTGGAGAAATCATTGGTGAAAATCAGCGGGTCACGGTTTATGAAGGGCTACAAGCCATGACCATCCATGTCGCGCATCAATACCAGGAAGAAAATGTAAAAGGAAGCATCAAAAAAGGCAAGTTGGCAGATTTTGTCATTTTGGATAAAAATCCGCTCAAAGTAGATTCGGATGCCATAAAGGATATTGAGGTATTGGAAACCATCAAAGAAGGAAAAACGATATTCAAAAAATAATCAACACCAACCAAAACTATGAAACTTCAAAACAAACTAATCGCCGAGTTTTTCGGCACCTTCTGGCTTGTCTTTGGCGGCTGCGGAAGCGCGGTTCTGGCAGCCCTATTCCTGTCCGGTGATACGTCGTCCATCAACCTCGGAATTGGCTTTGTCGGCGTGTCGTTGGCCTTTGGCCTCACCGTGATGACCATGGCCTATGCCATTGGTCATATCTCCGGATGCCACCTGAATCCGGCAGTTACTGTGGGTCTGGTTCTCGCCGGAAGAAGTCCGAAATCGGAACTGGTACCCTACGTGATCGCTCAGGTTATCGGTGGGATTGCCGGTGCCGCGGTTCTCTACCTTATCGCCAGCGGCAAGGAAGGTTTTTCTACTGCCGGTGGCTTTGCATCCAATGGCTTTGGCGCGCTTTCTCCGGGAGGCTACTCGATGGTCTCCGCCCTGGTCGCCGAAATTGTACTTACCTTCTTTTTCCTATTTGTCATTCTGGGCGCTACCGACAAACGAGCGCCAGCGGGTTTTGCACCCCTTGCCATCGGTCTGGGTCTTACATTGATTCACCTGATTGGCATCCCCGTGACCAATCTGTCGGTTAATCCGGCCCGCAGCACCGCTCCCGCGCTGTTTGCAGGCGGAGCCTACCTTTCCCAGGTTTGGCTATTCTGGCTGGCACCTATCGTTGGGGCGGTACTGGCCGGCATCGTGTATCCGCTTATTGCCGGGTCTGCTGACGATACGGCAACAACCTTCGAAAAAACCGGAAGTCAAACGGACCAGCAAGAAATCGATAAACAACTACCGGGATCGTTATCTGTATAAGCCATTCAAAAATCAAAAAACACGATGAAATGAGCGCTACCAAGGAATCAGGCTTGTGCTGCTCCCTGCCGCAACGGTATCGGTAGCAGTGGCACAGAAAAAACCCATTATCCTTGTCACCTGGGGCGATGACCTGGGCATGTGGAACATCAGTGCGTTCCACCGAGGCATGATGGGTGGCAATATACCAAACATTGATCGGGTCGAAGATGAAAGAATGATCTTTATGGACCATTATGACCATGCCTCCTGGACGGCCGTCACCCGAAACTCCCGGACGGGTGGCATCATCGGCGAAGAAGAAAGACTAGCTCCCTACCAAGCACTTCAGGCTAGCACGATTTGGTCAGCCTGTCAGCATTTTGAAGAAGATAGAAAGGGAGGTTTGCGTCCGGGTAAATTGGCTGAATTGGTCATTTTGGGCCAAAATCCGCAAAAGGTCGACCCTGATGTGATCAAGGATATTGAAGTGCTCGAAACCATCAGAGAGGGCACCAAGGTTTACAGCAAAAATTGATAAATGACGAATACTATTTCATACGTGCGTACAAGCTATTTGAAAATACTATTTTTTGGTTTTTTACTAGGCATAGGTTTGGTAGGATGCAAAAATGGTAAAGATTCCAGCCAGAAAACCGCTGAACTAATCGATCGAAAACAATCAGAAAACCCTATTCAAGTTGGATTTGCCGAGTCCGATGACTCTCAGATCGAATATTTTATTCAAGGGGAAGGTGATCCGATCGTTTTACTCCCGGGAGGAGCTTTGAGTACGGCGTATCTTAAACCACTCGCGGACAACCTTTCAGCCGCAGGGTTCAAAACTATCCGCATTAATCCGCGGGGAGCAGGGGAAAGCCGAGGGCCTGCAGAAGGGGTCAGCATGCATACGATGGCGCAGGATGTGTTACTTGTACTGGATTCGCTTGGTTTGACCAACGTTGATATTGCCGGACATGCCTTTGGAAACCGAGTGGCACGGACCGTAGAGCATGATGCTCCAGAATACATCCGAAGTGTGATCTGCCTTGCCGCTGGCGGTGTGGTAAAGCCCAGCGATCAAGCAGCAAAAGCTTTAAATACAGTTTTTGATCCGGATGCTACCGAAGAAGAAATCGTCCAAGCGATGGACTACATGGTCGGAGACCCAGCCGATGCTGCATCCAGCTGGTCATTCGTCAAAGCTTCCCGTTTTCCGGCAGCTGCCGCTGTAGTCAGCAGTGCATCCAATACCCCAGAATCCAGTTGGGCGATTCCTTCAGGAAAGAATCCATTTTTGGTCATTCAGGGAACTAAGGATCAGGTCGCTCCTGCTGAGAACGCAGCATTACTAAAAAAAGAATTAGGGGATCTGGTACAGGTGGTTTCCATTACAGGGGGAGGACATCTGATGGTCATTAATCATGCGGAGGAAACCACTCAGGCCATTCTAGACTTTCTCGACGCACGTTTTAAATAAAGGACTCCAAAACACCAACGTACATCAGTCATGAATCTCCTGAAATTCAAAATCATGAGTAAATTAATGCTAACCCTTCTTTTTCTATTTCCGGCTGTTTTTGCGATAGGACAGGATCAAGATAAACCTAATATCCTCATCATTTGGGGGGATGACGTGGGCATGTGGAATATCAGTGCCTACCATCGAGGCATGATGGGAGGATCCACTCCCAATATCGACCGGATCGCCAGGGACGGAATGATCTTTATGGATCACTACGCACACGCCTCCTGTACAGCCGGACGTGCGGCATTTATTACAGGTCAGTACCCCATGCGTACTGGATTAAGTACGGTGGGCTTACCCGGGGCCAAAGAGGGACTACAAGCGAGTGACCCCACCCTGGCACAGCTACTTAAACCCATGGGCTATGCTACCGGTCAGTTCGGCAAAAACCACTTCGGGGATCGCGATGAGCATCTTCCCACAGTTCATGGGTTCGACGAGTTTTTCGGTATCCTTTATCACCTCAATGCGGGTGAATATTCTGAGCAATACGACTTCCCTTCGGATGAGATTGCTACGGAACTCAAAATGAAGGAGCGAGGCGTCATTCATTCCAAAGCCTTGGCAAACGGAAAGCAAGAGGTCAAAGATCTGGGTCCTTGGGGTCAAGAACGACAGCGGAACCTGGACCAGGAAGTCTTAGTAGAATCCAAACGTTTTATTCGCGAAGCAGTGGAATCGGACGAGCCGTTTTTCGTTTGGCACAATACGACGCGTATGCATTACCGGACTAATCTAAACGAAGAGTATCAGGATAGAAGCGGCTATGGAATTTATGCAGATGGCATGATGGAAATGGACGATGATGTAGGCGAGCTATTGGACCTGCTCGAGGAACTGAATGTGGATGAAAACACCATCGTCATGTTCGCTACAGATAACGGAGCTGCTTCCAATTCCTGGCCAGACGGCGGAAATCACCCCTTCCGTGGTGAGAAAGGAGCCGGAGGTTGGGAAGGCGGATTCCGTGTGCCTGTCTTGGTAAAATGGGACAGACATATCCCTGCCGGAGTCGCGACAGGTGAATTTATGACCATGGAAGACTGGCTACCCACCTTGATGTCTTGGGTAGGAGATCCTAATGTAAAAGACGATCTTCTCAAGGGAAAAAAAGTCGCGGATCGAAGCTTTAAAGTGCATCTGGACGGGTATGACCAGAGTGATATGTTGCTGAACCAAGGAGAAAGCAAACGAAAGGAATTTTACTATTTCACCGAAACCACCTTACATGGCCTGCGCTATGGTGACTGGAAAGTGATGTTTAGAGATCAGGAGAAATGGTTTCGCTCACCACAACCGGTATTGTCTACCCCTATTATCACTAATCTGAAGCTAGACCCATTTGAGCGGTTCCACCAGGCTCGTGGCTACGACGAGTGGGCAGAAAACCGCAGCTGGGTCCTGGGTCAGGTAGGCAAAGTATTGGGTTCCTTCTTACAAACCTCTGGCGAATTCCCTCCGAGTCAGAAAAGCTTTGAGGTACAGCTGGACAGTTTTTCCGATCTGCTAAACAACGTGTCGAACAACAGGTAACGATAAAACAATCATGGATGGTGATACTTTCCAAGTGATTCAAATAATTGATATGCAAAACTATACGGTGAAAACGCTTTACCCGGGAGAAAACATCCTGCTAACCCCAGACCACCTTACCTATAGTCCCTATGTGTATCTTAATATGCGTACGTGCAAAAAATCACAGGATAATGCTGGATTAGAAGATGCACACCTTAGACCACAACGAGCAGCCGTAATCAATGCGAAACCTGCAATCCCTTATGCAACACCAGAAATTGTCATTCCATTGGAAAAAATGGAGGAAATTAGAACGGTTCTAATCTATGATATTAAAAGAGGCTTACTGAAAAACACATCAAACATGATGGGAACCCCGACCAATACAGACCCTCAAGGTCATTTATACGCCACAGCCTATGGCTGGGGAGGATTGCCTATAGACGATGCCGATTAGTTGGATTTAGTAAACAATTCAAAACTCGAAAATGGAAGATCACTTCCATCTCAAATCACCTTTAAACCAGCAGATTTAACATATGAAAAGGGTGGATTTTGGTCAATCACAACCTACACTACGGAAGGCTGGCTTGCGGAAGACCAGGCATCCATTTCGAATAGTACGGCAGTTCAAAATGAAGACGGCACCTACACCATACACTTTAATCATCCGAATGAAATCAATACTATTAACACGCCGTCACCAATCTCCGCTTTGTTGAGAAACTATGTACCTAAAAATAAGTCCTCAATTATTGACTAATTAAATATAAACAACGGAACATTATTCATTGAATAACAACTACTTTATCTCCATAAAATAATTTTTAAAAACACAGTTCAACTTAGCGTATAATGAAAAAATCCATACTACTACTCTCCATTTCACTGCTACCATTATGTGTAATGGCCCAGGAAGAGTCTGCCGGCGCCAGTGCAGCCGACGAACTCGCAAAGCAGCTCCAAAATCCGGTAGCCAGCCTGATCAGCGTGCCCTTTCAAAACAACTTCGATTTTGGTATTGGATCCGCCGGAGGCTCGCGCTACACCATGAATTTTCAGCCGGTTATTCCCATGAGTATCGGCGAAGACTGGAATTTGATCGCACGGGCTATCGTGCCGATCGTGGCGCAGAACAATGTCTTTGGAGAAAGTGGCAGCCAAAGTGGACTCGGTGACGTCCTCATAAGTGGATTCTTTTCTCCCAAAGAGCCGACGAGTGGCGGGCTGATCTGGGGAGTTGGACCTGCCTTCTTGGTGCCTACAGCGAGCAATACGCTTTTGGGCACGGAGAAATTTGGCCTGGGACCTACTGCTGTCGCCCTGAAGCAAGCTGGAATGACCAGCTTTGGCGCGTTGATCAATCACCTTTGGTCAGTAGCCGGCGATGTGGATCGATCGGATATCAACGCAACCTTCTTCCAGCCCTTTATCGCACAAAACTTTCCCGGGGGAAAAGCCTTGACCCTTAACACCGAGGTGACCCGAAACTGGGGCGCCGGTTCCACTTCCGGAACGATCAACTTTGTAGGCTCGCAGGTTTTTACCATCGGAAGTCAGGCCTCTCAACTCGCCGTCGGCCCTCGTATCCATTACGGGGATGGCAATACGGCCAGTTGGGGATTTCGCGCGGCCTTTGTCTTACTGTTTCCAAAGTAGCCGATGAATACAGTAACTATTTTCTTTGTTGTGGTATTGTTAATTCCTTGCACAGTGCTGGCTCAGGAGCCTCCTGCCCAGCATAAAAAGCATCAGCTGCAAGTACTGATCAGTCACACACAAATTCACAGCGGGCTGGATTTGGAAGGAAACCGAAAATGGCAATCGCTACCTTCTTGGGGGCTGAATTACAATTTTCAGGTTGCGGATACGTGGAAAATCGGACTTCACAGTGACATCGTCGTTGAGGACTTTCAGGTGGCTGCCATGGGCAGAAACGAAGCCGAGGTGCTGGACCGAAGCTATCCCATTGCCTCGGCGCTGGTTGCATCACGGAAACTAGCCGATCATTTCCAATTGCTCATAGGCATCGGAGGCGAATTTGCCCCAGGTCAGCGCTTCTTGCTATTTCGCGGCGGCATCGAATACGGCTATTACCTTGACGAGAACTGGGAGTTGATCGGCAATGTGACCAACGACTTTAAATGGGAGGCCTATAATTCCTGGGCAATCGGCATGGGGGTATCCCGATTGTTTTAATTGTTTTCAGGAATTATATTTTTTCACCTCGCCCCCTTCCGGACCCATGCGGAGGGGGGTATTTTTCAGTCGGGCAAATATTTTTTATTTTACAACATTTTTGCTACTTTCGCATTGGGTCTACTTTTTTCTTGGAGACTCCACTATTTTATCAAAAGGGACTCGGATTGTGTACGTTAGGGATTTTTTTCGAAGATGAAGATAGCCATAGCTCAAATCAAAACCATTGCTGGTAATTTTCCCGTCTCGCTGGTGCACCACGAGCGGTTTATTTACACGGCTTGTAAATTGAATGCCGACTTACTGGTATTTCCGGAGTTATCGTTGATGGGCTATGACCCAAAACAGGCAAAAAAACTTGCCATGGAAAGAGACGATAAACGGTTGGACCGATTCCAAGAACTCAGTAACCGGCAACAACTTGTCATTGGTATTGGCGTTCCGGAGAAAACAGCTACCGGTGTAGGCATCAGTACCTTTTTTTACCAGCCTAAGGCACCTCGACGCTGTTATTCCAAGCAGGTACTACACCCGGATGAATCCCCCTATTTCGAACCGGGTACCAAACAGGTTTTTTTACGTGCAGGGGGTCTACGTATTTGTCCGGCTATCTGTTACGAAAGTCTCCTTCCCAGCCATGCAAAGCAGGCATTTACACAGGGTGCTGACTTGTACCTGGCAAGTGTTGCCAAAAAGGAAGCGGTCGTAACAACTGCGGCGAATCACTATTCCTGGGTTGCCCGGACCTATTCAATGGCAGTACTGATGGCAAATAGCGTCGGGAACTGTGCGGGGTTCGAAAGCGCCGGTGCGAGCGCTGTATGGACTAAAACAGGGAAGCTTGCGGGACAATTGCCGGAAGAAGAAGAAGGAATTCTCGTTTACGATACGGAGACCGAAGAAGTACAAACCCAGCCCATGGTCCATTGATTGACGGCAAATACATTCACTTCGTACGCCAAAACAAGGCACAGCTCATGCAGAGATCCGGGTCTGGTTTCAAAAAAAAGAGAAATTGCAAAACGGTTTACCCCCACCAATAGCGGTTTAAACCCTGGAGAAACCATTTTTAACGATTATTTCACAAGTGAAATGCCCTGACGGGTATTTTTGACCTATAGAATTTGAAGAACCTTTTTAAACAGTATACAAATGAAAAAGAACAGCTTATTACTACTCCTGGGGACCCTGGCCGCCCTGGGCGCCTGTGATCCCGAAAACGAAATGCCAAATCCAGTTAATCAAGAAGGCATCGAAGGTTTAACAATTCCGGCCGGATTTGATTTTAGCACAACGCAATCGGTGGAATTGAACTTTTCCGCGGTTGCCGGGGACAATAGTCCAATTCCAAACGTGGTGTATCGGATTTACGACGAAAACCCTGACCAAGACGGGAAGCTCCTGCAAACGGTGCGCTTGGATGAGACCGGTACTGCCAGGAGCACAATCGATCTACCTACCTATCTGGAGGAAGTATGGGTAACTTCTGCTTTTGTTGGCGTATCGCCGGTGGCTATTGTACCCGTAACAGGAACACAGCTAAACTACAGCTTTGATGCTGCCAATCCAGGGCTTCTTCCCGACGCGTATTACGATTCGTTCGTAACCAATGAAACGGCTGCCAACGGACGCTTGGCTACCGTAATCGAAGAATTCATGACCCTGGGTTCCTGGAATGACAAAGGAACACCCGACTATTTGCTGGAACCAGACCGGATACCCGTTGAATTGTTGAAAAACATCAACGCAAGTTTACCCGAACAAAAAGATGTCCGGGATCACAATTCCAAGTTGTTGGACAATAAATTCAAGAAAGAGTTGTACGTGAACGAAGATGCCGAAGTATGGGTGACGTACGTACATGTGGGCGGCGGTTTTCGAAATGCGATTGGATACTATTGGTACAAAGAAGGAGAAGCGCCGAAAACTGCTTCCGAAATCAAAAACCAAACGATTATTTTTCCAAATGTACAGGCAGGTGTCATAAAATCTGGAGACAAAGTAAAGTTGCGGGGACCGCTCGACGGAGCCTTTGATAAAGGTACCTACATCGGTTGGTTTTTGATCTCAAACGGTTGGCAACGAAATGGACTTTCTAACGGCAACGGTATTTTTTACGCGGATAAAAACCTGAATACCGAAAACAGCGAAGAAGCAAACCGGGAACAAATGGTGTTTCTGCACGATGCCTCCCAACAAGTCTTATTGATGGGATGGGAAGATATCCGACGAGATTTGAAAGGATGCGATCACGACTTCAACGATGTGGTATTTTATGCTTCCTGGAATCCCCTTACCAGCGTGGACGTATCGGACTATGCACCTGTAGAAACGCAGGAAAAGGATAACGATGGCGATGGCGTCGGCGACGAACAAGACGAATACCCAGAGGATCCCGAAAGAGCATTCAATAACTATTCTCCCGGAAAAGACGCCTATGGGACGCTTTTATTCGAAGATTTATGGCCTGGTTTTGGTGACTACGACATGAACGACCTGGTCGTAGACTACACCGTCAACGAGGTTTCGGATGCCAAAAACCGCATCAAAGAAATCCAATTCACTACGGTAATCCGAGCTACCGGTGCTGGATTTCAAAACGGGTTTGGCATTCAACTACCGGTCTCGTCCGATCAGGTACTGTCGGTCGACGGACACAGATTGACAACGGGAGGAATCAAAAATTTGTCCTCTGGCGTGGAACAGGGTCAGGACCTGGCAACGGTGATCCTAACCGACAATGTGAATCAAGTACTGCCGTTTATGGCAAATGTTTCGCTGGAAAACCCACACCATGCAGAAGATACCATTCGGGTGAAAATCGTCTTCAAAGAATCGGTACGCAAAGGGGATTTGGGAGCTGCTCCCTACAACCCCTTCCTAATTATCGACCAGGATAGGGACAGGGAAGTTCACCTGATGAACAAGCAACCTACAGATCTGATGAATAAAGATTGGCTGGGTACCGGAGACGATAATAGTTCAGTCGACGAAGGCCGCTTTTTTGTCAGCAAAAAAGGGTTCAATTGGGCCTTACACGTCCCAACTAGCATTGCCTACACCCAGGAAAAAGTGGATTTTACCAAAGCCTATCGCCGGTTTGCTGATTGGGCGAAATCCGGCGGAAAAAACTATACCGACTGGTACCTGCCTACCGATGGACAGGTAGATGCGGAAGCACTGTATACGAAATAACTGCTCGTCGGAGTTCACGAAATAAGCTGTGGTCTCTTCCTTCCGGGGAGAGACCTTTTTTTGTTTTTTAGCCAATTTTAAACGTTATGGTTTCCAGCGAGTTTACTGTCTAAACAAATGAAATGTCGGGAAAAACAACCATTTTCTGGAACAATGCCTACCGTGCCCTACTGTCGGAGAAAACGAAAGAAAGGAGTGAAAACGCCATTATTGGCATCGCCGTGGCAGGCTTTATTGTTCACTTGTCGTTAATTATTCTATCCACTCTGGGGATTGTTGAAACGGAGGATGTACCGGGTTTACTCGACAACCCCATCGCATCGATTTACACACCCTTCTCGTTCATTCTTGTCTACGAGGTCTATTTATTGGTGTATTTTTTGCCAAAATCCATTACCTACTACATCGGAAAACAATACGAAATCATTTTGCTCGTCTTGATTCGCCGCCTGTTCAAAGACCTCGCGCAGCTCGATCTGGAAAATAGCTGGTTTAGCAGCAAAGACGACCTGCAATTTACCTACGATATTGGGGCTACTCTGATCATCTTCACCCTGATTTTCGTTTTCTACTACTTAAATGGCAAGCGGAATGCCGTAAAACAGGGGAAATTGCCACAACAGGAACAAACGCAGCGATTCATCGAAACCAAAAAGAAGCTAGCCATTGGTTTAATCGTAGTCTTGTTTTTTCTGGCAATATACAGTTTTGGCGACTACTTTAGCCAACTCTTCTTTGATGTTTCCCTTAAGGTAGAGTCCATCAAGGATATTAACAATATCTTTTTTGACGAGTTCTTCACCATTTTGATTTTAAGCGACGTGTTACTGCTCCTGATCTCCTACACCCATACTTCGAGCTTCCGGTCTGTAATCCGAAATTCCGGTTTTGTTATTTCCACCATTCTCATCAAGCTTTCCTTTTCCACAGAAGGCATTTTAAACAATATATTGGTTGTCGCAGCCATTTCCTTTGGGGTCTTGATTCTGCTGATCCATAACTTTTATGAAAAAATCGAGAATCTGGAAAAGATGGAGGAGTAACTTTTTCTACCCAAAAAGCCTGCTGCTTGTTTTGAGAACCCCTAAGGAGCGATACGAATTCACTTGGAAAAAAATCGCTACCATTGGGAAATTTTTTCCGGCTATTCGGCCATTTTTTCACCATTCATTTGGAGGAAATTCTATATTTATACAATACAATTTTAAAAAAAGGGATATCCACAGTACAAATGACTGAGGTAGTTTCAGCCTGAGTACGGCATCTCCACCGGGGTTTATCGAAGTAGTGGCGCAGCCTTTTACCGGTAGGAAGTACTCAGGTGAAGGAGCGTTGCATGCAGCATTGATCAACGACACCGAAATCCAATTTCAACCATCAAAACTACATACCGATGAAAATTTCATTTACGCTTATTCTGCTTTTATTTGCTCTTACTCTTTATGGCCAGGCACGGGAGGAAGCTGCCATCAAGAAAGCAATCGCCGCTGAAACCACCGCCTACATGAACCGTGACTACGCAGCCTGGGCCTCCCATTGGGACGGTAGTGAGGAAGTATCCTTTCTGGTAACCAACATGGGCCTGCGGTCCAGTAGCTGGGAGTATGTAAGTGACAACATGAAAGCCGACATGGAAGCCAATTCCACGCCTATCCCGGCAACCTTGGAAACCTCGGATTTTGACATTTCCGTGTCCGGAAATCAGGCCTTTGTCGTTTACGTGCAGACGATGAAATTTGACGATCGGGAAAGCAAAACCTATGAGGTCCGGAATCTCCGAAAGGTAAAAGGACAATGGAAATTGGCAGCCATGATTTCAAGTGCCTACGGGGAAAATTAGTCGTTTTAAAAACGATTGTATCTGTTTCGTTGGATCGTAAAAACCAGCGTAAAAAGGTCGATTGCCCACAAACAAGGAAGCATTTGGATCACTCAAATTCATCTTGATTCGGAGTGAAAAGAGAAAGGAACCGATCCCGCCGGTTCCTTTCTCCTTTCACTACTTTGCAAATCGTGTACTTTATTCCACGTGCGTTCCTACGCTGCTGCCAACATATTGGGGAGGAAATTCGAGCCTTGCGAGGCGGTAAGTCTTCTTATGTTGCCCGTATATCACCATTTCGTGCTCATCGGTCTGCGTGTTTACCGGGGTGATGGTCATGAGGTTTCGGTTCCTATTCATGGAAAGCGAGCTGCGGGTGATGGTTCCCTGCCCATCCAGCTTTGCAAAGGTCATCATGTGTTCTTTGTAGCTTTTTGGCGAAAATCGCTCCACTTTTCCCTGTCCGCTGTAGCCAAGATTATTCACGTTGTCGTTAAAAACGAAATACAGGTTATCGTTTACCATCGACACGGCGTAGGAAAAATAGAAGGCAAAATCATCCGTGGATTGCTGATTTTTCACAAGCTTTTGTGCCCACTTCCTTTCCCCATTGGGATCAAATTCAGCCACTACAATACTACCATAGGTATAATGAAACCTAACCCCAGTAGATTGAACACCCGTATTCGGCGAAGTACTGGTGGTGCTTGTCGTGGTTTCTCGCCTGTCCTCTCCCAAAAAAATCACCGACCCATCCCTTTTTATGAGGATATCGTCCAACGAGAAATAGACATCCTCCCAGCTTTTGCCGCTATCCATTTTCCTGGACTTTCGTTTCGCCTTGCCTTCGGAAAGACCACGGGTAAGAAAAGCCGCATCAAAGGGTTCGATGTGTTGTTCCAGGACAGTCTGCGTAGTACCATCCATTTTCAAAAAGTACGTGCCCCCGCTTCCCTTGGTAGCTGTGGCCTCATGCGTATAAAAACCACCAAAGTACAGGTGCCCGTCGGGATTTACCTGAATGGCAGCCGCATTGACCTGGTTTTCCCGCAAGTCGATTTGTTTGTGTAGTGCCTGCTTTCCATTGTCGGTAATGCTTACCAGGGTGAAAAAATACTTTTCCCGCTTAAACATGGCAGCAATTCCACTACTGGCTGGCATGCTTTTACTCAGCAGATGCGCATTTCCATTACTGTCAATACGCGTATTGACGATTTCCAATTCATCGGAACTGGCATGTAGCGTTTCCTCCCGCTTCCAAACGGGGCTGAACTCCAGATCCAAAACCAAAAAACGAACCTGTTTTTCATTCTTTTGCAGGGTTCCATTGTCGAGAACGATCAGGAGTCGATTCTGCTCGGGTACCAGGTGGAAGTGAAAGAGGGGTTTGGTGGCCTTTAAGCTGATTCCCAACCCTCCGATTCCTGGTTTTACCCCGGTGGCACCCGTCTCCAAAACAATCGAACTTTTGCCAATTGGGCGAAGGCTGCCGGGATCCAGGGCTACCCTGTACAGCCCTTCCTGCGCTCCTTTTCCGGGATCCGTTGAATAAAAAAGCCAAAGCTGTTGGTTCCAGTGAAGCAGCTGCTCAAACCTGGGCTTGCCAGGTAAATCCAATTTGGATAAGTCCACACTTTTGACGAACTGCAGGTTTTGATCGTATTTTTCCACATGCGGAAGCTTTTGCGATTCCCGGATCTCCTGAACGTATTTTCGTTTGATCAGGTAATAGCCGGTTTCGTCAGAAGCGGCGACCTCGGATAAGGTCATTTTCTTGGTAAACTTCATTTCATTCCCCCATTTAACCTGTGTGTTATCCGGAAGTTGTTGGCCAACTAAAAGTAAATGAGCCATCATTAGACAAAGGAAAAGTGTTGTCTTTTTCATAGTTTAAAGATTTAGCACTAAAATTTGATAAAGAATGGAAGGAAAATAATTGCTTAAAAACAGGGGATTCGACCGTTGTGTGTCGTGGTTTTTTCGCATCTCCCACACGAGCACCAGATCCCATTGATCCATGGGGAATTTTTTTCATAGCTGTTTCTTTAATAGTTTAAAAAACAATTTTTATGTAATAAAATACATTTATTTTAATTTAAAAAGCATTTTAAAAAATAGTTTGAGAAAAATAAAGCCCAGCAAAGGAAACCAATTACTCTACTTTTAACCGAATAAATGCCATTTCGTCCGCTATATTCTCAAAAATCCAAATCTTTCCGTCCTTTACGAAGTGTTTTTTTGGAGGCGCTTTTAGTTCCGGTACAGGAGATTCTGCCAGTAGGTCCAGGTTTTCGTCAAAAATACTCAGGTATACCTCCGCTCCTGTTCGTGCGTACTGACCGTACTCGTTTTTTTCCTGCCCTAATTGCTCCTTAACGGAAAACCGAAAGAACTGTTCGTGAGAATCGTCCCATATCAACCTGCCGTAGAAAATATCCTCCCGGGATCTTTTTATGATTTCTTCTTTCGCTCCCAAAGTTTCTTCCACTTGCGCTGGCAGCAGGTAGCTCCGGCGCTCACCTAAAAGCGGCGTATTCCAATGGACTACCCTTGTGCCACCGGTGTTTGTATCAAAAACCAGTGATTCATTGATGGAATTATTTGCTAGGATGATTTTGTCCTTGCCAGCGATGGGGAATACGCCTACGCCAAAACTCCCCATAAACTGACCGTCATATACGATTTCCATGCTGTAGTCTTTGAGCGGGGCCAATTCGGGCAAGGCTATTTTTTGAAAACTGCGGGTGGACAAATCAACATCCAATACAAAATAATCCTCCTCCTTCCACTGCATGATCACTGCCAATAGGCGGTCGGGCTAATCCGTATCCTCGAACAATCCCATGGGGAGGGTTTCCCCGCCGCCCAGCAGGTCTGCCGCAATTTTTTCCAATTCCAGGTCTTTTACTTTTTTGGCGTTTTGGTCGTAAATGCCGTACGATTGATTGGACCATACCAGAAATTGCTCTTCGGGGTTGATGCGAAAACCGGAAAAATAAACCGGCATGCGCTCCGGACCTTCCTTCTCAAATTGGATCTTTTTTTCCAATTTCAGCGCGTCCAGGTCGATGCGTTCGGCTACGAGCTCCGATCGATTGAAATTAATTAGGTAACGTTCGTCCGGGGAAAGGTCAGAAACGATCAGATTGTCCCGTAGAAAGAGAATTTCATCGCCTGGATCCACATAGACCGTATCCAGGGAAAAAGTAAGGGTAGCCGAATAAGGACTTTCCCTTTCTCGGTGGTTATTGCAGGATACCAGGCCTGCAACCATGGCTGCTAGAAGTATCAGTACGCGCATAAGATACTATTTATCTAGTCAATTTAGTAAATTATTCCTTAATCTATTCGTTCAGCAGTAGATTTTTTGCGAATAGCAAAAGAAACTGTTAGAAAAAAAGCTATCCAAACGAAGGACCTCAGCCAAACCCATTTTCCATGACCGATTCTTTGCCTACGATCGCGCAGTTGGATTTGATTATTGGCGGGCGATGGGTATCTTGTCGGTGTTTTATTTTGATCCATGACCACCGACACCCCAAACCTCCGCACGGAACTACTGGCTGGCTTGAGTACCTTTCTGGCCGCATTTTACATTGTCATTGTCAATCCTGCGATCCTTTCGGATGCGGGAATGCCCTTTGGGGCAGTAGTGACGGCCACGGTGCTGGTTGCCGGTTTTGGCAGCCTGATGATGGGGCTCTATGCCAAAAACCCCATTGTGGTCGCCCCGGGAATGGGTATCAACGCCTTTTTTACCTATTCGGCGGTCATCCAATACGGATTGACCTATGAGGAAGCCCTGGGTACGGTTTTCTGGTCGGGCGTTATCTTCCTGCTTCTTTCTTTTTTCAAAACCCGGGAAAAGATCATTCAATCCATACCGGAAGCGTTGAGGCACGCCGTATCTGCCGGAATAGGCTTGTTTATTTGCTTTATTGGGTTTCAGAATGCCCATTTTATTGTTTCCAGTCCTGCCACTTTGGTAGCAATGACCGATTTCAGGGATCCCGTGACCCTGACCTTTGTGGCTGGGTTGCTGCTCACCGGAGGATTGATTGCTAGGAAGGTAACCGGGGCGATTGTTATCGGAATTCTTTTCACCACGGTGCTGGCCTGGCCGGTGGGCCGTTGGTGGGGGGATGCCTCGCTGATCAATTTTGGCTCCCCTACCCTGGTCAACTATACCGGGCTGTTTTCCATGCCGGATTTCAGTCTACTTGGAGAAGCTGCCATTCTCGGTTCCCTGCAATATGCCTATATCCCAGTCATTTTCGTCTTTACGTTTACCATTCTTTTTGACGGCATCTCTACCTTTGTGGGGCTAGCAGAAGCTTCCGGCCTGAAAGACCCGGATGGCACGCCTCAAAACATGCGCAAATCCCTGCTTACCGATGCCTGTGCAACGCTGTTTGCTGGATTGGTCGGCAGTAGTTCGGGTACTGCTTTTATCGAATCGGCTGTGGGAATCGAGGCCGGGGGCCGGACTGGCATCACGGCCGTTACTGCCGGTCTATTATTTTTCCCGTTTATGTTTTTCTCGCCGCTCCTGTCGGTCATCCCCCCCATGGCAAGTTCCGTTGCCCTGGTGCTGGTGGGGTCGTTTATGATGATTCCCCTCGTGCAAATCCGCTGGCGCAAGGCTGATGAAGCCATTCCTTGCTTTCTTACGCTGGTATTGATCCCGTTTACCTATAGCCTTTCCACCGGAATCTCTTTTGGCTTTATTAGTTGGACCCTGGTAAAGGTGCTAAGCGGCAAGCAGCGAGAGATTCGTCCAATTCTAGCCATTATCACGGCATGTTCCCTCTTCTTTCTATGGATTTGAAAAAGCTGTCTATCGGATTTCTGTTCTTTCTTCTGTGGGTTCCGGCAACTGCCCAGCGACTGGCCATTATGGGGGCAATGGATCAGGAGATTTCCATTCTGCTGGAAGCCCTGAACAAACCTAAGGTGACTACTCGTGGGGGGATCGATTTTTATACGGGCAAGCTCAAGGGGAAAAAAGTAGTCATCGTAAAGGCCGGGATCGGCAAAGTAAATGCTGCCTACAGTACGGCCGTTCTCACGCAAAACTTTAAACTGGATGGGTTGATTTTTACCGGTGTGGCCGGAGGCCTGCATCCGGAGGCATTGCCAGGAGACATCGTCATCGGAACTGCGCTGGTACAGGTGGACTTTGGCCTGTTGGATGCGGAGGGGTTTACGCCCTGGAATTTTCGGGATTTGTCGGGTGAACCCCATCCGGAATTGTTGCTAGCTGCGGATTCTTCACTCGTTCAGCTCAGTCTGGAGGCGTCGAAACTGGCCGACTACCAATCGATCTCCCGAAGGCAACCGCGCGTTTTTCAGGGTGTCATCAGTACCTCCGACCTATTTGTCAGCGATCCGGAAAAAGCAAACTGGCTGTACACGAAATTCAACAGCCTGGCCACCGAAATGGAAGGAGCTGCCGTGGCCCATATCTGCCGGCTACTCGGAATGCCTTTTGTGGTCATACGTAGCTGCAGCGATAATGCAAACACCGATGCGCATGTCAACTTCAGCGAGTTTGTGGGACCTGCTGCAGCGAATTCGGCGAACCTGGTGTTGCGCATGGTGGAATTGATGGAGGATTAGCAAGACGCTTTAAGGATTGTTGGCAGGCAATCGGTAAGCAATTTACCCAATCCAATCATTCTTCGGACAGCCAAAATTGGTGGGATGGGTGGGGAAATCATGCCCCTTTTTAATCTACTACTTGTTCTCCTTCGCTGGTTAGGTCAGTTCATTTATCAGAAATGATGCCCAATACGGGTAAACAATGCATGCGATTTACTTCGGCACTAAGAAAGCGCCTCCGGTGGGGGATCCTTTCGGCGGAATTTGTCCTCCGGTAGCGGAATAAACGCTTCCTTGTCGTCCGGAGGCAAAACGATTCTCCCCTGCTTCCAGTCATCTTTGGCCTGCTCGATGCGCTCTTTTCGGCTGCTCACAAAATTCCACCAGATAAATCGCTCGCCCACTGGTTCCCCACCAAGTAACATGATGGTGCAATTCTCCAGAGCCCTCACGCTTGCCTGTTCGAATTTCCCAAAGACCAGCAACTGCCCCGCTTTATACACCTGACTGCCCAATTCCAGGCTGCCCTTGGCGATATACAGGCCCCGTTCTTCGTATTCATCCGGCACATTCAACCGGTATCCCTTTTGAAGTTCCACATGTAAATAGAACAAGGGAGAGTGGGTGGGCACATTGCTTTTCAGACCATAGGCCTCCCCTGCTATCTGCCGCATCCATAGGCCTTTTTCTTCGAATACAGGCAGGCGATCTTTTTGGTAATTGAAAAAAGTAGGGTCAGATTCCTCGTCTTTTTCGGGCAAGGCCACCCAGGTTTGAATCATTTCGAGTTGTCCGCCGGCCAATACCGCCGGATCCTCAAAACGCTCGCTATGAGCGATCCCCTTTCCAGCGGTCATCCAGTTGACTTCCCCCGGTTCGATGACTTGCTTTACGCCGAGGCTGTCCCGGTGCGTCACGTTTCCTTTAAATAAGTAGCTGACCGTGGATAAGCCAATATGCGGATGAGGAAGCACGTCCATGGCCGGACCCTTTTCGGTACTGAGCCGGACCGGGCCGGCATGGTCCATAAAAATAAAGGGTCCCACCATGCGGCGCATGCGAAAGGGTAGTATCCGGTTGACCATCAGTCCGGGACCGATAGCAGCTTTTCGGGCATTAATGACGATTTCGGGCATAATTGGCTAAAACCACTCGGGGATTTATCTTATTAATAATATTTTCCTATCCATTTTATTTTGGAAGGATCCGACAGGTTGGTTATTTTTACCTTTGAAGGAAAAGCGGCCATTTGGTCATCTTCTGTTTGATAAACCTCCTCAATCTGGTATTCCACCCAGTTAAACCCCGGTTTTAATGCCAATTCATACGCATAGGTAACATCCACATTTGTATCGGCGTCAACAAATTTGGAGGAAGTACAGCTGGCCGAAACAGTCAATTCATCCTCCAGGTAGAGTACTTCCCAAAACGTTCCCTTAACCGCCGGTTGATAGGCTTCATCTTCCAGCCAGGGAATGAGATTTTCATCGGAAACCATAAATACCGTTCCGGCCCACTGCCCTTTCTGGAGGAGCCTGACGTAATCTATCCGCGCTGCCGGTACGTCCCGGTATTCCCCAAAATCATCTCCATTGCCACACCTGAAGTGAAAGTTAAAAAACAAGTCACTCATAAACATGGATTTAACGTCTTGAGGTACTTTCTGGGTGTCTTTACCCCCCAATTCAATGGAAAAAACACCTTTTTTATCCACCTGCCCGGCTATAATCGAATGATCCAACCCAAACGGCATAAGAACCATGTCCATGGCTTTCTTGGGGTGAGAGGTAATCTCCCCTTGAATTCCCTGCGCCCATGCAACAGTTCCTATCACTGTTGTCAATAATGTGAGTACGATCGCTTTCATTTTTTTAACGCTTTATTAATTTATACTATTTCGTAAAAAAAATACCTGAATGATTTTAGCCAATGCTATACGTGAAAATTACTTATTCTTCCATCCCGAACCACTCCACAGCATTTTGATAAAACACCTTGTCTACCACTGCTTTGGGTAACTGTAATCCCTGAAACGGTTCGTTGATCAGGTCGCTTTCCATCGCGTTATCGGTTGCAAAAAACTCCCAATCCCGCTTCCAGGCCGCATCCATGGCCGCATGCAAGGCCTCCTTCGTACGGCTACCGTTATCCGACAGGTCGGTGGCGTACAGCAAACGGTCCTGGTATCGAATAAAGAAATTCCGCACCTTCTCCCGGTCTGCAGCCGTTTGGTAAAACACCTGGCCCATCCGCGCCGCCAAATCTACCGCCAGGTTGGGAAAGCGGTCCAGCGTTTGGGCCAGTTCGTCCACGTCGTACTCCAGGCTACCCATATGGGCGCCGACAAATTTCAGGTCCGGGTGTTTCTCCAGCATGTTGTCCCGGCGTTGAATGAGTTCTTCGTGACTCGGCATTTCAGGCTGCAGGTGCATGTGGTATTCCGGATGCCTTCCGTAATAATTTCGGTCATTATTTGTAGTCATTTCTTCCAGGGGTAACCAACAGTTTTTCGGCTCGGCCAAATGCCCCATCAGCGTCTTTCCCCGCTTGCGTAGGTGATCAAAGATTGGATCAAAACGGGGGTCATCAATTTGAATCAAATTGCCAGCGCTGTCCCGCGAGACCATGCCGATGTTTTTCCAGACTTTTACCCCCAAGGCTCCCTGCTCAAAACAACTGTCCAGCCAGGCAATCACCCTTTCCTCCCAATCCGCACGGTCCCAATCGGAAACGGCAAAAGCCGTTACATTTGCCATTCTGTCCGGGTAGGCCGCTTCTTGCAACTGGCCGTAGGCAAATTTCCGGCGTACATCGTTCCAGCCATCCGTGTACTCCAACGCCACATTGATCAGCCGAAACCCGTCCTCCGCTGCTTTTTCGGCAAATAAATAGCGATCCGTTTCCAGATGTACGTGCACATCGATTTTCGGAACGGAGGCGTAGTCTTCCAGTGTGTAAAAGTCGGCATCGGTTCCGCAGGCGGATGCCAGGACCAGGAAACAAACCGGAAACAGAATTCGTCTTCGGAGCAATTTTTTCGTCATATTCGTTTTTGTTAACCAGTCAAAGTAGTATATAATCTGCAAGGATGATAGAAAAACCCGAAAAATTTATTTTTGTGGTTACCGTACTTTTGTAAAAATACCCTACTTTGGTGCGTGCTTTTCCTGGAAAAGCGTCTGGCGTTTACAAAAACGCCTACCATCACACGTAATACCGTACCTTATCCATGATTCGAACGTATTTAGTTTATTTACCCTTACTCTTTCTGGTAGCTGCCTGCCAGCAGCAACAAGTGCAAAAACCGGTTTTTGACCGTTCACCGGAAGAGCATTTGGATCCCCAACGAAAAGAAGCTCCCTATCCCCAAATTGAAATACCAGATGGAGTGGATATGGAATCGGCCCGATGGAAAGGCATCGACCTGACGCCAACGGCGCCGGTAATCCCCCTATCGGCATTGGAAGAACAGAAGACCTTTCGGCTGCAACCGGGATACCGAATGGATCCCATCCTTGCCGAACCCCACATTCAGGAACCTGCTGCCATTCAATTTGATGGCAACGGGAGAATGTATGTGTTGGAACTTCGAACCTACATGCAGGATATTGACGCTACCGGAGAATTGATGCCGGAAGGCCGTATTTCCCGTTGGGAGGATACCGATGACGATGGCATTTATGAAACAGGAGTCGTGTTTTTGGATAGCCTGGTATTTCCCCGGTTTGTGGTTCCCTTCGGACCAAATACCATCCTGTCCATGGAATCCAACGAGGATCACGTGTACAAGTTTACCGATACCAATGGAGACGGGAAGGCCGACAAAAAAGAGCTTTTTGCAACTGGGCTGGGGCGCTCCGGCAACGTAGAACACCAAACCAGCTTTTTGACCTGGACCATGGATAACTGGATGTACAGTACCTACAATTCCCGCCGTATCCGATGGACGCCGGAGGGCGTCATTCAGGAACCCACCGGAAATCCCTACGGGCAATGGGGAGTGACCCAGGATAATTACGGACAGGTTTGGTTTCAGGACGGCGCAGGTGGTGTCCCCCAAAATTTCAATTTTCCAATCGTATATGGGAATTTCAGGATTCCCGGACAGTTTCAAGACGGATTTCGCGAACCCTTCAGCCTGGTAAAATTGGCCGACTTTGAACCCGGGATGCGGGAAACCAAACCGGATGGTTCCTTGAATAACGTTACCGGAGCAGCCGGCAATGACGTATTTCGGGGTGACCGGCTTCCCAAAGAACTGGTTAACCAGTATTTCTACGGAGAACCGGTGGGAAGAATCGTCCGTCAGGTGCGTTCCGATAAGACCGAAGGGTTGACGTATATTCAAAATGCGTACCGGGATCAAGAAACCGAATTCATCCAATCCACCGATCCGCTGTTTCGCCCCGTCGACATGGCTACCGCCCCGGACGGAACGCTATACATCGTGGACATGTACCGGGGCATCATCCAGGAAGGCAACTGGACCCAGAAAGGCAGTTACCTGCGAACAAAAATCCAACAATACCAAATGGACGATGTCGTCGGAAATGGCCGTATTTGGCGACTGAGCCACGAGGAGCACCCCCGCAGTACGGAAAAACCCCGCATGTTTGAAGAATCTACCGAAGAGCTCTTGCAGCACCTGTCCCATCCCAATGGCTGGTGGCGCGATAAAGCCCAGCAATTGTTGATTTTGCGTCAGGATCGTTCGGTCGTTCCGAAATTAGCCGAAATGGCCCAAAACCACGAAAGCGAGTTGGCGCGCCTGCATGCCTTCTGGACCCTGGAAGGCCTGGGCGCACTAAAAGCCGGCCTCGTACGCGCTTGGATGGCCGATTCGAATCCCACATTCCGGATTCATGGCATGCGCGCCGGAGAAACCCTGTACAAGTACGGCGATAAAAGTTTGGAGGCGGATTACAAGAAAGGCATTTCCGATCCGGATCCTCAGGTGGCCGTACAGGCGCTGCTAAGTGCCCATATTCTGGATCTTGAAGGAGTAGAAGAGTTGATGCAAAACGCGGTGAATACCAACCCGGCGAAAGGTATCCAAACCGTAGCCCAACAGGTACTGGAAAGGCGGGCAGAAGAACGGGAACGGGCCGCCACCAAATATACGGTGGTGGAAGGAGCCCTTTTTGATCAGGGAAAATCCATTTTTGATAGCTACTGCGCCACCTGCCACGGGGTAAAAGGCCTGGGAACGCCCACCGGAGCAGACGGAGGCGAATTGATTGCTCCTGGCTTTTCCGGATCTCCGCGCGTACAGGGACACCCGGAATACGCCGTTAAGACACTGCTTCATGGCCTTACCGGAGCCATTGAGGGCAAAGAATACGAAGGCGTGATGATTGCCATGGGAGAGAATACCGACGAGTGGATTGCCTCGGTACTGTCCTACATACGCAACGACTTTGGAAACCAGGCCAGCTTTGTTAGCCCGGAATACGTCGCGCAAATTCGGGCAGCTACCGGGGATCGGGAAGGCAATTACTCCTACGATGCCCTGGTGGCCGAAATACCCAAGCAACTGTTTCCTAAGGACAACTGGGAGGTTTCTGCAAGCAGTACGGCCTTGCAGGGTGTGGGTTCCACCCGTGATCCCAGCTATGCCTTTGGCTTCAAGGGCTGGAAAACCGAAGAGGAGCAAAAGGAAGGCATGTGGTTTCAACTGGTACTACCCCAACCGCAAAAACTGACAGAGATCCAGTTTGATGCGGGGAAGGAACAGTATCCAGGCAGCTATTCGGTGGAAGTCTCGACGAACGGAACGGATTGGACCGAAGTGGCTCGGGGTACCGGAGAAGCAGGTAGCAACAGCCTTCGGTGGGAAGAGTCAAGGCCCGTCAACCAGCTACGCTTGCTGGTAAAAGAGCCCCGCAATCAGGTTTGGGCCATGAAAAACGTGAAGCTCTATGCACGGTAACCGTGCAAACGGCAGCCCAAACGAGTCGACGGGTAGGATCGGTCAACAGGCAGACGGCAGTAGCACCGGCTTGGTTCGTCGGTTTTTCCTGGCGGCCTGCCTGATGCTCGCGTATGGAGAACTGTCTTCCCAGGTACTTCGAAAACCGCTACCGGACAAGATCGTGGTGCTGACATTCGACGATGCCCCGGCCAGCCACTATTCCGAAGTGGCTCCTTTATTGAAGGAAAAAGGCTTTGGCGCTACCTTTTTCGTCTGCGAATTTCCGCCCAATCACGCGGATAGCAGCAAGTACATGAACTGGCGCCAAATGCAGGAATTGGATCGGATGGGCTTTGAAGTAGCCAACCACACCCATAGTCACGCCCCGGTCGGAAAGCTTTCGAAAGCGGAAATACGGGAAGAAATCGCTTATATCGAACGAAAAGCGGATTCCCTCGGGATCCAACAACCCCGTAGTTTTGCCTATCCGGGTTACAGCATGAGCGAGTCGGTATTGGAGGTCCTGCAGGAAAAACAGTATCGAATTGCGCGAGCCGGAGGTGGCCGCGTCTACGACCCCCTTTCCGATCACCCGTACCTCCTACCCAGCTGGGCAACGGACGATACAAACGAACAAGAGATTTTCGATGCGCTGGAAAAAGCCAGGGATGGGAAAGTGGTTATTTTGACCATCCATGGGGTGCCTGACCTGGAACATCCCTGGGTGAGTACTTCACCTGCGCTTTTTAGGAGGTACCTGGATTACCTAAGCCAGGAAGGATACCATGTCTTGTCCCTCCAGGATTTGGGTTCCTACATAGATTTTGGGGAGGCAGCCAGGCTACTGAAACCCGACTTGAGCCGGCCCTTGCGAAATTAAGCCTGCACAAATGCGGCTTTTAATTCGTCCAAACTGAGTACCCGATGGGGACTCTTTGGGCTGAAATCGCGAATTTCGTTCAGGTGCAAGCCTGGGAACTGATCGCTTTCAATCGCATCCCATGCGGGGGGCTGAAAAATCCAGTTTCCAACGGCATTTTTCATATGGCTTCTGTCGGAAGAAAGAGTCCGGGTAAATTCATCTCCCGGAAACACTTTGAAAAATGGGGCATTCGCCGCTGTGGTTTGCGTTGGTCTGAAGGTGCATTCCAGGTAGCTCGCCAGACCCACCGGGAATTCGAGCTTGGAATCAAAATCATAGACACACCATTCCCCGCTGACAAAAGCCAAAAGCACTACGTGGTAATCCCAGCAAACAGGACCAGAGTCAGGCATGGATTGCTGCTGCCAAAAAGAGCAGTTTCCGGCTTGGTTGGAAACGATCACTACCCGCTTGTCCGTTTCTGCCAACACCGGATGTCTGCACAGCTGCCAGATATTTTCCTCGCAATAATTCGCTACGTATTTAAATGTTTCTTTACCCATGGATCAAGCAATTTTTTAATACAAATCAAACCAGCGCATACAAAAATCAAACGTAAGGGAGCATTTGACACGCAGGATTTCGTTGGTTTGTTTTATGTTCGTTTTCCTGGAAATACTCACGTTCATTTCCATTACACCTGATCTGAGGCAGTCATTTTAGGATGCTGCCAATACCAGGTCAATAGCTGCTCTGAGCGAAAGTGAAGCAAAAATAACGATTTGGATCCAGATACAATGAATTGAGAACAATCAACCGGTGGATAATCGATTGAAAACGCAAGAACGCCAAAAACCAGTCCGACCAAAAACCCTTCCATTGGGCGCTGCTGTTTTCTTTCGACGAAATATTCCCTGCTTTGGATTACCCCTGTCTGGCATCCGAAAAAAAATACTAACTTTAAGCACTGTCGGTTGGGTATTACTGTCCGGATGTATTTCTATTGGTAGATAAACCGTTGCAAACGCTTCGGTTTTAACGAAACAAAACAGCTTTTGTACGTGATATTTTCCGATAGAAAGAGGTTCTTGCTGGCGATCGGCAAAACGCTTTTTTATGGCAAAACAAAATGAAAAACCACCAAAACGGAAACCGAATCATGAAAACAGCAATTTTACTCCTTACTTTTCTGGGTGTCGCCCACCTGTCAATCGGGCAACAAGCCGAAACCGAAACGGCATCCGACAGCCTGATGGTCACCATCTTTATGAAACACCACCAGGACAAAAACATCGAGGAATTACGGGAAATTCGAAACAACAATGGCTTTCTGGAAAACTTTCCTCCCCCTTCTGCCAAAGTGGTGAATTGGTATGTGATGATGGGTATCGGACAGGTGGTTACCGTCAAAATACCCGCCAGCGAATTGCGAAACCTGAATATCTCCGTGGAAAAAAGTGTATGGGGTGCCTTTTCCACCGAATTTTATCCCACTTACGATCTGTACCCGCACATTCTGGAAGAAAAGAAGAAACTGAAACCAACGCATGAAAAATAAAATCTGCCTGGTAACAGGCGCCAATACGGGAATTGGATTGGCCACAGCCAAAGCGCTTGGAGAAATGGGTGCACGGGTCGTTGTCTCCTGCCGCAGCGAGGAAAAAGCCAGGGAAACATTGGACGCCATTCGCAGGGAGTTTCCCCATGCAGACCTGGACTATGCCCTGGCCGATTTGAGCTCCCAGCAGGAGATTCGCAATATGGCGGCCCGCTTGAAAAAAAAGTATGCCAAATTGGATGTGTTGATCAACAACGCCGGGGCCTGGTTTTCGACTTTTTCCCGGACTCCGGACGGTTTTGAGCGGCAATGGGCAATCAACCACCTGGCTCCCTTTTTGCTGACGCATTGCTTGCTACCCCTGCTGCTACAATCGGACGATCCCCGGATAATTACCGTTAGTTCGGATTCGCATTTTCATGGAAAACTACATTTTGACGACGTAAACCTCCGCCAAAACTACCACGGGCTACGTGCCTACGCTCAATCCAAGCTGGCCAATGTATTGTTTACCCGGGAATTTGACCGAAGAAAAACCCATCCAAAGCTTTCCAGCTATGCAGTGCAGCCGGGTTTGGTCAAAACGGATATCGGGCTCAAACACACCCTTAGCTGGCACGGCTTTGCCTGGAAAATTCGGCGCCTTACGGGTAAATCACCCGAGAAAGGAGCCGAAACATCGATTTACCTGGCGCAGTCCCCTGAAGTGAAGGGAATTTCCGGAGCCTACTGGGACAATTGCCGGCAAAAAAATCCGAGTAAAAAAGCGCTATCCCCCCTGGACGCATCCCGATTGTGGGAACTAAGCGAAGAAATGTGTGGCATCACCTCCTACTTTTAATTAATGATTGCGGTACACCCGAAACAGGCGCTCCAAAAGCCACATCTTGAGGGAGGTTGGCACCAGCTTCATCAGCCGGACCAGTGCCTGATTGACCCTGCCGGGAACCACCACGGCTTTTCCGCGAAACAATCCTTTGAGTGCCAAATCCGCTACTTCTTCCGGGCTGCACATGACCCACCTGGCCCGTTTTCCATGGGCATTTGCCCGCATTAGGGCTTCCGGATTGGTTAGGACCGGTCCGGGGCAAACAACCGTGACCGAAACCGGTCCCGGTTGCTGTTCCTCCCGCAAGGCTAGCGAAAATGCGTAGACAAAATTCTTGGAACCAGTATAAACCGCTTTGTAGGGCAAAGGCAACGTCGCCTCCATGCTGCTCATGTTAAGTACATAGGCCCGCTCCTGTGCTTGCAAAAGCGGAAGAAACCGGTGACACAGGGAGACCATGGCCTTGTTGTTCAGGTCGATGATTTGCAGGTATTTTTCCAAAGGAATGTTTTCAAACAACCCTCCCGCTCCCATGCCGGCATTGTTGATAAGTATATCGATGGCCAGTTTCTTTTCCTCACAAAACCGAACCAACCGTTGGGCGGCGTTTGCTTGCGTTAAATCGACGGGAAAAATGATTACGGATACGGAAAATACCGCGAGCAATTCCCGTTGCACCTCTTCCAACTGACCATCCGGGAAGGCAACCAACAGCAGATTTCGGCCTTTTCGGGCACAGGCAACCGCAAAAGCCTTTCCAATACCCATACTGGCACCGGTGATTAACGTGTAGGGAGTATGTTGTTGCGCCTGCATCCTGTTTTGTTCTTCGACTTGTGTACACTGAAAACCGCTAAAAATAAGTCATGACCGCTGTAAATCGAGTCAGCTGCTCAACGCTATCCCGGCAGAAAAGCCTGAGCTTATTGTGGGGTGGACAAATATTTGTCGACCAGCGCATCGCTCCAATCGCTGCTCCCCGGCCCATAGGCCTCCAAATCGACCCCGTATGCACGTTCCAAATCCGTAGCCCAGATTTCTTCCCAGGTGTTTACCGCACAGCAAAACTGCCAGCCGGGTAGTATTTTCGTTGCCGTGTTTATCTCCAAAAGATACGAATAGTTGGGGGAACCCTGTCGTCATAGGCCCAACCTTTTTGCAACTAATCCGGCGAAATTCAACCAGTGGCTCCTTTGATCCCAACCAAATGAAAAAATACGGTATGTAGGGTCGCGGGAGGAGCTGTTAGATCCATTGCCTAGTAGGGGTCCCCTCGAATTACCACTGCCCCTGGGGAATTAGCTGCCGCTCCATGGGGAACTAATTCATCGCTTTTCTTACCTTTATGCCCCATGCAAAACAACGATATTTTACGAAGCCTGCGGTATACATTTGATTTTGGCGATGACCAGATGATTCGGATTTTTGGACTTGGCGGCCTGGAAACCACGCGTGCAGAAGTCAGTGACTGGTTGAAAAAAGACGACGACGAAGCCTTTAATCCCCTGGGAGATTTTAAGCTAGCCGCTTTTTTAAATGGGTTGATTACCTACAAACGAGGTGCAAAAGAAGGAGCCGTTCCACTTCCCGAAAACCGGCTGACCAATAACCAAATCCTGCGAAAGCTAAAGATCGCTCTGGAACTGACCGACGAGGAACAACTGAAAATCCTGGAATTGGCCGGACGGATCATCAGCAAACACGAGTTGAGTGCATTTTACAGGAAACCGGAACAAAAGCAATACCGTCTTTGCAAAGACCAAATCCTGCGTAATTTTCTTCAGGGCATGCGGCAGTACTACCGGGAAGGAACCAACGAATCGGATACCTGATCGCTGTTGATTTTCCCTAACGAAGCTTAGCGGATCCCGTTGCGCTTTCGAGATATAGATGGGGTTTTTCCAGCGGTCTTCGAACCTCCCTAGGATCCATTAAAAAACGATTTTACCGGGACAAATAATACGGCTTCTTTCCACCTCCTTTTGACGACTTGACACGACTCATCGGTATCACATTGATAGCGAATCAAATACTTTCGCACCCACCCAATTTATTTGGTTTTTAGAAAATAAAGCAGTAGTCTTGTCTTGAAAAGGCCTTTTGTAGCATCATTGCTTCCGAAATGGCACCTTTCCAATTTTTACTGTACTTGTTCAATTCATCATTAAACACATAAACCAATCATGTCAAAAAAAGTTGTAACCCTTGGAGAAGTAATGCTTCGTCTTTCTACACCTGACTTCAAACGTTTTGTGCAGTCAGACACCTTTGATATTACTTATGGAGGAGGGGAAGCCAATGTAGCGGGCGCACTTTGCAATTATGGCCTGGAAGGGACCTTTGTTACGAAGGTGCCAGATAACCCCATTGGTCAGTCTGCCATCAATCATTTGAGAAGGTATGGGGTGGACACCCAGTTTATTGCCAAAGGTGGAAAACGCCTGGGCATATACTTTTTGGAAACCGGTGCATCGATGCGTGCTTCTCAAGTGGTGTACGACCGGGCCGATGCGTCCATCGCTGAGGCAGAAATCGCTGATTTTGATTTTGATAAAATATTTGAAAATGCCGTTTGGTTTCATACCACCGGCATCACGCCTGCTCTCAGCGATAAAGCAGCGGCCCTGACTGAAGCTGCACTCAAGGCAGCCAAAGCAAAAGGCGTGACGACCAGCATCGACCTAAACTACCGAAAGAAATTGTGGAGTAAGGAAAAAGCCCGGGAAGTAATGACACGTCTTTGCCAGTACGTGGATGTTTGTATTGGCAATGAGGAAGACGCCGAAACCACCCTTGGCTTCAAAAGTAAGGAAACCGATGTGACCAAAGGAGAACTTAATCTGGACGGATACAAGGACGTGTTCAAGCAGATGAAGGAGAAATTTGGATTTCAATACATCGCTTCTACCCTTCGCGAAAGTTACAGCGCCTCCGATAATGGCTGGAGCGCTTTGGTATACGACGGGACCGAATTTTACCATTCCAAAAAGTACGACGTGCGCATCGTAGACCGCGTCGGCGGCGGGGATTCTTTTGCCAGCGGTTTTATCTATGGCCTGGTAGAAAAAATGTCCATGAAAGACGCCTGTGAGTTTGCGGTAGCGGCTTCGGCGCTGAAGCATACCATCCCGGGTGACATGAACCACGCTACCCTGGCTGAAGTCAAGGTCCTAATGGGCGGAGATGCCAGCGGAAGGGTTCAGCGTTAATCCAGGAAACCATGATACTTGACACCCTCGCCAATAGCAAAAAGTACCATGCCGTGCATCCGTTGTTTGCAGCGGCATTCGACTACCTATCCAAACAGGACCTGTCCTCCCTGGAAGATGGGAAATATGCAATAGATGGAGATAAACTGGTAGCTGCGGTTTTTACCAAACCGGCTAAAACTGCGGAAGAAGCCAACGAAAAATTCGAGTGCCACGACCGGCATATCGACATACAGGTTTGCATCAGCGGAAAGGAATCGATCGGTTGGAAACCCAGAGAAAAATGTACCCAACCGAAAGGATCCTACAATCCGGAAAAAGACGTGTCTTTTTATGCGGATGCGCCGCAAATGTACTTCGGAATGGAACCGGGGCAGTTTGTCATCCTTTTTCCGGAAGACGTACATTCGCCCATGATAGGCGAAGGTGCGCTGAAAAAAATGGTGATAAAAGTATTGATTTAAAGTCGGGTTGGTCACAGCAACCCTTCATTCATTTCCTTCCCGATCAGTTGCTGACCCGGGATGAGTTAATTCTAAAACGATGAGCAAAAAAGACACAATCTTACACAAGATACCCGAACAAGCACTACTTCCCCTGTATTTTGACAAAGACGAAACCGTCAGCCTGGAAGTGCTTAAGGCCTTGTACGGTGCCGGTATTCGCATGGTGGAATACACCAATCGTGGCGAGGCAGCCCTTTCCAATTTCAAAAAAATGGTGGCCTTGCGCGATAGCGACATGAAAGACCTGTTGCTGGGGATCGGCACGATCAAAAACAAGGAAATGGCCGAAACCTATATCGAAGCAGGTGCGGATTTTATCATCTGCCCGGGTCTCGTCGAAGAAGTGGCGGAAGTGGCAGACGCGAACGACATGCTTTGGATACCCGGATGCATGACACCCTCGGAAATCATTAAAGCCGAAAACATGGGAGCCAAAATGATCAAATTGTTTCCCGGAGACATGCTCGGCCCCGGCTTTATGTCCGCAATCAAGTCGCTTTTTCCCAACCTGCTGTTCATGCCTACCGGCGGTGTTTCCCTGGACCGGGAAAACATCAAGTCCTGGTTTGACGCAGGTGTATGTGCCGTAGGCATGGGAAGTAAGTTGGTAAGTAAGCCTCTGTTGCAAGCGAAGGACTATGCCCAGATTCAGGAAATGACCAAAAAGGCCCTGGAAATCGTCCACGAAATAAAGGGCTAAGGCCTGATAGTGAATACCTGATCAACCAGCTAGCCGCAGCAAACAGCGCGACTGGCTGGTTTTTTTAATTCCCGGCCGGTAACATGTTTCGGATTCCGGAGATCTTCCAATTTCCTTTCACTTTTACCGCAATAAAGGTGCTCCACATTTTTCGTTCGGTACCGTTTTCGCCGTTGATAACGTAGCGCGCGTCTGCGAGCGCACATTTTTCGTCCAAATACCTGACCCGCTCCACTTTTAAAACCCGGTCTCCGGGATTTGCCCGGGAGCTGCCGCCCATGCCTTTGATGGCGGCTGCTTTGCCGTACCGCCACTCTCCAGTGGAAACCAACTGATCCACATCATCCGTCAATATGCTCGCCAGAAGCACGGTGTCGACCCGGTCCCTGGCATCTGCATACATACCGACCAGGTCAATAATGGCCTTTCCATCTTCGATGGTTTGTCCGCGAAGACCGTTGGAAAAAAAGCCCGCAAACAAAACGATACCCATGATTCCTATTCTGTTCATAATTCGCTGTAGGTTTTCCTAAAGATACTAAAATTTGATGGAACCGGAACGCAGCGCCCGCCCTGCTAGTCAATTAGTGCGCTATGTGAAAAAACGAGGGATGAATCCACGCTATAACCCAATCATTTTTTTTCCCCATCGGTACCCACTCCAGCATAAAACAAAGCACAGGAAATTTCGTTTATACACCATGGTTCAGTTTCTCCGCGTCACCGTTTTCTTCGTACTTCAATTAGTCGCCTGCGGCATTCCCGTATTCGGTCAGGATGCGAGTCCCTACAGCTACACCAGCGCTAGTCGGGACGGGACCGGGAAATGGTACATGGGTCGGGAAATCTCACAAATCATGGGATTTCACGGCATGGCCTGGTTGGAAAGACCCGAACGGTCGGAGGAGGAAAACACCGATTTGGCCATAAAAAACCTGCCACTGACTGCCAATTCCGTTGTCGCGGACATTGGGGCGGGCTCGGGTTTCTATACCTTCCGAATCGCCAAAAAAGTTACAGAGGGTACTGTCTATGCGGTAGAAATTCAGCAAGAAGCGATCGATTTCCTGCAAAAAAAAGCAGACAATTTGGGCATGAAGCAGGTTGTCCCGGTGGTCGGGTCGGATAAATCGCCAAATCTGCCCGAAGGAGCGCTGGACCTTATCTTGATGGTGGATGTGTACCACGAGTTGGCATTTCCTCAAGAAATGCTGCAAAACATGCGCAAAGCGCTCAAGCCCACAGGTAAGTTGGTATTGATCGAATACCGTGGCGAAGACCCGGCTGTTGCCATCAAACCCCTACACAAGATGACGGTAAGGCAGGTGAAGAAAGAGCTCGGTGCGAATGGGTTTACCCTGGAGAAGAATGGTCAGTTTTTAAACATTCAGCATTTTCTGGTTTTTGAAAAAGAACGGTGAGCTACCTTCTCAATTCCGGCGCCAGTTCACACCGCTGATCACGTAACAGGGAAGATATTGCTTCCTGATCCCAGGTTTGCTTGATTTTTTGCAACATGCTCCCATACTCTTTTTTATAATTTTTCCGTTTGATCGCTTCGACAAATCGCCGCACATCCGTCCGGGTTTCGAGTAGCAAGGGTGGCACCGGAGTAGGCTTATCGTCCTCCCCTTTTGCGACCATGGTAAAGTAACAGGTATTGGTGTGTTTTACCACGCCGGTTTTTACATTTTCGGAAATCACTTTGATGCCGATGATCATGGAACTAGTGCCCACATGATTTACCGATGCCTTTAAAGAAACCAACTCCCCTACTTCTACCGGCTGGAGAAAGTCTACCGTATCTACCGAAACCGTGACGCAATAGGCCCCGGAATGCTTACTAGCGGCAGCATAGGCTACTTTGTCCATCAGCGAAAGCAAAATGCCTCCATGTATTTTTCCTCCGAAATTTGCATACGAGGGGATCATTAACTCGGTCATGGTGACCCGGGAAAAATTAGCTGGCTTTGCAGGAAGGATTGCAGTCATTGAAAAGGATAGGTATACATCAACATACATCGTAAAGGCCGTTAAAGATAGGTAAGATTTTTATAAATTTATACGGAAGAAACCCATATCCCTATGCCGAAAGCAGAAGAACCGGATTTTGCCTATCAAAACCAAACAAATCCCATCTTCACCTGATAAATAAAGGGTTAAACCTGTCAGGTTTCATCTACCAACGTTTATTAGTGGCCGAATACCAACCAAAACCTGTTAGGTTTCACCTACCAACGTTTACTACTGGCTGAATACCAACCAAAACCTGACAGGTTTACATCGCGAATCCGTTACTTACTCCTATTATTCAACAGATAAATAAAGGGTTAAACCATGTCAGGTTTCACCTACCAACGTTTATTACTGGCCGGATACCAACCAAAACCTGACAGGTTTACATCGCGAATCCGTTACCTATTCCTATCTTCACCTGAGAAATAAAGGGTTAAACCTGTCAGGTTTCATCTACCGACGTTTACTACTGGGTGGATACCAACCAAAACGGGACAGGTTTACGGATTTA
The DNA here is from genome assembly GCF_900109255.1 of Cyclobacterium xiamenense. NCBI lineage: Bacteria > Pseudomonadati > Bacteroidota > Cytophagia > Cytophagales > Cyclobacteriaceae > Cyclobacterium > Cyclobacterium xiamenense. Next base: position 864,623 of record NZ_FNZH01000001.1, on the reverse strand, counting down.
AACCAATTCACCAGAAGAATGAACCAACAATGGAATAATTGCTAATTTCCAAGTGAAAATCACACTTCCTTTTTATATTGTAAAACAAAATCAATAGCATACGCCCAAGACTCTATTAAAACCCATGTACCGCATCCCCATTTTTCTTTTTCTTCTGCTGTCCTTTAGTTCATCCGTCTTTTCCCAACAAATCTTCAGTCCCAAAGACGGGGATCGGATTGTTTATCTGGGCAATTCGCTGATGGAGAACGAACAACAGTATGGATTTCTGGAATACCTGATTACCAGCCATCATCCGGAAAAGCAGCTCTCCTTTCGAAATTTGGGCTGGTCCGGGGATACGGTTTTTGGCGATGCCCGAAGCTATTATACCAGTCCTCCCGGACCCTTTGAATTACTCATCCAACAAATCCGGGACGTGCAACCCAATTGGGTAATTCTGGCCTATGGGGGGATCGAAGCGCAATCTGGCGAAAAAGGACTCCCCGCTTTTGCCGAAGGATTACAACGCTTGTTGGACTCCCTGGATCAGTTGAATACCCGGGTAATCCTACTTTCTGCCCTGCCCCATCGTGCAGCTGGTACCGACAATCTGTTGGGCGAGAGGAACGCCTCGCTGCGCCTATACAACGAGCAAATGGCTCAACTGGAAGACCAGGAAAAGGTGTTTTTTGTGAATGTCTTTGATGCATTTTATTCTCCCGAATCAATCGACTGCTGGGAATCCAACGGCATCCACCTCAATGAAAAGGGGTATCACCAACTTGCCCAGCTTATCGTTTCTGCCATCCATTCTCCCGTTTTGGAGCAAGAACTTGTACTGGATATTTCCAGCAATTCGGTCCTCGGCGGGGATTCTCTAATCGGCCTGGAATCGGATCGTAAAGCCGGAACGGTTTCGTTTACCCGAGTTCCAAACCAACTCCGCCTGCCGCTGGAGAAAAACCAAATCCAGGTAAAGGGACTGGCAAAGGGGATGTATACGTTGACCATTGACGGTGAATTGGTTGCCGTAGGCAGCCACAAGCAGTTCGCGGCTGGCATGGCCCTGGAACAGGGTCCGGAAGTTGCCCAAGGCCGCGAGCTATTGGAACGAATCCGGGAAAAGGACCGGATCTATTTCCAAAAATACCGCCCGCAAAACCGCACCTATATCATTGGATTCCGGAAGTACGAGCAAGGAAGACACAAAGAAGGTCTGGATGCCCTCGATACATTGATCTATTGGCTGGAGGAGAAAATAAACCTGGGAAAGAAGCCGGTCCGTCAACAGTACCGAATTCAACCCGTCTCCGGCGACTAAGACGTATTTATTTAGTAACAAAATCGTATCACAGATTGTGGAAATAACCTATCAACAAGTGACCCCATACAGAACATTCGCTATACGCAGCCTTGTGTTGGCAATTTTTATCCTATTTTCTGCAACAAGCCTACGGGGTCAAAATGCCTTGCGAGACATTCCAGACCCGGACCCGGAGGTGCAATTGCGCATGTTTCAAATTGCAGATGGTTTTGAGGTAAACCTCTTTGCTTCTGACCCAATGGTGGTAAAACCCATCCAGATGAATTGGGATCAGGACGGCAGATTGTGGGTGGTCAGCAGTACGGTTTACCCCCACCTGAAACCTGGCGAAGTAGCCAATGACAAGATTCTCGTGTTGGAAGATAGCAATGGAGACGGAAAAGCCGACAAATCCACCGTCTTCGCGGAAGGCTTGATTACCCCAACCGGAATCCTTCCCGGCGACGGCGGGGTCTATGTAGCCAATTCCACGGAAGTCCTCCATTTAAAAGATACGGACGGTGACGGAAAAGCCGATGAACGGCAAACCATCCTAACGGGTTTTGGTACGGGAGATACCCACCATTTGATCCACACCTTTCGCTGGGGACCGGACGGACTCCTCTATTTTAACCAATCCATTTACATCTACAGCCACGTGGAAACTCCCTGGGGAGTCCGGCGGCTGGAAGGCGGAGGGGTCTGGCAGTACAATCCCAAAACCAAACAACTGGAAGTCTTCGCCCGAGGTTTGATCAACCCCTGGGGACTGCAATTTGACCGCTGGGGTAATGCCCTGTTGACGGATGGGGCGGGAACCGAAGGCATCAACCATGCCTTCCAGGGAGCAACCTTCGTTACCGCCCCCGGAGCTGACCGGGTTTTAAGAGGCTTGAATCCTGGTCAACCCAAGCACAGTGGCCTGGATGTGGTGTCTGGATCCCACCTTCCGGATGATTGGCAAGAAAGCCTCATTACCAACGACTTCCGCGCAAACCGTATCAATCGTTTTGTACTGGAAGCGCAAGGAAGTGGATTTGTTTCCAAGCAAGCGCAGGATATCTTATGGACCGATCACATCGGATTCCGTCCCGTGGACATTCTCATGGGGCCCGATGGGGCCATCTATGTAGCAGATTGGTACAACCCCATCATTCAACATGGAGAGGTAGACTTTCACGATCCACGAAGAGACCAGCAGCACGGCCGGATATGGAGAATCACGAAAAAAGACAGTCCTCTGGTGCCAAAACCCAAACTGCCCGAAATGGGAATTCCGGAACTGTTGGAAAATCTGAAAGCCTCGGAAAACTGGACCCGGCTTCAGTCAAAATTGGTGCTTCGGTCAAAACCTGAGGCAGAGGTGATACCGGCATTGGAAAAATGGCTGCTCACACTTTCCCCCAATGAAGCGGATTACGAACACCACCTTTTGGAAGCACTTTGGCTGTATCAGACCCTGGGAAGGGTGTCGGTCCCACACGTGGAAAAAGTACTGCAAGCAAACCATCCAGGCGCCCGGGCAGCCGCCCTACGGGTAGCCACCCATTGGAGAAACAAATTGCCTGACTACCAACAGTACCTGAACCAGGCCCTGCGTGATCCCGACCCAACCGTACGCCTGGCAGCCGTGGTAAGTTTACAAAACGAAACAGATGCAAACGCTGCCGTCATGGCTTTGACTGCCTTGGAACAGGAAGTAGATACCAACCTGGAATTTGCGCTATACACAACGGTCAAAGCCTTGCGTTCGGCCTGGCTTCCGGAGATTCTGGCAGATCCGGGGTATTTCGGGGACGATGCCAAAACCATTTTTGCCTTACAGACCGTTACCGATCCTCAGGCCATCGAACTGCTTGGACGCCTGTACGCAGACGACCAATTACCGGAGAAGTTTCGGCCTCAGGTCATTCAGACCCTGGCCAGGTACGGTTCCGGGAAGGAATTGGCCATTTTGTTCAAGAAAAGCCAACAGCCGGAGCGCGCTACCAGCCAACGTGGACAGGAACTGGACGCCCTGATTTTGGCTGCCCGGGAACGGAACCTCCTTCCCGAAAATGGGACGCAAGGGCTCCTTTCCCTGTTGGAATCCAGGGAAGAAGCATTGGTTACCAAAGCCCTTCTCCTGGTTGGATCCTGGAAACGTGTCGAATACCGGGAAAAACTCGTGGAGCTGATTCATCAGGGAAGCCTACCCGTGAAAACTGCCGGTATGGAAGCGCTGGCCCAGCTGGAAGACGAGGCCAGCAAACAGGTACTCAATACATTTGCAGGCAATACGGGTAATCAGGAGATTCAGCTGCTTGCACTTGCCCAACTTGCATCTAAACGGCCAGCTGAAGCCATCCCAATGGCTGTGGCTGCCTGGAACCAGGGTATCCCGGAGGAAGCTGCCGGGGAACTATTCGGGGCCTTTATGAGGACCGAATCGGGAACACGGGTTCTCACCGAAAACCTATCTACGAATACCATTCCGGCGACCATGGCCATGCAAGGTAGAAAAGTCATGCAACGCTACGTTCCCTGGTACCGCAGAAACAGTGCTGAGGTGAAAAACCTGGTGGTAGCTCTGGAAAAATCGGGCGGCGCCTTGCCACCCGAGCGCATGCCTCAGCGGTTGAACGAAAATCAGGTATACGCATTGGCCCAGGAGGTAAAAACCAAAGCTGACCCCGTCATTGGTGAGAGTATCTACCGTAGAAAATCGCTGATGTGTCAGAACTGCCACGCCCTGGGAGGAGCCGGGGGCCGGTTGGGTCCGGATTTGAGTTCGCTGGGAACCAGTTCACCCATCGACAACATCATTCAATCACTGTTGGATCCCTCCGAGTCGGTGAAAGAGGGCTACGAACTTCAAAAGGTAACCAAGACAGACGGCAGTCTGTTTATGGGCTACCTGGTGGGTGATGGTACGGATGAATTACGCATGCGTGACATGTCGGGGCAGGAAACCGCCATCCCCAAAAATCAAGTTGCCAATCGGGAAAATGTACCGGGCTCCCTCATGCCCCCCGGCTTGACGGCAAGTTTGGAACGGGACGAGTTTGTCCATCTGGTTGGCTATTTGTCCAAATTGGGAAGTTCAGGAGATTTTCGGGTGACCAATGAAAAATTTGTTCGAAACTGGCACGCCGTCACGGAGTCAGAAGCGGTTCAATTCCTTCTATCTGGGACCGTCGCAGCCGGCGAAACAGCAGCACTACTCGAAAAAGGAAGCATGGCTTTATACAGCATGGTCGGAGGTAGCCTTCCGCTGGAAGACATACCGGTGTTGAAGGATGCTGAGGGCAGGGAAGTTGGACTGGTACAGTTTGAAGTCGAGGTCCTCCAGGAAGGTACCCTGACATTTGAGATCAATTCTGGCAAGGCAGTCCGCGTACGGATGGGAACAGAGGAGCTATCAATGGCGGATACCAAGGTGAGCACACGGGTAAGTCAGGGCACACACCTGGTACAGGTGGTCGTAGACCTTACCGATGCGGATCAGGAATCCCTTCGGATACAGGTGCATGAGGAGGGGGATCAGCCCTCGCAAAACCGCTTGGTGATGGGAAATTGACCCCCGCGAAAATCAGGGCCTTGCCTGTCTCAATTCCAGTCCGATAGAGGTTCTGGGAAGAAAACCGGTCCAGGTTTCCTCCAAAGAGTCTTCGGGCAGGTCCAGAAATTTGCCGTAATCCAGTCCTTTCAGGTAGATGCCAAGAAACGCCGTTACGAAGTGTTGGTTGATATTATTTACTCGTTCTTCGTCCCAAACGGGTTCGCTGTAATGCATGTAGTCTGCCGGGTCCAGGTCCGGCGATACCGGTGGATTTGGCGCTACATTGTGTCGGGCGTTGAGGTAGGTCAGTAGGTATCTTTCTGCATTTGAGGCTCCTTCGTAAATGGCTTTGACACCATCTTCGTACCCCGATATATCGTCTTCGCTACCGGCGATGAAAAACGTCGGTGTTCGGAGGCTTTGGAGTCCTTCGCTATCCCAAACTCCACGTTGCATGCCCCAGGGTGCCAACGCTACAATGGCTTTCACTCTTGGATCTACGGTCCTGGGATAAGTGGGATCGGACAGGCTTCGTGTAGCGAGAAGCTGACTTCCGGATGTCATTTGAGAAAATGCGCCGACAAAACCTGGCGAAAAGCCTGCCCCGGCTGCATTCAATACTCCATAGCCGCCCATGGAATAACCCAGCAGGGCCGTACGGGAAGCATCCACCATTCCGGATAAAAAATTTCCTTCTTCTGGTTGATTGAATCGATCCATTTCCTCAAGAACAAACAAATCATCCAGCGGGCGGTGGTAGAGTGTACTGGCAAATTTGCCCGGATTTTCGTGGGTAGACTCGGTATGGTCGATAGCAACTACCAGGTAGCCTTTGGATGCCAGGTTTTCGGTGAGGTAGGTCATCAAAACGCGCGATCCCAGGTAACCGTGCGAAACGATCACCAATGGATAGGGCCCCTGGCTGGTATCGGGGACTGCGTTTCTTTCAGCCCTTCCCGGAAAGGTAAACGCCTTTAGGGGACGGGTCGGGTCGGTGGTCGTACCCAGAAAATCGGTGTATTCCGCCATTTTTGCATCGGGGTTTTCCTGTGCCGGGTACCATACTTCTACCCGTAGTGGCCGGTCGTAAACGGGCATTTCCGTGCCGTTGGATTCCTGAATATTTGGCTGGTTAGCATGGATTAATTCCAGGGTGCGTACGCCTACCGGGAACGGACCGCTTGCCGCAAGTTCTGGCGCATCCGGCAACCGATCCCCGAAAACAAACGGATCGGTCTGGGAATAAATCGACTGGGAGATAAAAACGCAAAAGGCAGAAAAGTAAAAAGCAAAGTTGATCAGCGGTCGCTTCATGGTTGGCAGGTACGTTGGTAGAAAATTTTTCCAAAGATAGGAATTTTCGGAGATCCTCCGCTCAGGACGGATAGGGAATTATACGCGCTGAATGAATACCAAAAAAAAATCACGTATCTTGACCCACTCTATTTAAGTTGCCGCAAATTCAGAAAATAAAAAGTATGTTTGTTCGCAAAATATCGAGCCATCAATTTTTCAATGTTGACTAATCGCCCTCGTTTTAACCAATTGAAAGCAAAGCGGCAGGTGAAGGATATCAGCCAATCGATCTTCAGACGTCCGGGAAGGGATATACCTGCTGGCATCGTGGTATTTCTTGTCGCACTCCCGCTGTGTTTGGGGATCGCCCTGGCTAGTGGAGCTCCTTTAATTTCGGGGCTCATTGCCGGGATGGTGGGCGGGCTCGTTACGGGAATAGCCAGTAAATCGCACACCAGCGTTTCCGGCCCGGCAGCCAGCCTTTCCGCTGTAGTTTTAACGGCGTTAGAGGTGCTCGAGACATTTGACGTATTCTTGCTGGCATTGTTTATCGGTGGGCTTATTCAAGTGATTCTGGGATTTCTCAAATCGGGAATGATTGCCGACTACATGCCCACCAGCATCATAAAAGGGTTGTTGGCAGCCATCGGACTTATTCTGATTATCTCCCAACTTCCCTATGCATTGGGTGTGGAGTTGGACAAAAGCAGACTGCTGGATTACTCGCAATCCTTTTTTTCCGGCGTCATTGAAACGGGTGCATTGGTGCTTTCTTTGTTCGCTCCAGGTGCGCTGATACTTGCGGTGAGTTCGTTGTTGCTCATGATTTTTTGGGAAAAAACCGCATTAAAAAACGTCAAATGGCTTCCTCCTTCCCTATTTGTCGTGCTATTCGGAGTGTTGCTGAATCAGACCTTTAAATTTCTACTGCCCGCTTTGTACCTCGATGGCATCCACCTGGTACACATTCCGGAAATAAACGATCCCACTGCGTTGTTTACTTTTCCGGATTTTTCTGCCATAGACAATTTTCAGGTATGGACCTATGCCTTTACCATCGCCATTATCGGATCCATTGCCACATTGTTGAATCTCGAAGCAACGGATAATCTGGACCCACACAAGCGAAGGAGTCCCCCCAATCAGGAATTGGTGGCACAGGGCATCGGTAACAGCATTGTGGGCCTTATAGGCGGTATTCCCATTACCTCGGTCATTGTCCGAAGCTCCGTTAATATTGAAGCCGGTGCGGAAACCAAGCTATCCACGATTATCCACGGATTTCTCCTGACCGTCAGTGTATTGTTTTTAAGTACTATCATCAATTTGATTCCCCTGGCCTCCCTGGCAGCAATTTTACTTTTGGTCGGATACAAGCTAACTTCCTATTCCATCATTACCCAAATGTATCGAAAAGGCTGGTCTCAGTTTATTCCATTTGCGGTGACCGTAACGGCTATCTTGCTTACCGATGTCCTGATTGGCGTGCTGATCGGATCGGCGTCCAGCGTGTTTTTTCTTTTGCGCGGAAACTACTACAACCCCTTCTACATGGAAGAAACGAATCCCGGCAGCAAGCGAAAAACAATCCGGCTCGAGCTTTCCAACGAGGTCTCCTTTCTAAACAAGCCGGCGATCAAACGCATCCTGTGGAACCTTCCAAAAGGTACGCGGATAACCATCGATGCTTCTTTTTCTTCCTACATCGAGCCAGATGTGTTGGAAATTCTTAACGATTATCAGACCACCTTTGCACGAGAAAATGCCATTGACTTTACCATTGTCGGACTAAAAGACAGTTACGCTCCAAGCAACGAGGTAGTTATTGGCAAACCGGCGGTAATAAATCGTGCCGATTTGAAAAAACCAGCCAATGTGCTTCAGTACCTAAAGGAAGGAAACAAACGCTATGCGGACGGCAACCTGGTTTCCCGAAGGTTTCAAAACAAAAAGTTAAAGGATTTTATCAAAGATGTGCCGTTGGCAGTCGTGGTCAACTGCATCGATATGCGGGAGCCGTTAAACATGTTATTGAATACGGGTATTGGAGATTTGATCCCATTAAAAGCAGCCGGAACCCTGCTGGACAATCACCTCGTTCACACCCTGGAAATCGCCTGCCGGGAGCAGGGGGCGGTTTTGATCGTTGTATTGGCCAACTCCGACAACCATTTGCTAAAAAATGCATTGAAACGTGTATTGGCCGAACCCACTGCACCCTTCAGCCCCCTACTGGTACCCGCAATCGAAGCCGGCTATTTTTCTCCCGAACGGTTTCGTAGCGAAGACCTGAGTCATTGGTCGGATCGCTTGGCACGTTGGAATGCAGCACCGGCCCAAACGAAGATCGTTCATACAAACGCATACCTTCGTACCCACATTAACCAGGGAAAAGTGGGGCTTTGTATGGCTTTTTTCCATCGCAAAGACGGTACAATCGACTTCTTTCCCCTCTACCAACCAACCAATTGAACCGATGTTCCACGAAAACCACCCGAATACAATGAATACATTCTCTATTGCAGGCTTTTCAAAAATAATTCCATCAAATGCACTTGCAAGAATTCTCCCCCTCGCCATCAATGCCTTTTTGAGTATCGGATTTTTCACCGGATGCACACCAGCCGATAGCAGGGCCCAGGTCCGGGAATCGGACTGGAAGTCTTTATTCAACGGCAAAGACCTGGAAGGGTGGATCCCCAAATTTCATCACCACGAAACAGGGGAGAATTACGCCAATACCTTCCGCGTAGTAGATGGCAGGATTCAGGTAAATTACGACGATTACACCCGTTTCGAGGAACGCTACGGTCACCTTTTCTACGAAAAGCCCTTTGGCTCGTTTCACCTGAAATTCGACTACCGCTTCACCGATCAATGGATGAAGGATGCACCGGATTACACCTACCGCAACAGTGGGGTGATGTTTCATTCCCAGTCCCCGGAGAGCATTCTGAAGGAGCAGGATTGGCCGATTTCAGTGGAATACCAGATGCTTGCAGATGCCGGCGACGGCAACCCGCGGCCGACAGGCAACATGTGCTCGCCGGGCACAGAAGTGGTGTTCCAGGGCCAGATGGACCCCAGGCATTGCATCAATTCCACCTCTCCTACCTTTCCCTGGGACGAATGGGTGGCAGCAGAATTGATTGTTTATGGAGATTCCCTGGTTATTCATAAGGTGAACGGAGAAACCGTGCTGGAATACAGTCAAACGCAGATTGGTGGAGGCGTAGCCAACGGGTACGACCCTGGTATCAAAGTAGACGGGAAAGCACTAAAAGAAGGCTACATCGGCTTGCAGGCAGAGGGGCAGGGAGTGGAATTTAAAAATATAGTCATCAAGGCGTTGGATTGATTTGTACGCCTGATAGCAGTAGCGCAATTTTTGGTCGGAAAATTGCGTGATGTGTGGTGGTATTTGTTATAAACCATTCCGCTGCTACAGATGAACTATTTCCTTTACTTTCTTGGATCATTTTTTATCCTTGCGAGCGCGTTACCGCTCATCGAAACGGGTACCTGGTGGATACGTGTATTTGATTTTCCACGTTTGCAGCTTGCGGCCATTGGCGGTGTAACCTTCGTTTTGAGTGCTTTTCTGCTAAGGAAAGGAAGCTTTCCCGGAAGGGTCGTTTTTTTCGCCTTACTTATTGCCGCGTTGGGTCACCAAATTTCCAAGATCATCGGTTTTACTCCACTTGCCGACACCACCGCAAAAAGGGCGGTATCTACGGATCCGGATCGAAAGTTTTCTCTGTTGCTCAGTAATGTTCGCATGGAAAATAAAGAGTATGGAAAGCTATTGGACCTCATCGCCGAGAGGAATCCCGATTTGATCTTATTGACCGAGCCAAACCTACTTTGGACGGAAGCGCTCATTTCACTGGACGAAGACTACCCATATACGATCAAGGAACCCTTGCCCAACACCTACGGTATGCTCCTGCTATCCCGGTTTCCACTTGAAAACAGCGAGGTGAACTACCTGGTTGAAAACGACATTCCCTCGATTTTCACCAAAGTGCAGCTACCCTCTGGAGAACGCTTTGATTTTTTCGGGGTACACCCCGAACCGCCCCGACCTGGCTCAGATACCTACGAACGGGATACCGAATTGTTGATCATCGGCAAAGACATCGAGAAAAATCCCCGGCCGGTACTGGTAGCGGGCGATTTAAATGACGTGGGCTGGTCCAAAACATCCACCCTGTTTCGAGAATACAGTCAACTACTTGATCCACGTGAGGGCCGTGGCTTGTTCAATACCTACAACGTTTTTCTTCCCTTATTGCGGTACCCGTTGGACCATGTGTTCTATACCAATGATTTTGGATTGGTTCGGATTGAAAAATTGCGGGCAATTGGCTCGGACCATTTTCCGATGTGGATCGATTTGACCTTCGAACCCGATCCGACAAATGCCGAGGAGGTACCGGATTCCGATTCGGAGGACAGGCAGGAAGTGGAAGAGAAGGTGGAAGAAGGAAAGGAAGAAAGCCAGGACTCCTAGCAAATTCAATCCGGCAGGCGTGCCACGGCTATCGCAACGATGGGACAATTGGGCGTATCGGATCCGACCGAATGGTTTTAGTTACCGTAACAATCGATCCATTAAGGCCTCATTGCAGGCCCGACCCAGAGGAATCACTTCGTCATGGCTCAGGCGTACCTTATTTCCACGTGCTTTTTTATCTGCCTGCTATTGACAACAAAAAACTTATGGACCCGAATAAAGATCGTTTCGTCAAACATTTCCATCCATCGTTTGAGCGGTTCGGCCAATAGTATTTCTTTGCTGCCAGCACAATGACGCTATAATCTTCCTCCGACCGGATATTGCGTATATCCTCGAAAGCCATCCGCGCCTGATCGTAGCGTCGCCCACCTTGATAACGCACGCTTTTCTTGCATCGTAGATTCGGGGTTCCTGGGAACGATAGTCTCCCATTAACCTTCCCCATGGCCTTGACAAATCGCTGAAAAGAAAACGGTTTTTGCAGGTAATACACGCTAAAAATGTACCGATCTACCCGCTATTTTCGTCAATTTTTTCGGTAAACAACGCGGTTGACCGGATAAATGACCTCATCAATACAAGACGCCATTCGCCCGAAAATACCAGTCGTTTACCGATACAATTTTTTTTCTGCGCATTTTCTGCTGAAATTTACAAACAGTAGGAATTACAAGAGCCCTCATGAAACGAATTCTAATCACAATTATCAGTTTGGGAATCAGTATTGGCTGTCTACAGGCGCAAACTATTGAAATCACCGGCAAGGTTGTCGAAATCAATAGCCAGAAACCCATCGAATTTGCAACCGTCAAGCTTCTGGATACGCAAGATGGACAGCTGCTTGCGGGTACTACTACCGCAGCGGACGGAACCCTGCTGTTAACCACCCAAAAAACGGATTTTATTCTGGAAATCAGCTTTATCGGATTTATTACCACCCGCATCTCCGAGTACACGGTGATCGACGGCACGGTGAATTTGGGCACCATTCGCCTTTCCGAAGATAGCGAGCTAATGGATGAGGTTGTCATTCGAGGTGAGCGATCTACGACCGAGTTTCAGTTGGATAAGCGGGTGTTTAACGTAGGCCAAGACCTGAGCAGCACCGGAGCCAGTGCGTTGGAAGTATTAAACAACGTACCGTCAGTTACCGTGAATATTGAAGGCCAAATCCAGCTCCGGGGCATTGGGGGAGTTCAGATTCTGATCAACGGAAAGCCCTCGGTCCTGGCCAGTGATGGTGGCAATGCCCTGGGTACCCTCACCGCAGATATGATTGACCGCGTGGAGGTAATTACCAATCCCTCTGCCAAATACGATGCCGAGGGTACCTCGGGCATCATCAATATCGTGCTAAAAAAAGAAGAAAAGAGAGGCGTAAACGGTTCCATCACACTCAATACCGGCGTACCGAACAACCACAGTTTGGGCTTTAGCCTAAACAAACGCACGGACAAATTCAACCTGTTTAGCCAACTGGGCCTGGGGCACCGGACCTTTCCCGAAACCTTTGAGACCCTAAACAGCAACCTTAGCGAACAGACCTTTATCCGAAATAGGGGTGATGGGGAGAAAAACGAAACGTTTTTCAACCTGATCCTGGGTACCGATTACCACATCAATGAGCGCAATGTGCTCTCCCTTACCGGCAATTTTGCCTACGAGTTGGAGACCGAATATTCCAATGGAAACTTCACGGCCCAAACCGGGACCGCCGCGCCGCATGCGGGGTGGACACGAGATGAAGCCACGGAAGCCACCAATCCCAAATGGCAGTACGAATTGCAGTACAAGAGTGATTTTTCGGACAAGGACGACCACTACCTCTTGATAAGTGCGTTGGGTAGTTCGTTTGCCAAAAAGCAGCAATCTTCTTTCGATAACCTGCCTTCGTTTGGCGAATCTGCCTTGCAGGACCGGCAGCAGACCGATACCGATTTTGGGCAGTGGGAGTATACATTTAAAGCCGATTACACCCGGCCAATGACCGATAAGATCACCTTTGAATCGGGTGGTCAGTACCTGATCACCGATGTTCGAAACGATTTTGCGATCCTGGGCTTTGAAAACGGCGGCTGGCAGGAAATACCCGAGCGTACCAATACGTTTTTTTTCACGCAAAAAGTACTGGGCGTCTACAGTACCGGTGCCTATGAGGGCGACAAGTTTGGCCTCAAACTCGGTATTCGGGCAGAAAACACGGACCTGAATACCCTGCTGGAGCAAACCGAGGAAGAAAACCGGAAGAATTTCACCAACCTATTCCCGACCCTGCACAGTTCGTACAAACTGGCCGATAACTTTTCCCTGCAGGGAGGCTATTCCCGACGCATCTCCCGACCCCGGCTTTTTGACCTAAATCCCTTCTACAACATCCGAAACAATTTCAGTATCCGGACCGGAAATCCGGAGCTGCTGCCAGAACTGACCGACAGTTACGAAATCACGGGTATTTTGGACCTGGAGCTTCTGTCGCTGAGCAGTTCGATCTATCACCGCTACATCACGCAAACGGTGGAAAACGTAACTACTTTTGAAGATAACGTAGCGATCACCATGCCCATGAATATTGGCACCAACAAAGCCACTGGCCTGGAATTAAACGGAAAAATCACGCCCAATGATTGGTTGTCCCTCAATGCGGATTTCAATTACAATTACTTCAACCGGGAAGGAACATTCGAAGCCAGTCCGTTTGATTTTACGGCGGACCAATGGTCAGCCCGGCTAACCTCCAAGTTTAGCTTGCCGGCAGATTTTACCCTGGAGCTGATCGGTAATTACCAATCGGCGTATCAGACCTTTCAGCGAACCATTAGCGGCTACGCATTGGCCGATATCGGCCTTCGTAAGAAAATTATGAAGGGAAAAACTATCTTGAACCTCAGCATACGGGATGCTTTTGCCTCGAGGATATTTGAAAACGAAACGGTGCAGAATAACTTTCGCCAATACGACTACCGCCTGCGGGGCCGCTTTATCACATTTGGTATCAGCTATGGCTTTGGAAAGGGCGAGGCCATGGAGTTTAGCGGACAGAAACGGTTTTGATCAATTGTATAACTAATAAAGCGGAGTCGATGCCGGGCCGTTTTTAGAAAACGCTTTCGGCTACACGAGCAGGTGCCAAAAAAAATAATAAATCAGAAAAGCCAGTCACCATTCCTTATGGGCGCTTACTACCCGGTAGATTCGGGCGGTCGCTCCTCTACCAAAAATCGGATACCAACGTCGAGCCAGCAGGTGTGGTTTCCCGGTCAAGCCGATTTTCCCTGACTGGCGCTCATTGGTGATATCTGGAACGCAGGTTGAGAAAAAATCCACTAACTTTCTTGTTCGATTGAAACCCGATACCACGAGTAACCCGGGTACTAACCGCTAGAAGGCAAGTTGATGGAAAGCAAACAAAAGGCTATTGGCAACAAAAACAAGATTGAGAAGGGACAGATCTTAAAGGTTTCGAAAATGAAGCCGGTTATCAAACCCACCAAACCCCACCGGCACGAAGGCTACCACGAGTTAATCTACTTGTCGAAGGGCGCTGGCCAGCACACGGTAGGAGATCAGGTATACGAGGTACTGCCTCCCATGGGTTTTTACTTGAACCTGGGTCAGGTGCATTGCTGGAATTTTTCGCGAATACCCGAAGGGTATGTTGTACTATTCAAAGAAGAAGTGCTTTCGGGTTACCCCAAGGCACTCGCACGGCTTTTTGGCATGAATGAAACATTTAGGCTCTCGGAAGAAGATCCATCGGTCATGCAATTACTCGATATTTTTTACGCTGATTACCAACGAGAAGAACCGCTTGAAGTATTGGCCGCACAGTTGAACAGCTTGATTTACAAGACCATTCAGCTGCCGCAGAATCGAAAACGAGTCCCTCCTACCCTCTTGGATGAATTTGTGAGATTTAAAAAACTGGTTCGCCAAAACTACCTGCAGCTGAAAACAGCCGAAGCTTACGCGAAGATCATGCATATCAGTAGTCGAAAATTAAATCATATTTGCCAGGCGGCTACCGGAAGCAACGCCGTCGATGTCATTCGCGAATGCGTGCTGATCGAGTCCAAAAACCTGCTAACCCATACCGGGCTGCAGGTAACGGAGATTGCCTATCAATTAAACTTTTCAGATGCATCGAATTTCGTAAAGTTTTTTAAGGCTCAAACAACGCTCACACCTACCGAATACAGGGCCAAACTCTAAAATCTACCAGTATTATACGAAATTTACCATCCATTTTCCAGTCAGGAAAGCGTAACTTGCGCGTTAAATTCTTTGTTGATGAAATTCCTGCTGGCCTGCATAGCCCAATTTCTCCTTGTTTTTCCCATCTTTTCCCAAATAACCGTTCGGGGTACGCTTGTCGATTCAAACGAAGCGAATCCCATCGAATACGGTAGCGTGGGGCTGTACGCTCAAGCCGATTCCAGTCTGGTCTCCGGAACGGTCAGCGAACCCGACGGAAGCTTTGAACTTGCCGGCATTAAGCCCGGTACCTATTACCTGGCCATCCAATTTATGGGATATGAGCGGGTTAGCATCGGAGATATGGTACTCGTCCGAGGACAGGTACTGGACCTCGAAACGATCCAACTCAGCCCCAATGAACAATTACTGGATATGGTCGAAGTCTCCGGATCCCAATTTACGACCATGCATCGGATAGACCGGCAGGTATTCGAAGCCTCCGAATTCTTATCGGGGCAAGGAGGAACAGCCATCGACTTGATGCGAAATCTCCCCTCGGTCAGCATCAATGCCGAAGGGGAACTATCTGTAAGAGGCGCTACCGGATTTGTGGTCATGCTCAATGGCAAACCCATACAATCCGATCCCGCGGTAATTCTAGGACAATTACCTGCAAATGCCATCAAAAATATCGAAGTAGTGACCGCTCCCTCTGCCAAATACGATCCGGAAGGAAAAGCCGGCATTATCAATATCACCACGGAAAAAGGCGCCACCGATGGGACATTCACCCAACTGAATACCCGAATGGGAGCCCCTAGTATACAGGATTACGATAACAAGCAAAAACCGCAACGGTACGGAGCCGATTTTACGCTGAACCACCGGAACGGCGATTGGGATCTTTCCCTGGGAGCCAGTTATCTGAGAAATGATGTCAATGGCCAGCGAATAGGAGATGTGTATACCGTAAAGGGCGACACGACCACCCGTTTTCCTTCAGCAGGTGAGCGGGGTTTTGACGAGGAAGCCTACTCCGGACGCTTTACGGTAGCCTATACCCCTGATGGCAACAATGAATTCAGTCTGGGATTTTACGGCGGGATCCGAAGCAAAGACCGGACAGCAGATATCGTGTATTTCGACAACCATGCCAGTATAAATGGGGAGCGTTTGTACACCATGCAGTACTACAACGAGAACCTCCGAATCCGACGAAGTGATTTCGCGCTGGGAAGCTTCGATTATTCCCATGCCTTTGACATTGGCTCCCGCATTTCCAGTTCCTTTTTATACGAATACACCATGCTGGGAGGTCCCACCACCAACCGCAACCTGGGTTTTCCGAATACCGATCTGATCTATCAGGACGAATACAATACCAATGGCAATCCATTGCATGGGCTGCGCTGGCAGGTAGATTACCAATCCAAGCCGACTCCCTGGGGAATCGTAGAAACCGGCTATCAGTTTCGTAACCTGAATCATCAGGGGGATTTTGTTTACGAACGAAAAAACAACGAAACGGGTGCATTTGAATTGGTACCCGAGTTTTCCTCCAATGTGGAATTGACCCGGGTCATCCATTCCGGGTACGGACAACTAACCGGACAAAAAAACAACTGGGATTATGCGGTAGGTTTACGGATGGAGTACATGGATCGGGAACTGCTGCTCCAGGACAAATCCAATACGGTAGACAGCCTCTATACCTATGATTTTTTTCTACCCTATCCTACTGCCAGCGTACAATACAAACTGGGAGAGCAGACATCGATAAAAGGGGCCTACAGCCGAAGGGTAGAACGAACCACCACGTTCAAAATGAATCCTTTTCCTGAACGCGAGCATTCCGAGACACTGGAACAAGGAGACCCCTCCTTGCTACCCGAATTTATTGACCTGGTGGAAACCGGGCTTGTAAAGGACTTTGGGGAAAACAGCGTCTATGCCACGGCTTATTACCGGCATGTAAAAAACCTGGTCAACCGGGTGAACACGGTGTATAACGATACCATACTGAATCGAATCTATTCCAACGTTGGAAACGGGAGGTCCATTGGAATAGAACTGGGGCTGGAACTTAATCCAGGCAGCAACTGGAAGGTATTTGCAGGTGGGAACCTGTACCGGTACCGGATCAGTGGAAGTTTTGATGAGCGCCCCATCAATAACGCCGCCTGGGTGTATTCGATCAATGCCAATACCAGTTTTGACTTCTCCCCTACTTTTACCGCCCAATGGTCGATCAACTACCTTTCAGACCGCATTACGGCACAGGGAGAAGATTCCCGGTTTTTATCCCCCAACCTGGTACTCCGAAAGACATTTATGAACGACCGGCTACAGGCCAGCCTGCAATGGCTCAACATGGACATGGGTCTTTTGCGTACCAATGAGCAACGGATCAGCACCTGGAGAGAAAACGAATTTTACACCACGACGAATTACGTGCTGGAAGTGGATATGGTGCTGTTGAACCTTAGCTATACGCTCAATCCTTCTCGTGATAAATCCCGTTTCATCAAAAGTGAATTTGGAGAGAAGGAATTTTAAGTACCGCCGTCAACCTTTTAATAGTCGCCCCAATACCAGTAATTGTTGCTCCAACTTTTCCGACCAGGGCAGGCCGTAATTTAACCGCAGGCAATGGTGAAATTGGTGCTGAAGGGTAAACATTCGGCCTGGTGCAAAACTTATTCCCTGCGACAATACCGGATCGAATAACTTTCCCGTATCCATTCCTTTGGCCAACTCCACCCAGAGAACGAATCCGCCCTGCGGTCGGCTTACCTTCGTTTCTTCGGGAAAATGATCGGCGATGGTCCGAATAAAACGGAGAGAATTGGCATGCAGGGTTTTTCGAAGTTGCCGCAAGTGCCGCTCGTAGCGATCATTTTCCAAAAACAAGCCAATGGCTTCCTGCGTGAGTGCTGTTCCCGACACCGAATGGAAAAGTTTTAACTTCAAAATGTCTTTCATGTATTTTCCCGGAGCCATCCAGCCTACCCGGTAGCCTGGAGCCAGGGTTTTGGAAACCGATCCGCACCACAATACCAAGCCCTCTTGATCAAAGGCCTTGCAGGGCTTGGGTCGGTTAGCCCCAAAGTACACGTCCCCATACAAATCGTCTTCGATCAGGGGAATGCCGTGCCTGGCCAGGATTTCGACCACCGCACGCTTGTTTTCTTCCGGCATGCAACTGCCCAATGGGTTGTTGAAATTGCTTACCAACAGGCAGATATCAATCTTTCCCACCACTGCTTTCAGGTCATCGGGACTCACGCCAAATACCGGATGCGTGGGTAATTCGACCACATGCAGCCCCATATTTTTCGCCACTTGGAGAATACCAAAATACACCGGACTTTCCACGGCAATGCGAGTCCCCGGTCGGGTCAATGCCATAAATGCCAACGAGATGGCATGCATGGCCCCCGAAGTACTGACCAAATCCTGAACTCCCAGATTACCCGACCAGGTAAAGGACCATTTGGCAATGTTTTTTCGTAAGCGCAGGTTGCCCTGAATATCGTCGTATCCGGTGCCCCCGGAAGAAAGCGTCTTGGTGGCTTGCTGCAGGCATTTGTTGAGTCGAGCCACGGGGAAAAAACGCTCGTCGGGTACACTGAGCGACAATTGGGTAATTTCTTTGTTGACAAAATTACGGAATACCTTCCCGATCAACCCGTCATCGGCTGAATTGGCCGGATGATTCTGAGGCATACTGGCGTCGGGTACAGGTAAACGTTGGTCGGCCTTTTCGCAAACAAAAAAACCCGCCTGTGGCCGGGATACAATGCAGGACCTGCTTTCCAAAACCAAATACGCCTGTATCACGGTATTTTTACTCACCCCGTACTCTTTGCTCACCGTCCGAATGGAGGGCATCTTATCTCCCACTTTCAAACTTCCCTTTTGTATAAGTTGCTCAAAATTGCGGGCTAGTTCCTGATACAAGGTCATCTACAAGGCTGTTTAACTGTACCCTTCAAAATTAAATAAATTGTATCTGTAACCAATACCAATTTTGTTGTTTATTTGCAGAAAGGAAGCGTATACCAAAATCCTGGTCGCCGGGTGCGCCCTTTTTTCTACAAACCATGCAAAACGAACGCCTCATGTATCCCATTGGTCGATTCCAACAACCGAAATCGATCTCACTGGAAGCCCTCAGCAGCGCCATCCTGGGTATACATCGTTTTCCGGAGGCAGTAGCGGGTTTGCTTACCGATTTGCCCGAAGAGAGGCTCGATTCGAGGTACCGACCCGGGGGATGGACCATCCGCCAACTGGTGCACCACCTGGCAGATAGCCACATGAACGCGTACATGCGATTCAAGCTGGCCCTGACAGAGGAAACACCAGTCATCAAGCCGTACAAAGAAAATCATTGGGCAGCGCTTGCCGATTCAAAACTTGGGATCGACGTATCCGTTCAACTACTAGCTGGCATTCACGAGCGATGGTGTTTCCTGATGCAAAACATGGACGAATCCCAGTGGATCCGTCGCTTTTTCCATCCGGAACAAAAGCAATCCATCGCGTTAAATGTAAGTGCTTTGGCATACGATTGGCACGGGAGGCACCATCTGGCCCACATCCGGCTCGCTAAATTAAGTAAATAAGTAATGTATTAGTCGTACAAACCTCATGAACCAAACCGAAACGCAACGACCCGATTTTGACTTTGAAAACTTCACCTTTGGCGTTCAATCCACCGATCGAATGCTGGTGGCCGCTTACCAAAAGGGGGAATGGTCTGCCTACCGCATTTCTCCGGTACAAGCCATTTCTTTATCGCCACTGGCCATGTGCTTTCATTACGGTCAGACGGTATTCGAGGGACTCAAAGCCTTTCGGATGGCCGATGGTAAAATCAATGTTTTCCGAATGGAAAGTCACTGGAAGCGAATGAACCGTTCCCTGGAGCGAATGGCCATGCCGCCTTTGCCGCAGGATCTTTTCATGGAGGGCATTGAGGAGCTATTAAAACAAGAATCGGATTGGGTGATCGACGATCCGGAGTACTCCCTGTACATCCGTCCCTTTGTGATCGCGACTGAAAAAAAATTGGGCGTAGATGCTTCCCAGGAATACCTGTTTATGGTCGTACTTTCTCCCATGCGGGCCTACTACAACAAGCCCCTGAAGGTAAAGGTGGAAACCGATTACATTCGCGCGGCTCGTGGGGGTGCCGGAGCAGCAAAAAACGGTGGGAACTATGGTGCATCCCTGCTCCCGCAAATTAATGCCAAAAAAGCAGGTTTCGACCAAATCATCTGGCTGGATGCCAAAGAGAAACAATTCATCGAAGAGTCGGGAACCATGAACATCCTGTTTATTTTGGATGGAAACAGGCTGGTAACTCCTGCGCTTAGCGATAGTATTTTGGATGGGATTACCCGTGATTCTCTATTGAAATTGGCCGAAGAGGAAGGTTTTTCGGTGGAAGAAAGGCCCATAGCCATTGAAGAGATATGCCAACGCATTGAAAACGGGGAGCGGGTGGAAGCGTTTGGCGCAGGCACAGCCGCGGTGATCTCTCCCATCGAAACGATCAGTTACAACGGGAAATCGTACGGCACCTACCTGGCAGCAGATGCCGGCATGTACCGGCTGAAAAACCAGCTATCGTCCGTCAGAGTAGGCAAGCATCCGGACAAGTACGGGTGGAACCACCTCTTGGATACCTGATGAGAGGGGCCGCGTTGAGACCGTTAGTCGTATGAAACTATTTTCAAAGTCTCGAAAATCCAAAATAGTTGGATGGTGCTGCGCAAGATCCAGGAATAGCCGCGGCGCACCGCTCAGAAATCAAGGAAAACCCTTTCAGGCCAATCCGGAAAAAATTTACTCGTAGTTCCATTGATTGGCAGAAAAGCCCGTAGTTGAACAAAGGCTTGGGTTATTGACCCAGGGTTAACTTATCTGACCTGCTACCAGTCTTTTCCTCGGTATTGTTTCTTTTCGGCTTGCATACGCTTATTTTTTAGGCGTTTTTCAACGGCCCGTTTGCTGGGTCGCGTGGCCTTTCTTACCTTTTTTTTCTGAAACGCAGCTTCCAACATATGATAGAATTTCCGGAGGGCAATGGCTTTGTTTTGTAGCTGCGACCTACTTTCCTGGGATTGGATGATTAGATTGCCTTCGTTATCCAATTTGTTTGCCCACTTTTTCATCAAGAAATCCCTTTCCATTTCTTCCAAAATACGGGATTCGGGGATATTGAACTTCAACAGTATTTTTGAATTCACCTTGTTGACGTTTTGCCCTCCCGGACCACTGCTTCTGCTGGCCTGAAAGGTTAACTCCTGGTTTAAAAACTGCGCTTTTATTTTTTGAAAAATGGACATTTCACCCGATCGATTAGCTTTGTTGACGCTTGTTCAATTGATCTACCGCAAAAGAAGTTCCCTTCCCGGCCGCAAAACTTGAGGAAACACCGGTTCGTTCAATCTAAAGGCAATTACCTGGGAGACAGCGCCTGCTTCGTGGGTCACCATGCTTTGCCCCGCCGTCGTTTCTTGGATCAGCGTCTTGATGGATAGGACATCCTGCATGTGATCCGTTAATGGCGTCATTTACTCTGAAATATACCGAACACCTCAGCTATCCTTCCATTCGGTATGAAACGATTCTCCCGAATCCGTGTCCGTCCGCTGGTAGGTATGGGCACCAAAATAATCGCGTTGGGCCTGAATCAGGTTGGCCGGTGAATTTGCTGTCACGGCCCCCAGGAAACAATTGATGGCGCTGGATAGCAACGGAACGGGGAATCCATGCTGCAGGGCCTGACCTACCACGTACGACAAGTCCGACTGGTAACTTTTTAAGGCAGCTACCGCTTCCGGGTTTAGCAGGATGCGGCTGCTTTCCTGAAAGAGGTCCACCAGTTCCTCCATAAGCCGGGAGCGGATGATGCATCCATTGGTCCATATGCGGGCGATCTCGGAAAAATTCAGGTTCCAGTTATTTTTTTCGGAAACCTCCAGCATCAACGAAAAACCGGTATCGTGATTGATAATGCGTGTTGCCTGGTAGGCTGCCTGGAGTTTTTGCAGAAAAGCCTCGCGGTCTTCGATGCCTGATATTTTCTCCGGATGATACAGTCCCGAGGCAATCATACGAAAAGGCTTTCGCGCCGACAGGTTGCGGGCCATTACAGCCTCCGACAGGACGCCGTACGGAACGCCGAATTCCAGCGCGGTGGCCACCGACCAGCCGCCGGTCCCTTTCTGGGCTGCCTGATCCAAAATCTTATCCAGCAAGGGTTCGCCGTTTTCTTTTTTTCGAAGAATAGCCACTGTGATTTCCAGTAGGTAACTGGACAAATCGCTATCCATCCAGGATTGAAAGTAAGCTGCAATTTCGTCCACAGACAGTTGCAGGTAATGCCGCATCAGCGAATAGATCTCCGCGATGGCCTGCATTTCACCGTATTCGATGCTGTTGTGGACCATTTTGACGAAGTGACCGGCTCCTTCCGGGCCAATGTAGCTGACACAGGGCTTGCCGCGAAAATCCCTGGCTGCTATTTTTTCCAGATACGGTTTTACCGATACGAAACCTGCCTTTTCTCCTCCCGGCATCAGGGATGGACCGAAGCGGGCCCCTTCCTCCCCCCCAGATACCCCCATACCGACGTATACTACCTGCTTTTTCTGCAGGTAATGGGTTCTGGTACTGCTATCTTTGTAGAAGGAATTCCCCCCATCGATCAAAATATCTCCAGGGTTTAGGTACTCCAATAACTCCTCAATCTGCTGATCCACTGCCGCGCCAGCCGGGATCATCAACAATACCTTTTTCGGCGATTCCAGGCTTTCCATAAAGCCTTCCAGCTCGTCGTAGGCGCGGACCTGTTGCAAATCAGGGTTGTCTGCGAGCACTTTCTCTGCTATTTTTTCTTCCTTTCCGGGCATATGACGGTTGTAGATCGACAAAGCGGTTCCCTTTGCGGCCAGGTTTAAGGCGAGATTTTTGCCCATGACACCCATTCCAATGATACCAATTTCGGATAGTTGCGCTACAGAATTCATTGAGTCCATAATTTCTTCTACTACTTCTTCTGGTGTTTTGTCCACTCCTACTTTCAGCCCATAATTGGGGATCTCCAGCGTGGCCAACTGAGAGTCTAACAGCGCTGGATTCATAAAGTGACCCACCCGACTTTTTAAACGGGATTTGATCAGCTCCTCGCTACCTTGCAGCAGCACCCAGTGTAGCTTGGGGACTACTTGAAGGAGTTTGCGGTATTTTTCATTCAATGCCGAGCAAGCCAGAACCGCTCCCCCATCCTTCTCCCATTCCGCCATCGACCTTGCGATTGCGTTCAGCCAGGGAATCCGATCCTCGTCTGTAAGCGGAATCCCAGCGCCCATTTTTTGCTTGTTGGCCGGTGGATGAAACTGATCTGCATCGTAAAAAGGCAATTGCAGTCGGGATGCCAACAGCCTGCCCACGGTGGATTTTCCGCAACCTGTAACGCCATAAAGGATGATAACCATCTGCGAAATTACTAAAATTCATCCGGATCGGATTAGTATATTCCCTAAATTTGCCAAGGGAACGATTGCCCTGGCACCGATTGTTAAGCATTAGGTTTTGGCCCGGAATAAAAAGATTATGCAAGATAATAAAAAACGAGTGGTCGTGGGACTTTCCGGAGGGGTGGACAGTTCGGTAGCTGCCAGTCTGTTAGTGGATCAAGGATACGAGGTCATTGGCTTGTTTATGAAAAACTGGCACGATGAATCCGTAACCTTATCCAACGAATGCCCCTGGATGGAAGACAGCACCGATGCGATGTTGGTTGCTCAAAAACTTGGTATCCCGTTTCAGGCAATTGATTTGAGCGAGGATTACAAGGAACGCATTGTCGATTACATGTTTGCAGAATACAAGGCGGGTCGAACACCCAATCCGGATATCCTTTGCAACCGGGAAATCAAATTTGACATTTTCTTGAAAACCGCCCTGAAACTAAAGGCGGATTATGTAGCAACCGGTCATTACTGCCAGAAAGCAACGGTAGAAGTTGACGGAAAGCCAATGTACCGGCTTTTGGCAGGAGCAGATCCCAATAAAGACCAAAGCTATTTCTTATGCCAGCTAAACCAGGAACAATTGGCAAAGGCCCTGTTTCCCATCGGTCATCTGCAAAAGTCCGAGGTACGAACGATAGCCGCCAATTTGGACCTGGTAACGGCGGGCAAGAAAGATAGCCAGGGCCTTTGTTTTATTGGAAAGGTACGCCTTCCGGATTTTTTGCAGCAACAACTAAAACCCAAAAAAGGAAAAGTCATCGCCGTGCCCGAATCGGCCCCGCGGTACCAAAAAAACAGCATACCCGCGGGCATGGAAGCCGATGCCTACGATCAGGAACTGCTGGAAGATACCTGCCTTGTTCCACCGTATTCGGAAAACGAGGGAGCGGTGGTAGGAGAACACAACGGGGCTCATTATTTTACGATCGGACAGCGGAAAGGATTGAACATCGGTGGCACCGGTAAGCCGCTTTTTGTCATTGCGACCGATACGCAGGAAAACATCATCTACACGGGTTTGGGGGAAGATCACCCGGGCCTGCTGCGCTATGGATTGTTTGTTCCTACCCCAGACATCCATTGGATCCGTCCGGATAAAGCGCTGCAGGTAGGTGAAACCGCCGAGTACCTGGCCCGGATTCGGTACCGGCAACCGTTAAGCAAGGCCCGGCTTTATCGTAAAGAAAGTGGTTTGTATGTACGATTTGACGAAGCCCAACGGGGAATCGCCGCCGGACAATTCGTGGCCTGGTACGAAGGGGATGAAGCCATTGGATCGGGAACCATTGCCTGAGATGCGCCCGCTGTCCCTGATTTTCGAAGACGAAGACTACCTGGCCATAAACAAGCCACCCGGGGTACTGGTGCACAAATCGGCCCTTGAAAAAGACCCCATGGCCGCCTACGCCGTGCACCTGTTGCGGGAGCAGTTGGGGTACAAGGTGTATCCCTTGCATCGGATCGACCGTCCTACTTCCGGCGTATTGCTGTTTGCCAAGAGCTCTTCTGCGGCCTCCCGGCTTCAGCCAAAATTTGCGGGTACCTCCATCAAAAAACACTACCTGGCCCTGGTACGCGGGTATATGCCGCAGGATCACGCCCTGATTTCGCATCCATTGGCCAAAGACATGGAGCACGAATTGCAACAGGCCGTAACGGAGTACTGGACCCTAGCCGAGGCGGAAATTCCCTATGCTTCCTCCGACCGGTATCCCAGCAGCAGGTATTCCCTGGTCAAGATCTATCCTCATACCGGAAGAATGCACCAAATACGCCGGCATTTTGCACACATTCGCCATTACGTCATCGGGGATACTACACATGGGGATAACAAGCAAAACAGGTTTTTTGAAAGCCATTTCCAGATGCGAAACCTACTACTGCATGCCTGGAAACTAAAATTCCAGCACCCTGAAAGCCAGGAAGAAATTCAGATCCAGGCGGAGGTTCCGGAACACTTTCACCGTATGATGGAACATATGGGCTGGGAACCCGAACTTGTTTACTCCTAAATTCTACGAAATAAATCCCTATATTTAAATCAAAAAGTAGTATGAATCGCAAACTAGTTTCCCTTGGCTTATTTTCGGTGCTGATGCTTTCCTTTTTTTCCTTGAGAGCGCAAAAAGAGGGCATCGAAGCAATCATTACCAAAGCCGAAGCCGTTTCCCATTTTAAATTTCTGGCAGCCGACGAGTTGATGGGTAGGGATCCCGCCCGTCCTGAAATTGACGTGGCGGCGTTATACATTGCCAATCAATTCGAAAAGTACGGTGCCCAGCCTTTGGAGCAAATCGGAAGCTATTACCAACCGGTGCCTTTTAGGTACTCAAGCCCCCCTTCAGTGGGAACCGTCTATTGGAACAACGATACGCTACAGCATGGCGAAGAGCTACTGGTACTTGCGGGAGACGATATAGCCGGAGATTTTGAGGCAGTCGTTGTTGGGTATGGATTGGAAGAAGATTACGAAAACGTCGAGGTAGCTGGAAAATGGGTAGTGGTTCGCGTCGGTGCCCCCGACAGGTTATCGCCTCCACAGCTTTTTGCAGCCGGACGAGAAAAAATGGCGCTGGCCCGCTCAAAAGGTGCCGCCGGTCTGATCGAAATGTACAACGTACCCACGACTCCCTGGAGTCTGCTGGTGAACTACCTGAACAAGCCCCAATTGGGATTGGATACCGATCCGGATGCCGAGGAATCCATTCCTTATCTGTGGATGAAAGACCTTACCGGAGAGCGCATCCAAGCCATCCGCGACGAATCCTCCCAGCTGCAAATTGATATCCGGGGTAAGATCAACCGAAAAATACCTGGCAAAAACGTTGTGGCCTACATCGAAGGGACCGATGAAACCATGCGGGATGAATACCTCATGCTTTCCGCCCATTACGACCACGTAGGCATCGGAGCGCCCAATGCGGAAGGCGATTCGATTTATAACGGAGCCCGGGACAATGCTGTGGGTACCGCGGCACTGATACAGGCGGCACAGTATTTTGGTGTGCACCCGCCAAAAAGATCCATTTTACTTTGTGCCTGGACGGCTGAGGAAAAAGGCCTGCTGGGCTCTTCCTATTTTGCAGACAATCCGCCGGTGGAATTATCCGATATCGTCTATAACCTAAACATTGACAATGCCGGGTACAACGATACGACTCTGGTAACGGTGATCGGACTGGGCCGCAGTTCCGCAGATCACCACATACAGGAGGCCGCCAGGGCCTTTGGTTTGGAAGCTATTGCCGATCCGGCTCCCGAGCAGGGGTTATACGACCGCTCCGATAACGTGAATTTTGCCAAAAAAGGAATTCCCGCCCCCACCTTCAGTCTGGGATTTACGGCATTTGATGCAGAAATCGCCAAGCACTACCACCAAGCCTCCGACGAGGTGTCCAATTTCAATCTGGATTATGCGATAAAGTACTGGAAATCTTACATCTTATCGGCACAAACCATTGCCAATGACCCACAACAACCCCTTTGGATCGAAGGAGATAAGTACGAGGAAGCAGGTAAAAGCCTATACGGGCCCCATTCCAATTAGTAACATTATCGCCAGATAAAGCATTCAATAACATAAAGCAGCCTGTGCCAAACGGGTACGGAATTCTCTATTTTAGTGCAACACAATAAAAACGAATAGTCAATGAACGTTACGTCCGGTAATGTTTGCAAAAATACGTTTAGTGAAAAAGGTTACACTATTGATTTTTATCCGTTTATCGTGTCTTTATATGCCGTAGGTGCAGGTTGGTTTTTATACCCATGATTGATTATCTTGGTACGTTGAAAGACTAGCAATGAACAAAGACATGATCCATCGTTTGACAGTTTTGCAATTTCTTTATCGAGTTATCCACATAGCTATTTCCAGGAAGAGATGGGATGAGGATCATTGTCTTTCAACATACAGCCTCCTATTCGTCTGTTTTCTCGCTATTGCCGGGCCTGCCTGTACAGAATCCGAACCAGTGGGTGCCGGTGCCGACTGGGCAACTTATTTGGGTCACCCTAGCAGCAATCAATACTCCAAGCTGGATCAAATAAACAAAGACAATGTGGCTCAATTGGAATTGGCCTGGACGTATCTAACCGGAGACTCGGCCAATTTTCAAACAAATAACCTTATTGTTGATGGTTGGCTGTATACGGCTACCCCGCGCAGTCGGGTTGTCGCTTTGGATGGGGCAACGGGGAAGGTACACTGGACATTTGATCCTTCCGAGATTCATGAATCACTTGCCGACGGGGACCAACGAGGGCTGATGTATTGGGATGATGGTGAAGTTGGACGCCTACTTACCATGAAAGGAAACAGGTTGTATGCATTGAATGCGAAAACCGGTGAACTCATCAACTCATTTGGGGAGCAAGGATCGATTCACCTGGGTGCTGAAATGGACGTTTCGGGCATGCCGAATGTAATGCTCAATACCCCCGGACAGATTTACAAGGATATGTTTATCATCGGGGCCAACGTGGGGGAAGATATTCCCGGTGCCGTGCGTGCATTTGATATGCGTACAGGAAAGCGAAGGTGGATTTTTCACACCTTGCCCCGACCCGGTGAATTTGGATCCGATACCTGGCCGGAAAACTACTTGGAAAAGTCCGGAGGCGCATCGGACTGGTCAGGGCTGGCTATTGATATACCGCGGGGCATTGTCTATGTATCAACGGAAACGGCCGGTCCGGATTTTTATGGGGGCGGTCGGTATGGAGAGAATTTATTTGCCAATTCGCTCATTGCATTGGATGCGAATACAGGAAAGCGACTTTGGCACCACCAACTCGTGCATCACGATCTTTGGGATCTGGATATCCCCCAACCGCCAACTTTACTGACGGTAACGCAAGAGGGAAAAAAGGTTGACATTGTTGCTGTCGGTACCAAAATGGGTCTTTTGTTTGTGTTTGACAGGGTTACCGGAGAACCAATATGGTCGATTGAAGAACGTCCACAAGCTGCCTCTGAAATCGATGAAATCCAAACCTGGCCCACACAACCCTTTCCGACCAAGCCGCCTCCGTTGATGCGGCAAGCCTATACGGCGGAGGATTTTTCGACCATTTCTCCCAGAGCACGGCAAATGAGTAAAGAGGTATTCGGTCAATCGGGAAATTTTGGGGCCTACCCGCCCCCCAGTACCGACCAAACCATCATGTTTCCCGGATTCGATGGCGGCATGGAATGGGGTGGCGCTGCAGCAGATCCTGAGGGAATACTGTACGTGAATGTAAACGAGATCCCCTGGTTTTACCAGCTGGTTCCCACTAAAAAGGCCGATGGTTCCACATTGCCAAATGGCGAAAAGCAGTACCTGATCCATTGCGCTTCCTGTCATGGCACGGATCGTAAAGGCAATCCTGCCGGCGGCTTTCCTTCCCTGGAAGATGTGTCCGGTCGGTTAACCAAGGAAACGGTAATGCAGGTGATGAAAAAGGGAGGAGGACGTATGCCCGCCTTTGATCAGATCTCGCAGGTGCGTCTAGACGCCATCGTAACGTTCCTGTTCAATGAAGAAGTGGCAGTTAGCTCAAAAGGTAGTCGGGATGATACCGCGCCACCGTACGTCTTCCGCGGGTTCCAACGCTGGCAGGACGATGAAGGATATCCTGCCATCAGGCCACCCTGGGGAACACTAAATGCGGTTGACCTGAATACCGGCGCTATAAAATGGAAAGTACCGCTGGGAGAATACGAGGAGTTGACGCGACGGGGCATTCCAATTACCGGCACGGAAAATTATGGTGGTCCAGTGGTAACAGCAGGAGGGCTCCTGTTTATTGCGGCTACGGCTGATTCTAAAATCCGGGCGTTTGACAAAGACAACGGAAAAGTACTCTGGGAGTATGAGCTGCCGTGTGAGGGACATGCTACTCCTAGTGTATACGCCGTGAACGGCAAACAATACGTTGCCATCTCTGCAGGCGGCTCGAAACTAAAACCCCACCCTGAGGGGGCTATTTTTGTATTTAGTCTTCCCGATTGATACACCATTGATTCTATGAAGTCAAGGAATGAATCCCCCCTTTGGCACAGCTAGTACTATAACTTCCAAATCGAATAAATTTCAACTTGATATACCAACCAATACAATTTTTAAATCTCCATTTAGCCTACTTCAAACATCAAATAAAAAGCCAAAAAGCGCTGTTTTACCTATACTTAGACCACTAATCGAATGACGAATAGAAGAGATTTTATAAAAAAAGGATGCATGGCTGCTTCTACTGCATTTTCCCTACCCCATTTTGCCAGACGATCAGAAAACGAACGGAATATTTGGAGGGCATTGCCTCAAATCGACGAGGAGGAATTGCTTTGGAATTGGGTGCGCAATGAGTATTCCGTTTCAGCTACGGTAGCCAATCTAAACAACGGAAGTGTAAGCCCTCAGCCCAGGGTGGTGCAGGAAGTGTTTCACCACTACACCAAAGAGTTTAATACCATTCCATCCATGTATATGTGGAGCGAGGAAGATGCTTCGAGGGCGGTTCGGGAGCAATTGGCGCTTTTGGCAGGCTGTAGCCCGGAAGAAATCGCTATAAACCGAAATACAACGGAAGCGGTCAATACGGTGATTTGGGGACGGAACTACAGTAAAGGCGACGAAATCATCCTCACCGAACAAGATTACACCTCGGTGATGAATACCTGGGAAGAAGTTGAAGCCAGATATGGCGTGGTTCTTAAATGGCTTTCTCTGGCGCTGCCTGCTGAAAATGACGAAGAGATTGTAGATGCGTACACCCGTGCAATCACGGATAAAACCAAGGTAGTGATGATTACCCATGTGAATAATATCAATGGAAATATAGTACCGGTAAAGAAAATTACTACTGCTGTA
Source organism: Cyclobacterium xiamenense (assembly GCF_900109255.1). Classification (NCBI taxonomy): domain Bacteria; kingdom Pseudomonadati; phylum Bacteroidota; class Cytophagia; order Cytophagales; family Cyclobacteriaceae; genus Cyclobacterium; species Cyclobacterium xiamenense. The sequence goes on along the minus strand of NZ_FNZH01000001.1, from coordinate 834,385 downwards.
AAAAATATAAATCCAGCCATCAAAGTCCTCGTGGATGGCGCGCATGGTTTTGCGCATATCAATTTTAAGATTTCTGATCTTGGCTGCGATTATTACGCCACCAGTTTACACAAGTGGCTTTGCGCTCCTTTTGGAACGGGAATGCTTTACGTAAAAAAATCCGAGATCCAACAGCTTTGGCCTCTTTTCACCCATGAGAATCCACAGAGTGATCGGATTAGTAAATTTTCCACTTTTGGGACAAGAAATTTACCTGCCGAACTAGCCATTGCCAGAGCTATTGAATTTCACAACGCCATCGGTATCGAAAGAAAAGAAGCAAGGTTAAGGTATCTGAAAAACTATTGGATTACCAGCGTTGCTGACAACCCAAACGTAGAAATTAAGACATCCTTGAAACCTGAATATGCCTGTGCCTTGGGTTCTTTCTCCCTAAGGAACAGGAGTGACAGAGAAGTAGCCCAGAAGTTATTGAAAGACTATCATATTCATCTTGCTCAAAAAGGAGATAAAACGGGCAAGTTTCATGGTCTTCGGGTAACGCCTCATATTTACACCAAAACCGAAGAACTGGATCGATTTATACAAGGAGTTCAGGACCTATCAAAGACATAGCATCAAAAAAAAATGTGTCTTCCTTATTTCTCGGTTTTTTCCAGCTAACCCGTTGAGGCTAGGAGCAAAAGGCGGAGGACAGATTGACATTCCCATGCGTTACGAACCGGCTTCGATGTTCTGTCCTGATTTTTTATCGGGAAGAACAGTACGGTCTACCCCATCCTTTCCCTAAACCCTCCAACCCTTCATTTAAAATTAGATTTGACCGCTTTGACCTTTATGGTTCGATTTTGGGGAAGTCCAAAAATTAACCGGAGCAAGTCAATAGCAGTGGCCTTAAAATGGCTAATTTGCCTAATTTCTAACCTTAGAACACATCGAAGCTTTTACTCTATCAGATGGGATCGCCTTTTCTGGAGCTGATCGCGTGGATGGATCTGACCCTACCCAAATCGGCAAAAGAAATTCACTTCTGTGGCAAATCAATTCAAAATCAAGCAATGATGTCCTTTACTACCTTTCCCGCCACATCGGTGAGCCGGAATCGTCTTCCCAGGTGTTTGTAAACCAATTTTTCGTGGTCCAATCCCAACTGATGCAGAACCGTGGCCTGAAAATCATGTACGTGCACGGGGTCTTTTACGATATTGTATCCCAGTTCATCGGTTTCCCCATACACGATCCCTGGCTTAATACCACCACCCGCCATCCAGATGCTAAAACACCGGGGGTGGTGATCCCGACCAAAATTGTCCTTGGTCAACACTCCCTGACTGAAGTTGGTACGGCCAAATTCTCCCCCCCAAATCACCAGGGTTTCGTCCAGCAAGCCTCGTTGTTTGAGGTCGGTTACCAGGGCTGCAGAAGCCTGGTCCACGTCTTTGGCCTGCCCGGTAAATTCCTTCGGCAGGTTTGCGTGTTGATCCCAACCCTGGTGGTACAGCTGCACGAATCGCACCCCTTCTTCGGATAATTTTCGGGCGAGCAGGCAATTGGCGGCGAAAGTACCCGGTATCTTGCAATCTTCCCCATACAATTCCAGAATACTCTGGGGTTCCTTTGACAGGTCCAATACCTCCGGAACGGTAGTCTGCATCCGGTAAGCCATTTCGTATTGCTGAATTTTTGTATGAATCTCGGGATCCTGATTTTCCTCGTACGACCACTGGTTCAATTGGGCCAATTGATCAAGCATGTCCCGTCTATCACGCCGGTTCAATCCCTCCGGGTCCTTCAGGTACAACACCGGATCTTCCCCACTGCTAAACTGAACCCCCTGGTGAATGGAATCCAAAAAACCATTGGACCATAATTTGGAATAGACGCCTTGGCTATTCCCTTTTCCACGAGAAATCAAAACCGTAAATGCGGGCAAATTTTGGTTTTCGCTTCCCAACCCATAACTCAACCAGGACCCCATGCTGGGTCTGTTGCCCTGCTGTGCCCCCGTTTGAAAAAATGTCAACGCAGGATCGTGATTGATGGCTTCCGTGTGCATCGACTTGATGATGCAGATGTCATCCACGATGCTGGCGGTTTTGGGGAAAAGATCGCTGATCCACGCCCTGGACGCTCCGTATTGCTGAAAATCGACAAAGGATCCTACCAGTGGAAGAGATGCCTGATTGGCCGTAAACCCCGTTAAACGCTGGCCTCCCCGGATGGACTCCGGCAAATCCTGCCCCTGCATCGCTCTCAATGTTGGCTTGTAATCAAACGACTCCAATTGGGACGGGGCGCCATTCTGAAAGAGGTAAATAACCCGTTTGGCCTTGGGCGCAAAATCCGGCAAACTGGGACGCCGGGCATAGGACTCCCGGCCACTCCTACCTGGGCTGAACAAGTCCGGTATCAAAAGGGAACCCAGGGCTACCGTTCCAAGCCCCAGGCTTAAGCGGGAGAGAAACCTCCTTCGGTTTCTATTCAATCCGTATTCCAACAGTTCCTTTTCCATCACTACGATTTCGTTATTGCTTCTTCTGTATTGTACAGCGTGGAGATCACCTGCATCAGCGCCGCTACACGCACCGTTTCCGCTGGTTTTGGTTGGGGAGATTCGCCGATCGCTACCAGCGCCTGGGCGTTTTTTTCCGTCATTTCAGCCAGTTTTTTGTCGTAATAGGTTTCCAGTAAGTCCAATTCTTTCGCTTTTGGCTGCCGGCAAAGAATCAGTCGAAACGCCTTGCTGATTCTGTCTCTATCCGAAGACGCTTCCCGCAACAGGTTGGTTGCAAGAACGCGTGCCGCTTCGAGCACCGTTGGATCGTTCAGCATAACCAGCGCCTGTAAGGGGGTATTGGTGTTCGCACGCTCCGTTTCGCATTGATCCCGGTTGCTTGCATCAAATAACAGCATGGAAGGTGGGGGTACCGTTCGCTTGACGAAGGTATATAAGCCCCTTCGGTACAGGTCATCTCCATGGTCTTGCACGTATTCCGCTAAGGTAGACCCCCCTGCCGTGGCAGCTTCCCACAATCCATCCGGCTGGTAGGGTTTCACGCTGCGCCCGCCAATGGTTGGTACCAAAAGCCCGCTGCTGGCCAATACCATATCGCGGATAAATTCCGCCTTCAAATGTGCGCGCGATGATCGTGTAAAATACACGTTGTCGGGATCCGCTGCCTTCATTTCTGCCCGAATCATGGCAGACTGCCGGTACGTGGCGGACATGACCATTTGCTTAACCAGTCGTTTGATATCCCATCCGTTTTCACGGAAATCCATCGCCAACCAGTCCAGCAACTCGGGGTGGCTGGGTAGTTCCCCTTGCATGCCAAAATCCCCCGTTGTGTTTACGATCCCGCGGCCGAAAAACTCCTTCCATATCTGATTGACAAATACCCGGGCCGTAAGGGGATTTTTTTCAGAAAAAAGCCACATGGCCAAGCCAAGGCGATTTTTGGGATAACCTGGGTCAAAGGGAACGATCGATTCCGGTGTGGCCGGAAAGACTTCCGTTCCATACGCATTGAAAATACCCCGTTCCAGCACATAATTTTTTCGCAACGTATCCAGGTCTCCCATTACAGAAACAATCAGGCGACTGCTGTCCGCTTTGTTTACAAAAGAAAGGACTCCTTTCACGTCCTCATCCGTGATTTCCAGAAAAGGCTTTTTGGCATAAGATGCGGGTGTGCCTACAGTAGGATCTATGGGTGTCGTGGAAGTCCGGAGCTCGTCTACGGAATTAAAGAAGGAAAAGAGTTCGTAATACTCCTTCTGGGAGATCGGATCGTATTTGTGATCGTGGCAGGCCGCACATTCAAAAGTCATCCCGATTAGGGCCTTTCCTACCGTATTGACCCGATCACTGACGTAGGTAACCCGGTATTCTTCTTCGTCCACCGCGCCTTCTTCGGTTATTTTATGGTTTCTGTTAAAACCCGTTGCCAGAATTTGTTCTTTCGAGGGGCTTTCCAGTAGATCTCCTGCCAGTTGCCAGGTGATAAAATCCTTGTAGGATAGGTTTTTATTGAAGGCATGGATGACCCAGTCCCTCCAGGGCCATTGCGTTCGGAAGTTGTCCAACTGGTACCCGTACGAATCGGCATACCGTGAAACGTCCATCCAGTAAACGGCCATGCGCTCGCCAAAGGAAGGCTGTGCCAATAGGAAATCCACGATTTCTTCGTACGCGCTGGAACTGGTATCCGATGCAAATGCATCCATTAGGTCCATACTTGGTGGCAAGCCCGTCAGGTCGAAACTGATTCGCTTCAACAGCTTTTCCTTATCTGCCGGACCGTTCGGTTGATAACCCAGCTCCTCCTGTTTCTCCAAAACAAAATAGTCGATTTCGTTTTCTGGCCAATCGGTTTTGTTTACGTCCGGCACATCCGGGTAGCGGGGAACTTCAAAGGCCCAGTGTTTTTCGTACCGCGCACCATCTTCTATCCACCGTTTAATTAGTTCGATTTCCCGCTGCGATAGTGCCAAATTGGAATCAGGCGGAGGCATCTTTTCCCATTCTTCCTTGCTGTTTATCCGGCGAAACACTTCTGATTCGTGCGGTTTACCGGGGACCAAAGCGAAAGCATCCGGATTTTCTTTCAATGCATAAAAAGCTTCTTCCTCTAAATCCAACCGCAATCCTGCTTCTCGTTTGTTGGCATCCGGACCGTGACAGGCAAAGCAATTGTCCGAAAGAATGGGACGAATGTGGTAATTGTAGCTAACCTGATCGGGAATCCTTTTCTGGATTCCATTCTCTCCTTCCGATCCACTACAGGCGGCCTGTCCCAGGAGTATACTCCAGCGGAAAAGGAACAAAAGATTTCGGACGGCTTTATCCATGATAGATTCGAATAAAGGAAACCAGGTAACAATCAAACCCGGATCCAACAGAGTATGCAACCAGGCAATAACCAACATCCCTATTGCTTGCTGCTCGCCGTTTCTCAGACCACCTGAGAATCGGCCTCCCATTCACATTATTGACACTTGTTCAGGTTTTTCGACTACTCGTCAATACATTCAACCCTTAATTTGAACAATATATTTATAGTATTGATAATCAGTGTTTTATAGATACTTAATTTAAATCGACTTCGGCTCCTCAATGCATATTTCACATCGCAGGATTTGGTTAAGACAAGCAAACGGCACCCTACAATCCCCTTTTGATAAATGCCAGTAAATCAGCCATCTCATCGATGGTTAGCTGATTCTCCAACCCCTGCGCCATTCCTGAAACAGGTAGTGCTTCCATGCTGGAAATTTCTGCACGAGAAATGGTTCGTTGCAGCCCGCCTGCCTGTGCCAGCTCAATGGCACCTGGCGTCTCTTGCAGGACGATACCCTGAACAGTTTCCCCAGTGCCGAGTACGAGTTGCCATAAATCGTATCCATCTGCGATGGAAAGGTTCGGATCCAGGATATCGTTTAGTATGCTCGCGTACCGACGGTTGCGTAAGGAGGCCAAATCAGGTCCGTAATGGAAGCCCCTGTCTTCCGTCATTTGGTGGCACACCGCGCAGTTCTCGTCGTATACCCGCAATCCGTTTTCCGGAATACCTTCGATTTCCAGGGAAGCCTGATAGCGTTCGATTACTGCGTCCCTACCACTTGCCGAAGGGACCAAAAGCTCCCGTGCCCTATTCCGAATAGAAGGATCCTTCTGATTCATCAAAAACACGGTGTTACCCCAGGGGATATGGCTGGGCATGACGGTCCCCGATTCAAGCCCTTCCAGCAAGGAATGAATGCGCTCCTTACTGGTCAATAGCGAAGCAACGGCGACATTTCTCAGCTCTGGACTCAACCCGGTCCAGCGGTCTAGTAGAAAGCGAACATAGTCCTCCTCCCCTGCTTTGCTTAAATAGCTTAGAACTTGCTGTTGCAAGCGAACCGATTCCTGAGGTCTAATTAAACGTTTTAGTTCATCGCCTGCTTTTTCCGGTTGAAACAGGCCCAACATGCGTAACCCCAGCAATCGCTCCTCCTCGGGTGCCTCTGGGTTTAAGGTGACCTGAAAAGCCTTTTCCAGCGTCTCCTCCCGCACCGGGATATCGGACAGTTGTGTCACCGTTATCACATCTAGAAATGCGTTTTTTAGCGGAATTGAGGCTATCGAGGGTAGTTTCCGAACAATTGAGGATTGGAAGTGAATCCAGTCCTTTCCAGCAGGAGGGGATTTCCGCAAGCCGGCGGCAATGCCCTTGATCGCCGAAGCCTCCCATCCAGACTCGGGTCGATCAGCTTCCAGCAAGGGCAACAGTAGTTGTTTAACTCCATTAAACCCATCCCGTTGTGCCTGCATACGTGCTGTTTTTTCAATCATTGCTGCATATCCCGCAACTTCCGGTTTAAAGCCGGTAACCAATTCTCCCAAAAGATCCTCTCTCGGTCCAATGGGAGCTGCCAATGCGGCCACCTGTACCCATTCGTCCGCCATGTCTTTCGCCAGAATAGCCATGCGCGTTGAAAAGGACCATTCCGAAGAAAGCGTACTCAAGCTATTAAATAACTGGTAGCGGACCTTGGGATCGGGATCGGATTGCATGGCGGTCAATTTCTGGCGCCATTGCTCCAGCGCTTCGGGAAAAAACTCGGCCAGCACCAAGGCATTTTTGCGTACTCCCGGCTCCGGATCGTCCAGGGCCTGGTTCACCAGTTCCGGGCTAAGTTTCCCCATCCCATGGAGCGTCCACAAGGCATGCAGCCTTCCTAAGGGGCGGTCGGAATCCCGGGCAAGTTCCAGCAAATCGGTCGGCAAGGGGTCCGGGTTACGGTCTACCAAAATTCGTTGGGCATTGGATCGCCACCAATGATTTTCCAAAGCCAGCATCTCAATCAGCTCCTCATCCGAAGCTGCCTGCAGATCAATTGTTTCTGAAAAGTTGGCTTTTTTGGACCCTTTCGGGCTAATGCGGTAGATTCTCCCCCGATCCGTACCATCGTAAAGAGCCCCGGATTGGTTTACCTCATCCGCCATCCATTCGGGGTGTTCAATGATTCTTCGGTGGTAGTCCAACAGATACAGGGCACCATCCGGCCCCAAATACATGTTGACCGGCCTGAACCAGGCATCCCGAGACCGCAGAAATTCGTTTCGTTCGTACAGTTCCGTGCCGATAAAGGTAGCCCCTTTGTCCTGAACAAGATCCGCATGTACCAGGTTACTGACGGGCTCGGCTGTAAAAATGACCCGATCAAACGGTGCAGGAAAACTTCCTCCAAGGTATGGCGTGACCCCACAGGCTGAAGTCATCACCCCGATGTCTGTTAGGAGCTGGTGTTCCGGATTATCGGTGATGGGGTACACTTCGGCGGCGTTTCCATGGTCAGAAAAGGACTGCGTCACGTTACTGATCGGAAAAAACGGGTTTCTATCCAGGTACCGGGCCGGCAAAACCTCGTGAATCAAGTGGTTGTTATTCGTTATCAGAAACCGTTCGCCCCAGGCATCGGACGCGTGACCAAACTGCGTACGGCTGGCCAACCGTTCCAGGCCTGTTCCATCCGGCTTGAACCGAACACTTCTTCCGCCGGCATTTACCGGTAATTTCAACCCTTTGGGATCGAATGGAAAGTGAATTTCGGCGCCCTTATCTCCCAATTCCTCGGCAAACATCACCGTCGTTACCGCCGGTTCATGGCCCAGATAGATCCAGTTATCCAGTCCGTACCGGGGGCTATTGACGTTGTGCTGTGGGTTGGACCGGGCGAAACCGGTCAGGATTACCTCCCGCGTATCGGCTACTCCATCTCCATCGGTATCCTCCAAATACAATACATGGGGAGGGTCTGTTACCAGAATCCCGTTTTTCCAAGCCATTATGCCCGTTGGCAATACCAGGCTATCGGCAAAAACCGTAGACCGGTCCATACGCCCATCGCCATTGGTATCGGTCAGGACTTTCACCTTGCCCGTACCACTCAAATCCAGGGGATAGCCGTGCATTTCCACGACAAACATCCTACCCTGCCCGTCAATCAGCATATCGACCGGATCGGCCACTAGTGGTTCCGAGGCTATTAATTCCAATTGAAACCGCTCGTCGATTTCAAACCCATCCGGAACTACAGGGATATCATCTGCTTGTTGACAGCCGACAAAAGCCAGCAGAGACGCGCAGGTAAGGAACTGAAAGAAATAGGTATCGTAGATTTTTGTCATTTTTATACTGCTAGAATCCATTGTCATCACTCGCTTAACCAGCCCATAAGAAAGGCCTTCACGGCGGAAGTAAGGTCTTCACCGGCCCGGGGTGTAAAGGCATTTACCCGTTCCACTTCGTACCCGCCGTGCGCATAGGCCGCTGCGGTAGGCAGATAGCCCAACCAGCCATTGCTGTATCCATAATAGTAGGTGTAGGGAAAGGGAGACTCTTGGCGCACCTCGTTGGATACTTCGCAAAACAATTCCAGCGGTGCACTCCAAATGGCCAATGATTGATTGAATTTAAGAAAGCGTATGGGCAATAGAATCTGTGGCTTTCCTGCACCATCCAATTCGGAATAGGCAGCCAAATCATCCGGCCAGGGCAGCCCTTCCTTACGCGGGGTGCGGATGGTCAGGGCAGCCGTTTGCAGGTCCACCGCTCCGGTAACCGATTGAATGTTGGCATAGGCGTCCAGGATTTTATCGCCTAGCAATACCTTAAACTGACTGAGGTGTCCGGAACGCGGATCGGGGTAAACGCTGTATATAGGCGCCAGGTTACCGGCGGCACCATTGATAAACAGCATGGGTACGCCGATTTTTTCTTCCACGTATGCGGCCACCACCCCGGGCGCATCGCCGCTAATGGCGGTGTTTTCCTGTCCAAGTACGGTACCGTGTATGGGATAGTTGGCTACCAGTGTCAACGGATCTCCGTTCGCTTTATCGATGCGGATCAATCCTATTTTTCGGTCCACCGGGCCGTCCGGATTCAGGCCAAAGGACGCCTTTCCATGCTCATCGATTGCCCTCCGGTTGATGTTGGCTTTGGAAAACCCCCAGCCCCAGCCCATTTTTGCAGGCTCAAGGCTGGCCAAGGCTTCACCAATGGATGCCAATAAGCGGTCTTCAACCAATCGGGTATAATCCCGGTCCCATTCATGCGTGTACCGTTCCCCCATAAAGGCTTCCGGCAGGCCCGGAGGCCCGACTTCCGGCGCGGCATGGGTGTGGGTAACCGTCCACCAAATATTCAGTACAGGAATCCCAAAGCGGTCCTGAATTTCCGCGGCTACCCGGTCGTACTCCGCCGGGGATACCAGGCAGATATCGGAAGATATCAAACAAAATGTCTCGCCTCCTTCGTTTAACAGGACCACCCGGTGAAAGATCCGATCGATAACGCCGGTTGATTTTCGCTCGCCGTAGCCCAACAACCATTGGCTGTCCTCCGGGGTAATATCCACCTTTGAGACCGAAGCCCTCAGCTGTTGCGCGGAAGCAACAGGGACAGAAAGAACGAACAGCAGGAGAAAAAGAGTGATTGGGTAAATTCGAAAGGATGGTAACATACAGACGATCAAGGGTGATGAATTATAATAAAACGGTTTTGTTGCCTATTTGAATGAATTCCCGTAATATTGCAAACAGAATTCAGGTCGTTAGCTCAGTTGGTTCAGAGCGCTGCCTTGACAGGGCAGAGGTCACCAGTTCGAGCCTGGTACGACCTACTATTCATACTCGGGGCTTTGGTGTCGCCGAAGTTTTCTACGAAGATTTCGAACTTCTTCTTCCAAATCGGTGATTTTTTCCTGCAGGTGCACGATCGCATGCAGCCCTTCCAGATTGATTTCCATTTCGTAATGAAGCCGCGCCAGCCGCTCCAATTGGGCTAAATGCTCCGGTACGATGTACGTGGATTCTTCCCGTACCACGAGTTCACAGAGCCCTTCTTTGGAAAGACTATGCACGAATGAAACCTCAATTCCGCAAGAAATGCAAAATTGATCCAGGGGTATCAGGCTTTCATCGGGATGATTCATGATTGTTTCAGGTTTGCCAACTGGGTAAATAATTTATTCTCCGCTTCCGTAAGGTTTTTGGGTATCTTCACATGATAGGTTAGAAACAGATCCCCCAGAATATGCTCGTTTTTGTATAGCGGTAAACCTTTTCCTTTCAGTTTTACCCGGGCTCCGTTTTGCGTCCCGGGCGGAATCTTGAGTTTCACTTTCCCTGCAAGCGTTTCAACAATCGCCTCCCCTCCCAATACTGCCGTATACAAATCGATCTGCTCTGTTTTGTATAGATTGGTTCCCTCCCGGGTATACAGGGGATCGCCAGTCACATGAAAGGTGATGTACAAATCACCCCGGGGACCTCCCTGTAAGCCTTCGCCACCGTGGCCCTTGATTCGAATGGTTTGTCCATCTTCAACGCCCGCATGAATGGTTATTCGGATTTTTTGATCATTGATGGCAATCGTTTTCTTGTGCGTGTGCATCAGGTCTCTGAGAGGCAATTCCAGGCTGGCGTGCAGGTCGGCGCCCTTGAACCTGATCTTGGATTCAGTTCGACCGCCAGCTTTTCCAAATAGCGACTCAAAAAAATCCGAAAAGCCACCCTGACCAAATGCTTGTTCAAAATCTTCAGACCGGTACGATTGCTCCCGAAAACCACCGGCAGGTCCTCCACCGGACTGACCCTGAAAGGCCTCGGCATGTTTCCAGTCTTTGCCGAATTGGTCGTATTTTTTCCGTTTCTCGGGGTCACTCAAAACCTCATTAGCTTCGTTGATGGCCTGAAACTTCTTTTGGGCCTCCTGATCGTTTGGATTGAGATCGGGATGGTATTTTCGTGCGAGCTTTCGGTACGCCTTTTTAATTTCTTCCTGACTGGCGTCCTTTCCAATTTCCAGAAGTTGATAATAATCAATAAAATCCATGGTATTTCCGCCTATCCTGGTTTTTGCTTATTCCATTCATTGCTTGTTTCAAAACTGCTCCAGCAGCTCAATCCGCTTGTCAATGGGGGGATGCGTGGCAAATAGCCCCGTAATGGCGGATAAGAGTCCGGAGGATTTGTCCGGTCTGTTTTCAATAAACAGTTCCGCCACGTCGTCACTTTTCACGGTCTGTACCCGGTAATTTCCTGAAATCTTGCGCAAAGCGGCTGCCAATGCCCAGGGCTTTTTGGTCATTTCCGCTGCCCCGCTATCGGCCATGTACTCCCTTTTTCTGGAAATGGCAAAGCGAAACAACATGCTTAGCAAAAACGCAACAAAGGCAATAACCATGGCGACCAACAGGGCGCGGTTATCGCTCTTTCCTCGTCTTCTACCCCCTCCAAAAATCATGCTTCGAAAGAGAATCTGCGCAACAAAGGAGAAAATGCCCACAAAAATGATGGAGATGATCAATAGTCGTACGTCTTTGTTCCGAATGTGCATCAACTCGTGCGCAATCACCCCCTCCAATTCCTCGTCATTCAGTTCATCGATGATGCCTCGGGTAAGGGTGACAGTGTATGTTTTTTCGTTGATCCCACTGGCAAAGGCATTCAATGCCGGATCCTCGATGATCTGTACCTTCGGCATTTTCATTCCCTTGCTGATGCAAAGGTTTTCTACCAAATTATACACCCGCATGTTTTCTTTTCGTTCCAGAGGCCTTGCTCCGGCAGCACTGCGAATCATCTTCGAATGAAAAAAGAACGCAATGACGAACCATACGGCAACCGCAATCAAAACTCCTGGCAGGGTCTGCAGAAACAACTCCATGACCCTGTCCGTTGGCTCTTCCGCAGGCAGGGTTAAATAAAAAAACGCATAAACCGCGGCCAACACCAACAAAGGAAATCCCAGCAACAACAAAACAGAACGCAGGTTATTTCGTCTGATTTGTGTTTGAATCCCAATATATCCTGCCATTTACTCCTTAAAATTTAATTTCGGGCGCCTGGTCCAGTCGCTCTCTTTCGGAGCTGCCCACATCAAACATTTGTTCGGTGTGGAAGCCAAACATCCCGGCAATCAGGTTGGAAGGAAAACTCTGGACTGCCACATTGAACTCTTTGGTAGCGGAATTGAAATACCTCCTGGCGGCGGCCAGCTTATTTTCCACATCGGAAATCTCGTTTTGCAGATGCAAGAAATTCGTGTTTGCTTTCAAATCGGGATAAGCTTCTACCTGAATTTGCAGCCCTTGCAAGGCGGAACCAAGTTCCTGTTCGGCCGCAATTTTCCCATCAATCGTGGAAGCATTCATGGCACGTGATCGCGCCTCGGTTACCCGGGTGAGGACGCCTGCCTCGTGTTCCATGTAGCCCTTGACACTGCTCACTAACTGGGGAATCAGGTCGTGCCGTTGCTTCAATTGCACATCGATGTCAGCAAAGGCGTTTTCGCGGTTGTTTTTAAAAGCAACTAACTTATTGTACAGCGATACAACAAAAATACCTATCAAAACGGCAACAATTAATACGATCCAAATGATACTCATAGTTTTTGGGTTTGTCCTTTCATCGGGGAATATACAAAAAATGGGAATTATTCTTATATTTAAGCGGCGTTAACTTCAATATAAAACCCATGAAAAAATTTATCGGACCGGTAGCTGTCGTACTGGTCGTTCTTTTAGCAGGCCTGTTTTGGTGGAGGTATTATTTTGTATTTTCCGAGGGGATAAAAGCAGGCAACCTCAATTATTTTGAGAAAAAAGGGTTCTTATTTAAAACCTGGGAGGGGCGACTGGTGCAGGATGGGTTTCAAAGTCCGAACCCGGGAGCGCTGCAAAGCAATGAGTTTCGCTTCAGTGCGTCGGGAGACTCGGTTGCCCTAATTCTCGAACGAGCCGGTGGTAAATTTGTCGAATTGCGGTACAAGGAATACCTCAACCCCATTCCATGGAGAGGCGCGAGTGAATACGTCGTGACAGATGTGGTAGAAGTAGACAATGCAAACCGCAGCGTGTTACCGATACAATAACCACGAAGCCAAAGGCTGAACACCTTGGACCTGATTCCGTCGTGGGTTTCCGTCTAGCAGCTCGTTGCCGATCGGTTTTTTTCTTAAGGCTGGATCCGTCAGCGAACAATCGCTACCTCGGATGATCACAAGCAAACCATGCCGCAAAAACGTCCGGAACGGTTCTGTGTAAAAGATCCACGTCAATGAGCCCCGGTAGCAACCCTACGACGGAATACCGGACGGTTTTTTTGGGGGGCTACCAACTGCCTGCAGCAAAGTAAGATCCACACGGGGAATTTGTCAACTGCCACTATTGGCCCATGTCTGGCGGTTGAGGCAAATTATTCGGTGTCCAGATCAAATTTGATTGCTTCTCGAGTTTCAATCAACAATGAATTAAGTCTTGCCTCAGCCCTTCCCGCCCATTCTGCATGCCAAACACGGGCCCTGGCCGCCGATTGACCAAAGGAAGCCCCTTCCTCAAACACCAACTTCTATAAGGTAGGGTCCGGTCGTATTGCTATTTGATCCGAGAATTCGGGTAATACAAGCAATTTTCCCATACTGCTAACGCGTCGCACCCACAAGCTGTAATTTGGTGCCCAAGGCGACCCGTTGCCCACGAAAAACCAACGTTGAAATTCGGAAATCAACTATTTTATTTTCATTTTTAAATCTAATTTTGCAATTATTTTTTTATAAGAAAATTCTTTTATATTTTTAAAAAACGAAAAAACACATTCAATTATTTGTAAACACGTAATCCCAAATTTCAAAAAATAATGGATTTTTGGCATTTATTTAGTGATTTATTTATTAAGTGTTTCCTGTTAATTATTTTTGGGTAAAACAGCTGCGATGCCTTTTCGGTAATACAAATACCGTATAAGTTACCTAAACTAATTTTTGAAACCTAAAAAGCCTATATTTTATTTATTTGTTACCATTTAATGTGGTTTTTTACCCCCTATTTTAAGTATAAAATCAGTTAATTAAACGGTAAAGCGTATTTCTACAAACGCTTCCGTGTCTCGCGACCCGTATTGGGTAATCGGACATGGTTCGTTTGGCTCGCTGTTGAGGTAGCCAGCTGATCGCGAGAAGTACGTATGTTTCCCGCATTGATAAACCAAAAACCACATGCCTATGTGAAAAAAAGACATTACCCGGTGACGCTCCCTTGCAGCGACGTACCACCACCCTAAATTTTGCCTAAAAAATGTAGCGAGCGAATGGCTACAATTTCGTACCGGCAACTAACCATACATACCTTAAAAATTATGAAAAAACCACTACTCACAGGGGTTGTGTCACACAAAACGATGGTTTTGTTGGTGGCGATACAGCTTCTGACCACGTATTCGACGAAAAGTCATACCCGTTCCGCAATCAGCGAAGCGTTCGGCGTCCATGCTTCCTACCTAATCGAGGCGGCACCCTTTCAACAACGAGCCGATGTAACGGTAACCGGTACCGTATCGGACCCAACTGGCGAACCCATTCCGGGAGCAACCATTTCCCTTCCCGGAACCACAATCGGTACGGCCACTGATTTGGACGGAAAGTACTCCCTGACCGTACCGGAGGGATCGGAAATCGTCGTTTCCTTTATTGGCTTTGAAAGTCAGCGCATTAGTATCGGGGATCGTTCCATCATCAACGTAACCCTAATCGAGGCTACATCTTCGTTGGACGAAGTGGTAGTTATCGGATTTGGTACCCAAAAGCGGGCGAATGTCACCGGTGCGGTAAGTACCGTGGCAGGAGATGATATCGCCAGACGCCCCGTTCTTAACACAGCCGCAGCTCTTCAGGGCACTACGCCTGGCCTGAGCATTCAAAACAACGGTGGAGCGCCCGGTAATGAAAGCACGAGTATTAGAATCCGAGGCGTCGGTACCTTAAACAACGCCAATCCATTGGTGCTAATCGATGGGGTGGAACAATCCTTAAGCACGGTTGAACCCACCAATATCGAAACCATCACGGTGTTGAAAGATGCGGCATCATCTGCCATTTATGGCTCCAGAGCGGCCAATGGGGTGATTCTGGTAACCACCAAAAGAGGCGCAGCAAGTGGTGTTTCCATCAATTACAACAATTTCGTGGGTTGGCAAAATCCCAATTTCTTTCCCGAACCAACCGACCCTGTTACCTGGATGCGTTTGGAGAACGAGGCGCAAGCCAATGTGGGGGCCAATCCTACCTACAGCGAAACGTATATTGAAAACGTAGCCGCAGGTACCAATCCACTACAGTACCCGTTTGCGGACTACGAAGGGGGAATTTTCAACCCGAATGCATTTCAACAGCGGCATTCGCTGTCTCTTTCGAGCGGAAGCGATGCAGGAAGAATTTTTGCCTCGATCAACTACGCCGATACGGATGGTATCCTTCAGAATTTCAACAACAAGCAGGTTACCATGCGGATCAATTCGGATTTGTACGCCAGCGACAAGCTAACCATCAAAACCAACCTCATGTACCGAAATCGGGCCTTCAGTGGTCCGGGCTTTACCGGGCAGCGAATCACACAAGCGCTCCTTCATATCAATCGAAACATTGTTATGGAGTATCCCGATGGGACCTATGACCTGGTTTCCGGGCAATGGAATGCCCGTGCCATGGTGCAGGAGGGTGAAACCAGCCGGATTAGTGACGACGTTTTTGGTCAGTTGGGTTTTGCCTACGAGATCAACGATGCTCTTTCCCTGGAAGGCAACGTGACCCTGAATACCACATCCACGGATGGTTTTATCTTCCAAAATGGATTATCAGGCATGAGGAATTACCTGACGGGCGAATTGGTGAATGTTGGGGGATGGTTTGCTACCTCAAAGCTTACCGAAGGCCAGGAAAACCTTCGGGAATTGAGCCAACGGCTGTACCTGAATTACGACCAAACCTTTGGCCTGCATAGCATACAGGGAACGGCTGGATACGAGGAAATCTATAACCAGTACAAAGAAATAGCTGCCTCCAGAGACAACTTCTTTAGCAATGACCTGCGCGACATCAACGCGGGGGACATTCAAAACCAAACCACCGGGGGGTATTCCGAGGAGTGGCGTTTGCGGTCCTTTTTTGGAAGAGCAAATTACAGCTATGATGACCGGTACATGTTTCAGGCCAATGTTCGCTACGACGGATCCTCCCGATTTGGAGAAGGCAATCGATGGGGTATTTTCCCTTCCTTTTCTGCCGGGTGGAGAATATCCGAGGAAAATTTCATGAGTACGGGAGACACCTTTAGCAATTTACGGCTTAGAGGGTCCTGGGGACAACTTGGAAACCAACGCATCGGGCTGTACCGGTATCTGAACACGTATAACTTAAACAATGGATACCAATTTAACGATAATCTGGTACCAGGAACGGCCATCACCCGGGCGGGAAACCCGGACATTACCTGGGAGACCACCACGATGTCCAATATTGGCTTGGATATGGGTTTCTTGGATGACCGGATTGAAGTGATCGCCGAATATTTTTACAAATACACGGACGATATTCTTATCGAACTTCCCATCCCCCGTACAATCGGATACAGCCCGCCGGTACAAAATGCTGCTGCGGTATCGAATAGAGGATGGGAAGTGGCCATCAACTACAACAGCATCCCGGCGCCGGATAATGGTTTTCAATATACGATTGGGCTAAACTTTTCGGATGTTGTCAATAGAATTGAAGACTTAAAGGGAACGGGGCCGTTTTTCCCGGACAAGTTCACGGTATGGACAGAAGGCGAATCCATCAATTCCCTGCGTGGCCTGCAATCCCCGGGAATCTACCGGACACAAGAAGACCTGGACAACTATCCTGCTACGATTTTTCCCTCGGTTACGATCGGAGACATCATTTACGAGGATTTAAATGGGGACGGGGTCATCTCTCAATCCCTTTTCCCAGCGGGTGACCAATACATCATGGGAAACGAGGATCCAAGGTATGAGTTCGGCGTGCGGTTTAGCGCCTCCTACAAGGGGTTTGACTTTTCCATGTTTTGGCAAGGCGTACTGCGCCAGCAACATTCCCTGGATGGCGCACTGATGGAAGGACCCAACTACACCAATTTCATCCCTACAACCATGGCAAGGGAGGCCTTTCATCCGGAAAGAAACCCAACTGGCTCCTGGCCCATGGTACGTTCCGGAAACTCTGCCAATCTGATGGAATCCGATTTTTGGTTGCAAAACACCAGCTACCTGCGCTTGAAAAATTTCCAACTCGGGTATACCATTCCGCAGAACGTGGTTGCAAACCTTCGGGTCTACATCTCCGGAGAAAACATGCTGACATTTACAGAAACAGAACTGTTTGATCCGGAGACACCCCGGGGTAGAAGTCAGTTTTTTCCACACAGCAGGCTTTTTAGCGGTGGTGTAAGTGTTGGGTTTTAATCAAAAAAATAGAAATAAGATGAATAGTATAAAAGATACAACAAAATATATCGGCCTGGCCTACCTGCTGTTGGCCATGGTTGGCTGCGATCAGGGTCTGGACCTGGTACCTCCCGGAGAGGTATCCGAACTCATTTACTGGCAGCAGGAAAAAGATGCACGCCTGGCCGTAAACGGGATATACGTAGAATTGGACGGTCAATTAATGGTAAAAGAATTGGATGCCGTCACCGATATCGGTTTTCGTGCACCTTCCGGGCCAGGTTCCTTACACGACGTATCCATGGGTTCTTTCGACCCGGTGAATGCGGCGATTGGTTCTCAATGGGACAGGTACTACCGCGGGGTACAGCGCGCCAATAACGTACTTACAAATATCGGAAGAATTGAGCAGGGAGATCCCGAGTTGCTGTCCCGGTACGAAGCAGAGGCGCGATTCCTGCGTGCTTTCTTTTACACGCAGTTGAGTAGCCTTTGGGGAGACGTACCGTTGATCGTCGAACCGTTGGATGTCACCGCTCAAGTGGGACGGACTTCAAAAGAAGACGTGGTCGATTTTGTGATTACCGAACTTGATCAAATCATTCAGGGAAACCAACTGCCGTTGAGCTATTCTCAGGACATTGGTCGGGCCACAATGGGTGCCGCATTGGCGTTAAAAGCACGGGTGGCCTATCGAAATGAACGGTATGCGGTGGCAAGAGATGCCGCCAAAGCCGTTATGGATTTGGGCATCTACGAACTCTATCCGAATTACGAGGAGTTGTTTCACTACGCGGGACAAAACTCATCGGAGGTGATTTTTGACCGGCAGTATACGGTCGGTGGCGATACCTACAATGCCTTTTCCTTTTCGGCGGCATCGATTGGCGGGGGATCTGTAGTAGAACCCATTCACAATTTGTTTTTAAAGTACGGATACAAAGGACCGCAAAATCCAAACGATCCGTTTGAAAACATCGATCCCCGTTGGTCGTATACGTCTTACTACACCGATCAACCGATTGGCTCAAGTACCTTCAACTCCCTACCCGATAGCCCAACACCGGATCGGGTAAGGTCGACGGAGTTTTCGACGGTACACGGCTACAATCTTAAGAAATGGGTAGACTACGAGGCGGATCGAAGCAATCCAAATACGGGGTCGATTAACATGATCCTGATCCGGTATGCGGATGTACTGTTGATGTACGCCGAGTCAAAAATCGAATTGAATGAAATCGACGAATCGGTTTATGAGGCCATCAACAGCGTGCGGCAACGACCCACGGTAGAAATGCCACCTATTACGGCAGGTAAAACACAAGAGGAACTTCGATCGATCATCCGGGACGAACGGGCAGTAGAACTGGCATTTGAGGGCCTACGGCTATTTGATATGAATCGGTGGAGAATTGGTGAGGATAAAATAGGTACGGTAGAAGGACTCTATTACCTGAACGAAACTACCGGACAGTGGGAAACCATCACCAGTGGCCTTAACCGTAACTTCCGATCTGACCGGGATTATCTATGGCCGATCCCACAGAACGAAATAGAAATCAACGATGAAATCACCCAAAACCCCAACTATTAAAAGGTAGTTATCGTTGATAGGTATAAAAAAGCCACAAATTCAACATTTGTGGCTTTTTTTTTATTCGAACGCTTCCGCTTCGGAAGTTTGTTCCACTTGCAAAAATACTGCGAGCGGACGAAAGCGAGCATACCTTTCTCCCATTTCCTCCGCTCCTTTTCTATCAGGCAGGATCACCCAACCTGACGTTTTTCATCTCCTCCTGCTCCATAAAGGGCTGATTTCGAACCCGTTTGCCGGATGCCTTGTAAATGGCGTTGGCAATAGCTCCACCCGTAGGCGGTAAAGCCGGTTCGCCCAATCCGGTAGGATCAATGCCATTGTCAATAAAATGGGTTTCGATCTCGGGAATTTCGTTCATCTTTATCAACCGGTAGGTATCGAAATTTTTCTGATCGGCAATGCCATCGGTAAAGGTCATGTTGGTGAACATGGCATGTCCCATGCCGTCTACCATTCCCCCACGCACCTGCTGATCGGCCCCGGTTGGGTTGACCACGATTCCACAATCCGTAACTGCGTAGATTTTGTCCAATTTGGGTTTGCCATCGACCATTCTGGCCTCCGCCACCTGTGCCACGTAGGAACGGTGTGAGAAATACACACTGAATCCCTGAGATACGCCAGGTTTTGTCCCCCAGCCCGACTTTTCCGCAGCAGTTTCCACCACGGTTCGCATGCGGTCTATATCGTAGTGAATTTCACCTACCGGGTTTTTCTTGGCACGGTCCAATAGTTCCAGTCTAAGCGCTACCGGGTCTTTTCCGGCCGCCTCGGCAACTTCGTCCAGGAACGATTGCTCGGCAAAGGCCAGGAAATTGGTAATCGGAGCCCGCCAGGCATTGGTGGTGATGGGGGATTTGTATTCGAGCGACTCGATCAACAAATTATCCACTGATCCCGAAGGAAAATTGTTTTCCCGGGTACAGTTGCCTGCATTGATGCCGACTCCTCTTAACTTGTAACCGATCAGATTATTTTCATTATCAAGAGCGGCTTCAAAGCGGTATTTTACCGCAGGTCGGTAGGCGCCTCCCGTCAGGTCGTCCTCTCTGGACCAGGTCAATTTTACCGGTGCCTCTAGCATTTTGGAAAGCTCAACGGCCTCTTCTACAAAATCTGCACGCAACCTTCTTCCAAATCCTCCGCCCAAACGGGTCATTTCTACCGTTACTTTATCGGGCGATACGCCACAAATTTCCGCTGCAGCCTTTCTGGCGCGGTCGGGGGTTTGGGTGGGACCGATTAATTCCACCCCATCCGGTTTCACATGGGCGAAAAAATTCATCGGCTCCATCGGGCTGTGGGAAAGGAACGGACATTGGTACTCACTTTTGATTACCCGGGCGGCGGAACGAAAGGCTGCATTCACGTCTCCGTCTTTCCTTTTCACATCTGCCTTTCCGGAGGCCAACATTTCGTCAAACACCTGGTTGTGGAATTCGGTGGATTCCAGCTTTCCGTCTATTGGCTCGTATTGAATCTTCAATAACTTCTTCGCTTTCATCAGTGGCCAGGTAGTCTCGCCGATTACGGCCACGTTGTTCTTAAACGTCACCACATCTTTCACTCCTTTTACTGCTTTGGCCGCTTCAGCTTCTACAGATTTCAGTTTCATACCAAAGGGAGGACGCTGTATCATTGCCTGCACCATCCCTTCCCGGTAAAAGTCCAACCCGTACAGTGGCTTTCCGGTAAACATGGCCCGGTTGTCCACGTTTTTTATCGGCGTGCCGATTATTTTAAAATCTTTTTTATCCTTTAAAGACACTTCTTCTGGTACGGGTACCAGCGCCGCTTCGTTTGCCAATTCTCCGTAGGTCAATTTTTTCGACCCGTGGATCACCTGCCCATTTTCGGTGCGCAGGTCTGAAACCGACACACCCAACCGATTGGCTGCTGCCTGAACGAGCATCTGCCGAGCGGTGGCCCCTGCCTTTCGCAACCGCTCCCAGGAATGGGGCATGGCGCCCGATCCACCGGTGACCTGCCGATCGTATTTTTCCGTATCTAAAAAGGCCTGCTTCACGCGAACCTTGGACCAATCTACGTCAAGCTCTTCCGCCACAATCATCGGGAAGGAGGTTTTGATATTCTGTCCCAATTCCGGATTGGGCGAATAGATCACCACGTGATCAGTGGGCGAGATGGACAAATAACTATTGAAATTCAATGCGCTGTCCATTATTTCTTTTTCGCTTACCACTTTCATTTTTGGAGAATCACAACTGGACCAGTTAAAACCGATCAAAAGGCCTCCTCCTGCAGTGGCAGCAATTTTTAAGAAATCTCTTCGGTTTGTTTTCAATGCTTTTTCCATGATTACTTGGTTTTAGCGGATGCCAATTTTACTGCTTCCTTGATTCGGTGATAGGTACCACATCGACAGATATTCGCGTTCATTCCTGCCACGATTTCTTCCTCGCTGGGATTGGGGTTCTTCTTCAATAAAGCGGCCGCGGTCATGATTTGACCTGCTTGACAATACCCACATTGCGCCACATCCACCTCTTCCCAGGCTTGTTGCACCGGGTGGTCTCCGTTTTCGGAAAGCCCCTCTATGGTGGTAATGGCATCGTTCTGTACAGAAGACACCGGTAACACACATGACCTGACGGCCTCGTCGTTGACATGCACGGTGCAGGCCCCACATTGGGCGACTCCACACGAATACTTTGTGCCTACCAGGCCAAGGGTATCCCGAAGCACCCACAACAAAGGGGTATCCTCTTCCACATCTACCTCGTAGTTCCTGCCGTTGATTTGAAGTTTGTAGTTAGCCATTTTAGTACATCTATTGTTAGCGCTCGAAAATACAACTTTTTATTTCGTGTTTCAATGAATTTTCATTCTACTGGTGAAACTATGTGACAACCGGAATTCGAAAAACGAATTCGCCAATCACTTTGTCTACCTCTACCTATCAGCTTGATTCACAGATACTACGTTAGTAAATTTACAGGTATGTTCACGAATAACCAGCGGTCAACGCCATAAAATGACCGAATTCTGGCCAATTCATAATTTTTCTAAATAAGTCACGAATCCGATTTTTTCCTCATTTGGAGTGGTTACCGGAAATTACTACCAACAAAGCGTAATTATTTTTTTGATCTTCCTATTTTAATAATTAAATTTTGATTTGAAATAAAACAACGCTACTTTCTACGAAAAATGTACCCCATCAAACGACAATGAAACGGTTTCTTGGACTACTTTTCATCGCGCTGGTCGTCCTGGTGCTGATCTTACTGGTAACCAGGCCCGAGCTGCTTCAGTCGGTTTGGTTGTGGTTGGTCGGTTTTATTGGCTACATTGTTTATTTTATCACCAGTGGTACAAAGAACCTGTTGGCTTTGTTCAAAAAAGAACCGGCGGCACCCAGCTCTCAGGAACCGGCCAAAAAGGCTCCAAAGGTACCGGACTCAGGAAATAGCAAGGATCCCGAAAAAGGACAGCCGGCAACGTCGCTCCCTCTTGAACGGCTACCTGAAACGCATCCGGACGAATGGGAGGAACTAGGCGGGACGGCAGTTACGGTACTTCGGTACCTGGACGATGGAAATACGACCCTTGGACTCCTTTACGTGGGAAGCGCGTTCTTTTGCTATACCCTGGAAGATAGCCATCGGGATAAAAAAGTCGCCGGAATCACCCGAATTCCCGAAGGCCGGTACCCGCTTTCGCTAAACGCGAACCTCACCGAGTTAACACAACGGTACCGAAAACGATTTCCCTGGTTTGACTACCACATCGAAATAAAGGACGTTCCGGATTTCGACCTGGTATACCTGCACATTGGGAACAGCCACCGCGATACCCGCGGCTGCCTTCTTCTTGCAGACGGTGTAAATGCCGGATCTCCAGAGAAACTGGTCACCCATTCTCAACGTGCATTCGAACGATTCTACCGAACCGTCTACCCGACCCTAACCGCGCAAGTCCCGCAAGAAATAACCATACGAAACGAAAACTGGATGGAGCGTGCAGGAATCCGAACAAAACACTTAATCCCCGTCACACGCTGACAATCTTTAGAAAAGCCCCCAATGCATTATGGAAACTGAAAAAAATAACGAAGAGAAAACCGGAAAGCAGCAGCGAATAATTTCCGAACGAACCTATGTTTGGCTACATATCGGTTCCATTTTTTTTATCATGCTGGCCATCCTGATTTTGATTGTACCGGGCATGGAATCGTCCAATCAACTCCTGGCTTCGGGCCTGGTGGTGGTGATTGCGCTGGTTTTGATCTATGCGCTGCTGGCCAGGTATTTCAGCCCAAAAACAAAAGATCGAAATCCCAATTACAATCCCTATCACACCTTCTTTTTTAAAGGTACTGTTATTTTAGCCTCCCTTCTGGTCGCGTTTGGCATGCTTGGGGCATTTTTTGTGTATGTGGAGTACGACAACCTTTTTCAGTCCGTGGGATTGGCCACCGCTGTGATCTGGATTGCGTTATTTTTGATTTATTTCATGTGGTCGGTCTACCACTACAACATCAATTATGGACTGACGGACCAGGATTGGCAACGTATTTACGATGCCAAAGACCGGTACAGTCAGGGATTTCCGGTAAAGGCCTCAGAAATGGCTACCCCGGAATACAATCCCTACCGAAGCCAAACCTTCGGGTTACCGCCGGGTACGGTTCGGGGGATGATCGCATTTACCTTGCTGATGGGCGGCATGTCGCTATTGATCGTTAGTTTTGGCACCCAGTATTCAGGGGCGGATGCAGCCTTGCTCAGCCAGCAATTTGAGTTTTTTGAAACCGCTTTCCTGATGATGATTGCCTTCTATTTTGGCGATAAATCCCTGAAATACCTGCAGAACCGCTGGACACCAAAGAAAGGCGGTGAAAATAAGGAATCGGGAAGCAGTGCAACCACGTCAACTTCCGACAATTGGTCCCTGTCACAGCCAAAAAGCTCGCTGGATTTCGATGAAAACGCATTTTCTTTGGAAGACAGTGCATTTGATGCCAGCAATCGCCACCCGGAAGATGCGGGCCCGTTGGAAGAGCAGCGGGTCGCGTTGTCTACCTCCTTTGATCAGGTACCGGAGGCGTTCCAGGTAAACGAAGAATACGTGCAAATCAAAGACAATTCCACCAGTAGGGTACTCAGCGATATGGATATTCGTCAGGCATTGGACGAATTGGAACAACGGGAAAATATAAAAATCAGCCTGCCCGTGATCAAAGCGATCATCGCCGTGGAGTCTGCCGGAAGGGGGCATTTGCACGATGGCAGGGCTAAAATATTGTTTGAAGGACATAAATTCTGGCATTGGTTGGAAAAATTCGGCAAGGACCCCAAATCACTCCAGGCAGGAAAAGAACACATTATTTACGAAAAATGGACCAGAGAACATTACCGGGTGGGTGCCAAGGAATACGAACGACTGGATTTGGCCAAAAGTATTGACCCCAAGGCAGCGGTCTACGCCACTTCCTGGGGGCTTTTTCAAATTCTGGGCGAAAATTTGGAGCACACGATCAAAGGGAGAAAGTACAAAAGCTTTACCGAATTTGAAGCGCAACAGCACGAATCGGAATACGTTCATTTTCTCGATTTCCTTGAATTCATAAAAACGAAGAAAACGCGGGGAAAAGCACTGCTGGAATACATTTCAGAGGACAATCAGGGAAATTACGACTGGGAGTCATTTGCCTATGGATACAATGGAAGCGGCTATAAGGTCAATCAATACCATGTCAAAATGAAAGCCCAGTACGAACGGTTTAAAAACGAGGACACATGGATGGCATAAAGAACGTCTTTCTAAAGGGTATGCTGGGAATCGGTTTGTGTTGGGCATGCCTGGCCTGTCAGCGGGATCAGCGCGGCCTGGTAATCGGTAAAATTCAACAAGCCAGCGACCTGGTAGTGTCTGAATTTGTGATAGACAAAGTAGTATTTGGGAAAAAAAGGAAGAACATCCTGTTTATACCGATCAACGAAGCATCCTTCATGGCCTATTCCAGGGCTACCATAAAAACCGGAATTGATTTAAATCAAATCAAAGAAGAAGACATACGGATAGAAGGCAACAAAATAAGTTTGGACCTCCCCTCCATCGAAGTGATCAATTTTTCCTACCCACCCGAAGCCTTTGTTGCGGATACACTCGTATCCAATCCAAAGCGATTTCTAAACAGTATTTCCCTGGAAGACCAGGAAACGTTTTTCCGGATGGCCGAAATGGATATTCGCGACCATTTACCCTACATGGGGCTGGTCGAAACCAGCCAGGATCATGCCCGTAAACTCATCCATACGGTGCTAAAAGGGCTTTCATTCGAGGAGATCTACATTCAATTTGACAGCGATTCCCTGCTGATTCGCCAGGTTAACAGCCCCGATAATCTCTTGAACCCATGATTCGTCAGGTCCTGAATAGCGCCCGGTTTGTTTTGGAGATCCTACTGGTGGTGGGACTGGTAGCTTTGGTCTATTGGTGGAATCCCCTGAATGTTTTCGGTGGAAAACCAGGGATACAATCTACTGCGAATATTGTTTCGGAAATACGGGAAATGGGGCAGCTTATCAGTGCAGAATACTACGGAGAAGTGGTCGCTTCCATTGACGAAGCGCAGATGAATCTGCTGGAAGAACCGGAGATACGGGCACAAGCCGAAATCACCTACGAAGAAATTCAACTTGAATTGGAAGACCTCCGGAATTTCCAAGCGCTTTCCTCCGAAAACCGCCTGGCGTTAAGTTCCGGAACCGAAAACCTCAGCCGACGCGAGCGCAAAAAAATGCTTATCGACGGGGTGGGGTACAAAAATGTGTTGGAAAAGCTGTACTTTCTGGGGGACTGGGATCAAACCAGCCAACGGGTATTGTTTGATGAAGTGATGGCCTTTGCGCACCTGCATTTTCGGGAAGGAAATGAATCCACTGTAGACCGCCTTAGCGAACGGCAGCTTCGCCAAACCCTGGTATCCTGGTACAACGACCTCGACGTCGACTGGTGGGATGCAAATCAATTTGCCACGGACTATTTCGCAAACAAACTGAGTTCCCTATCCCGTAGCGAAGCCCGAAAAAAACTAGCGATGATCGGAAGGGGAACCGTCAAAGCAGGTTTTGACTTCAAGGGGCTAAACGAAAGCATGTACCATTACGACGAGGAAATGGGCGAGCTACACTTTTTTGGTTTTGCGCCGCAAATCTTAAACGCTGACATCAACCCCTGGTTTATTCCGGAAAAAGGAATTCCAGGCTTTGATATTTTGACCTATAATGGAAGGGTCGACTTCAACGATAGCAAAAAAGTAAAACGCTACGCCGTTCAAAAGCTAACCGTCAACGCACGAAATGCGGGCATTATCCAACAAGCCGAGCAGCACGGTGGCGAGACCCTGAGAAGATTGTTTTCACTGCTCACCGGCAAAGAAATCAAAAAGGTTATCTTTCACCACGACCAAATCATTCAACTAACCCAGGATATTACCCGGGATTACTACATCAGTTACGAAGAGGCCGTCCATTTTGAAACGGCGATTCAAAACGAGTTGCAGACCATCGACTCATTGAAAAACGCCTCGGAGGATCGCTACAATAACCGACGACTAGCGGAAAATAAAGAAAATACACTGCAACAGATGATCCATACTGCCCAGCGGTACGAGTTTGAGACGGAAGCCCTTCCCTATCATTATTATTCCACATTCTGGTACCGGATTGCCAGCGATTCCCTGGTCGATCGTGCCGAATGGCTGGACATAAAGTCCCAGTCCTCCTCCTCCTTTGCACCGGAATCCAGGACGGTAGCTTTATGGGCAAGCGAAGATAGTCTGCTGCTCCCCTCACAGTTTGGCGCCGGTGTGGTGCAGCTTTATCGAAAAGACATTCCCATGGGAAATTTTTCTGCCAGTAAACTTTCCGTTCAAGCCTGGCAGCAGCTGGAAAAAGAGGCGCGGCACTTTCGAAACATTTCCTTTCAGGGGGATTCGGTTGCTTTCGAATCCTTCCTGGTTGATGAAACATTGCAGGATAGCCTCCTTCGCGTACCCGCCCCCTTTAAGTATTCCCCGAAAACCTGGGAATCATGGGTCAAGGACGGCGACCGGATACAAGTCATTCAACGGGCCGATTCCCTCCAAAAATTACCCAAAAATCCCAACATGTTTTGGCTGGTAGATCCCAGCGAGCCTGGCACCTTGCTTCAGTTTTCCATTCCCTTTACCGAAATTACCCACCCCGAACTCTTTCGAGCCGATTCCCTCTTTGCTGATCAACAGCTCGTATTAAAGGATTGGATAGTCTTTCGATCTGCTGTGAATTTTCAGGAGGAGCTGACACTTCCCCGGCCGGAGCAGCTCCTATCCAATCGGCAAGTAGATCAGCTGCAATTCTTTCTCGAACAGCTGTATCAGGCACATCGGGACTACCACAGTCGGGATTTTCTCACACAAACCGGCGACTGGTTTTCGCAAAAATGGAAAAATAAGTCGGGGATTTTGGAGAAATTTCAATAGCAGCGCATTCAACAGGACCGCTTACTTTATGCGGAAATAGGTATCGTACACATTTCCGGTGAAGAACTTTCCAAAACTGGCGATCGCCCTCAGCCCATCTTCGGTGGATTGGGGATGAATGGCCTTTACCGTTCTCAATTGCCGCAACAAATCGGCTACCTTGATTACCAGTTTCCCTTTCCCTAGAAGTTTTCCACCGGCATGGGTCCCTTCGTACAGGGCAATAAACAGCGTTGTGGTGTCTTTCCATGCATCTACCACCCGATCGTTTTCGATTTCTTTAAACCCTTCAAAGTAGTATTGATTCCCATCCGGATGCAGTAGACCTGCCGTATACTTCATTTTTTTCTGCCTGCTGCTCCCATTCTCGGTAACAAACAGGTTAAACTGCCCACCGCATGCCGTCAAGGCTTGATCTCCCAGGGCTGGAGTTTCCATACTGCCCAGCATGCTTCCCGGATGCTCCTCATTGGCTATAAATTCGTCGATATCCTCCGTTTGGATGGTAAGGGTAAATTCAAACGGTGTATTTTGCTTTTTGCCCCTGGCAAAGCCGGCCTCGAAATCCTCCGTTTCACCCCAACCAATAAATCCTTTCATGGTCTCGGTAAACTGCACGCCGGTGCCCGTCGGCGTGGAAGTACCTGAGCCCTGCTTTTGCATTTCTGTGAAATCATGGGTTAGTGCGTAGTTTTTTTCTTCGGCAATCAATTGGCAGCTTCGCTCTGCCAATGCACTGATTGTCAGCAGGGGGTTGGTGCCCACAGGCCTTGGAATAACCGCTCCGTCCATCACGTACAAGCCTTCGTGGAGTTGTTCCCCTTCTTCGCCGGCAAATACCTGCCCCTTGTGGTCCACCACACCGAGTGCGGCATTGTCTCCCATGGCACATCCTCCCAGAGGATGCACCGTCACCAGGTCGTAATTCATCAACTGATTCCAGGTAGGATTCGGGATCTTGGTTCCGCCAAGGGCTTCCGTTGCCTGGTACATCTCCCCATTTACCTTCTTAAATATTTCCTGTTTCCCGACACCCTGCCAATTGATTGCCAGCTTGCCTTGTTCGTCCATTTTAAGTGATCCATTACCGTCGTCATGGGTCATCACCAGGTATACCTGGGTGCGGGCCAGTGCTCCGTGGAAGGGCCCAAGAAAGAGGCTCCGAATTTCCCGCCACTTCTCTTTGAAATAGTCCTTGAACCCCCTGTCCGTATCCCTTCCCACCAGCCGTGAAAAACCGATAAGGGCCTTTGGCATGATGCCCCGGATTGGTCCGGGAATGGTTCCTTCTTCCAGCGTCATGCCGTCCTCCAACGATTCTCTTTCCCGCAAGTCGATGATACTGGTTATGCAAGGACCCACCTCGGCAACTGCTTCCGTCCCTTTTTTGCCGAGTCCGATGCCGTTGATGCGCACGTCGTTGTTGTAACCAAAACCCAGTACATCGCCGTTTCCGGTAAATCGCTGTCCCAGACGTTTGGATAGCCTAAGACCCATGGCAGCAGAACGTAAGAGAATTTCGGTAGAACCCAATGCACCTGCACCCAAAATCACGTTCTTTGCCTGAAGAAATAGCAAGGGCGCATCAAAAAGATCCCTTCCGATGCCGATGGGGTGAAAATACACCTGCCAGTAAGCGCCTACTTTCTTGACATAGCGCACGTTGATTTCGGTAAATATCTCTGCTCCGTGGAAGTAGGCATCGGGCAGGTAATTCATGGCCGTAGTATTTTTTGCGCCGATATTGCAGCCCGTCACGCAGTCGCCGCAGTTGGTGCATTTTGGCTGATGCACCCCTACCTGATTGATCTGGTCCTCAAAATTCACATTGATATCCAATAACCGGAAGGGTGCAGCCATGTGCGCCGCTGACTTGCGCATGGCTTCCGTTTTTTTCAATACAGGGTATCCGTTTTTGTTTTCCGGATAGGGACTGGGCCGTAGCATGGACCAGGCCCGGGCCACGCCAGTATCAAAGGATTTCAGATCTTCCCGCAAGGCCCTGGGCCAGGCCTCGTCCTGCATCACCCGTGACTCAGGTCGGATGGACACGTTCGCATTGACCAGAGAAGTACCTCCCAAGCCGCATCCTTTGAATACATTGATTCCGCTGCCCATGGTAAACTCGTACAGCCCGTTTTTTTCCAGGTCGACCGACTTTCCACCAACAAAGTTCATTTCACCCGAGGCCTTGATCAAGGTATCGGGAAATTCTCCCGGGAGGAATTCTTTTCCCTTTTCCAGCAGGCAGACCGTCTGACCACTTCGTGCCATGCGGGATGCCGCGATGCTTCCTCCGTATCCCGATCCTACCACAACGTAGTCGTAGGATGGCTTGATGCTGGTTAATGGTTTAGCGAGTCGTTTCATGGTGTATCGTTATAGGATCTTCTATCAATTCATAATTTATGGGTCCACCTTCAAATCGGGGGTTTTCTTCGGTACCGGTATTTTTCCAATTACGCACCACCTGCTTGACACCAATGGGATAAATGGTTAGCCCGTCCGCTGTGACCGCTATTCGAAGGAAATTTTTATACCCTTCCCATCGGTAGGAAGAAGAGGCTTCGGTAATGTGGTTCTTTAAAACCACCACACTAAACGTAAGATATAGCCCAAACAAAACACCACTGATGATCCCTCCTACCAGCACCATTTCCCCAATGAAAAGCAGGATTTGTTCGACCGAGTTTACATCCAAACCCAACGATTGGAGGTTGGTGTACGAGAAGAGCCAAAGAAGAAAATAGAAGTTAAGCAGGTGAAGCAAGGCATGGACTGCTCCGGCAATATAGTTCAGGTTTTTCTTTCCGGATTTGGTATCGGTGAATAGTACCAGACCGATGAGCAGCAAGATATTAAGAAAAAGGGCACTGGGATGATGGCTGATTCCACTCCCGATTGTTTGAAGCACCTCGCCCAAGCCTCCGTCAAAAAGGTTCTGAGCAGCGAGTCGTTCCATCAACGACGTTTCGCCTTCCACCTTGGTCTGTAAAATCCAGGAGGTAAATACATGGTAAATGCCGAAGAAAAAAAGCATGGTCAGGCTAAAATAGGGAAAAAGCAGATTCAGAAAGCTCAGTCTTATCGATTCTTGCCTCGATGGATAAAGCTTTTTCAAATGGGATGTTTCGCCACCAAGGCTTTCGATTTCGGGTTTCAAGGTATGGGTCGGATGCATGAAGGCGCCACCTCCCCCCGCAGTAATCAGCTGGCAGGAAGCTTCCTGCAGCTTGCCGGTTTCGTACCGGGCGTAGTGGTGCAAGTCACCCGTTAGTATGGCCTTGATTTGTATGGACTTGTTCTTGGTCTCGTAGTCTTTTTCTCCCTTCCCAAAAAGAACCTTGTCGATAAAAAATTGCAACCGATCAAAGGATTCGTTTTTATCGTCAAAAGACTTATAAACCCAGGAAGGTTCGGATGTGCAAAGAATGATTTTACTTGCTTCGGTAAAATGGGTTTTGGCAATTTCCCGGAAATAGCAAATTTGGGGGTAATCGATGTCGGCATTGAGCTGTACGTCGATGGCGATCAACCAGTAATCGTGAGGTAATTTCAAGGCAAAATAACTCCGGCTCTGCTGGGTGCGCCAGTTGCCTAGCGATCGTTTTTGGGTAAACAAGCGGAGGAAGTTGGTAAGGCCGTCGTACCAATCATGGTTTCCGGGAACTGCAAACACGTCCGGCCGATTCTCATCTGCCTCGTTTTTGGGAAAAGCCGCCTGATAGGGTCCCCGCAGGCGGTTGGTGTACTCGATGATTTCTGGGGTAGGATATACTTCGTCGCCACCCATAACCAGCACATCGCCCCGTTTCAGGGATTTCCCCCGGAGCGTGAGGGACTCCCGGGCCAACAGTTCAGCAAGCGTGTAGGTGGGATTAAATCCATCGCCTAAATCTGAAATAAAATCAAACCAAAATTCCTTTTTCTCAGAGTAATCGTGGATTTGAATTTCCTGATCCAAGGCTGCAAGCATTTCCCTGCGGTCAGCAAAATTCCCGAAAACCGAGGAAAGCACGGTTTTTACACCGGTAAAAGCCAATTGACGGGGATCGTACCAATTGACCATGGGTTTCTTTTCAAACTTCATCGTACATCATTTTTTTTATCTGTTTCAGTTTAAATCCAATTCCTCCCCTACTTCCTTCATTTGTTATCGCCAGAGCCTTCCAAAAACTTCTAAGTCGTGCGCCAAAGGATTGGTACAGGCTTCCTTCCATTACGATTTCGGGATCGGCTTCCATTTTGGGATACAGCACCAACTCCAATGCCTTGAATTCCATACCGGCCAACCAGTGCCAGGGGCTCTTGACTTCAAATCTCGCCAACAGGTGATACGTACGGCCGTCAATAAGGAAATTGGAAGCGATTTCTGCTACGATTCCCTGGCTGTCTTTGATCGAAAAGTGACCCGCTGTCCCTGGGAATTCCTGGTCTAAATGCCCCAGGTAGAGACTGGAATAAACTTCCGTGTTCCCTTTCCCTTCCCATTCGGTATACCGGAGAAAAACCCGGTACCTGACCTGAGAAATTTCGTCTTTCCAGGGTAATTCCCCGGAATAGTGCAGGCTAATCGCCAGGCAATCACCCAAATTGCGCGTAGCGGTGCTGCGTTCATCTAACGGCGTGCCCGATTTGGGAATGGCAGACAGGTACTCGGTAGCATCGCTATATCCCATGGCCATCAAATCCCTAGTGGTAATCCGGTTAAAAAACAAATCGGGATCGAGGGGAAGCGGTAGTTGCGGGCGAATGACAAAAACCTGGATGGGTTTTCGCTGTCCAAATTCGGATTCCCCACGTAAAATCCCTTTGTTGATCCATTTGATCTGTTCAAATTCCTCCCACAAGCCGCCGTTTGCACTCATTTCAATGGAATGAACGTACTGACGCAATGCACCGGGTAAATAAGCCGGATAGTTTCCAATGCCCCATACCACCCAGATTTCTTCGGCTCCCCGCCTGACGGCCTCCATAAGGTTCGCATCCTTGATCCAAACGGCGTCGATAAACCAATCCTCTCCTACCTGCAACGCCGGCATGACGATGGGTAAGGAAACCCCAGCCAGCAGATGGTTTTCGTGCACGTCTTTCGCCGGAATGGCCTGAACCGATTTTTTGGAAAAATTGCAAAGAGAGAAAGTAATGGGAAGCTTTTTCTGGCGAATACTTGCTATATCTACTCCGAAATGCGGGAATACCTTGCTGCGAATCGCATCCGCATCGCCCATCCCTTTCATCCGCCAGGGTCGTAGGTAGTCGGTGACGCGGGCTGGCGATACAAAATGTGCCATTTTCAAATCGGCCCAGCGATCCATCAGCGCCTGTACCTCCATTCCGGACGCCAGCATGGCCGCATTAAATATGCCTCCCGACGTTCCATCCACGTGATCAAATTGCAAGCCCGCCTCTTCCATGGCCTTCAACACCCCCACCTGATAGGCAACGCGTATTCCGCCGCCGGCCAATACCAGTGACTTCCTGCTTTTGGATTCGTTCGGATGGGATGTAATCAGCATATCATGGAAAGTGCTACGGGTGGCAATGGATAGATCGTTTTTGTGAATCGTTGCAGCGCAAGACAACGCGTCAGCGCAAAGTCCTCAGGTAAAGCAGAAAAACAATGCCGGAAAACAAATCGAAAATAGCGACGCTCAGTGCAAGAATGGAAAACAGGCCCTTGAAAACGCCTACCGTTACCGCAACAAATGCCCCAAACTTTTGAAAGGATGACCAGAGGATGATTTGCGTGTTGCTCACCGAGCCATAGACTGCATGCAAGACCATTCCGCCGAAAAGCGCCATAAACATGCCGACAATGGCAAACAAATGGGCCGATTCCGGAGTCGCCGCTGCTTTCCCCACAAAATTCAGGACAAAAGACGGATGAATCAATTGAACCAATCCGGATAAAAGCGTGATAAATGCGATCAACACGACCAGCAACTCAATGTAGCGGGTAGATATTCCGAATACCTTATCTTGATTCATGACCTTGGTGGTTTGGTTTTGCTTTGGCAATAAAGAAGTACATGGTGATTCCCCACATCACCGTGAGGATAACCCAACGAATGTCGTTGAGCCACATCCATTCCTGCAAGAGTACTTGCAACCTGGCTTCATCGGCCACTCCTGCTTTAAATTCATTGTTGATCTCTTCAATAAAGGCCTGCTGCACCACTACCGGTGCCAAAAGTCCCGGTATCCAGGCGATCGGTACCCAGCGCAGACCGGTTTTCCATTCCGTGATTAACATAATTACCAAGGCTATCGCCATAATCGGAATGGTGATAAAGAAAAACCGTGTGGCCAAATCCGTTTGCGGAATAATGGCATCGTAATAATTATCGAGCGTCAGGGTATTGGGGTAATTCGGAAACCAAAAGAAATGCAGGGACCAAAACATGCCCAGGTATATAGAGGCACAAAAGAAAATGTAGGCATTGTTTAGGTCAAGGAGGGTTTTTTTGATCGGGTTCATGACAGTGCTTGACTAGGGGTTTATATTCGAAATTTCTCGTAATCGGTAATCGACGGCGGCGGCAGCCAGTCCTCGCTATACCCCAGTGGGTAGACCGACTCCAATCCTTCCGGCATTTCTTTGGGAGGATCCGGATAAGTCATGAACCAACACTGGAAATGGTCGTCCAAAATACCGTTGGTTGCTGGCATAAAGGTGGTAAAAAAGGGATCGGGTGAAAGATCAATTCCTCTCAGGGCTGCTACGTTGGGATGATCTCCGATATACAGGTTTCCTTTTGCCTTGCCAAATAGGTTGATCCCAGCCCGGGTTTCAAAATAGATATAAGAAGCCATCAGCATGTTCCGAAACCTGCAGTAATTGGTGGCGCCTACTTTCAATTTGATCGAGGGTGAGCGGGGTTTTTCGATTTCGATGCGGAACACAAATTGTCCGTCTTTTTCGTATTGGCTGCTAACCCCTTCCGGGGATTCCAGAAAATCCAGGTTCGCCTGGTGCTTTGGCATGCCCCATATTCCCTTTCCTCCCTTCACCGAGATTTCGCTGCTTACCGGCAAATCCAGGATATACTGCCCGGTCCCGTAATGCCCCAAAAAGAGTGCATTGGCAATACGTGGAGCCGGACGGGCACCCCGGGTGCAAGCAATGGCGATGCTGTACTCGATGTACTTCCCGATACTGGTATCCAGGTAATCGATCACGGTGATTAACAGCGCGGCCCTACCGTTGGGAAGTTTCAGGGCGTGAATTTCGTTTCCCGGAAGCAATTCGTTCGCTTTTTGCCAATCACAGGAAAAACCGGCCATCAGAGCTGGGGAACGCGAAGAGCGAACCGGCATCTGATAAGGTATTCCATCTACCAGCGCGTACCTACCGGCATATCGTTTGATTCGTTTAGGAGGCATACCGTTTTCTAACCATTGTTTAATTCATTGATCATTTTTGGAAACACATCTAGGTGCGCATTCTTCCCGAAAAATACATCCAGGTGACTGTACGCATCCAACAGGTACAGTTTATGAAATCCTGGTTTTGCGCTTTCCAGGTAGGCAAATGTTCTTTCCTGGCTTTCTGCCAGAAAACACTTGTTCTTTTTCCCTCCAAACAGGACCATGCGGGCATCCGTACGGGGAGCTTCGGACACGTAATCGGGACTACCCTCCGCTACCGGTACCAGTGCTCCGTTTTTCACGCATTTTTGCATGTGTTTGAAAAAAGAGAGCGGTACATGGGCAAATTCGTATTGAATCCAATCCATTGTTTTTTTATCCAGATTTTCCAATTCCCACAAGGCCGGAAAACCGGAACCATAGGTGAAACTCACCATCTTTCCTACGGTGGTATCTTTCTCCCAGTGAGTGGCTTTTACCACACTGAGCAACAGTTTGGATTTGAAATCCGGTGGAGAAAGCCCCCATTGGGGGTCGATGTAATCAAAAAACCGGCTGACCAGGGGAACCAGCGCCTTCAGCTTAAACCTGGAAAACGCCGGTACTACCGGATGCAGGGAAACGGCATTGCTGATAATCAATGTTACTTCCGGCAACAAGCCCATCACCGCCGACATCATAAAGCTGGTACTACCCTGACAGTGGATGATAGCCTTGATTTCTTTCGCTCCAGTCAGTTCCACCACTTTCTTCACTGCCGCGGGATGGTCGTACCGGGCCACCTCATCCAGGTTCCATTCATTCGGCTCCAATACAATGGAACCTCTCCAATTTTCCAACCAGACATCGTAGCCTTCTTCGGCCAATTTGAAAATAATGTTGTTTGGGGTAGGTGGATTAAAAATCATGCTGCTTACCCCTGCCCCGTGCACCAGCAAGACTGGCCCCTTGGAAACATTATTCGACTTGAAATGCTTCAACTCGCAGGGAAACCCATCCAAGGCTTCAAATTCTATGCTCTCAAACTCAGCATTCATAGAAATTATTTTTCATTCGCATAATTTACCAAAATAAAATGAATTCGACATGCATTTCTCAAGTAATTTTCAGAAGCAAAGCGGCAATACGCATTCGTAATCCAACGGATCGTTTGGTTATTAGCTTCTTTCGTTGACAGCCCCAATCTTCTGAGCGCTGTGCTCCCGCAGTAAAACGCCGGGCCATCCCCTTCCACCCATGGCCATTCGTCGGTGGATTAACGGCGGATACCTGAAGCAGGTCCGAAATAAAAATTTTATCTTTGACCGCAAACTAAATCGTCGTTTTCCATGAAATTCATCGCAACTTTCCTTTTCAGCAGTCTGGTACTGCTTCTCGCAAGCAGCTGTAGTCAAAACCCGCAGCCGGGGGAAGCAGCGGACGTGGCAGCCATCAAGGCCATGAGTCAGGCAAGGGCCGATGCCTTCAACGAGGGTGATGCCGGCAGTATCGCCGCCTATTTTACCGAAGACGCAGTACTGATGGCACCCAATAGCCCAAAAAAGACCGGACCCGCAGCAGTTGCCGCTTACTACCAAGAAATTTTTGACAGCTACCACACCGAGCTGGAAAGTGGGTACGAACACGTAACCGTAGACGGGGATTTGGCATTTGGAAGAGGCTTTGCCAAGGTTACCCTGTTTTCCAAAAGTACCGGTGACACCCTGTACTCCACCTCCAAATACCTAAACATCCTGGAAAGACAGGCGGATGGCAGTTGGAAAACCACACACGATATCTGGAATGCCAACGAATAACCAAAACGAGACGGGGATTGACCGGTATTAAAACGGATCCACGTCTATCAAAAACCGAACCGGGCGGAATTTCCTGTCTCCCTGAAGCGTGCGTATGGCTTCCATCAGTTGCACCTTAAACTGCTCCTGCACCGAAACCGATTTTTCCAGCTTGATCCACAGTTCAAACAGGTACAGGTTTTTGATCTTTCCTATCAGGGATTTTTCCGGACCCAGCAAAATCTTTTTGGCCTCGATGGAAGCCAGCAGATTTTTCAGATGTAGCGCCGCCTGCTCGGCGGTTTTGACGTCTTTGTGCTTGGTGGTGATCTTGATGTTTTTGACAAAGGGAGGGTAAAAAAACTGCTTCCGCTCCCGCAGCTCCTGCTGGTAAAAACCCCTGTAATCACCGGCCATTATCTGTCTGAAAATCAGTTGGTCCGGACGCCTCGTTTGAATGACTACATCACCTGTTTTTTCCCGCCTCCCGGCCCTACCCGCCACCTGGGTAATTTGTTGAAATGCCCGCTCACCAGATCTGAAATCCGGAAAATAAAGGATCCGGTCAGCGTCCACAACTCCCACTAGCGAAACCTTATCAAAATCGAGTCCTTTGGTGATCATTTGGGTACCCACCAGTATATCCACATTGCCGGCGCCGAAGTCTTCCAGGATACGCTGGTACCCGTATTTGCTGCGCGTGGTATCCAGATCCATTCGGGCAATTCGGGCTTCGGGAAACAGCAGGGAAAGGTTTTCTTCAATGCGCTCCGTCCCTACCCCTACGGTAGTGATTTTATGGCTTCCGCAGGCGGGGCAGGCCTTTGGAAGTTTTTCTTTAAATCCGCAATAATGGCACCGGAGTTCCTCCTGGTATTGGTGGTAGGTCAGGCTCACGTCGCAATGCTCGCATTCGGGAATCCAGCCGCATTCCTCGCAGGAAAGATACGGTGCATATCCCCGCCGATTTTGAAATATCAGGACCTGCTCCTGCTTGTTTAACGCCTCCTGTATCTTTTCCCGCAATATCCGGGTAAAGTCCAGTTTGAGGAGGTTCTTTTTCTTATCGGCGAGGATATCGGCCAGATGAAAGTAAGGAAGTTCGGCATTTCCATAGCGTTTCTCAAGGCTAACGTAGCCATATTTCCCCGTTTGGGCATTGTAGAAGGATTCAAATGCCGGGGTGGCCGAACCCAAGAGCGTCTTCGCCTGATGCATCCAGGCCAGCATGATGGCGGCATCCCGGGCCTGAAATCGGGGTGCCGGATCAAATTGCTTGTAGGACGGCTCGTGCTCCTCGTCTACGATTACCAACCCCAGACTATCAAAGGGCAAAAACAAGGACGAACGTACGCCAATTATAAAATTAAACCTCCCACTGAGCACGCCTTGCCAGACTTCCACCCGTTCGTTATCGGAGTACTTCGAGTGAAACACGCCCATTTTGCTTCCAAATACTTTCTTTAACCGAAACACCAAATGGGTGGTCAGGGCAATCTCTGGGAGCAGCAAAAGTACCTGGGAGCCACTTTCCAGTACTTCTTTTATCAATTGGATGTAGATTTCCGTTTTCCCGGAACCCGTAATTCCCTGCAGCAGCAAGGTTTGCTTTTCCTGAAACTGACGCTGTATTTCTTCAAGGGTCTGCTGCTGAAGGGGCGATAATTCCACCTGATCCTGGCCGGTTTCCAGCTCATCAAACCGGCTTATCGTCACCTTGAAGGCCTCCAGTATCCCTTTCTTCACCAGGGTATCGATGGAACTTGGCGAGCAGCCATGGTCGATCAAAACCGATTTTACAATTCCCCCGGTATTTTGCTCCGGTTTTTGAAATACCGGCAGTACCTGCAGGTACTTCAGCAGGACTTCTTCCTGCTTTTGCTTGCCTTTTAATTGAGCAAACAACTCCTGCAGCAATCCTTTCTCAGCAAGGTATTGTTGCGCCAGGCGAATCCGCTGCTCCGTCTTCGGGCTGTATTTTTCCCGTACGGATTCGTAAAGCAAAACGGCTCCCTTTGTCAGCAGGCTCTTGATGATTTTATGGCTGATTTTCCCTGGCAAAAGCTGTTCAAACTGCTCCACCTTCATTTCGTCGTGTTTGGCCAGGGTTTCCAACACCAGCAATTCCCGCTCATCCATCGGAAATCCCGGTGCTTCGGGATCGAAGTCCGGATGTACCTGTACCCGGCTTTCCGTGGAAAGTTTCAGTCCGCTGGGAAGTGCCGCATGCATGACTTCTCCGATGTGACAGCAATAATAGCTGGCCATCCAGTTCCAAAATTTGATTTGCAAGGCGTTGACCACCGGAAAATCGTCCAGAACATCCAACAGAGGTTTGGCCAGGTAGGCTTCGGGAGCTTTTTGGTGCACCCTTGCCACGATGCCGGTGAGAATCTTCGTATTTCCAAAACGGACCATCACGCGGTAGCCGATACCAATTCGGTCCTGAAATTCCCGTTCCACCTTATAGGTAAACCATTTCGGAATAGGCACCGGTAAGATCACGTCCGCAAACAGCGTTTTGGCGCTGGTTCCGGGGTAGCTATGCGCAAAAAGGTCTTCCAAAATCAGCTCGTTTGGGGTAGGTTTGGTAACTGATCCAGCGCTTCTTGCAAACGCGCAACGGGTTGCTTGCAGGTCTTGTTGAAACAAACAAAAAATCGGTTGGCATCCAGGGGCTTGTCTTGTAGCAACGGCAAGTCCGCGGTCGTTGACGCTGCGGCCAATACCGTATT
Source organism: Cyclobacterium xiamenense (assembly GCF_900109255.1). Classification (NCBI taxonomy): domain Bacteria; kingdom Pseudomonadati; phylum Bacteroidota; class Cytophagia; order Cytophagales; family Cyclobacteriaceae; genus Cyclobacterium; species Cyclobacterium xiamenense. Next base: position 795,126 of record NZ_FNZH01000001.1, on the reverse strand, counting down.
CGGACGGTACCCCTTCTGCCAAATCAGGCCATTTTCAGCAGCATCTGGCCCAAGAATGGCGATTTCGGCCGTGGGAATGGATTTTTCCAGGTAAAACGAAGCCCAATAAGCCAGAAAGGAGGGCTCCTGCAGGAGGATACCCTGTACCAACTGCAACATCTTCTCGGCCTGATCTACGTACCGTTGCCGGTAATAATAAATCCCCATGCGATGTAAATTCCGCGCCATAACGGCATTGGAAGAGGGAATTACGTTATCAAAAATCTCCTTTTTATCGGCGATTAACTTTTCCTGGCCGGGGTCATTCAGAAAGAATAAGCCATCGGAATCATCAAAAAATCGTTCCATGGCCCGTTCAAGCAACCGCTCGGAGCGGTCGAGCCATTTCTGGTCAAAAGAAAGCGTATACAGAGAAAGAAAGGCCTGAATAACCGCTGCATAGTCTTCCAAAAAACCGGATGTATACGCCTTTCCATTTTTATAATTGCGAAACAACTCGTCGCCCGCTACCATCTTGCTCCAGATAAACTCCCCGCTAGCAAGGGCCTGGTCCCGATAGGATGCCTCACCGAGTGCATGATACGCCTGGCATATACCCTGAATGACCCAGCCGTTCCAGCCGCTGATAATTTTATCATCCAGTCCGGGCCGTTCCCGCTTGTTTCTGTGTGCAAACAGCTTTGCTTTGATCTCATTGAGCCGTTTGACAAATTCCCTTTCACCCAGACCCAAGGAATCGGCAATCGCCGCATAGGATTCTTTTTGGAAAAGGATATTTTCACCGGATTCCCAGTTGCCCTCGCTTTTGATGCCATACAGCCGGCCAAACCAACCGCGGTCCCCGCCCAGTACCTCCTTGATTTCCTCAGCCGTCCACACGTAATACTTCCCCTCCTTCCCTTCGCTATCGGCATCCAGAGCCGCATAAAACCCATTCTCCGGACTCTTCATTTCCCGCGTCAGCCAATCGATTGTCTCACGCACTTTCTCGCTAAAAAAAAGATCTCCGCTGTACTGATACGCTTTCGCATACAGGGAGAGCAGCTGACCATTGTCGTACAGCATTTTCTCAAAATGCGGTGCAAACCATTCTCCATCCACGCTGTAGCGGCAAAACCCACCTCCCAGGTGATCGTAGATTCCCCCCATGCCGATTTTTTTTAGCGTGTAACACACCTTTTCGCCCAGGTCATGCTGCTGATCCAAAATGGCCAAATCCAGCAAAAATGCCCAAATAGCCGGCATGGGAAATTTCGGTACGCGCTTCAAGCCACCCCAAACCGGGTCATAGCCTTCCATAATTTTAGCGCCAATTTCCCGAACCTTTCCTGGATCAAAGGGAGAAGCATCAAGCGACAAACCGTATTTTTCTACCAGGGACGTGCCCAGACTCTTTCCAAATCCGGCTGCACTTCGGGCCAGCTCCTCGTATTGTTGGGCAAAAGCTGTTGAAATGCCGGAAAGCACCTTTACCCATTGATTTTTCGGAAAATAAGTGCCGCCATAAAAGGGGTGTTGGTCCGGCATCAGAAACACATTCAGCGGCCAACCGCCTTGCAGACCCATTAATTGAACGGCTTCCATGTAGAGGTTATCCAAATCCGGACGCTCTTCGCGATCTATCTTTATGGCCACAAAGTGCTCGTTCATGAGCTCCGCCACTTCCTGATCTTCAAAGCTTTCCTTTTCCATCACGTGGCACCAGTGACAGGCCGAATAGCCAATACTTACCAGGATGGGTTTGTTTTCCGTCCGTGCTTTTTGAAGTGCCTCTTCTCCCCAGGGGTACCAGTCTACCGGATTGGAGGCATGCTGCTTTAGGTAAAGGCTTTGGCTCTGGATAAGTCTATTGGTTTTCATTTGCGCGATTTGATGGGGTACTACTAATTTTCAATTTGATTTAGCTGATCGGTAATGGCCGCCAGTTCGGAGCTAAAATCCAGCCTTTGTGGTAATTGTTGGATCTGATGAGCCAATTTCCTCAGAAATACGCCATGTTGCTGCGAAATCGGCTCAAACGGCCTGTGACTCAAGCTGCGCTGGATTTGCTCGATTTCTTTGACCAGATTCTGTGTAGATCGGTCAAAAAAGCAATCCTGGAACTTCTCCCAAATATACGCTTCTGCCATGGAATTTGGGTGGATGAGGTCATCTTTATAAAACCGATAATCCCGCAAGTCATCCATCATGATTTCGTATGCCGGAAAATAAAAAACATTGGAATAATCACGGGCAAGTTGCTCGCAGAATAGGCGAAGCAAACTTTTGCTTACCTGATTTGCTGTAATCCCGTCCCGGATATGCCGGACGGGACTTACTGTAAATACCAGTTGCACTTTTGGACAAACCTGCCGGAGGATCTTGTAAAAGCGGTCAAACGCCACCCGCATTTGCTCCAGTGTTAATAGCTCCTTTTTAAACTGCTTCTGCGGCACCTTGTGGCAATTGGCTACCAGCGCATTGCTCGGAACGTGTCGAAAAACAAATGCGGTTCCAAAGGTAATAAACAGGTGACTGCTGGCCTGTAAGTGCCGAAGGGTGTCCTGTTGCGCTTTTTCCAGAAGTACCTGTAGTTCCTCCCTTGAAGCGCCACTTAGCCGGGAATGGGCTTGAAAATGGTAAAACCTGGCATGCGATTGCAGGTAGTGCTTCTCCGCCAGAGGCGTTTCACGAAGTGAACACTCCAGCAGCTCAAGGATGGAAATGGGGTTGTAGATCACGCCGAAGGGATTGGCAAGCACGTCAAATTTGCTTTGCAGCAATTTTTCGCCTATCGCTTCTGAAAAACAGGAGCCGATCGTTAGCAGGCTGCCGGAATGCCCTACCTTTTCCGGGCAGGGGTCAATCGTAAACTCGGTTCTGAAACTTCTCATGATCGTTCGTTCGAACAGCAAAATAACCAATGCCTGGGAGGAACAAAAGCGGTAATGCAATTATCCCTGAAGGCCGTCGCTGTAGGATTCAGGTTCAAGCATTTCCCAGGAAAAAAACCTACGAAATACCGGAAAACGAACCGATCCTAAAAAGTAGTTGGGACTAACGAAAAAAGCCGGGAAAAACCCGGCTTTTCATGCGTTGATTGGAATGACTTCCTTATTCTGCTACGACGACAAATTTGATGGAAGTCTTCACTTCCCTGTGAAGATCAACCTCTGCTTCGTATTCTCCAGAAGTGGTCACCGGTTGCGTAATGGCAATTTTTTTACGATCTACCTCAATGCCTTTTTCTGCGAGTGCATCCGAAAGCTGAAGGGTGGTAACTTTTCCAAAAATCTTGCCAGAATCTCCGATTTTCGCTTTGATTTCGAGCGTCAACGCATCGATTTTACCGGCGACTGCCTCGGCTTCGGTTTTGATTTTCTCTGCTTTGTGGGCGGCTTGCTTGATATTTTCTTCCAATATTTTCTTGTTGGATGAAGTAGCCAACACGGCAAAGCCTTGGGGGATTAGATAATTTCGGCCGTAACCTGGCTTCACTTCCACCAGGTCGTTTTTATAGCCAAGTCCTTTTATATCCGTTTTTAAGATAACTTCCATTTAGTGTACTAATTTTAATTGGTGAAGGATACAGAAGATTTTATTTCAATCCATCTGCTACATACGGCAACAAAGCCAAATGCCTGGCTTTTTTGATGGCCTGGGCCACTTTTCTCTGGTATTTCGCAGAGTTACCTGTAAGTCTTCGCGGAAGAATCTTACCTTGCTCGTTCACAAATTTCAACAGGAAGTTGGGATCCTTGTAGTCGATATACTTGATGCCAAGTTTTTTGAATCGACAGTATTTTTTCCTGGTCTGCTCTCTATTGATGGGTTCGTTTTTTAATGTCATTTTGCTGGCTCCTCCTTAGCTTCAGTTTTTTTGTTGAATTCTCCTTTTCTTCGTCGCTCCGCATAAACAATTCCATGCTTGTCCATGACAGTGGTCAAAAATCTCAAGACGGTTTCGTCTCTACGGAAATCCAGCTCAAACTTCTTAATTGTGGTTGGATCGGCCTTGTACTCTACCAATACGTAAAAACCGGTGGTTTTTTTCTGAATCGGATACGCTAGCTTTTTCAGCCCCCAATTCTCTACGTTGATCACATCTGCTCCCAATTCTTTCAACAAGCCTACGTACTTGTCTACGGTATCCTTCATCTGAACTTCAGACAAAACGGGAGTAAGGATGAATACCGTTTCATAATTTTTTTGGAACATTCTTTTACAATTTTTAATTGTTATTCTAAAACAGGTTGCAAAATTAGGGTTTAACCACCAATAAACAAAAAAACAATGGTTTATTTTACTTCAAAGCTACTACGTCCGATTTCAGCGCCCCCTGAAAACACTTTCACCGTATACAGGCCTTTGGCGTAATCGCTTCCCTTTTCGTAGTAATAGGTCAGTTGCTGCTGACTATTGGTGAAAATAAAATCTTGTTTAGCCGTATAAAAAACTTCTTTTCCATCCAGCTCAAAGGTCCCGGAACCTTTGGCAATATCAAAAATAACCTGCTCATTGGGCGTGAGAACTTGAACGTATACATCACGAATTCCTTCGGGCGCCACGTTGTTCTCAGCGATAAAAAACGACACTTTTAATTTACTTAGCTGCCGGTTCCGAAATTCATCTTCGCGCTCACGTCCCCGGGAATTGACCGCCGCGACGCGAATGTTTTCGGCCTTTAATTGCGAGGCCAGGGTAACTTTCTGTTCCAACTCGTCTGTTCTACTATTCAGTTTGACGACCTCTTCTTCCACCTCCGCCTTGCTGCTTTTCAATTCCCGGTTTTCCGAAAACAGTTGCTGGTTTTGTTCCCGCAACCGAAGGATATCGCCATCTTTTTGCTTTAGTAGCCCAGAATAGGTATCGATTTGCGCATTAAGAGTGGCAATCTCTGCTGCCGTCCGATTGATTTCCAATTGCCTTTCCCGCACCAACTGTTCCTTGATTTGGATCAGCGAGTCCACATTTCCACCAAGGCGTTCGATTTCTTGAATTCTCAAATCCAATTGAAAGGTCATGGAGTCCAATCGGATATTTAACTCGCTGTTGTCTTCTGTCAAGATAAGGATCTCTTCATTTTTCTTTGACTTTTCACGGTGGTCATTAAATAACCTCCATCCGCTTAAAATCACCAAAATGATCAAAACAACAATCAGGATATTTTTTCCGTTCTCCGTTCCGGAGAACTTTTTATCAGGCAACTCTCCTTGTGTCATAGCTTTTTGGAAAATTCAATTACTCCAGTTGCGCATGTATGTCTTTCGCAGGTTATAGGTTGAGGGAGCTATCCCTTCCGATTCATCTTACACCTATTCAATTATCAGACCAAGTTTTACACCTACCCAACGCCCCCACAACAGTGAGCTTCAGGAACAAATTTATACATTGTATTACTCCCTCAAAATACAAACCAAAAAAAATCAGCTTTATACATCCAATACGAGGTGTGTGCTACTGCTGCCCGGCCGAAAAAATAGAATTCCGCATGCAAAAAAATCCAGGCTCCCTGAGACTCCCGGCCAGCCTTTTAATTGTTCCCAGGCCCGTTTCATGTCTCGCGACCAATATATGTCCGCTACAACGACGATACTTGACTCGTGCAATTTGGGAAAAATTGTACGAAAATAGGCCATCGTTGGGTCAAACCGATGATTGGCATCCATCAGGACGAAATCAATGCTATCCAGTCTGCGCACGACGTTTTCCAGGGTTTTATCCAGATTGCCCGGAACCAGGCGAATAGTTGGAAACTGACCCAGATGGGCGCTTGCCAACGCGAGCAAATTGGGGTCTCCTTCAAAGGAATACAGCGTTCCGGATACCTGCTTCGCCAAATAACCGGTATTGATTCCCAACGAAGTACCCAAATCCAACACGTTCGCCGCAGGGGTCAGTTGACAAAAATAGCTGTAAAGCAAGGAAGTGCGTAAGGGAGAGATGACCCGTCTTGCTACCGTCGACACCTTTCTGTCGCCCCTGCCCAGCCAACGCGACCCCGCTCCATAGTCCCTACTGCCAATACGGGTGGCCTCGTGAAGAAAAGATCGGCGAAGGTCTTCCAGTTTGCGATTGCCCTTTTTATTTTGCCTGAGATAAGCCTGTAATCCCAGGTAACACTGAAAATAATAGGGCGAATGGATGCTGTGTTCGTTTTCCTTCTTTAAAAAATACCGCAAGTATTCCCACAACTGAAAAAACATGCCGCCAATTCAATTGTCAAACAGATTGGCGATCAGTTGAAATTCAGGAATGGTCACAGTCAACAATTTTCCATCCTGCAATTTTTCCATGATATATTTGCCTCTCATTTTACCCATACCGGACTTTAAATTACATCCGGACATGTAGGCATGACTTCCGCCCGGTTCCAATACGGGCTGCTGTCCAACCACCCCTTCTCCTTCGACTATTTTCAGCGTAGAGGCTGCATCAAAAATCTCCCAGCGTCTTTTGAGCAGCTGTATAGTAAAGGCACTGTGGTTTTCTATGGTTACTTTGTAGGTAAAGACATGGTGGTGCTGTCCTGGATTCGAAAATTCCTTTTGGTAGGTCGCTTCCACACTTACCTTGATGCCCTCTGTAATCGCAGTTACCATGCTGTTTTGTATTACGAAAACTTATTCGAAATTTGACTTGTCAAAACAAATATACCAATAGAAATTTTATTAATGGATGTCAAAATAGAAAATAGTTGGAAAGACTTGCTAAAAGAGGAATTTTCCAAGTCTTATTTCGAATCGCTTACGGCGTTTGTTAAGCAGGAATACCGCCGTACAACGGTTTACCCGAAAGGATCGCATATCTTCAATGCCTTTGCCTTATGTCCCGTACCGCAAACCCGAGTGGTTATCCTGGGCCAAGACCCCTACCATGGGCCGGGACAGGCGCATGGTCTTTCCTTTTCGGTACAGGAAGGAATTCCCTTCCCACCCTCTTTGGTAAATATTTTTAAGGAACTAAAAAGTGATCTGGACCTACCGTTTCCTCCACACGGCAACTTGGAAAAGTGGGCCAGGCAAGGAGTACTTCTGCTCAACGCCACCCTAACGGTGGAAGCCAATAAAGCCGGGAGCCACCAAAAAAAAGGCTGGGAGGAGTTTACCGATCAGGTTGTAGCCCGGTTAGCTGAAAACAGAGAAGGTCTGGTGTTCATGCTTTGGGGCGCCTATGCACAGAAAAAGGCACAAATCATCCCAGATGACAGGCACCTTAAACTCTACGCACCCCATCCCAGTCCACTTTCTGCTCACCGGGGTTTTTTGGGTTGCCGTCATTTCAGCCAGGCAAACGCCTATCTTGAAAAAACGGGCCAAACACCCATCAACTGGTAAAAAAAAGGCACCAGCCATGTGCCGGTGCCTTTCCACTCACTTCTCATTTTTAACTATTAATCAATAGACTTGAAAAAACGATTCCATCGGATTTTATTAAACATGGACTTGTGTTTTTCCAGAGACAACCACAAAAACCATGCCTTTCCTACCACATGGTCCTCCGGTACAAAACCCCAAAACCGGGAATCCAGCGAATCGTGACGGTTATCTCCCATCATGAAATAATAATTCTGCTTAAAGGTATAGGTCTCTTGCTTCTGCCCCGCGATAAATAGTTCGTTACCATCGATCTGCAAATCCTCCAGACCCTCAAATTTCTCAATGGTATAGGCATAGCGACGTACGTTATCTTCGGTAAGCGATATGGTGGTGCCTTCTGCGGGAATTTCCAACGGTCCAAAATTATCTTTATTCCAGCCATAGTAGGCGCCATCCGGAAAAATATTGGGGTCGCCCTGCCCAGGTTTACTCACCCGCTTTTTTACCGAGGTGACGGCAGGCGATGCTTCCAGCTCACGCACCATTTCCTCGGTCGCAAAAATGAAATACCCCGAATTATCGGAAAAGGGGAAATAGCTGTCCGGATTGATACCATACCGATCAAAAAAATCGGCATTTAACGGGCGGTTTGTGGTCAGATCGTAGGAAAATTGCATCTCCTCCGGCACCGCGGCGGATTCTCCGTTTACAAAAAGTTTTGCTTCCCGGATTTCAATTACATCGCCCGGTGCACCAACTGCCCGCTTGATGTAGTTGGTTTTTAAATCCACCGGGTACTGAAACTCCTCCGGGTAATTAAAAACCACTACATCGTTTCTCTGAATGGAAGTGAAGCCCGGAAGCCGGTAATACGGTAGCTGAATGGCCTCCGAATACGATGGTATTTCCGTTCCCCATATTTTCTGGTGGGTAAGCGGTACCTGCAAAATGGTTTTAGGCACCCGGGTGCCGTAGTGCATCTTGCTGACAAATAGAAAATCACCCACGAGGAGCGATTTTTCCATGGAGGCTGTCGGGATCGTAAAGGGCTCCAGCAGAAGCCATCGAATCAGACTTGCCGCTATGACCGCAAACAGTAGGGCGTCTACCCATTCTCTTACGGCTGATTTATTCTTTCTTTCTTGACTCATTTTTTTAGTAGTGTTAAAATTTCAAAAAGTCATTCATGGTTAACATCCCTTTCCTGCCCGGCAACCATTCGGCAACCAGCACTGCTCCCAAAGCAAATCCTTCTCGACTGTGAGCGGTATGCCGGATGCTGATATCGTCGATGGCAGAAGCGTAACTCACCGTATGGGTACCTGGGGCAGGGTCGATACGTTTGGCAGTAATGGGCAAAACACCCGAGGACATGGGAGCATCGCCTGCTAATTGCCAGCTTTGATACTGCCGGTTATTTTCGAGAAGCCCCTCGGCCAGGCTGATGGCTGTGCCACTTGGAGCATCTTTTTTTTCTGTATGGTGGATTTCCTCTATGGACGCCTGGTACGCATCCTGCTCATTCATCAGGCTGGCTAGAAAAGCATTCACTTTAAAAAAGATGTTGACACCGATGCTGAAATTAGACGCATAAAAGACCGTACCATCCGTTGCTTTACAGGCTTTTTCTACGTCCATTTTTTTATCCATCCATCCCGTCGTTCCGACCACCACCGGCACGCGATGTTCGATACACCAAGTGATGTTTCCCACAGCTGATTCGGGCTGACTAAACTCGATGGCAACATCAACGTCCGCTGCATCAACATGCGCCAGGTCCGAGACATTGTCAATGTTTATCTTTGCCACAATCCGGTGGCCCCTTTCTTCGGCTAACTGGCTGATGATTTTCCCCATTTTGCCGTACCCCAAAATCAATATGTTCATATTAGAAGTTTATTTTTATGGCTAAACCGACTGCGCTGTTGCTTGCCAGGGTTGGCTGCACGGAAGGTTCCAATTTGATACTCAAGTCATCGCTGACATCGAAACTCGATAAATGGGCATCCACAAATGCATCTACCGCACCCAATGCGTAAATCGCTCCAAAAACCATGTACATGGCATCCCGGTTTCTGCGCCAGTAATTGACATTCCGAATAATCCCGTCCTCGTTTAGGTTGGGAAAAGGACTGGGCTCTGTACCCTCCCGTACAATTTCCAAGGCTACCAAAAACTCCTGGTACCTTCGGTTATTGAACTCCAAAAAATACACAGCCGTGGCAACGCCTCCGTAAAGTAAAGGCAATTTCCAGACTTTTTCATTATACACCTGGCCCGCACCGGGAACAATTAATGATAAAAGTACTGCTTTTTTAGGATTTTTAACATTTTGCGGGGGCTCTGCCGATAAGGAATCTGGTTCGAAAACCGATACGGGGCCTTCTTCCTGGGCCATCCCAGGGTGCGCCAGGCAGAAGCAACAAAGCAACAGTACGCAGCAGGTAAAAAAAAGCCCGCCACGAAAACGATCACGTACAAAATGTGACGGCCATTTCACTCAGATCAAATCAAGAATTTCCAAAATTCTGTTGAGATCGCTGGTCGAATGAAAAGGTATTTTAATTTCTCCTTTGTCCTTCTGATCCGCTTTCAAGGAAACTTTGGTCCCGAAATGGGAGGCCAGCTTTTGCTGGAGCTTATTGATTTCGTATTTTTTTACCGGATCCAAGTTGGAGGCCTCAGGTGCTTCCTTCTTTTCCTGGCCCTCGTTCAACTCCTTCACCAGGGCCTCGACCTTCCTCACGCTTAATTCTTCCGTCACCATTCGCTTAAAGATGGCCAACTGCTTGTCTACATCCTCAATATTGATGAGGGCTCTGGCATGCCCCATGCTGATCTTCTGATCACGAATCCCCGCTTGTATGTCCGGCGGCAACTTTAGCAATCGCAGGTAGTTGTTTACCGTGGTACGATTTTTTCCCACCCGGTCGCCCAGTTGCTCCTGCTTCAAATCACATTCGGAAAGCAAACGCTGGTAGGAATGGGCAATTTCAAGCGCATTCAGGTTTTCGCGCTGTATGTTCTCGATCAAGGCCATTTCCAGCATCTGCTGATCGTTGGCCAGGCGAACGTAAGCGGGAATCTTTTCCAATCCTGCAATTTTGGAGGCCTGGTACCTACGTTCACCAGAGATAAGCTGGTATTCACCTTCCGCAAGTTTGCGTACCGTAATCGGCTGAATGATGCCTTGAACCCGAATGGACTCCGCCAACTCTTCAAGTGCCGTCTTATCAAAATGCGTTCGGGGCTGAAAGGGATTTACCTGTATCTCTTCCAGGCCAATTTCAAAAATACCCGCAACCGGGTGGGCTGCCTCTTCCTCTCCTTTACCTTTTTGGGGAGAATCCTGAAGCAAGGCTCCCAACCCTTTTCCAAGGGCACCTCGTTTTTTTGTTGTTTTGCTTACTGCCATTTCGTATTAACTAATCAATTTACCTTTGCCATTCCATTTTTGGTAGCAATTTCATTGGCAAGATTCAGGTAAGCCACGGCTCCTTTGCCCGTAGCGTCAAATGCAACGACCGGCATGCCAAAGCTTGGCGACTCACTTAACTTCACATTTCGCGGGATGATGGTTTCAAACGTCATGTTCTTGAAGTGCATTTGCACCTCCTCCACAACCTGGTTGGACAGTCTCAACCGAACATCGTACATCGTCAGTAAGATACCCTCAATTTCGAGGTCCTGGTTAAGCCTGGTTTGGATGATCTTGATGGTATTCAATAATTTTCCCAGGCCTTCCAGGGCAAAATATTCGCACTGAACAGGGATAATCACAGAATTTGCCGCCGTCAGCGCATTAATGGTGATCAATCCGAGCGAAGGTGAACAATCGATGATAATGAATTCGTACTTGTCCCGAATTCCCTCAATCACCGCGCGCATTTTTTCCTCCCGGTTTTCCAGATTTACCATTTCCACTTCTGCACCGACCAGATCGATGTGCGAAGGGACCAGATCTAAGTTGTCGATTTCGGTGGAAATGATGATGTCTTCGATCTCGTTTTCATTGACCATGCATTCGTAAATACTGGTCTCGATAGACTTTGGGTCAAAGCCGAGTCCCGAGGTGGTATTGGCTTGCGGGTCTGCATCGATCACAAGTGTTTTGTATTCCAAAACAGCCAGACTGGCTGCCAGATTCATGGCGGTGGTGGTTTTACCCACCCCTCCTTTTTGGTTGGCAATAGCGATTACTTTTCCCATTATTTCTTAAAGCGTAATACTTTCTCCTAGTTGAAGCACGATCAGTTCTTTGCCCGCATCCCGGGCAATTTGTCGGGCTGCTTCTTTATCAATGGTAATATAGGGAAACGTGTCGTAGTGCATACCTACGATCGTTTCCGTGCCCACGAAATCAGCAGCCTTTACGGCATCTTCTATGCCCATCGTAAAGTTATCCCCTATAGGCAATACAGCAAAATCAATGGCAAAAGAATCTGCGATTAATTTCATATCGTAGGTCAGGGCGGTGTCCCCCGCGTAATAAAACGTGCCTGCATCCGATTCAACGACAAATCCACCGGGATTTCCCCCACTCGCACCGTCCGGCATGGTGCTACTATGAATGGCATTCACGTATTTTACACGTCCAAAATCGAAATTTACAGCGCCTCCATGGTTTAAAGGATGAGCATTGCGAATCCCTTTTTCTTGAAACCAGGATACAATTTCAAAATTGGACACCAACATTGCGCCGCTGTTTTTGGCAATTCGTTCCACGTCCGCTACATGATCCTCGTGCCCGTGGCTTACGAGCAGGTAATCCGGACGTAAATCGTCAATCGCCACCTCCTTCGCGAGTGAATTGGGTGAAATAAATGGGTCAAATAGAATCTTTTTCCCATTAACTCCCATCAAGAAGGTAGAATGACCAAAATACGTTAATTCAATCATTGATTTTTGATTTTTCAAGTCCTGATAGTGTTACAAATATATCATTTTAATCGGAACTACCGTCAGGTACTTATCCACATGGGCCGGTGGAAAACTACTAGTCCCCTGTATTCCAACAGACTAGCAACGTTACAGCCGGATATATCGGTACTCCTTCAGAGACGGGGAATAAAAAAAGGCATGAAATTATTCACGCCTTTCCATGTTGTACATCCGACAACTTATTTTTGCCGACCCTTCTTTTTGGCTGGTTCTGCCTTTTTACTTTCCGCAGCCTTCATGGCTTGCTCGATACGCTGCTGAAATTTCGATTTCTTCTTATTTGCGTTTTTTGCTTTGCTCTCTTCTACTTTCTGTCGGATTTTCGAATCGTCTACAAACTGCTTGATCAAGGCTTGCTGACCAAACGTCACCATGTTTGACACGAAGTAATAAAAGCTCAAGGCGGCAGGAAATGAGTTTAAAACAAACATAAACACAACCGGCATGATGTATCCGATGTTTTTCATTGGCCCCTGGGCAGTGGTGAGTTGGTTGTTGAAATGCGTATACGCGATCTGCGATAGGGTCATCAACAGGGTGAAAAGGCTGACATGGGATCCATAAAAAGGGATCGTAAACGGTAGATTCACAATCGAATCGTAGGTGGATAAGTCATGCGCCCATAGAAAGGACTCTTGCCGCAATTCAATCGAATTTGGGAAGAAAAAGAACATGGCCAGTAGAAAAGGCATTTGCAAGACCATGGGCAAACAACCGGAGATGGGACTGACCCCCAACTGACCAAACAATTTCATTTGCTCCTGCTGCATTTTGGTCTGGTCGTCCCCGTATTTCTCCTTCAACTCATCGATTTCCGGTTTGATGACCCGCATCTTTGCCATCCCGATATAGGATTTGTAGGTCAATGGAAGGAGAAATAACTTGATGATGAACACGATCAAAATGATGATGACTCCGTAATTATCAAAAAAGTTTTCCAACCAGTGAAACAGGTTCACGATGATGTATTTGTTTACCCAGCTGACAAACACATAGCCCATGTCGACGTTTTTATCGAATTCGGGGGTAACCTGCTTTAAAATTTTGTAATTATTCGGACCAAAATAATAACTTACCTCCTCGTTTACTGGCATGCGCAGGGTCGCATACATCCGCTTGACAGCTGAGGCATCAAGCGGTGTTTCCTGGGCCAGGTTACCTTCCAGAAATTGCTGATTGGCGATGATACCGGCGGTAAAGAATCGCTGCTTGAATGCAACCCACTTCAATGGCTCCCCAATCTGCTGGGCATCTTCCGAATCACCCGTGGTCAGGTAATCGTAATCTTCGCCAACGGTGTAGAAATTCATGTAGGTCTTCCGACGGGATTCCAGCATGTCTTCTTCCAGTACCGGCAAATCAGTTTTCCAATTTACAGTGACGATTTCATCCGAGACCAGGGCGTCCAAACCCGACGTTTCCAATGCATGGGACAACTGATAACCGGCGGCTGGAAGCCGATAGCTTCGTTTCAAACTACCTGACCCCACATTGGCGGTAAACACCAATTGATCTACCCGGTCTTCATCGGAACCAGAAACGGACTGGCTTCCCTCAAAATACAAATCATTCAGCCCGATTTTCCCTTCCCTCGCGTTGATTTCGTATTCCAGTTCACCAAATTCCTGATCAAAAAGAATTAGGTCCTGTTGATCATAGGTTTTGAATCCCTTTACCTCTACCGTTTGGATCTCTCCTCCCTTGCTGGAAACGGTTACTTTTAGGTCTTCGTTTTCGAGGGTAAACAGCCGTTCTTCACCCCTAACCAAACTGGAGAAATTCCCGTATTTTCGCTGATCGGAAAGGTTTTTAAGACTATCGCTTTGGGCCCCTTCTCCCAATTGCTCCACATCCTCTTCATCCGAAGATTTCGATTGCACCTGGGTGGCAGCGTCGGTTTGAGGCTCGGTGATTGGCTCGGGTCCACTGGCAAAAAAGAGCGAATAGACCAATATGACCGCTGCGAAAAGAATAAGTCCAGTCGCTTGATTTTTATCCATGTTTTAATCGTTTACGTGACAGATCGCAAAATCTGTTATCCAATGCTATGTTCAATTAAGACTTATTTTGTTTGCATTCCCCTACCGCCTTGATAAATCGTACAAACAAGGGATGTGGGTTCAATACCGTGCTTTTGTATTCCGGATGAAATTGGGTACCGACAAACCAGGGATGCTCTTTTAGCTCGATGATTTCTACCAGTCCTTTGTCCGGATTTTTTCCGGAAGCGATCATTCCGTGTTTTTCAAACTCTTTCAGGTACTTATTGTTAAACTCGTACCGATGTCGGTGCCGCTCAGTCACCTTTTGCTTGCCATAGGCAGCGATGGCTTTGGTCCCCTTTACCAATTCGCAAGGATACGCTCCCAACCGCATCGTACCGCCCATTTGTGTAATGTCCTTTTGCTCCGCCATCAGAAAAATCACCGGATCCTTGCAATCGGGATTGATCTCCGTGGAAGAGGCTTCCGATAACCCCAATACATTCCTCGCGAATTCAATAACCGCAATCTGCATACCCAGGCAAATCCCGAAATAGGGCACCTCATTTTCCCGCGCAAATTTAGCTGCTTCGAGCTTTCCGTCCAAACCCCGGATACCAAAACCCGGTGCAACAAGGACTCCGTCCATATCCGTCAGCTTCTTTGCTACGTTGTCTTTATTGACCTCCTCGGAGGAAATTAAATGAAGGTTGACCTTGCATTCCAGCGAGGTACCGGCATGTATGAACGATTCAATGATCGATTTGTAGGCATCGGGAAGAGAAACGTATTTGCCGATCAAGGCAATGTCTACCTCCATGGTCGGATTTTTGAGTTTTCCCAAAAAATCTTTCCATTGCTCCAATTCGGTGTTGGTCTTGGAGGAAATCTTTAGCTTGCTCAACACCCGCTCGTCCAGGCGTTCTTTTTTCATCAACAGCGGAACGTCGTAAATGGAGTCGGCATCCATCGCTTCTATCACGCAATTCAATTGAACGTTGCAAAAAAGCGCGATTTTCTTTTTCACATCCACCGGCAAGTGATGTTCCGTGCGGCAAACCAAAATATCCGGTTGCACTCCGGCCTCCAACAGTTGCTTTACGGAATGCTGCGTGGGCTTTGTTTTCAGTTCCTTTGCTGCCGAAAGGTACGGAATCAAGGTCAGGTGAATGACTAGAATATTATTGGGGCCCAAATCCCACCTTGCCTGCCTCACTGCTTCCACAAAAGGCAGGGACTCAATGTCGCCCACACACCCGCCGATTTCGGTAATGATAACATCGTATTTGCCGTCTTTCCCAAGCTTGTAAAAATTATTTTTGATTTCGTCGGTAATGTGGGGCACTACTTGTACCGTTTTCCCTAAAAACTCCCCTTTCCGTTCCTTGGTGATGACATTGTTGTAAATACGGCCGGTGGTGACATTATTGTCCTGGGAAGTGGCGGCATTCAAAAACCGCTCGTAGTGACCCAGATCCAAGTCAGTTTCTGCACCATCCTCGGTCACGTAACACTCTCCGTGTTCGTAGGGATTCAGGGTACCTGGATCAATATTCAGATACGGATCAAATTTTTGGATGGTAACAGAAATCCCCCTGGACTGCAGGAGTTTGGCCAAAGATGCCGCAATTATTCCCTTTCCAAGGGAGGAGGTAACCCCTCCGGTGATAAAGATGTGTTTCGTAGACAAACCCATAAGAACGCTTGAATGAAATTTTGTTTATATTCTTATGGGATTCAAAATTAAGTAAAATAATTGACTTGGTTAGGAACAAACCATTTAAAATTTCGAATGCATCGGGCCGCTTTTTGGTACCCGGACAGATGGAGGATTTAACCTCCCCTACCGTAGCTACTTAGCGGCGGTCAGCCACGCTTCTGGTGCATTTCCGTCTGGTCTACCGCATTGATAAGTGTTCCGATGCCTTCTATGTGAATCTTGATACTATCCCCCGGCTGAAGGGTAAAAGACTGGTCCGGAACAATACCTGTACCCGTCATCAGAAAAGCTCCGGAAGGAAACGAATACTCCCTGTATAGAAACTCAACCAACTGTGCAAAACTTCGCTTGATTTGATCGATGGTGATGGAATCACTAAAAACAAGGCTACTATCGCGGATAATTTCCAAAGCAATGGTGGTACTTGCTGGTAGCGGTTCGCTACTTACAAAAACGCAAGGGCCAAGGGAGGTGGCCCCATCATACACCTTTGCCTGGGGCAAGTACAGCGGATTTTCCCCTTCAATGCTTCTGGAACTCATGTCGTTACCAATGGTGTATCCCAGAATTTTACCCGAGCTGGAAATCAGCAACGTCAGTTCTGGTTCGGGTACATTCCAGATAGAATCTTTTCGAATGCGCACGTTTTGCAAATGTCCCACCACGCGTTGTCCGGTGGACTTCATGAACAACTCCGGACGTTCGGCCAGGTACACCTTTTCGTAAAAGGTACCTCCTCCGCTGTCTTTTGATTCCTCTTGTCTACCGAGTTTACTGCGGTAGTAGGTCACTCCACTGGCCCAAACTTCCTGGTTGGCAATCGGCGGTAGCAAGCCGGTAGTTATCCAGTCGTGTGCCTGAGCATCCGGCTTTTTATCGACCAATAGCCGGGCCAGTTTCTGGTACAGGTCGTCGTCGTTGATAAAAGCGTCCCAGTCCTGTTCGTTTACCGCGTAAAGTTCCTGGTTTTTCTCAACTACAATTCCATTTTTGGTTCGGTAGATTTTCATGTTATTGGGTTCGTTACATTGTTTCGATGGATCCTTACTGAATTACCAAAGATAGCAGCAAAACCAGAACAAAACCAGTCAGAGAAATGATGGTTTCCAAAACGGTCCAGGTCTGCAGGGTTTCTTTTTCCGAGATATCCAGGTATTTCTTCACCAACCAGAATCCGCTGTCGTTCACGTGGGAAAGTATGCACGAACCGGCCGCAATAGCAATACCTATCAACGCTTTTTGCGGGTCGGAGTAATCCATGCCACTTATAACAGGAGCGATCATGCCAGCTGCTGTCACCATGGCAACAGTAGCCGAACCCTGAATAACCCGAATGACTACGGCAATCAAATAAGCCATGACAATCGGGGCTACATTATACGCAATAAACACCGCTGCCAGTGCCTCTCCCGCTCCACTCTGTACCAGAATTTCTTTAAACATGCCACCCGCACCGGTAATGACAATGATCAATCCCGCAGGCGCAAGGGCTTTATCGGAAAATTCCAACAGTTGTTTTGCCTTAAATCCTTTTCTAAAACCCAGGAAATAAGAAGCCACTAGCGTGGCGATGGTCAATGCGATAAAGGGATGTCCTAAAAACTGCAGCAATTGAACGAGATAAGCCTCCCCATCAAAGTAGCCCATGTCCACAAACATGTCCGAAGAAGTTGCGATCAGTATCAAAAACAGCGGCAGCACAATGATAAAGGCAATCGTAAAAAAATCACGCTTACTGGCATTTGTTTCTTCGGTATCTGCAAACTCAATGTGTGCAGGAACCGGAACGAAGATTCGTTTTGAAATAAACCCACCAAATACCGGACCTGCAAGAATGGCGCAGGGCAAGCCAATGACTGCACCAAAAAGAATCATCCAGCCAAGTGGCGCACTGATGATTTCGGCGACCGCCACCGGCCCAGGAGTCGGTGGGATAAACGCGTGCGTTACCGCCATGCCTGCCAGTAAGGGCACCGCAAAATGCAGCAATGATTTTTTCGCCTTGTGGGCCAGGGCATATACCAGCGGAATAAGAATAATAAAACCCACGTCCAAAAAAACCGGTATGGATACAATGAAACCGGTAAGCATCAAGGCCCAGGAAGTGCGTTTTTCACCAAAGCCCCGAATCAGAAAATGTGCCATGGTCTGTGCACCACCGGATACTTCAAGCAATTTCCCAAGGATGGCACCCAACCCAACAACGATGGTAATAAACCCAAGGATATCCCCCATCCCTTTTTGTAAACTGGATAGCAACTGCGGAAACGGCATTCCCGCTGCCAGGCCTACAAAACAGCTGGCGAGAAGTAAGGAAATAAACGCATGTACTTTCAGTTTCATTACCAATACCAGCAGGAGCAATATCGATAATGAAGTAATCAGAAATAAATAGATGGTTTGATCCATAGGGATTCGGGTATTGGTTTTTTGGTTTACTTCTACAAGGGGAGTTCCCTTAGGCGTGTTTTTGGTCTGCAAACGTTTGATACGCAGCCAAAAAAGCAATCAGATGCTTCGTGAGTCCGTTCCAGTCCTTTGATCGCAAAAATTCCTTGGGAACCAGCGCACTTCCTACGCCCACCGCCCGGGCACCGGCCTCAAAATACGCAGCGACATTGTGTTGATCAATGCCGCCGGTCGGCATCAGCGCGATCTCATTTAGCGGAGCCAGTACGTCCCGTATGTAGCCAGGCCCCATCTGAGCCGAAGGAAAGACCTTGACCATCGTCGCTCCCATTTGCCAGGCCTTGTATATCTCCGTAGGGGTAAAGGCACCCGGGAATACTGGTATTTTCTGAGCGACACAATAGTTGATCACATCGATGTCCGAAATGGGCGTGACGATGAATTCTGCTCCGGCATCCAGGGCCTCGTGCATGGCGTTCAGGGTGCATACTGTTCCTGCTCCAATGTTAAGGACCTCCCCAAATTCCGCGACCAGCCGCCCGATATCGGTTTTGGCGTTGTCGGAATTTAGCGTGATTTCCATGGTCGATAGCCCTGCTTTTTGGAAGCACGCAGCTACCCGCAACAAGTCGTCGCTTTCAAGATTTCTAAAAATAGATACGATGGGAGCGCTTTCAAAAGCTTCCCAGGAAAATGCTCTTTTCATGATTAATGGTATCATTTACTATTTCGAACTGCCCGTAAACCACCGCCTGGCGCACCTCCTGTGGTGAAAGGACTTCAGCTTTTACATCTAAAATTTCCATCGCCTTGGCGTACCAGAAATGGAGTGCTCCCTCGGCGCAAAGGTAAACGGCACTACCTGCATCTGTTCCCAAATTACAAACTTCGTTTCCAATCAGCAATCCGCTTAGAAAATGAAAATTATCATTCCGCGTCAATTTTCCAAACAGATCGTTTGTTCGCACCTGAAATAAGTTCCCTAGTAGGTTATTTCTCGCCCCCATTCGCACGCCGCTTTCAAACGCCCGCTCCGAGTCCGGTGTAATTTCTTCCCCTTCCGATACACTTTTTGAAAGGATACTGGACCGGGACATCAACCGAAAAACTTCGCCTGTCATGTAGGTTTGGAAATCAGTTATCAAGAAATCCTTGATCATAATATGCTTGGAATGCGTACCCGGAAACACAAATACGCCCGCTCCGCTGAAATCCGCTCGCTGTAGAATGATTCCGATCAGCTGAGTCTCTTCTCCGCGCATTACATCGGAATCACTTTTTACCCCGGAAAGCAAGAAAAGTGGATGATCCATTTCCTCCGACGGTCCATAAAAATGGATGTTCATCTTACTACCATTCGTTGGAAAGGGAAGCTCCGCGTAGGCCAATTCATCGATACCAATGCTAGAGGAGGCCATACCGGAACAGATGATCATGGTTTCGGCCAGATGCACTTGAAGTTTGTGTTCAAGTGAGCGCACTGCCTCTTTTACTAACTTTCGAAAAAAAACGTTTCGGGCAAGTTCTCCCCCTGCCTCCAGGTAGCTGCGGTTAGCCAATTGTACGCCCATTTCCGAAACGAGTTCCCCAATGATCCGCATGTCTTCCACCCGGACCAATCGAAGTCTGAAAGAACTGGTTCCCCAGTCACAACTTAAAAACTGAATCATACCAACCGTAGGTTATTGGGTGTACCTGGGCCATTTTTTTGAGGGAATCTACTCGTGCATGTTCCATTTAGGAAACCCCTACGGTTAAAACAAGGAAGGGCTGCCTCCCACGTTATCTGCAAGAAAGACCTTTTCAGCCTTCGCTTTATCGAATTAGTCCATAGATCCCCCTAAATTTGGTAAGCAAACTGATACCACCAAAAATAAACCGGTTGCTGAAATTAAGGAAATCAAAATTAATTTCAGAAAAAAAAAAGAAAAAATACACGGGTTGTACCGTTTTTCACGAATTACGTACTAAACGCGCTTCGTTTATTTCTAAAACGCTGCATAAAAAGAAACCCTCCTGGGCCTTTGGTGGTTTGGTTTTTGGCTTTTGCCTAAGTTGCCCGCAGCCCAACTTCTCTTCCCATATACGGATCCGAAAAACTGTGTTTTCCAAATTCAAGACGTCCGCAAAACCGGCGGGAAAAGTGAAGACTGCCTACCGTCCGAACAGAAAAATCGTACCAGCCATGGCTGGAATCGGTGGGTATTCGTATCGGTTCTTTTTTGCCCGCATGCAGCACGATGGTTTTTTTACCCAGGCCATACGCATTGTCCTTCACCTCAAGCGTTACACTTCTTTCCATCTGATTTTCCACATCTAGCTGAAATACGCCGGTTCCGGCACGGGTATCCTTTTGCAGGTAAGAAGCGTGCGTCTTCAAACCACTCGATTTTTTACTTCCACTAATCGATCGAAAAAACCCATTGGGGCCATAGATCAGCAATTCGTAGTTCTCTCCCACAAAGTTGTTCAGTGGCCAATCGAAGTACAATTCATCCCCAGCATTTACGGCAAAAGACCAAGTCCGGCAGGATTCCGACTCGCCTGATTCTTCCAAACGGTATGCCCCCGGGGCATAGACAAGAAATGGTGCGGCAAGCGCCTTTTTCCCAAACTGCCGGTCCGAAGCCTCGAATTTGACGCGAAGACTAGTGCCCGGTTTATCCAAATTTCCCTCAACGTAAAGTTCGTAAGGCAGGGCATTGGAAGGCTTGATTCCAGGTTCCTGGGCAGGAATCCAAGGAGACCTTCGTGGATCATTGTTCGCCTGCGCAATTTCATTCTCATCAAGTGCTTTGAAATTATTCGGTAGCTCTTTGAATCCGGCGCTATGAATGGTTTTTACGTGTCCCTCGAAATCCACAAAATCCGGCAGCGGAATTTGCTCTCCATTGTACGGCCTGAAAACCGAGGTCAAATCTCCGCAAACGGCCCGTCTCCACGTACTTATAGTATCCTCGCGGATGGTTTGTTCGGTTTTATGCGAGAGAAATTTCTCAAGAAAAAGTATGGTGGAGGAGATGTCGCAGACCTGAGAATTAACCCATCCCCCCCTACTCCAGGGCGAAGCAACAATTAGCGGCACGCGATAACCCAGACCAACGGGACTTTCCCGGGCATTCTCTGGCTTCATTCCCGGATAGGTTAGCTCCTGCTCCAAGGTCACAAACTCGGTACGTGCATCCAGACCTTCCGAAACGATACCGGTAGCCGGGTCCCCGGGCTTGGGCGGTACAAATGGGGGAATATGGTCAAAATACCCGTCGTTTTCGTCGTAATTGAGAATAAAAATCGTCTTTTTCCACACCTCTGGATTCTTGGTCAAAATCTCCAGGGCTTCCGACACGTACCAGGCGCCGTACCAGGGGGCACTGGGATGGTCTGAAAATTTCTGTGGAGCCACCAGCCAGGATACGGCCGGTAGCTTGCCGGCATCCACATCCTTTCGGAATTGATAAAAAATATCGCCTTTGGGGATTTTTGTGGAACGTTTTTCGGAGCCATCCAGGTATTCCAGGGTTTCGGTACGGTGGTAATTCGGGTCTCCTTGATTTACTGTAAACGCCCGCCGATGCAGCTCTTTTTCTTTCTCGCCTAACCCGGCAAATGTATCCGGATTGTACCTGGATAGGGTATTTTCGACAACTTCCAACGCCTGTCGTTTTGCCTTCATTTCATTTGAAATGGTCGCTTTTTTAGCAGCATCGGCAGCCGCATGTTCCTTCTCCAGCCCGGCTATTTCCTGCGGAAGATTTTTTTGCTGATGCAACAAAAACGCATAATGGCCAGGCGTAAACCGGACGCCAAATTGCGTGAACCATTCCAGGTTGTTATCTGTAAAATTAGCCAGCCAGGATTCATCCTCCCCTTCCAAGAGGGTGTTGACACTTACCTCATTTTGGTAAATCCGCCAATCCACCCCGTGCTCCTGAAGGCGATCAGGGAAGGTTTTCCAGCTCACTTCTTTTCCGTACGTATGTTCACCGTTACGCACCAAGGGTTTTTCTCCGGGATTTCCGACGGACTTTCCCGCCCATAGGTAATTCCTATTGGTAGTGGTGCCGGTAAGCGAAGCACAAAAGTGTTGGTCACAAACGGTAAATGCGTCCGCAAACGCATAGTAAAAGGGGATGTCTTCCCGGTCATAATACCCCATGGTCATGGGCACATGCGCAAATTCCTTTCTACCGGGACGCTTGGCTTCGATCCAGCCATCGTATTTACCCTGGTTTCGGGCATCTACCTGATCTTCCCAGGAGTGAGGAATCGCACTCATCCAGGTGGCCTTCGTGTCTTTGATATTCAAACGAAAGGGTGCAAATGTCTGACCTTTGGCATCTCGCTGCAACCAAACCAAATCTTTGTTGGGAAGCCGGATGGCACGGGGATCGTTAAAGCCACGCACCCCCTTTAATTTTCCAAAACAATGGTCAAAAGAGCGATTTTCCTGCATCAAGATGACCACATGTTCGGCATCCAGAAAAGTGGTACCGGGGTCCGGATTAATGGCCATGGCTTTATGAATGGAGGATGGAAGGGCGCCCCATAGGCCCAATCCACCGGAAAAAAGTGCTGCTTTTTTTAAAAACTCCCTTCTGTTTTCATTCATGAATTTATACGTTTGACGAATCAATTGTACATACCCGAATGCGCAATACCGTGCGGCACTAGCGGCGACTGTATTTCAATCGTCGGCCCCTTGCACGCCCGATTGCGGCTTTTCCGGAAACGCTATGGGTACAAAAAGCCAGGTGGGTACTGACTTTCCCCACCCGGCCAGGATCTATTTATTCCACGTCCCACCAAACTCGGGTAGTAATGCGATCCTCACCTTGCACGCTTACGGCTTGCTGGTAATTTTCCCGATTAAGCGCTTGTACTCCCGTGGGATACATAAACCGAACGGGAACCGTCTCAATATAGGCTGCCGGCCCCGGTTGAATGGCAGGAATCCCGGTTCTTCTCCAATCGAACCATCCTTCCAGCCCGTTGAAGAACAGCGCCAACCATTTCTGGGTGCCGATCTTTTCCAGCTTTTCCTGCTGGCTACCGGTATAGGTCACTGCGGCTTGGGAAAAATAGTCTGCCTCCGGCTGCACGGCATCTGCCAACTCGTTTAAGTTGGCAATTCGCAACCGCTCTTCGTAATAATCAAAGGATGCTTTGATGCCATTATCGTAATAAGTACTTGCATCGCCGACGGAAATATACCCTTTTTCCCTGGCTTCAGCCAAGAGGAACTGCAGTTCTGAATACCCCATCAACATGGTTTGAAAGCCAATTGGCGAAGCGTATTCCGAACAGACCAGGCAGGAAAACAACAAGCCTACGCGGGAAATGAAATTCGAACCTCCCCTGTTGGGATCCCCAGTTGGAGAAAATTCGAGTGCGTCCTCATCCGCAAGGCCATTCGGAACCCCCGCGTAATCCTCCGGATTGCCAATGATTCCTGCACCACTCGCGTTGGTGGGCTGAAAATAGGCGAAAAGACGCGGATCGCCCAGGTCTTTCAAATAGCCTTCAACGGTGGTACTGAGCCGGTACTCGTCGAACGAGCCCGAACGGGTCGTATACAGGTAGTGCTGATTGGGCACATCGGGCAAATACTGAAGGGCGGCATTGTCTTCGTTTCCTTCAAATATGGGAAATTGTTGCGGATTTGACACAATCGCCTGCATGGCTGCTGAGGGATCGTTCCGGCCCGAAAGCCTCATCAATGCCCGTAAACGCAGGGAATTTGCCAGCTTTTTCCATTTCATGATATCGCCTTGAAAAAGAATGTCCCCATTCAGTGCCTCGGCGGAGGTTCCCAGCAACTGATTGGCCTGCTCCAAATCACTCAATATGCCCTGATATATCACTTCCTGCCGGTCAAATTTCGGATAGTTGATTCCCTCCTTTGCGCCGGTGGCCTCTGTATAGGGAAGATCTCCGTACGCATCGGTCATAAAGGCATACATGAGGGATTTCATAACCAATGCGACGCCGACGTAATTGTTTTCCCCTTGATCGGTGGACTGCAGTACCACGTTATTCACGTCTCGAAGGGTATTGTAAAATACGCTGTAGGGATTTCCCTCCGGTCCCCAGTTGTACCGATCTTCATTGGTAAACTGAATTTTCGCCGTGTATTGCATGACCACGTTGCCAATTCCCCATCCCTTGCCGATGATCTCATTGGACGCGTTGCGAATGATGTTCGGTAATAGCAGGGAGGAGCCAACCATTTCCGGGCTATTGGGATTTCGGTTGACTTCTTCAAAATCTTTGTCACAACCCGTTAGCAGTCCTAGCAGCAGGAGCAGAAACCAGGTACTTAATGTATTTATTCGTATTGCTTTCATGATCTGTTTGCGTTTGGAAATTAAAACTTAAGGTTGAGGTTAAACCCAATGCTCCTGGAAGAAGGATATGCCATATCTTCTACGCCCGGGATAAGGGTACCTCCGCTCATGGACATCGTTTCCGGGTCGAAATGTGGATTCTCCGTCCATAAAGCCAGGTTTCTGGCCACCAGGGATAGCCGGGCTTCCTGGAAGGGCAACTTACCCATGGATGTTCCCGGAATGGTATACCCAAGCGTCACCTCGCGAAGCTTTACAAAGGAGGCATCGTATTTTGCTGCTTCCACGTTGCTTCGCTCGTAGTAGCGGTTGTGCCAGTCTCTGGAACTGATTTTTCGGTCATTGGGAACAAAACTTCCATCGGCATTCCGAATCACACCCGGGCTAATGATCCCGTTACCGTCCATGGATAAGTCGTACCCATTTTCACGGCCTAGGAGCGTTTCTTCCAATTGCCCAGCGGTACTTCCGATGGTTTTGGTTCGGGAAACGACGATGCCACCGTACCGAATGTCAAACAGGAAACCAAAGGTAAATTTCTTGTAATTAAAACTATTCTGAATACCGAGCATCCAATCCGGGTTGTAGTTCCCCTGAAGCACGAGTTCGGGCGATGTCAACGGGGTACCGGAGGTATTGTGAATGATTTGTCCAAAATACGGGCTGTTCGCATCATCCACCCGGGCAAATCCCCTTCCGTAGATATTTCCCATTCGCTCGCCGATTCGGGCCTGAATGGTGGCTCCATTTCTTCCCACCATCGAATAGGAATCCAGCTCATCGGTCAACTCCAGAACTTTGCTTCGGTTTCGGGTGAAGTTTGCCATGATGTTCCAATTCAAGCCGTTCACATTTTGCAAGGGACTACCTGAAAGTACGAGTTCGATGCCATTGTTTTGGATTTCACCCGCATTGATGATCCGGCTGGCATAACCCGTGGAAATGTCGAGTTCGATCGGAATAATCTGGTTTCGCGTACGGTTGTCGTAATAGGTGAAATCCAGCCCCAACCTTCCCTTCAACAGGCGGATATCTGTTCCAAACTCCACCGACCCGGTTCGTTCCGGTTTAAGTTCGGCATTTGCCAGCCTATTGGACTCGGTTTTGCTCTGTATGGAACCCCATGCGACTGCCGGGTTAAATACGTTGGTCAGGCTATACGGATTGGTATCGTTTCCAACTTCCGCGTAGGCAGCCCGAATCTTAAAGAAAGAAACGAAATCCGGTAGGGTAACCATGTCTGAGATTACGCCACTCATGGTAGCTGAGGGGTAAAAATAACTGTTGTTCGACACCGGCAAGGTACTGGACCAGTCGTTTCTTCCCGTGATGTCGAGAAAAAGGATGTTTTTGTATCCGATTTGGCCGAAGCCGTACAGGGAATTGATGCGTTTTTCGGAGACCATGTGGTCTACCTGAAGGTTCACCGCAGTATTGGTGAAATTGTAAATTTCCGGAATCAACAACTGGGGTGCCATGGTTCGGGTAAACCGATTTTCCTGGATCATTTGGTTTCCTCCCAAAGAGACCGTGTAGGACCAATTCGGCTTTTCCGTCTCGGAATAACTCAGCAGGAAATCGGTATTACGTTCGTTAAAGAATACGGCATCTTCCCTGTAGCTCCCAAAGGGAAAGCGCTGGGTACTAAAGGCCCGCTTCCGGTCGCGAAGGTCGTTGTACAGGTCCAGCCCTGTCCGTACCATGAGGTTCAGCTTGTCGGTAAATTTATAATTCACCACCACGTTTCCGAAAATCCGGTCCTTGGATTGTCCGTTGGTATTCTCGTATACGTTAAAGTAGGGATTGTCGTGGTAATTGTAATTGTAGTTAAATTGCTGCCTGCCTTCCAAGCCCGGCATCCAGTAATCCCGTAGATTTTGGGTATTGATTTGACGCCCGTACCAAATCCATAGGTACATCAGACTTTCGGTACCGTAACTAATGCTGGGTCTGTTCCCACTTGCGGAATTTTGGTAGTTGATAGCAGTGGTAATGGAAAGCCGATCCGTAATTTGACTCATGCCATTAAACGCCAGGGTATTTCGCTTTAGGTCGGTGTTTGGAATCGTTCCCTTTTGGTCCAGATTGGTCCAGGAAAAGCGGAAATTTGATCGCTCATTTCCAGAAGCAATGGAAATATTATTGGAAAGGGTCCGCCCTGTTTGGAAAAAATCATTGATATTATTTGGTTGGGAGACCCAGGGCGTTGGCGTGATGGTGCTACCCGCCGGAGCATTCAGGTCTCCTCCCCTGAATCCGGCTACATCCCGCGGTGAGTCAAATTGAGGAATCAGGGTTCCCTGGTCCATAAGTGGGCCCCAACTCTCGTCCACACCATCAGCAATACCGGCACCGGCACCGTTTACGAATGTAAACAAGCCATTGTTACCTTGTCCATACTTGTCCTGCCAATCAGGCAGCCGCAAGGGCGTATCGAAGGTGGTATTCGAATTGATGCTTACGCCCAATCCACGTTTGTTTTTACCGGATTTGGTGGTGATCAAAATGGCACCGTTTGCCGCCCGGGAGCCATACAGCGCGGCGGCTGCCGGACCCTTCAAAATACTCATCGAGGCGATGTCGTCGGGGTTGATTTCGCCTGCCGGATTACCGTAGTCCACTTCCTGGTTACGGGATCCGGAGGAACCCACGATATTGTTGCTGATGGGAACCCCATCTACCACGAATAGGGGTTGGTTTGCATTGATATTCAACGAGGATTCACCCCGAATGGTTACCCGTGAAGAGCCCCCCACGCCACTGGAAGAGTTGGTAATCTGTACACCCGCAACCCGGCCACTGAGCGAATTGATCACGTTTGTTTCCCTTGCTTCGGTAAAGCGGTCGCCATCAACTGCCTGCACCGAATACCCCAGCGCTTTTGTTTCGCGCTCCACGCCCAGTGCCGTCACCACTACCTCGTTGAGCTCCTCCGAGGAGTACTCCATCACGACATTTAGTAGGGATTGGTTACCAACGACTATCTCCTGAGACTGAAAGCCGATGTAGGAGAAGACCAAAATCGCCTCATCGGAAGGCACTTCCAATTCAAAATTTCCGTCCAGGTCGGTAACGGTACCCCTCGTGGTTCCTTTTATCAGTACCGAGGCCCCCAAAACCGGCTCCGAATCGGAGCTTTCGGTCACCTGTCCCCGAACCGTTCGGGTTTGCGCCAAAAGCATGTTGGCATTACCCAGCAGTACTACCAGAGTCAGTATTCCCAGTCCGTAGGAAGGACCGAAAAAACGACTCCTTAGGTAAAGTAGTGATTTTTTCATAATGAATGAACTGTTAGTTTGGTGTGGAATAAAAAAAGGGGCAGGTTTTACCCCCGACATTACATGTAGGTTCAATAGGGCCATGCATGACACAACAGTGCTGCTTTGCAAAACGCTACCCGGGGATCCGGTCTTCCCTGGAAAACGCCGCGAAACAAACTATCTAAATTAATTATTATAAATATAAATATATTTTATGTGCGATGCATGCCGAGTCGTAAAATTGATTAGGAAAATGTTTTTAAAAAAAAATTTCCGTTTATCATATTATAAACAAACCATGAAAAGCTTAACGATTCATTAAAAGACCTCAATTGACCGGTCGCAACTTCCCCCTAACCCTTTAGATGATAGGCCTTTGGCTGGGTAAAGGCACGGATACCGAGGTACGATAGCGTGACACCTAGCCCTGAATTCTTTCGCCCGGTCCATGGCAGGTTTGGACTGACCCGGTCGCAACAATTCCAATACGCGGTACCGGTCGGCAATTGCTCCAGGACCTGAACAGCACGGGATTCGCTGTCCGAAAAAACCGCAGCAGTCAACCCATAGCTCGTGTCCTTCATGAGGGCTACGGCTTCTTCATCGTTCCGAACGGATTGAATCCCGATGATCGGGCCAAAAGACTCCTCGCGCATGACTTTCATTTGATGCGATACCTGCGTCAGGACGGTAGGTTCCCAAAAGTATCCCTCCGTCTTGCGTTGCCTACCGCCTGTATGCAGTACGGCTCCTTTCTCAAGCGCATCTTTAACCTGATCCCGCAACACCTCCATTTGCTCCTTTCGGGTGACCGGTCCGATAAACGTTCCTTCCGCTAGCGGATCGCCCATTGCATACCCCTGTACTTCAGCTACAAAGGCCTTGACAAATGCATCGTACACGTTTTCGTGTACGTAGATTCGCTCCACCGCACAGCAACTTTGGCCGTTGTTGTAAAACGCTCCTTCCGCGGCATTGATTGCGGCCTGCCTAATATCCTTCACATCGTCCATAATGTAGAGCGGATCCTTTCCTCCCAGTTCGAGCTGTACCGGCACCATTTTGGCCGCTACCTTTTGAGCGATGTATTTTCCAGTCTGGTAGGATCCGGTAAAAAAATACCCATCCAAATCCGCATCCAAGAGCATTTCTCCCACGGCCGCGCCCCCGATAAAGCAGTCGAACACATTAGCGGGTACTCCGGCTTTGATCAACAAGTCCCTGAATTTAAGTCCGGTCAAACTGGCGTATTCGGAAGGCTTATAGGCGACTGCATTCCCTGCAAGCAGGGCATACAAAAAGACATTGTATCCTACGTTGTAAGGAAAATTCCAGGCAGATATGTTGGCTATTACCCCCAACGGTTCGTGAACGATTTCCTCTCGGACCGCGCCCGCTGTCACGACCCGTTCCCGGGCCAGCCAGGTGGCAGCATTTGCCTGTATGTGTTCGATGCGATTGTGTGCCCCGCGAATTTCGTTACGGGCTTGTTCCAATGGCTTTCCGGTTTCGGAGGTAAGCACCAGCGCCAGGGTTTCGATTTCCTGCTTTACCAGTGTTCCGAATTGAATGATGATTGCTATTCGCTCCTCCAGTGAACGATGGGCCCAATCGGGTTGCCCCTTTTTTAGCCGTTCAATTTTGGCCGCCACTTGACTGGGCGTGTCGGCAGGTAAGGACTGAATAAGCTTCTCGTTTGCTGGATTTATAATGTCCATGTACTTAGCTGTTTTTGATGGTTTCGATAAAATAGTGATACAGGCGGAGGGGATCTAGATGCGGAGCCGTTTTTCCCACCGAAAATTCCGGATGCCATTGCACGCCGATTACAAGCTGTCCGTGAAGATCGTTCGCCTGAATGGCTTCGGTCATGCCGTCTTCCCGACATCTCGCCAATACTTCCAGCCCCTTCCCAAGATCTTTTATTCCTTGGTGATGCACCGAATTAACGGTATCTCGTTCCTTTTCCGGATAAATCTGTTGCAATGTTTTTCCAGGCACCAGGTCAATTTTATGTGTTAGCTGATCGTAGCGCTCGGCATCTCGGTGAAGGATGGCTTCCGGTACCTGATGGGCGATGTCCTGATAAAGGGTTCCTCCAAAATACACGTTAATCAACTGCAAGCCCCTACATATTCCCAGCACGGGTTTTCGATGCCGGATTGCGTAATCCATAATTCCCAATTCATACGCATCCCTATAGGGGTCGCCCAACCACTTTCCTGCAATTATGGGGTTTTCACCATAACTTTTTGGTGCCAGGTCCGTGCCTCCCTGAAACACAAATCCGTCCAATTCCCCCAGCAGGTTCTCCAACCGCTCGACGGGCAAATTGGGAATCAGTACCGGTAGGATTCCTGCTTGAGAAAGGTAAGAAAACATATCACATTCCACATAAGCCAGGTTTTTTGGCCCGAATACCAGGCGGGAAGGATCGGCATACATAAAACAGGCACTGATACCAATTTTGAGCATGGCCTATAACGCGTTTACGTACATGGTTTCAAAATCCTTTTCCGTGACCGGTTTGGGATTATTGGGGTGGCAAAAATCGGCCAGTGCCAGGGCTGACAACGTTGGAATATGTGACTCGAGAACTCCTATAGCGGACAGCCGTGTTGGAAGCCCCAATTTGGAATTCAAATCGTTGATGTAGGCTGGGAGAAACGCGCCTTCTCCCTTCGCAAACCCAAGCATCAGCGCCATTTGATCAAACTTTTCCTCGCATCCCGGATAGTTAAAGGCCAACCCCTGCGGCAAATTGATCGCATTTGCCAGTCCATGGTGGGTATCCAAAAGGCTGGAAAGCGGATGGGCCAGACTGTGCACCACACCCAGACCTTTTTGGAAGGCCACGGCCCCCATCATCGAAGCCATTAGCATGTCGCTACGGGATGCCAGGTCCGGGGCATGGGTAGCTTTTTCCAGTGACTTTCCGATCAGCTGAATCGCTTCCAGGGCAATTCCGCTACACATGGGATGCCAGTTTTTGGACAAATATGCCTCGATATTGTGGGTAAGCGCGTCCATTCCCGTTGCGGCTGTGATAAAAGCGGGCAGTTCCATGGTCAATTCCGGATCGGCAAAAACCATCTTTGCCAAAAGTGAGGGGGCAAAAAGTATCCGCTTCTTCTTACTTTCGTCCTCGGAAATAATGGCACTTCGTCCGACTTCACTTCCGGTTCCGGCCGTCGTAGGAATCGTCACAAAATGGGGAATGGGTTCTGTTACGTATTTATCACCTCCGATCAAATCATCGTAGTCAAAGAGATCCCTTGGATGATGGATGCTCAACGCGATGGCGCGCGCAACGTCCAGACCCACGCCGCCCCCAATGCCAACAATTCCGTCTCGCTGGGTGGAGAGATAGGCTTCTTTGCCTTGTAGTACATCCGATTTTATGGGATTTTTATGCACCTCCGAAAAAATCTCCACGGAGATTCCCGCCTCCTGCAATTGTACACAGATCTTTTTGAAAAAATCTAGTTCACGTACCAACGGGTCGGTGACGAGAAGGGGCCGGCTGAGTCCCTGGCTTTTTAAATAGGCGCCCAATTCAGCGATTACACCGGCACCAAAGCGAATGGCGGTTGGAAAACTAAAACTATATTTTTGTTGGGTATTCATGCGGCAAGGTATGAGTCGTTTTTACGTATTTAAAGGTAACTAGATGATTTCAAAATATCTTTTTCGTTCCCAATCGGTCACTTTGGAAGCAAATTCTCTGCATTCCCATTCCCGGGTCTTGCAGAAATGCTGTACAAAATCGGAACCAAAAAGGGTCGCTGCCAGGTCCGAATTTTTCATGGCCGCTGTCGCTTCCTGAAGCGAGGTAGGAATGATTCCATTGGCGTAATCCTCGTATCCATTCCCCACCGTGGCTGGCTGTTCCAGTTCCAATTGATGTTCGATACCATAAAGACCAGCGGCCAGGCAGGCAGCCATGGCCAGGTACGGGTTTACATCCGAGCCAATTACGCGGGTTTCGAGCCGGGTAGAGGCTTTGCCGCCCGACAGCACACGTAGTGCCGTGGTCCGGTTGTCTCTGGCCCAGGTGAGTGTGGTCGGCGCCCAGGCCCCTTCTACCAATCGTTTGTAACTATTGATCGTGGGAGCAAACATGGGAAGCATGAATGGCAGGCAATGCAATTGACCGGCGATGTACTGCCGCATCAAAGGGCTCATGTTCCATGGATCTGCTGCATCGTAAAACAGGTTGGTATCCAATCCGGTATCCCACAAACTTTGGTGTACATGCCCGCCATTTCCCGGCAGGTCTTCCGTCCATTTGGCCATAAAGGTAGCCATCAATCCGTGTTTGTAGGCAATTTCTTTTACACTGGTTTTGAATAAAACCGCCCGGTCGGCCGCGGCGAGTAGTTCACCGTACTGAATGGCCGCTTCGTATACCCCTGGGCCTGTTTCTGTATGTAGTCCTTCCAGCGGGATCCCAAAGCGGTGGCAAAGATCAAAGAGATCGTTAAAGAAAGCACTTTTTAATGAAGCCCGGAGATGGGAATAACCAAACATGCCCGGGGTCATGGGCTTTGCGTCCCCCGGCTGGTTTCCGGCAAACCCATCGGGGCTTACCTCAAAATTAAACCACTCGAATTCCTGGGAAAAAAGCGGACTGAATCCCATATTCAGGGATTTTTGGCGGATGGTTCGCAGTAGGCTTCGAGGACAGACCAACGCTCCCCCATCGGTATCCCCGTTAAAATCGGCCAAAAAGAAAGGAAGATCATTTTCCCAGGGAATGTTTCGCTGGGTGGATAAATCAACACGCGCCTTAAAATCCGGGTATCCGGTATGCCAACCCGTAACGGACACGTTATCGTAGGATTTATCCTCCATATCCCATCCGAAGACCACCGCACAGAAACCCATTCCGCCTTCCAATAGGGAAGAAAACTTATCCAGGGACACCACTTTGCCTCGCAAGACACCGTCTATATCTACGATGGCTAATTTAACCTTGCCACAGGAACGTTCTTTTAGCGAACGAATAACTTCTTCATTGGTCAATTCCATAGCAGGTCAGGGTTTGTAGATGAATATTCTGAAAAACAGGTACGATCCAATGAGCATCGCAAAAAACAAGAGTGCAAGCATCAGATTATACAGCGTCATTGCAATCAGGGAAATACTGGCGATAACCAGCGCCACCATGGGAAAGAGGGGATACATGGGCACTTTGAAAGGTCTTTCCAGCTCCGGTTCATTTTTACGCAGGTAAAAGAAGGCGATCATCGAAAGGATGTACAATCCCAGGGCACCGAAGACAGCAATGGTGATAATTTCGCCGGTTTTACCGGTTAGCAGGGCAATGATCCCTACAATCATATTGAACAGCAGGGCATTTCCTGGAGTTTTAAAGCGCTTATTTACCTTTCCGATCGCTTTGGGCGCATAGCCGACCCGTCCAAATTCGAAGGTGGTTCTACCGGCAGCGAGGATAATTCCGTTAAAGGAAGCCACCAGACCAAACAAGGCGATAAACGTCAATGCCTGGTAATACGGATGCCCCTGCCCCACTACCATTTCCATGGCAAGCGGCAGCGGCGAATCGGAAGCTACACCGGAATCATCCGGATACACAATGGCCTCCCAGCCTCCTACTCCCACGGCTGCAACAAAGGTCAACACACAAAGAATAACCAACGTCAATAAGGCAGAACCGAAGCCCTTAAGGATATTTTTTTGGGGATTAATGGTTTCTTCCGCCACATTCGCGACTCCTTCTATGGCAAGAAAAAACCAAATAGCAAAAGGAATGGCGGCGACAATGCCCATGTATCCCTGGTGAAAGCCTTTTACAGAAAGGTTTGCCGCGTCAAATTCCGGCAAGGTCACGCCCGCAAAGAAAAGCAATCCCAAAACCGCCACAATCGTGATAAACAATTCAAAGGTAGCGGCTATTTGGAGTCCCACCACATTCAGCAAAGTAAAAATGAGATAGGCCCCTATACCGATCCAAATTATGTCCCATTCCGGAAAAAATATGCCAAAATAAGCCCCAATAGCCGAAGCAATGGCTGGTGGGGCAAAAATAAACTCGATGTTCTGTGACATTCCTGCCAAAAAACCCAGGTGTTTTCCCAGGCCTCTCTCGGCGTAGGAAAACGCTCCCCCCGCACGCGGGATGGCGCAGGCCATTTCAGTATAACTAAAGGTAAAGGTTACATACATGAGAATGACAAAAAATACCGCAATGGCGGCCCCCCATGTTCCCCCTTCCGCCAGTCCCAGGTTCCAGCCAAAATAATTGCCGGAAATCACATAACCTACTCCCAGGCCCCAAAGCATGAAGGGACCCAAGGTCTTTTTAAGTTGGTTTTCGTTGTCAGTGGTTGATTGATTCATGTGTTTCTTACTTGATTAGCGGGTAAACAGACCATAACAAGGCACCATTCATTTCGCGCAAATTTGGGTGGGGCCTCCCAGGGAAAATTTTATAAAATGGCCGCATTAAAATTAAAAATTAATTCGGAATAAAAGACAGCTTCCCTCAATTTTTGAAATAGATCGGACCAACTCTTTAAATCTCTTATGGACGGGAGGCTGAAGTTGGACGGACGGAATCCAAAGGTCATGCGGCATGCATCCAATTCGTAAGCCCATCTATTTGGATACCATCCGTCAATGCAGAGGCAGATGCCAACCGGATTACGTTGAACAAAGGTTTTCAGGTAAACCGGAACCTTTTTGGTAAAAGCGGCATTTAGTTTGGACTCACGTGGCTCAGGGAATCGACGCCCCATTTGGTCTTTGCCTACTCCGAAGACCTGGCCAATGTGATGCGAAAACCTATCAAACACGAAAAAAACGCAGAACCATGCATGTAGCCGTTTCAGGGAACATTGGAAGTGGAAAAACAACCCTTGCAGAAAAACTTGCCGGACACTATGGCTGGACTGCCGAATTCGAATCGGTGGAAGAAAATCCCTATTTGGTCGATTTTTATGACAACATGCCAAAGTGGGCGTTTCATCTGCAAGTCCATTTTTTACACAGCCGGTTTAATCAAGTGCGGCGAATTCAGCAAAGTAAGGTGTCAACCATACAAGACCGGACCATTTACGAAGATGCGCGTATCTTCGCTGCTAACCTTCACGCTTCGGAGCTGCTTTCCAACCGGGATTACAGAAACTACCTGGAGTTGTACCACTCCATGGAGAACTACATCAGCCCCCCGGACCTGTTGATCTATCTAAAAGCAGATATTCCAAAATTGGTGGGCCAGATCGAAAAAAGAGGTAGAAACTACGAAAAAACCATTCAGATTTCCTACCTGAAAAACCTGAACGAGCATTACGAGAACTGGATTCGTACTTACGATCAGGGGAAGCTTCTGGTAATTGATGTCAACGACATGAATTTTGTCGATAACCGGGAGGATTTTTCGGAAATAGTGGCCCGAATCGATCGGGAATTATTTGGTTTATTTCCGTAATTAGCCCATTTTCCGTAGCAACCAGGCGCCAATAGCGCGCATTACCGAATCATCTGGACGTAAAAGCAACTTGTCGATCCGTTGTAGTCTACCCCCAATCATCAGGTTTTCGTAGGCCGGTATCCGGTGCAGTCGGTATCCCTCCAACCTGGAAATAAGATCGTATTGCAAATCATTGTAAGCGTTCAATTTCCATCCAGGTGCACCTGTGCCGCTCAGTTCTCCCGGCACATCGGCAGGCCCAAAACAGGATCGAGCCAACGGAGGTCCGGACCATACGCGCTCCTGTAATCCGGAGAGCAGGCATTCTCGTTCATGCGTGCGGCACATGCGCAGGTAAGCAGCATGCCAGGGATAATTGAACACCCGGTATAGTGCTG
Source organism: Cyclobacterium xiamenense (assembly GCF_900109255.1). Taxonomy (NCBI): domain Bacteria; kingdom Pseudomonadati; phylum Bacteroidota; class Cytophagia; order Cytophagales; family Cyclobacteriaceae; genus Cyclobacterium; species Cyclobacterium xiamenense. The sequence goes on along the minus strand of NZ_FNZH01000001.1, from coordinate 759,339 downwards.
ACTTTAAGGTGACCAGTCGGTATCGGTTAAAATGATTGGCATCGTCATAGACCAATAGGTGCTTGCCTACCTGTACGGGTACTTTCAGGTGATGAAGCAAGGGGTAATCGTCTTTTCCTTCCAATTCCCGATATGCGGCAGAGAGCAGCTCCTCACCTTTTCCGTTTAAAAGCGAGCGATGAACAGGTAAATTGACGTCGGATGTATACGCTACTTCGGAGGCTTCCAGCGATTCTAAAATTCGGGATACGATTAATTGATGCATTCCAGGATAGTTAAAAAAAAAATTTAAGGCCATTTAAGGCTGATTTTTTTCGATCCGTTCTTTTAAATTACCCTTGGAACCCGGAAAGGTGGTTCTGGACGACATATCCCAGCCGATGATAACCATGGCTATCAGGAAAATAAGCCCAAAAATAAGAAAAATCCACTTGTTTTTATTCATTGGGTAGCGGCGATTGCATGTTTTTTATAGGGTAAAAACTGCTAGCGTTCAAAATAGTTCCCCCCTACGGATAATTTCTTTACGGAAAGCGTTGTCCACGTCCCTAACCAAAGATCTTTGATCAAAACGAAGAATTTCCTGTGATTGTCAATAAAATTCTGTATCTTTTGTTAGAATGTTACATCTTTTAGGCTGTATTATTGCGTTATAGTTTGTGAGGTTTGATACTATCTACCAAAACCCAACCCATATTTATCACGACACTTTATGTACAAGCAGATCAAGCCAGACATGATCTTTCATTATTTTGATCAGGACATTGAACTGATCAATGAAATCCTGGAATTGGTCATGGATCTGAATATTCAGGATCTAAAGCAGCTAATGCCCCTTTACGACCTCGGAGAAATTGCAGCAATAAAACAGAAATTTCACAAATCAAAACCGGTATTTGGCTTTTTGGGAGCCTCTGGCGTCAATCAGCATATTGAAAAAATAGAAGAAGATATCCAAAACAAGTTTCCGATTCACCACAACGAGCTCCTTGTTTTGTTGGACGAACTAGAGACGGATTTACAAGACTTTTTGAAAAAAACGATGGATAAAAAAGATTTAAGTTAATTTTTTTACCCATCCATCCAATTATTGAGATGTTTTTAATAATTTGCTCTCGATATTCACCCATTTAACCTTTTGAATCGACAAAGCCACTAATACATACGTCTTTTTCCATTTCATTGATTCAACCACTAACACATACCTATGAAAGATTACCTTAGCGCAGGAGCATCCTGGGTCCTGATAAGTATCCTAGCCCTTGTCATTTCCTGTCAACCAAAAGAAACAACTACCGGACTACTGGCGACCAATGCCATGGTAGTATCCGCCCACCCGTTGGCCTCCGAAGTAGGAAATGAAATTCTCAAACAAGGCGGTAATGCCGTAGATGCCGCCGTTGCGGTACACATGGCACTGGCAGTCGTGTACCCACAGGCTGGGAATATTGGCGGAGGCGGTTTCATGGTGGTACGGAAAGCAGACGGAAGTTACCATTCCCTGGACTACCGGGAAAAGGCACCCATGGCGGCGGAAAGGGACATGTACCTGGATGAAAACGGAGATGCATTGCCTGAAAAAAGTCAAAATGGGCACCTTGCTTCCGGCGTTCCCGGATCGGTAGACGGCATGGTGAAGGCCCATGAAAAACTGGGATCCATGGAGTGGGCCAAATTAATCGACCCGGCCATCAAACTTGCCGCAGAAGGCTTTCCCCTAACCGAAAACGAAGCATCCTATTACACCCGGGCTTCCGAAAACCTTAAAAAATATTCCTCGGTTGATCCCGTACATTTTACCGGAAAGGCATGGAAGGAAGGTGACGTATTTGTACAGCCGCAATTGGCCACTACCCTTACACTCATTCGGGACCATGGAAGAGAAGGATTTTATGGGGGATCGGTGGCCGATTTTATTGTCGCCGAAATGGAACGAGGGGGAGGCATCATAAGCCATGAAGACCTGACAAATTACGAAAGCGCCTGGCGCACGCCACTGGTAGGCGCATACAAAGACGCGACGGTTATCACCATGGGCCCGCCAAGTAGCGGAGGGTTGATCCTTTTGCAAATGCTTGGTATTCTGGAAGACTATCCCATCTCCAACAAAAACACGGCCTACGCAGAATACCTCCACCTAAAAACCGAGATGGAACGGCGAATTTTTGCCGATAGAGCGGCCTACATGGGGGATGCTGACTTCTTCCCGGTACCTGTCTCCGGATTGTTGGATAAAGCCTACCTTTCCCAACGCTTCGAAGATTTTGACCCTGAATTAGCCACTCCCTCAGACCGGATCATGGAAGGAAACGTACTTACCATGAGTGAAGAAACCACCCATTTTTCGATTGTCGATTCGCAGGGAAATGCCGTATCCTGCACCACCACACTAAACGGCGGCATGGGCTCAAAAGTGCTGGTAGACGGGGCAGGTTTTATTTTGAATAACGAAATGGACGATTTTTCCATCAAACCAGGTTTTCCCAACATGTTTGGTGTACTCGGAGGTGAAGCCAATAAGATTGAGCCGGGCAAGCGGATGCTTAGTTCCATGACTCCGACGATTCTGGAAAAAAATGGCGAATTGTATATGGTCGTAGGAACTCCCGGAGGCTCAACCATCCCTACTTCCGTGTTTCAGGCAATAGTCAATGTTATGGACTTCGACATGAGCATGCAGGAGGCGGTCAACGAAAACCGATTCCATAGTCAATGGAAGCCGGATGTAATCGCCTACGAAAAAGAATTTGCCAACAACGAGATCCTCGAACTGCTGCAAGCAAAGGGACACGAACTCGTAGAAAGAGGGGGCATTGGCCGGGTAGACGCCATATTGGTACGCGAGGATGGGCAACTCGAAGGTGCTGCCGACCCCCGAGGAATGGATGCGGCATCGGGATACTAGCCTAACGATGGATTTTCCTTACCGGGTATGCGCCATTAAAAATGCGCATACCCGGTGGGCAAACGTGTCTTTTTTTCTCCGTGCACTCGTTGCAGGACCCTTATTTTTGATACCTTTGGTTGCTTGCAGGCTCCCGACGGCGCTCGAATCCACCTTCAGGCAATTCGGAACTGTCCCGAGTTTCGCAGAAAAGCAAGCCGGGTAGGGTTGCTCTTCAGATAAAAAAATGCTTCCTGAGCCGTTACGACAACACCTATTAATTTCGTTTTTTCTCAATCGATTATTCGTCGCTGAACTGGCGGTATCCGGGAAAAAAGTACTGATTCCTACAAGCCGGCAGCCCAGCCTGTGTGAACAAATTCACCGTGGCCGACCACTCCAGGATTCGTCTCCTGCGTTTGCTTTTTTTGCTATTTCCAGCTGCTTTTTTCTTTGGTATTTTCCAACCTGTGCGGCTATAATTGGACCCAATTTGATAAATTATTTGTTACCTTTCGATTCGAATTTTATTCCGAACCATGAAGAAAAAGTCTGGAAATGTCAGTATAAAGAATGTTTTTAAAACCATCATCTGGCCACGGCGAAAGTTCGTATTCATCGGATTGGGACTGATTGTGATCAGCAGGTTATCCGGTCTGGTGCTTCCCTATGCCAGCAAATACCTGGTGGATGAGGTAATTCCTTCGAATAATTTTGACCTGCTAAAATGGTTGATTTTAGCTGTCACCATCGCCGTCACCCTACAGGCCGTCACTTCTTACGGTCTGACGCAAATACTGAGCGTGGAAGCACAAAACCTGATTTCAACGCTTCGGGCGCAAGTGCAGGCACATATTATCCGTCTGCCGATTCGGTTTTTTGACAATGCCAAAACCGGCGAACTGGTATCCCGCGTCATGACCGACGTCGAGGGCGTTCGAAATTTGGTCGGAACCGGTCTGGCTCAAATGGTTGGTGGCATACTCACCTCCCTGATTAGCCTGGTTTTGCTCATTTATATCAGTCCAAAGATGACCCTATACGTATTGGTTCCGGTCGCAATTTTTGGATTGATCTCCATGAAAGCTTTTGGCAAGATTCGACCGATTTTCCGAGAACGGGGTAAAATAAATGCGGAGGTAACCGGAAGACTTACCGAGACATTGGGAGGCATTCGGGTAATCAAAGGTTTCAACGCAGAACAACAAGAAACCGAGATATTTGCAGCCGGAGTCAACCGCCTCTTTCTAAATGTGAAAAGTAGCCTTACCGCTACAAGTATTGTCACCAGTTCGGCTACCTTTCTGCTGGGCCTGGCATCGGCAGGTATAATGGGTATTGGGGGCTACCTGATCATGGAGGAGCAGCTGACCTTTGGCGACTTTCTGGCATTTACCCTACTTTTGGGATTTATGATCGCACCCATCCTGCAAATGAGCAATATCGGCAGTCAATTGACCGAAGCCTTTGCCGGGCTGGACCGGACCGAAGAACTGATGAACTTACCACTGGAAGCAGACCCTGCCAATCGGACCATTCAGCTACCAACCATAGAGGGACGCGTGGTATTTCGGGATGTTCATTTTGGCTACGAACCGGGCAATGAAGTTATCAAGGGGATTAATTTTGAAGCAGCGCCAGGATCAGTCACCGCGTTGGTGGGGAGTTCAGGTTCTGGAAAAACCACTATTTCGGGCTTGCTGGCTTCCTTTTTGGTACCTACAAAAGGACGTATAACCATTGACGGAGAAGATCTAAGTAAAGTTGATCTGAATTCGTTTCGAAGCCAGCTCGGGGTGGTTTTACAGGATGATTTTTTGTTTGAGGGTAGCATTCGGGAAAACATTTTGTTTCCAAGACCTCAGGCAAGCGAAGCGTCATTCCAGGAAGCCGTGCGGTCTGCCTACGTAAATCAGTTCACGGATCAATTTGAAAAAGGCCTGGACACCGTCATCGGCGAACGCGGCGTGAAGCTATCCGGAGGCCAACGGCAGCGACTGGCCATTGCCCGGGCAATATTGGCAGATCCACGAATTTTAATCCTGGATGAGGCCACCAGCAACCTGGATGCCGAGAGCGAAAATTACATTCAATCCAGCCTTAAACGGTTGATGCAGGGCAGAACCACCTTTGTAATTGCGCACCGGCTGAGTACGATCCGGCAGGCAGATCAAATTCTGGTGATTGAAGGCGGTAGGATCGTGGAAAGAGGACGCCACGACGAGTTGATAGGATTACAGGGTCGGTACTACGATTTGTATACCTTTCAGGCAAGAATATAAAAACTGCCCCGGAAAAATTACCGCAGGGCGACCAAACAGGGAAAACCGACACGCGTAGCGGTTATCCTGGCCTTGGCTATTCTCCGCCGATCAGCGCTTCTGCGGCAAGCCGCCCCGACGTCATGGCCGCATTGATGGATCCGTTCAGCAGGTGATCCCCCGCCAGGTATACGTGATCGTATAATTTGGCATGCTGTGGGGGTATCCAGTTTTTTACATCGTCGATATGGGGTAAGGCCCGGGGAATGGAAAACGTTTTCACATGCTGGAAATAACTGGCGCTAATTCCCGAAAGCACCTCCAACTCCAGCGCAATGAGCTCCTCCAGGTTTTCTATACCTGCAACGTTTTTAACCACAGAAACGGATAATAGCGCCCTACCATCGGCAGCGTATTCGGGACTAACATCGGTCATAAAGACCAGGTTATTGATCAAGAATTTGTCGTCGGTCACCAATCCAATCATCGGCTTACCAATGAACGACTGTTGCAACGTAAAATACAGGTTTGTCACCTGGTGAAATGCTTCTTCCGGATGCCCCGTGAGCTTCCCATGGGCGGTGGCGATGATGATTTTGTCCGCAGTAATGGTGTTTCCATCGGCCAACAAAATCTGGTTTTTTTTCACCCCGGCTACCGGCGTATTGAAACGGACCTGGCTGTGGTTCAACTGCTCGAAAAGTTGGCGGGTAATTTGCCCCATCCCTTTAGCAGGTACACTGGCAAAGCCTTCGGCAAACATTTTGAATACAAACTCAAACATCCGGGAGGAGGTAGACAGGGAAGTCTCCAGGAAAATACCGGTAAAAAACGGAGCAAAGAAGTTTTCGATGATGCGCTTAGAAAAGCCGGCGCTTCTCAAATAATCCAGCGTACTGCTCTGAGCCGATGAAAAAATGAGATCGGTGCTTTTTGCTTTCAGCACCTTGGTCAGCCGGTAGAGCCGTAGCTTGTCCAGGAGGGTACCGACCTGGGAAAAGGCCATGGCCAGTCCCTTTAATGGATCCCGCATGGGATCGTGTATGGCAAAGGTCGCTCCCGGACGAAAGACGATGGCACCGGATTTAAACTTTTTCAATTCCAATTTGTCCAAATCCAGGTACCGATGGATCTCCGGATAGGCAGTCAGAAGTACTTGAAATCCCCGGTCCAACAGGTACCCATTCACTTCATCGGTCTGTACCCTACCCCCGACCTGGCCCTGTGCTTCCAATATCACGGGGTAATAACCGGCTTTTTCCAGTTCGATCGCCGCCACCAAACCGGAAATGCCAGCGCCTATGATGTAGATGCTTTTTTCGTTCATGAGCTCTAGGGTTTAATGTAGGACAACGGACCTATTCTTCCTGAATGTTTTTACGCTTTCGAAACTTTCCTTCCTCGGATGAGCGGCTCGCTGTTTGTGAATCGTTTGCAGAAGGGTTCGTATGTTGTTCCGAATTGGATGCCCCGCGGGGTTTTCGTTTGGGTTTGTTCCGTTTACCTTTGGGTTTGCCGGTTCCCTGGTGTTTTTCCCCACCTCTTGGTTTTCTGGGTCCTTCGTTTTTCAAATCCGGTCCGGGACCGATGCCTTCCGGATTCGGTACCACTTCAATTTGCAACCCAATCAGGTTTTCGATATTTCGGTATTTATAGCGATCTTTTTCGTTAACAAAGGTTACCGCCTTTCCCTTTTTCTCAGCCCGGGCGGTACGGCCCACACGGTGCACGTAGTCTTCCGGATCATTGGGTGTATCAAAATTTATGACCATTTCAATGTCTTCCACATCAATCCCACGGGACAGAATATCGGTAGCGACCAGAATCTTCAAAGACTTGTTTTTAAAGGAAGACATGATTTGCTCCCGCTCCGACTGATCGAGATCCGCATGAAAAGCTTCGACCTGAAACTGTTTTCGTAGGGTTTTAAACAAGGACTTCACTTTATCCTTGGTAGAACAAAAAACGATAACTGCCTGAAAATCCTGAGATTTCAGAATCTGTTGGACCAGGGCCTCTTTTTGGCTGTCGTACACATGGTACACGTATTGACTTACCCCTTTCGCGGTTTTGCCCAGCGCAATGGAAATTTGCTCCGGCTCCTGAAGTATTTGCTGGGAAAATTTGCGAATTTTAGGGGGCATGGTCGCAGAAAACAGCAAGGTTTGCCGTTTTTTGGGCAAATGTTGCAGGATCGTGAGGATGTCTTCCGAAAAACCCATGTCCAGCATGCGGTCCGCTTCGTCGAGGATTAGATGCTGCAAGGCATCAAACTTTACCTTGCCTCCCGCCAAAAGAGCGATTAATCGACCCGGCGTGGCCACGACGATTTCCGCACCCAATTCCAGCGCCTTGCGTTGCTGCTCCCAGGTGTTGCCATCGCCACCACCATAAATGGGAATGGAACTGATCCCAAGAAAATAGGCCAGCCCCTGTATTTGCTGATCAATCTGTATGGCCAGTTCCCTGGTCGGCGCAATGATCAATACTTTCACCCCCTTGTTCTGGCTTTGACTAATTTGATTCAATACCGGCAAAATAAAAGCGGCGGTTTTCCCCGTTCCGGTTTGAGCGGTAGCGATCAGGTCTTTGCCATCCAAAATCAATGGAATGGCTTGTTCCTGTATCGGGGTGGGCTTTTCAAATCCCATGGCGTCCAGTCCTTCCTGGAGCTCGGGAACAAATTTAAATTCACTAAAGGTCAAATTTTCTCAATTTTAAGTGTACACATACGCCCAGCCAATCAATACAAGTTGCAGGGGAAGTCGGAGTAATAACAACCACCTGGGAAGTCCTTTGTTCTCCTTCTGGTACATGTACAAATTTGCTGGAAATACTGCAATCAATAACAGGATGATTCCGTAGGCAGCCAAGCTTCGGGTGGATTCGAAAACCAACCCCAGTCCCAATACCATCTCCACGATTCCTACGATCCGGTTAACCAATTTTGGAGCGGGAACATAGGGTGGGATGATACGGATATACAACCTCGCTTTCACAAAATGCATGAAACCGGCGATTGTATAAAAAATTGCCATTGCATAAAGAAAAGCTTCATCCATAAAAATTAATTGCATCAATTTCTTTATTCAATAAAATTAGGACTTCCAAGCGGTAATACAAAAATTTAACCCGGTAATACTGTATTTATTTTATGTAGTCGCCATAACAAGCGTAATACCGTAGCCGTATTTGGGCAGGGAAGCCAAAAACCGGTTTTTGCACGCCAGGCATTGGATGACCATTGCCCGAAGACCATTGGGAGCTACTGCATCATGTAGGTAGTAGCGTGAGTTGGGGAAGTGATGCCTAGGAGCAGAACCTGCAGCGGCTTTTTTGACTAAGGAAGCATTCGATAGGATCCTAGAGGAGACTACCACAGCCGTGCTTGGTATTTGCCACCTAATGCAGTCCACTTTTGGAATCCAAGAGGTTTAGCCGGGAACAATGATTTGCCACGGAAACCCCGCTAAGGGTGCAGGCTGAACTGCAAAAGAGCGATTATTCCATCCACTATTGAGACCGGACGCCCCATCGATGTCAATTGGTTGGATTGGGAATTAGGGACCCTTTAGTAGTAAGGCTTTCGGCAACCTTTCAGTGGCAGGTAATTTTCGTTGCCTTTAGCCGTAGGTCCCAGGCGATTTTCAGCACAAAGGGAGCCGGGATCGTTACCCGGTTTTCACTCCGGTTGCCGTAAAACTCCAGAAACTCGGGCGTATTTTTGTTTGGGCCACCGGGTAGCAGGTACGATCTTTTCCGGTCTCCGGGTGGATCTTCCTCGGCCATGCTAAAATATAAAGGCCAATTCCCCGAAACCAAATTGGGTTTGGGTGCGCCACAAGCCGTCTACCGGACCGCCGTCAATGCCTTTCTCTTTGGCCCCAATTGAATCATGGCGGTAGTTTTGGGGGTATTGGGCATTCGAGGATCCATTCCCTCAATTTGATACAAGGCAGCCAGGGTATTTTTTTTCAGTATGCCATCAATGGCTCTCTGATAAAGCTGTTTTTCTGGCAGACCGACTCGAAAAACGTGATTTTTTGTTTCCGGACTCCTGAGTTTCAAATAATCATAATGCATAATTTGGTTTTAATCCAAACAAAAAATAATTTTTAAAAAAATAATTTCTTATTCGGTATTGATTATAATTTAAACTATTCATAAATTAATATTCTAAATAGACATTTTTTTCGGAACTTAATGCCAAATACGAAACTTAAATGAATTTATAAAAAAGTAGGGGAAAGCGGGGTAAAAAACGATCATGTAATCTAACTACAATAACTATGGAAAAGCATCCCATTTGTCCCCTCCTCTTGCTTTTGTCCTTATTTTTTTCATTTAGTTGTAAAACTAATCTCCTGGTATTGGAGGATATGCTTCCGAGTGCAAAGCATCGCGACTTTGATGTTACATTTAGCCAAACTTCGCTCGATGATTTTTCAATTGGTTTCATTTTAACCTATGAGTTGTTCAACCCTTACAAAATAGATCTGCCAATTCCTGAACATGTTATGGAAATTCTTGTCAATGACGACAAAATAGGTAAATACGATGAGCACTCTACCACCATTATTCCGGCAAAATCTTCCAAATTGATTCATTATGAGTTAACCATTAATTCTGATCAGCTCAAGAACATGATGGGGAAAAACAACAAGATTTCCTTTAACACCTCTATTGAAATGGATCTTACTGCATTTAGTAAGGTGTTACCGAATTATCAGTTGAGCGTATCGGAGGATTTTGATTTAGAAACATCCGAGTTAACACCAATGATCAATAATTTGCTTCAAAGAAAGATCGGAAAATTTAACTTTTCCTACGAGCACGCTACACAGATAAAAATCCCGGCACCTCCCGCTATATCTAAATCTACTGATCCAATAGAAATAAACTTATTAGGTGCTGGAATTAGTGCGATAAACCCTAACGCAATTAAAAACGCACTGATTCCTTTTGGTGATTTATTAGTAAATGGGGAGCTGGATGGCTTAAAGGATCCCTTTATTGATGCCCTGGTCGATTTAACCGTAACGATTCCTGACCCTACCCTTTTAGAGTGGGACAGAACCAGAAGAATAAGAATGGAAACATATCTTTTAAACCTGATAAAGCCTTTTGACTCCCAAATAGTCACTAAATGGAATGGTACAAAATCTCTACTCTATCAATCCACCTCACTACCTGTAGCAGACTATTTTGTGGATAATTTTCTAAACCCCCATGTTGACAGCCAAGCATCCGTAAAATGGAATCAGTTCCAGCAGGCCTATAACCAATTGAAAACAACTGTTTTCCCCACCGAAATTCCTGGACCTCAAACGAAGGGTTTTGAAATCGCTATTCCCTTTATTTTTCATAACAAAAACGAATTCCCAATCAGTATTCCCATTTTCAGCTCAAGTCTTACGCTTTCTGGAGATAGTCCATTCGCTATGTATGTGAAGCCTAAGAAAATGGAAGAAATCGTTCATGGGGAATTACCTGCGAACCATTCCGAAATTCCTGCCAAAACTAAAGAAACCCTGTACGTGGTTTTTTCTTTCAATATGCAAGCTTTTAATCAAGGCATGTATAGCCTTTTTATGAAAAACAACTTCGAGCCCAATCTACGTGGCATGATGAGCTATGATTTTGGTTACGGACCTATGTACATTGATTACGACCTGGAAGATATGCAACTAAATTACAAATAGTAATCTTTAGATTTTCTTATGTAAACATCAAATCCATGAAAAAAAATAATTTCGTCGTACAATCAACACTAGTAAAATTTCCGCATCCTTTCTTCTCCCTATCAACCGAGTTTGTCTTTACACCTCTGCTGCCTGAACGTGCATCCAGTCGAAGTTTCTACGCCTGCCCAAGCTGACCCATCCTTCATCTTCCCAACAACGCCACCATTCGTCGTACACCGGGTGGGCGAAAGCAGCCCGGTCCCTACCCCAGCGCAAGGCATTTCTATCCGGGTCAAAATCCAGGGCAACTCCCCAGGCATGGGTCGACCATAGGGTTCCGCCGCGCATGGGTCGGTTATTGAACGCGCCACCAAAGTAATTTAGCCGCAGGGAATTGATGTCGTTTTCGCCATAGGTATCCCGAACATCCTCCAATACCTTGGTAAGGCTTTCGGCAACCTTTCGGTGGCAGGTAATTTTCGTTGCCTTTAGCCGTAAGTCCCAAGCGATTTTCAGCACAAAGGGAGCCGGGATCGTCACCAGGTTTTCACCCCGGTTGCCGTAAAACTCCAGAAACTCGGGCGTATTTTGTTTGGGCCACCGGTTGGCAGGTACGATCTCTTCCGGTCTCCAGGTGGTTCTTCTTCGGCCATGCTGAAATATAAAGGCCAATTCCTCGAAACCAAATTGGGTTTGGGTGCCCCACAAGCCGTCTACCGGCCCGCCGTCAATGCCTTTCTCTTTGGCCCCCAATTGAATCATGGTGGCAATTTTGCGGGTATTGGGCATTCGAGGATCCATTCCTTCAATTTGATGCAAGGCAGCCAGGGTATTGTCACCCAGTATGCCATCAATGGCTCCACGATACAGTCCTTTTTCTGCCAGAAGGTGTTGAACCACCATGATTTTTTCTTTCATACCATGATCTAGATAGTGTAATGCAAGATATACTTATTTCGCAATAAATCTTAAGAAATTTTGCCTTCTTTTTGTATTTCATTCCGAATACATTGCATTAACACCGCTTCTTTGATGCAGGCGTGTCCGGCGGCCAGCGTTTTTAGTCCTACTTGCTGCACGATGTTTACAATATTTGCACCCGTAAGCGGGTACTTTTTTGCCAAATCCGGTACATGCAGTCCGTTTTCCAGTTCCATGGACTCGGGTAGGTTTTTCTCCCAGAGTAAAAGCCGCTCTTTCGCCCCCGGTGCTTCAAAATCGATGATGGATTGAAATCTCCTGGTAAAGGCGCTGTCCAAATTGCTTTTAAAATTGGAAGCGAGGATCACCATTCCCGGGTGCTGTTCGATTCGCTGCAACAAATAGGAGACTTCCTGATTGGCGTATTTATCGTGAGCATCCCGTACGTTGGTTCGTTTTCCAAACAGTGCGTCGGCCTCATCAAAAAATAAGATCCAGTGCTTTCCTGAAGCCTTATCAAACAAGCGGGAAAGATTTTTTTCGGTTTCCCCTATGTATTTGGATACCATCAGGGAGAGATCGATGCGGTAGACCTCTCGATCCGTATATTTTCCCAGCAAGCCTGCCGTTAATGTCTTGCCTGTGCCGGGGGGACCAAAAAACATGACCCGATAGCCAGGTTTCACTTTTTTCTTTAAATTCCATCGTTCCATGAGCTGTTCGTTGTAGCTCAACCAGTGTTCCAGGCCCTTTATTTGAGCAAGGGTACGATCCGATAAAACCAGGTCCTCCCAGTCCAATTCGGTTTGAATCAATTCGGCAGGAAAATCAGAACTGGGTTTGGGAGTCCGCACTTTTTCAAGCAGAAGCCGATCGCTAAACTCCGTATCCAACAGCAACGGTCCGGCGTAAAATGGCTCCCCCACAGCAGTATCTCCCAAAAACAGGTACTTGTTCCGAAAAAGGAGCGAATCCTCAAAGATGCTCAGGTATTTCTTCCGGGTGGATGGGTCTCTACCGGCCAAAAGGAACAATAGGGTCTCTCCGGTTGGCAGCATTCCCCGGTGGTACTTACCCTTGTATCCGCCAATTTCAGGGAAGTCCGTACCGTCTGGAAAATAGGACTGAATGGTACGGCTAAGAAAACCGGGATCGATGTACGGAACGAGGGCCAATGCCAGCAGCAACAAATCCTGGTCTTTGATACCAAGCTCGTCGATAACTTTTCCCAGGTACTGCCTTGTATCAATAAACAGTTCGAGCTGAGGTTTTTCCAATGCCTGCGTCTTTCCACATTCGTGGTCTAGCCTGCTTTTGATCACCGCTTGCAAAAATTCCAGTAATTCCTTCATAAAACCAGTAATTCCCTCATAAAAATTGTTTCCTCATATGTTGGCCATTTTATCTGCTCATCGCTGCTGTTGGGCTGTCTCTGCCAATTTTTTATAGTGCTGGGCTTTGGGAAAGTCGGGCCGTATGGCAAGCGCTTTGTCCAACCAAAACACCGCCTTCTCCTTCTCCCCCTGTCCCAAAAAAACCACAGCCAATTCTGTCATGACCTGAAAATTTTCTGGATCCAACCGAAGTATTACTTCTAGTTGATGAATTCCGTCCGCCCCCTTGCCTATGGCCAAATAGGTAACTGCCAGGTGTTGGCGGACATCTACCTGATCCGGGTTTTCTGCCAGTGCCATTTTGAAAGCTTTTATTGCCAGACCAAAGTTTTTGAGTTGGTATTCACACTGACCGATCATTCTCCAGGCAAGGGCATCGCCGTCTTCGATTTGTATGCCATGCAACTGATTCAAGGCCTTTTCCCAGCTTTCCAGTTTCATGTATACCTTGGCCAATTCAATAGCATATTGGCTGTCCCCCTCTTCCATCAGCAAGGTTTTCCAAGTAAGGATGGCTTGCTGGTAATCCCCGGTATGGATAGACAGCTGTGCCTGACTTACCCTGGCGCCTTTATGCGCAGGGTCCAATTCCAGCGCTTGTTCGTAGCTACGTGAAGCTTCCGCGTACTTGCCCAACATCGCCAATGCGTTGCCCTGATTGACCAAAAAGTGAGGTTTTTGAGCAAATGAATATGCCTTTTCGAAAAAACTCAAGGCTTTTCTATACGCTTTCTGTTGGTGATAATACAGACCCAGGTTGTTTAGTACCGAAGGATTGGAGGGATCCAAATCGACCGCTTCCTGATAGAAGGCCAGTGCCTTGTCGTATTGCCGATTCAGGAAATACCTCGCACCCTGGTTATTTCGTTCGATTGCTTTCTCTTTGTCCATATCACTAATTTACGCAAATAAATCGTTCTTTATGTCGGAAGCAAGTCCTTTGGCCATCTGAACGACGTCCAAATCAGGGTAAATGACTTCGATATCGTCAAAGGACATGTCGAATGCTTCTCCCTCCTGGTAATGCACCGGAAAAACAATTCCAAACTGTATGGCCGGACCCCATTCGTAAGAAGCCAGGTTATGCCTCCAGGTTTCCGAGACGGAAAGAAACCCAACACCTAAACTCGCCCGAGCAAATGCATTGATTTCAAAAATAAATTTTGGATTGACGGTAATCCTTCCGTTCGCATCAAGTGCCAGGCCGGTTTGAGGACTCCAGTTGACATCCACAGCTGCGGCAGCCTCGCCCTCAAGTCCCAGGGTCCCCGTAAGTTCAATTCCCCCCGATAAGCTGGCTATTGCCACGCTCACGCCCAGGCCCAGGTCTCCGCTGAGCGTGAGGCCGGCATCTGCTGGAATCGCAAACTCACCGTGGCCGGCTACGGTGGTTTCATCTTCTCGCTCGGGATTATAGGTGATTTCTGCGGAAAGGTCCCGTAACTCACCTGGGCCAAAACCGGCCGTAAAATCGAGCCCACCTCCTATTTGTGCTACCAATCCAATACTTCTGGGACCCAAAGGAATGGCAAACAAGGGGATTTCTATCGTGGGCACACGGAAAAGGTTTCTGTTGAATTCCCGTCGTTGAAATACTTCATAGCTTTCAGCGGCCAACCGGGCATTGACCTCAATTTCCCCGTTTGGTAGCAGGCGCACTCCGGCCGTCGCTGCTAACCAGGGAGTGAGCTGCAAGGTTAGTTCCCCTCCTCCATACACCCGCATGGTTTCGTCGGGATCACCTGCAGGTTGTCCGTCATCCCCAATGGGACGATTGGTGGCCCCCACTTCCACCGTTCCGCTCAACATCCCACGGCTGTAGGCAGCAGACCCCTCTATGGTGAGCGCCCCGTTATCGTAAGTTACGGTCAAGGAAGTGGATATGCCTGGGATATCGGGTTGGGCCGTTCCGGAAACAAATACCTCATAGGATTCGGCTCCAGCTGGCTTGGATACCCTGGCTTCTACGTTCCCTCCGGTAATTCCCGGAATATCGGCACTAAGGGCAAAATTACCCCCAATGGAAAATCCCTCTTCCCCATACTGTATGTCCATGCTTCCCCGCTCGATTCCCGGAATATCCAGCTCGGCCTCGCCCGTAGCGGAGAAATTATTTTCACTGTAGGTGGCCGTAATGGTCGCATTTTTGACACCTCGTACCTTCCCTTCGGGAATACCTATTTCACCACCGATCGTCCAGGTATTCTCCTTGTATTCCACGTTGATCGCCGCGGGATCAAATAGATCGGAATCAAAATTAAAGGTGCCTTGCAACTCAAACCCGCCGGAGGTGGAAGCAGTAGCACTGATTTGGCCTTCGCCAACCTGATTGATCCCAAAATCGGTCTGTCCGGTTAATCCCAATCCATCCGCCGAACTGGCAAAAATGGTCAGCGAACTTCCGCTGATTTCAAATGGAGGAGGCACGTTGATTTGTTCGATGGGAAAGGTCTTGGACACCCGTATTTCGCCATTTGAAATAAAAAACTCAATCGGGTTTCCTTGAAAAATGGGAATACTGGGCAGAATATGGCCGTAGGCCTCAATGCCGTTGGGTTGCAGATTTAATTCAATAATATCGACCGGACTCGCCTTTTTTATTCGCAGCCCATACAGGCTCGATTTTATCGATTGCTTGGTGAGGAATCCTGCGTACTTCGATCCCGGATACCGATTAACAGTAATCACTTTGTCTTCCGGCCATGGGCTCCATGTCTTGTCGTTGGCGGGGATATTTATGGAAAGCGAGCCCAAAATTGGCGTGTTCTCTACTGCTTCCCCCTGCGTATTGAATTGCTTGTTTACAATGCGAAAGGGATTACCAAACCAATTTCGCTCGTCGCTTCCCACGGCGCTACCCTCTCCTGTCCAAATAAAGCGTTTTCCCAAGCCGCCCGACTCATTTGGAAAAACCCGCACTTCGCCCTCGTTACCAATATCGGCCAAGTTGCCTACTTCGATCGCATCCAGGTGCTCCGCATCTTCAATTTGCGTTTTTGTCCAAAATTCGTTTTCGCTGATCGCACTATCCCCACCAGGCAAACTTTCGGCTTGCGTAAAAATCAAGGTGTAATTGTTTTTGAAATATCCGTCCCCTCCCGGGTATTCGGTTCCATGCCGGTCCCGGAAGCCGGTTAGTTTCTCGGTGATTTGACCCTTGATCGTGGACCCGCTCGAACTGTTTTTGGAAGAATCCAACAATTCCATGTTAGGAAGCGTATTTGGCCAGGTAGCGGTGTTCCAATTCGCCAATTGAAGCTCCACAATATGGTCCACATCGAAATTCCTGAATGCCTTATTCTTTCCCCAAACGGGGGTGGTCAATTCCTTAGCTACGGTATCGATGTTTCCTATATACGTAGGCTTTACACTGCGACCAGAAATGGCTGCGTTAAAAACATGCGTAGTGGCTGCGGTTGGCGGCGCATGGTGGTGGTTTTCATACAAGGATGTCAACTGGCTTTTGATCGTTGTGGTGGCGATTTCTTCCTTCCATACACCATCTCTTTGGTTTGTTGAGCCTCTGGTATAATTGTTTTTTCGTTTCAACGGGGCTTTGCTGGTATACAGCGTACCCCTGTGTTCCAAAAGTTTAAATCCGGGCACCGGAATGGCATCAAAGGTGATGGTCTTTGCCGTTTCATCGATCACTCCAGTCTCTGGGCGCATTTCCGGGGGCTCGATTTCGTCTTCCCCCTCCTTTTGAATCGCTTGTGGCCTCGCAGACGAGCTTGCCCCCTGTTGCAAGGTATGGGTCAATTCGTGCGCGAGCAGGTGTTGGCCGGATGTGCTGGAAGGGTTATACGTCCCTTCGTTGAAATAAATATCCCTTCCGTGCGTAAAGGCCCGCGCGCCAATATCCTGACTCATTTGCACCGCCTCGGAATCCGTATGGATACGCACCTCACTAAAATCGGCCCCAAATCCCTGCTCCATCTGGTTCTGAGTGGCTGTCTCCATCGTTGTTCCACCCGAGCTTTGGGACAATCTTTGCTCCAACCCGGATGGGGTTGTAGATGCCTGCTGCTCCTTTTTTTGAAGCATTCCGGGCTCCCCTTCTTCTGAAAAAGCGGCCTCAGGGTCAACGGTCTGCGCCTGCACTGCTTCCTCTTCCTCCGCTTGGAGCACCTCTTCCGTTTCGGTAGGCAAGCTTTCACTCACCGAACGGGACAGCGGGGTCACCTCCGCCGACAAGGGCTGCTTGGATACAGTTTCTGCAGGGGTTTCTTTTCGTTGTACGTCCAGATCCGCTTCCTCTGTAGACGGTTCGGATCCTGAGGATTGCAATACCTCCTCGTCTGCCTGCCGTTGCAGTACCTGATCAGCCATGGCGTCGGCCTCTTGCTCGTATTGGTCACCTGCCTGCCCCACTTGAAGTTTGGCCTGAAAAAAATCGCCGCTTCGCTCCCCGGTAGGGGATTGATTGGGCTTGCCGGATGTTCGCTGAAAAACTTTCATGGCAGTATGGGTTGGCAGTTATTTTTCCAATGAATACAAATCCACCAGGCCAAAAATATCGAGTTGATTCAATTTTTTATCCCCGATATTTTGGTCGATGGTATCCAATTGGCTTTCGTTGGTTGTGACAAGCTTGGTATCCGCCTCTGCACCCGAATAACTAGGATGTCCTCCTCCTCTCCACATAATATTGTCCTTGTTTACTTTTGCATGCAAGTCTTTGATCATGGCACCGAGCGTGGATTTTTCTTCGCTTTTCTCGATCAGGTGTTTCAATCCAGCCGTATGGCCTACCTCATGGGGAATGGTATTGGCATCGGCTCCGGAAATCATATTCGGTACGTGCCTTTCGTTTAAATAAACGATGGAACCGTAAAAAGGTGCCCGCCCATAGGTCCCTTTAACTTTCGGATGGGAATTATCCAGTACAACAAACAGGTGCTCCTTTCCAAATTGCAAATCCGATAAGGTTGGAATGACACGTAGGGAGGCTGTGGTAGACACCTCGTAATGAACATCAATCCCCATGATATTTTTTACGATACTTCCCTGAAAACTGGCTTCAATCTGATTTTTCGCAGCAGCGGCGAGCCCTGCGGTGTTAAGGCTGGTATTGCTACTTTTGTTCCAAACTGCTCCCTTAAACTGCAACTGAATCTTTGCACGTATGCGTTTCTTGTCCATTCCCTGGTACACTTCACTTTTGCTCCAGTGGCCTTGCACCTGCTTTGCTTTCTGTCCTTTTTGTTGGAGGGTATGGGTAAGCTCGTGCGCCAGCAGTTTTTTGCCGTCCCGACTTCCTGGTTGGTAGTTGTTATCGTTGAAAAAAATATCGTTACCATAGGCGAAGGCTTTTGCATGCATGACCTGATTCATCCATTGTGCCGAATGATCGGTATGAATGCGTACCTTGCCAAAGTCTGCCCCAAAAGCTTGCTCCATCGATTGCCGAGTGGCGGAATCAAGTGGGTTTCCTCTACCTTTTTCCTGCTTCAGAACGGGCTCCACTTGATCGGCACGCCGCTCCTTTACCGGTTTTTCTTGGGGTTGGTCTTCCTTCGTTTGTAAGGCCTCTTCCTCTTCCTGGAGCTGCATCTCCTCTTCCGGTTGCGAGCGTACTTGTTCCTCCTCCTCTGCCTGGGTCATCTGCAGGGAATCTTCCGGTTCCTCTCCCTGCTTTTGAAGCTGGACTTCCGGGGTTTGCTCCTCTTCTTTTGAAGAAATTCGTTCTTCGGTGCCGGATGGAGCCGAACTAAAAAAACTATTCTCCGACCTTTTCTGAAAAATGGGATTGACGATTCCCACAGATGATTTTCGGTATACCTGTCTTTTCATTTCCGTGTCAATTTACCATGATACAACAATTACTTTTCTTTGCCAGGGAAGCTTTACCAGGGAAAGGTTCCAGGGCAAACTTTCCAGCAATACGTCCTGGGGCTTTCGCTCCACGTACAGTCGATCGCTTGTTTCTTCGATCACCAATTTTCCGCTACGATTTAGAAATTCATTCCTGACGGTTTCCGCACCCGTATTTTTGAGCTTTTTCCAATGATCGATCAGTGATTCCAGCAATTTTTCCGATTTATTTTTCACCGAATCGGACAGGATCGTCTCTCTGGAAAGCGGGCTTGTTAACGGTATCCCGCAGAGAAATTTTTCGAAAACCAACTCAAAGTCGAAGGGCCTTTCCCGGCGTGTAGCCAGGTAGTGGACAGCCTTGACGGCAAGTTCGGCCCGCACCAGCTTTCCCTTATCGTCTAAAAACCCGCAATCGGTAAAAAATGCGGGAAGAAAGGGGTGAACCAAAATCAATCCGGCACGGTCTACGTACTGCTGCTCTTCTTCCAATACTGGATCGCTTATGACCCGCTCCTGCATGTCCGGAGCAATTGGCTCGTTTGTCCGCTTCGTTACCGTATTTCCAGACACGTTCCGAAGGTCTTTCAGAAAGCCGGACCAAATCGAACGCGGTTCGGCGCTTTTCCCACTTTCGATACTTTTGGACAATTCATCTTCGATGCGGCGCCTGAAATCAGGGCTAGTGACTGCAAGGTATTCGCGCAAAACAGCAATCGCTTCGGCCTGCCGCCGATTGTGATGAAAAAACAGGGCGGCTAGTAGTTCCATTCTGGCCTTTCGTTCAGGAAGGCTGGGCGTTTGTAAAAGGATACGGAACGTGTCCCGGTGTAGCGGCAACCCTTCACGTAAAATGGTTTCCAGAATTTGCACGAGTTCCGACCCGGTATAGTATTTGAACAGTCGCTCCCTTACGCTTGCTTCCGCTAGCAGGCTTCGGAAAGACTCCTTTATCGTAGCCGATCCCAGCAATTTCGTTACAAGTAAAGGAGGCAAAAACGCCTCTGCAGCGGCCAAACGGTCGCACCACCACGGTAGAAAGCCCGATCGCAAGAAATAAATCCAGGCTTCACCTAATTTTTCTGAATCTTGCCGCAGGCGCATCTCACTTTTTTCCGCCAAAAAAGGCTGCCTATTTGTAGTTGCTTCCAAACCAAACGCTGGACCAGAATTGGCCGTGGACTGGGTTCCGGAAGACAAAAGGAAGGAATGCAACTCGCTTCTCAGTACTTGCATAGCAGGGCGCATGGCGACCTCCAAATCAAGACCATCGGGTAAATTAGTTGGATCAATCGTAAATTCCAGCGCCAGTGTTGGAATCTCAAGGGTTTGGTCTTCCAACTTACCGGTTAAATCCTCCAAATATTTTTCCAATAGCGGGACTATTCGTTCCCAAAAATAGTCCGTAGCGGTGCGTTCCATGTACTTACCGGATTCGGTGGAAATGGTAAAAATTTCCAGCGTTACTTTTTGTATGGTATGTACTTCACTTTTACGCATTATTTTTTTGAATCCTGATTATTTATTTCTTATTTTTACTAAGCAAAGTCGTTAGACTAAGCTATATTTTACTGGCAATAAGTATGGAATAGGAAGTGATCATAAGTCGAAAAGTCTGGAACATGCGTTCGTTTCGTGTTGTTTACATCACGTTGAGTCGCTAAGTTACTGGATTAACGAGTAAAGATTGCAGAACTAGGAAAGAAGCCCATGAGGGATCAATCGTCAGCCGGAACTTAGACGATTGGTCCCTTTTCATAACCGTATTTTTTCTTCGATCGTATCAATTACCCGCCTCCTTCTACCAGTCGCCGGTCCTTCGATGTACACATCCACCCGGTCCGTCCACTCACTCAGCAGGCGTTCCACCGTCCTCCGATCCGATTCCCTGGCCAATACGATAAATAGGGAAGCCTTTGTCGCTTGCTCTTTTTCGTGGAGTTTTGCCCGGAGGTTCAGAAACCTGAATAGTAGGTCGTTGGTGTTGGTCGTATTCCGGTATTCGTTGATCATTTCAATACTAGCCCAACTCCCATTTGCCCAATCCCCTGTCAGGTACAATTGGTGGTCGATTTCCGCCGTTGCCAGTTCGGCTTGAAGAGGGCGGATTATCCGCTGCAAGGAGGCCGGTAAATCCTGAAAACCTTGCGGAATACGGGGCTTGTTTTCGCCCGTAAACCGGGAGTCCGTTTTCAATTGTTCAATCAAACGGTACCATTCCTTCCACTTACCTTTATACGCACCGTAGTCGTCGTCCTTATCCAGCGGTGCGAATTCTTCCTGCAGTTGCAGGTAGGTAGAAGGACGATACTTTCGTACTTCCTCGCAGCGAACGGCCTGGAGACGAAAGGTTTGATCCGATTTGACCATGCCGTCTTGTGTGTACGTATACAAGGGACCATTTAGATTAAGGGTAGTATCGGCAAAGCTGATTTCGTATTGATCGTCATAGGCCCGGCTAATCACCAACCGTTTCAATGATTCATCAAAGTCGAATACCAAACCATTCGGAAACCGTTCGTTTAGCGCCTCGGTAACGGCGTGCATCCGCCGATTGAACAGATCCTCCAGGGGTATGAGAAGGGTAACCGGACCCGTAGTCAGCCGATGGCCGTTTATTTGGTAGTCCTGAACGACCAGGCGGTAATGATCGGGTTGTAATCCCGACCTGCGCCTGCTTCCCTTAAGGCTTCGGGCAAGGTTATTCAGGTATTTCAGGCTACTGATCCAGGGGTACGAACATGCAGCTACACGGATGTGTCCCGGTCCCGAAGATGCCTGTCGTTCTTCCACCCTGTAGTCCAGGGACAAATCGCCAATCACACGGTTTTCATTGCTGAGTAGAACATAGGTGCCTGATTTGGGAACACCCCCCATCGACTTCAAGGAAGAGTGCGCTTCCATAAAACTCCTGAAATCGCCAGGATTGACCGACAGGTCAAAGTGGTAAACCGTGAACTCCAACCCAAACTGATTTACCATCGAATGAAGGGACTGAAAGGTATTTTCGGCATTTGTGTTCAAATGACCACCCACGAGGTACCGATCCACGTGGGAATCCTCCATCAACAACGGATTGCTGCCGATTCCGAAGTGATAGCTTACCGGTACATGTGGCCAATGCCAGCTTTCTGCCAAATCCGGATTGTTTTGGTAATAAAAAGGTATGGCGGGAAACCGCCCATCTGGATGCATGCTTCCACTGGGTACGATTCGCAATCCTAAATTTTCTTCCAATTCGAAAGAAACCAACAACTGGTGAATTTTTTTCACAAGCGCATTGACCTTCTTGACCTGTTCAGCATAACCTGCTGAAGGCGACGGATAGCGTTGGTGGCGGTAGGATTCGTCACCCAATTTCCCCAACAAGAGGTGTTTGGGAAATGCATGCAGTTCCGGGTTCGGCCATCCATCAAGTCGCTTCAATATCCTAAAAAGTTGGTTGAATACTTCCAGCAAATCCCTCATCAAAAGGTACCGGTACTGATTGAATTGGTAGCCAGCTTCTTCTTCAAAACTAAAATGCTCAAGGAGCAATTCATCGAATTGACTTTTTAAAAGGCTCCGTATTTCCTCGTCAAGCACGAAGCCAAATTCAGCCAAAACCAGATTAACCGCGGCCTGGAAATCCGCAACGGTATTTCCCTCAAAAATGGCCTCCCGGTACACGCGGTCTAGCTGCAGAAGGGAAAGGGAGTTTTCTTTCTGGTGCACTACTTTTAGCAATTGAAGCGGGGAAAGTGCCGCAAGTGCTTCCCGCGTATTTCGTTCTCTTAAAAACAAGGGATCCTGACCGATCAGGTATTCCAATTGAACTTCATCCATCATCAGGAATCGCATCTGACTCACTTGCTCGATTCCTTGATTGTCACAATTGATGTCCCCGCAAATATCCTGGGGTTTGGGATAGCACTCCAGGTACAAAAGAAAAACCTTGTCCTCCCAACCCGGCAATTCGCTCAGGGGTCGGGCTTCTTCTTCCGTGGCTGCGCACAATTCCCAAAGAGGCATTTGGTCTCCATCCGGATAAAAATAAGGGGTATAGGAGGCCTTTTCGTCCGAAAATTCACGATAGTGCGTAAAGGTCAACTCGGAAATAGCGATCGTGTTTTCTTTGGGACGGGTTTCCGGAACCGCCTCATGGAGTACCAAAAGGTCTCCATCGGTGGTCAACCCTACACCCTGGCTAATCCGGATCACCGGCGTTTCTTCCGAGGTTTCCAGGGAGAGGGACAAGCCGTGAAAAATCCCCGCTCCATGAAGGGCCAACCGGGAGAGACGGTCCTGATCCTCAAAATAGGATATGGACTCGTTGAGCTGGGTGTGGGTAAGCACCTGATCGGGTTTGTATCGCCGGTAATTGTAGATAATGGAACTCAGCTTGTTTGACATGGCCTATAGAGTTAAATGGTTCCTAAATTCGTTCGTCCTATAATTATGGTATCGCGAAGGGCATTGCTTTCGTCTTCCTTTTCGCAATTATAAAGGGTACCGGTAGGGTAAATGGACCGCAACTCGGCAAGAGTTTGTATAAACGCTTTGTGCGCCGAATAGCTTCCCTGGCTTAAACCCACCAGAAAATCCCTGTATGCTTCTTCAAATTGGGCCAACTGGTCCGGTTGGTCCTGATTTCCGGTCTGAGGCTTGCCAATCCAACAAATTTTGGCGAGTACATGGGCCGGCAGCTCTTCCCGTATCAGGTTTTCCAGATAATCCCGAAAATCCCGGTCCGCAAACCGAAAGGTATTTCCCGGCAATACTACCGTAACTCTAAACGAATACGGGTCCAGGCAGGAACCTGGCTTACAATCCGCCTCGCAAAAGGGCAAAAAGGTTTTTTCCTCCCCTCCCTCGGGATTAAAATCCGGCCGGGTCAAAATATTTTCCACCAAAAACATCCCTTCGTCGTCAAACTCCAGGTCCATAAAATCCTTAAATGCCAGCAAAGCAGCAGGAAAGTTTGGAAAGGAATAATACCGGTACTGACTGGCAATGATGTAATCGGGAGAAGCGGCATCCTGCACGGACGGATCAACGATGCTGAAAGAAAACCTGCCAGAGGGAGAAAGGGTCACACGAAAACAACCTACCGAAAATACGTCTTCAGGGATCCCTTCAAGGTCCTGAAAATACCGCTCCAACGCTTCTTTCGGAAAAGCTTTTACCAATTGAATGGTCAGGTAAATCTCCTGATGGGCGGCCGTTCGGCTTGGATAGTCATCGGTAGAGCTAAGCAATACACTTCTACGCTGGTCACGGATTCTCCAGCGGTACACGGCGTTCCCTTCTGCATTGGTAAGGGGATATATTTCCACAAACGACCGGGCCAGATTTTTTCGCATAAATTTGCGAACCCCTGCCAATAATGCTACCCGCCTCTCAAAGCCGGAGGTATTGGTCGTATTCCACAAATTTTCAATTGGTTGCCGGTAATAGTTCATTGCCGTTGCCCGGCTTGAACTAAATGATCCGTATTCCTTTAAAAAATGGGCTTTTGTGTCCAGTACTTGCTGATTGACTCCAGACCCATAAATCTTTTTCATTAGAAAGGCATAATCGCTGAATTTCTCGGCAAACCTGGCCAATAGGTGATCCTTAATTTTTTGGTTACGGGCATTGGCCTGATCAAACGGTGAAAGCAGGCTTTCCTGAAACGATTCGTCGGCATACATATCGGGCAAAAATCCCTCCTGATCTCCGATATCGGTAACTGCTTGCGAAAAATAGGTTTTCTCAGCGGTGGTAAACACCGATAACAGGGATTTAACCTGGGACACGTGTTTGAAATAGCTAGCCAAAATCTGGTCAAAAAAAGTCAAATACGCTTTAAACTGTTTGACTTTGGCCTTTTGCTCCACGGATGCAGATTCCGGCAGCCCTATAGGCCCTACCCCGTACACCTCCGGAAAATCGTTGCGAACGCTAAAAAACTCACCCAATGCGTAGCTTTCGGGTTGGGGAAACGGATAGGTTTTGCTTCGTTCCTCGTATTGCTTGCGGTATTGTTCGTTTTGCAACTCGTTTTTGATGGTGCGCACCCTGTCCTCGTCCACATTTACCGGAAGTAGGCCTTTGTAGAAATTAAACTTGCTAGAATCACAAAGTTTAGGTTTTTTGCCGGGATCGATCGGTACTACCCAAGCGCCATTATCGCCACTTTCGTCACAGGTATTGATGCGAATATCCCGGACGAAATTCACTCCCGGTACATTCATGATCAGTTGGATAATATCCGATTGGCGGACCTCCGTACGCAAGGTTGTTTGCTTGACTTCCTCCGGATCTAAAAATCCATGTTTCAGCAAGGGACCTTCTACTATCTGATCGGTGGGATATCCTTTTTCCAACATTTCCCGAAATGAATAAAAACGAAGATCGGGAGCGAAATACTGTTCAATATTCCATTGAATGGTGGCTGAAATTTGCTCTTCGTCGGATTCTGGCGCTACGTCAATGACTGCACAAACCTGAATTTGATGGGGCAATACCTCGGACACTTCTACCAAATCCTCGCACAAATTTCGATGAGCATGATACAGCCTGAAAACTTGTTTTTTAATTGCTGCAAGCGATACACCAGGTTCCAAATCCAGCAAAATATGGTACAGTCCCTTTAATTCAAAAGACTGCCGGTCCTTTTGGGCCAGTCCTTCCCAAATATCAGGCTGATAAGAAAGGATGTGGTTTTTGCAATCTGCATATACCGTTTTTGTGTAGGGATGCAACCAGCAGTTTCGAACCCCCTTCAAATCTATAAAAAGCATGCGGTAGTCCAACTCAGTCAGCGCTTTGCAGGGCAGCACGTCCGGTGCCAGATGAAAATGGTCGGATAGAAAATTTCGTTTGTCTCCATCGAAAATAAGGTCCTGAACGGGTAAGGAAAGCCGATATCCCAAATCCGTGATCGCATAGCTTAACACTTCCAGTAGGGTAATGCCTGGATCGTGCGTGTTGTAATCGGTCCACAGGGAATGGCTCATCTCCCGAATCATGGAGATGCCTTTTTCCCTCAAAAACTGAAAATCCAAATCGTCGTTGCCGCGAACATTTTTGGAAATGGGGTCATATGGGGTAGTACCTCTAGTCATGGATATCGGTTAACTCATTTCGTATAGGGAAATATCATGGGACTTGGCGGAGACCAGGATGTGCAGCGGGCTTTTGGGGAATAAATCTTCCTTAATCTCCACCCCATTTTTATACAGAACTGGTTGCTGAATAAAATCGACATAGTCAAGTTTTTCAAAAAAATAGATCAGTCCGCTTCTATTTACATAGCTACTAAAATCTATCGCCTGCCGATCACCGGTGGTCCACGGAGATAGAAACCCTATCAGCGCCTTTTCCATTTCATTCAAATAGTGAGCTGCATCCAGGCCGGGCTTGAACCGGACTTGTACCTTTACTTTGATTTCTTCATAAACGGGATTGATTACCTCAAGCTGTACCTGAGGAGCAGTTTTAAGCCGAAGAAAGGATGCGATGGCTGCCAGCTGGGCACCACTTAACGTTGGCTTGAATACATCGAATACGTTTTTGTTTACCGTATCGGGAACCACCACAAGCAGTACCTTTCCGGGAGCTAAAAAAGAATCAGGCGTACTGTGGTTCAAGCATTTTACCCGATAAACCTCGGGAAACTCCTGAAGCACCAGTTGCTCGTAATCCCAAAGAGATACCGCTCGGTTTTTGTGCCGCAACCGCTCACTTACCCGGGTATAAAATGCCCGATCGGATTCTTCGGCCTTGCCTCCGACGGAATTAAACGGCTGATAAACCGACTTAATTCCCGCTTTCCGCTCGACCATTTTACCAATACTTTCTGCCGGCAGCCCGTGCTTGAGATGCGCCAAATCGTTTCCACGGTTTTCAAAACGCGTTTTTACTGCCTGGGTGTATACGCCAAGCATTCTGCTGCTGGCATCGAAGGGAGCGGATGAGTGTACCTTAATCCATACCAAATCCCTGGACATTCGGTCATGGGAGTCAAATGCTCCTTCCGGCAAGGACACAACCAAAATACCCGAACGCAAAAAATTCTGTGTCTGGTTGGACACAATCTGCTCTTTGGTCAATAGTTGCCAACGATTGCCTGTCAGGACCTTCCATTGCAACGATGACTCTTGTGCAGAACCGGCATTGGATGGATTTTCGCTACCCTCAAGCACCTGAAACAGGAGCGAAAGCTGCTGATTTTTCTGCAGGTCTTTGATCCCCAAAAACAACTCTCCTCCCACTCCCGGAAATGCCAGCAAATACTTTTCCTCCAAAATGGCTGATGCGTCTCGCTCCATTGCATCTTCAAAATACCCAAAATCATCTCGGTGAAACAACGACAACTCCCCGGATTCCTCTGCAGAAAGAGAAAAGCTATGTTGGGTATCAAAACTGATTTCCAGGTTTTCGAGCAAGGGTGTATAGGGCTCGTTGGGGATGGGCGTTTCCGGTTGGTCACTGGCCATGGCCAGCGCATAGAGCCTGGGAAAAAGCTCGTGGAGAAAGGATTGCAATAACGTGAACTTTACTCCCCCACTTGCGGGCATACTGGTTTCTCCGGGTTTGGAGTTAATTTCGGATTCCAACACAAAGCTCCCGGATTTTTTTTCCAATAAGGTTTCCGAGGGCAGGTAGGTGGTCCAGGATTGCCCGTCTCCTACCGAAACGGCAGCCGAAAAAAACGCTTCGCTTTCTACAAGGAGATTTGGCGGGTCGGTATTGACCACTATCTGGTTGGCAAGCAGAGGCGCTTTCAATCCGCTCGGTTGCCATAGCAACGTTTTTACGGGGGGAGTAGCGGCTGAAACCGTCCGGAAATGTTGCGCAAGATAGCTGTCTTTACTCAAATAATCATTGCCCAAATTCCGGTAACCAAAATACCATTCCTTGAAGTCTTCCGGGGTGTTGGACCATGTTCCCCGTACCGTCACTTTGCTGGGAGATTTTTTCTCCCAATCCGGATACCGAATGTACCAGCTGCTGCCTTTGCGCGGAATACTTCCAAACGGTTGAAAAGGCTTCGAGGCATTGATTACGCCCAGGTCGGATTCCAGCGTTGGCTGCCGGATGCTGGTATTCCGTGTGGTGAGGTTGATTTTTTGAAGGGCTGTTTCGCTCAGGCCTTTAATCCAATCGTAGGCTTTTTTGGAGGCACATTTCAGGTCAAACCAGATCAACGGATCTCCCCCACCCGGACTCGGTCCATGAATTGCCTCCTGCGGAGCGGTTAGCGGGCCCAGGCTTTTTGGCAGGTAGAGAACCACTACCAGTCGGTTAGCAGCCACCGAACAAACCATTCCCTGTTTCGGATGATTGCTTGGCGATAGGGAGATCCATTCCTTTGCCCCCGTACAATGGCAGGAAAAAAGCTGCGCCACATCGGCGTCGGTGCCCTGAAAGGGAAGGTTTTTTTTGAATTCAAATTCAAAGGAAAGATACCTATCCGCGGCGTCCGAGGACCAAAGCACTGCCGCTGCTAGCCCAAAACCAAACGAGGCGTTTGGCAACGCAGGCCAATCCTTATCCGCCAGGGTATGGCCAAACGGCCACCAGCCTTGATTGGAGCGAAGAAAGGACGCACCGGTTCCATCCAGCGAATTTGCCACCTGACTAACCTTTACCTGTTTGCTTCTCCCGTCGGCAAACCGGTTTTTAACTTGCACTACCTGGGCTCGGTTGGCAGAAAACTCCGTGACGGTGCGGTAATGCCGACTAAGGCCTTTTTCGTCCTTCCCCCCGTCAAATGCGGTTCCGATCGGTAAGTGGACCGGTTGGTTTTTTGCCACTTCCACCACCACAAAGGCTTCATCGGGTGCAGCAGCCTTGTTTGGCAGATTCAGGACCGAGCGGTAATAAAAATCCAGGTGTCGCTTACCTATTCCGTTCATTCGTTTGCGGGAGTATTCCAGCAATTCCAGAAAAGCGACCAACACGGTAAGTTGAGGGGCTAAATTTCCAGATTCCGAAAACGCGGCAAGTTTATCCCGAAGGTTTGCTTTCAGTACTTCATAGGCACGAGTTCCTTTTTGGGGTACGTCTGCTATATCCAATAGCTCGGAGAAAAACACCTGCCAGGTGTGCACCGGTTGCCCCGAGCCGGAAACTGGCAAAAAGGGGATAAACTGCGCAAAATTATGGGCAAAAAAGATCCAGTCTTCCACATCCAATGCCATCAGGTCCAGGCTGTCCGGATTGAGGTCGGGCTGCTCCCTATCCTCCCGCGACCTGCCCTTCCGCCACAATATTCGCAATATGTTCAGGTTTTCAGGTTGCATGGACACTATATTCCGTTTCCTTCATTCAGGTAGTAAGGGTAAACCAGGTTACGTCGGGAGTTGGTACCCCGCACGGTGTAGCTGAGGTTGATAGTCAACTTGCCACGAATTAATTCATCTTCTTCAATTTCTATTTTTTCTACTTCGATCCGGGGTTCGTGGTACAAAATGGCGGTTCGAATGAGTTCCGATACATAGGTAAGGGTGGTGCGGTTCAGGTTATCGAATTGAAGTTCATCCAACTGGCAGCCGTATTTGGGCTGCATCACACGTTCACCCAATCGGGTGGACAGCAAGATCCACAAACTTTCCTGAATATCAGCCGTTCCTGAGGACATGTCCACCGAACGGGTATTTGGATTAAATGCAGGTGGAAAACTCCAGCCTTTTCCTAAAAATCCCATTTCTTCCTCCATGTCGTAACAATTTAGTTCATTAACCAATCAAAACTGTAGGAAGCCCAGCCACTATCGAGCCTCCGTGTGCCGTGGTATCCCCCAGACGCGCTGCAGGCATACCCGCTATTAAAACGGTCGCAGAGCCGGCTACAATCGCGTCCGGCGGACCCGAACAGGTGGCCATGTCTCCCACCTTGGCTGCGGGTAATCCCCCGATTAAAACCGTAGGCTCTCCCGGAGGCATAATGGGTCCACCTACATGGGGTGGACCACCCGGGTTCACCATCGGGCAAACGTGCATGTCGGTAATTCTGGCTGCTGGCATTCCCATTTTACGATCAGTTTATTCGTATCAACGATCCTTTCACGGTGGTTACGGCACTGCTGGATAAGGTGGACCCGGCCGAACCTTCCGCTGAAAATTCAGCCTGGGCAGCAATGTTCACGTTGCTCCCCTCCAAAATCAGATCACGGGCAGCCTTAAGTGTCAGGTTTCCCGAACTCTCGAAAACCATACCATCCGAATTAACTACCAGAGAATTTCCATGTTCGTCCGATACGGATATTTCATCGGCATCGTCGTCCAGGTGTAGTTTTTTTCCGGCAGGTGTTTCGAGGGTCAGGGCGCCTAGTTCATCGTCCACCAGGAGCTTGATACCTGTCCGGGACAGATACCCTTTTTGGTGATTGTCGTCACTACCGGGTATGGGGCTGGTATTTTTACTGCTATGCAAGGAACCCAATACTACTGCCTGATTTGGGTCTTCGTTGATAAAGCCCACAATGACTTCGTCTCCGATTTCGGGCCGAAATACGAAACCCCTTTCTTCTCCGGCCTCCAGAGAGGCCACGCGGCACCAAATCCCCTGCTCGGCATCGTTGATGATCGGAAGGGTAACCATGATTCGTTCTTCCGCTTCCGGGTCATCTTGCAGCTGAGAAACCTTTCCTACCTGCAATCCCTTCACAGCAGCGACAAGCCCTGAAGCGGCAGGGCCATGCAGGGGTACTTTTTCGGAAAACCATTGTGGATCCAATCCAAACTGAACATCGACGGTCCAATTTCCCCCAGCTAATTGGTGCAGCACTCCCGAAACATAGGCATTGCCTGAAAAACGGTCACCAACACCACTTAACGCAATTATTTTGCCTGGTACTACCTGAGAGATGCCCTGAAACTTAACCCTTCCTCTTACTTTCGCTAACTGCCGGATGAGCCAATTGGCATCTGCCCATTCCTGAAGACTGCTTTCCGAAATCCGCCCTCCGTTTTTCAATTCCAGCGGTCCGGTTCCCATTTTCTCTGCCAATTGACTGGCAGAAATGTTTCCCTGTAAACCCAGAGCCGGATCAGTACCTGTTATCTTCACCATCGATTGATCCGTCGTATTCCAGGCATAGGATTCCACGGATGAGAACTGGTTTCTGCCATCCATTTCTGCATCGAACTCCAGTATATTGGCTCCGAAGGTGGCTGTCTCCAGTATTTCCTGCGACAAATCAGGCTTTGCTACGAAAACCGTCCCGTCTTCTACCCGCACCACCATGCCGTTTGCCTGTGCCCGGGTCACTAGAAAATCCCAATCCGAACATTGATACTGGATCAATTCCGGATGTACATAGTCGATCGATTCTACCGCTGCCTGCAACCCGTATTTCACAATGAGCGCTTCCATGAGTTCGCTATCGGACTGTTCGTAATAATACGCCGAATTTCGGCCTTGTGTCATTTTGTAAGCGGGATCCCTGCATTCAATCAGCAGTTGCTGACTCCCATCGCGGATGCGTAACCGATGATTGACAATCAGTCCCTTGAACAAGCGTGCATTATCACTGTGGTACCCGGCCAATACTTCGATTTCATTGCCCGGCAAGAAGGTTTCCTCGTTGCTCAAGGGAAAATCCCTGTTGGGAACATCTCCATCCAATAGCGTAATTTTCGCGAATGGTATCCGGTTGACTTCTCTATGGACAAAAACGGACTCAATGTGAACGGTATCTGGAACCGATTCATCCCCGACTACGAGTTCCAGGGTTACCAGGTCGGCACTTCTTCCGGTTTGGATTACATCGTTATTGCGCATGTCATTGCTTTTGTAAGGGCGGGAAATAAATCGCCTGGCCCGGTTTTAAGTTCCTAAAGTTTACCAGTTTATTGGCTTTTGCCACCTCCAGGTAATAGGCCGGATCGCCATAAATGCGGTGGGCCATTAAGGGAAGGGTGTCACCGGCCTTAACCGTCCGGAAATGGGTAAGATCCGGAGAGCTATTGTTTTCTTTCGCTGCCCGCAGGTTGTCTTCTACAAATCCCTTAAATTTGGCCTTTGCCAACGCACGAAGGGGGGTACCATCAGCTCTAAAAAGCTTAAACTCCAGCGACATTTCGGTAAGGCAACCTTTAAACAATAGGCTTCCCCAGGATATCAGAACATAATTCGGCTTGTGCTCTTCGCCATTGTAGTCCAGCACCACTTTCTTAAAATGTTCGATATCGTCAATAACTCCCGCTTCTATCGCTTCCTTTCCTGGTACGATCCCGGTCCGGTCGAATAAAAAATCAAGATCAAGTTCTTCGGGAAGTTTTTTATTAAACCGCGTAGGCGCAGCACTGGTACCCGGTGCCTGATCTTCATTTTGGTCAATTTTGTAGCGGTACAGGTATTTCTCCGGATTCAACAAGGTCGAAAACTCTCCCCCAGCCACCTTTTCGTTAAACTCCGGGTCGCTGTAGGCCACTACTTTCAACTTTTCCAGTTTTCCTTCATTCATCGCTATTACCGTTCTTTTTGAAGTTTGAGTAGTTCCATAACCTGTTCTACGCAGAGCGCCACCAGTTCCTCTTTACCCGCACCTTTTCCTGAATTTTTTTTCCCAGGCTCATCCACGTGAATTTTTATGTGCAGTTCTTTTATTTCTATGGGCATTAATCGAGAATTTTAAAGTATTGGTAAGAAAATTCCAGGGTTTCGATCACCAGTTTGCTTTCCTCGGCATTAAAATCACCCACCACCCATTTTACCGGAAACGCGTGCACAACATTCCAGGTGCGAAGGGGTTCATGCGTCTCGTTAAGCAGGCGAATGGTCAGGTTTTTTGGAGAAAAGGCAAACGATTCCATGGCATCCCTGCACCATTGAATCAATTCAGAATCCATCGCCATCCCACGTTTTAGAACCAAATTGGGATACTTGGTCCGAACCGGGAATTTATGCTTAAACCTGTTTTCACCGCCTTCGGCGAATTCTTCCGTTTCAAGGTCAACTGTCAACCCGGAAACAGATTGGAACTGGGTATCTGCTTCCTCTCCTTCGAGTCCGGAAAAATTAACGGAAAAATGGAATCCAACCGGAGGGTACGTCATCGCCATCCTTACTCGTTTTGAATGCTCAGGCCTTCGTGCACCAGTTCCATGCTCTCAATGGCCACTTCGTTTCCGTCTGCTTTTAAATCGGTGGATTGAACCTTGGTTGGCCAGGCATTTTTCACCTTCCATACCACCACCGGCTCGTGCTCTTCATTAAGTAGGGATATGGTGATATCCCTTCGCTCTATTTGATTTAATTGCACCGAATTCCACCAGGTATAAAACTCGTTGTCGGTGGCAAAGGTCCCCCGTTTCAAGGTGATGTTGCTAAATTTCTGCATTCCTGGCATTTTAATCTTGCTGTATTCGGGGCTCGCTCCGTGCCGGTATTCGATGACTTCTGTTTCCACATCCAGTCCAGAGACTTCTGTAAACCCGATATTTGTCCCAGCCCATTCTACCTGGAAGTGAAACTTTGATAATGGATAACTCATGGTTTGTTACTTTTAAAGGTGTGATTTAACTTTTTCAGGATTCCTGCATTTTGTGAGAAAATTTAAGGATAATGAATTCTGCCGGCCTTACCACAGCCATACCGATCTCTACATTCATTCTTCCTTCCAAAATATCAACGGCAGTCATGGTCTGACCAAGTCCCACCCGTACGTAAAACGCATGCTCCGGTTTTGCACCGGCCAGTGCTCCGGCCCTCCATTGCTGAATTAGAAAGTTTTCAATCATGGCCCGAACCTTCACCCAGGTATTGGCATCGTTGGGTTCGAATACGAATTGTTCGGTAGCCTTTTTTACCGATTCTTCGACCATGTTAAAAAAGCGTCGGACCGATACGAAACGCCATTCGTTGTCGTTGCCCGCAAGCGTACGGGCTCCCCATACGAGCGTGCCCTTCCCGGTAAACGACCGGATGGCGTTGATCGATTTTCCCGCCGTGGTATCGACATTTAGACGGTCCTGCATGTCGTTGGTGATTTTGAGGCTTGGCTTGACCACGTATTTTAAGGATACATTTGCTGGAGCCTTCCAAACCCCGCTATTCGAATCCACGCGCGCGTAAACCCCCGCGATCAGGGAGGATGGGGGCAACACCACCTTTAATTTGTTAATTTCCGCCTTGATGGTATTGTACGTAGCGCTATCGACGGCCTCAACTTCACTCAGAAACAAGCCATCCAACTCTCCTTCGGAAACCATATCCAATTCCTCTATATCCAGCAGCGCATCCAAAATCGGTGGATCAATCAAGTCCAAAATACCTTGAAGCAGCGTGTTCATGTCGGCACCGGCAATTGCCGTTTGGGCAGACCCTGAAGCGGACTTGACAGTCGCTCCATCTTCCGTAGCAATGAGACTGTCCAATCGTCCTTGCAATTCCTGAATTAAGGTCGGCAAGGTGGCAGCCGGCTCCAATTCATCGTTTAGGGCAGCCGCTGCATCCGTGGCGACCGTGGCAAGGGCAGCATCTACTTCCGCTGCCAGCGCAGCGACATTGTTGGTGTCCTCGACCACTTCCTGCATCAAATCCACGAAGCCATTCAAATCATCCACTACTGCCTGCAACGGGTCGATGACCGAAGACTTATTGGTCACGGCATCCGGATCTGAACCTGCCTGAATGCTCGTATCCGCATCGGCAAATGCAGTGCTATCTGCCGGTAGATCCGCCACTATTCCTTCTGCTTCCCCGAGGATATCATCCAATTCTTCCAATATCTCCGAAACCGGCGACGCATCGGTAATGGAGTGGGTGAGTTCGATTTGCTCCGCATTGTACTGGTAGTTCAGTATCGTTTCCAAATAGGGGAAATATACCGCTCCGTACTTTTTCTCCTCCAAATCAGAGGTAATCAACTCCCGTACACCCGTTTCCAGGGAAATCTCTGTCTCCATCGTATTGGTGTACGTATCTACGATCGTAAACCGATCCCTCATCTTTCTGCACTGAGCAAGCGCGTTGTTGTACAGGGAATAAAACTCGCTGGGCTCGGGTAGTGCAGTGGCATCTGGGAAAAGAATCAGGGTGGGCTCGTCCTCTTTTTCCAATTCCAGCAAACCCGCGTTTAATGCTGCCAAGGTCACCGGCGTCACCGGGTCGGCATCGTCATAGACACCCACGGAGAGGATGTAGCAGGGACCTCCCCCGTTGGCAAAATAGGCCTGCATGGAATAATACATTAAAAACGGAGATTTGTCTTCCGGATTGGGATGTTCTACCAACACGTTTTTCTCACCCAGTTCCTCCGTCACCTGCACGCGAATACCGGTTTCCGGTTGGGGCCCGCCGAAAAAGGTCTCGTATTCCAATAAGGAAACGATTCGTTTCGGTTGGTTCAAAAGGGTTTCGCTGGTATCTGCTTCCTTTTCCCGGGCTTTTTCGGTGTAGCCAATAAATGCCGGTATGGCGGTTTCTACCTGCGCTACCGAGGGAGGAAATTTGGAGATTTCCTCAATGTATACACCCGGGGTTCTGTAATTTGCTGCCATGATTCATCCTGTTAAATAGTGATTTCTGAATAATAATTGTTTCCATCTGAGTAAATGTGTTTAATCCCCGGATTGGGGAACCTGAATTGACTGCTTATTTCTGGGACTACGTCGAAATCGGTATCGGGAACGAGTTCCACAAAGCCTTTTTTCGTAAGCGGTTTGGGCTGATTCGTTTCGATCTCCTCCCCACTTGATGCCTGTTTGTACTTCCAAAAGGTGCTTCGATTGGAAAAATGGATTTTGAATACCGTTGGATTGATTTTCAACGTCCCGTCCAAATTGATTACGTTGCGAACGCCCGATTCCCCATGCATACGAATCAAGAGCAATCCCACCGGTACAGGCGACACGCCCAATTTTGCGTACCTGTCCTTCACTTGTTGAAAATTCTCCTCCGGAATCAGCCAATCTTCCGAAAAAACATCGGAATCGCTTTCAAGGGAAATAAGTTCCACATCCACACCCTCCGTGGCTTCCGGTAGAAAATTTGAAAAAAACATTTTTTGCCCGGATAAAAAAGGCATTTGCGTGTAATTCTCGAAGTAAGGATCGCGGTATTCCACGAAAAATCCCAGGGTGAGATCCGGATCCAAGGCGATGAAACTCTCCTGAGAACCCTCCTCCCGGCTGCGAATCAGTACGGTAAAGCTACTCTCCCTGTGCTTGAGCAACAGTTGAAATCTGTTACACAGCCGGACGGTCTCCAAAGAGGGCCGGATGGATAAAAAATCCTGCCATCGATAGCCCGAAAGCGCGGCCTGCTGATCCGCCACCGACATGCTGCCATAGGTTTCCTCCCCGTTGTTCAAATGATACTCATGCAAAATGCGAACCGAAAACAAGGTAGTGTAAGCTGCAGTAACCATGGTTAGGACTGGTTTTTTACATTAGATCGAATACGTTGAATCAGTGGCGCCTCGCCCTGTCCCATGTCCCTTTCCAGCGGTAATAGATTCAGCTGATACAATACTGCAGGCAACTGCTTGCCCCCCAGCGTACCCCAAATAAAGTTCAACTCCTCAAACGTCGGCGTGTACAATTCCATCGTAAATCGGAAATTACCCACGTGTTGCATGGAGTCCAATTCCCTGTCAAAGACAGTGTTCCCTTGCGTAAAAAGCTTTTTACCCTGAAAAAAGGAAATAACCGCCGCTAAATCTTTCAGCGATTTGCTATACATGTTCCGATTTGCCGAAAATAATAGAAAGAGATGCAAGTGAATCACCCGGTTGCGGTACTGAATCTGATCTTCCCTAAACTGGTGATTGGGGAAATTTTTCATCGTTCCTTCCTCATGGAGGTTTACCAGGGTCAATACCATTTTATCCCGCATTGCTTCTGCGGCATCCGTAGACCCTTCAGCCAACGCAATGTTATCAATGATCAATTCCGAGTCCTCCAGTCCAATTTCCTGGAAGTAATGATTGATCTCCTCGCTTAAAATCTGAAAAATTTCGAAAATCATAGGGCCAAAATCAGTATCGAAGAAAAGAACACCAAACCGTTCATCGAAACCCGCTGCCTAAACTACCGAAGGAACGTTCTGCCGGATCGGCTTAAAAACCGGCAGAATACGCACTCAATTACGATTTGGTGGTGAGTAAATTCCGAGGTTAATGGTACCGTCGAAAGATTTACCCACCAATCCAAATTTGAAAGAAATTTAAGTCAAATCCTAATCTTTTTGCGAATAATTATTGCTAAAAAAATGAGAAAAAAAATATAGAAAAATACAGTTTTCATAACAAATCTATTTTTTTGGTATTAAGCTAGTAAAAAAGAATATTTATCTTATTCCATTCATTCCGGTAATTGCAAATCATCCTTCACGCTCGTATGCTGCTAATCGTTTGCATCGTCTGCGTGATTTGAAATCCCTGCATACGCCGAAAAAATACCGGTTTTTTTTAGGTATCGCCATTCTATTTGGGAATAGCCACAAAATAGTAGTACATGCTGCCCTGCATTGTCCTGCAATCGCCCGGGCAGAATGGTTTTCCATGGCTAAAAGCATTAGAGGAGACCCTTCCGGGATCAGGCCCGGACTTTATTATCGATAAGGAGTGCCCACACCAATTGTACGAGAAAGGCGTTTGATCCGGCAAAAATGAAAAAACACAAGAACTAGGATTTGCCTATTTTCTCTAAAATCTTATACGTAATCAGGTAGGTGGGACGAACGCCGTCTTTTCCAAGGGCGCCAGAGGCCAGGGTGCTTCCCGTTTCCAGAGGGTTGTCCGAGGCATAATAGGCGTACATGACCTTTACGCTTTTGCGGATGCTGTTTCGGATTTTGCTGGCGGCTTGTATGGCTTTTTGGTAATGTGCTCCTTCCATCTCCAAGCCAATGGCTTTCCAGGAGGATTCCATAAAATAACTGAGCACGTCCCTGTTTTGCAAGGAAGTACCCAATACGGTAATCATGGGGCCTTTGTAGACACCCAGCCCATATCCCGCAAAGTCGTCCACATCCAACTCGTTTTTAAACGGATAATTGTCGGCCGTTCCCTCGAAAACATGGGCGTCCGGAATCATCAAGTCCCCTTTTTTTCCTTCCAGGATCCCCGCCTTGCCCATGATGGACGTAGAAACGATGGTAAGTGGCCGCTTTTCATCACCAGAACCATAGGGTTTCAACAGTTCGTCGAAGCATTCGTAGGCTTGTTCGCCAAACGCATAGTCCATGACTACCAAAACAGGTCTCTTTTTCCCGTTCTCCGGTAAGGACACGCCAGGCAAAAGCGTATTGGAGGTCATTCTACCGGTGTCGATTACCTGCACGCCGATATTTGTTCCAGAGGTATCTGGCACCGCTATCAAGCCGTGGCTTTTGGCGTATTCTTCGATCTCTTTTTCCTTATTTCCTTTGGACTGCAAACTGATTTTCAAGGCCATTTCTTCGATGGCTTCGTAGCTATCCAGACCCAGCGCCTGATGACCGTATACCGTATTGACCACGCTATGCAGGTTGGCGCTGATGACGTGAATCGGACGCTCAAGTAAGTTTTCTTCGTCCAACACCTGTTTGATCGTATTGGCCCAGGTTTCCCCGTACACGTGGTGTCCAACCCGCTCCCGCAACGTAGCCGAAAAGGAGATCTCCCGGTCGTTGTTTTCAACCGCTTCCTCCATGGATAACCTACCCATGTGGTACACAATGGCAAAAAGGCTGTTGCTGTTCCGGGAATTTTCGAATTTCTTTACCGCAGCTTTGGTCTCTTCAAACGTTCTGCCGGTGAGATGCGACAAGTACGAACAGGCGGCTTCTTTGCTAAACTCCTCGCCCTGATTTTCTTTACTTACCACTTCCTGTAGCTTTCGCCAATTCAGGTTGATCCGGCCTTTGGGATCGGTACTGTTTTTGCGGATTTTTTCCGACTCGATAAAAAGAAAGGTCAGGTGCGTCAGGATATCGTAGATATCACTTTTCCCCCGGGTCATTTCTACGTACATCTGCTCGGCGTCCACACGGTAACAATTTCGTTTCCGTTTGGCCGGCACAAGTGCCGTAAACCCAGAATCCTCGTATCCTTCCCTACTTATCAGGCGAATAAACCGGCATTCTTCGATGCCGCGCGGCAATCGTTCCATCACGTACAACAAACCGTCCAATTCCAGCTTTTCCGGGTCGGTCACGTATCCATAGATCTCCGGACTCAACGTAAGCAGGGCCTGCACCAGGGATTCTCCGGAAATACCCGTTGGCTTGTAATTTCCACGCATAAACAAGTGTCGCATGGTGATATAAAGTCGCTCGATAGCCGATCGGGATTCCTGGGCTTTGGTACGTTTCATGGTCGTTTTCCAATTAAAAATTTTTCGAATCTACGGGATTTTACCTTAAAAAAATACGGTCCACCGGTTTAACAAGCCTACCTGCCCCTATCGCAACCTGTCGGCGAAAGCTTGCTTGAACTTTTCTACTTTGGGCCGGATAACGAATTGGCAATAGGGTTGGTTACCGTGTAATTCAAAATAATTACGGTGGTAATCCTCCGCCGGATAGAAATTGCGGAAGGGGGTAATTTCCGTAACAATCGGATCATCAAATACCTTGGATTTCTCTAAGGAATCCAAGTACAGCTGAGCCTCTTCTTTCTGACGTTCCGAATGGTAAAAAATCGCCGAACGGTATTGAGGGCCTAC
Source organism: Cyclobacterium xiamenense (assembly GCF_900109255.1). NCBI lineage: Bacteria > Pseudomonadati > Bacteroidota > Cytophagia > Cytophagales > Cyclobacteriaceae > Cyclobacterium > Cyclobacterium xiamenense. The sequence goes on along the minus strand of NZ_FNZH01000001.1, from coordinate 719,757 downwards.
ATCCGCACCCTGTCTGTTAAGGGTGGTGGGATCATGGCTGGACCAAAACACCTCCAGTAAATCCCTAAAACCGATAATGCCAGGTTCGAAGATAATTTGTACCACCTCCGCATGTCCAGTGGTACCGCCCACTACCTGCTGGTAGGAAGGATCTTCAATATGGCCCCCGGAAAATCCGGATTCTACGGATGCTACCCCTTTTAATTTCTGAAATACGGCCTCGGTGCACCAAAAACAACCGGTTCCAAAGGTGGCAACGGATTTCCCCTCGGGGACGTGTACATCGGTTTTCGGTAATTCATTCATATTGCTTGCTGTTTTAGTCGTATGGTAACAGACTCCGGAGGTGAAAAGTTTGGGTTTAGGGGTTGACCTGCCGCCAAAACCTCCAAAAAATCGTTTTGATAAAGCCATAGCAGCGCCTCCATTTCCTCCTCCATAAAACAGTGCCAGTCATTCGGGTAGATCCACTGCACCACGTCGGAGGGGGGAAAGTAACTGCCTTTTTTTCTTTTGGCCATTTCCATGGTAGCCACCACGAGTACGTCTTTTTCCAGGTAATTCATAGCGAGAAAAGATTCAATTGTCCGTTTCGTTTAAATTGCGTTACATCAAATTCCGGCATGGTCCGTTGCGGGTCCATGTATTTGTTCACGGCGGCTCGAAACAAACTTGAAATACTCTGGGCCAACACCCCTTCTCCCTTCATTCTTCTACCCCATTGTACGTCATTGGATTGACCGCCATGGAGCGATTCGATCTGGTGCATGACTTTATTTTTCCGATCGGGAAAGTACGCCTCCAGCCAATCCTGAAATAATTTTTTCACGTGTCCATTCAGTCGGACAACGGTATAACCCGCTTTTAGGGCACCTGCGGCCCCTGCCTCCCGAATAAGTTGGGGCATCGCTTCCAGGTTTATACCCGGAATAATTGGAGCAACCATTATGCCACATGGGATCCCACAAGAAGAAAATTTTTGTATCAGGTCTAATTTTTTGCGAGCGGTAGCGGTTCTGGGCTCCATTACCCGCTTCAGCCTGGCATCCAAGTGGTTAATGGAAAAATAAACATGTACCAGCTTTTTTTCGGCCAGCGCGCGAATGGTCTCCCGGTCACGATCTATCAGGCTGTTTTTGGTAATGATACTCACCGGATGGCCAAACTCGAGGCATAATTCAAGAATGGATCCGGTGAGTTTAAATTTCCGCTCAGCGGGCTGGTAACAATCCGTATTCCCGGAAAGCACCATCGGGCGCGGCCGGTAGTTCTTCTTCTCAAATTCCTTCCGAAGGAGACGAACGCAGTCTTTTTTTACCAAAATTTTACTTTCAAAGCCCAATCCTGCGTCATAGCCCCAGTATTGGTGACTGTTTCGTGCATAGCAATACACACAGCCGTGCTCACACCCTTGATAGGGATTGACTGAATAACTAAAGGGAATATCGGGACTGTCGTTAAAACTCAATATGGACTTGCTTTCCACCTGGAGAAATTCAGTGGCTGGACTGACATCGGGCTCAGTCCAATCGATTCCTTCCGGAAATTCACGCACGAATTCACTTTTCTCGAACACATTTGCCGGTCGGTTGCCGGTTCCCCTACCTGTTGGAACATTTGGATTCATCCCAGGCAATATAAAAAAAGGATCTGAAAAATCGGTAAATCAGGTGTTGCAGATAATGATAAATGCCGGCGGAAAATTCTTGAGGGTAAAGGCCGTGCGGATGTTGCTAAAATAAGAGGCAAATTGAAAGCGAAGCAAGTACGAGTAACAAATCTGAATAAAAAAACCACTCGGCTTAAGCATCAAGCTACTCTTCTCGTAGATGGCTGTCCGGGACTCTTTCGGTATCAGACTAAAGGGTAGCGAAGAAAGTATCAGGTCTACCTGCTGTCCATCCAAATAATTGTCAATATTCTCCGCCGAATCGCAAATAATTTTGACGTTGTCGGTACCAAACTGACGGCGTAGGTTGGAACAAAAATGTTCGCTAATCTCAAATACGTAAAGTACCGAGTCGGCATCCATCCGATCAATAATTCCCCGCGTGATGCTACCGTCGCCTCCGCCGAGTTCCACAATGACCTTTGCCCCCTTAAACTCAGCGAAGGACAACATTTTATTCACCAATGATTTTGAACTAAACGTTACAGCACCTGTAGTTTTTATGTTGACAAACAATTCTTTAAAAAGCGAACTTTTATTCATTGGTTATTGGAATTAAGGCTGGGAAATATCCGATCTCTACGCTACGTAGGGTTTACTATTGGTTTCTAAATTATTCACAAATTTCAAAGTTACTAAAATCGGCCTCATATAACTCATGTTTTTCAAAAAAAGGAAAATCATTTGGCAGTTGACTTTCCAAAACCGGTGACAATGAGCCATTCCTGTAGGAATCCGCCAGATAAAAACAATTATGTTTATATATTTGAAAGTTTCTGATTTATTTTATCCCTTGAAAAATCCTTACTTTCGGTTAATGCGCTCCCACACAATCGCTAAATATTTGATTTTCTGCTGGTCTTTTTTCCTGTGTACCATCCTTAGCTTTTCCCTGTACGCACAAAGCGATAACGAAGGAAAAAGAAGGTTGGGTAGCAGCTATTTTATTTCGAATACCACGCTAATCCCTGAGCCGGGAAAACTCCTGCAGAGACAAAACATCTTGTTCGAAAATGGCGTCATTACGGCTGTTGGCCGTACCATTTCCCTTCCTCCAGAGGCCCAGGAAATAAAAGGGGACTCGCTTTTTGTGTATGCGGGATTTATAGACATGGCAAATAAAACCGGAGTTACGGAGCCCGAAATCCCTGAAAAACCGAAGGACTTCGATTCTTCAAACCCGGCACCCGAAATCGCAGGTATTCATCCTCATTATCGGGTGAGTTCCCATTTCCTGGAAAACAACCCGCACGACAAGGAATGGAGGCAGCTGGGGTTTACGCTGGCCCAGAAATTACCCCTTGGGAAAGGAATGCTTCCGGGAACATCCGCCTTGTATACCTACGGGCAAGAAGGTACCAACAACCTACTGGCGGAAAACCAAAGCCTGTACGTTAAATTCAGCACCGTGGGAGGCGTCTACCCGAACACCGACCTGGGGGTGATGGCAAAATGGCGGGACCTGATGCAAAATGCGCGTCTTTACAAAGAACACGAAACCAGGTATGCGCTGGATAAAGGCGTTCCCCGGGTAGAGAAAAATCCCGTTCTCGCAGCCCTCATCCCCGTGATAGACCGAAAAATGCCGGTACTTTTGGAAACTTCCGATGAACTAGACATCCAAAGGGCGTTAAAAATCCAGGAGGAAAACGAGCTTCGGCTGATCCTAACCGGGGTGAACGAGGGAGTTCAGTTGCTCCCAACACTCAAAGAGCGGGGAATTGGGCTGGTACTCACCCTTCATTTACCCGAAGATAAATTTTCCGAATCCAGTCCAGATGAGGCAGGAGACGATTTTGAATCACGGAAGGAGCGAGTAAAGGCAGCTTACCAGCAATCACTGAATTTTGCCGGAAACGTGGAAAAAGCCGGGATTCCGTTTGGTCTGACGACCAAGCACCTACCGCGGGGGGATTTTTACAAAAATTTGCAACTGATGATTAAAAACGGACTATCTGAAGAAGGGGCTTTAGCGGCATTAACGGTAAATCCGGCCACCTTACTGGGTATATCGGACATGGCCGGAACGGTTACCGAAGGGAAAATGGCAAACCTGCTGCTGATGTCCGACACGCTTTTCTCGGAAGCATCTAAGGTGCGTATGGTAATTGCCGACGGCTACGTGTTTGATTACTCCGAAAAAACGGATAAGAACAAAAAGGAGGAAACGATTTGGGAATACGAAGCAAAAACGCCCGGCGGAACATCCCGCGGTACCTGGAAGTTTAGCCGAAATGAAGGAAAATGGACCGGATCCGTGACCTACGAAAACCCCGAGGGATCCGGAACGCGAACCGCTCCTACCCGAACCGAGGAAATCAATGCAGACAGCATGCGTTTCTCTTTTTCGGTTCCGGTACGAGGCGAGGATCTTGAGGTAACGGTATCCGGTACAATCAGCGGAGACAGTTTCTCAGGAGAAATGAAACTAATTGGCTATGAAAACTTTCCAGTGAAAGCCAGTAAAAAAGATAAACCGAAACGAAGCAATGAGCTATAAACTACTACTTTCAGGACTACTCCTTAGTAGCGTCGTCACGACGAGTCTAGCCCAGGAAGGAAAAAAAGGTGACGTATTCATCCGGAATGCCCAGGTGCTTACCGTCACAAACGGCATGAAAGAAAACACGGACGTTTGGGTGAAAGACGGCTTGATACACCGAATTGGAACCCAACTTGAAGCACCAAAGGGCGTGCCGGTGATCGATGCTTCGGGTAAATACCTCATGCCTGGCATCATCGATGCCCACTCTCACGTCGCACTCGAATCAATAAACGAGGCAAGCAGTCCGATTACGGCAGAGGTGAAAATGGAAGACGTGGTGGATCCCTTTGCTATCGGTATTTACCGGGCGCTGGCGGGAGGTACAACCGTTTCCCATGCCATGCATGGATCTGCCAATGCCATCGGCGGGCAAAATGTCACCCTGAAGCACCGCTATGGCACCCGGAACCCGGGAGAATTGGTCATGAAAGAGGCCCCACGAACCATCAAATTTGCCCTTGGGGAAAATCCCATCCGCGTACACGGCAGAAGCAAAAACCTGCAGCCACGCTCCAGAATGGGCGTAGAAGCCGTGATTCGAAACGGATTCGAAGAAGCCCTACAGTACAAACGTACATGGGAAACATGGAAGCAAGCTTCGGAAGAAACCAAAAAACGACTGGCCCCTCCCGTATTCAGCTCCAGAATGGAAACGCTGGTGGATATTCTGGAGGGAGAAATTATCATCCATTGCCACTCCTACCGTGCAGACGAGATTTACATGCTGATCCAGGTCTGCAAAGAATACGGAATCGACAAGATCGTATTTTCTCACGTAAACGAAGGATTTAAAGTCGCACCGGAGTTGGCAGCCCATACCATGGGCGCTTCGGTATTCTCCGACTGGTGGGCATATAAATTTGAGGTGTATTACTCAACGGCCTACAATGCCGCCATCCTAACCAAAAACGGAGTCATTACATCGATCAATTCCGATTCGGCGGAATTGATTCGGCATTTGTACCACGAAGCGGCTAAAACCCAACGCTACGGAGGTTTGACGGACGAGGAAGCACTGGCATTGATCACCATTAATCCCGCCCGGCAACTGGGGATCGATCGTTGGGTGGGCTCAATTGAGGAAGGAAAGCAAGCCGACCTGGTCTTGTTTAACCAGCATCCGCTTTCCATCTATGCCATCCCGGAGATGACCTGGGTAGATGGCGTCAATTACTTTAATCGTGCAAAAGATGCTGCCGACCAACGTCTAAAGGTAGACCCGGAAGAAATCCTGGAACCCATGTACCTGCACGTAAACCACAACAATTGCATGCGTGACGTGGATTTTTATTTCACCGGATTCGGCAGAAACCTATTTCAACACAGCCATTAAACCTCCCCGCTACCTCAACCACAATGAAAAAATTACTCCCCTTACTGCTGCTACTATTTGTTAGTTTTCACCTATTTTCCCAGATAGACGGAGAGGTAATCAAACCGTACAAAGGAGATTTTTTATTGCAGCATGCACGCATTTATACGGTATCCAACGGGGTGCTGCAAGACACGGACCTGCTCATCCAGAACGGAAAAATCGCCGCCATCGGCAAAAACCTTCCGGAAGGGAATCATTTACTCATCGATTGCACCGGCAAACGCATTTATCCCGGGTTTATCGATAGCGGCACCAGCCTCGGATTGGTAGAGGTCAACTCGCTACCGGAAACCCAGGATTACATGGAACTCGGAAAGGTAACGCCGCAGATGCAAGCGCTCACGGCGGTAAATCCCAACGCCGTTGCCATACCCGTCACCCGCGTCAGTGGGGTAACCACCGTGCTCACCCAGCCACGCGGGGGCTATTTCCCCGGAACGGCCGCGTTGATTCAACTGAATGGCTACACGCCGGATCAGATGGATGCTGGATTCCGGGGCGTATTGATGAACTTTCCCTCCGCAGCAAAGGCCGGCAATTACGACAACAGGTCTGCCGAAACGATCAAAAAAGAAGCCAAAAAAGCCCTGGATGAAATCGACGCGCTATGGGAAAAAGCAACAAGTTACCAGGCCATTCAGGACAAAGGCGGAAGCGTCGCCTACTATCCGGAAATGGCTCAGCTTGCAAAGGTGGTCACCGGAGAAATCCCGCTCTTGGTAGAAGTAAATGCTGCCGGAGATATTTTGCGCGCAATTGAATGGGTAAAGGATAAGGCCGTCGATCCGGTATTCACGGGGGTAGCAGAAGGCTGGAAAGTTGCAGAAAAACTCGCTGCTTCCGAAATCCCGGTCATTACCGGGCCCGTATTGTCCTTACCTTCCCGTCAGTCCGATCCCTACGATGCCTCGTATACCAATGCCTCGAAACTTCAACAAGCGGGAGTAAAAGTGGCCATCCGATCGCAGGACTCCGAGAACGTTCGTAATCTACCGTTTCATGCCGGATTTGCGGCCGCCTACGGAATGGGAACAGAAGAGGCCCTAAAAGCCATTACGCTGCATCCTGCCGAAATATTTCAGGTGGACGACAAGCTTGGGTCCCTGGAAGTAGGGAAAAGTGCCACCCTATTCCTGGCCGATGGTGACCCTTTCGAACCCAAAACCCAAATTGAGCAAGTATTTATCGATGGGTACAAAATCCCCATGACCAACCGGCACATTCGGCTGTATCAGGAATTCCTGGATAGAGAGATGAAACCGGAGAATTAAATCCATTTTTTTACTAATCCTGACTTTTTAACTACATTTGGGTAATTATAAAGGTGCTTTCATGAAAAAAACTGTTCCATTCTGCTTTCTGATCGTTTTTTTGTACCAAGCCTGCCAGGTGGAGGATTCGGAAGACCGGGTTCAAGTGCTGATTGATGCCACCCAACAAGAATTTGCCCCGGACAAACGCATTGCCCTGTTTGATGTTTCCTGGGAAGGGGGCGTTTTATCCGGGGAGACCAATCTCCCGGAAGCCCATCGGGCATTACTGCAAAAACTAACCGAAGAACAAATTGACTTTGTAGACAGTGTCGGGCTACTTCCAGACCCAGGCCTGGGGACTACTTACCTGGCATTGGTAACCAATTCTGTCGCCAATATCCGCAGCGAACCCAAACACTCGGCCGAACTTGCCACACAAGCATTGATGGGCACGCCGCTGAAGGTCCTCAAGGAATCCGGCAGTTGGTACCTGGTGCAAACCCCGGACGCGTACATTTCCTGGGTAGATGCTGCTGCCATCGTCCGACTTGATCCGCAGGCCATGGAGGAATGGATGGAAAAAGAAAAAGTGGTGGTCACCGAAATGATTGGGAGTGTCTATCGGAATGAAAAGCAGAACGGGATTGTTAGCGACATCACTGCCGGAAATGTACTGGAACTACTCGAAACCAGCTCGCAGGCATTTCGCGTCCAACTGGCCGATGGAAGAACCGGATTCATCCCCATCGACCAGGCCCTTCCCTATGATCGATGGAAAAACAGCCGCAGCACCGATGACAATGCGCTTATTACCACGGCCGAAAAAATGATGGGCTCCCCCTACCTCTGGGGCGGCACCTCTCCGAAGGGCCTTGATTGCAGCGGTTTTACCAAGACCATCTATTTTCTCAATGGCAAGGTGATTCCCCGGGATGCATCCCAGCAAATCCTGGAAGGCGAACTGGTCGATAGCGAAAAAAACTGGGACAATTTACAAGTGGGTGACTTGTTGTTTTTTGGCGTTCCGGCTACTGCCGAAAGTAAAGAACGGGTCGTGCATGTGGGCATGTGGATCGGAGACAATCGGTTTATCCATTCCAGAGGGCGGGTTCGCATCAGTAGTTTTGACCCCAAGGATGAAAATTACGATGCCTACGAACTTGGACGCTACTTACGAACCAAACGAATCCGCAATCAGCCGAGTGAACGCATCCTTTCCGTAGACCAAATTCTGCAATAATCATGAAAAAAGCAGCGATCATCTTTTTCATCCTGTGCAACATAGGTGCCGGGTTTTCCCAGGTGGCACGCCTCGATGGATTTTCGACGGCGGGTAGCCGCAACCAGGATGATCTGGAGGCACTGTTTCTGGAATCGGTCGATTTTCCAAGTTTTAAGACCCATTTGGCTACCATTACCCGACACCCCCACATCGCCGGAACCAAAGCAAACGAAGTCGTAAGAGATTACCTGGTACGGGTCATGAAAGAGGCCGGTCTGGAGACAACACTGTATCCCTACGATGTATACCTTCCCAGTGACCCCGGTGAATCCCTGGTAGAAATCGTCAGGCCAAAGCGGAGCCTGCTCAACCAACGGGAGGACATCCTGGAAGCCGATACCTTTTCCCGACACCCAGAGCTGAAAAAAGGCTGGAATGCCTTTTCGGGTTCCGGAGATGTGACCGCGGAAATCGTCTATGCCAACTACGGAACACAGGACGATTTTGAAAAGCTGGTATCCATGGGGATCGATGTAGAGGGGAAAATTGTCATCGCCCGCTACGGCAAAAACTTCAGGGGCTACAAAGCCAAATTTGCCGAGCAGTACGGGGCGGCCGGCCTGATCATCTATACCGACCCAGGGGATAGCGGCTTTGCCAAAGGGCTGGTTTTCCCAGATGGCCCCTATTACAACGAAAGCGCCATTCAACGCGGATCCCTGCTCACAGAAAGTTTTACCGGAGACCCCTTGACTCCATTCGAACCGGCGCTACCCCTGGGTAGCAAAACCGAAACAAAACGGCTCCGCCCGGAAGAAACCCAATTGCATACCATTCCAGTAACGCCCATTCCCTACGGAGAAGCAATGAAAATTTTGGGACAGATGGAAGGAAAGCCCGTTCCCTCTGGCTGGCAGGGTGGGTTGCCCTTTACCTATCGGTTGGAAGGCGGGCCGCAGCTACACGTACGTTTGATGGTGGATCAGCCGATCGATTTAGTACCCATTTACAACGTGGTGGGAACGTTGAAAGGAAGTGTGTATCCGGATGAATGGATCATCTTGGGCTGCCACTACGATGCCTGGGCCTTTGGGGCCACCGATCCCAACAGCGGAACGTCCATGCTGCTTACCCTTAGCGAAGCTTTGGGAAAGCTTGCCCGGGAAGTTCATCGCCCGAAGCGTTCCATTCTGATTGGGCACTGGGACGGCGAAGAACATGGTGTGATTGGATCTACGGAGTGGGTGGAGCAGATGCGGGAAGAATTGAGTGCAAATGCCGTAGCCTATTTAAATTTCGATGCGGGTGTTTCCGGTAAGAACATCGGCGGCGCTGCCGCTCCAAGTCTGAAAAAAGTCATGACCGAGGCCGCAAAAAAGATCAGCTATCCGGATTCTTCCAAATCCGTGTACGAAGTGTGGGCTGGAAATAAGCAACAACCCAGCCTGGGAAATTTGGGCGGGGGCTCCGACCACATTGCATTTTACATGCACACCGGTGTACCTTCACTTAGCGGAGGTGCGGGCGGACCAACACTCTATCATACGAATTACGATGATTTTTACTTTTACGAGAAATTTGCTGACCCGGAATTTCAAATGGGCGGTACCATCGCCCAGTGGGCGGGCATCATGGCTTTGCGATTGGCAAATGCCACCTTCATTCCCTACCACCTATCGCGGTATGCAGAAGATCTCGATCTCCACTTAACAAACGCTACCAGTCGGATTCAGGAATTTGCTTCCGGGTTTCAAGGATTTGGCCGCTCACAAAAAGCCATCGCGAAGCTCAGGGAAGTCAGTACCGAAGTGGAATCGGTACTAAGCTCCAGCCTTGCGACCGGTGAGCCCGACGCCGCAAAAATACCTGCCATCAACCGGGAACTGCTCCGCCTGGAAAAAAGCTTTTTGGTAGAAGAAGGAATGCCCTTTGGCAGTTGGTACAAATCCCTTTACGTGTCCAACGATCCTTTTAGTGGATACGCATCCTGGATGTTACCGGCCATTCAATACGAAATTTCCAAAAAGCGAACGGAAAACCTCGATCAGTTGGACGAACAATACGAAGCGGCGGTAAACCGATTGATTCAAACCATCGAGCAAATCGGGCGTATAGCAACTAGGGACTAACTAGTTAATCCAGGAAGATTTGTGAAGCGTGTGCCAGTGGACCGCTGACTACCCCGGATTTTTTGGCATTTCCTGGCTCGGAAACTCTTCTTTTCCAGGAACCCGGCTACCGCGGTACAATTCAAACACCAATAGACGGCAGTCAATGGTGCCGTTGTAGAAAGGGATTCTCCGTTTTGGCTTTAAACCAATTTTTTTACCCAGATCCAAATTGCCGGTAAAAACCAAACCAGTGTATCCGGGACAGCGTTTTTTCATAAAATCGCCGATTTCCCGATACGTCTCTTCCAATTCCTCCTCGTTCCCAAGTCGTTCTCCGTATTCAGGATTCAGGAAGACCATGCCGCTTTCGGTTTCGGGAAGTGTTGTTTCCCGGAAGTCGCAGACCTCAAACTGAATCAAATCCTCGACGCCAGCAAACCGGGCGTTTTCCTTGCTGGCTTTTATCGCGCGCTCGCTTATATCCGATGCCCAGATGATTTGGCTGTCGATCGGCTTGATGCGGTTCATCATTTTTTCCTTCAATCCGTAGTAGACGCCTGCATCGTAGCCTTTGATGTACATCAGTGCATAATCGTCTCGGTAAAGCCCCGGATACCGATCGGTAGCCATCAAAGCCGCCTCAATGGCAACCGTCCCCGACCCACACATGGGGTTTACAAAAGGGCTGGTTTGGTCCCAGCCGGAAGCCAGAATGCATGCAGAAGCGAGGGATTCCATCATGGGTGCAGCACCTGGAATTTTCCGGTACCCGTGTTTGATCAGGGTATCCCCGCTGGTATTGATGTACAAACTGGCCGCTTCTCCTTTCCAAAAAAATTGGAATACGGCCTCGTTTAAATTGGATCCCGAATCCGGTCGTATGCCAAACTTCTCCCGAAAGCGATCCGCAATGGCATCCTTTATTTTTACATTGACAAAAAGTGGATTGTCAACCGATTCGTGTTTGACATTGCTGATTACCGAAAAGTACCCATCCGGATCAATAAAATCTTCCCAAGGGATACCTTTGACAATCATGTACAAACTCTGAACATGATCCAGCGAAAACGACTGAATCTCGTACAGCACATGGCTGGCGGTACGTAAATGCATGTTCAAAAAAATACAATCGTTCAGACTTCCGGTCAATTCCACGTGCGTTCGAAATACGCCCGTAGGAATAAAGCCCAACTCGATCAACTCTGCTTCTAAAAATGGGGCATTCCGGTCGTAGCAAGTAACGACCAACCTTCCTACCTGGTCAAAATCTATCATGGGTCAAATATACCGGAAATTGTTTGCATTCGCCCGGTCAACGGGCTTCGTTTTTGGATGCGCGGAGGTCAGCCAAAGCGGCCTCGTGCTCCTGAGGACGATTCACGTTTCGAAATTCCCCTGGGTCCGGAGCCTGCAGCAATTCGATGGCGGAGTTTATCAGGACTTTCCGCGGACAGCTATACCCCTGACTCAAAAAACGCAGCAGAACCGGATAGGCACGGGGTTCCCAAAGGGTGATCAAGGGCTCTGGAAATTCGCCCTTCGGGTCCAGAAATGCGGTGGCCAATTTGGATGGGTTTCGGTGACGCACCAAATAGGCGAGGGTATCCCCTGTAAGGAAAGGCAAATCGCAGGCCAAGGTAAGCCAGGCTGATTCCGGCTGTTCCATAAAGGCCGAAACGAGTCCTCCAAAGGGTCCCAAACCCAGTATCTTATCGGTAATTACCGGGTACCTACCCGACCATTCTTCGGCCTGAGAGGCATTGCAGGACAAAAAACCGGCTTCGCAGTGCGATTTGATGAGTTGAAGCAGGTAGTCTTTTTGGCTTTGTCCGTGGTAGGAAAGCTCGGCTTTGTCTATCCCCATACGGGTACTATTTCCACCTACCAGTACCAGTCCGTTTACTTTTGGCACCCGGGCCTGTACGAATTCCATGACGAATCGGGTGATTTTATCGAGTTCATCGAATTTTAACACCGGGATGGATTGCCAGGCTTCCAGGTGTTCTTTTACTACCGGCGGTATTTCGGAAGCGCCGTCTTTAAATAGAATCAGGCTCACATCGGTCAACTTGTGCAGCTTCTTCTCCATGGGCTTTGCCGGATCAATCACCAATACCTGATGCAAGGCATTGAAATGGTTGGCATTGATCAGCACCAGGTCTTGCCGGTTAAACCACTCCCGTTGCTCAAACACGCTGGTTTCCCCGAGTCGCATGTCCAGCCGTTGGTAAACGATTTTATCCCGGTATTCCATGACACCGGGAGATTGCATCAAACTGTCAGCACTTCCCTTGCCCTCCATCAACTGATCACCTTCTTTGTGATCGGCATCTACGTATACACTGCCAATTCCGGGGCTACTATTTCGAATCAGCGCAGCAGCCAGTTTCTGAATGTGGCCGCAAGAGGTCCCCAAAATGCCCAATTCTACCCTCCCGTAATCCCCGTATCGTGGACGGGTCAATGCGGCATGCTTTTGGTGTTTATCGTTTGAAGTCACGCTTTCCTCCTTTTTTTTCATCCAACTGTAAGTCCTGAATACGTATATCGTGGGACATCCCTTTGCACATATCGTAAATGGTCAACGCCGCTACCGACGCACCCGTGAGTGCTTCCATTTCCACGCCTGTTTTTCCGGTTACTTTCGTCGTGCAGCGCACGACGACGGAGCTATCGTCTTGTGGCTCAACGGTGATTTTGCAATCGTCCATTCCCAGGGGATGGCAAAGTGGAATTAACTCTGCCGTCCGTTTTGCACCCATGGTGCCGGCAATAATGGCCGTTTGAAAAACCGGGCCTTTCTTGCTCATCAGATCGCTTCCTGCAGTCAACCGCTGCATGATCTCTTTCCCCAGGATCACCCGGCAGGATGCGCTGGCAACCCGTAGGCTGACTACTTTTTCACCCACGTCTACCATTGCCGGCAGTCCGGTCTTTTTGTCTACATGTGAAAAATCGGTATCACTCATAAGGGAACTAGTTCAGTGTTCGGCTGGGGATCGTTCGTTTAGCTGGTTATGGGCTTCGCGAATGTAACAAATCGCTTGCTTGACATCGGTCAAGGTACTGCCCCTACCCAGTGAAAGCCGTAAGGTAGCAATAGCGGTCTGGGAATCCAAACCCATGGCTAGCAGTACATGGGACGGCTTGTCGGAAATACTGCTGCAAGCGGAACCGGAACTCACCGCCAGTTTTTTGTTGATTCGAAGCAGGAATTGCTTACCCGGAATTCCGCGAAAAGAAATGTTGCTGACATGGGGCAACCTGGAATCGACGGATCCGTTACGTTGGGCGCCGTCGATTTTCAGTAACGCGTGTTCCAGGGAATCCCGAAGTTGCATTAACCGCATCAACTCTGCATCCATTCCTTGCTGCGCTATTTCGGAAGCCTTGCCAAGGCCCACGATGCCGGGCACGTTTAGCGTACCACTTCGCCGACCAATTTCCTGCCCTCCTCCGGTAATCTGAGGTTCCAGACCGACACCTCCCTTGTTTTTTCGCAAGTACAATGCCCCTACCCCTTTGGGTCCGTACATTTTGTGGGAAGAAAGTGCTAGCATGTCTACGCCCAAATCACGCACATCAACCGGCACCTTGCCCACTGCCTGCACCGCATCTGTGAAGAATACGATCCCCCGTTCGCGGGCGACTGTGGCCATTTTGCGGATGGGATGCAGGTAGCCCGTCTCGTTATTGGCCAGCATGCCCGCGATCAAAACGGTATCTGAGGTGATGCTTCTTTCCAGCAAATCCAACGACACCGAACCATCCGGTTGGCTGGGAAGAATCGTTAGTGAACAACCCTGACTTTCCAGAGTTTTTAGGGTGTCCAATACCGCCTTGTGTTCCGTAGCAAAGGTAATCAGGTGATTTCCCTTGGACCTCAACCGGGCCACTGCTCCCCTCAAGGCCAGATTAATGGCTTCTGTGGCGCCACTGGTAAAAACGATTTCCCCGGCAGAAGCTCCGATCAATGAAGCTACTTGTTCCCGCGCATTTTCCACAGCCTCCTCCGCTACCCATCCGTAGGGATGTTGGCCGCTGGAGGGATTACCAAAGTGTTCGGTAAAATAGGGCACCATTTCCTCCAGTACTGCGGGATGGCAGGGCGTGGTTGCATTGTAGTCCATGTAAATGGGGTAGTTCATACCATGTGCAGTTTTCCAAGTAATGCGGTACTTTTAGTCGTATTTGCTTCGCTGTGCCGCCAGTTGCAGGGCCTGGTAAGCGTTTACTACGCCTCCAGTAGCACTAAGCGTGTCAAATCCAATCAGCTCCTCTTGTCCCGGGAGCTGCACCTGCTCCGTTGTTGGCTTGTAGACGGATTGGATCAGGATTTCCCGAAGATCTTTGGGGTTCAAGTCCGGGTAGTACGCCCAAACCATGGCAGCAACACCGGCAACCGTCGGCGCCGCCATACTGGTACCGCTGTTGGTTTCGTATTCCGAGCCGGGAACAGTAGAGTAAATATCCACTCCCGGGGCAAATAGATCCACTCCCTCGTTACTAAAATTAGAGAAATCGGCGGCCAAATTATCCGAATCAATCGCAGCGGACGCACCTACTTCCAGCCAGGCATCAGAGGAACCCCTTCGTCCATACCAACGGTTGGGGAAGTTGTTGTCGGGATTGATTTCTTTGGAACTATTCCCGGCCGCATGGATCAAGAGAACGCCCTTTCTTCGGGCGTATTTTACGGCCTTGTCCACGTATTTTTTTCCCGGGGAATAGGATTTTCCAAAACTCAAATTGATAATATGAGCGCCGTTGTCCACGGCATACCGAATGGCGTTTGCAATGTCTTTATCCCGTTCGTCACCATTGGGAACTGCACGGACCGGCATGATCAGCACGTGCTCTGCAATGCCGTCTATTCCCAGATCGTTGCCACGTTTGGCCGCTATAATTCCGGCTACATGGGTGCCATGCGTAGCATCCGGACCGGTAGGGTCGTTGTTACCGTAATATTTCTCTTTGTAATCCTCCGGGTCGTCTCCGACAATATCGCGGGGATCAAAATCGGTATTGTAGGCATAATTGGCCTGCACTTCAAAATGCTCTACGGCTCCGTCCAGCACTTCTAAAATCTCATTGACACTAGGATCCGGCATATTAATCATCGAAAATAACTGCGAAAGCATTTCCAAGGCATTGCTGATTTCCTCCTTTTCGGACTCCATTTCGCTTAGATCTTTGAGCGTGAAGTCGTCCAACCCGAATTCCTCCTTCACCAGCCTCGCCATGTTTGTGAAGCCATTTAGCATATTGCCGTACATATTATAATTCATCTCGGCTTCTTTTTTGCTTTCTTCAAAATTTTCGTTGACCCGCTGCCAGTAGGCAAATTCCTCGCGGTCTCTTTTTTTCACATCCTCCACTGCCATCTCGCCGAATTTGGCTTTCAATCGGTTGTATTCCCTGGTCAACTCGTGTGAATCCTCTTCCACATGGCTGCCATCGGCACCCCCAATAAAATTCCATCCATGGACATCATCGATGTATCCGTTTCCATCGTCATCAATGCCATTTCCCGGAATTTCCCCGGGATTTTCCCAAATCTTATCCTTCAGATCCTCGTGTACAATATCCACTCCCGAATCGATAACCGCCACTACCACGGTACGTTTTGCACGCTTTCCGGCTAAAAACTTTTCGTGGGCTTTTTCAGCTCCCGTCCCTAGAAACCCGTCCTCGATCGGATCCAATAAAAACCAATTTGTCGGCGCCTCAAGGCTATCCTTTTCGCTAGGAAAAGTCGTTTCACCGAAGCTAATAAGCTGGAAGCCAAGACAGATTCCTGTCAGTAGCATCCAAAAAGAAATCATCGAATGTATTTTCATGAAAGTAACCGTGTATTAAAACGAATAAATAAAATTAATGGGATTTTTTATCAAATCCCTTACACCTAACGAAGGAAAGGTAGTAAAGATCCAATTTGCATCAAATTTCAAAAACGTTTACGGCAAGAATACCTTTTGTTTGGTAGCTTTTGTAGCTAAAACAGCCAACCCAAACGCAAGCCGATGTTTTCCGCCACATGGCCGTGGGCCTTCAGATCTACCCCAAAAACAAATCCCGTTGGAAACCAGTAGCTCAATGCATAACGTTGAAAGAAGCGGTGATTTTGGCCGATGAACGCTGGGTCGGTCAAGTACAGGCCCATCCGCTGGCTGAAATCTACCCGTCCGAAAACCCAATGGTGCGAAAGAAAGGCAGCCGGAACAAAACCCTGGGTTTCTGCACGGGAAGAAAGCGACTGATCCCAGGAAAGTTCGGTCCCCAGCCCCAGCTGATTGATACGCGTTAGGGTATGGATTAGATCCATAGAAATTCCGAGTGCGGGTACCCTACCAGTGTCGGCGGGATTGTCCCTAAAGGTGCCAAAGCTTTCCAAAAGAAAAGAAAGGCGGTGTCTTAGCACGGGTTTTTTATGCGCAGGGAAGACAGGTTGTTCTAACCAATACCCGACCCCTAAACCAAAGCCCGGAAAATTCATGCCTCGATTGGGCTGTCTTTGCCCTCCATTGGAAATATGGTTGTAGTGTCCGGATAGGAAAACCTCCCAGTTTTCGGACACCTGATAGGATACTTTCGGAGCTACTGCAAGCAAAAAGCTAAGCGGACTACTAAAAAAGGTGTTTTTCGGATTGCTATTTACATCGTAAACCTTCGTCAGGTAGGTCATGCCCAGGGTAGCTTTTAGGCGTAACTGCCAGTCGGCACGGCGCCAGAGTACCGGTTCAAAAAAACCAGAAAAGAAAAACGCATCTCCCAATACAGTCGGATTATTGAAATTTGTATAGCCCAACTCCCCTCCCCAGAGGTAAAAACAATTGCAATTCTCCCAGGTGGATTTCTCCAGGGATAGTTTTTCGTAGGACAAGCGGATTCCCTGCGGATGGCTTTGGGATATAGGAACCAACTCTTCCGAGTGCGGGAGAATCCAACTTGTTTGTCCTTCCATGGCGAATCTCGTGAGCCTTTGCCCCCGGGCGTCCGGAAAAACAACGAATCCGACCAGTAGAAATAGACCAATTGCTCGTGTGTGCCTCATCCGATTATCTCACTGATTTTCTGCGATATTGTTTCAAAAAAAGAAAAAAATTCACCAAATAAATTGGAAAATACTCCTTTCTGGGCTTATTTTGCTCCATCCTTTAACTTTTTAAAAGTGAAAAGGATTTATAGAGAAGAGGTAAGAGACAGGCTCGTAGACCCTCTGGCAACCTGGAAAATCCAAGGTGCCAATTCCTGCCAGGTGTGAATGGTTCCATCTGGGAATATAAATTCTACAAAATGAGGCCATTTCCGGTAAACATAAAGGATAAAATTTCCACCAAACGTATCAAAAAACTCCTCCACGCGTGCTATCAGGGCACGGAGCGGGTTTGCATGCGTTTCTAAGTGCCAATTCATGCGTATTCATCCTATCATTTTCATAAAAACATAGACCTAAAACACAACAATCATGTCAAAAACGTACCGATTCGAAACATTACAAATTCACGCAGGACAGGAAGCTGACCCAACCACCAACTCACGGGCGGTTCCCATTTATCAAACCACTTCCTACGTGTTTAATTCGGCCGAGCACGGAGCCAATTTATTTGCCCTGAAAGAATTTGGCAACATCTACACCCGGATCATGAATCCGACCACGGATGTTTTTGAAAAAAGAGTGGCTGCATTGGAAGGTGGAGTGGCAGCGGTCGCGACGGCTTCCGGACAGGCAGCCCAGTTTTTGGCCCTCAACAACTTCCTGACGGTTGGGGATAATTTTGTCACGTCTCCCTTCCTGTATGGCGGAACGTACAACCAGTTTAAGGTTTCCTTCAAACGAATTGGCATTGAGGCCCGATTTGCTGCATCCGATAAGGCAGCCGATCTGGAAGCAAAAATCAACGACAAGACAAAGGCGATTTACGTAGAAACCATCGGCAATCCGGAATTCAATGTGCCTGATTTTGAAGCCGTGGCCTCACTTGCGAAAAAATACGATATCCCATTGGTGGTAGACAATACCTTCGGTGCGGGCGGCTATCTTTGCCAGCCCATCAAACACGGGGCGACTATTGTGACCTCTTCCGCCACAAAATGGATAGGCGGGCACGGTACCTCAATTGGGGGAATCATCGTCGACGGTGGCAATTACAACTGGGGAAATGGTAAATTTCCTCAATTCTCCGAACCTTCGGAAGGCTATCACGGGCTTAATTTCTGGGAAACCTTTGGCGATAATAATCCGCTGGGCCTACCCAACGTGGCCTTTGCTATCCGTGCACGGGTGGAAGGCCTTCGGGATTTCGGTCCGGCCCTAAGTCCGTTTAATTCCTTTTTGTTGTTGCAAGGCTTGGAAACGCTTTCTCTACGGGTGCAGCGAACCGTCGACAATGCACTGGCCCTGGCAGAATGGCTGGAGCAACATCCAAAAGTGAAAAAGGTAAATTATCCCGGATTGGCTTCCAGCGCCTATCACGAGCAGGCAAAAAAATACCTCCCCAATGGCTATGGCGGGGTGTTGAGTTTCGAGCTGAAAGGTGAAAAAGAAGGAGCATCGGAGTTTATCAATAACCTCGAATTGATCTCCCACCTGGCGAACGTAGGAGATGCAAAAACGCTGATAATCCAACCTTCCGCTACCACCCATCAACAACTTTCCGAGGAGGAACAGCTGGCTGCGGGTGTTACGCCTACCCTGTTGCGGATTTCTTGTGGAATCGAACATGTGGAAGACCTAAAAGCAGACCTCAGCGCAGCTTTTGACAAACTATAATTTCATCAAATGAACCTTCAATCGCCGCATTTGACCATTGAAATGACCCGAGATATTTTTTATTGCAAGGAAGCACTCCCCTTGGAGTCTGGAGAAATATTGCCTGAGTTTCAATTGAGTTATACCACACAGGGACAGCTCAATGCCGAAAAAGACAACGTGATCTGGATCATGCATGCATTGACCGGAGACGCCAACCCACAGGAATGGTGGTCGGGCCTGGTAGGAGAAGACAAGTTTTACGACCCTGCCAATTATTTCATCATTTGCGCAAACTATCTCGGATCTTGTTATGGATCCACGCAGCCATTGAGTAGCCGTCCGGATACCGGAAAGCCGTATTATTACGATTTCCCAAACCTGACCACCCGAGACATTGCTGCGTCCCTGGACCGGCTGCGGCTGCATCTCGGCCTGGAAAAAATAAATACGGTGATTGGAGGTTCTTTGGGTGGTCAAGTGGCTTTGGAATGGGCCTATTCCCTGCAAAATCGCTTACAAAATGCCATTATCATCGCGTCCAATGCGAAAGCATCTCCCTGGATTATCGGTTTTAATGAGACGCAACGCATGGCCATCGAATCCGATGAAACCTGGGGAAAAGAACATCCAGACGCTGGAAAAAAGGGCCTGGAAACAGCTCGGGCGATTGGCATGCTCAGTTACCGGCACCCGCAAACCTTTGTCCAAAGCCAAAGTGAGACGGAAGAAAAAACAGACAACTTTAAAATAAGTAGTTACCTGCGTTACCAGGGGCAAAAGCTTGCCAATCGCTTCAATGCGCTGTCTTACTGGATTCTTTCCAAGGCCATGGATAGTCACGATTTGGGAAGAGGCAGGGGCGGTACCCCCAATGCCCTCGCCCGTATCCACTGCCGGGTGCTTTCAATCGGTGTCGATACCGACGTCTTGTTTACCTGCGACGAATCCCGGTATATCGCCCGCTACGTAGCCAAGGGTACCTATCGGGAAATCAAATCCGCCTACGGACACGATGCCTTTCTGATTGAATACGAGCAATTACATTACATCCTGCAGTCCTTTTACCTGGAAAATAATCAATAATTGCCAAACAACCCCTCATGATTCCGTACAACCGTATCAAAGAAACCTGCCTTTACATCCCAAATCTGGATAAAGCGGTGGCGTTCTACAACGGCTTATTGGAAATGCCCCTCATTTCGAAGGTTGAAGGAAGGCATGTTTTTTTTAGATGCGGGGATTCGGTTTTGCTGTGCTTTCTGCCCGAAGTAACCGAAAAGGAGAGCTGCCTCCCTCCGCATTATGCCCATGGGAAGCAACACATTGCCTTCGAAGTACCGGAAGCCGATTACCTGGCTACCCGGGCGCTTCTTCGTGAAAAGGGCATCGAAATCACCCACGAACAAGACTGGGGCCGCGATCGAAATAGTTTTTATTTTGAGGACCCCTTCGGACACGTACTCGAAATCGTTCCCACTGGCATCTGGGAGTAGTCCTGGTCTCCTTTTCCATCCCATCGTTTTCCGGAAACCTTCTGCTCATCATTTGGTAACCGTTTATTTATCCCCAAGTATTGGTGATTCCCATTTCTTTTCGAATATTGCGTAAAAACCAGCAACGTTATACCCATGGTACACCGCATTCTTCTTACCTTTCTGCTACTAGGAACCGTGTTTTTGCAGACTAATGCCCAACAAATGAACTTCCACCGCAATAAAGTAATCGCTCACCGGGGAGCCTGGAAAGCCGCTCCGTATCCCCAAAATTCGCTGGCCTCCCTGCAACAGGCAGTAGACTTGGGCTGCGAAGGATCGGAATTTGATGTATGGATGACTGCCGACGGAGTGCTGGTAGCCAATCACGATGCGGATCACGAAGGAATGGTTATTGAAGAGGTAACCTATGCCGAGCTGCTAAAAAAACCATTGCCCAACGGAGAAAAAGTCCCTACTGCCGAAGAATACATTCGGCAAGGAATGACCCAGCAGGGAACCAAACTGATCTTTGAGATCAAACCATCCCGGATATCCAAGGAAAGAGGGCAGGAATTGGCGACAAAATCGGTGGAACTGGTGAAAAGATTAAATGCCGAAGAATGGATCGACTACATCACCTTCGATTATGACATCGGATTGCGCGTATTGGCGTTGGACCCCAATGCCAACGTGGCCTATCTAATGGGAGATAAAACACCGAAACAACTAAAAGATCATGGTTTTTTCGGTTTTGATTACAACATAAAAACGGTGAAGGAAAACCCACAATGGATCGACGAAGCACACGAATTGGGCTTGACAGTCAATGTGTGGACCGTCAATAAGGAAGAAGACATGCAATGGCTGCTGGAAAAAAACGTAGATTTCATCACAACAGATGAGCCGGAAAAACTATTCTCCCTGATCCATTGAGCCCATCATGAAACCCAATACTCCCGTATACCTGCACCTGCTACTGGGAAACCTACTGTTTCTCGCCTGCTGCATCGGGTGCCAGCCAAAGGTCCCTGAACGAAAAGTAACCCACGCCATTCTCATCGGTCTCGACGCCTTTGGGTCCCGGGGTTTCCAAAAGGCCGAGACGCCCTATATGAATCAACTGGTTGCAGAGGGGGCCATCGCCCCCTTTGCCCGGGCCGTATTGCCGACCAACTCCTCCCCCAACTGGACCTCCATGCTCACTGGTGCCGATCCGTTGCAACACGGGGTCTATGACAATGCCTGGGAATTAGACAAGCAGCGGTGGCCGCCCGTGCTGACAACCGACAGTGGTCGGTACCCCAGTTTGTTTAACTGGATGCACGAGCAACTACCAGATGCCAACATGCAGCTGTTTTACGAATGGGGAGGACTTGCCCGTCTCTACGATTTGGATGCCGCAAAGCGGGTATACAAAGGAAGCAGTGGAGACGATGTTTTTTCGAAAGCCGTACAGGCATTTTTCGAAGAAAAACCAGATTTTTTATTCATTGATATCGACGAAATCGATCATTTCGGCCATCAGGACGGGCACGACTCCCGGGCCTATTTTAACTCCATCTCGCATTACGATAGCCTAATTGGTGACTTTGTGCAAAAATTGGAAGACGCGGGTATCATGGACGAAACATTGATTCTGATTACCGGAGATCATGGTGGTATTGGCAAAGGGCATGGGGGAACCAGTCTGGACGAATTAGAAATCCCCATTATCCTATACGGAAAAGGAATCCAGCCCGGCCGAGTAATTGACAAGCCTTGCTATCAGTACGACGTGGCTCCTACCCTGGCATACGCCCTGGGGATAACCCCACCCAAAGCTGGCGTGGGAAGGCCGATTGTCGAAGCGTTTGATCCCTCGGTTCCTGCCGATTCATTCGCCCCCATGCCACTGATTTTTCCTACCGGAGGATTTTTCAAACAGGACACGCTTCTGTTGGAAGTAAAATCGGATGCACCCCATGCAGAAATACGCTATACCCTGGATGGCACGGTTCCTACGGCTACCACTGGCACCGTCTATCAGGAACCCATCCACTTAAAGCGGAGCGAATTGGTTACGGCAATTTCGGTGGTCAATGGAGAGGAAAGCCGGCCTGAAATCCAACAATACCGCCTGACCACGAAGCCGGGCCGGGTCAATTGGGAATACCTGGAAGGTACGTTTTCCCGGGTCCCTGACTTCCAGGGCCTTGTCCTACAAGCCAGTGGAAAAAGCTCGGAGATCAGCCTCGAAGAAATCCCACACCGGGAAGACCACTTTGCTGTACGCTATACCGCCACACTTGTGGTCCCGACCGAAGGTCAGTATACCTTTTACCTACAGTCCGACGATGGAAGCCTTTTGTACGTGAATGGGGAACTGGTCATTGATAACGACGGCTCTCATTCTGCAACGGAAAAAAGTAACACCCTTGAACTGGTTGCCGGCAAACAAGAACTGGAAGTTCGTTATTTCGAGGACATCGCAGGAGAAACACTCCAGTTGTTTATTTCCGGCCCCGGTATTCCCCGACAGCTGGTATCTGCAGACTTTTTTGAGTAAGTCCCGATAGTGAAATTGATCGGTGCGGTGCTCGTCAGCGAACCACCGTACGTGGAATGGCTGCAGGGAGTCGACTAAGCATCTCGTTGTTTAGCAATTGCGTGACATTGGTAAAGCTGGAAACGTTGATCACGCTATTGTTTTGCCGCCCGATCAATACCACTTCTTCGCCTACATTCACTCCTGTGATGTGGCTAATATCAACCATAAACAAGTTCATGTTAATCAAACCCACGATGGGTGCTTTCTTTCCACGGATGAGCACCTGCCCGCGGTTGGATAAGGCCCTGGGGTAGCCATTGGAATATCCCAGCGGAAGCACCGCAATCGTCATTTTTTGTGTGGCCTGAAATGCGGTACCGTAGCCAATAAATTCCCCTTCATTCACTTCCCGAATATCCATCACATCTGTCTTCCAGCTGAAAATCCGTTTCAAAGAAGTATCTGCTTTTTTGTTGGTCTCGTGCAAATGGGAAAAATAGATATCCGGACTGGGCCAGAATCCATACTGGGCCACACCTATCCGAACCAGGTCGTAGACGGTATCTTTCATCGCCAATGCAGCCGCCGAACAGGCAATGTGCCGCAACTGAGGCAAGAATTTTTTTTCTTTGCACTGCCGGAGAAATTCCTTGTAGCGTTTGTGCTGCCGATCGATTTTAAATTGATTGCTTGCACTTTCCGCTCCACCAAAATGGGTGCACAAGCCTTCAAAAATGAGCCAGTCGGTATTTCTTTTGAGGTAGGCAAGCGCTTTGGGAAACTCCTTGGCGTGCATTCCGGTTCGATTGGCGCCCGTTTCTACCTCCAGGTGTATTTTTGCTTTTTTCCCAACCCGCTTTGCGGCTTCCAATGCCTTCGGCAAGCGGTCAAAGTAATAGACAAAAAAAGCTATTTCATGAGATATTGCCCACTCCAGATCCTCTTCGTAGATGATACCCATGATCAGAATCTCACTTTCCGGCTTGCATACCTGCAATACCTGTTCTGCCTCAAACGAGGAAGCCACGCAAAAATGATTGATTCCACAGCGTTCGGCCATAGGTACGAAGGACTCAATCCCGTGGCCATAGGCATTTGCCTTGACCACAGAAGAGAGTATGGGTTTCTCACCTATTTTTTTACGGATAAAGTTAACATTGCTCTTATAGGCACTTTGTTTTAATTCAATTCTTGACGAATGTTTTACCATTGTTTTTTAATTTCCAACCATGTATAAGATTTCCCCCAGCTATTTTTGGCCAACTTTCTGACTTCGTCCACTTCCTTCTGAGGGATTGTTTCCATTTTGGAAGCAGCTTCCAGGTTATTGTAATGAAAGGCATACACCCTGGCGGCAAACTGATAAATAGGCAGGGACGATTCTCCATGAATTTCTCCCTTTCCGTACACTGAGGGCTTGATCTCCTGTCCCCAATCCTGTCGGCCTTCGTTGTTGGGGTTTAGGAAATAGGCGCGAACAACGCCGGAAGGATCCTCGTCCACCCGAAGAAGCGAGACGGCGTGGAAGCCCAGCATTTCGCCTTTGGCCGAGGTGATAAAAATCCCGACGGGATTGGGATATACCAGGCGGTGGCCACCGTTGAAACGTGGATGGCACATCGAGTAAAACACACGCACAAATCCATCAAAATCAACAATGGCATTAGACAGGTAGTCGTAAGCGGAGGCAAATCCGATTTGGATCCATTGTCCGTACAATCCTGGATTTACCCATTTATGTGGATCCTCTCCCCGCCCGGACGCCCTTCGCATCATCTCGTTATACACCCTGTCAAGCTTGGGCACCAGTGTTACGGATACCGCATCCAGGTGATGATCCAGGTTTTGAACCAATCCGGCAGGCGTGGTGGAATAGCTGATTTCCTGACCCTCAAAACGGAAACTGAGATTATCGTATACCGCTGCCGTTTGTACCATATGAATCAACTTTGCCGGGGCATGCTGGCTCCACATGCTTATGCCCCGCGCACTCTGACATGTGGGGTTATTTCCCTGTCCTACCCCGAGCGGCTGTCCCAGAATACGAAAAAGGGCTCCGATCAAGTACTGTTTGGGCGTTACTTTTTCGTGGGGTGTTCGGGTGGATTTCAGGATGCGACGGGCGACTTCGGGATGAACGGTGATCTTGGTCAAGTTGAAAAGACCGGAGCGAACCGCTTCCCGCGAAATAATACCATTCTCGAGCATTTTCGCCAGGCCAAAAATACATTGGGCGTTGAAGGGATGAATTACCTGTAAAATCAAGAAACAGACAAAATCCTTGAACTCATTAAACCGCGCAAGACCGGTTGGATTCAGGCCCAAACAAACCGGTATCAATTCCTGGTAATCCTTTTTCACCAGGTGCACCAATAACACCGCTTGGTAGGTACTGACCAATCCGAACTGCAACATGCTGTTTCCCAGAGCACTGGCCTCTTCCTCGAGTGTTTCAATTTTCATTCGGTTAAGCGCTTTTCCATAAGCCAGGTGATCCTTGCCCGCTGCTCCCGGGGAGGGTTTGTAAATCACTCGCTGGAAAGCCAATAGTTCCATATCGGCCGGATCATCCGGATTCAGCTCAATTTTCTCCTTCACCAACGCAATGATTCGACGCTGTTTTTCTGTAACTACCGGGCGCTGTTCACAAATAAGGGTTAACTCTTCTACCAACTTGGACTTTACTTTTGAAAGCTCAATTTTTTCCAAAATAAACTGGAAAAGCGCATGAACCTTGGTGAGTTCATGCGCACTCATGGCGAGGCGGGTCTCCTCTTGGGGTTCGTTGAAGACAAACTCCAAGTTATGCACCAGTACTTCCTGGAGGTAGCTATCCGCTTCACCCTGCTGTTCCTCACTGCCCGCGATCTCTCCTTCCAGCAATGCAAGCATACGCAGCTCGCTCAGGAGTTCGATGGTAGAATTAGGGTGACCACTTTTGTAGGTGCCATTGACCAATTGGGGCACCAGCTTATCCGGGTGTTCCCAGGGACCGCCTTTGAAAATTCCTGCTTCGGTTAGGTCAGGAATGCGTTGGTAAACCTCACGGATTCCCTGTAGTGTCCCACACCAGGTATCCAATTGCCCCATAATTTTCTGGGCTTTCTCCCCTCTCGTCAGCGATGTAGCCGACTTATAATTCTCAAACAACTCGTCAAAAGACGCCAGGTTGCTTTCTGAGATCACTCCTTCTTCTTGCATAAAATTGGTTTACTTAAACTCGATTCTAGTGATAAAAATCCACATTTTCATAATGCAGCAATAATTCTGTCATCCGATCGGGATCCTCTCCCTTAAAATTGACTGTTCCAAAATGGTTGCCAAAGCCTTCCCGATCGCTAATTTTCTGGCTGCTTAATGGCGGTACCAGGTTGTGATCCAGAAAATAGGACTCTTCCTTCAATTCTTCTGGAATCACCAATTTGGAAATCTGATTTTTATGCGGGTAAATCATCACATTTCCATAGAACGTTTCGGGCCGCGCATCCAAGGGAGGCAATAGTTGTTGCAATTCCTCTTCGGTAAGCTCGGGATCGTGGCACATAACGAACGCAGCCAGCGCATCAAAGCCATAGGCCTGACCGCAAAGTTCAAGAATGTGCCCGCCGGGAATCCGGCATGCCACCTCTCCAAAGCTCAATTCATCGTTTTCTGTTAAAAACCATTCGGGATGGATCATGCCGTATTGAATACCAAATAAATCAACCAGCTTTTGCATTTCTTTCAATATCTTCTCCCTTTTGGTATGTAGGTAATTTCCCTCGGGGATAAAGTTGGAGTACCCAAGCTTTACGTATTCGGTGATATTCATAAACCGGATTTTCCCACCGTGGATAAATGCCTCACAGCTGAATTCCCGTCCGGGCAAATGGCTTTCCGCCAGACAGGGGAAGTCATCGTCCTGGCATTTGGTATCGATATCGGATTGTGAGCGCAGCAACCGGTGTCCGACCGTTCCCGCCGAAGCAAATGGCTTGATGTGAACCCAACTGTCCTCTTCTCCGTCAATTTGCAGGTTGGCCTGGTTGAGCCTATTCATGAAGTTTTTAACACCCTCTTTGTTGTATACCTCTTCAAAAAGTCCTACCCGCAATCCGCCGATCAACGCTTTTCTTTTCATCATCGCTTTGTTTCGAAAAAGGAAAGCCCGATTCAACACCCGGGGATCATCCCGGTACAGGGAATTCAGTGCCCCAGCCCATTCCACCGTTTCTTCAAAGAGAGGAACCGCCACGTCTGCACCAAAGGCATCCAATTTTACCTTTAAATCCAGCGAATTCGACGAATCGCTCCATTCATTAAACGCGTAAGAAACAAACGGAATGTTGTGCTCCTTCGCATATTCCTCAAAATCCGGGTAAGAAACTACCACATACGGTTTGTTGAGCTTTTGCATACTTTCTATGACGGGCAAACTCCAGCCCATTAATGCAAAACATTTTGCCATTTCGTTTTATCTGTTTGGTTCAACTAGTCCATGCAACAAAAAACAGGCTAAAGTCAATTTATAGAAAAATATAAAAAAAACTTCCTAGTAAAATGAATAAATGTCTTTAAATAATTAAAAATATAACCATTAATTTAAATTTATACCTTTAATTAATCCTGA
The DNA here is from genome assembly GCF_900109255.1 of Cyclobacterium xiamenense. Classification (NCBI taxonomy): domain Bacteria; kingdom Pseudomonadati; phylum Bacteroidota; class Cytophagia; order Cytophagales; family Cyclobacteriaceae; genus Cyclobacterium; species Cyclobacterium xiamenense. The sequence continues at coordinate 692,216 of NZ_FNZH01000001.1, read as the reverse complement.
GAAATTCAAGAAGCAAAACGACTGCCATTGCATGGAAAAAGACCGCTGCATGGCCGACTGCAATATCTGGGTCCAAAATTTGTATATTTGATCAAATAAATAAATATTTGTATGGTTTAAAATGAAAAAAGAAACGCACATAGCATCCAACCCCTACCTGGCCCATACAAATCTTTTTGGGTATCCGGTTCTGTTTCCTTTAAAGACCTTTCGGACTGTTTTCAGGGCATAGTCCCTGTCTTATTTTTATGTATCCTACGTGGATGCATCCATTTCGAAAGCACGTATACACTCATTTCAACCAAACCTTCTTCGGGCTGTTCGCCGGAAAGCACTTCAAAATTGAAATGCGAATAAGCCCCAATCCATGTTGCCATGTCGAACCAGAAATTTATCATAAAACCCGCATCGGGAGAGCACGGTCATTACGCTGAGATCATTACTCAGGAAATGGAACGTTCGGCACAAGCCCGGGGCACAGGAATCGCCAAAAGGTCTCCCGAATACATTCGGACAAAAATGAATGAAGGAAAAGCAGTAATCGCACTTACCAAATCGGGAGAATGGGCGGGGTTTTGCTACATCGAAGCCTGGGGACACGGAAAGTTCGTGGCCAATTCGGGGCTGATTGTTGCGCCGGAATTCAGAAAGCACGGATTGGCCAGAGAAATAAAACGAGAAGTCTTTAAGCTTAGCCGAAAAAAATACCCCGATGCCAAGATCTTCGGGCTCACAACCGGGGCAGCCGTTATGAAGATCAACTCCGAATTGGGCTACTATCCGGTAAGTTATTCGGACCTTACCACCGATGACGATTTTTGGAAAGGATGCCAAAGCTGCGTGAATTATCCCATTCTCATGAGCAAAAACCGATCAAACTGCTTGTGTACGGCCATGCTCTACGAACCTAAAAGCGTAAAAAAGGCGGAGCAAAAGAAGCTTTCCTCGGAATTTAAAAAGAATCTCAGCCTTTTTGAACGATTGATAAAAATCAAACGGGCCATGTTTCTTAATATTGCCAAAGGAAAACGAAATGCACTGGCGAAGGTCAAAGGAAAAGTAAATCAATCATCCTAAGTCAAAAGTTGCTCGCGGCGACGTTTGCAAACAGTAAGATACATTATGAAAAAAGTAGTTTTAGCATACAGCGGTGGATTGGATACCACATTTTGTGCCATTTATTTGAGTCAGGAAAAAGGCTACGAGGTACATGCGGTACTAGTCAATACCGGTGGTTTTGCGCAAGAGGAATTGGAACGTATTGAAGAGCGGGCCAAAAAATTAGGCGTAGCTTCGTTTAAAGTATTGGATGTAACCCAAACCTACTACCAGGAGGTACTCAAGTACCTGATTTTCGGCAACGTACTGAAAAACCAAACCTATCCGCTATCGGTCAGTGCCGAACGGATCCTACAGGCCAAAGCACTGGCAGAATACGCCAAAAGCATCGGAGCAACCGCTGTGGCTCACGGAAGTACCGGGGCGGGTAATGATCAGGTTCGGTTTGATATGATCTTTCAAACCATCCTTCCCGAGGCGGAAATCATAACGCCCATCCGGGACCTCAAATTGAGCCGGGAAGAGGAGATCAGCTACCTCAAGGAGCATCAGGTGCACATGAATTTTGAAAAAGCGGCCTATTCCATCAACAAAGGGATTTGGGGCACGTCTGTGGGGGGTAAGGAGACACTTACCTCGGATCAGGCCCTGCCGGAAGAAGCCTACCCTACCCAGGTGAGCAAAACCGATCCCGAAGTTCTTCGCATTGGTTTTGAAAAAGGTGAGATCAACCGGGTGAATGGAGCGTTTTTCGCAGATCCGGTAGCCGCGATAATAAAAATACAGGAAATTGCCGGTCCTTTCGGTATCGGGCGAGACATTCACGTGGGCGATACGATCATCGGCATCAAGGGCCGTGTGGGTTTCGAAGCAGCCGCTCCACTTGTCATTATTAAAGCACACCAGCTGCTGGAAAAACACACCCTGACCAAATGGCAGTCCTTTTGGAAAAACCAGCTGTCGGAATTTTACGGAAACCACCTGCACGAAGGCCATTACCTTGATCCGGTGATGCGAAATCTGGAAGCATTTATGGCAGCGACCCAAACCTATGTAACCGGGGAAGTGAACGTTCAATTGATGCCCTACCGCTTTAGCATGATCGGTATTCATTCGGACCACGATCTCATGTCGGCAAAGTTTGGCAGCTATGGAGAGATGAATAAAGGCTATACAGCGGAGGACGTGAAAGGATTTACCCGAATTCTTGGCAATCAAACCGCTATCTTTCACAGCGTAAACCAGGAAAAGGATGATTAAAACCGGAATCGTTGGAGCCGCTGGATATACCGGAGGTGAACTCATTCGCCTGCTCGTTCACCATCCCCAGGTGTCGTTGGAATGGATCCATAGCAATAGTCAGCAGGGCAAACCGGTGGTGGCCGTACATCCGGATTTAATTGGCGATTCGGAATTGGTTTTCACAAATCAGATTGATACCAAAGGCCTGGACCTGGTTTTTCTCTGCTTGCCCCATGGTGAAGCCAGGCCTTTTCTGGAGCAGCATCCCTTTGGGCAAGAGACAGTCGTCATCGATCTAAGTACCGATTTTAGGGACGAGTCGGAGGGCTTTGTCTATGGATTGCCCGAGGTGAATGCCTCCCGTATCAAACAGGCGAAGCGAATTGCAAACCCAGGTTGTTTTGCCACGGGTATTCAGCTGGCTCTGGCACCAGCAGTGAAGGAAGGTTGGTGCGCGGGCCCCTTACATGTCACCGGCATCACGGGAAGTACCGGCGCCGGCAAGAAACTTAGCCCCACTACCCATTTTAGCGAGCGGACCCAAAACGTATCGGTATACAAACTGTTTACCCACCAGCACCTGAAGGAAATCAACCAAACCTTTGGCCAGTTGGACTCCGATTTCCATGGACAGGTGTTCTTCGTTCCGTACCGGGGAAATTTTGCCCGGGGCATTTGGGTGACGGCGTATTTTCCTTACAGCGGCACAGAAGAAGCAGCCCTGGAAGCTTATGTCCATTTCTATAGGCAAGCTGCCTTTACCCATGTGACCCAGCAAGACCTGGACCTCAAGCAAGTAGTCAACACCAACAAATGCCTCGTCCACCTCAAAAAGGAAGCGGGACAGTTGGTGATTTACTCGGCCATTGATAACTTGTTGAAAGGTGCCTCCGGGCAGGCGGTCCAAAACATGAACCTGGCCTTTGGGTTGGACGAGAAACTGGGATTGCAATTGAAAAGTGTGGCGTTTTGAAAAACGACGTCAGTACCAAATAAAAACTTAACTTTCGACCAATGAAGCCATTTGATGTATATCCATTGATGCAGGTAACGCCTGTTAGAGCGGAGGGCGTGTACCTTTGGGATGAGGGCGGAAACCGGTACCTGGATTTGTACGGGGGACATGCTGTCATTTCTGTAGGGCACAGCCATCCTCACTTTGTGGCAAGTCTGCGCAATCAGCTGGAAAAAATTGCCTTTTACTCTAATTCGGTACGCATTCCCCTACAAACCGAATTTGCCACCAAACTGGGGCAGCTATCCGGATACGAGTCCTACGATCTTTTCTTATGTAATTCCGGGGCTGAAGCCAATGAAAATGCGCTCAAACTTGCCTCGTTTCGAACAGGAAAAGCAGGCGTCATTGCCTTTAAAGGAGCCTTCCACGGAAGAACCTCCGGAGCAGTGGCGGTCACCGATAACCCAAAAATTGTTGCCCCCTTTAACGCCGGACATCGGGTGTTTTTTGAAGAAATGGGCGATCTCGAGGCGGTCGAACATCGCCTGAAAACCGAAGAGATCGCTGCCATTCTTATCGAAAGCATACAGGGCGTGAACGGCATTCACGTTGCTCCCCCTGACTTCTTGCAGGGGCTTTCCGCATTGGCCAAAAAATACGACGCCTGCTTTATTTTAGACGAAGTGCAGGCGGGTTATGGAAGAACCGGTAAGTTTTTTGCCCACCAATGGACAGCTGGACTGGAGCCGGACTTAATTCCGATCGCAAAAGGGATGGGAAACGGATTTCCCATTGGAGGGGTTCTGATCCATCCCGATTTTCAGGCCCGCCACGGGTTGCTGGGGACTACTTTTGGTGGAAACCACCTGGCCTCCGCGGCAGGGCTGGCGGTATTGGAAATCATCGAACAGGAAGATTTAATGGAGAACGCAATACAGCAGGGGGATTTCCTGACGGAAGCCCTGGCCACGGAGTTTCCTGCCATTTCTTCGGTGCGCGGCAAAGGCCTGATAATCGGGTTTGATCTCCGGGAAGAAGCCGCACCCTTCCGCTCCAAACTGGTCAAAAATCACCGCATCTTTACCGGCAGTGCCGCCAGCAAAGAAACCATTCGTCTCTTGCCTCCTTTGGGCATTCAACGGTCGGATTTACAGGAATTCCTCAGCAGTCTTAAACAAGTAACCGAACAAAAAGCCGACCCGATAAAACCATGAAGAACTTTACACAATTTGATACACGTACCCTCGCCGACTCCCTGATCGATAAAGCCCTGGCATGTAAAGCATCTCCCTTGGAACATCAGGAAAAGGGGAAAGGGAAGCGTCTGGGATTGATTTTCTTAAACCCCAGCCTACGGACCAGGGTGAGTACGCAACTTGCCGCTTCCAATCTGGGGGTGGAGAGTTTTGCACTAAACATGGACAAAGAAACCTGGGCTCTGGAGATGCAGGATGGGGTATTGATGAATAAAAACAAGGTGGAACATATCAAAGACGCGGCGGCTGTTTTGGGCGGCTATTTTGATTTTCTGGCCATTCGTGCATTTCCCTCCCTGACGAATAAAGAAGAAGATACAGAGGACTTTATCATCAATCAATTTATCCGCTACTCCGGCATCCCGGTGATCAGTTTGGAAAGCGCCATCCGACACCCCTTGCAAAGCCTGGCGGACATGGTCACGATTCGGGAGAATTTTCAGGAAAAAAGAAAGCCAAAGGTGGTACTCACCTGGGCTCCACATATCAAATCCATCCCACATGCCGTCGCTAATTCCTTTTCCGAATGGGCGCTGGGCTGCGGCCATGACCTGACCATCACGCACCCGGTGGGCTACGAGTTGGACGAGCAATTTACCCAGGGGGCGACCATTGAATACGACCAAAACAAAGCCCTGGAAGACGCCGATTTCGTCTATGTGAAAAACTGGAGCGCGTTCAATCCTTATGGGAAAATTCTGAAAGTAGACGAAAACTGGCTACTCAAAGAAAGTAAGTTCAAAAAAAATTCCAAGGCCAGGGTCATGCATTGCTTACCCGTGCGCAGGAACCTGGAACTCAGCGACGAAATACTGGATGGTAGCCGAAGCCTGGTACAGAATCAAGCCAAAAACAGAATATTCGCCGCACAGGCGGTAATCGATTCGCTGCTATAAATCCCCATACCATGGAAATCAGTGTTATCAAAATTGGGGGAAACGTCATCGACCATCCGGAAAACGCCAGCCGTTTCCTCCAGCTTTTTGCAAAATTTCCGGGAAAAAAAATCCTGGTTCATGGAGGAGGGGTGCTGGCCAGCCGGATCGGAAAGGCTATGGGTATCGAACCTCAAATGTACCGGGGACGACGCATTACCGACAGGGAAACACTGGGCCTGGTCACCATGGTATATGCCGGACTAATCAACAAAAACCTGATTGCCGAATTGCATACGTACGGCCAGCAAGCCATCGGACTTACTGGAGCAGACGGCAATGCCATACAGTCGGTCAAAAGACCCGTAACGGACGTGGATTATGGCTATGTGGGGGACGTGGTGCAGGTAAACACGCAGCTATTGGAGTCTCTTTTGCAACCATCCATTGCACCGGTGTTTTCTGCGATAACGCACGACGGCAAGGGGCAGTTGCTCAACACAAACGCCGATACAATTGCCTCCGAAATCGCAACCGCTTTGGCCCGAAAACACAAAGTAAACCTCTACTATTGTTTTGATAAAACCGGCGTACTCATGGATGCCAACAACGATGCTTCACTGATTCCCCTTATCAACGAGGATATATACAAGGAATTACTGCGGGATCAGATCATTCATTCTGGCATGATACCCAAACTGGAAAACGCATTTAATGCACTGGCCAAAGGGGTTGTCCACGTATGGCTGGGCTTGCCGGAAAACCTGCTGCTGGCATCGAAAGGTAAAAATGCCGGCACCATCATTGAGTCCCAAAAGTACGGGCTATACTGAGCCCGCCACCTAAACAACTGCCTCATTGGAATCCATCGAACAACTGTATACCGAAGCCATTCACTTACTCAAAGACCTGATCCGCACCCCGTCGCTGAGCCGGGAAGAAGACGGAACGGCGGCGATTATCCGATCCTATCTTGAAAAAAAGGGAATTAACTGCCACCAAAAAGGGAACAACATATGGTGCTATGCGACGAAATACAACCCAAGTCTACCGACGGTCCTCCTGAATTCCCACCACGATACGGTCAAACCCAATCAGAGCTATAGCCTGGATCCATACGAGCCCCTGGAAAAAGAAGGGAAACTATTTGGCCTGGGATCAAACGATGCAGGAGGCCCCTTGGTCGCACTCATTGCTACATTCGTATACTTTCACGAACAGCAACTGCCGGTAAACCTCCTGCTGATTGCGTCGGCAGAAGAAGAAATCAGCGGAAAAGGCGGAATCGAATCCCTGATCCCGGAATTGCCGGAAATGAGCCTGGCCATCGTAGGCGAACCTACACTACTAAAACTGGCGGTGGCAGAAAAAGGGCTGATGGTCATTGATGCCCAGGTAAAAGGCCGTGCCGGCCATGCGGCGAGAGAAGAAGGACTGAATGCCATTTACGAAGCCCTGGACGATTTACTGGCCATACGGGACTTTCGCTTTCGCAAGGTTTCTCCGTACCTGGGACCCAGCAAGGTCTCGGCCACCATCCTACAAGCGGGCTCCCAACACAACGTGGTCCCCGACGTATGCACCTATACCCTGGATGTGCGGGTGACCGATGCCTACACGCTGGAAGAAGCACTGGAGGAAATCAGGCAAGTGGTAAAGGCCGACCTTCACCCCCGCTCCATGCGCTTGCGCCCGTCCCGAATCAGCCAGACACACCCCTTGCTGCTGGTGGCCAGGTCCATGGGATTGGAGACCTATGGCAGCCCTACCCTGTCAGACCAGGCCTTAATTCCCTACCCATCTGTGAAAATAGGGCCGGGAGATTCCGCGAGATCCCATACCGCCGACGAATATATCCATACCGACGAAATCAAGGAGGGTATTTCCCTGTACATTTCACTATTGGAAAATTATTTTTCCCACCTAATCCAGACAAACGCATGAAGCTTTGGCAAAAAGACAAAACGAGCAAAAAAGAAGTTGAAACGTTCACCATCGGACGTGACCCGGAGTTTGATTTGATCCTGGCTCCTTTCGACGTCACAGGCTCCATGGCACACGCCATCATGCTCGCTTCCATCAATCTATTGACTGCCGAGGAATTGGAAGTGCTAAAAAAAGGTCTCAAAGAGATTCGGCAGGAGATCGCAGAAGGAAGGTTTTCCATAGCACCGGGGGTTGAGGACGTACACAGTCAGGTAGAGTTTCTGCTTACCGAACGCTACGGAGACGTGGGCAAAAAGCTACATAGCGGACGATCAAGAAACGATCAGGTACTCGTAGATCTCAAATTGTACTACCGGCAGGCCATCCGCCAAACCATGGAGGAGGTTGAAAAGCTATTTGCGCTATTGTTGCGATTGGCGGAAAAGCATAAAGGAGACCTCATGCCAGGCTACACCCATACGCAGTTGGCCATGCCTTCCTCCTTCGGCCTATGGTTTGGATCATTGGCGGAGGGTTTGGCCGAAGACATGTACCTTTGGCAGGCAGCCTATGCATTGGTGAACCGCAACCCACTTGGGTCTGCAGCGGGCTATGGCTCTTCCTTTCCCCTGAACCGCACCCTGACGACCGAATTGCTTGGCTTTGCTGACATGCATTACAACGTACTAAACGCACAGAATAGCCGGGGAAAAACCGAAAAATCCCTTTCCTTTGCGATGGCCGCTACGGCAGGAACGCTAAACCGCCTCGCTACAGATGCGATCCTTTTTATGAACCAACATTTCGGGTTTATTCGGTTTCCCGACGAACTCACTACGGGCTCGAGCATCATGCCACATAAGAAAAACCCGGATGTGTTTGAATTGGTACGTGCCAAAACCAACCAGATCCAGAGCTATCCCCAAACCATCACCCTGCTATTGACCAACCTGAGTACCGGTTACCACCGGGACTTGCAATTGTTGAAAGAAACCATTTTTCCAGCGTTTGAGCAGCTACGGGATTGCTTATCCATCACCCAACTCATGTTGGAAAACATTTCCGTGCAGAAAGAATTGCTCGAAGATGAAAAGTATGCCTATCTCTTTAGTGTGGAAGAAGTCAACCGACTGGTACTGGAGGGAATGCCCTTCCGAGATGCCTATAAAAAAGTGGGACTGGATATTGAAAACCGGCAGTTTTCTCCCGGAAAAAGAGTCCACCATACCCACGAAGGCAGTATCGGAAACCTTTGTCTCAACGAAATCCAACAAAAAATGGAAGGTATTACAATCGACTTCAAACCCGTACTGGATGCAGAAGAGCGTCTCTGGAAAGACTAAATCAGATAGAATCCCGGATCAGGTAAACCATGACGGAGGCCAACAAGTAGCCCCCCAAAAAGGATAAAAAATACGGCCAGGTCAAATCGTACTGACGGTAGAAGGCTTTCTTCGCAGAATGGGAGATTTCGTTAAATTTTTTGAACCTTTTTACAGGGAACATGGACAAGAACAACAGTCCATAGCAAAGGGTAAATAACAGAAGCGCCACGAATGTTTGCATAATTTTCAATCGTTGACACAAAGGTACGTGCTGTGCTACAAAGGTCCAACACATACCCTTGAAAAGGACTGTTTTTTTTAAATTTTCTGCTGAAGTCGATTCAAACCAATGTGTTAGTAATCAATGCTTTAAATTAAATATGTTGAAAAAATCAAACCGGCGGTGCCTACGCTTGAATTTGTATTTCATTTTAGCATAGGTATAATTCGGAACGATTCGAAATGAGAGCAAAATGATGACAAATAGTAGCACGATCGATCCGATAAACAGCGCATCGAAGCTGTAGCCAGCATCCACCACCAGCCCGTAGATAGCAGGACCTATCGCCGAACTAAGTACCATCACCGAGGCAAAGATGCTCCGTACCTTTCCAATAAAGCTCGCGCCAAACAATTCCACCTGAAGCGCCGAAATAATCGCATTTCCAAAACCCGCGGAAGCGCCCATAAGGATCATGTAAGGAAAGATGACCAGGGAATCGTTTACCAACCAAATAAAGACGATGGCGATTAGAAAAGGAATCAGGTAAAATGGAAAAAATTTTCTCGCCGTATACTTATCAATCAGCGGACCAGCAAACAGAATGGCCAGGGAACCGGCGAGGGCATAAAAGGTAAGCCCAACGGCCATCCACTCCAGCGTCCATCCTTTAAATTCAGCAATGGCAAACTGGTAAAAAAACAAACCGGTTACGGTGAACGAAAGCACAAAGAGATTTGGTGCCAGCAACCAGAACTTGCCGGATTTCAAAATCTCCCATTGAGAAACTTCTTTGGTCGAAGAGACCGCTCCTGCGCTGCCGCCCTCTTCGTGAACGACCAATTTTTTTTCGTCGATAAATAGCTTTAGGTATACCGGAACCACGATCAGGACGATCAATGCATTCACCAAAAGCGATTGCCTCCACCCAAACAAGTTGATCAGGCCTACCACCATGATGGGTAGCGCCGCCTGTCCTACCGGATGCCCCAGCGAAGCCAGGCTGATGGCCTTTCCCCTTCCTTTTAAAAAATACTTTGACATGCTGGTGATGGCAATGTGGCTGAACAATCCCTGTCCAGCGATGCGAAGTCCAAAAAACGCCAGCGGTAACAAGTACCAATGTTGGTTAAAACTCATCAAGACCATGGATAAAATGAAGATGACCGTGGCCATGAGCGTGTATTTCACCAGGCTTGTCTTATCGATGTATTTGCCCAACTGAGGCAATAGCAAGGCACTAGCGATGGTAGCGATCATGTAGTAACCACTAATCTGCGCGTTTTGTAACGAAAACTCCTCGATTAGATACGGCACATACAGGGCCAGCAGGTACGTTTGTCCGTAGCCGGAAAGACTGGTCATCAGTAACCCAAAAGTCAGCAGTTTTTTGTTCTCCAATACAAAGTTCAAATAATTCATGAAGTGGGAAAATTTTGCTGGTGTGTAAAAAAAACAAGCATCCGAATGGCAAAGATAATTTGTAAAATCAGGGATTGCTAATTTTCACCCGAGGCAAGCTCCGTTCAGAGGAAAGATAATTTCCCCTCCCGTTCGATTGCAGCGCATTTCCGACCCATTCTACTGCGGATATTCTCGGGAGGGCAGCTATCAAGAGCAACAAAAACGTAGCTTTCCCTCACAAAGACCATTTGATTGGCAGAATAGTCGCATTTTTTTCTTTATTTAGCCTTTTGAAAAATTGAAAATAAACAAACCATGACCACCGGATTTCAGCACCTTCATTCGTTTCTTGCCTACCTTGTTCTGGCGGGCTTGTTGTTTAGTATTTTCGCCGCCCTTTTTGGGGCTTTGGGCAACAAGGCCTTCAGTGAGAAAGACCGAAAATTCGGTTTGATTGGAATGATCCTCGCGCACGTACAGTTACTCATTGGCATTGTGTTGTACTTCCTCAGTCCGCTTGGTTTTTCCAACCTTAGCGGAGAAGCCATGGGGGACTCGATGAGTCGACTCTACGCCCTGGAGCACCCGCTGATCAATATTCTTGCCGTAGCATTGATTACCGTTGGATACAGCCGCGCCAAAAAACTAACGGAAAGCAAAAGCAAGTTTCGAAGCATCTACCTCTTCTATGGTATTGGATTCATCCTCATTCTCAGCCGTATTCCCTGGGATTCTTGGTTAAACTAATCGTTTAAACCAATGGATTCGAGCATTTTACTTGATCTGGTGTCCAAAAAAATGCCCTTTGGAAAATACAAAGACCGCCTGATCTGTGATATTCCGGAACATTACCTGATTTGGTTCAAGCGCCAGGGTTTTCCCGAGGGAAAGTTAGGCGTTTGGTTGGAAACCATGTATGAAATTCGGCTTAACGGATTGGAACACTTGCTGGACCGGATAAAACCCAAGCGCTAGTGTTTCCCAATTTCTGCCATACTGTTGCAATGATGGATTAATACTGGTATCTTCGTATCCTGTATTTCACTCGTATCATCCAATTCCACCATTCGTGCGGACACTCCTACTTTCAGGCTATTTATTCTTTTTCGTAACCCTTTATTCTTTGGCACAGGAAAAACGTTCCCTGTCCATAACGGGAACGGTTCGGAGCGAGCAGGGCGATGGTCTACCGGCCTTAATCGTTGTGCACGAGTTGGGCAAGGGAACGGCTGCTGATTTGGATGGTCGTTTTCGCTTGGGAGGCCTGAATCCCGGCAACTACCACTTGCACGTGACACACCTGGGATATAAGGCGCTGACCCGCACCATTACCCTGACCACGAATGACCTGGAACTTGACCTGCGGCTTTCCGAATCCGCCATTACCTTGCAATCCCTCACCATCGAAGCCAACCCCTTCAAAAATGGCCCGGTGGAACAATCCCAAACCATCGAGGTGGTGGATAGGGAATTTTTGGAAAAAAATAACGCCGGAACGTTTGCCAATGCCCTGGAAAAGTTGCCCGGCATCAGTACCATCAATACCGGGGTAGGCATCAGCAAACCGGTGATCCGGGGAATGAGCTTTAACCGCATCATGGTCAACGACCGGGGAATCAAGCAAGAAGGCCAACAGTGGGGCGCAGACCACGGGCTGGAGATTGACCCCTTTGATGTGGACCGGGTAGAAGTAGTCAAAGGACCCGCTTCCCTTATCTACGGTTCGGATGGGATGTCGGGGGTTATCAATATCTCTCCTGCCCCGCTGCCTCGGGAAGGGACCATTCAGGGCCATTTGATCAATAGTTACCGAACCAACAATGCCATGCGCAGCCATTCGGCGATGGTGGAAGGCAACGAAAAGGATTTTGTATTTAAAGGTAGGGTCACGCTGCAAGATTACCAGGATTACCGGGTACCTGCAGATCGATTCGTTTACGCTGGATTTGAATTACCCGTATTCGATTCCCGATTGAAAAATACGGCCGGAAAAGAAAGGCATTTCTCGTTCATGACGGGGTTGCGAAAAAATTGGGGAAAAACGACCGTTACGGTTAGCCGGTTTCACCAGAAAGCGGGGATTTTTACGGGAGCCGTGGGTATTCCTAACAGCTACAACCTCCGCCACAACGGCGAGTACGGCAATATCGAATTTCCAAGGCAAAACAATACGCACCTCAAGGTGATTTCAAATACCACGGTGCAACTGAAAAAAAACTGGTTGGAAATTGATCTGGGGTACCAACGCAACCAACGAAGGGAGGAATCACTGCCACATATCCACGGGGTTGGTCCTACGCCGGAAGGCAATCTGGCACTCTACCTGGACCTTGACACCTACACTGCAAATGCCCGATTTAACCATTACATAAACGCCGACCACCAATCCATCATTGGTGTTCAAGCCTCCTTTATGGACAATCGGTTTGGTGGCTTTGAGTTTTTATTGCCCATGTTTCAGTCCTGGAACGCCGGCATGTTTTACTTTCACGAATACCGATGGAAGGAAAACGTCATCCTAAATGCAGGGATCCGACTCGATGGTGCCCGTCATCAAATACAGGCGCACGAACAACCCGTTTACGATGCCTCCCTCAACCCAACCGGGGAAACGGTACAGCGAAACCCGGACATCGACCGGGACTTTGCCAACCTAAGCGGCTCTGCCGGCATGTCCTGGATTTTCAATGAACACACGAATTTCAAAGCGAATCTGGGTAGCAGCTACCGCATTCCTACGCCCATCGAACTGTCCACCAACGGCATCCATCACGGCAATTTCCGGCATGAAATAGGAGATGCCAATCTCACAAGCGAGCGAAGCTACCAGGCAGACCTAAACTTTACCCATTCCCTGGAGAAGCTACTGGTTGGGTTCAGCCCCTTTTTCGCCTATTACCAGGATTATATTTACCTGGCACCTACCGGAAGATTCTCTACCCTTCCCGGGGCCAGTACCCTCTGGGAATACCGCCAAAACAATGCGGTGTTTGCCGGAGCCGAATTGAAGTTTCAATGGGCACCGATCCCAGGTGTGCAAGCCTCGCTGGCCGGAGAATACGTATACAACCAAAACCTGGATACCCGCTTGCCCTTGCCCTTAACCCCGCCGGCCAGTCTGCTAGGCAGCATCGAATGGTCCCTTCCTCAAACTACCCGGATCCTGGAAAATGGCTACCTATATTTGGAATACCGGCAAGTGGCCAGCCAAAACCGAGTGGACCGAAACGAACGCGTTACCGGTGGCTATGGCTTAGTGCACGCTGGGTTGGGATGGGAGTTGCTGGTAGCAAAAAGCCCCTGGAAATTCCAGTTGAGTGGGCAAAACCTGCTTAATACGTACTTTTTTAACCATCTAAGTCGCTACCGCCTACTAAACCTACCCGAACAAGGGCGAAATATCAACCTCCACCTCAAAATCCCCATATCCCTAAAAAGTATTTGAGATTTTCTTCGCCAACTTTTAGGAACTGTTCTACGTTTGTTTTATTATTGCAACAACAATGCATATGCAATAAAATTGAATTAGGTACTACCACTGTAATTGCTACTAGATTTATGAAAAAAAACGGAATACTGCTCTTCGCCTTTGCCTCTACCTTTTTTCTTGCCTGTGGAACCGGAGATGAGCCCCCTCAAGATTTGGAGGCCCCGGTCATCGACCATGCGGATGGGCACGACTACATCGAACCCGAAAATGGCGAAATTTTCAGTGAAACAGCTGATCACACCCATATACGCTTTTCGGTAGAAGACGCATCCGGTATTGGGCAGGTACGGGTCAATATCCATGCTAATTTTGACGGCCACAGCCACGCCCGAATGAAAAACGACTTTGTTCGTTTGGACGTAAATGACATCTACAGCCCTGAAGCGTCGAACCCGGATTTTCGCTTTCCGGAGGGAAGCACACGTATCAATATTGACGGAACGGGTACGGACATTTATTGGACCGGGGCTAACTCCCGCCTCTCTGACCCGGTGATTGCCGGATCGTATGATTTTTCGATTGAAGCGACCGATGTGCATGGCAACCAAACCGGATTTGCCGATGGTAGTAGTTACCTGGCAACCATACAGATCCGCACGCCTTACGCGCCTGCTATCGACGTCACCAACCTACATGATGATGAGTTAGAAGGAGCAGCCGGTTCGCCACTCGATGTACAGGGTACCGTCAGCAAAACCGATCATACACTAAGTGCGCCTATCGCGTTTCTATGGGTTCGTTTGATGGAGGAACACGAAGACCATGGAGGCGGAGACGATGGACACAACCATCGAATCGCCGATGAAGAGTATTTTTACGAAAAAATGTGGGGAACTTCTGCCTGGTTGGAAGAAGGAAGCGGACCCGATTTACCCCATAACGAAATGATCGACCTATCCAAGGTCCTGACTGGAGACGATGCCATTATGGTGCCTTCCGGAGAAGACCACCTGGACTTGGTTATTTTGGCCGAAGATACCAATGGAAATACCACTGAAATGAAATTTACCGTTCACATTGAGTAGGATAGAATCGATAAAATGTGAGAGAAAGTAGCCTATTGATGAGGAGAATAAGCGGCAATCATTTACTTCCGCTTTTACCAAAGCCACCGGAAAGTTGCCGGTGGCTTTTGGTTCCTGACTCGTACTATACCTGCCCGTGGGACAAAGAGACCGACACCTATCCGAATGGAGAACGCACCTCGCAACACGTGCGTTACAGATAACGGCGCTTTATAGTTTTAATCACCCGTAGGTAACTGGCGCCTTGTTCTACAAATAAAAAAAATCGCTTTCCGTTGGAGGCGATTTTTTTTGTTAGATAACGTTGGTTTAGCTTTGGTATGTATTGTAGTCGGTAGGTATTACATCAATTATCAAAAATTCGCGTATGTGGCAGATCCATTGCGTGTTTGGATACGTCCTGTGCAAATCCAGCGAACAATTCCTGAAAGAATGCCACCATTTGTGCCGTTCTGAAACCAACAGCCCCATCCACCTCTACGGAAACCCCTGCTCCTTGATGACTTAAAACAAGAAATGCGAAAATTATAAGTAGGTATTTGGCTGATAACTTCATGACAATTTCGTTTAATAGTATACTAACACACATTAAACAAAAATGTTTTTCAGTAGATAAATTTTTTGCGGCATTATCTAAAAACCGGTGTCGGTCAACCAGCCAAATTTACTAATAATCAGCTAAATAAACCCAATTTAAGGGAAAACCGGACGTTTTTGACCGGTTTTCAAAGCTAAATAAATTTGATTAATAATTAGGGTAGGAAGGTGAACAAAGTGCTAATTTATTGGAATTGAAATTCTCGAGTGAGGTATCGTTGCTGCCAATATTGCCACTTACCAGGATGATGTCGTAATCCGGCCCCTGATCGGCCAGGTGGATCTTGATGTGCCCGTCAAAGTTTTTAAGGGACTCAAAGTCGATCGCTTTACCGTCAGTGAGTTTGCCAAGTTGAGTCCGGCTTTCTAAGGTGCGGCTGTCAATCGGGCTCAGTACTTGCGCAATGGACGCGTCTGCTTCGTCAAAACTCCCAAAGTGTAGGTGTGCAGTGTAGAAATAGGGATCCATGGATCGTACCCCATCCAGCTGAATTAGCAATTCAACATTGGCATCTTCTTTCAATTCAAAAGTAGCTGTACCTTCGAACGCATAATCCGCACTTTGATAAAGCGGATAGGTAACAGCCGCTATTTCCGGTAGTTTTTCTTCCTGCTGACATCCGGCAAATGCCAGCAACAGACTTACGATAAACGGAATTTTTTTCATTTGTTAGTAGTTTACTTACTCATTTTCTAAACGAACAAATAAAAATATTGGTTTATGAAACACCTGAATTTGTGAAAATAAGTGAGGAAAATCATAAAAACCACATGAAGCGCTTTTCGAACCTGATCGCTCAACTCGATCAAACCAATAAAACAGGGGATAAACTGGGGCTTTTGCAGGCCTATTTTGCCCAGGCGCCGGATCAGGACCGCTTGTGGACGCTGGCACTTTTTACGCACAAACGACCCAAAAGAACGGTGACAACGCGGCAACTCCGGGACTGGTGCTGCGATAGGGCAGGTATCCCGGATTGGCTATTTGAAGAATCCTACCAAACCGTAGGCGATCTGGCCGAAACCATTGCCTTGGTTTTGCCAGATAATACCGAGCGTTCCGAGCGGTCCTTGCACGAGTGGATTCAATTTCTGGAAAAGCTCAAGAGCCAGGACGAGGATTCCAAAAAACGTGAAATAGCAAGCGCATGGAATAAACTAAACCGCGAAGAACGGCTGGTTTTTAATAAACTCATTACCGGGGGATTTCGGATCGGTGTGAGTCAGCAGCTGATTACCCGGGCATTGGCAAGTACCTTTGATATGGAAAAATCCGCCTTGGCCCACCGCATCATGGGGAATTGGAGCCCCTTGGAAACCACATTCACCGATTTATTGTTTGAAGCGGACCTATCTTCGGATCGCTCCCGCCCCTACCCCTTTTACCTGGCTCATCCACTGGAAGGAACGGAAGCCTTACCAGGCAGCCGCTCGGATTGGCTGGCCGAATGGAAGTGGGACGGTATCCGTGGGCAACTGATCCAGCGAAAGGGAGAGGTTTTTATCTGGTCCAGAGGGGAAGAATTGATAACGGATAAATTCCCGGAGTTGGAGCAGATGGGGAAGAATCTGCCGGAGGGAACGGTACTGGATGGAGAGATCATGCCCTTTGAAAATGGGAACCCGCTTCCTTTCGGATTGCTTCAGACACGTTTGGGTAGAAAAAACGTAAGTGCGCGGCTGCTTCGAGAGGCTCCGGTGTCCTTTATGGCGTACGACCTGCTCGAATGGAAGGGACAGGATGTGCGTCACTGGGAATTGTGGAAACGACGAGAGACGTTAGCGGCATTGATCCATTCCATGCCCAAGGAAAACCTGGAGCTCTCCCAGGTGCTCACCGACTCAAACTGGGCGGAATTGGCAGCACTGAGGGAACAATCGCGGTCGGTAAAAGCAGAGGGTTTGATGTTGAAAAGAAAAGACGGCAGCTACGAAACAGGAAGAAAACGGGGCGGTTGGTGGAAATGGAAAATTGATCCCCTGACCGTCGATGGGGTGATGATCTACGCACAGAAAGGCCATGGACGCCGGGCCAACCTGTATTCCGACTACACCTTTGGGGTTTGGAACGGAGACACATTGGTTCCGTTTGCTAAAGCCTATTCCGGGCTGACAGATCAGGAGATGAAAGCCGTGGATGCCTATGTAAAGAAAAATACCCGGGAACGGTTTGGCCCGGTTCGAACCGTGACACCAGGTCTGGTCTTTGAGATTGCCTTTGAGGGTATCCAGGAAAGCCCCAGGCACAAGTCAGGCATAGCGTTGCGGTTTCCCCGAATTCACCGCTGGCGACGGGACAAATCCATTGAAAGTGCCAACACCCTGGAGGATTTACAGCTTTTATTGGAAAAATATGGAAAGTAACTGGGCAGAAAAGTGGTTCGAATCGAAGGGATGGACCCCGTTTGATTTTCAGCATGCCTGTTGGAAGCACTATTTACAAGGACAGAGTGGCCTGCTCAATGCCCCAACCGGATCCGGCAAAACCCTGGCCCTATTCATGCCGGTACTGATGGAATACCTGCGTGACCATCCTACTACCTGGCAAAAACCGCAGAAAAACGGCTTGCAAGTCATCTGGATCTCTCCGCTACGGGCGTTGGCCCAGGACATTCAACAAGCGATGACACGGGTCTGCGAAGAAATCGGCCTGCCCTGGCGCATTGGCGTAAGGAACGGAGATACCGGGACGGCCGAGCGGCAAAAGCAAAAGAAATCCATGCCCGAATGCCTGATTACCACGCCCGAGAGCCTGCACTTGCTGCTCACCCAAAAGGACCATCCGGAACTCTTTAAAAACCTGAAAGCCATCGTCGTGGACGAATGGCACGAACTGTTGGCCAACAAGCGAGGGGTACAAGTACAACTTGCGCTCAGCCATATCCGTACGCTAACCCCCAAACCGCTCAAGGTTTGGGGTATTTCGGCGACCATTGGCAACCTTTCCCAAGCCCACCGGGTGCTGTTGGGCGAGCAGCAAGCCGAGCTCATTGTGCGCTCGAAAATCAAAAAAGAAATTCATGTCGTATCCGTCTTGCCAGATGAAGTGGAGCGCTATCCCTGGGCGGGGCATCTCGGCAATAAACTGATCCCGAAAATCCTTCCGGTGATCGAAGATAGCCAAAGCGTGTTGTTGTTTACGAATACCCGCTCCCAAACCGAAATCTGGTACCAAAAAATTCTGGAGGCGAAACCAGAATGGGCAGGCATCATGGCCATGCACCACGGTTCGCTGGATCCATCCGTGCGGGCTTGGGTAGAGCAAGCACTGCATGAAAAGAAACTCAAATTGGTCGTGTGCACCAGTAGCCTGGACCTGGGTGTGGATTTCCGGCCGGTGGATACCGTCATTCAGGTGGGCGGCCCCAAGGGCGTAACCCGCTTTGTGCAGCGCGCTGGCCGGGCCGGGCATCAGCCAGGAGCCACCAGCCATATCTATTTCGTCCCTACCCATTCCCTGGAACTTATCGAGGCGAGCGCATTAAGACAGGCCATACAGCAAGACCATTACGAAGAGCAAGTCCCGTTGGAAAACTGCTACGATGTGCTCATCCAATTTTTGGTAAGCCTCGCACTGGGTGAAGGGTTTTTTCCGGAACAAGTATTTCCGGTCATCCGAAATGCCTACGCTTTTCGCAATTTAAGCAAGGAATCCTTCGAGTGGATGTTGGAATTTATCACGGTAGGGGGCCGGGCCTTGGGTAGCTACGAGGAATTTTCAAAAGTGGAGATCCTGCCCGATGGCCTGTACCGGGTAACGAGCCGAAAAATAGCCATGCGGCACCGATTATCCATGGGTACGATCGTCAGCGATCCCATGATTCAGGTAAAATTCCTGCGCGGGGGATACATAGGCTCGGTCGAAGAAAGCTTTATTTCCAAACTAAAACCGGGGAACGTTTTTTGGTTTGCCGGCCGAAGCCTGGAGTTCGTGCAAATCAAAGAGATGAAAGCGCTGGTACGCCGATCCACGAAAAAAACCGGTACCATTCCCCGCTGGATGGGAGGGCGCATGCCCCTTTCTTCCCGACTGGCAGAATTGATTCGGATCGAATTGCAAAAAGCCGCCGATCACCGGGAAGATTCCATTGAACTACGCACCATCGAACCCATCCTGGCGCTACAACAATCCTTGTCCAGAATTCCCGATCGGCAGTCCCTTTTGATCGAAACCTGCAAAAGCAGGGAGGGCTACCATGTGTTTTTCTTTCCCTTTGAAGGTCGGTTTGTGCACGAAGTATTGGCAGCCCTACTGGCCTACCGCATCAGCGTCAGCAATCCGATAAGCCTGAGTATTGCCATGAATGACTATGGCTTTGAACTGCTGTCTGAAAGCCCCATCCCGATAGCGGAAGCGCTGGAAGAAGATTTATTTTCTTCCGATCAGCTAATGGACGACATTTTCGCAGGAATCAACGCAAGCGAAATGGCCCGGAGGCGTTTTCGGGAAATCGCGGCAATCGCCGGACTGGTGTTTCAGGGATACCCAGGCAAAGGCATACAAACCCGGCATTTGCAGGCAAGCTCGGGGATTCTTTATGGCGTGTTTGAAACCTATGACCCGGAAAACCTGCTGCTCAAACAGGCAAAAAACGAAGTGCTGCACGTGCAGATGGAAAAAAGCCGGCTGGAAAAGGTCATCGAACGCATCAACTCGCAAAAGATTCACCTCGTTACCACCCCGAGAATCAGCCCGTTTGCCTTTCCCATCATGGTTGACCGCCTTAGCCGAAATAGCCTCAGTTCAGAGAGTATCGAAGACCGGGTACTGCGTTTGCAGGCCGAACTACTGGCTTAACATTTGTTTAGAAGCTATTTTCCGGTTAAATTGGACTTTTATTTAGCTATAAAATTCAAATCTATCCTTTATGAAATCACTATTCCTTTCCGTATTGATGGTCAGTCTGTACGTGGCCTGTATGGGCCAAACCCCTCCCAATGGTCCTGAAGTAACTGATCCTCAATGGGACAACTATACCGTCGAACCGGTAGTAGAAGGACTAAAATTACCCTGGGGAATGGCTTTTTTACCGGACGGCGGCCTGCTGATTACCGAAAGGTCCGGAGAATTGATTCATTTTAAGGATGGAACGAAAACCGAAATCAGCGGCGTGCCGGAGGTATGGGCCAAAGGGCAGGGCGGATTGCTCGATATCGCGCTCCATCCGGAGTATGCCAGCAATGGTTGGCTATACCTCTCCTACTCTTCTGACGAAGGACCAGGAAGTGGCGCACATACCGCCATCAGCCGGGCACAGCTGGACGGAACGCGACTAACCAATCTGGAAGTACTGTACAAGGCCACGCCGAATACCGAAAAGGGGCAGCATTACGGATCCCGGATCGTTTTTGACAGAGACGGCTACTTATTTTTTACCATTGGTGAGCGGGGTGCCCGGGATGAAAACCCTCAAGACATCACCCGGGATGGTGGGAAAGTGTACCGATTGCACGACGATGGAAAAGTACCCGACGACAACCCATTTGTCAACACAGCGAATGCCAAAAAAGCCATTTATTCGTATGGACACCGAAACCCTCAGGGAATGATTGTACACCCCGAAACGGGTGAAATCTGGGTGCACGAGCACGGTCCCAGGGGAGGTGACGAGATCAATGTGGTAAAAAAAGCGGCTAATTACGGGTGGCCCGTAATATCCTACGGTATCAATTACAACGGTACCGTATTTACCGAAGAGACATCCAAACCCGGCATGGAGCAACCCCTGTACTACTGGGTACCGTCCATCGCGCCAAGTGGGTTTGCCGTGGTCACCAGTGACCGATACCCTTCTTGGAAGGGGGATTTATTGGTCGGTTCGTTGAGTTTTGCCTACCTGGAAAAACTAACGCTGGAAGGCACTACCGTCACCAAGCGAGAAAAGGTGATCGACGGTATGGGTAGGGTGCGAAACGTCGTAATGGGCCCCGACGGCTATATCTACGCCGGCATCGAAGGGAAAGGAATCGTTCGGGTAATGCCATCGGGTAACTGATCGCAAACAAGCCAGTCCGGCAAATTCCCGACACCCGACACCTGGGAATAAAAATCGATTTGTACAAAAAATTAGTAAGGTTGAATAACACGTATGATTTTATCATTATTGGAGGTGGCTCTGCCGGAAGCGTACTGGCCAATAGACTAAGCAACGAACCCGAAAACAACGTACTCGTCATTGAAGCAGGGAGAATGGACCATGCCTGGGATTTTCGCATCCACATGCCGGCAGCCCTCACCTACCCGCTCTCCAATAATTTCTACAATTGGGGCTACGAATCCGACCCGGAACCCTACATGCACAACCGTAGGATTTACCAGCCCCGGGGCAAGGTACTGGGAGGCTCCAGCTGCATCAACGGCATGATTTACATTCGCGGAAACGCACTCGACTACGAAAAATGGGGCGCGATGGATGGATTGGAAAATTGGAGCTATGCGCATTGTCTTCCCTATTTCAAGCGGATGGAAAACCGGCTCATCGGCGGGGATACGTATCGGGGCGTGGGCGGACCGCTGCATCTCACCACGCCTAAATGCGACAACCCTTTGTTTGATGCCTTTTTTGAATCCGTCCAACAAGCAGGCTACCCGCTGACCGATGATGTCAACGGGTACCAACAGGAGGGTTTCGGAAAATTTGACGCAACCATCTATAAAGGGAAGCGCTGGAACGCCGCAAGGGCCTACATTCACCCGGTAAAAGACCGAAAAAACCTCACCATTTCCCTCAAATCTACCGTTTCCCGCATCTTGTTTGAAGGAAATCGGGCCATCGGGGTAGAATTTGTGAAAGGAAAAGAAAAGCAGGTAGTTTATGGAAATAAAATCATTTGCAGCGGAGGAGCCATCAACTCGCCTCAGGTCCTTCAGCTCTCTGGTGTAGGCAACGGCGATGAACTCAAGAAACTGGGAATTCCCGTCGTAGCAGACCTGAAGGGTGTGGGAGAAAACCTCCAGGACCACCTGGAAGTCTACGTGCAATGGGCTGCCAAAAAGCCGGTTAGCCTCTACCCTTCCCTTAAATTTTACAACCAGCCCAAAATCGGGCTGGAATGGCTCTTCAACAAAACAGGAATTGGTGCCAGCAATCATTTCGAAGCCGGCGGTTTTATTCGTGGAAACGCGGAGGTGGCCTACCCCAATCTGCAGTACCATTTCCTCCCCATCGCGATACGTTATGATGGCTCCGCCCCCAACGAAGGACATGGATTTCAGCTCCACGTGGGCCCAATGAATACCGATGTACGGGGACATGTGAAAATCAAGTCGGCCGATCCCAGTGAATACCCCAGTATCTTGTTCAATTACCTGTCTACCCGGCAAGAAAGAAAAGAATGGATCGAAGCCATCCACTGTACCCGAAACCTGATCAACCAAGCCGCTTTCGACGAGCTGCGCGGCAATGAATTGTCGCCCGGGCCCTCGGTTGAAACGGATGAAGAGATTCTGGACTTTGTGGCGCGGGAGGGAGAAAGCGCCTACCACCCCAGTTGCACCTGTAAAATGGGCTACGATGAGCTATCGGTGGTGGATGCCGATCTTAACGTACACGGGCTCGAAAACCTACGTGTGGTGGACGCCTCTGTCATGCCGGCCATTACCAACGGTAATATCTATGCCCCGGTAATCATGATCGCCGAAAAAGCAGCCGATAGTTTACTGGGAAACAGTCCCGAGCCAGCTCAGGAAGTTCCCTATTATACGCATTCTCCGGAAGTAGAAAAAAATCACCTTTCGCATTAATGGCAGTTCAACCTTTTTTCATTAATGGCTCCTGGGTAACCGGACAAGCCGGGCTGGAGCGCGTAATCATCAACCCTTTTGACCAACAAGCCATTGCCACGGTGGCCGAAGGTGACCGGACCGATGCCCGGGCAGCGATCCGGAGCGCCCGCGAAGCGTTTCAGGGAGCGGACTGGGAGCAGCTATCTCCCACGGAGCGAGGGCAATTGCTCTATCAACTGGGAGAGCGCATTGCTGCCGAAAAAGAAAACCTGGCGCGTCTGGAAACGCTCAATACCGGCAAGACCTATACCGAAAGCCTGTGGGACATGGACGATATCGCGGGTATCTTTCGCTACTATGGAGGTTTGGCGGACAAGCACGCAGGGGAAATCATCGCCAGTCCAAATCCTCACAGCCAAAGCCGGCTGGAAAAAGAACCGGTTGGCGTGGTAGGCATGATTTGTCCCTGGAATTACCCCTTGCTGCAAGCAGCCTGGAAAATTGCCCCGGCCCTCGCTACCGGCTGTACCCTGGTGATCAAGCCCAGTGAACTCACACCCTTGAGTACCCTGGAATGGACCCGCCTGGCCGAAGAAGCGGGCTTTCCAAAAGGAGTCATCAATACGGTGACCGGCCCCGGTTCCACGGTTGGCGCCGAGTTGGCCGAAAGCCTGGAAGTGGACATGATTTCCTTTACCGGAGGCGTGGTTACGGGCAAAAAAATCATGCAGGCGGCCGCTGGAAACGTGAAGAAGGTAGCCCTGGAATTGGGAGGGAAAAATCCTCACATCCTGTTTGAAGACGGGGATTGGGAAACAGCCATCGATTTTATTTTGAACGGGGTCTTTTTCCACGCCGGGCAAATTTGTTCGGCAGGAACCCGGGTGCTGGTACACGCCTCCCTACACGATCGGGTAGTTGCCCATTTGGAAAGCAGAATCCGGAATATCCGTTTGGGCAACGGGATGGAAGAAAGCACCCAGATGGGGCCACTTATTTCCGCCGATCAGCGTCAAAAAGTAGCCCATCACGTACAAAGAGCCATCCAAGAAGGGGCGGTGTTGGTTTGTGGCGGACAACAGCCGGACAACGATCCCAAATTGGAAAAGGGCTTCTTTTACTTACCGACCCTGCTTATCGGATGCAGGCCGGATATGCGTATTGTACAGGAAGAAATCTTCGGTCCCGTGGTCCATGTGGAAAAATTTGAGACGGAAGCGGAAGCGGTAGCTCGGGCCAACGACACCATTTATGGCTTGTCGGGAG
Organism: Cyclobacterium xiamenense; assembly: GCF_900109255.1. Taxonomy (NCBI): domain Bacteria; kingdom Pseudomonadati; phylum Bacteroidota; class Cytophagia; order Cytophagales; family Cyclobacteriaceae; genus Cyclobacterium; species Cyclobacterium xiamenense. Next base: position 667,847 of record NZ_FNZH01000001.1, on the reverse strand, counting down.
GCTTTTGGTCGCGCGACCCGGATCGAATTTCCCGGGTTTCGAAAGCACTACGGTTTGGTACCGTATGGGTCAATGACTTCAATGTTTATTTCACCCAGGCTCCCTGGGGAGGCTACAAACAATCGGGGCTGGGAAGGGAACTAGGTACCACCGGCATGGAGGAATTTCAGGAAATCAAGCACATTTATCAAAACTTCAACCCCCAACCCCTCAACTGGTTCGGGAAATAAACCTCCAAAACTATCGATACCACAAGTCTCGGCATATTCGTCACCGTTTTCTTTTACCTGATCATTTTACTGACCGGCTATTACGCCAGTAGAAAAGAATCCGGAGACAGCAGTTCCGAAGGCATGCTCCTGGCAGGACGAAAAATGCCGGCCTGGATCGGTATCTTTACAATGACGGCTACCTGGGTGGGAGGCGGCTACATTATCGGAACCAGTGAAGCGGTATTTGACAGTGCCCGCGGATTGGTTTGGGCGCAGGCTCCCTGGGGTTATGCGCTTAGCCTGATTCTGGGTGGCTTGTTCTTTGCCCGCAAAATCCGCAGTTTTGGATTCACCACCTTTATCGACGTATTCGAACGGAAATACGGAAAACAAACAGCCGCTATCCTGTTTATTCCCGCCTTGATTGGGGAGATTTTCTGGAGTGCAGCCATCTTGGCCGCTTTGGGGATTACCTTTGCAACCATCTTCGGACTGGACCTGGAAACCTCCATTCTGGTTTCCGCCGCCATCGCCGTTGGCTACACCATGCTGGGCGGGCTTTGGTCAGTAGCCTATACGGACGTCGTACAATTGGTGTTTATCCTCCTTGGATTGGGGATCAGTATTCCCTTTGCTTTGGATACAGTCGGTGGATTAGACCAGGCACTGGCACAATACGATCAGGCCATTCGTCATGGGTTTCGGCTTTTTCCTTCGCTGAATGCATTTACGGGGAACGATCCCAGCTGGGGTAATGAAATCTGGGTATGGTTGGATTTTGCCCTGTTGCTCGTGATGGGGGGCATCCCCTGGCAAGTTTATTTCCAACGGGTTTTATCTGCCAGCTCCGACCGATCCGCCATTCGCCTTTCCATCTATGGGGGAGTTTGCTGTGCCCTGATGGCCATTCCGGCAGTGCTAATCGGGCTCGCCGGAGTAGGGTTTGATTGGAGCAGTTCGACCTTGGGTGAGGCACCGGAAGCAACTATGGTACTGCCCTATGTACTGCTGGAAATGACGCCGCCTCTGATCGCCGCGTTGGGTTTGGGTGCCGTAGCAGCTGCCGTCATGTCCTCGGTAGATTCTTCGGTGCTTTCCGCCGCTTCCCTATTTACCTGGAACCTGTACCGGCCCCTGCTGCGTCCCGGCTGCAGCGATAAGCAAATCAAGGCTACCATCCGATGGGCCATCCTTGGAATCGGAGCACTTGCCACCTGGCTGGCCCTGACCCTTCAAAGTGTGTACGACCTTTGGTACCTCTGTGCTGACCTGGTGTATGTCATTCTGTTTCCGCAACTCCTGCTGGCCTTGTACGATAAAAGAAGCAACCGAAAGGGAGCCTTGACCGGTATCGTTGTCGGCTTAGTGCTGCGGTTTGGCGGCGGTGAACCCATTTTCGGAATACCTCCCTTTTTACCCTATCCCATGGAAGATCCCGTAGCGGGTATTCAGTTCCCATTTCGTACCTTTGCCATGGTGAGCAGTCTGCTTTGCATCCTGCTCGTTTCCCGTCTTTTTCCGGAAACCCAACAATCCCATGAAATCGCTAAAAACTAACCTGCTTGTTCTGACTTTGTTGCTTTCCCTGGCCTTTCTCCCCGCCTGGGGGCAAATAAATGTCATTTTGGATACCGATCTGGATTCGGATGTAGACGATGTGGGCGCCCTGGCCATGCTGCATACGCTGGAAGCAAACCATCGTGTACAGATTCTGGGGATTATTGTCACCAGCGACGATACCCATGCCGCTGCCTGCGCCGCTGTGATCAATACCTTTTACGAACGGCCGGAAATTCCGGTAGGCGTGGAAAAAGGAATCCCCCTCCGGAGTTTCTCCCGCTATACCAAAGCGCTGGCCAGCGAATTTCCAACCGGCGGCAAGCAACCGTTGGATGCCACCGTTTTGTACCGGCAGCTATTGACAGCAGCCGCAGATCAAAGCGTGGTGTTGGTCAGCATTGGACACCTGACCAATATCCGGAACCTGCTCGAATCGCCCCCGGACAGCATCAGCCCCCTGACTGGCAACGCGTTGGTTCGCCAAAAGGTACGACTCTGGTCCTGCATGGGTGGGCAGTTTCCCCAAGGAAAAGAAGCCAATTTCTACCGGCCTGACCCCGAATCCACCCGTATTGCTGTGGACAATTGGCCTGGAGACGTGGTGTTTGCCGGTTGGGAAATTGGCAATGCCATCATCACGGGTAGTGATTTTCTAGAGCACAGCCTGCCCGATTCGCATCCGGTACACCGGGCCTATGCCTTGTACAACTCGTTTTTTGGTCGGCAAAGCTGGGACCAGGCGGCCTTGCTGTATGCGCTTTCGGATAAACCCTATTGGGAACTGAGCGAACGGGGAAAGGTAAAGGTCTACGAAGACGGCTCCAATGCCTGGGAGGCAGACCCCGCTGGCAACCATCGGTACCTAAAAGAAAAAACAGCTCCTCAGGAAATCGCAAAAATTCTGGACGCACTGATGGTGGGCATGTACCGACCGGGATATTAGCAAGTACCTAATAGCCTCCGCCAATCTAGCGGGGAGGATTTTTCAGTAATTTTAAATGGATTCGTTTGATTTCCTGAACGCTAGGTTAGTATTCGGCAACTGGCCTGTAAAAAGTTAAATTCCTGAGCCCCCTCACTCCCCACGCTGGTCGGAATCGCCAGGTTACTACTTTATTCTTCTGGAAATTTGTCTAAATTGGATTCCATTTGGCGATTACAAAGAAGACTCGGCATGGCCTAGGAAGTGCCATCAGGGGTAGGTCTTACAACCGAACTGGGATCTGCCGGAAGTCGTCGAGACCCCCCTACGCGGTAATTCTGACTACTAAGCTAAAAATGGGCACTTAAGTGATTTCCGAGTGGACAACGGGCTTGGCCGCGTAACTGCTTAGTTGAATGGTTCCGGCGGAAAGAAAACAAATAACAGCCAGCGCCAGAAAAACCGGCGTGCTGCTACCAGAGCTATCGATGATTTTACCCAGTATCGGTTCCCCCATCGCGGCAAAAAGGTAAGCGCTGGTATTCATGATTCCCACGCCCGTTCCAACGAATTTTTCACCCAATATCTCTGGACTCAGCGGCCAGAAGTTGGCTTGCGGCCCGTATACAAAAAATCCAGCCAGAAACATCCACACTGCACCCAGCTGCCAGTTTTCGGGTGGTGTCAAATAGATCGCCAGCATGGTACCGGCTGCCAGCAGCATGCCCATACCAATCGATCGGACCCGGTTGCCATAAAAAACCTTATCCGACAAGATTCCAAAAGAAAAGGCACCCAAGGCCATACCGATGGGTAACAACAAACTTCCCCAAAGGCTTTCTTCCCCATCGGTGGAAACCGTACCAAGAAAATGTACCGGCACCCAAACCAGCAATCCATAGCGAGCCATACTTTCGAAGCCCAGGGATAGGGAAGTAAGCAGAAAGCGTTTGTTTTTCAGCACCACCCGGTACCGCTCCATCCAGGAAATGGTCGGCTGATTCGGTAAGTCCGGATACAAATCCGGGTAGCCTTTTTGGGAGGGCTTGCTGCGGGCCACCAGAAAAAACACGATGGCGGCAAATAAAAGGAACAGCACCGGTAGTCGAAACAGATAAGGCCAGGGGATCCCATTCTGAAGAATCAAAATCGATAGTAAAAACGTCACCACCGACGAACTTCCCGCAGCCATGGTGTACAATCCAAAGGCTTTCCCTCGCTCCTCCCGCTCCCACCAGTTGGAAATCAGCCGACTCCCGGGTGCCCAGGCCATGGACTGAAAATAGCCATTCAACGCCCATAACACGAGAATGTAGGTATAGGTCGTACCAAAACTGATGGCTACATTTGCCCCGACAGAGAGAAGTGCTCCCAAAACGATCATGTTCCGCGGACTAAACCGGTCGGCGAGGTTGCCGTTGACAAACTGACCGAAGGCATAGCCAAAAAGCATGGCAGCGCTAATCCAGCCAATCATCGCATAGGAAATCCCCAGGTCTGTTGCCATTTCCGTTGCTGCCCAGCCAAAATTATGCCTTCCTGTATAAAAAAACAGGTAGCAGAACATGGTTGCGAGCAACATGGTCCATTGATCCCTTCGAAAATTCGTTACAGCTGCCACTTAGATTGTTGGATGGATGCGGATGGCTACCCGCAGGGGTTTATGTGCCAGGGCATAGGCAAATGCCTCTTCAGCCTGCTCGAAATCAAATGTTTTTTCCACTACGGATACAAAGGGAAACCGCTGCCAGTTCCTGCGCATAAAATCCAGGCCATAGACAAAATCTTCGTAATTGTAATTGTGAAGGCCGCGAATGGTGATCAGTTTTCGAATCAGGTTTTCTGGGTTTACCTGCACGTTTCTGGTAGCAAAAACAGCCCCCACCCAAACAGCGACTCCCCCGATACCCAGGGCACCTAACCCTACTTCCATGGCCTCCGGTGCCCCGCTCATATCAAATACCCGATCCATCCCCTTTCCGGAACTGGTTTTCGCTAATTCTGCGAGTAAGGCGACGGAACGGTTCCCGCTTTCAAAAATCGCATCCACACCAAATTTCAGGGCTCTGTTTAGCCGTTCCGAAGACACATCTACCATCCCCACCCATTTTGCACCCGCATCCCGGCACATGGCAGCACAGGTAATGCCCAGCATTCCTGCCCCAAAGATCAGGACCCGCTTGCCCTTCGGGTTGCCCGACAGGCGAACGGCACCGGCCGCCGTAGAAACAGCGCAATTGACCGTCGCTGCCAATTCCAGGGGTAGTTCTTTCGGCAGCTTCAAAATTCCTGTTCCGGGCTTAAGGACGCAAAATTCGGACAGGCCTCCATGAAACTGCTCCTTTTCGGTAAGTTGGGCATGTCCATATTTAAACAAATCGGCGCCTTTTTGGGGAATTCCTTCCTTGGCCAGTTGGGATGAAGGATCGCTGGAAAAAATGGTCCAGGTAACCAGGTCGCCCGGCTCCAGCTTTTCGCCGGAATAGTCCCGACCGCTGTGTTGCGACCCAATTTCTACGATGGTACCCACGATCTCGTGCCCCAATACCACCGGGCAGGGTTCTTTTCGAACACCGGTAAAGGTATGCAGATCACTCCCACAGATCGTTGTAACCAGATTTTTTACCAGCACCGATGCCGGGTCCAGTTCTCCAAGCGTTTCGCTTCGGATTTCCAGGTTAGTTCCCGGTCCATTGAATGCTATCAGCCTGCCTTTGTTCATAGGTAGCGTTTTGCCTATACGTTTGTGTTACCTTTCAGCTAATCCGATTCCCAAGATATCTGATTTTTTTACAATTTTCTGCTGGAGTATGTGATGAAACCGTTAAGAAAATTTCTCCCCTGTCGATCTCTCGCCGGCATTGCCCCAATTCGATCCATTTGAGCTACCTTGATACAGGCATTCCCGTATCCCATCCCGGTAAACTATTATAAGTGCCTTTATTTTTTTAAGTTTATACTTCTCTTTAACGAAACCCTATGAAAGCATCCGATTTATTTGTAAAAGCCCTGGAAAAAGAAGGGGTGGAATATATTTTTGGCGTACCGGGGGAGGAAAACCTGGACCTGCTGGAATCACTCAGCAAATCTTCCATTCGCCTGATCCTTACCCGGCACGAGCAAGGCGCGGGGTTTATGGCGGCCACCTACGGAAGACTGACCGGCAAGCCGGGCGTTTGCCTGGCTACCCTGGGTCCCGGAGCGACCAACCTGGTAACTCCTGCCGCCTATGCCCAACTTGGTGCCATGCCCATGCTGATGATTACCGGACAAAAACCCATCAAGAAAAGTAAACAGGCTCGATTCCAGATCATCGATGTGGTGGACATGATGCGTCCCATCACCAAATACACGAAACAAATTGTCAATGGTAGTGTCATAGCTTCCAATATTCGGGAGGCCTTTCGGCTGGCTACCGAGGAAAGACCCGGTGCCGTACACCTGGAATTACCCGAAGACATTGCCCAGGAAGAAACGGAAGATACCGTATTCGAGGTGGTCGGGCATATCATTCCCAAACCGGACGATGCGGCGATCGAAGCGGCCGTGGACCTGATCAAACAAGCCAAAATGCCCTTGTTGCTAATCGGAGCCGGGGCCAACCGGAAAGTAACCTGCGATGCCCTGGCTGATTTTGTAAACGAGAGCGGTATTTACTTCTTCACAACCCAAATGGGCAAAGGGGTCATCGACGAACGGCATCCCCAATACCTGGGCACTGCCGCTCTTTCCAGCAACGATTTCCTGCATGCCGCTTTGGACGAATCCGACCTGATCATCAACGTCGGCCACGACGTGATCGAAAAGCCACCGTTTTTTATGAAGAAAGGTGGTAAAAAGGTCATTCACGTCAACTTTGCCCCGGCGGAAGTGGATCCGGTGTATTTCCCCCAACTCAATGTGGTGGGAGATATCACCACTGCCGTGCAAAAACTGACCGAAAAAATTACCAAAACCAGCAACTGGGATTTTTCCTTCTACCAAAAAGTAAAAGCAGAAGTAGCCGGCCATTTGAGCAAGTATTTTGAAGACGAGCGTTTTCCTACCCTACCCCAGCGACTGGTAAACCTCCTGCGCAAAAAACTCGGCGACAAGGACGTCATCACCCTGGACAATGGGGTGTACAAAATCTGGTTTGCCCGTAACTACACCTGCTACCAGCCCAAGACCCTTTTGCTGGACAATGCGCTGGCCTCCATGGGTGCCGGATTGCCCTCGGCCATGACTGTAAACCTGCTTTACCCAGACAAGAAAGTGGTAGCCGTGTGTGGAGACGGTGGCTTTATGATGAATTCCCAGGAACTGGAGACTGCCGTTCGCCTGGGACTCAACCTGGTAGTGATCGTCCTGAATGATCAGTCCTACGGGATGATTAAATGGAAGCAGGAAGACATGGGATTCAAAGATTTTGGCCTGGATTTCAAGAATCCGGATTTTGTTCAGTATGCACAAAGTTACGGTGCCCATGGGTACCGTCCAGAGAGTGATCAGGAATTGCAGCAGGTACTGGATAAAACCCTGCAAAGCCCGGGGGTGCACCTGATCGATTTGCAGGTTGATTATTCCCTGAATCACCCCATTTTAAATGTATTACTAAAAGAAAAAACAGCGAAATTATGAGTGACCAACTAAAGGTATATGCTCCCTACGACCGACAACTGATCGATACACTACCGCTAATCAACGAAAACGAACTGGAAAAAGTGCTGGAAAAAGCCTATGCCTTGTTTCTCGACCGAAAAGCCTGGATTCCCGCCCATCGGCGAATCGCCATCCTGGAGAAAACGCGTGAACTTATGGAAAGCCGTGTAGAAGAATTGACCCGGACGGCAGCTCGCGAAGGCGGTAAACCGTACGCGGATTCCAAAGTGGAAGTGCTTCGGGCGATCAATGGGGTCAAAATCGCCGCTGAGGAGATCTCTCAGATGAAGGGAACGCAAATCCCGATGGGAATTACCGAATCCTCGGTCAATCGGCTGGCCTTTACCATGCGAGAACCGATTGGTGTGGTGGCCTCCCTCTCTGCCTTTAATCATCCCCTGAATTTGATTGTTCACCAGACGGTTACGGCTTTTGCGGCTGGATGCCCAGTGATCGTCAAGCCAGCCAGCAATACCCCATTCAGCTGCCTGGCCCTGGTGAACATACTGAAAGAAGCGGGCGTTCCGGAGGGCTGGGTGCAACCCATTCTTTGCTCCAATGAATTGGCCGAAAAACTGGCCACCGACAAGCGCATCAATTACCTGTCGTTTATTGGTTCTGCAAAAATCGGCTGGTACCTAAAGTCCAAACTGGCCCCTGGCACCCGCTGTGCCCTGGAGCACGGGGGAGCGGCTCCGGTGATCGTGGCATCCGATGCAGATTTGGAAGACATGTTGCCCTTACTGGTAAAGGGTGGATTTTACCACGCCGGTCAGGTCTGTGTTTCGGTGCAGAAAGTGTTTGCAGCAGCCGAAATTGCCGAAAAACTGGCGGAGGACATGGCCGTGGCGGCCAAAAAACTGAAGGTAGGCGACCCCTTGGAGGAGGCGACCGAGGTAGGCCCGCTGATCCGCACCGGAGAGGTGGACCGGGTGGAAGAATGGGTGCAAGAAGCGGTAGATGGAGGTGCCCGACTGCTTTGTGGCGGCAAGCGCATTGGCGATACCTGTTTTGAACCCACCGTCTTGTTTAATCCGCCAATTGACGCCCGTGTATCCCGGGAGGAAATTTTCGGTCCGGTGGTGTGTGTGTACAGCTATACCGACCGGGAAGCTGCCATCCAACAGGCAAATAGCCTGGACTATCATTTCCAGGCCGCTGTCTTTACCAAAAACATTGACCTGGCACTGGACACCGTACAGCAGCTCAATGCGACCGCAGTGATGGTAAATGACCATACCGCCTTCCGGGTAGACTGGATGCCTTTTGGAGGCAGGGATGCCTCCGGAGAGGGAATGGGCGGCATCCCCTACTCCATGCACGAAATGAGCCGGGAGAAACTGATGGTTTTTCGAAGCAAACCATTGCCGTAAATGTTGAGTAAATTAACGGAAAAAGGCCTTTCATCGATAGATGAGGGGCTTTTTTTTGCCTACAGCTGAAGCAGTAGGCGATTGATTGAAAGAATCCTGGTTCTAAATGATCATCCCCCAATAGGAATGCGGCTTCAACCCATTCCTATTATTGGAAGAGAGAAACCCCGGCTTTAGCCAAAATGGGTGAATGGCTGATGTCTGGATTGAAAAGGGGTTGTGGATCAATGATTTGGCGAAAGCCAATCAGAAAAATGCACGTGTTTTTTTGGATGCAAAGGCTATTTCAGCGCAACCGGTAAAAAAGGTTTTGAAAAAAGATTGATTTGACCCAATACCGGAACGATCGTTAGTTCTACGAATTTCCCCACCAATTTCCAGGGTATTAGCTAATACGATACCCCTTCCGACTTCGACAGCAAGGCATTCGGGAGTTAAACATGTCCGTTCGTTTCTTTCCTGGCAGAATTGATAAATTCAGAAGGCGTTTTTCCGAATTGCTTGTGGAACGATTTGGTAAAGTAAGATGGATCCTGAAAGCCTACCAAAAACGCCACCTCTCCGATATTTCCGGCTCCCTTCCGGAGTAGTTCGGCCGCCTTTTTTAGCCGCATCAGGCGAATAAAATCTCCGGGAGGATAATGGGTCATGGCCTTTAGTTTTCGAAACAGCTGCGTCCGACTCATCCCTACTTCCCGGCAAAAAACTTCCACGCCAAACGAAGGATCCGTCATGTTTTCTTCAATGACCTGCATCGCACGTTGCAGGAATTTTTCATCGGCCGATGTGATTGCCACCGATGAAGGCTGTAAGACGATCTCTCTACTAAAATAGTCCTTCAGCTGTCTACGGCTCTCAATGAGGTTTTTTATCCGAGCCAGGAGCTCTTCTGCATCGAAGGGCTTGATCAGGTAGTCGTCTGCGCCGGTCTCCAGTCCCTCAATTTTGTCTCCGCCACTTGCCTTGGCTGTAAGCAGGATGAGCGGCACGTGGGCTGTTTTATCATTCTCCTTCAACTTTCGACAAAGCGTTACTCCATCCATTTTTGGCATCATCACGTCACTGAGAATCAGGTCCGGAATGGTTTCCTTTGCCAGCGCATATCCCTTTTTCCCATCACCCGCCTCCAGTACCTGGTAGGTAGCCTCCAGATGTTGACGGATAAAAAACCGCACATCCGCATTGTCTTCGATGATAAGAACCAAGGGGGCTTCGTTCTCCTCCTCCTCCTTTTTCGGCTTTAGTGATGGAACCCGGACATCCGCTTCCTGGTCCGAACCGTTTTGAAGTCGTTTGCTCGAAGCCAAAAACGAGCCATATTGGGCCATTTCTCCTAAATCCGCCACCAACAGGGGTAACTTCACAGTGAAGCGACTACCCTTCCCCAACTGACTTGCCACGGATATTTCTCCCTGATGCATGGACACAAGTTCCTTGACCAGCGAAAGACCAATACCCGACCCCTCCTGTTCCCGGGTATGGCTGGTATCCAATTGATAAAAGCGATCAAAAATCATTTCCAATTGATCCTCTGGAATACCCTCACCGGAATCTTGAACCGCTATTTCCAGCCATTTGGCTTCCCTTCCTACGTCATTCGTTTTAGTTGAGGGGACTTTTGCATGATTTACCAGCTGGAAAGTTACCGTTATTTCCCCCCGATCGGGTGTAAATTTGAAGGCATTGGACAACAAATTCGAAACAATTTTTTCCAATTTATCCGCATCCATGTAAACCACTGGATTTCCCGTAGGGAAGGTGAAATGATACCGTATCTGCTTTCTTTCTGCAAGGGAAGTAAAGGGTAGAACCATCCGCTCCAGAAAAGCGACCAGGTCATGAGGTGTCGATTCCAGCTTCATACTGCCCGTTTCAATTTTGGATAAGTCCAGCAGCTGATTGATCAGGTGCAACAGCCGCTGGGCATTTCGCTGCATCATCTGAAATACCGTCTTATCGGGGTTTTGCGCGGAGGTTCGGGAAATAAATTTCTCCAGGGGACCCAAAATCAGGGTGAGCGGCGTACGGAATTCGTGGGAAATATTCGCAAAAAAACGGGACTTAAGCTGGTCCACTTCGTACATTTTTTCGGTTTCCAGTTTTTGGATTTTAAGCGCATGCTTCATCCTTTCCCTGTTGACGGTGTACTGCCTTCCGCCAACTAGTAATCCAATTCCAAGCAACCCATATACGGCATAGGCCCACCAGGTAAGCCACCAGGGCGGCCGGATTTCAAAAGAATAAGCGAGCACCTCACTCCAAACCCCCTCACCGCTCAGCGCCTTCACGTTAAACGTGTACTGCCCATGGGGCAAGTTGCCATACGGCACCTCGCTTCGCGCTGTAAGCGCACTCCAGCTTTTGTCCACTCCCACAAGTTGGTACCGATACCTGACTTTTTTAGGGGATTGTGTTGCGATCCCTACAAATTGAAAGGCGATAAAATTATTATCGTAGGGAAGGCTTAGGTTATCTGGAACACCGTACCACCTGCTCAAGTCGTCGAAATCCAAATCGTGTAGCCGTACACCGTTGCCCAATACCAGGCTGGTATCTTTCGCTTTCCAGGAGTGCTCCTTTTCCTCAAACTCCACCCTAAAGCCAGGTGTTTTTTCTTGGGGCGTTTTCTCCCAAACCGGATTTTCTTGTGCAGCAAAGGAGTGCCAATTGACTTGTTCGTTAAACAACCCCAAACCGGTAAGTTGGATGGTTGGGGCAGTCGTGTCTTTTGTCAACTCCTCGGGACGAAAAGCCACTAGACAGTTATCCCCTCCCAACCAAAGGGTTCCATCCGAAGCTTCAAAAATCGATTTGCCGTGGCTGAGTCCAAAACCAGCATAACCGTCTTCGTACGTGTAGGTGGTAACAAGCGTACCCGTATCGTTCAACCGATCAGCGCCCCCCTGATCAAGCAGGGATAGGTACCTGCTATCCAAAAGGTTTAACCCATTGCTGGTGCCCACCCACAGATCTCCTTTTCGCCCAACAAAAAGACTGGTGACGTTCGTATCGCTCAATCCCTCATTTACCGAAAATTGCGTGATCGTCGCGCTTTCTTCTGCGGCATTCTGGTCGAACTTGAGTAATCCATCCCCATGCGTACCCATCCAAATATCACCCATTTTATCTTCGGCCAGTATCCATAGGTGATCGTTCCCCATTCCCGGTACCTTTGGAATGTACGAAAAATTTTCACCGTCGAATCTGTTCAATCCCCCTCGGGTACCCAACCAAATAATCCCTTTCTGATCTTCTATCAGGGTCAACACCGTATTATTGGACAAGCCCTGCTTATCGGTATACTGGGTAAAGTTCTCCCCATCAAATCGAATTACCCCACCCTCGTGCGTACCGAGCCAAAGATCACCCGCCCGATCTTCCAGTATGCTCAAAACAATCTCACTGTTCATTCCATCCCGCTTGGTGTAATTGGTAAACGTCTGCCCATCAAACTTACTGAGCCCTCCCAGGGTACCAAACCAGAGGTTTCCCGATTTGTCTTCCACCATGCAGCGTACGATGTCATGCACCAGCCCTTCTCTTGTGGTATAGTGCACGAATTGGCTCCCATCGTATTTGGTAACTCCTCCGCTAAAGGTTCCGAACCAAAGGTTGCCGATCCGATCCTCCAGTATGCTGCTTACAAAATCATTCCCCAAGCCCATCTTAACGGTAAACTGCTCAAATCCTTTGGTATAGCGACTAACCCCTCCGCCCGGGGTACCAAACCAAAGATTGCCGTTTTTCTGTTCCAGCATGCAAGCAACGTAATTGATAGCCAGGCCTTCCTTCTCCGTAAAATGGGTAAATTTGTTTCCGTCAAACTTGTTTACCCCTCCACCACGGGTAGCAAACCACAGACTACCGTTTTGATCCTCCAGAATACCCGACATTTTGTCGCTACTCAAGCCTTCTTTTTCCGTGTAATGGTAAAAATTTTCACCATCAAACTTGTTAATTCCTTGCTCAGTGGCCAACCAAATAGTCCCGTATCGATCTTCGTGCGCGTTCAAAACCAACCGAGTACTTAGCCCTTCCGCTTCGGTGTAGTTGCTAAAACTTGTACCATCAAATTTACTTATCCCCCCTTCGTAACTGCTAAACCAGAGATTTCCTGACTTGTCCTCCAGTATGCCGGTAATTATGTTAGAGACCAGGCCTTCCTTTTCGGTGTAAGTGGTTACATGCGTACCGTCAAATTTGCTTACGCCACCCCCGAGGGTTCCCATCCATAGATTTCCATTACTATCCTTTACGAGGGTATAGACATCGTCGTGGCTTAATCCTTCCTTGCTTGTAAATTGAAAGAAACGTTTCCCATCAAACCGCACTACACCCTCTCCCTGGGTCGCCATCAAGAGATTACCGGATGCATCCTCCAAAAGGGTGCGGATGGCACGGTTTGGCGCGTCTTTCTTAAAATAGTGAAAAAAATTCTTTCCGTCGTATTTACTAAATCCTCCATATTGCGTACCAAACCAAATGTTGCCGTTTTGATCCTCCAATAGGCTGGTGATTAGGTTGCTTTTTAATCCCTGTGGCTTCGAAAAACTGCTGAAATTATGGGAGTTTTCGTCTTTTTGATACGCTTCCCCGGCGCTTACGACCTCCGGAATTATCGCCTTTGCAGGCACAAACGCTGCGGGCACGATTTTGGGAAGCGGTAAGCCGTTTTTTCCGGGCTCCTTTTTCTCTGGAACCCCTGCTTTTACCTTTTTGGGAGTCCCGGCAACACGAACATTGGAATACCTCGGTACTACCCGGGGTTTGCCCGCCTTGATTACGGTAGGGGATCCGGCGGGAACAACCACTGCTGCATCCAATCGCTCCTTTGGCATCGCCTTAAACCGGACCTCGGCTACGGTGGGCGCAAATGCATCCGGAAGGTCTTGCTTCGGATGGGGGCTGCAGGAAAGCAGCCATACGAGGAGGGCTGAAAATAAAGCGAATGAACGATTCATAGCACGGAATGAATGTGTTTTCGGTAAAGTAATATACTATTATTTTGTAACTATACCGTCCTTCCAGAATTTAAAATGGGCGGTATGAAACCGTATTGTCTATAGAGGTAGCGCTGTTCGGATAAGGATTTACCCGTCAGCCTTTATGTTAAAGGGGATAGCGCAGCGCTGGGATTGACCCCTTGCCGTCACGCTGATGGCATAGTCCCCCGCTGGCAAATCCTTCGGAATGGTAACCCGGACCATTCCGGAATGTGGAGCGTGCGTCACCTTGGCAATGCGGCCGGCATGCGGCTCCAAGCCCCAGGGATCAAAGGTGACAAAATTCGCGGAAGGGAGCATTTCAAAATTTTCTCCGTAAAGTGTAACTTCGGTACCGCATTTCGCTGAATTTGGGTCTACCCCGTACACGGCAAGGCTCGCTTCCCGCTCAGCAGCGTAGGGCATCGCAGCCGGTGTCGGTTCCAAACAAGCATTCAGCCAGCAGGCAAACAGTATCAAGAGTAATGGGTTTTGCGTTTTCATGGTGGTTCAATGGTTTCGGTTAAACAAAAATGAGCTATGGCGAACAGGGTAAAGCTAGCGAATGCGAAGGGGTAACAGCTAAGCCCTTCGTTCCAATTTCTGGTAAATTGGTTGCGTTTTAGCGCGGATAATCAGGAAATTGGTTCTAGCTGAGGCAGTAGGCGATTGATTGAAAGAATCTTGGTTCTAAATGATCATCCCTCAATAGGAATGCGGCTTTAGCCCATTCCAATTATTGAAATAAAAAAAACCCGGGTTTGGCCAAAATTCATACCCCAAGCAACAGGCAATTGATAATGCCGCGCCTTTACCCCATTCGCTTATAAAGTGCCTGAATCCGAATGCGGTGTACCCGCTGCAGCAAAATCGGGTAGCCGTTTGCCAGGATGTTTAATACGACGATGCCAATAAACACACCGGTATACCCCTCCATCAATAAGCGAAACGAAATAAACAGCAACAGGAAAAAGGGCGCCAAATGCCCGAATTCGGATTGTCTGGTTTGATAATCCAGGTTCGAAATGCCGTTTTTGGTGCCGTCAAAATACTTCTTTCGCTGCTTCTCCCTTCCCCAAAAGGCGACTAGCAGCAACCTTCGGAAATAATCTACGCCCAACCAGCGGGAAATTCGGCTCAATCTCTCCGGATACCGGATGCGGTAATAGGCCGCCGGCAGGATCCGACTCGTTGGAAATACAAAACCCGGAAACGCAAAAATGCCGGTAACAAATAAGACCAATAAAAACGACACGAGCAGCGAAAGCACTGCCGACAGGTTCTTGTTTCCTGACACCACCAAGCTGTTGACCAACTCGTACGAGCGGAACGCAAGGAAAGCAGCCAGCAGGAGCATTCCGACTTTTTTAACCATACCCGATGTTAGTAATACGGGAAATAACGACTTTTTTGCGAAATTGCCTGCAACAACCGGCGCTTTTTAGCAAAAAAAGAAGGGAAGAGTCCTTACCTGGTCGGCAACCGTTTCAAAGCCACTACAAAATCCAGAAAGCGAAACGAAAAACGCGCCTTATAAGCAGGCCTTTCGACCGAGAATGTACATGCCTGGTAACCGTAATTGGTTTACCAAACCCACAAAGGTCTCGCTGATTCCCCCGTCGGAGGTAGCCTGCCTGCCGATACCCTGCTCCTTTAGCAGATAGCCTAAACCTTTACGATCATTTTCCCCGTGTTTTTGCCTTCAAATAAATCGAGAAATGCCCGTGGAATTCGATCAAAGCCTTCCACGATGGTTTCGGTAGCCGTTAGTTTTCCCTCCCCAAGCCAGGCGGCGAGTTGCTTGCTTGCTGGCGGAAACTTTTCCGCAAAGTCGCTGACAATAAAGCCCCGCATGGTAGCGCTACGGGTCAGGATAATGGGCTGCAGGCGAGGCCCCATCGGAACCTTCGTCTCGTTGTAAAGCGAAATGGCCCCGCAAACTGCTATGCGTGCATATTTATTGAGTTGTGCCATGACGGCATCGGAAATTTCCCCGCCCACGTTGTCGAAGTAGCAATCTACCCCATCCGGGCAGGCCGTTTGGATCGCCTGCTTCAAATCGGCCGCGGTCTTGTAGTTAATCGCCTGATCGAAGGAAAAGGTATCCGTTAGCAAGGCCACTTTTTCGTCGCTTCCCGTGATTCCCACCACCCGGCAGCCCAGCAGTTTGCCTATCTGGCCCACCACGCTTCCAACAGCACCGGCTGCTCCGGAAACCACCAGGGTTTCCCCTTTCGTTGGCTTGCCGATTTCCATCAGCCCTAAATAGGCGGTCAGTCCCGTCAAGCCCAAAACCCCCAAATAACTGGATAGGGGTGCCACCGATGGATCTACTGGCTGCAGTCCTTTGCCGGTAGAAGTTTGGTATTCCTTCCATGCCAAGGTACCGGAAACAAAATCGCCTTTTTGGTAATCGGCATGCTTGCTTTTCACCACTTCGGCGATGATTCCTGAACGGATGGGTTCGTTCAATTGAAACGGGGGTACGTAGGACCGGGCATCGTTCATCCGGCCACGCAGGTAGGGGTCCACGGATACATAAACCGTTTTCAGCAGCACCTCCCCCTCCTGTGGTGCAGGTACTTCCTCGGTGATCGTCTTAAAATCGGCAAGTGTTGGTTTTCCTTGCGGACGTTGGTTTAAAAGAATGGTCTTATTCATGGTTTAGGTAGTTGGTTTGTAAGGTATAAAAAACAGCAGTCTGGTTTCAACTCCCGGGGGTGTTGTTGCTCTTAATTACAAAAGATGTATGACAACCCTGATGCGTTGCTACCACTCATTTTTACTTCCTTGTGGAGAACAACCCGGTCACAAGAAAAGCAAAAATCCAGGTAATGTGTCAGCAATAGAAAGTACAAAGATCGTTCCGAAAATTGGTGTAGCGGTTTCGCTGGCGGCACCCGACAAAAAACAATGGCGCGCGCCAAGAGGGTAGCAACGCGTCCACGACCAGGGGTTCTCCCCTTCTTAACCATTTTTTTTGGTTTTGTAGGTATGGGTCCAGCTGTGATACAGCCGGTATTCGTTGGTAAATACCGGCAACATGCACTGGCTACTTCCTACCTGAGAATCCGCAACGGACAGCATGCCGGCCTCATCGATTCCATAGATTACGACCAGGTGCCAGCCCACAAAGTGCTTCATGCAGGCAACGATCGGTCGGGCCTGAGCCAATTCCATTCGAATTTCCTGCAGGCGCAACGCCCGATCCAATTTATCCCCAAGATTCCCCAATATGGCCAGGGCTTTATCCGGTTCAAAAAACCGGTTATAGCGCCTTCCCCACACGTTTTTTGCAAAAGCGATCTGCTCCGGCACGGCCGGTTGCTCGTAGTAGCGGGCGATCGCAACGGATACAGCGGCCCAACACAAGCGGGACTCGCGCTGTAGCTCCATGTCAAAATCCAGCCGGATAGCTGCCATGGCTACAAATAAATGGTAATCAAACGTTTTTCCTCCAGTCGCCGCAATACCGAAAAAAGTCGGTCTTCGCCGTTTCCTGCCACATGAAGTTGCCGCACGTCGGCGTACCGATGGACGTTTTCCAACACCCACTTTTCCAGGCCCGACAAGAGTACGGGTGTTCTGTACCGCTTAAAATACACCCGGATCTGATCCTTTTGCCGATCCACCGAGGCAATGGCGGGGCAGATCGCTACCTTGGAGCTCATCAAAAAACGCATCTGCTCGCTCTCCGAGAAGGAATACTTCTTTTCTGCAAAAACCACTTTGCCCACACGATGCCGGATGCACGAAGCGATCAGCTCCTTGGCGCTTACCGGCAGCTCATTGCCAAACTGGGAATCGGTGTAAATCGACCGATAGCCAACCAAATCGGGCAACAGGCTGCACAAGACGCGGTAGCAAAGCGCCTGTAGGGAGCGGTAGTGCACTCCCTCGTAGACGCTTTGCCCGGCGTTTGACGAGGCCATCACCCCAATGCCTGCCGTACCGAGGGCAATGTCGGGAGGTTCTTCCGCCCGCTCAATCCTGCAAAAGGAAGGGTAGTTTTCCCCTTCCCAGGGTTCAATTCGTATATGCATTCTCTGAGCGCTGGCAAGCAAGGCCTGCTTTAGCTGTGCGGAAATGGCTTCAACGGAACCTCCCCTGTCGGATAATACCCGTGCCAGGACGGCCTGGGCGACACGGGGTGCCAGGGCTTCGGGAGCCTCGTTGCTCAACCAATGCAGGCAGGTTCGCAGCCAGAAAATAAAGGCTGTTTTGTGGTTTTCCTGTCTTTCCTCTAGCTGCGCGAAACACAAATTGGCATACAACAAATCGCTTTCCACCTTCAGGCTGTTATTTACCTCAAAGGCTTTGAGGTAGTAGGTTCGGGCCAGGTCATAGGCCCCGGTTTTCTTGTACAGCCGTGCCAGGTTGATGGAATTGATGTAGCGAATGTGCCAATCTACGGCCTTTTGCTCCGCCAGCGTTGCCTCGATTTCCTTTTCAAAGGCAAAGGCCTGCTCCAACTCACCGGTCTTCAGTTTGTTCAAGGCAGAAATGTTCAACAGGTACAGGTAAACCCGTGGAAACCGCTCTTTGGAAAGGTAGCTTCTCGCCTTTTCGAAAAAGGGTTCGGCTTCCTGCGCGCGGTTGGTCATGACCAATCCCCAGGCCTTGCTTTGATACAGGGAGGCTTTGTAATCCTCCGGTAAATTCTCTTCGGGAGCGGCTTCTTCTGCAGCAGCTGAAAAGTACATCAGCGCGATTCGGATGTTTTGGATCTGGGATACAACACCGGCCAATTTCAGTGCGTCCCGCATCTCCGCCCGAATGGATTCCAGGATTCGCAGGGCGATGCCGTAACCACCTTCGGAAAATCGGCGCGAAGCCTCCCATTGCAGAAAGGCAATGTCGCTAGCGCTAGTTAGCTGCTGAAGTTCAAAAACCACCCGCAAATGGGCGGCACCACCCTGCTCCCGAAGTGCATTGGCAAAAAAGGCCGGATCGGTCCATTCCTTGCCCCTGGCGGAAGGCGGGATCAATAGCTGTCCTCCGGCTAGTCGCAAGCTGGAGGCCGGAATCCGGTCCTGTAATCGCGGCAGCAACCCCGCATCCAGCAGCCCGGCGACCGGAAACGAACCCGCGGATGGCAGGTAATCCCCCAATGGGTACGCATGGCTGACCTGCCAATCTCCCGGGACAACCGCGCCGGCAAAGGTCAACAAACCCAGCTGGCAGGAAGTGCCATGCAGGCCCTGGGAAAGCAGTCGGAGAAGGATCTCGTTTTCCGGCTCCCAGGAATGACCCAGCGCCGGAGGAACGATCAGCACCCAGGCGATTTCCTTTGCCTGGATTTCGGCTAAAATCCGTTTACAGCTTTCGTAGGCGATGAGAAAATTTTGATCCCCTATACTTTCATTATCGATCAGTCGATTGATCACGCTGGCATACTCCTCTCCTTCTTTTTCCATGCCAATCAGTGGCTGCACGTACGAATAGGCATCGATGCCCAATTGCAGGCACAATTCGTGCAGGATCCAGTGTCCCTTCCAGGCGCCCATGGAAAGATCCGAGAAGAGGCAACTTTCGTCCAGGCGGTCAACTCCTAGCTGCTGCTGCAAGCGATCCCAGCTTTCAAAATGAAACCCGCTGATCCGGACTGGTTCATCGCTTCGGGTGATGTTCGGCAGCACGCGTTCAATTTCCTTTGCAAATTCCATTCAAATAAACCGTTGCATGATTCAACCCATCGATTTTCAAAAAGCGATCCACGAGGCGATCGTGGTACCCGCCGATATTGATGACGCCCAGTTCCAGGGCAGTAGCAGCCAGATTGATGTTCTGCGCCACATGACCCGCTTCAAAAAGCGCAAAGCGGTAGCCTTTTTCCTTGTACTTAAAGGTAGACCGATTGAAGGCAGCCGTAATAAACAAGATCAGGGAAGTATCGAATGCCAGATGGGTCTGAAAACTCACCAGTGTATTGGCAATTTCCTCATCGAAATTCCCTTCTTGGATACATTGAATGGCGTTTTCTACCGGAGAATAGTGGTACAAACCAGCCGCCAAGGAGGTAACCCGTTGGTTGGTATAGAAATACAATTCCAGCGGGTAAAGGGCTCCGCCCGAGGGAACGGTCCGAAAAGGACGGGTAATGTATTCGTTATCCGAATTGTCCCGGGTGACGCCATAGCCGCAATACAAAATGGTGCGCAGCTCCTCCATCGTTAGGGTGGTTGGCCGAATTTCCTTCGGCGTAACCCGATTCGTGATGGTTTCCATAAAGGAGCGGTTGATGGGGGCCAGGGTTTCGGGCAATGGAATGGCAGGAAACTGCTTGTACGGAAACACGTCGTACAAATTATCCATTTCGGCCACTACCTGATCGTTGGTGAGGGCGCCGTCGTAATGCCCGGTTTTGGAATTTTCATGAAATATTTCCCAAGAAGGGGTGGCCGATTCGCTGCTGAGTTCGGCTTCTTTCCACAATGAATGTAACATAAATGCGTGTCTTTTTTAGTAATTACCGACTAGGGAAAAGGGTGGGGAAAGGGGTAATCGTTACCTCCCGGTACCAACCCCTCAAAACCCAATTTCTGAGGAATCGTCCACAGGCGTTCGCTACCCAGGGGGCGCTTGTGGTAGCCCATAAAGAGCGGATGGTAGCCGGGGATAATCGCCCGAATCACCGTGATACCCAAACTGCGGATATCCGACGAGGTGATGTCAGTCACCAGAACCTCGTACCCGGAGTTTTTTATCAGGGATACCAGCCTGTTCATTTCTTCTGCCGCGGTTTCCTGCGAATGATCCACCAAGTCCGCAAAATCCATTGTCTCCTCCGACCCGTACAGAAAAGCCGCATGCTCGCTTACGCCGGGGTTTACCCAAAAATTCACGTGATGTACCTGTCCGAGCACGTTGTCATACTCCGGATGCGGCGCTAGCCGGGGCAACTCATTTTTGATCTGATAGGCGTACCGCTCCGTATGTGCCAGCTCTTCCAGCGCCTTTCTAACCGCCTCTTCCGGAGAAAGGGCTACCGAGGCGGCCACTACCAGCGGTACAAAGTCGGTTTTCGTGTGGGTAGCTACCGCCAGTATTCCCGTGATCGTCGTTTCGTTGGAAATATCCATCAGGTGGATGTCGTACCCCACCTCCTCAAAACGCCGGATCAAGTCCCTGTTTTTAGCGCTCAGGCTCTGTTTCCGGATTTTTCGCCGGGAAAGTTTGGCTTGCCAGGTGATCATAAAATTGTCCCGTTCGATCACCTCACAAATACCGCCCACTACCGCCTCCTCAAAGGAACAATGACAGGACAATCCGGAGGAAATCGGCTGCACGATGGGGGTTTCGTCCCCATTTTCGTAGAAAAAATAGGGAACAAACACCATGGAAGCCGGAACCGCCTCCTGCACACCGGTTGCCAGATTTGCTGCCTGCACCCAACGCACCGGCGCGTCCTCGGTAAATTCGTCAAAATCAAATTCCGGGTGATTGTATTGATCGGCGCGGTACAGCGCAAATCTCCCCGGATGCACGCAGGCAAACGGCGCCTCCTTGTAGGAACACAAGGGAAACTGCTGCTTGTCGTAAATAGCTGCGCAATAACGCTCCACACATTCTCCTACAGTTTTGGCCAGGGCCAATTCCCGGGTGGTAGCCGCTCCTCCCCCAATAGCGAAGTTGCGGTACTCGCCAAAGGCCTCCGTATTGGCTGCCGAACCGTTGAAACGGAAAAAACGAGGAGAATCCACCTCCAAGGGATGCTCGCTGACACCGGTAACGATACCGACTTTGGGGTCCAGAAGGAAAGGCAAGGTATCCGTTAGGCGGCGGATAGGGCTTAGCAACTCATTCATCGTAGCCCACGGTTTGTTCAATATCTTTCCAGGACTCCGCAGAGGTCAATTGCCGGTGAATGTTGATCAGCGGCATTTCGGTCATTGGGCTGCAGACCGCGCAGCGAGGCGCTTTTACCAGCTTTCGCTTGTTCATAGAACCGGCCAGAAGATCGACTTCACAGAGCGTGCCCAAATCCCACTGAATATTGGATTTGAATTTGACTAGATCAAATGCGCCCACTTCCGCCAGGACGGTAACCATGGAATGGTGGTAAGCCGCAACGGATTGCCCCTCAAAGGCAAATTTCTCCGTCAGGCGTTTCTCCGCAAAATCCGAACTGGCCGAGTTTTGCCGCAATTTCAGGCATTCCAGGCAAGGTCCCTCGTCCTTGATTACCAGAGGACCGGCATAGCCCACCATGTTTTGCAACAGGAGTGGATAAAAGGGAATGTCCTGCTTTACCGCAAAGGCGTTCCAGGATTCCAGCAAATAAAAACTTCCAAATTCGGAAGAGGCGATAAGGAAGCCCACTTCCTGACAGTTTTGCATAAACTGCGCTTCCGGCACCATGCGGATACGCCCGTCCTGCCAAAAATCATCCACGATTCGCTGGCTGTCGTCAAAAAAGGTAACATTTCGAAGCGAAGGATCGTCTACGACCCAGACGTTTTGCTTCCCGTCCCGAAAAAGGGAACGAAGTACCTGCTTGGTTAGCTGGTTGATACCCACAAAAGCCCAGGGCTTTTCGTTCAATGCTGCCGCAACCTGAGATTGTTGGGCGTTGAAATGCCAATAGAAGACATCCTGCTGGCTTTCTGTTTCGGGGATCGGGTGGGGACCTTCCTCCTCAAGAGGTACAAGGAATTTTTTGGCAATGAGGTGTTGAATGAAGTTGGTTATCAGGTTGCGTAGCGAACCGGTAAACAAGCCCGCCAGTTCGTCCACCGTCAGCGGACGCTGAAGCAAGGCTTTTTGGATAACCTTGACGATCAGCAGTGCACTTTTGTCCGGGATCGCCATGGAGGACAGGCCGCGCTTCAGGACCACCCGATCGTCCAATTCAATCACCTGAAAGGGAAGCGCCTTTAATTTATTTTCCATAATACGTGAATTAATAGATCGTACGAAAAGAAAGTGGGGAAACCTCCCCACTTTCAAGACAAAGAATTCGGTCAGGCTGCTTTGATCACTGCCGCCGCCGTGCAACAGCAGGCGGGGGTACAGGTACAGCAGCAGCTGGCACCCACCACCGGGGCCTTGGAACTTCCGAAAAGGCTATGGTTGGAAAATGCCTCCTCGATGGACTGCAGGTCCCGTACGCCCAACTTTTCGGTGCGGGGGGTGTGGTTTTTCCAGGCAAGGGCTACCAGGTCCCCTTCCAATAGATTTTTGGCTGCATCCGTTAAGATACTTACATCGTGACCCTCTAATAACTCCGCTATGGGGGTATTAAAGTCGTCGTAATTCTCTAGTAATTTGCTCATTGTTTTAGGTTTAAGTATGTAAAATTGATTGATGATCAGGAAACCCAACCGGGTTTCACGCATGGAATAGGAAGTCACCCTGTGTCTGACTGGCAAGTTGGTTTATCTGCAAGGCGGTGCGCCGGCGAGGCTAAGGCCTGGTAGTTGGAAATACCGTGCCACCGGTGCCAAGCTTCATGTGGCTGTCGTTTGCTGGTTGGTTTAAAAATAGCCTGCTGCCGATGCGTTGCTGTCATGCATCGGCAGAACGGTGTTGCCTACCCGGGCAAGAAACACGGCGGTTTCTTACGGCTGTAGTTGTTATCGACTCTCGATTCCGAGTCGTTCCGGTTGTCGAACAATACAAACAATATAGGGATTATTTCACCAACACCTCCCTTTCAACCGAAAAAAAATCTTTTTGATATAAGTATTCTGTGTATTTATAACAAAACACAGAATTATGTCGATGGAAATACGGTTTGTTCCGTTTTTTGACAATAAAAAATAAGGCCAGGGTACCAGGCATCATTTTTTTGCCTGCAGCTAAAGCAGTAGGCGATTGATTGAAAGAATCCTGGTTTTAAATGATCATCCCTCAATAGGAATGGGGCTTCAACCCATTCCTATTATTGGAATAGAAAAACCCCAGGCTTTAGCCAAAATCGGTACCCCTCGCCACCAATCCCCTGGATTACAACCATTTTAAGCCCCGAGAGGGATCTATTGCGTCCCAAAGGGTATTTCCGAAGTACCCCCTCCCACTTCCCAGGTACTCCCCCCGGCTTCTAACCTGGGAGAGGGTACCTCAACCTGACACCGTTCAGGTTCGGAACGCGAACGTTGCGGTTCAAAACCCGAACGCCGCAGTTCGGAACCCGGCAATTGCATCCAAAATGCTCCATTTACTGCCTAAAAACCGGAGCGATTTGCTTCAATTTAAAAGTTTCCGACATTTTGGCCGAAATTTTCCGGTTCGGAAATCGACAAAGGGTACTTCCGAAGTGGGGGGGAGTACTTCCGAACCCGGCCTGTCAGGTTTTTCGATGCAAGTGTGCGGTTCGGAAGGGGCTGCTTGCGGCATTTTCACAACCCTTGCGCCATTTTGGCGGATCTCTTGCTTATAAAAAACACAAAACGCTCCGTTCAATCAAACCTTTCTCCATTTTTGCCAGGCGCTGTATGCCTTTGTTATTTTTTCACGAGTTGATAATTAGTCACTAGAACGTAAGCTGAAATTTGAAGAATTCGCTCCAATTTTCTAATCATTTCAACAGTCAATTTCTTTTTCCGATTTAAGATTTCAGATACGCGGCTTTTTCCACCAATTACTCCCACCAAGTCCTTTTGACGCAAGTTCAATTCTTCCATTCGTATTTTTATCGCTTCGATGGGATCTGGGGCTTCAATTGGATAGTGTTCGTTTTCATACGTATCTATCATCAATGATAGAATTTCAGCTTCATCACCTTCTTTTGTATCAATAGGAGCATCAAAAATCACTTCCAAACGCTCAAGAGCCTGTCGGTAGTCTTTCTCGTTTTTAATAGGTCTTACATTCATCATCCATTGTATGTAGATCGTATCAGCATCTATTTTATCCTACTCAGGGTGAGTTCCAATAAATCGAATAAATGCCCATTGTTTTTAGAAACTATTTTTTTTCTACTCTGTTTTATTATAAGGCGCGAAACCTCTTTTTGCATTTAGGTGATGCTATTGCTTCATTACTTTATCATTCGTTTCAAAATCTTTCAGTGTCTTTCCTTCTTTTGATTTCCATTCTGTAAGTCCGTTCGCATTTCGTCCCATTACCATTACTGCGGCCGTTGATGGGCTGCTGAAGATATAGTCATCTGTAAATTCAAGATATTCTCCTTTGTCAATTAACACACTTTCGTTAATTAGCTTTTGTCTGTAGATGATGAAATTAGGAGTCATCGAGTTTACAATCGTTGCTGCTGCTTTTGAGCCTTTAAATACCACAAATCCGTCAGACGTTGGTTCGCCTTGTCCGTCTGCCCCGCGTGCTGCTTTGATGAAAAAAGTCGCCTGCTTTTGCTTAGGTTTAAATTCACGTTTTTCTTCAAAAACTTTATGTCCTAACGTATTTACAAGCATTTTGATATACTCAATAAATTCTTCCATCTCTGCCCTGTCAGATTCTGAGATTGAAGATTGCGTTGGATTAATGGAATTGTCAACCTTATAACGATTTGAGGCCTTAGCAATGTCATGTAGTCTATTCTCTAAGTATTTTATATGCGCTTTGTTAAGGTTTTCGTCTTTGCTAATAAATACTATTGTTTCGTTCCAAAAGTCCTTTGAAGTCAATTGCTGATTCAGTCTTTTTAAAATAGATTCCGCTTCACCAATATAAACTTGATCTTTTCCATCATCGTCCTTTCCAAATAACAGGTATACGCCTGTGCTTACCAAATCCTCTCGGTCTGAGCATTCTTTAACTTTTATTCTTGGAATTTTATATGCTTTTCCTGACCAATTGGAAAGTTCGCAGCTCATTCGTCCGTTTGGGTCTCCGTCAATCAGGAATATTTTTATTGTCTTACCAAATTTCATTTTTTGTTGTATGTCGTTTTACAATGAGCCATAACGTTTTGCACCTAAGAATCGTGGGGCATTTCGGAGCAATTTCCTTTACACCATAGTAGAAGTTAGTTCGGGAAATAAACCTTTCCCTTGGTAGCGTGCGCCCCACTTTTTCTTAGGTACTGTTACAGGGAGGTTATTTTCTTTCCGACCAGTTTTCCAATTTCAGGTTTTCTAAGTACCTGAAGTCTTTACTATTGTCTGTTACTAAAATCATTTCGTTAGCTAGTGCGGTAAAACCAATGATCAAATCAAATTCATCATGCATCGGTGTTCCGTTTTTTCTTAGCAAGACTTTGTTTTTGGCATACTGGTCTACTATCCCAAAAATCGGTATGATGGTTAGCCCATTCACAAATTTATCAACCGCTCTGTGAGATTTCTTGGGATCATCGCTTTTTTCTGCTCCGTATTTCAATTCAAAAACTGTTATTTCAAAGATGAAGCAATTCTCAAGACCTTTTTCCTTAATGATTTCATCGAGATGGAGTTTACCTCTCAAAAAAACACACATGTACTCGTGTCAAGCAAATATTGCATACATCAAATTTTCAAGTTTTTAGATTTGAATTTCCTGCTTTCCCTGATATCTTTTATGATTTCCTCGGCTGGTTTTTCTGAAACAAATCCTCCGAAAGAACTGAAAAAATCTTTTTCTTGAGATTTTCCCCCCTGCCTTATAGATTTCGCAAGTCGCTCAAGCAGCTCTAATTTGCTTACTGAACTCAAACTTTCAAAAAGCTCAGAATAAGTTTCAATGATATAGCGTTCTGCATGTGTCATAGCCTAAATTTTAATAAATATATGAAATTACATCGTAAAACTGATTTCCATTCTACTTGGTTCTTCTTCAACTTCCCTGTAACAACCAGCTATCCCTGATCGGGCTGCTTTTTTGTCAGGGTTTAGTTCTTCGACTTGTACTGCGTCCGGTAGGAAAGGAATCCATCTAACCCAACCTTTCAATGGCCTAAGACTAGGTGCCCTGCTCCAGATAAATCTGGGCGATACCCCGCTATTTAATGCCCCGATGCACGATCAATATAGTAGATTTTTTTTAAGAATGGGCAATGGGCCGGAATGGGGTCCAAAAAATTCGGCATTCCATAAAAATTGCTGGAAAGCAAAAAAACATACGGCAGAAAACCCGGGCAGTCCCTCCTATCCCACCAAAAATGTACGGGTGACACTGCCTGTTTTGCTGGTAAAGGCATACCTTTATCTTTCTGCCCCGGTCTATCAAAAGCCCGGTCCGTAGACGGTCGCGCCTGTTGCCGGCACGGTCGCGAGAAAGACGCCCCCACTCTGGGGATACTGCTGCAGTTGCTCCGCGGAAAGGTTTTCCCGGGCGGTGGTGATCAGTAATTCGTTGTTTTCCGGACCGGTAAACGCACAGGAGGTGACGTGGGGCGCGGACACATCGAGCTTGTCCAGCTGCAGGCCGGTTTCGGGGTCCCAGCAGTACACACCAAATCCGCCGTAATGGGCCACCCAGAGCTTCCCATTCTGATCGATGCATAGGCCGTCCGGGGTACCCAGCTCCTCCGGTATGGTCACGGCAATCCGGTTAAAACTGATAAAGCCCTTTTCCAAATCGAAATCAAAGGCTTGTATCTTTCGGGTAGGGCTGTCGATGTAGTACAGGGTCTTTTCGTCCAGGGACCAACAAATGCCGTTGGAGATGCTCACCTGATCGATGACCTTCTCCGGAACCCGGTCCGCATCTATTCGGTACAGGGAACCGGCGTTTTTGGTGAATTGGGTGCTCATGGTACCCGCCCATAGGCGGCCCTTGCTGTCACAAGCCCCGTCGTTCCAGCGGTTGTCCGGCTTGTCCTGCGCTACCTCGCAAAGCCAGTCCAGCTGCTCCGATTCGGGATTAAATGTTGCCAGTTTCCGGTCCAGCGCCAGCAGGTAGCTACCGGCCTGATCGGGGATTACCAGCGTAAGCCGGTGGGGAAAGGTCCAGGTTTCCGGACTGCTTGCCCCCCGCTTCAACCGGTACAAAACCCCATTTTCAATGTCTACCCAGAGGTAACTTTCCCGGGCTTGCTCCCAAACGGGGCTTTCCGCCAGGATGCAGCGGGAATCGACCAGTAATCGTGCGTTTGTCATGGAAATCTGTTTTTTTTGACTGGCCTGCAACAGACAGGCCGGTTGGACTGCGCTTCTATCCGGCTTGTTCGGGCCAGTAGGTAGCGAGCTTTTTCTTTAGGAAAGCCACGCTTCTTTCCAATTGATCCATGCCGTCTACCCCGTCTTCGATGCTGACCCAGCCGTCGAATCCCACGCGTTTCAGTTCGGTAAAGATGGCATCGTAATCGTTCAGGCCTTTGCCAATCTCTCCGTGACTCAGTCGTTTTGCATAGCCCACGGCTCCGCCTTCCTCTTTCTTTAAATCTTCGATGGTCCCGTATTTCAGGAAACGGTCGCTGGCATGCATGGTAACCACCCGGTCCGACACCCGATGCAGCAGTTCCAGGGGGTCTTCCCCGGCCAGAAAGGTGTTGCTGGGATCGTAATTGACGCCGAAATGGGGGTGCTGTATGCTGTCCACGAGTTGACAGAATACGTCCATTTTCTGGGCAAATTCCGGGTAGGTCCAGAAATCGTCCTTGTAGTGGTTTTCCAGGATCAGCGTGATCCCCCGCTCTTCGGCATAGGGAATGCAGCGCATAATGGCATCGGCAGCCAGCTTTACACCTTCATCCAGACTGAGCTCGGGACGCTTCTGTCCGGAAAGGACGCGGCAATAGCTCCCTCCCAGGGCATGGGTCATGTCGATCCAGTGTTTTTGTTTGGCGATTTCTTTTTCCCGAAAGGCGGCTTCCGGATGGGTAAAATCCGGGGAGCAGCACATCATGGGGATTACTTTTCCGGTATCCTCCACCCGGGCCTTGAATTCGGGCCAGCGGGAGCGGTCTTCCATTTCCAGAAAACCCGCGTACCATTCCAGTCCGGCGATATCCAGGGTACTGGCAAGGCGAATCCATTCTTCCAGTTTCATGGATCCATCTTTGCACAGGGCCTGCATGTAGGCTTTAGGAAATGCGGCTAATTTTGGCATAGTGTGTTGATTGAAAAATTAATGAATGGTACTTGCATCTTTGGGGGCATTGCGGCCGATCAGCGGGTATTGTTCCAGTTCCATGACCTGTCCGCTGACGGGCCCGCACTCGTCGGAGAGCCAGAAGATGGCGGCGGCAGCAATTTCCTCCGGAGCAATGATCCGCCCGGCCGGGGCGTACATGTTGGGAAGGTCTTCGTACCAGGTATCCGAGAGCCCGTGTTCTTTTTTGCGTTGTTTCTCGGTTTCGGTGAGCACCCAGCCGGGATTGATTTGGTTGACGCGGACGCCCTTATCGCGAAACAAGCTATCGCCCAGGTTACGGGTGAGGGTCATCAGCGCGCCTTTGGACATGCTGTAGGCCAGCAGGTTGGGTTCCCCACTCCAGGCATTGACCGAACCGATGTTCAGCACGTTGCCCCGATTGGCGGCCAGGGCGGGCAATGCCGCTTTGATCAGCAGAAAGGGGGCAATGGAATTGATGGACAGGACTTTTTCCAGAAAAGGCCGGTCCACGCTGTCGAAATCGGAGGAAACCACCCAGGCGGCATTATTGACGACGGCATCCAGTTTTCCAAAACGTTCGTCGGCCAGGGCTACCAGGCGCTCCGCACAGCCCTCCGTTTGCAGGTCTTCGATGTGGAGTACGGCCTGCTCCGCTCCTATTTGTTGCAAAACCGCTTCTCCCCAATCCTTTTCCAGTCCGTGCAGCACTACCTGCGCTCCTTCGGCGGCACAACGCAGGGCAATGGCTTTGCCGATGCCCGTGGTGCTGCCGGTGACGATGATTACTTTTCCTTTCAATCGCATGATTAAACGGGTTTGAGTACGCTTTTTACCACTTCTCCGTGGTGCATTTTCTCGAAGGCTTCCAGCCAGGAGGTGACGGGCCATACGCCTCCGATGATGGGTTTGACGTCCAGCATTCCGGAACCCATCATTCCGATGACTTTTTCCCAGATGGGCCAGTTATGGCTGAAACTGCCCTGCAGGCGCACGTTCTTTTGGACAATAGGGTCCAGGGAAAAATTACAGGGCTGCGGTCCCCAGCCCACTTTGGTGATTTGCCCGTTGGGGCGCACCAGGTCCATGGCGATTTTCAGGGTGGCGCTGGCACCGGCAGCGTCTACGATCAGGTCGGCACCCAGGCCATCCCGGGAACGAGCCCATTCGCTGGCATCGCCGATCAGCCCCTCGCAGCCGTAGCCTTTGGCTATTTCCAGGCGGCCCCGGTCAGCTTCCAGCCCAAGAACGGCCACCTCAGCGCCATTGAGGCGGGCCATTACGGCGCAAAGCATGCCGATGGTACCGGGACCAATGACGACTACCCGGTCCCCCGGGCGGATATTGGAGTTCACGACCACGGAGTTGTACGCCACGCAACAGGGTTCCGTCAGGCAGGCCTCTTCAAACGGCACCTGCTCGGGAACATGGTGCAGGCAACGCGCCGGCACCTTGACAAAGCGTGTCATGGCCCCGTTAACGCCATAGCCAAAGCCTTTTCGGCTGGGATCCAGGTTGTAAAGCCCTACCCGACTCATGGGGTTTAGGGGATCGATGACGGCGGCGGTTTCACTGACCACCCGGTCGCCGGTCTTCCATCCTTCGACCCGGGGTCCGACTTCCACGATTTTGCCTCCAAATTCGTGTCCCAGCACCACGGGGTAGTTGACCGGCCAGCTATGGTCGGAAGTCCATTGGTGCAGGTCACTGCCGCAAACTCCGACATTGGCTACTTCCAGTAATACCTCCCCTTCTCCGATTTCGGGTTGTTCGATTTCGCGTATTTCTACAGAGCCTTTGGCTTCTGCGTAATTGACTACTGCTGCTGATTTCATAGGATTGTACTTGTCTTTATTGGTCAGATAGCTTTTCTGACTCAGGCAGGTTCGATTTCATCTACCTGCTTGGTTTTAGTTAGAAATATCCACATCGCCATGCGCATGTACCGCATCGCAAATTTTGCGTAGAGAGGCTTCCAGGTCTCCGTCGGCCGTTTTAAAGGCATCCGCGTCGATGGTTAGCGGGGCACCCAACACCACCAGCGGCGCTCCGTAGGTGGGGGTGGAAATGGCCTGCTCCAGGCTGAGTCCGCCAACGGCCTGAACGGGGATGCTTACCGCTTTCACCACTTCCCGCAACTGGTCCAGGGGGCTGGGCATGCGTCGACCCTGCGCGGCTATGCCCCGGCGTTCGTCGTAGCCGATATGGTGCACAATATAATCACATCCCAGGTCTTCCAAAAATTTGGCCCCGGCGACCATGTCGGGGCAACCCAGGTTATCGCCCATGACTTTCACGCCATGGTCTTTTCCGGCTTGCACCACGCATTTGATGGTTTCTTCGTGGGCGCGTGCCATCACCACCACGTGGGTGGCACCGGCCTTGGCCATCATCTCGGCCTCCAGGTAGCCCCCATCCATGGTTTTTAGGTCGGCCACGATGGGTGTGTTGGGAAAGGCTTCGCGTAGCTTGCGCACGCCGTGCAGGCCTTCGGCTAGAATTAAGGGGGTGCCGGCTTCCAGCCAGTCTACCCCGGCCCGCATGGCCAGGGCCGCCGTCTCCAGCGCTTCGTCGATATTTGTAAGATCTAAACTGATTTGAACGATAGGTTTCATTCGTGTGGGTTATTTAGTAAACGATAATGGATTTCTTGCAAAAGTATGAACTGACTATTTCGGATCAGGGCTTAGTGGTAAACGCGATGGAAAGGGCGGTACGAAAAGTTGGGAAAATTCAAAAAAAAGACCGTATGTATCATGGAAAATGAGAATTGTGGGTACATAAACTGTTCGATTCCAAGTTAACTATTTATATTTAAAGCGCGATGGGATTTTCGCATGTATTACAGGATTCTTTCACGAATGGACTATTCCTGTTTTGGTCGAATTCCCCACGCGTATCCATTCACCAATTTTTAGTTACCATGCGGGAAACCTGGGTTTTTGACTGGCCCAAAAATGCACAACGAGGGAGTTTGACATCCGTTTTTGAAATCCTCCTTTCGGAAAAGAAAACGGAGTTTGGGATTTTTCTGAGCTACTACACGCGGGCAGCAGGGGCGATTGCCGAAAACGTACGGCTGTTGGAAGTAACCGCCGCCGAACCCGCGCTCAGGGGGAGTATTTGGTTGGGTTTCCATAAAGTCTATTACAATGCCTGCCTGAACATCCATGAATCCGATCCGGAAAAAATCCGGGTAGATTTTGCTGCCAATCGTTCGGAAGAAAAACTAGTATTAACCGGTCCGGATATTCCCGAAAGGGAACCGGATGAGCTTTGAATTCCTACATGAAATCGCGCATGCCGAAAACGTCACACACTGGGATGGTTATCAATCATGCGAAGATTCCCTGTCTGCCGACAGGCAGGTATCTGACCGCTGAAAATAACTTATAAACACATGAAATCGAGCATGACGCAGGCGACCCACGGAGGGATGATTATAAAGCATGCGAGATTCCCTGTCTGCCGACAGGCAGGCATGTGGCAACTTAGAGACAATTATAAACACATGAAAACGTACGACATCGCCGTTATTGGCACCGGACCGGCAGGCGCCATGGCGGCCTATACCGCAGCGGCCAGAGGCAAAAAAGTGCTTTTAATCGATAAAGAGCAGCTTCCCCGCTACAAGACCTGCGGCGGGGGATTGGTCTTTCGGGGAAGAAGCCGGCTGCCTTTTGCCCTCGATGGGATGGTGGAAAAGGAATGCCGGGAAATTGAGGTCTATTTTGAAGGGTCAGATCATTACTTTCTGACCCGGCGGGAGCAGCCCATTATTAGCATGGTCATGCGGGACTCCTTCGATTCCCTGCTGGTAGATAAGGCCCGGGAAAAAGGCGCGGAGCTGTTGCAACAGTGCACCCTGCAGGGATTGCAGGAGGAGGACGAGGAACTACTCTTGCAGACCTCTCGTGGGGCGTTTCGCACCCGCTACCTGATCGCTGCGGACGGAGCGCTCAGTCCCACGGCAAAACTGGCGGGCTGGGAAGAAAGCCGAAAGCTGATTCCTGCCCTGGAATACGAGGTTGAGGTAAATCCGGCGGATTTTGAGCGCTTGTCCCGGCGCACGCGTTTTGACGTGGACGCGGTACCGTATGGCTACGCCTGGTGCTTTCCTAAAAAGAATCATTTGTCCATCGGCGTAGGCTGCTTGAAAAAGCAAAAGATCAACCTAAAAGCCTACTACGAGGCCTATTTGGAAAAATTGGAAATTCGGGAAATACGGTCCGCATCGGCGCACGGATTTCAGATACCCATCGCCCCCAGGCAATCCGGTTTTTCGCGGGGGCGGGTATTCCTGGCGGGGGACGCAGCAGGATTTGCGGATCCGCTAACCGCCGAGGGCATTTCAAATGCCCTGTATTCCGGGGAGTTGGCCGCTCAGGCCCTGGTAGCAAGCGGGGAATCTGTCGGGCAGGCAGGCGAGACCTATCAACGCCTGCTGGAAGAACGCTTGCTTCCCGAGCTTAAAACCTCTTCCCTGATGGCCTGGGTTTTCTATGCCCAGCCCCAGGTGCGGAATTGGCTGCTGCAAAAATACGGGCAGCGCGGCTGCGAAATCCTAACGGATATGTTTATGGGCAACCAACCCTTTCCGGACAATTTGAAACAGAAGTTGGCTGATCGAATCCCCTTGCTGCGCTTTAGCTAAAAATCGGTAGGTAAAAACCATTACATCTCAAGTAGCATTCATTTCTTCAATTCCGCCCCTGTGAGTGGGTGGATAGCAGGTAGGCAACCAAAAATCCCCGAAAGGGAGGAAGAGGATTTTTTTGGGAATTAACTTTTTAAAATAGGGATTGACTGAATTTTACTAAACTAAATCCCCGGCTGGGTGTAGTTTGCAACTACACCCTCATATCATTTCCAATTTGCAATTGGCAATGGACGGAACTACTCCTCCTCTCCCTTTTTTGAAAAGGGGGAGTTGTTTGCGAAGGGCCGATTGGGAAGGTAGCTCCTGGCATTTCACTTGCCGCTTGATTTCCCAACACCAGGCCGTTAAATCACTGGTACGTGCGTACCTAAAAATCTCACCCGAACGGATTTCCGGCGACCTGGCGGGCGAGGGTGACCTTTTCGGAAATTTAGTTCTTAAACGAGCGATTGACGTAGGTTTACGTTACGAAATCCCGCTGGCCCCCTTTGAAAAAAGGGGAAGTTCTTTGCGTAAAGCAGGTCGCTGGGCCAAAACCAGGTATCCGTGCATCCGGGCCACATTCAGCAAATTTAACGGCAAGGCCCAAGAATAAACACCTTCTCCCCTATTTCAGCTCAATCCGCAGCACATAACTATCCGCCGTAACGAAAAGCACGTCCTCCGTTTCATTCAACGCCACGTTCGAGCAGCGCTGCCCGACGTCAATTCTTCCCAATTCCTGTCCCTCCGGATCAAAAATCCACACACCGCCGGGGCCAGTCGCAAATACGGTGCCGTCACTTCTGATCTTTAACCCATCCGGCAGCCCGGGTTCCTCGGCGCCTACGTCGCTGGCATCGCGATAGATTTCTCCCTGCGACAGACTGCCGTCTTCCGCCACGGAATACCGGTACCAATAGGGCTTATCCGGATCCGAATTGGCAATCAACAACTGATTTCCTCCTGGAAAAAAGGCCAGGCCATTGGGACGGGTAAGGCTGTCCAGGAGCAGTGATAAGTCGCCCGCCTGCGAATACCGGAAAACACCTTGATAGGGAATTTCCTTTGCCGGATCCTCCATCCGGTGTTCCAGCCCATAGGGCGGGTCGGTAAAGTACAGATTCCCGGCAGCATCGTACGCGGCATCGTTGGGGCTATTGAATCGCTGATTGTTAAATTCACCCACAATGGTTTCGTATTCGGCTGCCGGATTGGCAATCGGAGCGGTCATGCGGGCCAACCGTCGGTCCCCGTGCTGGCACAGGACCAGATTGCCCTCCGGATCCAGGAGCAAACCGTTGGACCCCAATTCTCCCCCACGGGTACCTTCGCCGGTAAATCCCGCAGGATCCAGGTAGACTTCCGGATCTTCGGCTCCCTGCTTCCAGGCATGCACGCGGTTTGCCGGAATTTCCGAAAAAAGCAACATACCCTCGGAGGGAATCCACAAGGGGCCTTCGGTCCAGGCATAGCCGCTACCAAGAATTTCGGCTTTGGCCTCCCGATCGATGACCTCGTACAGGGCCTCCTGCGCTGCGATGAGTTGGAGGGGAAGTGTAGCTTCCTTCTTCGCCGAATCGCTTGAAGCGCTATCCGCTACCCGGTCCGTCGAATTTCCCGAACAGGCGGCCAGAAGTACCATGACGAACATCGTCAGGCTGATTTGATTTGCCGGTTTCATGACTAGTCGGTCACAGAAAATTTATAGATACACTCGTGCGTGTAGGTTTCCTCCGGGTTCAAGGTTACCGAAGGAAACTGCGGCTGATTCGGGGAATCCGGAAAATGCTGGGTTTCCAGGCAAATGGCTCCCCGCTTGCCGTAGGTTTTTTCGCCCTTGGACGCCGAGGTGCCGTCCATAAAATTGCCGGTATACACCTGCACGCCGGGCTGGTCGGTGTACACCTCCATTTTTCGACCGTTTTCGGGTACCCATACCGAGGCGGCCAATATGGTCTCGGAGCTACCTTCTTCCCGGTTGATCACCCAGTTGTGATCGTAGCCCCCACCCTTTTGTAGCTGCTCATAGTCGTCGTCTATCCGCTCACCTACCCGGTGCGGTTCGGTAAAGTCCATGGGCGTTCCTTCCACGGGTCGCAAATCACCCAATGGAATCAGCACCTCGTTTACCGGCGTGAAGCGGTCGGCATTTAGTTCCAGCATGTGGTTTTTGACATCTCCTTCTCCATGTCCGTTCAGGTTAAAAAAGGAATGATGGGTCAGGTTGACCACGGTGGGCTGATCGGTTGTTGCCTCGTAGGTGATTCGAAACTCGTTGTCGTCCGTGAGGTAATAGTTCATAAAAACCGTGAGTTCTCCGGGAAATCCGGCCTCACCGTCAGGCGAAACGTATTTCATCGCCAGTTTTTGATCGGTGGCTTCCAGTACCTCCCAAACCGCAATGTGGTACCCGCCGGGCCAACCGTGCAGGTTGTTGGGGCCGTTATTTGCCTCCAGCTCGTAAGTTTCTCCATTCAACGTAAACTGCGCGTCGGCAATGCGGTTGCCATAGCGGCCGATGGGGGCACCGTAATAAGATGTCGGATGATTGATGTAGTCGTCCAGGTTATCGTAACCCAGCACCACGTCGGCAAAATTCCCTTCTTTGTCCGGGGCGAAGAGCTCCACTACCCGGGCGCCAAAATTGGTAACGGTCATTTCCATACCGTTGGCATTGCTCAGGCGGTACAGGCTTACTTCTTTGCCGTTAATTGTTTTTTCAAATTTTGCTGGATCCATTGCCGATAAGGTTTTTGTCGTTTGTGCTTCTGCTGCTTCTTGTTTTTCTGCTGGCCCGCAGGAAATCACAAGTCCAAGTAGGGCCACGATGGGTATACGTAATGCGTTCATTTCATGGGGATTTTAATGGTATACAGTTCCTGGTGTTTGTTTCGCAGGAATGCAGGATCAAATTTAATCACTTCCCGGTCGTAGGTCATCAGTCCGTTGACTTCCACCTCCACAT
Organism: Cyclobacterium xiamenense; assembly: GCF_900109255.1. Classification (NCBI taxonomy): domain Bacteria; kingdom Pseudomonadati; phylum Bacteroidota; class Cytophagia; order Cytophagales; family Cyclobacteriaceae; genus Cyclobacterium; species Cyclobacterium xiamenense. The sequence continues at coordinate 631,616 of NZ_FNZH01000001.1, read as the reverse complement.
CGGTCGTTTGGGTGTAAATGGCAGCCGACAGACCTTTGGGTATCAGCGGCTTCAGATCCTGGATTAGCCGGCTATAGCGCTCCTGCAGCTCGGTCTCGTTTTTAAAACTCTGGTAGCCCCAGTTGTCTTTTTCCTGCCAGGTATGGCCGTCCACCGGTAGCCCCAGCCCTCCATATTCTCCGAGGACGATGACCTGTTGGTCCCCCCAGATTTGCGGATCCGGCATTACCGGGTCGGGATAGTTGTGCATGTCCATGATCTGTCCTTTCAGCGTGTAGTTTCCGCCACTTGCTCCATTTACCAGGCGGCTGGGATCGTAGTCCACGGTCCATTCCACGATTTCCTCGGTATCGAATTGCCCCCAAGCCTCATTGAACGGTACCCAGACCACTATGGACGGGAAGTTGTAATTGGCATCCATAATGGCTTTCCATTCTTTCCGGAAAATCGCCTCCGATTCCGGAGTCCGGTCTTTTTCCGTCCCCTTGCCGATAACACCCGGCCTGGATTCCCAGCGATTGCCCATGTCTCCACTGGGCATGTCCTGCCAGACCAACACGCCCATACGGTCGCAGTGGTAGTACCAGCGGGCAGGCTCTACTTTTACGTGCTTTCGGATCATGTTAAATCCCATGTCCAGGGTTTTCTCAATGTCGAAAAGCAAGGCTTCCTCTGTGGGAGCCGTATACAAGCCGTCGGGCCACCATCCTTGATCGAGGGGACCGTATTGAAACACAAATTCATTGTTGAGCAGCATGCGTTGGATCCCATTGGCATCTCGGGCGGTGCTGATTTTTCGTAGAGCGGTGTAGCCGTTGACCTGATCCACCACTTTCTTTCCATCCATCAAGGCTACTTCCAAATCGTACAAAAAGGGGTTTTCCGGGCTCCAAACCTGCGGAGCATCCAGCATGAAAACGGCTTCTTCCTGATTGGCCACGAGCTGTTCCCCCACCGGAGTTCCATCGGCTAGCAAACGTATCCGCAGGCGCTGTCCCGCTGTAGCACCTGCCACATCGGCTTGCACCCGAATCTGCTTATTGTCGAAATCGGGCGTATTTTTTAGGGACCGGATGTGGTGTTCCGGCACGGCTTCCAGCCAAACGGTTTGCCAGATTCCGGTCACCGGAGTATACCAAATTCCGCGGGGCTCGTTTACTTGTTTTCCCCGGGGCTGTGGCCCCTCATCCGTGGGATCCCATACCCGAATGGCCAGAGATTGTGTTTTCCCGGATTGCAGGGCCTCGCTGATGTCAAAATAAAAGGGATCGTATCCGCCCTGATGCGTCCCTACGGATTGTCCGTTTACAAAGACCTCGGCTTCCCAGTCCACCGCTCCAAAGTGGAGTAGTAATTTCTCCCTTCTAAGCGAACGATCGATTTCGATCTCCCGAAAATACCAAAGTTCCTGGTCTTTGCCCACGGTTTTTCCCACCCCGGAAAGGGCCGATTCGATGGCGAAGGGTACCAGAATTTCTCCCGCATAGGCCTCGGGCATGCCTGCCCCTTTGGGTGCCAGGGCATAGTTCCACAAGCCGTTCAGGTTGACCCAGTCCTCCCGCGTCATTTGGGGACGGGGGTATTCGGGGTGTGGGTTGGCCGGATCAATTTCCGCCGCCCAGGGGCTCAGGATTTTGGTATCCACCGGACGCCAGGAGGCCTGCTGTGCAAACGTTGACGCAACGAGGGCGACGACAAGCAATGGTACGAAGAAAAGTAACTTCATTGGAACGGTTAAATTTAGGGTGGTACTGTTGAAAGTTTCGAAATTCTATTTGGAATAAGGCGAAAATATTAAAAAATATGGATAATGACACCGAATCTAAGGTAAAAATACATAATTTAAAGCGGTGCTTGTAACACACCGTCCGTTCATCTACCTAAACTTCAAATGATTATCCGTTCCACTCCTACCGCATTCCCCCGTATTGGATTTCCATTCCTTGCCGGGCTGGTTATTTTTCTGCTCGGAGCCTGTACGCAAAAGGAAAAAACCTTCGAACATCCGCTGGCTGCTTCGCCGGATGTGGCTCAGTACATGGAAAACTTTGAGGGCAGAGGGGACCTGACCGATCCAAATTCCCAGCCCCTGGCTCCGGAAACATCTCTAGAGGCCTTCCAATTACCGGAAGATTTGCGTATCGAACTGGTGCTGAGCGAACCGGATGTGGTGCAGCCGCTTCACCTGAGCTTTGATCCACAGGGTCGACTTTGGGTGGTGCAATACCAGCAATACCCCTACCCGGAAGGACTGAAAATCACCTCCATCGACAACCATACGCGGGTAAAATTTGACCGGGTGCCGGAAGCGCCTCCGGCCGGCGCGCGGGGAGCGGATGTGGTCGCCGTCTTTGAAGACAAAAACGGCGACGGCAGGTATACCCATGCCTTCAATGCCATTGAAGGCCTAAACATCGCCAGCTCGGTTGCCCTGGGCCGGGACCGGATTTGGGTGCTGAATCCTCCCTACCTGTTGGCCTATCCCGATCCGGATGGAGACGGGAAACCCGATGCAGCGCCGGAAATCCACCTGGAGGGATTCGGGCTGGAAGACACCCATTCCATTGCCAACAGCCTGCAATGGGGCCCGGACGGCTGGTTGTACGGCGTTCAGGGCAGCACCACCACCGCCTACATCACCTACGAAAACGGAACCGACCTGGCGTTTCAAGGGCAGGCAATCTGGCGGTACCAGCCGGACAGCAAGCGATTTGAGCTTTTTGCCGAAGGAGGCGGAAACAACCCCTTTTACCTGGAATTTGACCGGAAAGGACGAATTTTTTCCGGCTCGAATGGCTACGGTCGGGGCCCCTATTACAAGCAAGGCGGGTATTACGTGAAGAGCTGGGGCAAACACGGGCCCCTGACGAACCCCTATGCCTTCGGGCATTTGCCCAACATGCCCCTGGATGGGGAAAACAAGCGGTTTACGCATGCCGTGATGCGCTACGAGGCAGCACTGTTACCCCCGGCCTACCGGGGTAAGATCATGGCCCTAAACCCTCTACACAATTACATCCAACTGACCGAACTTGCGCCAAACGGCTCCTCTTTCGCCACACGGGATGCAGGCAAATTGGTGGAGACAGAAGACAAGTGGTTTCGGCCAGTCGATATCAAAACCGGTCCGGATGGGGCCGTATACCTGGCCGATTGGTACGATAGCCGACTTTCCCACGTGGATCCACGGGATACCTGGCACAAAAGCAGCGGACGCATCTACCGGATCGTGCCTGGCAGTGGACTACCAAAAAACGAGCCCTTTGACCTGGCCAAAGCAGATTTGCACGCACTCACCGAATGGCTGCAGCACCCCAACAAATGGTTTCGGCAGCAAGCCTTGCGGCAATTTGCGGACCGCAAAGACCCGGCCGCCCTGCCGGCCTTGCATCGGTTGTTTGCATCTGAAAACCCCCAACATGCCCTGGAAGCCCTTTGGGCGATTCATTTATCCAACGGCTTTGACGATTCTTTTGTAGTAAACGCCTTGCGGCATCCCGATCCAGCAATACGCAGTTGGACCTACCGGCTGGTAGGGGATCAGGAGTCGGTGGGAAACCGGGTATGGGAGGTAATGGTCGAGCAGGCGGAATTGGAATCCGTGGCGGAAGTAAGCAGCCAGATTGCATCCACGGCAAAGCGGCTTCCCGCAGCGCAGGCGCTCCCCCTTTTAAAAGCTCTCCTGCACGCCAACCCCGACCCCGATGATCCGGATATTCCCCTGCTGATTTGGTGGGCCATGGAAGCCCAGGTAGAACAAAATCTGAACGCGGTCATGGCTTTCTGGAAAGACAGCCGCATCTGGGAAAGTCCCCTAAGCAAAGGACACCTGGCCGGACGAATGATGCAACGCCTGGTAATGGCCGGGGAACACGAAGCCGCCAGCGAATTTCTGAAGCGTTCTCCAGACAAAAGCTACGATCAGGTGTTGGTCGCCGGCTTTTACGAGGGCCTGGTAGGAAGGGACCTGGTCAATATTCCTCGCACACTGATTGACCTGGTATCCGAAAAGGAACCCGACACCCAAGGCTTCGAACTGGCCCTGAGATCCGGCGACTTTTCCAACCTGGATAAAGCCATCGAGATGCTAAGTAAGGCCGAACAGCCCCTAAACGTCCGACTCAACCTGGTACATTTGCTGGGAGAACTTCGTCCCAAATCGGCGCTGCCGGCCCTGCTTACCCTGATTCAGTCCGGTGCGAGCCCGGGATCACTGAAGCAAGAGGCCATTCATGCCGTGAAAAAATTTGACGATCCGGAAATCGGTAAACAGATGGCAGCCATTTACCCCGGCATTCGGGCCGATAGCTACGTACGCGAAGAGGCGATCCGCCTGTTTGGTAGCCGACCGGAATGGGCAACCGCTTTTTTTGCGGAAATCCGTGAAAGTAAGGTCGTTCACAAGGAAGACGTCTCCTATTCTCAGGCGCGTCGGTTTTACCTCCTGGAGGACGAATCCGTCCGGCAATTGACCGAAGAAATCTGGCCGGAAAGCAAACTACTAACTGCGGAAGAGAAAACCCGCTCGATGGCGGCCTACAAACAACAAATACGTTCCGGGAAGGGAGATGCCCTGGCGGGAAAGCAGCTATTTGTGCAAACCTGCGGAAGTTGCCATCGGCTGGATGGCGGAGGGGGAAGTATTGGACCGGAATTGACCGGGTACGACCGCACGGATTTGGATTACTGGCTGTTGCATACGGTAGATCCAAATGCGGGGATACGGGAGGGCTACGAAACCATCGAAATCGAAACTCGTGACGGACGAAAAACCTGGGGGAAATTGGAAAAGGACGAAGGCGGAACGAAATACATCCGTCCCCTTCTGGGCGGAAAAGGAGAATCCATACCGGACACGGAAATCCGGGAAATGCACATTCTGGAACATTCTACCATGCCGGAACGCTTGCTGGAGCCATTGAACGAACAGCAGGTCAGGGACTTATTTGCCTATATTCTGAAATAATTCCATAAATAATCAACCGAATTAAGAAAATTTCTGGTACAATTCACTAATTTTGGTTTTGGGATAGATTATACTCACAAATTTGTATTTCTAATAATTAAAATTGTTTTTTATCGTGCGTAATTTTTTGAGGAGGTTGCTTTTTCGCCTGAAAATAACGGGGAGTGTAGGCTGGCTGACCGGGCTGGTGCTGGGGATTACAGCTTTGCAGACAAGCGGAACTGTCTGGGATAGTTTTGCGCCGATCTCCATTACCGGACAGCAGGATGTACGCATATTTTATGACGAAACGCTAGAGATTTCCCTGGACATGCTTTCCATCGATTACGATGGCGACCCTTCGAACCTTACCCTGCAGGTTGAGGATGGGACGGGTTACCTCCGTTCGGGAAACGCCATTACCCGAACCATCGAATACGACGAAAACTGGGCAGCAGCCGGGGAGGAAATCACGGTTAATGTTCAGGTAAGCGACGGTGCCGATGATGCAACCTACGGACTAACCGTTTTGGTGGTTCCACCGATGACCCAAACCAACTACAGCGAAAATACTTGTTTGGGTACCATCTCCCTGACCGTGAGGGCCTACAGACCTGATCCGGGTGTGGCCTCCGAATCCTTTCCCTTTACCTTTACCTTGTTGACTCAGGACGAGGAGGTCATCGACGTCATCACCTTCAACAGCAACTTTCCCGGTCAGAGCAGTGCTTCCGCTACCTTTGGCGGAACGGGTCTGCCACTGGATCGAAACAGTGCCTACATCATCCAGGTGGAAGACAACCTGGGAAGAACTTTCCAGCGGGATGCCGGACCCATTGGGGAAGCCTATTCCCTGGATTTTGACTTGAACGTAGCCGGCCCCTTGTGTGCCGGCGATCCCGGAGGGGTGGTCGAATACATCATATACAATGCCGAAGTGCCCCTTGGCTTTTTTGGTATTTTCGACGACGAGGGAAATCTGGTAACCGAACTATTCGACATCGTCAGCCTTACCGAGGATTATGTCGTCGTGAGTACAGATAATCTAGCGGCAGGTAATTACACCCTTGAGGTAACCGATCGCTTCGGATGCATGGGATCGGAACCCTTTGAAATCGTATTGCCCGAACCCATTCAGGCAGTGGAAACACTCACCGATCCTACCTGCTTTGGAGCGTCCGACGGGCAAATTGATTTGTATATCAGCGGGGGCTGGTCACAGCCCTTTGCGGGTAGTCCCATCAACGCTGCCCGGGAATATGCCATTGAATGGTTTACCGCTGGCGGGACCGAACTGGGTGTTGGAGCCAATGAATTGGTGGAAGAGGGTGGTACCGTGACGGGCATGAACAGCAGCCTTACGGGCCTGGCTGCCGGCGGGTATTACGCCGAGATAACCGAAAGCGTGCGGCGGTTTGAGATTCCCGATGCCGAGCCCCTGGTCTGTACGATTACTACCCCTATTTTTGTATTGGATGGTCCGGATCCGTTGGACCTCAATGCCAACTCCACCGACATATCCTGCAACGGTGCGGGAGACGGCTTGCTGAGTATCTCGCCCTCCGGAGGAACGAATCCGTACACCGTCGATTGGTATCGGGGCAATTTTACCGACCTGGAACTTCCGGACCCGACTGGATTGACGGAGTTGGTGGAGCAAGCCGGAGACGGTCCGTTCCTACGCCAGGGATTGCCTGCCGGAGATTATGCCGTTTTGCTTACCGATGCAAACGGTTGTTTCCTTGCCGAAAACTTTTCGATCGCGGAGCCCCCGCCCCTTTCCATGACGGAGCGCACGGATTTGCGGGAAGACGTGCTGTGTTTCGGTGAAGCGACCGGAACCATTGTGGTAGAGGTGGACGGACCCACTACGCCTCCCTACTTTTTCGAGGCTTTCCGGGATGGGGATACAAACCCGATCGGCGCGCCCATCGTTTCGCTGGGCTTTGCCCCGATATTTTTCAACAATCTCCCGGCGGGAGAATACCGCGTGCGCATCACCGACTCTTTTGGTTGTACCTTCGATCTGGATGGCATTCAAATCGAACAGCCGGCCACCGGTCTGCTCATTGAGGAGCCGGTAATCTCGGATTACAATGGATTTCAGCTTTCTTGTGCCGGGGCCACCGACGGGAGCATCGAACTGACCATTACAGGAGGTGAGGGGGAATTGGATTTCCTCTGGACCGGACCGGATGGCTTTGAATCCACCGAAAAGGATATCTTTGATCTTTCACCGGGCCAATACCAATTTGTGGTCACCGACGAAAACGGCTGTACGGCTACCCTGGGTTCGGTTGAAATGAGCGCGCCTCCGCCATTGACGGTAGGTGCGGATATTCCGCAGTACAACGGTTTTCAAATCAGCTGCTTCGGTGCCGCCGATGGGCGGATTAGCTCCCTGCCCGAAGGGGGCACCGGTACCTATACCTACAGCTGGACCGGTCCGGATGGATTCGCATCGGATCAGCCCGAGCTAACCAATCTGGAGCCGGGGAACTACGAACTTACCGTTACGGATGAAAACGGCTGTACTGCAGCAGCCAATTATTTGATCGAACAACCGACGCAACTGGTCATCAACGAAATACCCGAAGAGCGGGTGAACATTACTTGTTTTGGTGAAGATACGGGCGCCTTGACTGTATCATTGACCCTTTCCCTACCTCCTTTTCAGCTGGACCTTGGTCTGATGGGGGAAGCCGACCCGCTGCGGACCATTAGCGAATTTACCGAGGAATTGTATGAATTTGCCAACCTGGAGGCAGGCAACTACTGGGTACGTGTCACCGATGGCAACGGCTGTACGGATACAGTCGAAGACATCCCCATTATTCAGCCAGAAAACGGTTTAGAACTGGAAAACGTCAGTGTCTCCGACTACAATGGATTCGGTATCTCCTGCCAGGGGGCAGGAGATGGCTTTATCTCCCTGGAGGCCATCGGTGGCCTGGGCGATGTGAGCTACGCCTGGACCGGTCCAAACGGCTTTACCTCCGAGAGCAGTTCCATCGCCAATCTGGATCCCGGAACCTACGAGTTACTGGTTACCGACAATACAGGCTGTACGCTTGCCGAAACCTTTGAGGTAACGGAACCCGAGCCCCTGGAGCTATCGGCGGAAGTTTCTGATTTCAATGGCTTTGCTATCCAATGCAATGGTGGCGATCAGGGATTCATCAACCTGAGCCTTTCCGGGGGCGCGGCACCGCTTACCGTTGCCTGGACCGGTCCGGAAGGGTTTGTTTCGGATGCTCCTTCCCTGGAAAACCTGAGCGCAGGCCTCTACGAACTCATCGTCACCGACCAAAACGGCTGTGAGATCAGCAATAGTTACAATTTGCTGGAACCTGAGAGCCTGGAACTGATTGAATTGACCGATGAAAAGGTAGATGTGGCCTGTTTTGGGCAGCAAACGGGAAGCCTGGGGGTTACCCTAACGCGTGGATCGTCGGCTCCTTACGCTTTCCGGCTGGAGGATTCCGAGGGCACGCTCGTACGGGAAGCACCCTCCCTTGCGGATACCAGCTGGATCGTATCAAACCTTCCCGCCGGCAACTACCGGGTGCAGGTAACGGATGCAAACGGCTGTACACAGGAGCTTGCAGACCTGGAGGTCAGCCAGCCAGCGCAAGGGGTGCAAATCGAATCCATCGAGACTTCCGATTACAATGGCTTTGGCATCAGTTGTTTTGGTGCCGGAGACGGATTTATCGAGGCAACCGTGAGCGGAGGTTCCGGGACCTATACCTTTTCCTGGGAAGGCCCCAATGGCTTTACCTCCGAACAGGCCTCACTCACCGACCTGGAGCCCGGCAGCTATGTATTGACCGTCACGGATGAAAACGGCTGCATCCTTTCAGAAACCGCCGAATTGACCAGTCCCGAACCCCTAACACTTGGAGATAACGTTTCCGATTACAACGGATTTGCCATTCAGTGTGATGGGGGAAACAACGGCTTTATCGAACTATCCCTTTCCGGAGGAGTGGCCCCGCTTTCCATCAACTGGACCGGGCCCAATGGCTTCAGTGCCGGGACTGCCGAGCTGGAAAACCTGGAGGCCGGCCTGTACGACGTACTCATCACGGACCAAAACGGCTGTCAGATTAGCAGCAGCTACAACCTGCTGGCACCACAGGGGCTGGAAATCATCGAGTTGACCGAGGAGAAAGTAGACGTTGCCTGTTTTGGACAGGAAACGGGCAGGCTGGGAATCAGCCTAAGCCAATCCTCCCTTCCGCCGTACCGGTACCGGCTACTGGATGCCGGGGGTACCATTGTCCGTGAGTTGGACGACAGCGCAGAGACGAGTTGGATCGTGGAAAACCTTCCTGCGGGCACCTACCGCGCAGAAGTAACGGACGGCAACGGTTGCCAACAAGACATGACCGAGCTGGTAATCACCCAGCCCGAGGCAGGCGTACGGATCGACTCCATTGAGGTCTCGGATTACTCCGGATTCGGTGTCAGTTGCTTTGGCGCCACAGACGGCTTCATTCGGGTCAACGTTTCCGGTGGATCGGGTACCTATACGTTTGACTGGACCGGACCGGATGGGTTTATTTCCTCGGAACCGTTTGTCGAAAACCTCGCTCCCGGTACCTATCAGGTGAGCCTTCGGGATGAGAACGGGTGTACGCAGCAATCCGATCTGCTGGAAATCCAGTCGCCTGAACCGGTGACGGTGGATGCAGAGGTATCCGATTTCAACGGCTTTGCCATTCAATGCCACGGGGCAGACAATGGGTCTATCAGCCTGACCGCGGCAGGGGGAACGGGCAACTACCGCTACAGCTGGACCGGTCCTGATGGTTTTCTATCGGATGCTGCGGCTATTTCCGGACTTTCTCCCGGCACCTATCAGGCACGGGTCATCGATGAAAACGATTGCGAAGTGCTGCGCGAATTTGAGCTGGTTCAACCTGATCCCCTTCAGGTATCCCTGGACGAAAAGGTGGACGTACTTTGTTTTGGCGAGTCCACCGGATCCATAGCGATCGCGGTAAGTGGGGGTGTTCCCGATTCCTACCGCTTTGAATGGAGAAGGAACGGGCAGCTCATCGATACGAACAGCCAAAACCTGACCGACATACCGTCCGGAAACTATGCATTGACCGTGGTGGATGCCAACGGTTGTAGTGCCGGAATCGGGGAAATTGAGGTGGTGCAGCCGGAGGCAGCCCTCGAGGTGACACTCAATCAAACGGCCATTTCCTGCTACAATGCCAACGACGCCAACCTGTACGTGGACATTCAGGGCGGTGTGGAACCCTATCAGGTAAGTTGGAACATCGGTTCCACCTTACGGGAATTTACCGGCATCGGACCGGGCTTTTACCAGGTGACGGTCACCGATGCAAACGGCTGTACGCAGGTGCGGGAAACCGTCATTGAAGATCTTCCGGTATTTGCGATCGATCCGGAGGTGGTCCCCATCTCCTGTCACGGGGCGGCGGATGGAAGCATTCTCCTCAACCTGGAGGGTGGGGAGGCACCGGTTCGGGCCATTTGGGATCACGGACCCGAGCAGTCGTCCCTGTTTAACCTGGGTCCGGGCGAATACCGGGTGCTGCTCGAAGATGCAAAGGGCTGTACGCTGGAACGAACCTTCAATTTGGTGGAGCCTGACCTCTTGGTGGTGGTAGAGCAAATTCAGGATGCGCTTTCCTGTGAAGACGGGCAAAGCGGGTCCATTGACCTGGTGGTATCGGGAGGAACGCCACCCTATGCTTACAACTGGAGCAATGGAGCCACTACCGCCGGGATAGCAAATCTGACCAACGGGAGCTATTCCGTGGAGATCACCGATCAATCCGGATGCTTTGTCAGTCAGACGTTCCAGGTAAACCGGCCTTCGCCCATCCGTATCGACATGGTGTCCACCACCACTTCGAGTTGCGAACCCAGGGAGATTACGGAGACTTTTGACATCAACGTGGATGGAGGCGTAGCGCCCTATACCATCGAATGGAGCAGTGGAAACGTTTCTGAAGATGGGTACCGCATGGTCACCAGCGAACCCGGAACCTATTCGGTAACGGTGACCGACGGCTTCGGATGCAGGCAATCCAGAAGTTTTGTGGTGGACAACAGTCAGGTACTGGTGGAAGGCGATTTTGCCTCCGCCTCCTTCCCGGTCTACGGAGAAAACCTGGTCAACTACGAGGTGCAATTTATCAACAACAGCAGTGGCAATATCCGCTCCTATTATTGGGATTTTGGGGACGGCAACAACAGCCTGGAAGCGGCGCCAGTTCACCGCTATCAGGAAGCCGGAACCTACACTGTGGAGCTGACGGCTTATGATGACTGGGGCTGTGCTACGAACAGCAGTTTTCAAATCGAAATCCTGGATTATTTCCTGGAAGTACCAAACGTATTTAGTCCAAACGGGGACGGTATCAACGACCACTTCTTCCCGAAATTTCTCTACATCGAAACGCTTTCTTTCACCGTCATGAACAAATGGGGAGAGATTTTATTCCATACCGAAGACCTGGATTCCCAGGGATGGGATGGCAGTTACCGGGGGCAACAAGCCATCCCGGGTAATTACGTGTACAAAATTGATTTTACGACTACCGATGGCAGGAACTTTTCTGATACCGGTGCATTGATGCTTTTGGAATGAGGTATTTACGGATCGTCGCCCTGATCGGGGCCTACTTATTGATGAATTTGGAAGAAATCCGGGCGCAGGATTTTCATTTTACGCAGTTTTACGCGGCGCCGCTAAACCTCAGTCCTGCATTTGCCGGAGCGATGGAAACGACACGCGTCGGGATCAACTACCGCAAGCAGTGGCCGGGTTTCGGCTACGATTTCAATGCCGCCGGTTTCTACTACGACACCTACCTGACAGATTCCAGGCTGGGTGTGGGCCTTTCTGCCTCCCAGTTTACCGAATCCTTTTTAAAAATCCGCTCGGCAGACCTTGCGGGCTACATCTCCTACCGGCTCAACCTGGATGAATCTACCTTTCTCCGTTTTGGCGGGCAGTTTGGGGTGGTCAACCGCAGCCTTACCTTACAGGAATTGGTTTTTGGCGACCAGATCAACCTACTTACCCGAAGCATCAATCCAAGCAGCATCGACCGGCTTCCCGGCGAAGACAGCAACTGGTACCCGGATATCTCCTTTGGCGCGCTGCTGCAGGGACGGGACTTTTGGTTGGGAGTCAGCAGTGCCCATCTGACGCAACCCAATGTGGGCTTTTTGGACGATGGCGTTGGCAACAACCTGCCCATTAAATGGGGGTTTCATGGCGGGTACGTCAAAGACCTCGACAACCGCATGTTCAAAACTAACCGGATTCGCAATGTTTTTTCTGTCTCCTTTAACTACAAGCGACAGGGTACCTTTCAACAAATCGAGGTCATCCCCCAACTACAGGTAGAAAACTTCATCGGTGGTCTTGGCTTTCGAAACGTCACCCGATTTAACGACCTGCCCGACCAAAACTCCATCAACGCCGTCTTGGGATTTAGCCTTTTGGACGGGATTACCATGGCTTACAGCTACGATTATATGCTGAACCGATTTAGCACGCCAGCGCACGTGTCGCACGAGGTATCGATTTATTTTACCGATTTAAGAAAGAAACGCCTCATCCAGACCATCCTCCCCTGCCCTCCCGGCAACGCCAACTGGAGGTATTAAAAATGCATGTCAGCAAAGTCCAGGTATTGCTCCCAGTCGTACGGCAATAAACCGTGGCCTCCGGAACGGACATGGTAGCCAATATGCCCCATTTCCGGCTCGTCCACCGGTGGCTGTGCGGTGACGGGCATCCCCTGCAGACCAAACAACGCATATACGGGACTTGCCGCTACACAAGACAAAAACTCTCCCCTGGGATCCGCCCAGCGATCTTCCACGCCGCTGGCGACGTAAACCGGACGTGGTGCCATAAGGGCCAGCAGCTGGTGCTGATCGATGGGTAAAGCGGCTTCGTTTTCGTTGTATTGGTTAAAATTTGCGGCAAACCAATGGGGAAACGAACGGTTGATCCTGGCTACCGTTTCTCCGTATTTCCTCCGGGAAAGTGCCGCTCCCCCGCAGCCGGAATTGTTGGAAATGACCAGTGCAAAACGGGTGTCCACGGCACCAGCCCACAACGCCGCTTTTCCCAAACGACTGTGGCCCAACACGGCTACTTTTTCCGGCTGTATCCAGGATTCGCTTTCGAGGAAATCCATCACCCGGGAAAGGCCCCATGCCCAGCCAGCAATACTGCCCCAGGATGCCTCATTTCTACGTTCTTCCGGATACAGAGCATGTACCCCATTCCGAAAGCCATCGTCAAAATCCGGATCTACTTCGCCGTAGTACAGGCTGACCAAGCCGTATCCCCTGGAAATGATCGCTTCGTAGGGCCAATTGGGAATCCGTTTTCCCCTGCCGGCCTCAGAAGCCCGGTTACCGCTACTGCCCATGGCCTCGTTGTTTCGAATCCAGGCCTCGGTCACAGGAACCTGGGCATCGCTAGCGAGGGTGTGGTTCCCATAAAAATTCAACCCGAGAAAAGCCGGAACCGGCTGGCCCGTGTTCGGGTAAAACAGCAAAAGATCGAAAAACACTTCTCTCCCATTTCGTTTCAGGTGCAGCCTGACGCCCTTTCTGCTGGCTTTTCCCGCCAGGAAATTCGGGTTTTCAAACAAGGTTTCGGCATGCAGCTCCCCATCCCAGTCCGGGGATTTTCCATACACATGCTTTTCAAATAGCGTAACCAGCTCCTTTCGACGTTCCAACCAGTCCTCCACATGGTTTACCTGACCACCCGCTTCAAACCGTAGCGGGTCGGGTAGCGAATAATCCGGTACCCCGGACTCTTCGTAGTTGGGTTCAACTTGCTGAGCCGGACTGGGGCTACCGAAACTAAGGGTACCAAGTACCAGAAGTATCAAGAAATTTTTCATGGCGGTGGTTATTTGACACAAAAGTTAGGCAAAAAAACGCTATGTAGAGCCGATTGCTTTCCACAATTCAGGTGGATAGGACAAAATCCGCCTCTGGAACAAGTGTCGCTATGTTGGGTAGTGGATAGAATAAGGAACAAATCTTCCTTCCTTTGGTACGGAACCCGTATATTTGCGCTCGCAAGTAACCAGGAGCACACGCATGAATAATTTTATAGAGGAATTACGGTGGCGGGGAATGCTACAAGACATGACCGCAGGTATTGAAGAACATCTCAACAAGGGGAAGGCAACCGCCTATTTGGGCTTTGACCCTACGGCAGACTCCCTGCATATTGGGCATTTGGTGGGCGTCATGACCTTGCTTCACTTTCAGCGGGCCGGACACCAGCCGGTAGCCCTGATAGGCGGCGCCACCGGAATGATCGGTGACCCCTCCTTTAAATCCGCCGAACGAAACCTGCTTGACGAAGAGACCCTGGATCGGAACATCGCCGGAATTCAAAAGCAGCTGGAAAAATTCCTTGATTTCGGTTCGGACAAGTCCAATCAGGCGCTGTTGGTCAATAATTACGACTGGATGGCCGGCTTTTCCTTCCTGGAGTTTATTCGGGATGTGGGGAAATACATAACGGTCAACTACATGATGGCCAAGGACTCCGTAAAGCGGAGGTTGGAAGAGGGAAATGGTCTTTCCTTTACCGAATTTACCTATCAACTCATACAGGGCTACGACTTTTACCACCTGTGGAAGCATCAAAATTGCAGCATCCAACTGGGGGGCTCCGATCAATGGGGCAATATTGTGACCGGGACCGAGCTGATTCGAAAAAAAGAAGGCGGAGAAGCGTATGCGCTGACCGTTCCCCTGATCACCAAGGCAGACGGAAGCAAATTTGGGAAGACCGAAGGGGGAAGCGTTTGGTTGGACCCGGAAAAAACCTCTCCCTACGCATTTTATCAATTCTGGCTTAACGTATCGGATGCCGATGCCGCAAAATACATTCGCATATTCACCACGCTGGACCGTGAGGCAATCGAAGCGCTGGAAAAAGAGCACGCAGAAGGACCACACCTTCGCCTACTCCAAAAAGCCATCGCCAAAGATGTAACCATTCGTATCCACAGTGAGGCAGACTACGAAATGGCCCTAAAAGCCTCCGGAATCCTTTTTGGCAAATCCTCCCTGGAAGACCTTGCTTCCCTGGACGAACGCACCTTTCTTCAGGTGTTTGACGGCGTGCCCGTCATGCCGGTAGAACGCTCCTCCTATCTTAACGCGGAAAATGTGGTCGAACTGCTTTGTGCAGACCAAACGATTTTCGCATCCAAGGGCGAAGCGCGAAAATTGATACAGGGGGGAGGACTCTCTATCAATAAGATTAAAATCACGGATCCCCATGCCAAACCGGAGATCCCCTTGCTTCAGGAAACCTATCTGCTCGTGCAAAAGGGGAAAAAGAACTATTTTATCATCACCATCACCGGTTAATGAAACCCACGGCATGCGTGGAATCCCGATGAACAGCCAGACTCAAGAATGGGCGTTTACGAAAGACAACAGCGAGAGAAAAAAATCCTGGAGGCGGCGATCCAGCTTTTTGGTGAAAAGGGGCTGCATGTTAGCACAATGGCGGACGTTGCCAGGAAAACGCGAATTAGTAAGGGACTGATTTACTTTTACTACAAGAGTAAAGAAGACCTGTACCTGGCCCTCACAAAAAAGGGCATGGATGAGTTGAAAGAGCTGTTCAACAAATCCTTTGGAAAACCAAAGGAAAAAACCGGTTTGGAAATAATGACCACGCTGGTCGAGGGCTACCTCTCGTTTGCCCGGGAAAAAGCGGTCTTCCATGACGCCCTGCTCGACTTTCTGTCCGTGCTTGATTCTTATCAGGTGCAAAGAGAAAAGGTCAGCCCCCTGATTTTGGAAAGTCCCTATTTTACCAAACTGCTTCAAAGTCATCACGATCTGGCTAAACTGGGAATCAAAGCCATTTCCATGGGTATACAGGACGGCAGCATCCGTCCGGATTTGCATGCAGAAAGTGCGTTTTATACCCTATGGAGCATGATGATTGGCTACACCAAGGTGACGGGTTCGGTATCCCTGGAGCCCGGTGATATCAAGATAAATGCCGAGAGCTGGAAAAACGGCTTCTTAAAATTATTTTTTGAGATTCTCAAGGGAAGTAATACGCCTTTTAAAAGTCAGCCGGTTCAGGGCAAACTGTTTTAGTGATTGTACCGGGTCCACACTTACTGGGTTTTCGGAAATAAACTAGCGTAGAAAAGCGATTAGGCACCTTTCTTGTGCTAGTTAGGCCAAAGCATGTAAAACCAAATTTATGAATTATGGATTTAGTAATCGGATTTTTGTTTGTACTGGCTGTCGCGCTTGCGTTGTATTTGATTTTCAAGCGAATTTTTAGTCGAAAAAAGGGCCAGGTAGACCGGACGCAGGAACTCTCATCCAAGGAGGTGATCGGCAAGGAGGTATCAAATTTTGATGCAGATACCCAAAAAGGGGATACAACGGATGAATCGTCCAAAAACCCCTAGTTGGCTCTCTTGCACCTGATCTCACCGCCTTCCGGTAGTCTCCTACCCTGTCCCATTCCTGAATTGGGAAAGTCCCCCGCGCTTTCCCGTCGATATCCACTGGGAAATCCCTCTGCGGGTTGGTAGCGGCATGCCCGTTTGCTCAAGGCGGGCCCAGGTTTTTCCAGTTGATACCTTTGGGGCTTTAATCCACGAAAATTAAATGATAAGCGGATGTGTGAAATTCATAGGAATACGCTAAATTGTACCTGAAACATTAAAAATTGATTTTTCTACCAAATAGACCATGGATTTAAGTTCGCTGTTTTCGCTTCAAAACAAAGTTGCCATCGTTACAGGTGCCAGTAGAGGTATTGGTTTTTCGATTGCTCATTTTTTTGCGGCGGCTGGTGCAAAGGTGGTGATCAACAGCCGGAATCAGGAACGATTGGATGAGGTGACGCACAAGCTTCGGGAGAAAGGATACGAGGTGATCGGGATTGCTAACAATATTGGCTACCCCGAAGATCGGCAAAACCTAATCAATCAGACCATTGAAAAGTACGGCCAAATTGATATTTTAGTAAATAATGCTGCGACCAATCCCGTATTTGGGCCCATTGAAGAAAATGAACTGGCGGTGTTTGACAAAATTCTTGACGTGAACCTCAAGGCTCCGTTTGAGCTTTCCAAGCTTAGTTTACCCTACCTGAGGCAATCTGCTTCGGCATCCATTATCAATATCAGCTCCACCGCTGCCTTATCGCCGGAAAAGGGACTGGGACTGTACAGCGTCAGCAAGTCGGCACTGAATTCCCTAACGAAGGCGCTTGCCAAAGAATGGGGGACGTATAATATTCGTGTAA
This sequence comes from Cyclobacterium xiamenense, assembly GCF_900109255.1. Lineage (NCBI taxonomy): Bacteria > Pseudomonadati > Bacteroidota > Cytophagia > Cytophagales > Cyclobacteriaceae > Cyclobacterium > Cyclobacterium xiamenense. Next base: position 614,343 of record NZ_FNZH01000001.1, on the reverse strand, counting down.
ATGCCATTTGTCCCGGGTTGATCAAAACAAAATTTAGTGAAGTGCTGTGGTCCAATGAAACGATTAAGGAGAAATTCCTATCTGATCTTCCCCTCAAACGAATCGGGGAAGAGGGGGAAATTGGAGCCATGGCCTTGTTTTTGGCCTCGCCAGCATCCAGCTACACTACGGGAGCCGTTTTCACGGTAGATGGCGGATTCAATGCCTGAGATACCATTCAGGCAGTATCTTTTGCCGTTTCAACGGCATTGTCCTCGTCCATTTCTATGGTCTGAATTTTAACTGCCTCCTTGATGGGGGTTACCTGTCCACCGATGTTCTCTGCGATAAAATAGGTTAGTTGGGCGCCGAACAAAAAAATCACCGCCGAATAGTACACCCAAATCAGCACTACCACCAGTGATCCTGCAGTACCGTAATAGCTGCCCACGTCCGCATTTCCCATATACAGCCCGATCAGGTACTTACCCAGGCCAAACAGCAGCATGGTTACAAATGCGCCCAACCAGACATCCTTCCACTTCACCACGGCATCCGGAAGTATTTTGTACATCAAGCCAAATACCAGAATTAATATACCCTGCGTCACAAGAAAGTTGATAACCGAGGCCATTTTTAAGGTATCGCTATCAAAAATCGTCGAAAAGTAATTCAAAAAAATCACAATCAGTGCATCTGCCAGCAGGGATACCAGGAGTAAAAAGCCAATGGACGCCACCATGGAAAAGCTTAGGAGCCGGTTTATCACAAATTTTAGCAAACCTTTTTCCGGTTTGGATTTGATGTGCCAGATATGATTGATGCTGTTTTGAAGGCTGACAAATACCGTCGTGGCGGAAAAGATCAAGATCCCGATTCCCAAAGCCCGGGTGTACATGCCCTGACCGCTAATGGATACGTTTTTCATGACTTCGTCCAGGGTTTCTGCACTTTCATCGCCCACCAATCCGGATACCTGCGCCAGCAATTCGTCTTTTACGGTATTTTCACTGTACAAAACAGACGCGATATTTAATACAATAATAAGCAGCGCAGGTAGTGAAAAAATGGTGTAAAACGCGGTAGAAGCCGCAAAGGTCATGGAATCGCTTTTTCCAAATTCCTTTACGCTGTCTGACAGTATCTCAAAAACAGTATAGTTTTTAAGCTTTTTAAGGTTTCGTTTGATCATCGGTAGTGGTTCGGTTAACTACCGGATTTGCTTCAAAAATCATTCCTGAATTTTCGATCCCGCCCGCTATTTTTCTAATCAGCGAATTCCCTGCTCGGGATACTTTCCGGTAATGGTCCGGCCAAAGGCTTTCATTTCTTCAATTTGGGCTTCCATGTTGCCGTCCGGAATGATGACAGGGCCTATTCCTGCCAGCTTTCGCTTGTAGTCTAAAAACCCAATTACCACCGGAACGCCGGCTCCCTGTGCGATGTGGTAGAATCCGGATTTCCAGCGCGGGGCATAACTTCGGGTACCTTCCGGGGTAACCATAATGACCAGATCCTCTCGTTCGCGCAGCATTTGAATCATGGCTTGTGTATAGGTTTGTTTTCGTTTTCCGGGCATGCGGCTACGGTCGATGGAAATCCCCCCCAGCGCCTTGATAAGCCAGCCAAGGGGACCGACCATCACTTCCTTTTTGATGGTAAACCGGACGGGAACTCCCATCAGGTAAAAAGCAGACCGGGCGTACAGCAGGTCCCAGTTGCTGGTGTGGGGAATGGCGATCAATACGGCCTTTTTGACCCCTTCTGGCCATTCGCCGGATACTTTCCAGCCAGTGATCCAAAATACAAAACGAGCGAGTACTTTCATGGTTTGATCGAATCCAGGTTTTTGCTGCCTAATGCTTCCAGTGCGGGACTGTCCTGCAAGGCCTCCAGGCAGGCAGCATAGCCTGCAGCGTATATTTCCTTGGCTTTCTTGATTTCCAACACGCCGAAACTGGCCAACCCCGGGGGCTCAATAAAAAAATCACAATGGTGTTTTCGGCTGTAGACATTGTAGTTCATCGACAAAATCACCGTACGTTCGATGAGCCCCTTCACGTGACCAATGGATTGGAGTTCGGGTAAATGGTTGCAATTGACACCGATGATGGTCTGGCAGCGATCCAATAGCGGCTCCACCGGGAGGTTATTCAGCACTCCTCCGTCCACGAAATAGGCGCCATCCAACGAAATGGGCTCAAACATCCCGGGAATGCAGGAGGACGCCATGATTCGCCGAATGATGGGGCCCTCGGAAAAGTACACCGTCTGCCCGGTAAGGATATTGGTGGCTGCGAGAAAGGTGGGGATTTTCAACGCTGAAAAATCATCCACCGGAAGGTATTTTTTAAACAAATCCGCAAGCCTGTCCATTTTCAGCAATGCTTTGAAACTGATGGCTGGTTTGAAGAACTTGAAATAGTTCGTTTGAACGATGATGTCCAATATTTCCTGAGGTTTGTAGCCGTAAGCATACATCACCGCTGCGATGGCGCCGGCACTGCTGCCCGACAGGTAGTCCGGGTAAATACCCTTCTCGTTTAGCGCCTGTAAGATCCCCAGGTGGGCGATTCCTCTTACCCCACCACCGGAAAGAACAATTCCTATCGAATGGTTTTTTTTCAAAATACGGTACTGGATTTGGGAAGCTTGGACAGATTTGGCTTACTCATTGACAACCCCCATGGAGCAGAATTTTTCGATCCGACTGGCAATGCGTTTCTCAGGACTGATTTTATCCAATTCCTTTAATGATTTGATAATGGTTTGCTTGATACGCGCAGCCATGTCCAGCATGTTTCGATGAGCACCTCCCAGCGGTTCCTCAATGATGCCATCGATCAAGCCGTGATTTTTCATGTCCGGGCCGGTGAGTTTCAGAGCCTCGGCAGCCTGTTCCTTATAGTCCCAACTTCGCCATAGGATCGAGGAACAGGATTCGGGGGAAATCACTGAATACCAGGTATTTTCCAACATCAAGACCCGGTCACCGATAGCGATACCCAGTGCACCGCCAGATGCCCCCTCCCCAATGATGATGCAAATCACCGGCACCCTGAGCTTGAACATCTCCCGGAGGTTTTTGGCGATCGCTTCTCCCTGACCACGCTCCTCGGCCTCTATGCCAGGGAAGGCCCCCGGTGTGTCAATCAATGTAATGATGGGTTTATTAAATTTTTCGGCCATTTTCATCAACCGCAGGGCCTTGCGGTACCCCTCGGGATTGGCCATGCCGAAATTTCGTTCCTGTCGTTGCTTGGTATTTCTTCCCTTCTGCTGACCAATAAACATAACGGTCCGACCATCGATATCGCCCAAACCTCCAATCATGGCCTTGTCGTCTTTTACCGTGCGGTCTCCGTGCAATTCGATAAAATCATTGGTCATTTCGTAGATGTAATCCAGGGCATAGGGCCGGTCACCGTGGCGGGAAAGCTGTACCCGCTGCCATCGGGTAAGGTTTTGAAAGGTCTCTTTTTTCAATGTCTGAAGTTTTTCTTCCAGAGACTGTATATCAGCCGATAAATCAATGTTTTTCCCTTTTGCCAATTGTATCATCTCGTGGAGTTTATGCTCCAGATCAGCGATAGGTTTTTCAAATTCTAATACCATAGCCTGCAGTTTTGAAGTACCAAAGATAAAAATTAATTTTTGAATCCATGATTAACGGGAACCAAAGATACCGCAGGTCCTCTATTTCAAGCCAATATCTTTCCGTCCTCCATGGTCAGCATCCGATCAGACATGCCGGCCAGGCTTTGGTTATGCGTCACAATTACAAAGGACTGCCCAAATTCGTCCCGCAGTTTAAAAAAAAGTTCGTGCAAGGATTGGGCATTTTGGGTGTCCAGGTTGCCACTGGGTTCATCGGCAAAAATCATGTCGGGGTTATTAACAAGGGCTCTGGCAACGGCCACACGCTGCTGCTCTCCACCGGACAATGCGGCGGGTTTGTGAGACAGCCGGCTTTGTATCCCCAGTAATTTCGCCAGATCTTGCGTCCGCTTCTTCAGGACGTTTTCCGGTTTTTTCCCCATCAGGCCGGGGATCCAAATATTCTCCTCGGCGGTAAACTCCGGCAGGAGGTTGTGAAATTGAAAAATAAAGCCAATCCGATCATTTCTAAAAGTAGCTAGTCTATCGCCGGTCAATTTCAAGATATCCAATCCCTCTACTTCCAGGGTTCCGGAATCGGCTTTATCCAAGGTACCCAAAATGTGTAACAAAGTGCTTTTACCGGCACCGGATGCACCGACGATGGAGACAATTTCGCCTTTTTGTATGGAGACGTTTACCCCTTTCAACACGTGAAGATCACCGTAGTATTTTTGAATCGATTGTGCAATCAGCATAGATAAACGTGGTAAGTAGACGAAGTTCAAAAACTGGAACGGTGGTAAAATTAATGAAATTTTCAAAAAAGCGGGTAGCGGCGGCGGTTTATCCGTGTGCATTTTACTATACCGCTGATTTATAACGCCATAGATCAATATAAGGTAGTAAAAAACAAACAATGTTTTCCTATTTGCCCAAAAAGCGAGACACAACCCTTGAATAATCGGACATTTGACATTAACTTCGGGCAAAAATTTGACTAGAATGAATATACACGAATATCAAGCAAAGGAAGTATTAAAGTCTTACGGAGTCAAAATACAGGAAGGTATTGTGGCGGACAGCCCGGAATCCGCACTGGAAGCCGCAAAAAAGCTCAATGAAACCACTGGTACTTCCTGGTATGTTCTGAAAGCCCAAATCCATGCCGGTGGCAGAGGAAAAGGAGAAATCAAAGAAACCGGGTCCCGGGGAGTGGTATTGGCAAGATCGCTCGATGAGGTTCCCGAAAAGGCCGGTAAGATACTGAATGGTACACTGGTAACGATCCAAACCGGTGAGGATGGAAAATTGGTGAAGAAGATTTTGGTAGCGCAAGACGTTTACTATCCCGGAAAATCCGAACCCAAAGAGTATTACCTGTCGATCTTGCTGGACAGAGCTGCGGGAAGCAACGTCATCATGGCTTCCACGGAAGGCGGCATGGACATTGAAGAAGTAGCCGAGCATAGTCCTGAGAAAATTATCAAGGAATGGGTAGACCCTTCCCTCGGAATCCAGCCCTACCAGGCGCGAAAAGTTGCTTTCCAGCTGGGTTTGGAGGGGAATGCTTTTAAAGAAATGGTGAAATTTATAATGGCGCTATATGCTGCTTACGATGCCACGGATGCCTCACAATTTGAAATCAACCCTGTTTTAAAGACGTCAGACGATCAAATCTTGGCGGTAGACGCAAAGGTAAACATAGACGACAACGCGCTCTTCCGAAATAAACCCCTGGCAGAAATGCGGGATTTGGACGAAGAAGACCCGCTGGAAGTGGAAGCCGGTGAATCCGGATTGAATTACGTAAAACTGGACGGAAATGTGGGTTGCATGGTCAATGGAGCCGGCTTGGCCATGGCTACCATGGACATGATCAAGCTTTCCGGTGGAGAGCCTGCGAACTTCCTTGATGTGGGAGGAGGCGCCAATGCACAAACCGTGGAAGCAGGCTTTCGAATCATATTGAAAGACCCCAAGGTGAAAGCCATATTGATCAACGTGTTCGGCGGCATCGTTCGCTGCGACCGTATTGCGACGGGCGTTGTGGAAGCCTATAAGTCCATTGGAGACATACAGATACCAATCATCGTCCGCCTGCAAGGAACCAATGCCGAAGAAGGCGCAAAAATCATTGACGAATCCGGGCTGAAAGTAACTTCCGCAATAACTTTAAAAGAAGCTGCAGAAAAAGTGCAAAATGTACTGCAACCTTAAATAATTTTTGTTAGTTTTGCGCCACAATCGCAAACAGGCACCCGTAGTTCAACTGGATAGAATATCGGATTTCGGCTCCGAGGGTTGAGGGTTCGAATCCTTCCGGGTGTACAAAAAAAGTCCCCTTTCTTACGAAAGGGGACTTTTTGCTTTTTGATCCCCAACCACTGCATCGGTTAAAAGCCCGTTAATTCGGGCCGTTGGACAGGCAGCACCTAGTTGTTGGTCAGAAGTCTGCTAGGGCATTACGCCTCTTTGATCCACTTAAAAAGCGTCTGATACGTGACGCCTGTCTCTTTGCTAAAGTCGGCTTTTGTCTTTCCTTCGGCTTCCGCTTTTTTCCAGGCCTTCAAGATCGCTGCCTTCTCCTGACTTGAATACGAACGTCGACCTCTGGGGATGCTCTTATCGCTTTTCCCCTCTGCTCCGTAAATAAACTGGAGGAGGTCAACAAATTTTGAAGCTTCGGTTTTTGACTGTATTCCCAACTCTCCCAAATCTTCAAGTGCGGTATCTTTGATATTTTTGGTTACAAAAGGATGGGTTCCTTTTTTATGGGCATCGTCAATTGAGTGAAATACATTTCCCTCGGCATCTTCCATGTAAACGACAGCATCTGTTTTTGAAAGATCTGCATACTTGTTTAAAAACTCTTGAATCGTCATTCTATCTTTTAATTTAAAATTAAAGGTTAATTAATAAATATATTTAATGTAAAGATACAACTATTTTTATATACAAATACACTACCAAAACAGTATATATAAAAAAACATTCTTTAAACAGAATTGTTAACGGATTGCGCAGCGCTTTTCCAGGGATTAACTACCCCAGGTGTAGGCAGTGAATCCTGCTATTTTTCTTTCCTGCTACTCCGCTCAACCACCCGTTCAAAACCGGGATAAAAATCTGGGTGGTCAAACCGTATTTTTTCAGCCATTATATAGCGGGTGCAAAAAAATCAGCGATAGTTTGGAAAATAAAAACTAAATGGTTAAGTTTATAGGAAATGCATGTATCGTTTCAGGAAACAAAAACGTACGAAACCAGGTGATGACATTCAATCCACGTATTTTAAATCTGACTGCGGTGAGCACCTGGTATTGGGCATTGTTTTCCAATTGCATGTCCGGAATGCAAACAGCGCTTCTTTTCCTAAAGCTGGCTGCAACCGATAGTCATTTCAAGCAGAAGGCCAACGGGAGCCATTGCAGCAATTTCCCTGCTTCGGAGTCTTTTTGGGCTTTTCCGCCGAAATCCATTTCACCCGTCGAGATAACATACGCTATACAAACCGTTCCATTCAATACTCACACCAGGAAAATCAATTAACTATGGCAACCATTATCAATTACATGTGGCAAAGTACGTTCTGCCTGGCCTTTTTTTATGGGCTGTATTGGGTTTTTTTAAAAAATGAAAAAACGTTTTTGGTCAATCGGGTCTATCTATTGCTTTCCCCCTTACTGGCAATTATATTTCCGTTGGTAGAGATACCTGTCGCCTTTGACAAGCCGAGTATATCGCTGGAAAATACGGCATTCTTACGCGCGTTTGACACATCCGACACGGCTGAAATTGTTGGCACCTTTGGCTTACCCGAAGTAACGGTGACAGGGAGTAAATTACCGACACTATGGGAAATTACCGATTACCTGCTGTTGATTTATTTGCTGGTTGCCGGGATCCTACTTACTCATTTGCTCTGGCAATATTTCCAATTGCGGCAATTATTGGAAAAGGGATGGTACCAGACGGTTTATATATTAACGGATAATTACTTCAAAGTTCCTACTTATGGATTGGCTCCTGTTTTTTCTTTTTTTGATAAGGTATTCTGGGAAGATCATCCCCACTTACTGGACCGGGAGAAAGCGCAAATCATGGAACACGAACTGGAACACGTGAGACAACGCCACTCCTACGATGTTCTCTATTACCAGCTACTTAGTACGATTTTCTGGTTCAACCCCATGATTCACCTGATGCGTATGGCACTGGTGGACCTGCACGAGTACCAGGCGGATGCACGGGTACTAAAACAAACCGAAAACAAATTATCCTACGCACAACTGATTGCGAAGATGGCATTCAAAGGACTGGACCTACCCCTGGGGAGCTACTTTGTACGGTCCACCACACTCAACCGAATCCTGATGCTGAAGCGTCCGCAAAAAACCAATTGGTTTAAGCTGCTGATGTTGGTTCCGTTGATGGTTATGCTTTTTGGTCTGGTATCCATGAAAACCAAAGAAGGAATCACTCTTTTCAATCAAATCAGTACGCGGCCGGTGCACCTGCTGAAGAACCAAGTGCTGGCGGCACAGGATTCCCTACAGGTGGGAATCAAAATAAAAAACATGAAAAACCCGGTGCATTACGAACGTATCGGAGCACTCGAAAACCAGCAACTAGTCGCTCAATTGGGCGAACTTTCTTACGAGTTTTCGGGTATTCAGACCGAACACGACTATTTCCGGGTATTGGATTTAATTGAATCCTTGCGTTCCAATTCCACCATGGTCAAACGGTATGAAAACGCCCTGGACTTTGAATCGGTGGAGCAACAACCAATCCCCGCTGCGGGGTGGGAAAGTTGGTACAATTACCTGCAGCAAAGCCTTCATGCCAGCCGGGAAGGCTTGCGTCCCATCTCGGGTTCGGTGGCCCTCGAATTTATTATTGACCAGGAAGGCAAAATCATGCATCCGGTTATCAAAAAGAGTTTCGGCGGTACGGTGGACCAGCAGCTGTTGGATGCAATCAGCCATCCGGATGCTCCTGTCTGGATTCCCGGAGCGCATGCGGGCAGCTCCGTCCCCGTTGTCGTCCAGGCCAGCTTGTTCCTCACCGAAGATGCCGGTAAACGGGAACAATCTGGTAGGGAAAGCCTCCAACCACCGCTTCCGATAGCGAATCCGGCGGTCAGCGACCGGATACTACCCAACGCAACTTCTGTAAACAAAACGGCATCCGGAGAAACCATCAACGATTTAAAATCCGGAGCCATTAAATTGGGAGACGCCGCTACCCGGCATTTTCTAAAAAATCTAACGTATCCGAAGACCGATCGGAAAGAGGCCACCGTCGGAACGGCGTTGCTCAAGATACGAACCAACCGGATGGGTAAGGTGCTCTCCTACGAAATTGTGGATTCGCTTTCTCCCGAGACGCGGGAAATGTTGCTTACCGTACTGAAAGACCTGCCCCCACTCGAGCCGGTCAGTCCCAAAGACAACTACCTGGTATTGCTACCGATTACCTTTCAACTTCGGGATCAGGGTATTCCCTTGCCTCCCTCTCAGAAGCGGTTGTATGGGGAGGAAATTACTGTGAATGGCTACGGGAAATCGAACGCCGTTGAAGAAAGAAAGCCGGTGCTGCCAGCCCTGCACAAAAAAGTCTCCCTAAAAATCCTAAACAAAGACTACCTGACAATTGATGGATTCACCCTTCCCCTATCGGTTGGACTATCGAATAGTATCGCCAGTATTGTGCGACTTCAAGAATGGAATAAGGAAACCACCGAAGTGGTCTTTTATGCTGCCGAAGGCGTAAAAATGGAAACCATTCAACGCGTGCAGGAAGCACTGCGGAGTAATGGCCTCCGAAAAATCAATTATGCAGATCAGTTTCAGTCCGAACCGTTTGATTCAACCAAAGACCCTTTGCTTGTAATCGATGGGGTGATACAGCAAGATAAGCGTGTCCTGACCACGACCAATCCACAGAAAATTGAGTCCATCCAAGTGATGAAGGGAGATCAAACCGATTTGTTTGGGTCAAAGGCTAAAAACGGCGTGATCCTGATCATCACCAAAAAATAAAAAACCAGCAACCGTTTATCGTGGATACCTGCCGGTTTACAGAACTTCCGTTTCCGTAAATTGGCAGGTTTTCGTTATATTGCACCCCTTGTAACCCAACAGGCACCGACCCATGCTATCCAAAACCACGTTATTCTTCGCTTTGTATTTACTCGCTTGTTTCACCGGATTTGCGCAGGATGAAGCGTTCAATTACGAGGAAGCCAAGGTCCCGCCTTTTTCACTTCCCGATCCATTTGTTTCGCTGAAGGGAGAACCTATAGAAACCATACAGGACTGGGAAATCCAACGTAGGGGCGAGATCGTTTCCTTGTTTGAAAACGAGGTGTACGGACAAGTTCCCCGGGATTTGGATGCAATTCGTTTCGAACTAATTTCCGAAGACACGCAAGCGATGAATGGAAATGCACATTTGAAGGAAATCGACATTCTGGTGGAGCGGGATGGGGATTCCAACCGCCTGCGGCTGATCTTATTTATTCCCAATGCCCTTACCGGGCCTGCTCCTGTTTTTTTATTGATCAATCACCGGGACCCGGAAAACATCGATCCTACCCGCCAGGTGAAGACGGGTTTTTGGCCGGCAGAAAAGATCGTCCAGCGAGGATATGCTGCGGCTACTTTTCACGTAAATGACGTGTCGGACGATACCAACGAAACCTTTAAAGAAGATATACTGAACACCTTGTATCCCGAGCAGTTAGAAATGGGCAATGGCATGCGTGGGCTGGGTGCATGGGCCTGGGGCGCCATGAGAGCCATGGATTATTTTGTTACCGATGCACAGATTGACGCCCGAAGGGCTGCCGTCGTGGGACATTCACGGGGAGGAAAAGCTTCTCTATGGACCGGCGCACAAGACACCCGATGGGCCATCACCATCTCCAACGAATCCGGATGCGGCGGAGCAGCCCTTTCCCGGCGACGGTTTGGGGAAACGGTCAAACGAATCAATACCAATTTCCCCTATTGGTTTACGGATAATTTCAACCGGTACAACGATCAGGAGGACCTGTTACCTGTGGATCAGCACCTGCTGGTGGCGGCCATTGCACCTCGGGCCGTATACGTGGCGAGTGCCTCCGAGGATCAATGGGCCGATCCAAAGGGAGAGTTTCTTTCCCTTCGCCATGGAACGCGCGTACATCGGGAAATCTACGGGATGGAAGGTGCCTTTCCTTCCGTTCTGCCTGCCCCAGAATCCCCCTTGCATTTGCCCTATGCCGGACACCATATCCGAGAGGGAAAACACAACCTGACTCCCTACGATTGGCAGCGATTTATGGATTTTGCTGATCAACTTTACAGAAAAAGTTATGAGTAAGGGAAGAAAAAATTTCCCAGTTTATCAGCCTGGGAAAAAGCAAGGGATAATCGCTAAGTGCCCACAATATCTGAAATATCCAGGGAATACATTTGCCTGCTTCCTTCGTGGGTGGAATCAAAAAATACCCGTCTCCCCTGCTGATCGCAACGCGGATGCAGGTCACAACGCCACTCCCCAAAAAAGCGCTCCGGGGAGTAAAACTTGCCCAAAATAACCTTTCGCTTGCTCGGAACGTGGTATAGGTACAGCGTGATCAACCGTTCCTTGTCCGGATAGGTATCGTTTAAGACCCATTCTTCGTTGGTATGCGGCACGTAGGTATTGTGGCCGTTTCGGTCCATGGACGCTGCACCGATCCGTTCCATTTCCGCGGTTTTGTCTTTGATCAACCAAAACCCGGCTTCTTTACCCACGGGGCGGGTCCATACAAAAATATGTTCCGAATCCTTCCAGACGAAATGCGAAGAATTACCGGAAGGATCCGCTACATAAAGGTCTTTTCCAGTAGTGTCCACGGTAATCATTCGGGTGACAAACCCCGTTCGTGCCATCTGTTGATTTTCCAGTATTTCCGGCCGCCAGCGGTGAAGAAAGAGCAAGCGTCGGCTGTCCGGGCTCACCAGCATGTGATTAAACCAATGCCAATTGTCGCTGACATCCTCGCCTGCATGCGGAAGGTGGGCCAAATCGGCCAAACTCAACAAATGGTTGGTAGTACCGGTACGCAAATCCATTGTATAAAGTCCGATTTCATCCGGTGCTTTTTGCGCCTGGTAGGGGTCCGGAATGCCGGCGTATCCATACCCTGGCCGAAGGTTTTGTATCCGGTTAAAGGCCGTTCCCACAGCAAAGGCCCCATCCGGAGACAGGGCATATACCGGTTGGGGCAAGGTACGTGTCTGTCCGCTGTGGATATGGTAAATTCGGCTTACGTAGCCTCCCGCTTCCCGATCATTCCAGATCACTTCTTCAGTCGAACCCGGTATCCATTGCAGCATACATGACTGCTGCCAACCCCAGGCGAGGCTCTCGCCAATCGTTTTCCAGCGGTGGCCTTCCTGAAGGTCAATCAGACCAATTTCCAGCCGATCGGTATCCTCTGGCGATCGGCCCTCAAAAGTAACCTTACAGCCCAAGGCATAGCGCCCCGACGGATCCACCTGCCATTTGTCGTAGTAGCCAAACCAGTGCCCCTGCGGGCCTTCGGTGATCCGTACCGGTTGCCTCTCAGCAGCCCTGCTTATCCAGGCCGGTCCGCTGGTCAGGGCGGCGGCGATCAGGCCGGACCTGCGGAGAAATGTCCTTCGGTCAATCATTAACGATGATATTTAGATGTGGGCTTCAGGATGACGGTATCTCCGTAATAAATCCTGGCTTCCTGTAATTGTTCCTTCATAAGGGATACCTGGCCTTGGTATTCCGCATCCGAATACCGGCTATGCATTTCATTAGGGTCGTTTTTCAAGTCAAAAAACTCCCATTCATCGATGGTGTAGTAATGTATCAGTTTGTAGCGGTCTGTTCGGATCCCGTAATGCTGCCGCACCATGTGCCAATCGGGATAGGCATAGTAATGATAGTAAATGTAATCCCGCCAGGATTTTAATTCTGTCGGGTTTTGTAGTAGCGGGAGCAGACTTCTACCCTGCATGTCGTCGGGAATGGGACTTTGCGCCATGTCCAAAATGGTTTGCGCAAAATCCAGATTTTGCACCAACTGCTTGACCTCTGTGCCTGCGGAAGTCACTCCCGGCCATTTTACCAGCAGCGGCATACGCAAGGATTCCTCGTACATCCAGCGCTTGTCGTACCAGCCATGGTCTCCCAGGTAAAACCCCTGGTCGGAGCTGTAAATAACGATGGTATTCTCTGCGAGGCCGGTTTCCTCCAGGTAATCCAATACCCGCCCGATCTCCCTATCCATGCTGGCAACCGAGCGCAGGTAATCCTTCAGGTACCGTTGGTATTTCCATTCGGTAAGTTCCTTCCCGGAAAGGTTGGCTTCCCTGAAGGCCGCATTTTCCGGCCCGTAGGCAGCGTCAAATTCGGCCAACTGCGCATCGGTCATGTAGGAAGGATAGACCAGCTTCAGGTCCCGGTCATTCATGTCAGCAGCGATCTCCATTTCCTGTTCCCGGGTGGCACTGGTACGGTTTTCGTAATCGTCGTAAAAATTGGTAGGCAGGGGCAAATCCAGGTCTTTGTAAAGGCCGTATTCCTCCGGAGCAGGGACCCATTCCCGGTGCGGCGTCTTGTGGGAATACGCCAGAAAAAAGGGTTTATTCGTATCCTTCTGTCCTTCCAGGAATCCGATGGCGCGATCGGTAATGAGGGTGGCCGTATATCCGGTCTCCTCCTGCTGCCCCCCTGCCTCCGTGAAGATCGGATTGTAATAGGACCCCTGACCGTTGCCGCGCGTCAATACCGACCAGTAATCAAAGCCGGTGGGCTCGGACAGCAAATGCCACTTTCCGATCCAGGCGGTTCGGTAACCGGAACGCTGAAGGATTTTTGGAAAGGTCTGCTGGGCACCATTGAACGTGGTATCGTTGTTCAGCATGCCGTTGTAGTGGCTGTGCTTGCCTGTTAAGATGACAGCGCGGCTTGGCCCACAAATGGAATTGGTGCAAAAGGCATTCGTAAACAGTACCCCTTCCTCTGCCAGCCGGTCCAGGTTTGGCGTTTGGATATAGGGGTGGAGTTCGGGATTTCCTGCTTTTGGTCCATAAGCGCCGATGGCATGCGTGGCATGATCGTCGCTGAAGATAAACAAAATGTTGGGTCGGTCCGGTTTCGAAGGTTGTGTCGGATTGCAGGAAAATAACTGAAAGAAAAGCGCCACCGCACCCCCGTAAAGAAACCGTTTCATGGCCATTTTTTTAAAATAAAATTATTTTTTTTTCTATATTACTCAAACATTCAGAAAATCAAAAATTGTCAACCGAAAAATAACTTTTATCAGGCCTCGCTTCCCCTGCGCTGCATTGCAGCATACGGGGATGCCTGTACCTACCCATTGATCGGACAGCCTGTACCTACCGGGTAGGAAAACCATAAACAAACGAACGATGAAACGTTGGATCAAGGTATTGTTGCTTTCCTTATTGCTTGTTATGCTGCTACTTGTGGGCTACGGCGCCTACCAATTTCGGGACCGTCATCCAGGCTATTCACTTGACTTATTTCTGGAAAAGAAACAGCCGGGAACCATTCAAGCAGGATTTGCGAAGGTGGACATCAGTCCCATTGAATTTGATACCTGGTCGGATGCCAATGAGGATGCCCGCTACCGGGAAAAAGATGGTGACACCTATCATGACTTGAATCAAAACGGAAAATTCGACCCCATCTGGGTCGCAGGCTTTCATCAGAATAAACCTGCTTCCGGAATAAACGATCCTCTTTGGGCGCGAAGCATGGTATTGGGAGACGGAAACCATACCCTGGGGCTTTGCATCATCGACATGATCGGATTTGGAAACGACGAAGTGGTGACTCTGCGGAAGCGCATTTTAGAAAAAACGAACCTGGATCACTTGATCATCGCCAGCACCCATGTGCATTCTTCTCCGGATCTGATGGGGATGTGGGGGCCCGGACCGTTTAGCAGAGGCGTGAATGAGGACTACCAGCAGCAAGTTTTCGATGGAATTGAGGCATCGGTGCTGGCGGCCCTGGAAGAGCTGCGACCCGCCCGACTGAAATTTGCTGTCAACGAAAGTGAGGCGATCCCACTGGTCGGCGATAGCCGGGAGCCAACCGTACTCGATCCGGCCATCCGACTGATGCAGGTATGCGAACGAGACACAGATAAGACGATAGGAATGCTGCTGAACTGGGGCAACCATCCGGAAACGCTTTGGTCTCAAAACACGCTGATCAGTTCCGATTTCCCCCATTACTGGCGGAAATACATGGAAGAGGGCATCGTCCTAGGAGACACGGTCCTTCACGAAGGACTAGGTGGAGTGGCGATTTTTATGAACGGTGCCCTTGGAGGTTTGATGACGACGCGTCCCAGCGACACCGTTGTACACCCGTACACGGGCAGGGCGCTCAGTGAGCCCGGGATCGAGAAAATAGACGCACAGGGCCTGGCCCTGGCAGCTATTAGCTTTGAAACCCTAAATTCTGGAATCGATAGCATCGCGGAAGGAAGCCTCTCGCTACGGGCCAAAACCGTAACGCTTCCCATGACAAACAAGCTATTTCGACTTGCCGCATTTGTGGGCGTTTTTGACCGGGGCTTTGTCGAATGGGGCAGCGTGCGGTCCGAGGTCAATGCCTGGACGATTGGCCCGGCATCTTTTGTACATATTCCGGGCGAACTGTATCCCGAAATTGCCAACGGTGGCGTGGAGTCACCCGAGGGCGCGGACTTTGCTATAGAACCGGTGGAAGTTCCTTCCATTCGGAGCCAGATGCAGGGGACCTACCGCTTTTTTAGTGGCATGGCAAATGATATGATTGGCTACATCGTACCCAAAAGCCAATGGGACGAGAAGCCTCCCTTTACCTATGGTAGAGACAGTGCCCCTTATGGAGAGGTAAACTCGCTGGGACCGGAAACGGCCCCAATTCTACACCGGGAAACCCTGCAAATCCTACAAGATCTACGGATCTCCCAGAAGTAGTAAGGGAGTCGCCTTCGTGCCAGCAGTCCCCGCTACCTTGGTCCTCTGGTGGCTGGGGCAGCAATTTTTAGGGTAGAAAACAAAAAGGGCAAACAAAAAGGGTTGAATGCCTGTGCATTCAACCCTCCACTTGTTGTGGTTTTTGGTGGCCGTTTATTATTTGGAAATATACTGTACCAGGTCCACTACCTTGTTGGAATAGCCCCATTCGTTGTCGTACCAGGCCACCAATTTTACGAATTTATCGCTTAACTGTATGCCGGCTCCAGCATCGAAGATAGACGTACGGGCATCACCAATGAAATCATTGGATACGACCGCGTCTTCGGTATAGCCAAGGATTCCTTTTAAATCACCTTCGGAGGCTTCTTTCATTTTGGCACAAATCTCCTCGTAGCTGGCTCCTTTCACCAGGCGAACGGTAAGATCTACTACGGAAACATCCGGCGTGGGAACGCGGAAAGCCATACCGGTAAGTTTGCCATTCAACTCGGGGATTACCTTTCCTACGGCCTTCGCAGCACCGGTAGAGGAAGGAATGATATTTTGTCCGGCGCCTCTGCCCCCTCTCCAATCCTTTGCGGAGGGTCCATCTACCGTTTTCTGGGTGGCGGTGGTGGCATGAACGGTGGTCATTAGCCCTTCTTCAATGCCCCAGTTATCGTTTACTACCTTGGCAAGTGGCGCCAGACAGTTGGTGGTACAGGATGCGTTGGACACGTACACCATGTCCGGGGTATAGGAAGATTCATTAACACCCATTACAAACATGGGGGTATCGTCTTTGGAAGGTGCAGACATCACGACCTTTTTGGCACCTGCGTCGATGTGTCCTTTGGCTGTTTCCTTGGTCAAAAACAAACCCGTAGATTCTACGATGATTTCAGCACCGATATCCGACCATTTTAAATCCGCGGGATTTCTTTCGGAGGTAACGCGGATGGCCGTTCCATTTACTACCAGTTTCCCGTCTTTTACTTCCACATCACCCTTGAATTGTCCGTGCGTGGAATCGTATTTTAGCATGTAGGCCATGTAGTCTACATCAATTAAGTCATTGATGCCTACGATTTGTACATCATCTCTTTCCTGAGCGGCGCGGAACACAAGTCTTCCAATCCTGCCGAATCCATTGATACCTACTTTGATTTTTTCCATAATCTAACTTTTCTATTCTAAGGTTTAAAAGAGTAATAGCAACTGAAATTCCTTATCTCGCCGGGATAATTTGTCCGCAAGGCGAACGAATCATAATTAGCAAAACAAGGATTTTGAACAATCCTACCGAAATTTTCAATGGTCAAATTTATAAAAATTTAATTTATCATTGAAATTTTGCTTTTGTTTAGTTGGAAAAACTTGCAGTAAGAGAAAACCCGAATGTGGTTCGAAAATTTCGGTTATTTTTACCTTTTGTTGCTTGTATTGTTATGGAGAAATTGGACCAATTACAGATACACTTTGAGGGAGATTCGCTATTTCTAATGAATGTTTCCCTGGCCGTCATTATGTTTGGCGTCGCCCTGGATATCCGGCTTGGAGACTTTAAACGAATTTGGCGTAGACCCAAACCCTTTCTTTTGGGAATCTCCGCTCAATTTCTTTTACTGCCGGCGCTTACCTGGCTGTTGGTTTCGGTGATTCAGCCGATCCCCAGTGTGGCCCTGGGCATGTTTTTAGTCGCCGCTTGCCCCGGAGGGAACATCTCCAATTTTCTCACCCATCTGGCGAAAGGGAATACCGCCCTGTCGGTAAGCCTCACTGCTTTTGCTACCCTGTCATCGGTACTTCTTACACCATTAAATTTTGCGCTTTGGTCGGGCTTATACGGCCCTTCTGCGGAACTCCTTACCCAGATTCGACTGGATTATACGGAGGTTTTCCAAACGGTAGGATTGATCTTGGGTATACCCCTCACCTTGGGCATCTATGTCAATCGAAAGCGGCCACTGGCGGCACGCAAAATGGCTACGGCCCTGAAGCCACTCAGCGTGCTGGTGTTTATTACCATTGTCATCGTGGCTTTTTACAGCAACTTTGACTTGTTTACCCGGGTGATTGGCCATATTTTCGGCATCGTATTGCTACACAACCTGCTGGCATTGCTGTCGGGTTTTTTCTTGGCAAAAATGGGTAGATTACCCCTAACGGAAACCAAAACCCTGACCCTGGAAACCGGTATACAGAATTCCGGGTTGGCTTTGGTATTGATTTTTACTTATTTTGAAGGTTTGGGAGGGATGTCGATCATTGCCGGATGGTGGGGAATCTGGCACATCGTCTCCGGACTGCTGCTGGCAACGGCCTGGAAGTATAAAACGGCTGTTTCCAGCCTTGCTGCCTGATTAGCTCAGAAAACAAAACCTATTTGTCTGCTTACTTCTTGCCGCCTGTCAAACCTTGTAGTACTCCACCATCCTTCCGTCAAAACCGGCTACTTTCTCCACCAATTGATCCCTTCGGGCCGCGTCAAAGGCAGTAAAGGTTTTCGCAAAATTGATTTTTTCTGTTAGCATATCCGCATTGTCCGCGCCGGTAATCAACACACTGATGGGCAGGGACCAGGAAAAATGCACGGCTTCTTCCACACTCAATGCATTGGGAATAATTTTGGGCTTATCGCCGTGATTGAAATGCGAAGTCCCGCCAAAAAACCCGCCATTGGCCAGGGTTTTCATGGCGAGGGGAGCCATCTTTTTCTCCACCAGCCGAGGCATAACGTTGGTTATAAAGCTCTTGTAATTGGGGTCAAACGCGTTGATAGGCATTTGGCAGGCCTGCAGCAGATCGGTACGTTCCAACATGCGCAAGTGGGCATTAAAATCGGAATGTCCCGAAAACCCAATGTACCGTACTTTTCCGCTTTCTTTGGCCTTTTGCACCACGTCCAATACGCCATTGGAAATACGGCCGTCCACGTCCGAAGGACTGGTCACGGCATGAATCAACCACAAATCCAGGTAATCGGTTTTTAGGCGCCGCAAGCTTCCTTCCAAATGGGCCTGTGCTGTCTTACCGTCCCGTGCCGTGGATTTACTCTGAATAAAGGCAACATCCCGGTACTTGGGGCTCAGGTATTTTCCGTAGCGCTCTTCTCCTCGTCCATTGCCATAGGATTCCGCATTGTCAAAAAAACGAATGCCACCCGCTATGGCCCGTTCGATGGTCCGTTCCGCTTCGCTCTCCGGCATGCGGGCAATATGCGCTCCACCCAGGCCAAGCATGGTTACCGCTTCTCCCGTATTTCCAAACTTCCGCTGCGGAAGCAGGTCTCCCCAACGGTCCGTTACCCGGGCAGTACGTTCTTTTCGTTCGCCCACACTGGCCTGAAGGCCCGACACCTGCATGGGCAACATGATGCCTGCCGTCAAGCCCGCCAGTGTTTTTATAAAGGCGCGTCTGTCTTTTTCATTTTCCCTTTTCATTTGTTTTTGGGTTTAAATTGATAGTTTATTCCAGCAGCCATGTTTATTCCCGGCATGGGATACCCGTTTTCCAATTGGTAGTTACTGTCCAATAAATTATTTCCCAGCACATGGGCACGCAACCTGGCCGTGATCTGGTAATTTACCTGTAGATTCAGCAAGCTGTAGGTTTCGGATTCTGCTTCACTAACCAGCGAATTGCGAAGACCAAAAACCTGCTGCACAAAAGGAACGAGCTGAAAATTCCCCAACTGCCCGTTCATTTGTAATTTCACGTAATGCCTGGGTGCAAACAACACATTTTCAGACACATCTGCAAAATTATAACTAAAAAGAAATCCCAAATCCCCAGTTGGCTTGAAATTTACCTGACTTTCCAGGCCCTTGTTTCGAAAGGCCCCGGTATTCCTGTTTTGCGGTGGTCCACCTTCCGCATCCACCTGAATGAGGTTATCTCCTTTGGTATAGTAAAGCACCAACTCCATATCCCATTTTCCGCCAGAAAAGCTCCGGAGAAACCCCAATTCGTGGTTCCACAAGGATTCGGGGCGCAATTCCATGTTGGATGGGGGAAAAAGAAAAAGATCCACCACCGATGGGCTTCGAAACGCCCGGGAAGAGGATGCCTTAAGGACGCTGCGGGGATTTACCTCGAAGGAAAGACCAAATCCAGGTACGGTCATGTTGCCAAACTGGGAATTGTATACCTCCCGAACACCGGCATTGAGGTGCAGCTTTTGCCAAAAAGCCTGTTGGACCTGTAGGTATACTTCCGTCTGCCGTACCCGATGCGTGGCATCCAAACCGATCGCAGCGGGTGGAGGAAGTCGGTCGTTGTTGGCTTCTCCCCCGAAGCGGCTGTGCTCCACTCCCAATGTGAGCGTTTGCCGGGGCACCAGTTTTAGGTTTTGGTACAGGGACAGCCCTTGGTTAAAATCCACGGATTCAAATCCGGTAGTAAATCGGTGTTCACCAAAATTGTGGTACAACAGTACTGCTCCGGAAGCTTTGTCTCCTTCGTTTGTCAGTCCCAGCGCTACCCTTCCCCTCCGGTAATCCCGCTGATCATCGGAAAGCGGTGCGTCCACTGTACCTGGATGCTGGTAGCTGGCATCTGACAGTTGTACGTCACCGGCCAGCGAAAGTCCGTCTCCGAGGCGATGCGTGAGTTTATAAAACACAGAGGTATTGGAAAAGCCGTCTGGAGCATCGTCCCGGAATCCATCGGTCGCTCCATGGTTCAATGAAATCACGGATTCCCATTTTCCCGATTGGAAAGATAGCTTTCCTGAAAGTGTTCGGGTACCAAAAGAGCCCGCGGTAGCCGCTGCCTGACCCGACCAGCCGGGTGAATTGTTTTTTGCCGTAATCAGATTGATGGCGCCTCCCATTGCGTTACTTCCGTACAGCACAGAGGCCGCACCCCGAATCACTTCTACGCGTTCGATGTCTGTTGCGTGATAGGCGTCTGCAATTGGGTGACTGAATATCCCCATAAACTGCGGTTGGCCATCAATGAGCACCAAAATCCGGTTGTTAGGCGTGCCGCTTATTCCCCGGATCGAAAGGTTTCCACCCGACCCGGGCCCCACCCCGAAGCCTACCGTGGATCGGTCGTTCAACAGTAGTCCTGGAACATGAGGTACAATGGAAGGCAACACGTTGATATGGGAAGATTGGTCCAATTGATCCCGATCAATGATGGAAATACTGGCGGAAACCTGGGATGCAGCCCGCGCCGCCCGGGTGCCCGTCACCACGACCTGATCCAGCGACATGCCAAGCGAATCCGGTTCCTGGGCTTGCAGGGAGCTTGCCCAACCGGAAAAGAGCAGGAGCAGGTAGCAAAAGGTAGGGGTTTTCATGCATCGATCGTGTTTTTCCAAGGCCAGGCCACACAAGACTTTACTTTGGGAAACAAGACGTAGTCTGCTGTCCCTTTCAAAACAAACGTATGTACTTCGTGGCCGGAAAGCCGTTCCTTCACCGCCGCCATGGTTTTTCCGGTGACCGATACGTCGTCCACGATCAGGATCCGGTGGTGGCTAAATAAATCCCAGTCAAAATCAGAAACAACCACTGGTTCCTGGTACAATGGCTCGTTGGCATCGTTTCGGTGACTAATGCGGACAATTTTCAACGCCGCTCCCAGCTGATGCGCAATCATGCAGGCAGGGGGTGTTCCTCCCCTGGCGATTCCCAGAACCAGATCTACTTCCGGAAAGTCAAATCCGTGCAGTGCTTCACTGATGGCATCAAAAGAAATATCCAATTTTTCTGACATAGGTTCATTTTAAGGCCTGAGAAGCATTCGCTTTTAGGTACGGGTTGGATTTTTTTTCTTGCCCAGTAACAAAAAACCCAACAACAGCAGAATCAGTATCCCAGGCAATCCGGTAGATAAGGATTGGCTGAAATAGGCAAAGGGTGAGACCGGCATCAGGCCAAAGGCCAGGATAAGTCCGGCACCCAGTGCTTTGGCGAGTACAATGGCGGTAATCACTGCCCAATACGACCTTCCTCTGGAGAACAGAAACTGGAGTATCAGGGTAAAAACGGTCAATTCAACCGTTAGGAGTAGCAAAAGCGACCATTGCTCGTTTCCGGTAATTAAAAAATTCAACGAAGGAGAAACGATAGCGGCCAGTAAAGCCGGCACCTTGTCTGTCAGGACCAGGGCAATCAACGGAACGTAAAACAGGGGCAAAAGAACGGCGCCCGTGGGGCTTCCCTGTATCGGAGGGGCTACGTGGACCAGCAAGGGAAACAGAACGGCAGCCGTTAATGTCATAAACACAAACAAAGCCGGACTGCTTTTGTAATATTCGCTTATAGAGTGTATCATGGGAACGTGGATAATTTGTTGGGGATAATGTAATTAAAATATTTCATGCGTACAATTTTTGGGAACAGAATCGGTCCATTCACCTTCCTCTACGCAACGAAATTTCTGGTCTGATAATTGTTCCGGAATAGCCATTAACCCACATGAATCATTCTTAGCAATAGCATTATGCCCGTAATTGGTGAACTAGTAAAAAAAGCAATCGAACTGGGAGGAAAGTTGAATTCCGACGCTACCCCCATTGAAAAACAGGAAAAAGTATTAAAGGAATTGCTGGAGAAGGCCAAAGATACCTCCTTTGGGAAGTACCATGGATTTGAGCTTCTGCTCGGTGCTGAAAACCCCATCTCCGGGTTTCAAACCAACGTGCCGTATTTTGATTACGATACCCTGTATGCACAGTGGTGGTGCAAAATCCGGGAGGGGCATCGGGACATCACCTGGCCGGGGATCAACCGCTTTTTTGCGGTTAGTTCCGGAACGACCAGCAAAAGCAAATACATTCCCGTGACGGACGACATGCTCGATGCCATACGGAAAACGGGGGTCCAGCAAATCATGAGCCTGTCCCATTACGACCTTCCGGCGGACTTTTTCGAACGACAAATCATGATGCTGGGAAGTTCAACGGACCTAAAAGAAAACGAAGGCTTTCTGGAAGGCGAAATAAGTGGTATCAGTGCCAGCCAGATTCCTTTTTGGTTCAGCAATTTCTACAAACCCGGCCCGGAAATCGCTGCCATCGAAGATTGGGACGAGCGCATCGAGAAGATAGCCGAACAAGCCAGGGACTGGGATATCGGCAGCATTTCCGGTATCCCTTCCTGGATTGAATTGATGATGAAACGGGTGATTGCCTACCATCAGGTGGAGACGATCCATGACCTATGGCCCAACTTGAAGGTATACACGCCCGGCGGCGTGGCATTTGAACCCCACCGAAAAAGTTTCGAGAAAAACCTGAGACATCCCCTGGTATACATCGACACCTACCTGGCTTCGGAGGGGTTTCTTGCCTTTCAACAAAGACCCGAAACGGATTCGATGGGATTGGTGTTGGACAATGGCGTCTTTTTTGAGTTTGTTCCATTTACGCCCGAAAACATAGACGAAAAAGGAAGTGTTCGACCCGATGCAAAAGCCTTGACCATCGGTGAAGTAAAAGAAAACACCGAATACATCTTGATCATTTCTACCGTAGCCGGAGCCTGGCGGTACATGATCGGTGACACCGTAGCTTTTACCGACAAAGAGCAAGCGGAAATCAAAATCACCGGGCGTACCAAGTTTTTCCTAAATGTGGTCGGAAGCCAGCTAAGTGTTCACCAAATGGACCAGGCGATGGAAGCGCTTCAGGAAAAATTCGGCCTGGCCGTCCCGGAATATACCGTGAGTGCGGTTCAGGAAAACGGCGCCTACCTCCATCGTTGGTACCTGGGAAAGGAATCCGGAGAGGCGGAGAATCGGGAGGTAACGGAATTTTTGGATCAATTCCTGAAGGAAACCAATAAAAACTACCAGGTTGCCAGAAAAAAAGCGCTGGAATCGGTAGAAGCCATACTGATTCCGGCCGGAGCCTTTATTGCATACAGTGAGAAACAAAAAAAGAAAGGCGGGCAAACGAAATTTCCCCGCGTCATGAAAGAAAATACCTTTGTTGATTGGGAATCGTTTTTGGAAGAAGCGGGATACCTGCAGCAATACTGAAACCGATTTTCCACAGGTTTCTGCCAAAATAGCTTTACATTTGAGTGTAATCTCCTGGGGAGGAAGCAATCGTAAAGAAAGGAACTACCTGGAAACACCATGATGATTTTTAAGTCACTGTCCTCAAAAAATTACCGGTTTTTCTTTGCGGGGCAGGCTTTTTCCAACCTGGGAAACATGATGAAACAGGTAGCGGTGGGCTGGCT
This sequence comes from Cyclobacterium xiamenense, assembly GCF_900109255.1. Lineage (NCBI taxonomy): Bacteria > Pseudomonadati > Bacteroidota > Cytophagia > Cytophagales > Cyclobacteriaceae > Cyclobacterium > Cyclobacterium xiamenense. The sequence goes on along the minus strand of NZ_FNZH01000001.1, from coordinate 590,576 downwards.
GGTATACCGGATTACCGGTTCTGCCTTGCTCCTGGGCCTGGTTTCTTTTTCGCGGGAGATTTCGGCCTTTTTGTTTTCCACGGTAGCTGGTGTACTGGCAGATCGGTACAACAAGCACCGCTTGCTGATGGTGTGCCAATCCATCATTGCCGTGAATGCGGCGGTATTGGCGTCCCTTACGCTGGCAGATCAGATAAATTTTGAACTATTGCTTGGATTGGAAATCCTGTTTGGTCTGGTTAGCGGGCTGGAAATGCCTTCCAGGCATGCTTTTGTCAACGATCTGGTCGAAGATAAAAACTACCTAACAAATGCCATTGCATTAAACTCCTCCCTATTCAATACCGCACGCATCCTGGGGCCGGCCCTGGCAGGAGTGTTGATTCCCCTTATCGGAGAAGGGTATTGTTTTCTGATTTATGCGCTGGCAAGCTTTTCTGTGGTTGCTTTTTTTTCCGGTATTGATTACCGCCCCAACCCCAAAAAACTACCTGCCAAACGGTTTACCAAAGAATTTGCTGAAGGCGCAGCCTATGCCATCTCTACCAGGCACATCCGCTTCATCATCCTGTTTGTGGCCGGACTTACCCTGGTCGGTGTCTCGTACATGGTGGTTTTGCCTGTATTTGCTGCGGATGTTTTTGACGGAGGGGCCGTTATTTTTGGATACATGACCAGCGCTGTTGGGGTGGGTTCCCTAATCGGAGCCGTTTTTGTTGGTACCAAAAAAAATGCACTGGGTTTGGACAAATTGATTCTCCTGGGTACCCTTCTATTTGCACTCGGTCTTGCCGTTTTCTCGTTTAGTACGCTATTGTGGGTATCCTTACTTGCGTTGGTAACCACCGGACTGGGCAGGGTCATTGTATTCACGGGATCCAATACCCTGCTTCAGACGATTTCACCGGAGGAGAAACGAGGACGGGTGTTGAGCTTTTACATCATGCTATTTATGGGTTCCTTGTCGCTGGGCAGCTTTTTGATCGGCTGGATAAGCGATACGATAGGCGCGCCGCTAACCGTCTTCTGTGGAAGCATTGGCGTGCTGCTCCTGGCAGGTTATTATGCCAAAAGTTTGCCTTTGCTACGCAAAAGGACCTATCGAGCCATAAAAAAATCCGCACTCCTCTGGGAGAGAAATTAATCCCAAACACGTACCATAAAATTAATCGATCATGAAACCATTACCTCTGTTAGTTATCAATAGTGTGACCTTTTTGGTAGTATTGCTCTTCAATTATCTGGGAAGCTCCGGGGATTACTTCGGCAGCACGGTCGGTGAGGTCAGCGCCGATTACCAAACTTTGCTGACGCCGGCTGGGTACGCCTTTTCCATTTGGGGGTTAATCTATCTGGGCTGGCTGGCTTTTTTGGTATTCCAATGGCAAGGCTATTTGACGGGAAATTCCGCCACCGCCCTTCTTCCCGCCGGCATCTGGTTTTCACTGGCGAATCTAAGCAATGCACTTTGGGTCTGGGCCTGGACTTCCGGACATCTTTGGCTATCCCTGTTGCTTATCGCTGGCCTGTTACTGGCCTTGATTCGATTGGTGATCAACTTCAGGCTAGAATTGGACGATGTTCCTTTACGTATCCTATTTTGGGTGTGGTGGCCCATTTGTATTTACACCGGTTGGGTCATACTGGCCACCGTGCTCAATACCTCCGTGGTCCTGCGTAGTCTGGGATTCTCCGGCCAACCGGAAACCGATACGGTCTGGGCTGTGGTCATCCTACTGGTAGCAGCGGCTATATACATGCTGTTGACCCTGTACCGGAACATGCGCGAAGCGGCCCTGGTCGGTGCCTGGGGGATTGGAGCCATTGCGGTAAGCAAATGGGAGCAAGCGCCGACTATCGGTATGCTGGCTGCAGCGGTGGCCCTGATGTTGCTCGTCACCGCCGGTGTGCACGGCTATATCCACCGAGACACCTCCCCACTGGTGAAGATGAAAAAAGGAGAATGGAAGTACTGATTCGTTGAGGAATCGACTCAACGGCTTCCGCTAGCAGGGACTGCCTGCTCCCTAAAAAACGCTTTCATGACCCCTTGGGCGAGTTTGTTTTGGGGGCTAAAATCCGGTACGCGATCCCGCGAGCGGGGGTACCATTTCCAGAAATACACTCCTTGAAACCAGGGTTTGTCCCAGACTGCTTCGAAAAAAGCCTGGTAGCAACGTGCTTGAATTTCCTGAGATAGCGTGGCATTCTTTCGCTGGTTGGGCCAGAGCCAGGGTTCCTGGGCGGCATCGCGTGTATCGCAATAGCCAAGTTCGGTAAACAAAATAGGCTTTTGAAAGCTCCGGCTGACCTTGTCCAGTGTTGGCAATACTTTTTCCCAACCCCGGTGCAGCTGAGCCAGATCCGGATCCGAACCTTCTGCCAAGGGAAAGTAGGCCTGCACGCCTATGTAATCCAGCGCGTCCCAAAAGCGAACCTTTTCGTATTCAGTAAAATTGGCGGCGTAGGTCAGCTTGCCCGAATAAATCTCCCTCACTGCCGCGATGATGGCTCTCCAATCGTTTTCCCGATGACTCGTTTTTTCCAATTCGGTACCTACACAAAGCAGGGGCAGGGCATTTGCCTCTGCAAACTGGGCATAATACAGAATAAATTCTTTGTAGTTGTGAAACCAACGCTGCCAATCTGTTTCGGTTTTCATGGCGATTTCACCTGGCCAGGAACCCCGTACCCATAAATGAGGCTTTAGCATGCTCCTTAGGCCCAATTCAGCTGCCGAATCGACCGTCGCTTGCAGTCCGGTGGTACTTTCTCCCCACCACATCTTGTCCGTGTGGGTTTCCCAACGCAGTTCCGGAGCTGCAATATCGGCCTGCCAGCCAAAAGGCGTTTGGGAAATATGGCTGGCACCCGTTTCCGACAGGGCTGCCAGTTCTCCGCCCAGCAGGGGGTTGGGACTAGCTACCCAACATACACCTCTGTGTTTTTCCCCGTCCAGGGAAGGCAAGGTCTCATTGGTTTTGCTTGCGGAACAGGCCAAAAGTGGCGGTAGCAGCAGGCAGCTGTAAAGCAGCTGGTATCCGATATTCGTTTTCAGGCTCATCATATACGTTTTTTGTACAGGGAATAGAGAAATGCACCCATCATCAGCAAGTAAATCCAACTAAAAGGCAGGGCCATGACAAGTAACAGTTGGCTGATGGAGGCCAATAGCTGGTCTTTGCCGATAAAGAGTGTGGCGACGGTAAATAAAACGAGGATTGTTCCCCATACCAGTAAATTTCTCCTTCTTGGCTCGTTGTTCCCGTTATCGGCAAACATGCCCAAAACAAAAATTGCAGAGTCGATGGAGGTGATAAGAAAAGTAAACACCAGCAACAAGGAAAGAGGCTGCAGTAATTGCGTCAGGGGGAGCCCGTCAAAAAACAGAAAAATTGAGTTGTAAAGAGAATCAAACTGCCCCTGGTAAGATTCGGGCAATCCGATCTGCAAAAAGGCTTCGCTTCCAAATACAGCAAACCAGGCAAAGGTTCCGAGAGAAGGCACCAATAAAACCCCAAAGATGAATTCCCGGAAGGTTCTTCCTTTGGAAATCCGGGCGATAAATACCCCGGTAAATGGCGCCCAGGAAAGCCAAAATGCCCAATAGAAATAGGTCCAATCCATCAAAAAATCCTCGGATACCCGCATTGCCCCGGCATTTACGCTCATGGGTAAAAAATCGTAAAGATACGCGCCAAGCGCCGAGGTAAAGTTTACGGCCATGTGCCAGGTATCTCCGGCTACCAAGGTAAAAACTAGCAGAAAGAGGGCCATTCCAATGTTAAACCGAGAGATGTTCCGTATACCCCGACTTAGTCCGGAAAATGCCGAAATAGTGGCCAGGGATCCCAGAAAAAGCACCAGGTAGGAATTATTTAGGTAACTCAACTCAATGGGAATCAGGATTTCACTAAATCCAGCGAGTAGCTGTCGGCTGCCCAGCCCTACCGCTCCCACCACCCCAAATAAGGTACTAAGAATGGTCACTACATCGATAGGCACTGTCATCCAGGACCGTTGGTACCGGTCATTCAGGATGGAAGAACTAAGCATGCGACGTGATTTGCCGTATACGAGGTAGCCGATGATCAGCCCAAACATCCCATAAAATGCCCAGGGGGTAAGCCCCCAATGGAAAAAAGTGTATTCCAAGGCAAAAACTTCTGGAGTCCATTCGGATGCTCGTGGCGGTTGCGTATAGTAAAATACCGGTTCCTGAACCGCTCGAAGCATTAATCCAGCCCCCATTCCCGTGCTGTAGAGCATGGCTACCCAGGAGAACCAGCCATAGGCCAGTGGTCCCTCTCCCAGGGTAATTTTCCCCCAGGGAGACAAGGCGATGCCTAGCAATACCAGAACCATAAATAATCCGAGCAGCAGGTAGAAATCGCCAAAATAGAAGAGGGTGCTGCGCGCTACTTCTCCGAGCCAATCCCTGAATCCGGTAGGAAATAAAAACGCCATCAGCAGGAACAGCAGGCTGGCAAGCAAGGAATAGAGAAAAGTTGGCTGTCGGTAAGCGCTCACAGGTTCTTGAATTAGTTCATGACCCACAATATACACAATTGCTTATTTTGCCTCCTAATCCATAAGCTCTTTGTAGCTACTTGTAAAAAACTCAAAAGAAAACCTATCTTCAACGGCGAGGTAAGAACAGGGAAATAATTATTTTTCCTGAACCGGTTCGCTGATTTTTCGATATGGGCATGGCCCGAAAACGTTTACTTCAACATGGAGGTTCCACGGGAGTACCTAGCAAATGCATGATTCACACGCATCCATAAAACCGGCAACGCATACCGTACCACTCCACGTATACCAACAGCCTCGCACCAACGCATAAAACGATTTGACTAAAAGGGATTGAGGAGGTATTCGGATAAAAACGTTACCGGGAAAACCAACGGTTAAACAGGTCGTTTCGCCACCTTTTGGGCCTTACCCAGTCCTCCTCCATCTCGTAAGGCAGCATCCATACCCGGCCTTCGCTGTCGCCAAAATACAGGTGACTTTCGCTAAATTCATTGGGGTTTCCGTCTGCCCAAAAGTAATAAAAAGGGTCGGAACCCTGCTGAACTCTCCGAATGTAATTGTGGTTTCGCTTGCTGCCACGGGTCAACTGACGGCTCATTTCCCAGGTTTTTCCCTGATCGAAGCTTTTCCATACCTGCACCTCTCCCCCGGCTCCCCAGGCCTGCGGACGATCGGCCGTGGGGCCTATAACCGTCCATTCATCTTCTGCTACCCAAAGGCTCCCCATGTCGTAATTTTGGTCCGACTGGGTGATCAGGTGGTCCTGCCAGCTGCTACCGTCCCAATACACCAGGTGCCAGTTTCGCAACCCGTTTTCAGGGCCGGGCTGATGCCCGATTCCCTCCACATACAAGGCCATGGGATTCCCCTCGGCGTCAAAGTTGATATCCTTTAAATACACGTTTCGCTTCTGGCTAAAATATTCCTTTACCAGGCCGGAAGAGGTCAGGTTAACTACCGGAACATCCAGTACCGTTCCTTCACTATCGGTCCAGGTCTCGCCAAAATCGGTTGTTTGGAAATAGTACAAATTGGTACGCAAATCCACATTTCCATTGGGATGCCAATTGCAGAAAAAGCCAATTTTATCGCCGTGTTGCCCGGAAATCTGGTAATGCCCCGCGTTCTTATCTCCATTTCGTTTGATAGAAACTAACTTCTGATCCTCAGACCAATCCATGCCATCCGGGCTGGTTTCCATGTACAGTTCGCGAACCCCCGTATATTTGGTGAACAAATTCAAAAATCCCTGTCCAGCGAGGTATTTTGGCTGCGGATACGTCATTTCCTCTTCGCTAACCAGATCAAAAGACTCGGCACTATACGGTTCTCTACTCCGGTATTTATAGCCCATCCTCCGTCTGCCTCTCCCACTGACAAACACCCACACGTACCCCTCTTCGTCGAGGGCCAGGCTGGGATTATCGTGGGGGTCATCGACACCTTCTTTGTCATGCACTACCACGGGTCTGGAAACCATTCCCGTATGGTGGTCAAATACACCGATCATACATAGCAAGTGCTTTTCTTCGGGTGAGCGCGTGCCACCATAGACAAAAAATGTTTTATTTACCTCCGGCGCATGGATGGCGAGAGGAATGTGCTTCGCGGTGTAGGTACCCAGTCCACCCGAGTATTTATCACCGTATTCGGAAAATTGACCGAGGGTAAACCAAATTCCTTTGTAGCCATCGGCTACAGTAAATTTCTCTTGGGCAAGCAGCAGCTGCCCAAAAGAAAGAAAAAAAAGAAATAAGCTGGAAAGGATGATAAGATACGGTCGTTTCATGTGCTGCAAGAAGATGAAGTAACAAAAATAATAAAATATTCCTGCTTAAATAAGAAACGAAATAAAGAACCGGTATACGGCAATTTTTATAACTGAAATTTATCTTTTAGCTGAGTAAAATCCTGTATGCTGAAGGGCTTCACCCAGAAGTCGACGATTCGCTCGTACTCCTCTGATCGGCGCTTGTCCGATGACTCAATGGACGACGTGATAATAATGACTTTCAATAGTTGAGAGAATTTCAGGCTTTCTACTGCATCCAACACGTCCCAGCCCGAAAGACCCGGCATGTTGATATCCAAAAACATTAGTAGCTCTTCTGTTTTGCCCCCGTCTTCTACCAAATAATCCAAAGCAGCTTCCCCGTTGTTAAAGGGGACAACTGGATGGCTTATCCCTGCTTTCTCCATCAACTTCCTCTGCAATAAAATGACGATAGGGTCGTCGTCTACCAATAATATCTTCACCTGTTACCTATTAACGTTGTCATTTTTACCAAAAAAAAACATTTTAGATCCAAATGGGGCTGCAACAAAAAGACCTAACAAATACATATTTTTATATGCATTTTTATATATTTAAAATACATTTTTTCAAATGTAAAACAAGATTTGGAAATTAAAAAGATAAATGCAGCTTTTTTTCGCAAATTTTTTTTGGCCTGGAAAATTTCGAAAGACTATATGGAATATATTATAAATAAACCATTAATTTCACAATTAATGGTTTATTCCGCATGGAATCATTTCGCCGCCAACCAACAGTCCCCCCTACACATCGAACATTTTTTCATAGTGCGTACTCGGGGCCAGGATACCGCCACTCTTTTTGTAAAATTCCTCGCCAGTAGGATACACGCCATCCCGGGTTTGTACCCAGGGGGCATCGGACATGGGATGATAGGCCAGCATCTGCTGCCAATTTTTGTAATATTGATGTCCGTTCGTTTCCTGCAAGCCTAAATTCATATCTGGAAAGGGCGCCAAACGAGCGGCAACATTTTTATTCCAATCAACCAAAATGGGATTTACCGTAAGGTCAGCGCAGAAACAAGGAATGTTTCGCTCGTGGGCGGCCTGTGCGATCTTCATGGTCATGCTCATCGTTTTTGCAATCGCTTTCACCGCGATCGCCGTATAGCCCTGTTCGATACGTACCAACGCATCTTCCACCGTATGGGCGCTTTCGTCGGCTGCCACGCGCACCCCTAAATCACCTACATACGTTTCGTTTTCCTCAGCAAAGGGCTCCTCAATCACTGCGATCTGATCAAATGCACCGATTTTTTTTGCGTGATCCAGAAAACGCTCCAGGGTCTCCTTTTCTTCATAACGACCGTTCGCATCAAAATAATAGGGGATTTTTCCGTTTTGGGTGTGAATGGTCTCTCGCTGCCCCAGTGTCCGGTGCACCGCTGTCAAGAATTCAATGTCCTTTTCCAGCATTTCCTTTTGCGTACCGGGTGCACCCGTTTTTAATTTCATGATAAAATGACCCTTTTCGGCAGCATCCTTGATGTCGTTTATGGAGGCGCCGACGCTAAACGAAGGAATACTGGCTACCTTGTCGTGCTTGTGGGACAATCCTGGACGATAGGCATCCGGAATCATCTCATCAAAGGTCTGCAGGTCGTTTTCCTGACCAAAAAGAATCCATGCCGCATTGTCAACCGGCACCAGCGCATTCAGTGCAAAAGTCTTTTTGAGTGCTGGATTGCGGGTGATTTTTACCCCATACGCGTACACTTCGGGTAAAATATCCTCCAGTAGCGTGACCGGATCCACAAAATGGGTTCCTTTAATCAGTTGCAAGGCCCGCTCGGTCATGGCATACATCAGGGCATTTCCACCAGTAGTGGAATGGGCCTGGAAAACCGCCTTGTCCGACCACAAGGTCCCCTGGGTACCGATGCCCACCGAATGCCTTCCACTATCCGCCCGCATCAAGGCAACTGTCTGCCAGGCTTCGGTAATGGCGCTGCCCTTAAAGCGATACGGAAACAGCGGCTCACGCTCAAAATTGGAATCTGTATGCGTAATTTTAATCTTTGTATTCATTTTCTTTGGGGGTTTACTTCCGGCAAATCCCATATGAGGAAAAGTACCCAGGCTGCCAATGGCAACCGCACTACCGGCTTTTTGAAGAAAATTCCGGCGACTCAGGCTATATTGGCGTTCGTTTTTCATGATTGACGATCAGTTTGGAATGTGGTTGAGGGTATACCAGGCTTCGGAGGACCAGAGCAAATTTCCGTTTTGGCTGCGGAGGTCCTCCCGTAATTTAAAATAGACCACGTGCCCTTCCTTTAACCCGGGAACCGTCACCTGTATTTTTTTGCCATCATCGGAGCGGACGATGCGTTCCACGGCAAGCTGGGTTAAATCCAGTTTGGGGCCGCCATAGGCCGGCGTCGGCTCGTACCTCCATTGCTGCAACTCCAGGAGGGATGGATTCAGGTCCTCCGGTGATATCGCTTCGGTGAGTTCGATCTCAAAGCCATCGGGCATTGCCCGGATTGCCAGCATTTCAAAGGTGGATTGCCCATTGTACCGGATCTTTTCCAGGCCATATTGGTTTTCCTTCCAACTCCAGCCACCGACCATGCCTACTTCGCCCACATACAAGGCCCCGTCAGGTCCCCATACCAGCCGGTTGACCCCGGCCGTGAACCCCTGAGAAAAACGGAAAACGGCACCCTGGTATTCTCCGTTTACCTTTTCCAGAAAATCCCGCTTGATGCCTCCATTGCTTACGTCTCCATGCAACAGCTGTCCTTCGTAGGGGCCGTCTTTCATAAGAATGGGCTCGGAGGGCGAGTTGCCGATCTCCTTATCTGGCAGCCAGATCGCCGGAGGAACCATCTCAGGGGGATTTTGTGCGGCTTCTTCCGACAATCCCCAAGCCATGCCGTTGTATACGCCTTTTCTCACGTGAATCAGTTTATTGGCTGGCAACCACTGTCCCTGGTTATCGGTAACAAAAATCTCGTCTTCCATGCCCAGGCCAATCCCATTGGGTGTTCGAAGCCCGTAGTCCATCCATTCGTAGGTGCCATCACGATCTATTTTCAGGGTTCTACCCCGATCTGCCAACTGACGCTCATTCGCCATAAGTCGCATGGCCATAGACAAGGTAATGTAAAAGTGATCTTCTTTGTAGACCAACCCAAAGGCAAATTCGTGGAAATCATCCCGCACACCCCAGTCGTCACAAACGACCCGGTACTCGTCCATCAGGTCGTCTCCATCGTGATCGATCAGCTGGGTGAGTTCGTGTTTTTGCAAGACAAAGACCTCCCCGTCCACTACCTTTACCCCCAATGGCTCGGCAAGTCCCGATGCGATCCGCTTCACGCTGACCGGGGCCGCGTCTCCTTCCAATATTCCGTCCAATACGTACAACCCTCCGATGGAATCCCAGGTGCTGACCAACAAACGGCCGTCGGGTAAAAAGTCCATACCTCCTACCCTGGGCTTGAAAGCGTCGCTATGCAGTGTTTCGAGCGTATAACTTGGATGGACACCGTCGAGGGGAGCTCCGTGACCCGGGCTGGCGGGCGAACGGCCCGAATCCGACACCTCTTTTTTTGTCGCCGACAATCGGGTCCCTGACAGTTGCTTTTCCTTCGGCTTGTGTGTAAAGATATAGTCCAGCATGGTCTTCATCTCCCGGGAATTCAAATCCGGATGGGGATTCATCGGGGTATCTCCCCAAACGCCCGCGCCGCCCTCCTTAATTTTTGATGTCAGCAGCGCATAGCTCTCTTCGTTTTTTGGGTAGCGCGTAGCAATTTGTTCAAAGGAGGGGCCGACCATGGCATGTTTCTCTTCGTGGCAGGTGTAGCAATCACTGTTCTCCATCCATAAAATTCCCAGGTGATCGTAACTGTCCCCAATGGCCGGAGGAGATTGCTCGGGAAGATCCTCAAAAAAATCCGTTGTGACCAGCGTTTTTGCCAGTGCTACCTCCCTGGTTTGGTCGGGAGATTGCAATAAAACCTCCAGCCCATCCGGAATTTCAGATCCCGCAAAGGAACGACGAAAACCCGGCTTTCCTTGCTCATTTCGTACAAATTCCGGGCTTTCGCTGAGCGTTACCCGAAGGCCATCTTCCAGCACCAATTCAAAACGAAGGGTTATCCCGTTTCCTTCCAACAGGTACCCTTTGTATTCGGTAGTAATCGGCATTTCCTTGCCGTTGCGCCTGACGATCCACCGGTTGGGTAGCGATTCTTCGGCGTAATAGGAAGCACCCCAGGAGCTCGGTTGGATGTTTTTCTTATTGGTAAACACCGTCCCTTCACGAAGGACGCCCCCCTTCCAAACCTTGTATAGCTGCCCTTGTCCCAAATCATAGGCTGCATAACAGGCCGAATCCAGGGCCAGGGTCAGCATCCTCGGCCGCCTGTCAAGAACCGACCGGAAGGCCCAGGGATCCATCGGCCGTACACGAGCTTCCTCCGACGATGATTCACACCCGAAATTGCCAGAAAGCAATACCAACCCCGCGGTCCAGCTAAGAATTACCCGCAGCAAGCTGGGAAATCTGTTTGTTGATCCTCCTTCCTGTCTCATTAAAATGGCCCTTTATTGGTCGTGGTGAGCGCATCCGGACCGCCTGGCATCTGTCCGCGGATGCGTTCCTTATCCAGTGATTTTCCGGTTTCCTTGTCGTACCAGTCCGCCGTAAGCCTGTCGGGTACGGAATCGTCTGTTTCTGTGCTCCATTGTTCAAGCATTCCCCGCATGTAATCGAGCATCCCCCCTTCTTCACCGGGAATGGCCCGGTTAAGCAATTGGTAGGTATCCTCGTTCACGCGGTATAGCTCCTCCGCGGGTCTGGGTGCCATAAAAACATCCGCCTGAGCCGGGTTAAGGCTCCCTGCTTCACGCAGCCGCTTTAAATCGGCAAATGAATCGCTGCTATTTGAATCAGCTGGTCCGGGGTTACTAAACCCGGGACGGTTGTTCTTGATATACAGGTAATCTTTGGTTCGCACCATGCGGGCATGAGCTTCGTGGTCGTGCCAATTGTGTTCCGCAAAGACGAATTGCCGGAAAGGCAAACCGGGGTTTTCCAGCACCGCACCAAAACTTTTTCCTTGAAAGGCATCCGGAATCGGCACTCCGGCAAGTTCCAAAAAAGTAGGGGCCAGGTCAATGCTGCTAAGCAGACTTTCCGACACCATCCCGCCTTTGCCGATACCCTTCGGCCATTTGATAATCAACGGGGACTTGATGCCCGAATCAATCAACCTCGTTTTGCTCCTGGGAAAGGGTCGGCCGTTGTCGGATAGCACTACAATAAGTGTGTTTTCGAGGACTCCCTGCCGCTTGAGTTCTGCTTCCACCTCTCCGATAAACGCATCAAAACGGGAAATTTCGTCGTAATACCGGGCAAGATCGGTTTTTGTAGCTGCAGCCTCCGCCAGGTAGGGGGGTACCTGCACGGCCTCGGGCCGATGCGTGCCGGAAAAGGAATTGCTGCCCCAGGGTCGGTGTGCATCCAGGGATGCCAGCCATAGAAAAAACGGTTTGTCTCGCGGCCTTTCCTGTAACAGGGGTACCCACATGTCCTCTCCCCCATCGCCTATCTCCGGACCTTTGTCGTAAATCCGATCAAACCCCCTCCGGGCGGCCGGACCCATGTGCCATTTTCCTGCCTGCCCGGTAAAATACCCTGCCTTCTTTAAGAACTCCGGAAAAATGGCAATGGATTCCGGTAAGGGCGTATGCAATTCGGCCGCTCCGGTATTGTGCGGGTAGCGGCCGGAGATCAGGCTACACCTACTGGGACTGCAGGAGCTCGCAGTCAGATAGAAATTGGTAAAACGAAGCCCATCAGCCGCCAGGCGTTCCAAGGTTGGTGTTTTTACCTGAGCCTGCCCATAAGGACTGGTATCCTCGTAGCCGATATCGTCTGCTATGATCATCACGATATTGGGCCGCGTATCCTGTGCGAAAACACGGATACCGCTAACGAGGACCAAAATGGCCAGTAAATAGCTAGCTACCGGTATCTTTTTCATTCCCTAAAATCCGTTTCAATGTCCGTATCGTTTACCCAACCTGTGTTGAAGGGTTCTCCCTGCATAAACCGGTTGTAAAAATCCCGCTGATTTTCCTGCGCATATTCGTATTCATCGAAAATATGTCCTTTACCAAACATCCGAGGATCCTCCTGGGCCTTTAATTGCCGAAACAGTTCTTCCCTCAGGTTTTCCTTGATGGATTGGTATTCGGGATGCAAGGCCAGGTTAGTGAGCCCTTCGGGATCCTTATTGCGATCGTATACTTCTTCCTGCGGCCTTTTTCCAAAATTCAGGTTCCAAAAATGGCTGTTGCCCGCCACCCGCCGCTGATTTAGAATCAAGGTTTTGGTTGGGCTGCCATCGGTATTCAGGTACCCCGTTTCGGGATTTCCCGCCGGCCAGCGGTCCGTTTCGAAGTTGTGGATGTAGGTGTAGTCCTCGGTCACCAGGGCCCGAATGGGATAGCCCTGATCATCCGGCCTTCCAATATCGTGGCGCTCTTTTCCCAACAAAACGGCATTTCGTTCCGGGTCGGTCTTACCGGAGGCATCCGAGAAAAAGATCGGTACCAGGCTTTTACCCGCCATAGGGGCCATTGCTGTGCCGGCAACATCCAATTTCGCAAGTTCCAAAAATGTCGGGGAAAAATCGGTAAAATTCACAAAATCATTAATGACTCTACCGGGATTTTGAATGCCTTTTCCCCACATAATTGCCAGCGGAAGGTGATTGGAATACTCGTATGCCTGTCCCTTGACCCGGGGAAAAGGCATGCCGTTATCGGCCGTCACCACCACCACCGTGTTTTCCAGCTCTCCCCTTTCTTCCAGCTCCCGAAGCATTTGCATCAGGTGCTGATCAAAGTATTCTACCTCGAATGCGTAGTCCAGTAAATCGTTTCGTACAGAGTCATTGTCTGGCCAAAAAGCCGGTACCTTATCAATGCTCTCCAACGACTTGCCACCTAAGGCTACCCCAGAACCGTAGGCATAGGCCCGGTGGGGTTCGGTGGAGCCATACCAAAAATAAAACGGGGTATCGGCTGGTTTTTCATCCAGAAACGCACTGAAATTTGCCGCATAGTCCACGGAACTAATCTGCCCTGTGGGCGGGTCCAATTTTAAGTCACTATACCGGGGCCCGGTAAGCAAGCGGGGCTTTCCATCCGCTTCGCCCGGATTACCCGGAGCCCACCCTTTGCCGGTGAAACCGGTAAAGTACCCATTCAATCCCAATACTTCGACGTGGGAAGCGAATTTTTCAGGGAAAAAAGGTACATGGTTGGCAGCCTCCTCTAGCTGCCAGGAATTCCTGCCAGTAAGAATGATCGACCGGGAGGGCGAGCATTTCGCATTGGGCGTATAGGCCCGCGTAAACAACAAGCCCTCGCTGGCCACCCGGTCAAAAGCGGGAGTGTTTACCCAGTCGGTTCCGTAGGTCCCTGCATGTGGATAGGACCAATCGTCCGCAATGGCAAATAGGATATTGGGCCTGCTGGGCTCGGATTGTTCTTCTTTTCCGCAGGAAGACAACAGCAACAGGCCAAAACAGCCACATAGGATCAGGTTTTTTGGGACAATCATGGGGGAGCTTAGTTTGAGGAGACACAGCGGAAACCCGTGTGCTCCAGGCCGGTATCCGGAGATGATTTCATTTTAGCACTGACACGGTACCCTTCACAATAGGACACATTGCATAGGAAGGACCCCCCCTTTACAATCTTTTTTGGAACAGTAGGCTCCTGCGGATCGTAACTGTCGGATGGACCTTGCGGGTTTACCTGCACTTCGTTTTTCAAACGGGAATAATAATCCTCCCGGTACCAGTCGTTTGTCCATTCCCACACATTGCCAGCCATGTCGTACAAGCCGTAGGGGTTGGCTTCAAAGGACTTGACCGGTGCCAGGCCCTGGAATCCGTCCTCACCCTTGTCGGTTACCGGAAACTCTCCCTGCCAAATATTTGCCATGAATCCACTTTTTTCAACGGGATCATCCCCCCAGGGAAAAGATTTCTCTTCCAGGCCTCCCCGTGCGGCAAATTCCCATTCGGCTTCGGTGGGAAGGCGTTTCCCAGCCCATTTGGCGTACGCCATGGCATCTTCCCAGGCCACATGGACGACGGGGTAATCCTCTTTGCCCTCAATGCTGCTTCCTGGACCTTGGGGCTGCCTCCAACTGGCTTCCGGCGTCCATTGCCACCATTGCCCGGCATTGTTTAAGGGAACCGCCTGATCGGGTGAATGGAAGGTAAGCGAAGCTGCGACGAGCACCTCATCGGGCGGTTTCGGCGTACCCGGAGGCAATTGCTTTTTGATTTCTTCCCAATCGGGCTTTTTTTCCGCAACCGTCACGTAGCCAGTCGCCTCTACAAATTCCGCAAATTGCCGGTTGGTAACCTCGGTTTCATCGATCCAGAAACCGTCCACCTTTGCCGTATGGGCGGGTAGTTCATCCTGCCGGCCCCGGTCGTCCGTTGCACCCCGGGTAAACGTACCTCCCTCTATCCAAACCATTCCCTCGTGAGATACCGGCGCATCTCGCTCAGTAATGGCGGGTGCGGATGCAGCATTTCCCGCCGCAAACCGGTCGGGAATGGTACCATGACAATCCGTGATTTCTTCTCCTGCCGCTTCGTTTTCGGAAGAATCGGAGGAAGAAGAGCAGGAAAACTGCCCGAAAACAAGTAGTATAACAAAAGGCCAAAGCCTGTAATGCATGTTCATAATCGTTCTTATTTTTTTATCGGGTTCAATTTAATGAAGTTCGCCAAAAAGCCCTATGGATCGTACCAATTTTTGATGAGCGTACCTTTCTTTCCGTCAAACGCCGGATTACCAGGTACCTTTGAGGTAGGCCAACCGGCGTTCCACTTCTGGATTCAAGGCACTTACTGCCAGCCCGGCAGGGTCCCTCTCCGGCTCGTAATTACTGTGATCGAGAAAATACACCAGCGTATTCAGACCTATTAACGCTTCGACCGGATCCCCAACACGCTCAATCCAGGAAAAAAGCGCAGGAAACGGGTTTTTGACCTCTAAAATGCCTGCCAACTCAATGGCGCGTAGCTGCACCATGGCTTCAGACTCCTTCTCCCAATCGGGAAACTGGGCGTAGTCGCTGCCGATTCCTTTTCCGAAAGAAGCTGCTACGGTGTAGCCCCAATACCTTTCCAGAGGCGTACCGGTATGTAGGGTTTGAATAAGTTCCTCCCGAATGGCCGACCAGGGACGGGTGGCCCAGTCGGATACCGCTATTGCCCGTTCCAGGTCGGCATGGCGGCTTCGGCCATAGGCCACCGGGTTCGCCAGGGCTTCTTCCAAAAACCAGTTTTCCGGCAGAAAACCCAGGTCGTTGTGCGCGGCCAACCAGGCACTTAAGGCCTGCCGCATGCCCCGAAGCCGGCTAGCCATACCCGGCTCGGTTGCCAGATTATTAGTTTCGAAGGGATCATTCTCCATATTGTAAAGCCGCTCTATCGGCTTGGACTCAAAAAACGCTCCTTCGGTCGGATCCAACTTGCCTTGTCCGTGCAGGCTTCTCCATTCGGCAAATGCCCGCATCTTGTACCGGTAATTGTTGTGCAAGGCATCCGGATACCAGGGCTGGTAACTTCGGATGTATTTCCATTTACCTTTCCGCAGGGACCGGACCATTTCGTATTTTTCGTCAAAGCGGTCAGCGTAGCCGTATGCTTCATCCCGGGATTCAAGCGTCTCCCTGGACAGGTCTTTGCCTAAAAACGGCTGTCCATCCATGGGCTCCGGAACTTCGACACCTGCGAGTTGAAGGAGGGTGGGTGCAAAATCGATAAAACTAACGAAAGCCTCCGGAGATTCGCCGCGTTGGTATGGAACCAGCTCCTGGTAGTTTTCGGGAATACGCACCACGAGGGGCACGTTCAAACCCGTTTCGTACAAATAACCTTTACTGCCCGGCAGTACACCGCCGTGGTCGCCGAAGTAGAACACAAAGGTGTTCTCGAGCAGCCCTGCTTCCTCCAATTCCCGGATTTTCTCGGCTACCCAATCGTCGATTTCCCGGATCTTATCCCGGTGATAGGCCGTGGTATAGCGAAACAAAGGCGTATCTGGATACATGGGAAAAAGCCGGACCTGAGATGGATCGTCATTGGGCCGGTAGGCGTCCATCCGCGCCTGGTCGAAATGCAAACGACTTTCGTGCGAACCTGTAAAGGTTTCCTGATGAAAAAACGGCTGCCCCGGCTCCGGACGGTTATGCCAGGAAGCCTGATTTGACGATTCGTCCCACACCCCTTCTCCTTCGATTGCGTTGTAATCCTTTTTTGCATTATTGGTGGTGTAATACCCGGCCTTTCGCAAATAAGCCGGAAACATGTCCAATCCCTCCGGCATGGGTACCGGCTGAATTTTCCGGTGCAGGTGCATGCCGGTTCGCGTAGCCAGGGTACCGGTAATCAGGGTGCTTCGGGCCACCGAACATACCGGGGCGTTGGAAAAGGCATGGGTATACGTAAGGCCCTCGGTAGCCATTTTTTCAATGGCTGGTGTGGAGACCCCATTCGGATCAAACAACTTCATGAAATGCAGGGAATTGTCCTCCGAAATCAAAAACACCAGATTTGGGGGGATCGCTTTCTTATCCGGATTGTTCGTTCGTGCTGCAGACAAACCGGGAATAAATAAGCCCAGGCATGCAATCCACTGCATCAAAAAGGAAAGTATCGAAAACTGTTTCATCGGCATACAACGAAATTTACGTAATGGAAAGAACGTGGTGAAAAGGCGTGTAGCCCGTTAAAAAAACCGTCGGCGCATCCTGCTTGGGCAGGGCGCCCCGAATCTGTACCCAGCGGTGTCTGTGCAGCCCCGGACCAAACCGAATGGACGAACCGGCATGGGAGTAAGTTCCCGTTCCGGATTTCAGGTAGTAGGTATCCTCCAGCGTTTCGTGCGGAACGGTTCCGACAAAAGTACCTCCAGCCCTGAAAATAAGTTCCAGGGCGACCGGGACCCGTTCGGTGCCTTCAATACTGATTTCTACCGAAAAGCCCTGTCCCTCCTCCCGGACGGTTACCTGGCTGTGCAGTTTCTGCACCTCGGATTGGGGGCGTTCCGATCGGGGCATTTTGGCCCAGTCACCATCCCCGGGGATTTTATCTGCTGGAAACGGTTGGTAATAAGGCCCTTGCAAATAACTGCTAAGCTGAAAGGCTCCCTCGTTTTCGGTCAGGGTTTCGGAGACAAATTGCCCTTTTCCAAAAAAGGCACTTGCAAAACGTATTCCCTGCAATGCCAGGCCGGCTTTATGGAAGGTGAAAAATACGGGACTTTTTGCCAGAATGGAGGCATCGTAGGCTCCTCGCCGCACGCGCGCCAGGTTGGAATTCGGAAACACCTTTGCATAGGACCTCGGTAAGGGTTTCGCTGCAGGCAGTTCTTCCCATAAGCGCTCGTCATCGAGGAAATAGTACAGAAAACCGGCGGTCTTTTCGAAGGCTGTTTCCTCAATCAGGCGGCAAGCGGCTGCATATTGCCCGTTTCCGTCTTTCAACGCCATGTACCGGTACGGGTAGTAGTAATTTTCCAACGTGCCGATGATGGAATTGTCCTGCCGCCCGGAAGCTTCCGTGACAATCTCCCCGTTTGGGTGCAGGTAATAAAAATTCATGTCCAGATTTCGGCGCACATAGGCATACAGTTCCGGTTTATCGAATCCGCGTGCCGTGCTGATCAACACCCGATTACTCAGGGAGGAATAGATATAGCTGCTTTTTTCCTCGTACTGACCGTCTTCATCCATGTCTATCCCCTCGGAAAGCCAGCGCTCGGCTCGTGCCAGGTAGGCCGGGTCCTGTTCGATTTTGTGTAGCTCAGCCAACGCCGAACAAACCACCCAACGGTGGTTGGGCGTATGAATGCCTCCGACTTTCAGCGCTTCTCCCCCTTGCAGTAGAAACTGTTTGAGCGGTAGGGTGATGCGATCTTTTCCCGGTACGTTGCTGCCTGCTAGCAGGCGCCAAACCGGCGCAAGCCATTTGACAATAAAACCGGTATCGGGGGTGGAATGAAAATTCGTTGAAAGCAGGTCGATGGTGCCATCGCTGTGCTGCAGACGCAGCAGGAAATTCGCTGCCCGCCCCAGCCTTTCCACCAGCCCGGCATCGGCATAATGTACCGATTCGGGGCAAATCAGCGCGCAGCACCCGGTTTTGAGAAATGCGGTGGCGGCATGGGGTGAGGGCATGCCGTTTCCATCCAATACCGCCCCAAAATCCGGATCATCCCGGTCTTCCTCCAGGCGGGGAAAGATGGTGGCCAGGTTGGCGTCGTTTTTCTTAATCATCCGGACCAGCCACTCGGGCTTTTCCGATCGATCGAAGGGAAGCACGGGAGAGACTTCACTTCCCGGTATCAGTAAATTCGGTGCAAAGGGCACCAACAGTGCCAAGTGGCCGTTATGCTTGATAAATTTTCTTCGGTTCATTCGGGGTTTATTTCGCTTTTTCGGAACCAAGGTAGAAAAAATCAGGCTACTTCCAGGCAGGTACAGCAAGATAAAATCCGGTTTTTGACTGCCGATGCTTTCATTTACCGCCCTTTACGTTACGGATGAGATCGTGCACGCCTGCCAAAAATTTCCGATTTGGCTTAGCCCACGGTTTCCAAAAGCGATTCCCGAAGTCGTTTGGCGACGATCTTTTCCTGTCCTTTTTCCAGCATAAAGACCGCAACCCGTATGTAATCCTCACTTTCCCAGGAAATGGTTTCGATAGAAGGCGAGCCGTTTCTCATTTTTTCTCCGAACTGCTTTCCTGTCAATTTTACCCGGTCCTTGTCCCAGGAAATTTTCAAGGTAGGGTTTTCATTGGCGATTTCCGGAATAAAGGTCTCCGTGCGTATCCCCGGGATATCGGCCAGGGTATCAGCAATGTAGGCAACCCGATTTTCCCAGGTTTTCCAGATTTTGTCATGGTCCCGGTTGATAAAGGTTTCCAAGGCAACGTACATGCCGAGAATTTCTTCCTTATTGACTTTGTTTCCACGACCAATATTTCCGCCACGTGGGGGCGAATGCATCCGGGCAGCTTCTATCAAATCCTTCCTTCCCATCAAGATACCCGCACTCTGCGGTCCACATAGGGCCTTTCCTCCCGAGATGGCCACCAGGTCATAGCCCATGTCGTTGTATTTCCAAAGGTTTTCCACAGGCGGTACATCGGCTGCGATGTCGTTCATGGTCGGGATTCCGTGCTTTTTGGCGACTTCGATCCAGGTACGGTGCTTGATTTGCCCCTGCGGTTCCTCCCGGTTTAAAAACCACATCATGGCCGTTTTTTCAGAGATCGCGGCTTCCAATTCTTCCAGCGTCTCCACCAGCACCAATCGGGCACCGGTGTTCGTCAGCGCATGGTGGTAGCCGTTTGCGTGGGTTTTTTGCAGGATGATTTCTGTTTTCATGCCGCTACCCTCCAGAAACGGCAACATGGCCACTTTCTTAGGATCTTTACCGGTGAGTACTCCCGCCGTACCCAATACCAGGGCCGACCAGCAGCCTGCCGTTACCATGGCTGCCTCGGAATGACAGAGGGCAGCGATTTTCTTGCCGACTGCATCCTGCACGTCGTCAAGCATCACGTAATGCCTGGATGATTCGTTTATGGTTTCCATGACTTCTTCGGGCATCAGGGAGGCAGTCATGGAGGTATAGTTACCAGCGGCATTGATGAAGGTCCGCAGGCCCAATTCCTGAATTACGTTCCGTTTTGCCGGTGCGGCAGCGGCGGTTGCGACAGCCGGCAACGCCATACCGCTGCCGAGCAACCCTCCCAAAAAAGGAATGGCGGTGATTCGTTTGAGTAGTTTTCTTCGTGTAAGCATAAGCCGTGTTTTAAAATCCGGGTACAATCGGTAATACAATATGACTGGGGCGGTTTCCCCCGTGGTGAATGGTTTGCTGGGCAATGCGAACCTCCGCATCCGCTCCCAGGGGCTTACCCGTATTGGGGTTTCGGTCAAACTGCGGGAAATTACTGGAGGTGATGTCGATCCGGATACGATGTCCCGGTTGAAACACGTTTGCCGTTCCCATCATTTCAATTTCGAACTCGTACACTTGATTCGGGGTGAGCAGATTGATCTGATCCAGGCCGTCTTTGAAACGGGCGCGCAGGATGCCTTCCGAGACCGGGTAGGCGCTTCCATCCGGATACACATCGACGAGCTTGATCATCCAATCCGTATCGGGACCGTCGGTGGCGGCATGCAATTTCATGGTAATCGGGCCGGCCACAGTCACTGGTGTTGTGAGGTACTCCGAGGTATAGACCAATACATCGTTTCTGCGCTCAATTACCCGCTGATCCTTGGGTCCGGCGATGGTCGGGGTGCCACAGCAATTGTTTCCCCCGTAGGTCATGACGGGAAGATTGGGATCATAACGATACGTATCGCTACCCGCGGCGGCCGGCTTGTCGAAGGTAAGTTTTCCGGACCCGCGCAGGGAGTTGGCCGGACCCTCCCCCGTCAGGTACAGCGCCTTGTACTGCGTTCCCGGAATGGGCCAATCCGCTTCCTCCCTCCAGGTGTTTTCGCCCATGTAAAAGAGCTTTACCGGTTTTTCTTTGTCCAATCCATTGGCAATTCCCTTCAGGTGAAAATCGTAATAGCGCAGTTCCTCTTCAAAGAGATCCACAAAGGCATGGTCGCCAAATTCGAGGTCGCCAAACCCGGTACCCGGACCGTGGCCCCAAGGGCCAACGAGCAGCTTGGTGCCTGCGCGGGCAGCGGCTGTCCCGCCATATTTTTTCATGCCCGTGTACCCATTCAGGGTACCCATCAGGAATATATCAAACCAGCCGCCGGTATTATAGGCCGGGACCATCACCTTGTCAAAACGTTCTTCGTCGCTGATGGATTTCCAATAGTCGTCGTAACTCTCGTGGGTCAGCCAATCCCGGTAGTGCGGTACTGCATAGCCTGCACTCTGCAGGTCCCCATCCTTCAAGGGAAGGTGCATCAGGATATTTTCGTATCTCAACTCCTCGGGCGTGTAACTCGCCGTGTGCCAGTTTTGGGGCAACATGATGCGGTTGGGCATCCGCACCACGCCCCAGCCGTAATTAAAACTCAACCGAAAAGCACCACCCATGGTAATCCAGTTGGCGTACAGGTTGGTCGAGGCCACCGAGGGAAAGATGGCATCCAGGCTGGGGGGACTTTGACTGGCCGCCGCCCATTGGTTGTGGCCCAGGTACGATCCGCCCTGCATCGCGATCTTTCCGTTTGAAAAATCCTGCTCGGCGATCCATTCGATGGTATCGTGGCCGTCGTTTGCCTCGTCCCGGAAAGGATCCCACTTTCCTTCGCTTTCATAGCGCCCTCTTACGTCCTGTACGATCCCGATGTATCCCCGCTGCGCGAATTTTATCATGCGCTCGTGGTGCACGCCTTCCCGTTGCAATCCATAGGGCGTACGGGTGACGATCACCGGATATTTTCCCGGTTTGACCGGGCGGTAGATATCGGCATACAGAATGGTTCCGTCCCGCATGGGTACGGGTACCTGCCGGACGATCCGGATTTCGTTTTGTACCGGATCGGGATCATTCGCCGCAACTGGGACGGTACCCGAGAGGCCCAGGGAAAAAACGAACAGGACGGCAAGAAACGGTAGGTTTTTCGAGAAGTACCCCTTGCCGAAAACGAAGAAGTTTTTTAGTGCTTGCATGTGGTTATTGGTTAACGGGCAGATTTCATGTGTAACGAATTGAATTAGCGGGTAAATAAGCATTTGACAGATGGTCGGCAGGAGGTAGTTCGATACCCAATGCATTGGCGATTAACTGCTTGGGCACTACCGCCTCCCTACCTGTAATTTCGCAATCCGGCGGCATCCATCGGATGGGTATGGTACCAACGGTTGTATTTTTCGGGTATTCGGTGTAAAACAACTTTAAACGGAAGCGGTTTCTGTCAGCGAGGCTTGATATATTACGTCCCATTACCCATTCAAACCGATTCGTCAGCAACTATCCCCTGCCCAACAGCGTCCCTTGTCCTCTTTGTATTGGGTGATAATTCCCTGATGAATAGGACATTTTGTGTGGTTGGATTACTCCCCATACGCCCAGCGGACCTGCTCCCAGATGGGTTCCCCATCGTTTTTTTGCGCCGGACCGGGCGTACTTCTTCCTGCTTTGATCAATCCGATCAATTCCTCTTTCAATGCCGCCACTCGTTCCGGATACCGTTCCACCAGGTTGTCTAGCTCTCCGGGATCTGCGGCGAGGTTGTACAACTGAAAATCGGGTAGTCCCTCCAATCCCCCGTTGCTGAGTGGCGCAGTCCAGCCTCCGGAACCCGGCCAGCATATCAGTTTCCAATCCCCTCTTCGGATGGCAAAGCGCCCTTCGATCGAGTGATGGACAATCGAGGTACGTCTTGACGGCGATTCCTTCCGCATCAGGGCGGAAAGAAAGCTGTAGCTATCCTCAGCTGCATCTTCGGGCAAGGGTTTTTGCAGGAGTTCGGCAACCGTGGCCATCAGGTCCGTGGTGCAGACCAATTGGTCGGAAACACTTCCGGCAGCAACCTTTACCGGCCAGTGCACCAGAAAAGGCACCCGGTGTCCGCCTTCGTAGATATCCGCTTTGTGTCCCCGCCAGCCGTTGCTGGGATCGTGTCCTACCTGCGCGAGTTCCGGATAATCGGCCCGGGGAGAGCAACCGTTATCCGAGGTGAAAATAATTACGGTATTGTCGAGCAGGCCGTTTTCTTCCAATGCCCGGGTAACCTGCCCCACCACATCGTCTACCTGCAGCATAAAATCGCCGTACATGTTGGCATTGCTTTTTCCCATAAATTCGGAGAGCGGGAGTATGGGCGTATGGGGAGCAGGCAGGGCAAAGTACAGGAAAAACGGGGAGCCCGCAGTAGCCTGCCTGTCGATGTATGCCAGTGCCTTTTTGGTGATATGCGGTAGGGTTTGCGTGTGATCAAAATCCGCTCCGGTGGGGCCTTCGCGCCAATAGCCCTTCTCGTCCACGTTTCGGGTGGTACGATCCGGCAGGGCGGTCACCCGGTCGTTTTCCACATAGACATAGGGGGGAATGTCCAGGGAACTGCTAAACCCGTACGAATAGCTAAATCCCCTCTCCCCGGGTCCATTCCGAATGGGTTGGGTGTAATCTACCTCTAGCACCTGATTCAACCCATCGATTTGCGTGTATTCTTTAGAAAAGGTCCAATCCCAGCCCAAGTGCCATTTCCCTACAAAGGCCGTATGGTACCCCGCTTCCTGCAGGAAGGCGCCGGCCGTGAGTCGGTCCTGAGAAATCAGCGGTGCTGAGAAGCCTCCCAGTACCCCGCTTTTTAATTCCGAACGCCAGTTGTACCGCCCGGTAAGGATGCTGTATCGAGTAGGCGTACACACGGCCGAACTGGTATGGGCATCGGTAAATCGCATGCCGTTGCGTGCGAGCCGGTCGATATGGGGAGTGGAAAAAGCAGCCTCGGCGTTGTAACAGGAGGCATCACCAATCCCCATGTCGTCGGCAAGAATGTAGACAATGTTGGGTCGGGTGGATTGCTGTGCAGAAACAGACAGCACCAAACCAATCCCTACGAAATAAAGGAGCAGGAGAAGCTTCGGCATCATGGGTAATTCGGTTGGGTTGAGACGGACGGTTCCGTCGATTTAGAGGAAATATACGGGATTCCTTTTGGCAAATCAACCGATTGCCCCGAATCTGGCAAAAATGCCTGCGCTGGGGACTACCTGTTTAAGGTCAAACCTGTCAGGTTTTGGAAACCTGACAGGTCTCATTCCAGGAAATGGTCGCTGTTGATTTTGGATGGCTGGCACGGATATTCGCAGGACTTCCAACGCATCCTTTTCCAATCGGAACGGTTTTATGGCCAAACCTGTCAGGTTTTGGAAACCCGACAGGTCTCATTCCAGGAAATGGTCGCTGTTGATTTTGGATGGCTGGTACGGATGTTCCTTGGACCTCTAACTCATCCTTTTCCAATCGGAACGGTTTTAAGGTCAAACCTGTCAGGTCTCATTCCAATTCCTTATGCATCAGCCATTCCTTTTTCGCTTCGATCATGTTTGCGACATGCTCCCAGTCATCAAAAAAGTTTAGGTAATAGTCCCTGCTAATTTTGGATGGCCGGTCCGGATGTTCGTAGGCTTTCCAACTCGTCCACTTCCAGTTGGAATGGTTTTCAACAAAGCCGTGTTAGACGGGATTCAAATGAATGTAAAGAAAAGTCTCCTGCCATTGGTGTTCGGAGAGGATGGGCGTCTTTTTAAATGCCCGAATAAATAAGTTTCCCTTTCGATGGTATCGCTTATTAATCGCCTTGGTATAGGAATTAAAAAAATCCGAAAACCCCTTTACTGCCGGGTTCTTGGAAGGATGCCCGGTCAGACCGGACAAGTCTTCGCGTACCCCAATCAGAAGATGAAAGTGATTTGGCATCAAGCAATAGGCGTAGGTATTGATAACCTTTTCCAGGTATTTTGTATATTGTTTTAGAAAAAATCGATAATTCTCGACTTCTCTGAAAAGGTTATCCGCACCGTTGGCGTGGTTGTAAATATGGTAGGACTGACCGGGTTCCAATTCTAATGATTCTAAATTAAAAGGATTTCAGCTTTCACAAAATTTTCGATCTTTTGGACGATTACTAATTGGCGAAAGCTGTTTAAAAATACCTTTTTTTGTTAGAATTTAAAAATTCACTTTTTTTAAAAGCCTTCCATTACAGATAATAGACCTGTCAGGTTTTGGAAACCTGACAGGTCTCATTCCGTTACGCTATATATGGACGCTCACTGGTCCATCCCTGACAGACCGGAAACGGATCCCTGCAAGTGGGCTGTACTCCTGAAACACAACCACCGGATTTACCCATGAGCAACAGGGAGCAACGATTCGTTTTTTGGCAAAAATGGCTGACCTACGCCAACCTGCTGATTATTGCCGTTGGCTTGTTGGTAGCCTTTGCAGGAAATTCCATCTTTTTTGCCCAACACAATGCCTTCAGCCGGCAGGTTTTTTTCGAAGGGGAGCCGTTTAGCCGGGAGGCTCTGGTCTTTAAAAACTGGCTCTTTGGCATTATCGGAGGCAGCATTGTCGGGTTCCATACACTGATGCTACTGATTTCAGAAAATGCGTTTAAAAAGAAGGAACCCTGGGCCTACCGGGCCATATGGTACGGAATAGCCTCCTGGTTTTTGATCGATAGCGGGGTTTCCTTCTACTACGGCGCCATTTACAACGTGTTGCTGATCAATCTGGTAGCCCTGTTCCTGATTGGCTTACCCCTGCTTATGACCCGGGCGGAATTTACCCAGAAAATTCCCGGAGAATAAGTGCGCGCCCTGCCTACCTGCTTTCCTTTCGTTCTAAAAATCCGTACATTTCACCCCTAAACAATCCTTCCAAAACCCAGTTTACGATGCTTCGATTCGGCTTTCTATTGTTTCTTCTAAGTTTTTTAGCTCACCAAGCACAATGCCAAACGGATTACCTAGACCAGGCCATCTCCCGACACCGTAAAGGTCAACTCCTCATTACCGCCCCTGCGGGTGCAAACGTGCAGGTTACCCAGCTCGCTCACGAATTCTGGTTCGGTGCCGCCATTGCCAACGGCCTGGGATCGGGCAGCATGGACCCGGACGACCGGCGCAGGTACAGCGCCCGTTTTCTGGAAAACTTCAACAGTGCTGTCACGGAAAATGCGCTAAAATGGGCCAATATGGAACCCGAAAAAGGAAAAGTCAACCACCAAACCGTGGAAGGCATTTTGGCATGGACCGAGGAGAATAACCTGCCCCTTCGGGGACACAACCTGTTCTGGGGCATTGAGAAATTTGTGCAGCCCTGGGTAAAAGAACTGAGCGATGAAGAACTGGAACGCACCATCCGGGAACGAGCCATTTCCATTGCCCGCCGCTACAAAGGGCGTTTTGCAGAATACGACCTCAATAACGAAATGATTCATGGCAACTATTACGAGGAGCGCCTGGGGCCGGGTATCACCGGCAAAATGGTCGGGTGGGTACTGGAAGGAGATCCCGATGCCAAACTCTACCTAAACGACTACGATATCCTGACGGGCAACCGACTGGAGGATTACCTGCGCCAAATCCGGGACCTGCTGGCGCAGGGCCTGCCGATCGCCGGTATCGGGGTTCAGGGACACCTGCACGGCAGCAGCTTTGATCGCATGGCGCTGCAAGCCAGCCTGGACTCCCTGGCCCGGTTTGGGCTACCCATCCGAATCACCGAATTCAACATGCCCGGACAGCGCTCCAAATTTTACAAAGATACTCAACTGCCCATGAAAGCAGAGGAGGAGGCCCTCAATGCACAGGAACTTGTGGACTACTACCGCATTTGCTTTGCTCATCCGGCCGTGGAAGGCATCCTTATGTGGGGATTCTGGGAAGGTGTCAACTGGATTCCTGCCTCTTCCCTGTACACCCGGGACTGGCAAGCACGGCCGGCTGCCAACGCTTACCAAAACCTTGTATTTGGCCAATGGTGGACAAAAGCAGAACGTCGTTTTAATGCCCAAGAAACCTGGGAACTACCGGCTTTCTTTGGCCGGTACCGGATTACGGTGGATGGAAAAAGCCAGGATGTAGAGCTTAGCAAGGAAGCCGGACTGCTGCGAATCGATTTGACTCAATAATCCGCGCCTGTGAGGCTTTCCAGCACGGACTGTTGCCAATTTCGCAACTCCTGCTCCATTGTTCCGACGCGCTCTGGCTGATCGGCATACAGGTTATGCTCCTCTGCCGGGTCGGTCGACAAATCGAAGAGTTCCCGTTTCGTATCCTCCCCGGTTTTTCCATGGATCACCAATTTGTAGGGGTAATCCAGCCATGCCCGGTCACCGGCAAAATCCACCTCCTGAATATCCGGATGCCGGTAGTTTCTGAAATTACGTGTAGCGATGCCATTCATTAGCTTTACCAGTGGCGTGGTTCCGGATTGCAACTCGGCTGCTATGTAAGGTTCCAGGTCCTCTCCTCCGCTGCGGGGCCGTCCGTTCCAGAAACCAATGGGCTCCGGTCGTTGGTCCATCTTTCCTTCAAAAACCGGGCTGATATCCAGTCCATCCAGCGGCCTTTCCGGAAGGGGAATGCCTACCAGGCTACACAGCGTAGGCAACATATCGCTTGACACAAGAGAAGCGTCGGATACCAGGGGCTGGGACAGTTTGGCCGGCCACTCCAACACGGCCGGTACGCGGATTCCTCCCTCGTATACGCTGCCCTTTTGCTCTCGGAATGGCACCGTGGCATTGCCCTCCTGCGGGGTGCCGTTGTCACCAAAATACCAAAGCAATGTATTGTCACGCTGCCCCTTTTCCGAAAGGTAGTTACGTAATTGTCCAATGGATCGGTCCATGGCGGTAATCTCGGCAAATCGCTCTTGCAGTACCTCTCGCTGCAGGCGCTTTACCGGTGCGCCGGTTTCGTTGGAGGTCAACCGCACCATCCGGTCGCCGAAATCCTCGGGCAGGTCCTCGTACAAGGCCAGGTCTTCGGGTAGCCCGCTATAGGGTTCGTGAGGAGAACCGTACCAAATAACCACAAAGAAAGGCTTGCCTTGTTCCAGTGCCTTATCCATAAACTGTTGGGCTTCGCGGACCAGAATCTCCGAACTCTCGCCCTGGAAGATCACCGGCTCGGCACCGTTGTCCGAAAGCGGGGGATTCATTTCAAAAAAATTGTCGTGAGAAAGGTACTCCTGAAAGCCCATCACTGCCGGATTGGTTGGAGAGGAGGCTTTCACCGGGCCCAGGTGCCATTTCCCGTAATGCGCCGTAGCATAGCCTGCCTCTTGCATCAGGCTGGCGATACTGATTTCTTCCGGCCGTATGGAATAGCCGGGGTTGAAGGTACCGTAGCGATTGGGATGCCTTCCGGTGATGATGCTCCCGCGGGTAGGTGAGCAACTCGGGGAGGCCGAATAGAAGCGATCCATACGCAGTCCAGTTGCAGCCATTTCGTCCAGCACGGGGGTATGCAGGTAGGGATGCCCGTTGTAACCGGTCTCGTCCCATCCGTGATCGTCTCCCAGAAGCAAAACCACATTGGGCAGTACCGGCCCTTTCTCGGCCGCTTGCTCTGTAGATTGCTTGCAGGAAAACGTTAGAAACAGCAGGACACTGGAAAGTGACAGGTAGTTCAGAAACGTGATATTTTTCATGAGGTGCCAGATTGATTTGGGTGGATTAAGGTAGCATATTTTTTTCCCTTTCCAAATAACTTTCTATCTCTGCTTCGGTCAGTCGGTAAGGTTCTTCGAGCTTTTTTACCAGCTCGGGCCGGGTTTCCGCCAAATCCAGGGATTCCGAAGGATCCTCGCGAAGGTGAAACAGTTTCCATGGCTCGGAGGGTTTTTCCCGTAAAATTTTGTACTCTCCCCAAATCAGTGCCGCATATTGCTGGTAACGAAAGTACAGGGCTGCATGCGGGGAATGCACCGTTTCACCGGTAAGTACCGGCAAGGGGTCCTTTCCATCGATAAAGCGATCCTCCGGCAAGGGAGCATCTGCCAGGGAAGCGGCTGCCACAAACAGGTCGGGGGACCACAAGCGGGTACCAATACGGGAATTGGCAGCGATCTTTCCTGGCCAGCGTACGATGGCCGGGACGCGGATACCCCCTTCCCAGAGGGTCACCCCGGCTCCGGAAAAGGGCGCATTGGACTGAATATCCAGGTAGGGATAAAAGGCCCCGTTGTCCGAATAAAAGAAGACGAAGGTATTGTCGGCAATTCCCAACGCATCGAGGCGCTTCATCACCCGACCGATGGCCAGGTCAATGGCCGTTACCACCGCGTTGAAGCGCTGTTTGGGGTCTGTTACCTCTGGCGACAGGCCATAAGGCGCAAAGGCGTGGTCCGGCGCTTTCCAGGTATTGGGCTCAGCAGGTGCCACATTCCGGTCACCCGGATGGTGGGGAGCGTCAAAGGGCAGGTACACCATCCAGGGTTGCCCCTCGTCTGTTTTGTCCTCGATAAAGGAGATGGCCGCATTCGCAAACAAATCGGTACTGTACTCCCCTTCCCGGTTGATGGCTTTCGTATTGTGGTACAGGTCTTTCCTGCCCGCGTACACATGGGTAAAATGATCGGCATTTCCCGAAGCGATGCCCAAAAATTCGTCAAACCCGCGTTCGGTGGGGCGGGATCCCGGAGCAAAGCCGATGTTCCACTTTCCAAAGGCAGCCGTGGCGTATCCGTACGGACTGTTCTTGACCACCTGCGGGAGGATTACTTCCGAGTGGGGAAGTCCGACGCCGTAATTGCCTGCAAGGCCTACCAATTGTTCGGATAGCTTGTTGCGTTGGGGAATTCGGCCGGTGAGGAGGGCCGCTCGGGACGCTGTGCAGGTGGGGGACGCCGTGTAGAAATCCGTCAACAGGGCTCCTTGACGTGCAAGCAAATCCAGGTTAGGTGTGTGAATAGGAGAAGCCTCGTTAAACGGTCTCAGGTCCCCGTATCCCACATTGTCTACCGTGATGATCAGTATGTTTGGCGCTGACTCCTGCGGTCCACCGGATCCGGTAGTTTGGGCAGTAGCAATCCCGGCAATGGATAGCAGCAGGACTAGCGAAAAGGTAACGTGCACATAGGTTTTCATCCGATTTGGGTTTGGTAGTTGGAATGCATCGATGCAGTAGTCAGGTAAAGGCAAGGGAACATATTTGCCCGCAGGCTGCTCCTGCATGGGAGAATCAGTGGGCAATAAACCATTGAACCAAATAGGCATAACCATCTCATCACCATTCTATTAAGACAACTTACTTCTGGCATTACTTATCCTTTTTCGGGAAGGTCATTATCCCGGACCTTGCGGAGCTTCGTTTGGAGGATTTCCTGCATACGTTCCACCGTTTTTTTGTAAGCGGGTAATTGGGCCAAATTGGTGTATTGCTTGGGATCCTGCTCCATATCAAACAACTCCATTCCTTCCTCTCCTTCCTCTCCATATTGGATAAAGGCCCACTTTTCGTTTCGAATCAGAAAGGTATGGGTACCTCTCCAGGTATTGACCGAGAAGGCAAACTCCCGGGTTTGATAAGCGGGATCATCCAACGCCGGAGCAAAACTTTTGCCCTGAATCCGGTCCACTGCCTGCAATCCTGCCAGCTCCGTTACGGTGGGATACAAATCGATTAGCTCGACAAAGGAATGGCATACCTGTGGGGCTTTCCCTGGCACCTTGACGATCAGGGGTACGCGGGAAGACTCTTCCTTCAGGCTGACTTTCATCCAAAAATCGTGCTCTCCGAGGTGAAAGCCGTGATCGGAGGTAAAGATCACGATGGTGTTTTCCTCGAGTCCCTCCTCTTCTAAGGTTTGCAGGATTTTGCCCACTTGTGCATCCATGTAGGTGACGGAAGCATAATAGGCCGCGATGGCTTTCTTCTGTTGTTCTTCCGTCATTTTCGCATTCAGCGTGGTTACGTAGTTAATACCCCGTTCCGGGATATCGTCCCAATCACCGAGCACTTTTGGAGGCAATACGGTCTGCTCGTAGGGATACCGATCGAAGTAGGTTTTCGGCGCAACGAAAGGGACGTGAGGCCGCACCAGGCCCACCGCCAAAAAGAAGGGCTGGTCCTTCAGCTTCCGAATCAACTCAGAGGCTTTCTGCGCGGTCTTGCCGTCCGAATGGACCAAATCGTCTCCGTCGGCTTTGACGATGGTCATGACATTGCCGCCCTTTCTGGGCAACAGGCCATAGGGGTTGTTCTGCACCAATTCTGCTTCTCCTTCAGCGGTCCACTCGGGTCCCTGGCTGTTGTACCGCTCGGTCCAGGAAGCCTCGTCGTCGGTACCATTGGATCCTTTTTCAATATCAATGGGCACGCCCATGTGAAAGATTTTGCTTACGCGTGCGGTATGCCAGCCATTATCTCTGAAAAGCTGGGGCCACATTTTTTTATCCGGTCCAATATTTTCCCGTCCACTCACGTAGCCAAAGGTGCCCGTGGCATGGGGATAGTAGCCGGACATCAGGGAGGCACGGGAAGGCCCACAAACCGGGTATTGGCAGTACGCACGGGTAAATCGGGTTCCTTCGCTGGCCAGGCGATCTATATTGGGTGTGTAGCCGGCACTGTTTTCGTAGGAAGAAACGGCGGTAGTGGTCAGGTCGTCGGAAATAATAAAAAGAACATTTGGTTTGTCGCTGGACTGCGCGTTTACCGAAATCCAGCTTAGAAGGAATAATACAAATAGTACCTGCTTTTTATTCATGAATGTATTTTTTTAACTATAAGGAAGAAAAGAAAACCTCGTTTAGTATTAGAAAAAATATGAAGTTGCTAATTGCTTTTTATATCAAATCATCAAAAAACAAAAACTACCCCTCAAACCTTTCCTCGTGCACCACCTTGCCCAGGACATCCCGATGCTCGAATCGAATTTCGGGCTTTCCGGAATTGCGGTCTACCTGTACACTTAAAAAACCGCCTTTGAGCCGCAAAAACCGGTGCTCCGGCCGCACATCTCCCTCTTTCCAACCCTGGGAATGGCAATCGCTTACCGGACCCGATCCAAATTCCATCAGCCCGGTTTCGCTATCCTTCGAAACGTATTGCCAATGCCGGTCCCCATTGACCACGTACATGTTGCCTTGACCCGAAAGGAATCCCCGCAACCACTCTCCCTCGTGCCGGAAACTTTCATTCGCATGATTGTCTGTTTTTTTCTCTCGATCCGGCCCCACCACCGGGGTGGCCGTAATCAATATCTTAAAGGTAGCGTCCGAGGCCTTTACCGTCTCCTGAAACCACTGCTTTTGTTCCTCACCCCAGATGGTCTTCTCCGGACCGTCCTCCATGGTGTTTTCGGAACGGTATTCCCTTCCCTCTACCATCCATACCTGCAGGTCCTGGCCCCAGCGAAGGGTTCGGTACGGCTTTCCTTCGATGGGTACATTTTCGTACCAAAGTTTGAGCCCATCGTCAAAAGTCAAATCCCCATAAGGCCCCTTGCCTCGATACATATCGTCTTTGAGTAAATCGTGGTCGTCCTTGACCATGTACAGGGGTACTCGCCTGTAGAAATCCCTCAAGGATAGCCAACCGTCCATGGCATGCCATTTATGCCGGGCTTTTTCCAGGTTTTTGGCCAATGGCCCGGGCTTATCGTAGTAGATATAATCTCCGGTATGGACAAAAAAATCAGGCTCCAGCCTTCGCATGCTATCGTAGGTCTGAAATCCCCTCCGCTCGTCGTCAAAACTCCAGAAATACTGACAGGTAGAGGTGGTGAAACGTACGGGTACCGGATCCTGTTCCGACGGCGCCGTAGCGAAACTTCCCTCCTCTTTCCGGATCAATCCTCCGTCTAGCGGCTTTGCTTCCCAATGGACCCGGTATTTTGTGGCGGGCTGGAGTCCCTTTACGGACATCTTTACGGTATAGTCGTGTTCGAGCTGCGCCTGTTGCCAGTCCGAGGTCCATACGATTTGATCGCTGCTATCCAGGATGCGGGCCCTTACCTGGCCGGAAGCTCCGGATACCGCACCGTCCATTTCGTTTACCGGCTGCTCCTCGTCAAAATCGATGGGGTGCCGAAACACTTTTTCCTGCCGCTCGTGGCGTACCGGCTGCGGAAATTCCTGCCCACAGAGCCGGGTCCAAAGCATGACGGAATCCTTTCCCACTTCGGCGATTTTAAATCCATTGGTGAAGTAAACGCCGGTAGTGGACCTTGAAACCAGATTCAGGAATTTATGGATGGGATGGGCAAAGATTTTTGGAATGGCCATCAGTGAAAGGAGACTTATCCCCGTTTTCTTGAAAAACCCCCTTCTGTTAGCTTTTTTCATGGATAATTTGGTTTTAATTGGGTGCATTGGACATCCTGGCAAACTGGATCAACGTGTGATATAAATCCATTTAAGGTGTTTTATCGGCTGAACCTTGAATTCAGGCCAAATCTGCTCTGACCCGGCTGTTTGCCTGGCTTGCTGATGCAGACGGTTAAATTTAACTAAAAATCCTGTGATCTGTATGTGCTTTATACCTTAATTGGCTATTAAAACCCATTGCCTTGCCAGCGTGGAATCAACCATGGTCAGAATATTCATTTTATTGGATACAATTATATTATGGTTTCCATCGTTCCGATGAAACCTCATCTTTCGGTTCTGATTTTTTTCAATTCTTGTCAGACAATGAGTCGCTACGCTCATAGATACCTCATTTTTATTCATATACTTTTCGGTGATTCCGGTAGTTTTATCAATCCGAACCTTGATGGAGATCCTTCAAACTATAGTGACTCATCCCGAAAAAAGTATACCGGTTTACATTTTATTCATTGTTAGTCCTACCACAAGTTTACATTTTCATCCCTAAATCCCCCTTTTCCCCATTGAGAGAACGGGGGATTTGTTCTTTCACGATTGTCTGGCCACATAATTCCATAGCCAGTCTCCCTATCTCTTGGCGGAGAGCCATTGAAAATAGAATTTGGATAGCTGTTCAAGTGGCTCTTCTCTCAATCAAGAACTTATTAGCTCAAGAATAGGTGAAAGCAACAAATCATACTATAGCATAATTGAACTCAGGTTAAATGATAGCTCTATACCTACATTGATTTTCTATCTGACACCAACCTCTTCAGCCCAGCTAACGTAATCATTAACCATTTCCGAAAGAATTTGTGGATTTTTCCTGCCGATTTCGTTGAGTTCAGTGGGATCTTTTTCCAGGTCAAATAATTCCCAGTCAAAATCAGGGGCTTTGGAAATAATCTTCCATTTCCCTTTTCGCATGGCCTGATGGCCAAAATGCTCCCAATACATTTTCCGGTTTTTCTCCATGGCTCCCCCATCAAAAACCGGCCGAAGGCTTTTGCCCCGAAGGGCGGTTAGCGGCTTTCCCTGGTAGGCATCCGGATAGCTGGCATCCGCCAAATCCAGGCAGGTTGCCATGATATCCACCACGTGGCCTGTTTCCCGGGTAATCCCTTTTGCTTGCAGGCCTGCAGGCCAATGCACGATCAGGGGTGTGACCATTCCTCCTTCCTCCAGCCAACGTTTGTACCTACGAAACGGGGTGGTTGCCGCAATGGCCCATGGCTTTTTGAAAGCTACATACGAACCCGGATAGCCTATTTCTGAATCAGGGTTGTGCATGTTTCTTCCGGAAATATCTTCGGGAGATGCCCCATTATCGGAAAGGAATAGAATAACGGTATTTTCAAACATTCCATTGGCTTTTAATTCGCTGATCAGCCGACCGATTCCCTGATCCATTCGGTCTACCATGGCCGCATGCACTTCCATTCGCCTTGCCCAGTCGGACTTATCCGCTACTTCTTCCCAAGTCGGCACACCTGCCTCCCGGGGAGAAAGGCGGAAAGCAGGGTCCAATAGACCCAGACTCAACTGCCGTTGGTACCGCTGTTGCCGCAAGGAATCCCAACCGATGGCATACCGCCCCCGGTACTTCTGAATATCTTTCGGTAAGGCGTGCAGGGGCCAATGGGGCGCGGTATAGGAAAGGTAAAGTAGAAAGGGTTTTTCCGGCGAGCGCTCGCTATGATCCCGAACAAATTCGATCGCCTGATCCGAAAAGGCATCCGTCATGTAAAAATTCTCCCCCGGAGGCTCCCAGGAATCGTCATCCAACGCCATTTGCCGCAGCCGTACCGAGTCCTTGTCCAACTCAAAATAACTGCTACCGCCACTGATCAATCCAAAATACCTGTCAAAACCTCGCTTTCTTGGCCAATGTTCCCGTTTTTCCCCCACATGCCATTTTCCTGACATGTAGGTGGCGTATCCTGCTTCCCGAAGCAGTTCGGCAATCGTGGCGGATTCCTTGTTCAAAAACCCCTGGTACGGGCCGGGTTCCGGATCACCGAAAACCGAACTGACCATCCCTCCCATTCCTGCTTCGTGGGGATACAGGCCTGTAAGCAGCGAAGCCCGGGTAGGACAACACCGGGCCGCGTTGTAAAACCGTTGAAATACCAAGCCCTGTTTTGCCAACGCATCCAGGTTTGGCGTCGCTATTTCGGACCCGTAGCAGCCCAAATCCGAGTAACCCAAGTCATCGGCCAGGATGATCAGGATATGGGGACGCTCCGCTATGGGTTTCTTTCCCCCGTGCTGACAGCCTACCAAAAATAGCAGGAAAAGGAGTAATGGCAGACTTCCCGAAGGAATTGGCCATCGCCCCGCGAAATGAGTCCTCCACAAATAACCCTCAGCCAGCCGGTAGTCGCAAATGCGGTACTTGACCCCTGCTGGTTTGAATAAACGGCCCCCGACAGCTTTGTCGGAGGCCATTGCCCTTACATGCATGATTTAGTAGCCGGGGTTTTGTTGGAATTCAGCCGGATTGCTCGCCCGATCGATTTGGGTTTGGGGGATGGGTCGCACCAAGTGCATTTCCTGGATATTGGGTGCCGCATCCAGGTTGTGTTGCCGCACGCGCTCCAGGAGGGTACCGGTACGCTTCAGGTCGTACCAGCGGTGCTTTTCGCCGATCAATTCCCTGGCCCGTTCCTCCAAAATAAAGTCCAGGTCAATATCGCCCGGTGCTACCTGCATATCGGCTTCCTTGCCGTCGATTGCTGCCCGTGTCCGTAGTACGTTGATGTAGTTGGCCGCCACGTCGTTTTTGTTTTGCCTCCAGGCGGCCTCTCCTGCTATCAGGTACATTTCAGCCAGGCGCATCACCGGAAAATCCCGTCTGCCTGCGGTTTCGTTGATACTGGGCCGAAGAGGATCCAGAAATTTCAGCAGGGAGGGGTAATTTCGTCGACGGTTGGTGCCGATTTCCTGGTAACTGCTCACGTCTCCGATCCAGTTGCCTTTGTAGTCAATGATCCAGTAGGGCGCGGCTTGTTTTACTTCGTCAGGTACCGGCTCCATGACGATGTGAATGGCTGTATCCCCCGGGTTCACCGGATGTCCGTTGATTTCCGCGGAAATGTTGGCATACCAAACGGTCTTAAAAGAGCCGTTCCAGCGGGCGTCCTTTTCCCGGTCGTATAGGCTGAATAGATAATTGGTGGGAAGAAAGCGCTGAAAAGGTCGGCCATTTTCCGTATCGCGCACCATGGCCGGGTTGAAGGTATAATCGAAGATAAAGTACAAGTGGCCGGAATTGCCCGGTCCGTTGAGCAGGGGATCGTCGGTAAACTGTACGGTCCAGATAAACTCACTGTTGTCCTCGTTGTTTATGTCCCACAAATCCCCATAGGGCGTCACCAGTTCAAAATTGTAGTTGTTGATAACGTTCGCTGCCAGCCGTTCCGCTTCGGCCCAGTTGCCGATGGTCAGTTGCACCCGGGCCAACAGTCCTTCGGCAGCAGCCTTATAGGCCCTACCCGGTTCGGAAGCAGCCACCGGCAGGTTGGCGACGGCAAATTCCAAGTCCGGTAAGATCCCATTCTCGTAAATGGTATTCACGGGAGTCCGATTGGCTTCCGTCTGCACACCCTGGGTCTCGTCCAGGGAAAAGTGTACGTCCCCCCACTGTTGCACCAGATGGAAATAGTACAACCCTCGAAGGAAGCGTGCCTCTGCCTCAATTTCTGCTTTTCGCTGATTGGATAGCCCGGTGACGTCTTGCACCCGATTAACCACCGTGTTGCATTGGTTTACACCCACATAGAGCGCATTCCAAA
Organism: Cyclobacterium xiamenense; assembly: GCF_900109255.1. Lineage (NCBI taxonomy): Bacteria > Pseudomonadati > Bacteroidota > Cytophagia > Cytophagales > Cyclobacteriaceae > Cyclobacterium > Cyclobacterium xiamenense. The sequence goes on along the minus strand of NZ_FNZH01000001.1, from coordinate 553,548 downwards.
TGGCCGTAACGGTGCCGCTGGTACCCAGGAAATTTGGCGAATAATTGTTGATATGAGGGTTGTTCGCAACCCCGCCAAAGCCGTTGGTAAATATGTCCGTACCGGTCACGGTCAGAAAAAATCCGTTCTGCTGCCCGTAAAAACTTCGCAAGGTGGTATAGGATGCCTTTAGTCCATCTTCTATTCCGCCAGGGGTAACGTAGTAGCCTTCGGCCGTGGCCAGGCTCACCGGGTCTTCAACTAGTATTTCTTCACAAGCGCCCAACCCAAGGGTAAAGGCCAGCCCGATTAGTATGCATGTATTTTTCATGGTCGCTACAATTTAAAATTTTAGGTTTAATCCAAAAATGTACGTGGCCGTGGTAAGCGGGCTTCCCTCACCAACGATTCCGTTGGAGGTCTCCGGATCCACAGTGGTATAGGGTGAAAAAATTAACGCATTGTTTACGGTGGAATAAATGCGTGCAGAACTCATCCCCAATTTGCTGATCCAACTCGACTTGAAGTTGTACCCGAGGGCAATATTTCGGATTTTAATAAAGGATCCGTCAAAGTAGCGCACCGCATCCGAATAAAGGGGTGCCTCCCCTGCATTGGGGCGGGGAAAGGCATTGGTGGGGTTATCCGTTGTCCAATAATCCAAATTGATGGAATTGTACCTACCCTGCCAGTTGTTACCGCCAAGGTTGTGGTAATCGCTTCGGAGCATTTGGCCCATGCGGGCGTGTACCAACACCGAGAGGTCAAAGCCTTTGAACGAAACCCGGTTGGTGAGTCCTCCGGACCAATTGGGCACGGTAGAGCCCAACACGCGCCGGTCATCGGCGTTGATTTGTCCGTCCGGCTGATCGGTCAACTCTCCGTCGCTACCCCGGCCATTTACGTCCCGAATCCGTATATCGCCTGGCGCCTGGCCCTGGTCTGCAGCCAGGTCTGCTTCGCTGGTCTGCCAGATACCCGCCTGGTCAAAGCTATAAAAGACATTGATGGGCTCCCCGATAAACCAACGGTTTCCCACGTCATCGCGCTGTCCTTCAAATAGCTCCGTAATTTGCTCCCGGTTGGAAAATACGTTCAGGTTTACGTCCCAACGGAATCCAGAGGGGCGGTTAACTACATTGGCATTGGCCGTGAGTTCCCATCCCGAATTTCGGGTGCTGCCGATGTTTTGCAGCACAGAATTGTAGCCGGAGGTAATGGGCAGTAAGCGATTGAGCAACAAATCGCTGGTATTGGTCACGTAGTATTCCAGGGAGCCGTTGATCCGGTCTTCAAAGAGGCCGTAGTCCAGTCCGATATTCACCGTCTTGGAAATCTCCCAGCGTAAATCCGGATTGGGAATCAGGTTATTCCGGTACCCAAAGCCCGCATTTGTACCAAAAATATAGGTAGAACGTGCCAAACCACCCAGCGTCTGGAATGGGTCGATCGCCGTATTGCCTACCTCTCCGTATCCGGCGCGTAACTTGAGAAATGAAACCTGTCCGCCCTGCAAGAATTCTTCCTCGGTCAAAATATAACCCGCAGAAAAAGCCGGGAAAAAAGCCCATTTGTTCCCTTCAGCCAATCGGGAGGAGCCATCAGCCCTACCGGTAAGGGTAAACAGAAATTTATCGTCGTAGCGGTAATTGACCCGCCCCATATAGGACATCAAGCCCCATTCGCCAAGCGAACTACCGATACCCGTGATGGTTGACGAGCTGCCCAAATCGTAAAAAAGCGATTTCTCGATGGGAATATCCTGCCCCGATAGGGAGGATTCCTCAAACCGCGCGGTCTGAATGGAAAACAATCCCACCAGGTTCAGCGCGTGTTTGCCAAAACTGCGGTCGTAGGAAAGAATGTTTTCCTGGGTATAGGAAAAGTCCATGTCGTTACGTACCGATCCCCGGTTGATGTTTCCTTCAAGCAATCCGGTGTACGTACCTCTTCGGGAAAGGTTGAAGTCCGGGCCATAGTTTACACGGAGTTTCAGGTACTCGTTGAATTGGTATTCGCCATAAATATTGGCAAATATCCGGTGTCTGCGGGTTTCGTCTACGTATTGGTAGGGTTGGTAATTCAGCAGGGGATTGGCCAGAAGTCCTTCTCGTGGATTGGGAAAGGCAAGAAAATTCCCCTCGGCATCGGTAGGTCCCACCAGGGGCGAATACCCCAGGGAATTGTTGTAGGGAGCGTTCGACATCTGGTTGCGTTCGCTGACACTGACCGTGGCGCTCACCCCCAGCTTCAATTTGTCGGTCAGTTGGGATTCCAGATTTACCCGAACGGCCGTCCGCTCAAAATCGGTACCCGGAATGTACCCGTCTTCGCTAAAGAAGGAGCCAGAGACGTAATAGTTGATTTTATCCGTTCCGCCACTTACCGATACCTGATGGTCTTGCTGACTTCCGGATTGAATGGCCAAATCCAACCAATCGGTAAACCGCCCGGCTTGCAAATTTTCGATTTCCAGCGGTGCGAAAAAATTGGCATCGAAGCTGGGATCATCTCCGGCATGTCCCCGGGAAATTCGGGAATAAGCGGCAAACTCCCGACCATCCATTAGGTTCAGGTCTTGCACGGGCTGCTTCACCCCGTAATACCCATCGTAACTGACCACCGCTTTTCCAGTTTTCCCTCGCTTGGTGGTGATCAAAACCACCCCGTTGGCACCCCGGGAGCCGTAAATGGCCACTGCGCTGGCATCTTTTAGTACTTCCATGGACTCAATATCGTTGGGATTAAAGTCGTTGATATTGGCACTGGTGGGAATTCCATCGATCACGTAAAGGGGTTCGTTGGAAGCGTTGATGGAGCGGTTTCCCCGTATCCGGATTTGTACCGGCGCACCGGGAGAGCCATTTGCCCGGACAATATCCACACCTGCCAGTCTTCCCTGGGATTGTTCCAGAAAATTTCCGGCGGGGGTTTCCTGTAGGTCCTTGCTGCTGATGGACGATATGGCTCCTGTCAGGTCGCTTTTTCGCTGCGTTCCGTAGCCGACGACCACGACTTCCTCCAGATCAGATTGATCTTCCTGGAGCACCACCGATAATTGGGTCTGGTTTTCCAGGGGTATTCGCTGCGTCTGGTAGCCGATAAACGAAATCTGGAGTACATCTCCCTGATCTGCTTCGATGGAAAACTGTCCCTGAATATCCGTGACGGTTCCAGTGGTCGTTCCTTCAATCACGACCGTCGCTCCCGGAATGGGGATTCCATCCTGATCGGTGACGGTACCGGTGACGGTAATGTACCTGACATCCCCGTTAGGATCGGCGGCAGTGAATGCGGCAAATGGACGAACGTATGTCCAGGGATCGGGCATTTCTTCTGCCGAAAGGCCGAAATGCAGCAGCGAACCCGACAAAAGAACGGCCATCGCCAGGTTGCTTTTGGTAGTTTTGCTTTTCATGGGTTTATTGATTTTGGTGAGTGAATGAAATGCTTGTTAACAGGTGCTTTACATGTTGGTTCTTTTTATGCTGCGAATCAATCGAAAAATGGAAACGGTGGATTGATTGTGATCAACGATCCAGGATATCGCTTTTCCCCGGTTAGTTGGAAGATTTTTACGTCGATAAAGTATGCATTTTTTTACCTTTATGCAATACATCTTTTTCGAAGGGAGTAAAATAAAAAATATCGTCCTGAATTATTGCCGGTTTTCCTGCATATATGGAAAAATCTAGTTTTACAGGAAGGCCCGCAGGTCTCGTCGAACCAGAAGGGTATACAGGCACTTGCATCGGATTAGCCGGACCTCGTTGCTCTGCCCATCCAGGAAATGGATAGGATGGATGGGTTTCGACCGCACCGCAAAGGGCCAAGGCATTAGCGGCCTGGTGCTCCGGTTCCTCCAAAGGCTCTCAGGTTGTAGGTAAGCGTGAGCATAAAAAACTGCTGCACGACCTGTGTGCGGGTGTCTTCGATATACACGTCGGTGACGTTTCGGTCAATACTGGTGTTTTGATTGAGCAAGTCAAAAACCGTCATCTTCAATTCAAACTGCTCGGTGGGCGGGAATCGGTAGCCCAGGTCGGCGTTCATAAGCCAGACGGATTGATCAAATTCCTCGCCCAACCCCTGGAACCATTGGTTATTCACATTGGTGCTGACAAAAAACCCACCCGCAAAATTCCAATACAGGTCCAGCCGGGTACTTTGCGTATAGTAATTATTGTTGAGGCTTTCCTGCAAACTACTGCGCACGATATTGAAGTTTCCCCGGGTAGACAGGTTAAAATCCAGGTGTTCGCCCAGGTTACTGCTTATTCCAATTCCGGGCCCAACGTACACGTTCCGATTATAGTTGGTTTGATCGTTGATCAACCCCGGCCGATTGGTAATTCCTGCACGGGCGCTTAGGTTCAGGTTGCTCTCCATAAAGTTAAGCGGGAAACCAAAGGAAAAATAGCTGCGCAGGTCCCAGTATTGATCCAGGTTTTCCGGTCGGTTTAACTGCCCGCCCTGCCGGAGCAAGACGTCTCCCTGAATGAGGGTATCCTTGCTGGCGATGTAGGTAGCGTTTCCCAGGTAATTGCTGGTAACCTGCCCACCCAGGTACATAAAAAACGAACGGTTGGTCTCGGGGTTGATTTTTCGAATGCGCGTAAATAGCCGGTGCTCGTATTCCTGATCCAGATTTGGATTACCCGTAGAAATCTGAATGGGATTGCTGTTGTCGATCACATCCTGCAGCTGCCGAACCGAGGGAGCATCGGTGTCTCCTCGATAATAGATCCGGATATTGGTGTTTTCGTTGGGGTCGTAAATAAACACCATTCGCGGTACAAAATTCCTAAAGGTGCGGTTGGTGTTTTCGAAGCCAGGAAACAGCCGGTCGCTATCCAGCAGGGATACCTGGTAATCAAATGAGGAGTAAATGCGAATTTTGTTCTTATTGTAACGATAGCCCAAACCGACCTCGTGCTGCAAGTAGGTATTTTCAAACTCGTTGGATAGCGTGGAATCCAACACAAAACGGGTAGCTTCCATCTCCCGTTGGGAAACCTCTTGTAAGGTATTGCCCAAATCGTTCCCAACTTCGTACTCCAACCGGATCTGAGAATGATCGCCTATGGGCTCGGTGTATTCAATCTCAGCTTCGTACGAGAAGGAATTGGATTTGCCGAGCGTATTTTGGATCAGGCTATCTCGATTTCCGGTCAGAAAGTCCCGGCTAACCGACACCAATCTGGAATCACTGCTGCGGTTGTCCATCCGGGTATCAAACTTGGCGGAAAGGGTACGCCCCTCTTTATTAAATTTGTAACGGTAGGTAAAATCACTTAAAAATCGAAAGGATTCATTGGCCCCCGAGCTTGTATTTTCGGTCTCATTGATAGGGGTATTGGGATTGAATAGGTTTTGTGCAGAAAGCAAGCTATTGGATGTTCCGTTTACGTACCGAACTCGTGGCCGCCAGATAATGGCGTGTTTATCGGACATGTCGTAATCCAAACGCAGGTCCAAACGGTGGTTTTGACTCCTGTCTTCGTTATTCCGGACCTCGTCGTACAGTTGCAGGCTATCGCTGGGCAGGATGTACTCCCGGGAAGAATTTCGGTTGAGAAAATTCCGGCTTTCGTTAAAAAAATAACTCCCGTTAAGTTTGGCTCTCCCTTCGTCAAACTTGTCCGTAAAGTTAAGGCCGATGGCATTGGTATGCGTAATTCCGGGCATTTCCCGGGTGGTAAGTGGATTTCCACGCCTGCCTCCCCCGCCTCGCCGATTGTCATTTCCTCCAAAGGCACCGGAAAGGTCATCTGCCGAAAAGTTTTGCTGATTGATGTTATTACTTAATCCCAGGGCGGTAATACGTTGGGTTTCGTTGAAAAAATTCACACTCCCTCCTACCAGGTAGTTATCGTCCGTCCCGTAGCCGGCAAACAGACGGCCAAATTTCCCCCCTCGTTTTTCTTTCTTGGTGATGATGTTGATGGTTTTGACGGTTTCCCCATCATCAAAACCCGTTAATTGGGCCTGATCGCTCAATTGATCTAAAAATTCTATCCGGTCAATGATTTCTACGGGCAGGTTTTGCAGGGCCATGGCCGGGTCATCCCCGAAAAAAGGCTCTCCATCTACCAAAACGCGCCCCACGGTTTCCCCCTGTACTTCCACGGTACCACCTTGCATGACTACTCCGGGCATCTTTCGAATCAGTTCCCCGGCGCTTGCCTGTCCCCTGGTCTGGTAAGCGGCGGCATTCATGGATACCGTATCGCCTTTCATTTGACCGCTCATGGTCTGCGCCTGCAGCTCGTAGGTTTCCAGCAGGCTTCCTTCTTCCACCATCTCAAAGGCACCTAAATTTTTCCGATTGGTGACCTGCACGCGCTTTTCCAAGGTCTCGTAGCCCACAAAACTAATGCTGAAGTCCAGGGTACGTTGGGTAGGGCGCTCAAATGAAAAGCGGCCATTCTCATCGGTAAACGTCGTATGCAGGGTATCCCCCGCGACACTGGTAACAAATACGTAGGCCCCGGGAAGCGTTTCTTTAGAGGATTGGTCCCGCACTTTTCCATTAAGTGTGGATTGAGAAAAAGCGACACCATGGATAAATATAACAGTTAGTAGTAAATATGAAAATTTTAACATGTTGGTTTAGGTATTATTTTATTAAAAATCGATTTTTTCGATTAATAATATATTAAAAATACAAAAAATTGTATTAAATTAAATTTTTATTCTATTAATGGTGTACAGCGCCAATAAGTGGGGAAGAAAGCGTTTCTATTCCTTCAATTGTTAGTAGGGCTCCTGCCGTTTGCAGCAGGATCTAAATCCGAGTGGGTTCTCCCCTTCGTTTGTACCGTATTGCCGGCAACGCACCGGTGATGGAAGTACTAACGAGCGGGAGCAGTCCCAATTTTATCTTTAAAAAAGTAGGCCTCCCTTTAGTCTGCACATGGATGCCCCGACCGACCGTTTTTTTTCGGTCAACGGCTTTCAGGGATTTTGCTTTTTCCGGGGTCGGTAGAGCAATTTAACCGCCACCCCAATCACAACAAATGAGATAATCATGGCGATAACCACCCAAAAACGGGAAGGGTTTAACGGATATTCGTCTGCATACGCTTCGTCTGCCTGGCCCAAAGCGTAACGAAATTGAAGCAGGTATAAAAAGAAAGTAACCGAGAGGTAATTGCAAATTTTGCTAAGCCTTTTCATAATTTTAGTTGTTTTTTACCAGATACTCCTGCAAAAACCCATCCAAAAAAAAAGCGGGGATCATTGCCCCGCTTGCTATGGTAAAATCAGTTGTTTGTTGACTTGCGTATTTTCACCTACCGTCCCCGGGCCACCAACCATCCAGGCTGGCCAGCAGCTGTTTGACCACTTTTGGGTTTGCTTCGGCCAGATTCTGTTGTTCCATTGGATCCTGTAGAATATCATAGAGCTGTATTTCACTCGTATTGGTGTTTGCCGGGCCGGGAGCAATTAGCTTCCAGGTACCGCTGATAATCATGCGACTTTCCAGGGTTTTTTCCGGTTGATCCACCGCCACCATATCGTGCGAGAAGTCCATGCTGTAAATCCGCTTGCGACGGGCCAGTGCTTTTCGGTCCATAACGTTGATGCCTTGCATCTCCGGAAGGGGGTCCATGCCCACCGCTGCAAGCGTGGTCGGGACCATATCGATGCTGCTTGTCAGGTGCTCGGTTTCCATACGTGGCGTTATTTTCCCCGGCCATTTATAAATGATAGGCGTGCGAATACCCATGTCCTGGGGATCTTGTTTGGAACCGGGTGCGTATCGGTTAGGCCGCTCCGGGTCCTGAATCCAACCATTATCGGTAACAAACACCACCAGGGTATTTTCCGTTAGACCTTCCTGTTCCACCTTATCGAGTAGCTGTCCTACGGTAATATCCAGCCATTCGCACATGGCCCAATAAGCGGCAACTGCCTTCGTCGGCGCTTTCGGTAGGTACTTGTTTAGCAGCGAATCTGGTGGGGTATGTGGCGAATGGGGCAGAAAAGGCGCATACCAGACAAAGAACGGATCGTTGTCTGCAATGGCCTTATCCATAAATTCAAAAATGGGCTCCATCCCTTCCCTTCCAATTTTCAGTCCTTCGTCTCCATGCCTACCGCCCCGGGTAGGATCGCCGTGGGTCATGCCATCGGTAAATCCACCTTCTTTCCAGTGGCCACCCCACCATTTACCAGACTGAAACGACACGTAACCCAATTTTTGTAATAACTGCGGTACGGTTGGATGTTTTTGAAACTCCTCCAGGTAGTCCTTGTAAAGCCGCGAGCGGGCCTCCTGCCAGTCGGTCTGGTAGCGGGGTTTCTCGAAGGTGAATTCGGGATCATTTCCGGTAATCCCGTGCTGGTAGGGATACAAGCCGGTAATAATGGATGCCAGCGAAGGGCTGCAAAGCGGCGCTGTCACATAGCCTCTGGTAAAGGTAAGCCCATCCGCAGCCAATTGGTCGATGTTTGGAGTCTCGATATGAGGGTGCCCCATAAACCCGTAATCCGTCCAGGACTGATCATCGGATAATATATAGATGATATTGGGTTTTTCCGATTGGGCGAAAGCCGAAAAAGAAAGGAGAAAACTCAGCTGCAGGGTGAGCAGCAGTGCCGGTTGTATGTTTAACTGCATTTGCATTCAACGATCGTTATTTTGTTTTGGTTCTATGAAAATTACGCATCAATTTAACCATTTTTTTAGGAAAGATATCAAACTAATCCGGAATTAAACCCTCAAAATTTAGCCAGGAACTCCCGGAAGCACCCAGTCATTCGCTACTTATTTCGGTCGATTCTTTCCAGAGGGAATTCTTCGTGGGGCGTCCGGGCAGTTTGCAGCATTTCATTTAAGCGTCTCAAAACTTCCGGTTTTTCTTGGACCAAATTTCGGGTTTCTCGGGGGTCGCTTTCCAAATGGTACAACTCTGGCGGTTTCTGAAACTGTTTCACCACTTTCCAGGCACCGCTTCGTACGGCCTGCATGGGACCTTTCGCTTCGTTGAATTCCCAGTAAAGGTATTCGTGTTCCGATTGGTTGTCCGTATCACCCAGCAGGCTGGGTAAATAGGATAGTCCGGTGGTAGGTGCCTCCGGTTCCAACCCTGCCAATTCGCATGCAGTGGGAAGAAAATCCCAAAATGCGGAAACGTGGTTGGATACGGAACCTGCCCGTATGGTGTCCTTCCATCGGGCAACGAAGGGAACCCGAATGCCACCTTCGTACAAATCCCTTTTCATACCGCGCAAGCCTCCATTGCTTTTAAAAAAACCATTGTCATAAACGGGCCCGTTATCACTGGTAAAAATCACCAGGGTGTTTTCCGCCAGCTCCAATTCATCCAGCAAATCCATTACCCGTCCCACATCGCGGTCTAGTCTGGAAACCATTCCCGCGTAGGTCACATTCCCCGCTTCGTCGTGGTAATAATGGCCGGGTTTCATTTCCCTTTTTGGCCAATCCCTATTCAGATAGGGTTTTTTAGAATCTTCGGGCACGGTCAGTTCGTAATGAGGCAGGGTATAGGACAGCATCAGAAAGAAGGAGGTGTCCTGGTTGGCTTCGATGAACTTCAGGGATTCTTCGGTAATCAGGTCGTGGGAATACGCCCCTATTTTTTGATTCGGCACATTCCCTTCTAGCAATACTTTCTCCTTATTGCGCCACAAAAATTCCGGATAATAGTGGTGAGCCTCCACATGGGTTCTATACCCATAAAAATAGTCAAATCCCTGGTCCAGGGGATGTGCTGTGGTAAACGTTTCATCCATACCCCATTTTCCGACGATGCCATTGACATAGCCGGCTCGTTTCAGTTCTTCGGCTACCGTCACGTCCTGAGGTAGCAAGTCTACGGGTTGCCCGCTCCGGGTCCAGGTAGGGTTGCCTCTTACCCGCGTTCTACCCGTATGCTGCCCGGTTAACAGGACGGACCGCGAGGGACCGCAGACCGTTGATCCCGCATAATGTTGGGTGAAAACCATTCCTTCGGATGCCAACTGATCGATGCGTGGCGTTTGTATGTGTTCTTGACCATTGAAGCCCACATCTCCGTATCCCAAATCATCTGCCATGATGTAGATGATGTTTGGCCTTGCCTTCAAAGGATCTGCCTTTTGCTGGCAGGAAAGGGCTAACGCCAGAAGGGTAAACCCAGAAAACAGCAGCGGATACGGTACCCATATAGATAAAAGATTACGCATACTAGTGGCGGAGAGTTGGTTGATACAAGGGCAAAGGCTCGCCTTGAATACCCGGTCCAGACCATTTCAGCTCGAGGGTTAGGTTTTCAGCATCCTTGGGCTTTTTGGTCACCCATTTGATTGGGTGATACCCTTCTTCCAAAAGTAACTGGGAACTACCGGATTCTGTTGCCAGGTTTGGGTTGTCATTATCAATCACCAGGGCCTCGTGAACGTGCATGACCAGTCCGCCGTTGGTTTGGAAGCTAATGTCATAGGTGCCGGTTCGCTCAACTTTTAGCAGCCCCTGGAAAACCAGTACGTCAGCTCCCTTTTTCGGTACATGGTCCTGCAAGCGCGACAAAAGGACAAGCTCCTTTGGCATTTCATTTTCTGTATTAATCAACGGCACCCAGGGGAAGTCCCCTACGTAGCTGGCAACCTGAACCCCTCTAGCTGGAATCGCATTTAGGTCCAATGCAGGAACCGGTTCCTTGTCGTAGGGGCGTTCGGCGGAGCTATTCGCCCTTCGCCAGCGCAACACGCTATTTTTCATTTCTTGTTGAAGTGCAACATACTCGTCGTTCGTTCCGGCGAGGTCGTTGCTTTCTCCAGGATCGGTTTGGGTATCAAAAATGCTGAAATCATCTTGATGTGATAAAATAGTGTATCGGATGCCTTTGTATCCGTTCAGGTAGAGTACCTGCATCTCTCCCCGCTTTTGCCCACGCCGGGATTCAAGAAACGAAGCATAATCAGACGTAGCGTTATTGACCTGGTATTCGATGTACACCTTGCCCGGATGCACCGTTTCCTTTCCGGAGAGTATGGGCCAAAGCGAACGCCCATCTGTATTCGCCGGAGCGGGCAACCCACTTAACTCGGCAAAGGTGGGCAACCAATCATGGAAACCGGACGGGGAATCATTTCTGGAGCCAGCCTGTATGCTTCCCGGCCAGCGCACAAGTGCCGGAACCCGAATTCCTCCTTCCCAGGTATCCCGTTTGGTACCGTCCATTTCCCCATAACTTTCGAAAAAGGTAGGCGCATAGTCCCCGTATCCGTAGGATTCCAGGTGCGGACCGTTATCCGAGGTAAAGACGATCAGTGTTTCCTCGTCGATATTCAGGTCTTGCAATAAGTGAATCAGATCGCCTACTGCGTCGTCAATGCGCCGAACCATGCTGGCAAAGCGTCGCTGCACTTCCGGCCATTCTTCCTTGCGGTACTCGGGATGGATAAAGCTGTTTATTTCTCCGTTGGCTGTATTGATAAAATTGCCTTTTTCTCCCAGATACTGCACGCCGCCGCTAGTACCTCCCCCGGAAGGATAGGGCATGCTGGGTATTTCCAGACCTGCATGGGGCGTGTCGTAGGCCAGGTACATAAAAAACGGTTGTTCCGGATTGCCAGTTTTATGGTCTTGAATGTATTTCTTTGCCCGTGCGGTAAACAAATCGGTGGTATAACAGCCTGCCAGCGCAGCAGATATCTCCCGGTTGCCATCGTAGAGCTCCATGGGCCCGCGACTTGCCACATCGTGTGCCGGATAGTGATTGTGGCCGTCACGGTGACGAACATATCCGAAGAAATAGTCAAATCCACGCTTCGTAGGATACGCTTCCCAGCTCGAAGGACTTTCTCCCTCCTGCCCCTGAAGTCCGTACTTACCAATCAATGCAGTTGCGTAACCGGCCTCTTTTAGGACGGTGGCGAGGTTGTGGTTGGCGGGGAGTGCTTTATCAAATTGGTTATTTCTAATAGCGGCATGCCCTTGATGCAAGCCGAGCAATAGCGTTGCCCGGGAGGGCGCACATACCGGCGCGGGCACGTAATGCCGGCTCAGTATCATTCCCTCTTGCGCCATCTTATCCAGGTTTGGAGTTTGGTGATACGGTTTCCCTTCGGCTTTTCGTTGATTCTGAAACAAGACGCCCAGGTCACCGTATCCCAAATCATCGGTAAGGATAAAAATAATGTTGGGCTTTTTATCTGCCGGACTAAACCCAAAAATGCGGTTTGGCTGAAACAGGGACAACAGTGTCAGCGCTGAACATACAATCCATTTAATCTTCATCCAATTTTGATTTTATTAGGTTGGTTTCAAATTCCTTATCGTAACGTGGATTTGCCTGATCCGGAACGGGTGCGTTGACCTGCTCCCGCCAATCATCGAGCAATTGAATCATTCGATCCCGGATTGCTGGTTGACTTTCCGCCAGGTTCGTTGTTTCCCCCGGATCTTTTTCCAGATCGTAGAGTTCGTAGTCATTTTGTTCAAAATAGTGGTGCAACTTCCATTTTCCCTTCCGAATGACAGACCCGGGTCGTGTTCGGAACAGGGGATCCTTTCCGCCGTCTTCTCTGGGATTGTACGCCTGAAGGTAGATGGGAAAGTGCCAAAACAGCGCTCGCTCCTCCAGCGGTTGGTTGCGAAAAAGGGGCGCAAGGTCCCTACCCTCCAACTGTCTATGGTCTGGTATTTTAGCTCCGATGATGTTTTTTAGGGTGGGATAAATGTCCATGTTCGTCACCGGAACATCCGTCTTGCTTCCCGCCTGCACCTTGCCAGGCCAGCGGATGACCAACGGAACACGGATACCGCCCTCGTAGTAGGAACCCTTTCCTGCGCGCAGGGGCGACTGGTAGGAAATATCCCGGATGCCTCCGTTATCGGATGTGAAAATCACCAGCGTATTGTCTGCCAGCTTGAGTTCGTCCAAAACCGCCAGCAATCTCCCCACATTCTGATCCACCGAGGCCACCATGGCTGCATAATCAGCCCGGTCCTGGCCGTTGGTTCCGGGCTTATCGGCAAAGGCTGCGATCAGTTCCTGCTTTCCCATGATGGGCGTATGTACCGAATAAAACGGCAGGTACAGAAAAAAGGGGCTTTCTTTGTTTGCCTTAACAAAGCGTATGGCTTCGTCAGTCAGGCGGTCGGTCAGGTATTCTCCTTCCGGCCCGTTTTCGATAAAATCGATCTTGTAGGGACTAACATACCCGCCGCTCCCGGGATTGCCCCGATGGCTGCCGCCCACGTTTACGTGAAAACCCGCCTGCAGCGGATCTTCGTTGATGTGCCACTTCCCAAAAGTACCGTTTACATACCCATGATCCCGTAGCATCATCGCCAGGGTATAGATCGAATCGGGCAGAAAATGCCGGTTGGGGGTTGGGATAAGTTGGCGGGTTTTTGGATGGCCCCTTTCCGAATTGTCCACCGTATAGACCCCGTGGCTGGGTGTATTCCTACCGCTCATCATGCAGGCCCTACTGGGTGCACAATTGGCAGCGGCGGCATAGGCATGGTAAAAAACCATGCCTTGCCCTGCCAATGCATCCAGATTTGGGGTTTCGTAATAGGCGCTTCCCATAAAGCCCAGGTCTTTCCATCCCAGATCGTCCACGTTGATTAGGACAATGTTGGGACTCCTTTTTTCCAGGCAAGAAAAAAGGAGGCTAATGAGGGCAAGAACTGAGATACTTTTACGAAACCACCTATGCATGTGCTGTAAATTACTGGTTAATTTGCGTATCCATTGTTGGAAGGATCTGCGTCCAACAGATTCGGGTTTAGAATAATTTCTTCTTCCGGAATCGGCAATCGGATGTGATGGGGTTGGATATTGCTACCCGGATCGTAGGTGCGGTACTCCGCATTTTTCACCGTTTCCAGCAAAATCCCCCAGCGAATCAAATCGTACCTGCGATGCCCCTCACCTGCCAACTCCCATCTCCTCTCCACTTGTATGGCCGTACGCAATTCGGATTGGTTCATTCCTGCATACGGCTGGTCCGGTTCATAGGCTCTTTCCCGGACAGCATTGATGTACTGGTAAGCATCACCGGGGCCATTCAGCTCATTTTCGGCTTCTGCCAACATTAGGTAGACATCTGCTAACCTAAATATTAAGGTGGCCTCTCCGTGGTTGCCACGAGGAGAATTAACAAAATCAAAGTTAGTGAATTTAGTCAGGTATTGGAAGGTTAATTCAAACCCCAAATAATGGCTTAATACATTGTACGGACGCCTTAAATCATTTTCAGGGAATTCATCAATAAAACTCAGAATAGGCACGGTCAAGCCATATCCATTAAATTCTTCGTTTCTTGCCGCCAGGGCCTGTGACAGTGGGCCTCTGTCAGCCGGATCCTTTGGCTCATCCCTCAATCTTGGGTTGAATCCGTCGGTACGGTCCTGCGCATTGCCAGGAACATCTTTTTGAAAATCAATGGCCCAGATTACTTCCTCGTTAAATGGATTATTGACATCAAAAACGTCACCGAAGCCTGGCAGCAGGCCGTGTGGAGACTCGTTGATGATCGACAAGCATTCAGTCCTCGTATTGGTCCAGTCTTGTTGCCACAAATAAATCTTTGCAAGTAACGTTTTTGCCGCCCAAACCGTAGGTCTTCCCAAATCACTTCCGGTATAGGAATCAGGCAATAGATTATCTGTTTCGATCCGTTTTAAATCACGGACCAGGTTATTCCGAACTTCATTAACGGGCATTCGCCCCAATGAAGCAGCGTCGGCAATGGGTATTTCTTCGTCGTAGTAAGGTACGTCTCCCCATAGGTTACTGAGGTGGTAATAGCCAAAACTCCGCAAATAAATGGCCTCTCCGATCGATTGTTTTTTAACGGCTTCACTAATATTTGGGCTGTTTTCAACATTCGTAATCACCGAATTGGCATCGCCAATCATCCGGTATATCAATTGCCACAACTGCCGGGCATTCGAGTAGTTGCTTTGGGTCAACGTATAATTCTGCATGGGCTCATTGCCGCCAAATTGCCGGCTTGATTCCAATTCATCCGCCCCCAGCTGGGTGAAGGTGTGAACGCCTTGCCAATTGCCATAGAAACCATTTTGCCGTAAATTCAGGTAAATTCCGTTTACAGCAAGAACGGCCTCCTCATCGGATTGATAAAACGTACTGGGGTCAATGATTCCCCGAACTTCTTCTTCCAGAAAGCTTTCACAGCTGGTAGCAAACACCAGACAAAGCACAATCAGTATATAATTAGTTTTTAGAATTTTCATGGCGTGAAGGTTTAAAAGTTGGCATTTATTCCCAGGGTTACGGTTCTGGCGTTCGGATATTCTGCACGAATGATTCCCCGAACCACGCTGCCGTAGGTATTCCCCGATTCGGGACCAATTCGGGTCGCTTCCGGGTCGTATCCCCTGAAATTGGAAATCAAAAAGAGATTTGCCCCACTTGCATACACACTAAGGCTGTTAAACAACTTGTTATTTCGAAGTGGTACGTTGTAGTTCAACATGACATTTCTCAACCGAAGGTGTGACCCATCTTCTACCAACTCGCTGTTGGATGGTATATCGGAAATACTTACAGTACCACCGGCTCTAGGAATATAGGGGTGTGGATCGGATTCCGTCCAGCGATCTCTGGCCATTCCGTAAATGTTTTGGTCACTTCTGCCAAAGAATCCACGCTGCGCGAATTCATTGTAGACGTCATTTCCGAAGGTTCCCTGAAAGAATACATCTAACGAAAAATTCCTCCATTGTATGCTATTATTAATACCACCGAATAGTATGGGTTCGGGATTTCCTATGATCTCAAAATCATCGTTAAAACTGATCATGCCGTCTCCATTCGTATCCTTGAATCGTGGACCGCCGACCACCGCACGTAGGCCACTATACCTAAATTGGTCCAGCTCCTCCTGACTTTGCCAGGTGCCGAGGTATTCCAGACCTGAGAATACACCGACGGGTTCGCCTACGACCAATTTAGCCGCCTGCCCACCCTGATCCAGGAAATGGATATTGATCTCATTTACGCCACCTAAATCCAGAACCCGACTTCTATTTCCAGATACCGTGAGGCTTGAAGACCACTTAAAGTCATTCCTATCGACATTTACAGAGCGAATCATCAATTCAATGCCCTGATTTTGCAGCGAGCCGATATTTTCGAGGCGTTGGCTAAAACCAGTTTGTCTGGGGATTTCCCGATTTAGCAGGAGATCAACGGTTTTTTTATAGTAATAGTCTACCTCCATGGAAAGCCGGTTATCAAAGAAGCCTGCTTCCAATCCGATATCAAACTGGGAAGTGGTTTCCCAACGCAAATCGGGATTTGCAGGTCGATCGCGCCGAACACCGATGGCCTGCGATCCATTGAATATCACCGTGCCTGGATTCAAAACGGCGAGGGTACTGTAAGAATCAATGGCCTGACTCCCGGAACGACCAAAACTTGTCCTTAATTTTAACTCATCAAATACGTCTAGATTTTTGATAAACTCTTCGTCACCGATCCTCCAGGCAAAGGCCCCGGAAGGGAAAAACGCATATTGATTGTTTGCACCGGAAAATCGCGAAGACCCATCTGTCCTTCCTGCCAACGTGAATAGGTATTTATCGGATATGGAGTAGTTTACTCTTCCGATCCAGGATACGATTTGAAATGGGTCGTTATAACTTGAGGTAATCCTAAAGGTCTCCGGATCCCCCAATTGAAGCACATCAAAAGATACGCCATCATTGGGTAATCCATCCGTTTGTGCAGCAAAACCTTCCGTTTGGGACGTTTGCCAGGTAAATCCGCCCAAAATACTGACTTTGTGATTAGGTAGGATCTCTTTATCAAACGAGATGGTGTTCTCTTGAAGAATCTGATTATTAAAATTGCTGGTAATCCTTGCAAATCCACCTCGCTGGGCTGCTGCCCTGGAAGGCAAACTTCCCGATTGAAAAACATTTTGTTTCCGCCAATTTAATTGTGGCCCAATCGTAGACCGAAGGGTAATTGACTCAATTGGTTTGTACTCAATGTAAAAATTTCCGAGTAAATTATTGGTAAACGTTTGGTTGTGCTGCATCTGAAGCAATGCCTCCGGATTATCAAAAGGGCCTCCCTGCACGTAATCTTCGTCCCAAAGCGATCCGTCTTCCTGGAAAACCGGAAATGTCGTCAGCGCCCTTCTGGCATTCCAAAGGCTAACCAAATCGTTGTCATTTTTTACGAAGGACGTATTTATTCGAGTCCCCAAGGTTAGCTTATCCGTGAGCTTAAAATCGAGATTCGCCCGGAAGCTGTATCGCTCTATACCCGATTCCCTGATAATGCCTCGTTGGTTCATGTAATTTCCGGAGATGTAATAGTTTACCCGCTCCGTACTTCCCCTAACCGATAAGTCCAGGTTATTTATGGGAGCCGTTCTGGTAATCTGTTCTTGCCAATCGGTGTTTCCAATTAAGCTCTCGTCCACAAACGGATTGGCTTCGCCACTAAACTCCGCGTATTCAAATCCATATGCCGCGCGTTCGGGTCCGTCCAAAAAATCAATTTTTCTGGCTAGATTTTGAAATCCGGTGTAGGCGTTCAGAGATACCGAAGGTTTTCCTCCGGAAACGCCCTTTCCACTTTTGGTAGAAATTAGGATGACTCCATTAGCCCCTCGGGTACCATATAGTGATATCGCAGATCCATCCTTCAAAATATCAATGGACTCGATGTCGTTTACGTTGATGTTATTCAAGTTGAAATTAGTGCCTGCAATAAACCCGTCTATTACGTAAAGGGGCTCATTGTCCCCCTGAACGGAATTACCACCCCGAATTCGTATGGAAGCCCGTGCACCGGGACTGCCACTCACCGACGTCACATTGACACCCGCAGCCCTGCCCTGAAGCAATTGGTCAACCCTTGGTGCGGGAAAATTGGCAAGTTCTTTTGCATCAATTTTTGAAACCGACCCGGTTAGGTCCGATTTCTGTACGGAACCATAGCCCAAAACCACCACCTCGTCGAGCGATGACACATCCTCTTGTAGGATTACATTTAGTATACTTTGGTCGCCAACCTCAATGCGCTTCGATTCGTACCCAATATAAGAAAACACGACCGTCGCTCCCTCAGGAACATTTAATCGGTAATTTCCATCCAGGTCGGTAACTGTTCCCACTGATGTACCCGGAATGGAGATCGTTGCGCCGGGAATGGGGTCGCCGTTCTCGTCAGTCACCGTTCCGGATATTTCGACATCCAGCCAGTTTCTGTTATCCACCCGCATTTGGGGGGCCAGTGTTGATACCAGCCCAACCTCACTCTTTACCACATATATATTTTCGTTAACCCGCTTGAAATCGTAATTGACTTGTTCGGTGATTCGTTTGAGAACGGTTTTTAAATCGGAGCTGAGTGCCAGCGTGATTCGGGTTCTGTCGTTGGCCACTTCCTGGTTGTAGGCAAAAACAAAATCGGTTTG
The DNA here is from genome assembly GCF_900109255.1 of Cyclobacterium xiamenense. Taxonomy (NCBI): domain Bacteria; kingdom Pseudomonadati; phylum Bacteroidota; class Cytophagia; order Cytophagales; family Cyclobacteriaceae; genus Cyclobacterium; species Cyclobacterium xiamenense. Next base: position 535,146 of record NZ_FNZH01000001.1, on the reverse strand, counting down.
CCGCTCCAGTTCTGCCAGAACCGTGACCAGTTTCTGGTTCCTGGCCTGCACATTTACCTGGTAATCCTCCATGCTCTGGCTGGATCCAGGGGCTGCGATAATTACCTGCATCACAAGTAATTGAAGCAAAAAGTACTTTAGGGTTTGTTTGGAATAAAGCACAATTAGCCTTAGTAAATTATTTTTCATAATTTTAAACGTTTATTGTTAAACATGGGTGGTTTGCCACCAAATCCGATCCGGGACTGTTGCAGCAGTTCCGGATTCTTTTTTTTAGCAATCGTGTGTTAGTTAATTGATTTCCATAGGCCCGTTTATTAGTCAATACATCGGTTGAAATACAGGGTTACTTTCCGCTCACCCGTTTTTTTGATATCAAAATCTACCAGGTTCTTCAAGCCGTGCAATACGGCATATAGGTTGCCATTGGTGTAGGTAGCTTTTATTTGGCAGCGATCCAACCCCTCTCCTTCTATCTCGATCGAATAGTTGTAAATCGCTGCTAGACGGTGAATAACCTCTTCAAAGGTGGCCAGGTCAAAGGACACGGACTGCGCTTTCCAGGCCAAAAACCCTTCCGGATCTACCGCCTCTACCCGGATCTCCCTGCGGTCCGGAAATACCGTCGCCATTTGGTTGGGTTGCAGGTTCACCCGGGTTTCTTTTTCCATGCCCTGCTGGTACACGGCCACACTTCCGTGTTGGACGGCCACCTTAACCGCCGATTCCCGGTGTGCTTTCACGTTGAAACTAGTACCCAACACCTTCGTTCGCACCCCCTGACTTTGCACCTCAAATACTGCCGCTTTATCCGCTACCACCTCAAAAAAGGCTTCTCCATCCAATTCGACCAGCCTTTGGCCCGGTTCGAATTTCAGGGGAAACCGAAGACTGGTATTTGTATTCAAATAGGCCAGACTGCCATCAGGTAGGGTAATCGTTGCCTTTTGCCGCTCATTGGTGCTTCGCTCTTCCCATACCACCTCCGTCGGTGTTTGCAGCACCTGGTAAACCAGGAAAACCAGGCCAATAAGCAGAGCCACGGATGCTGCCAACTGCAGCGGGCGCAAAAAATAATTCCGCTTCGGGGAGGCCTGAATCCGCCGATCAATTTTACCCTTGATCCGTTGCTGAATCTCCGCTGCGTCCTCCGTGTCCAGGTCCCAGGACAACTCCCGGCGTTGAAGCCGATCCAAAACCTGAAGCAATAAGGATTTTTCACGGGCAGATAAGCGCCCGGTATCCCTTTTTTGTAATAGCTGCAGAAACGCTCGTTTATTCATTTTTTGTTGGTATCTAATAGACAGTACCCAACCAGCCTATTACTACTTAGTCCAAACAATAAAAAATCGCAGAGAGATGTTACCAGCCAACAAAAATAGAGGCCATTTTTCCCGATTTGAAGACGATTTTGTTGGTATAATCGATTTAATCAGAACAAAAATGAAAATGATACGATGATGAATGAGGACAAACAAAAATAAATTTGGCCGAGATTTTTTTTGATGGATTTTAAGGCCTTGTACAAATGGGCCTCCACCGTACGTACCGAAATATTCATCTGACGGGCAATTTCTGAATTGGGTAAATCGGCTTCCCTGCTGAGTTGAAATACCTCTTTACACTTATTCGGCAAAGCTCCCACGCTTTGCCTTACGATCCGGTCTACCTCCTCAAATTCCAGTAAATGATCCGCTCCCAGCTGTTCGGGTAAATGAGCGAAAACGGCTTCCAAATCGCTGGTCTTTTTCAAGTCTCGAATCACGTTCAGCACCTGAAACTTCACCGCCCGAAATAAATACCCCTCCAGATGTTCGATCTTTTTATGCCTTCCACGCTCCCAAAGGTCCACAAAAACCTCCTGTACCAAATCCTCGCACACCAACTGATCCTCGAAGATTTTAAAGGCATAGAGGTACAGCCGCCTCCAGTACCGTTCGTAAATGGTGTCGAACGCCTTCAAATCGTTGCGGCACAACGCCGCGCAGAGGGCTTTATCGGTTATATTGGTTTGGGTCATTGGTTACAAAGTCTACCAATTTAGAAGTTTTTTACCAATCAAAAAATGAACCCTCCAAAAAAAGCGTTTCTTCCAGCGATATCTAATACACCGGCTGAACCGGTTGCAGGCCAAAGTCAGCGGCTGTCTTCTGGGCGGCAGCAATATCATTCACCAGCGGAAAATCAATCCCCTGCGCAAATAGCACCCGAAATACGGCAGGATCGTCTGTCCCAAAATAATTAACCCGAATGCCTTTTTCATGTAATACCCGAGCGTAGTCCCGAAAATCCGGACGTATCGCTCCTCGTAGTTGGATAAAATCGGCGTCCATCGCTATCGTGGCTGCCACGTAATCGGCTCCTCCGGTTTGCCGCTCCATGTTGCAAACCAAGACCGATTCGGATTCGGTACGGGCACCGATGCGGGCCGCTTCCTGTACGGCCAGAAAAGCCTGATGCGCCCGCCCCTTCGCTTCAAGTAGTCGGGCAACACGTTTGCCTAACTCCTTTCCTCCTCTTAGGTGGATGTTCAACCAAATATTCCGGGGCATGACCTCCAGCGCTTCCTCTAATGTAGGAATCTGGGTTCCGGCAAAAGCAGCGTCTTTCCAACTGCCGGCATCCAATTGCTTCAATTCCGCCAGCGTCAGGTCCGCCACGGCACCCGAACCATTTGTGGTACGGTCTACCCCGGCATCGTGCATCAACACCAGCGCCGAATCCTTGGTAAACAGAACGTCGAATTCTATCATGTGTGCACCCACCCGAATGGCCTCCAAAAAAGCCGGGAGGGTATTTTCCGGGTGGGTAGCCATGGCCCCTCTATGGGCACAAAAACCGCGCTGGGGTAGTTCGATTACCTGGGCGTGCAGCCCACAAGTAGTCGACAACAACCAGGCAATAGCCAGGATCGTTTTTATTCCGGAAAGTGGTGGTATACAGGACATATATTTACGTAAACAACATATCCGCTAGATCATTCCCGGATGCACGCTTGCCTGACCATTTAAGGCAGGGATCGTTCCAAGGCCATTTCCAGACCTCTCAGCTCCGCCAATCCTTTCAACCTGCCAATACCTGAATAGCCGGGAATGGTGTTCTTTTGCAAATCGTCCAGCATTTGGTGCCCGTGATCGGGTCGAAAAGGAATGGCTGTACCTCTACCCCGGTTGATTTCCACGAGGAGCTTCACCACCTCGTACATGTCTACGTCACCGTCCAGGTGATCGGACTCGTGAAAATTACCCGTAGCATCTTTTCGCACGTTACGCAGGTGTACAAAATGAATTCGATCGGCTACCGCACGGATGATCTCCGGAACATTGTTTTCTTTTCCAGCTCCCAGGGATCCGGTACACAGGCAGATTCCATTAAATGCTTCGGGCACCGATTCGCTGATGAAGGTTAGATCCTCCAGATTGGAAGCAATTCGGGGCAAGCCCAGAATAGCATAGGGCGGGTCATCCGGGTGGATGGTGAGGGTAATGCCGTGTTGCTGGCAGGTGGCCTGCACACTGCGCAGAAAGTAGACGAGATTTTCCCGGAGACCGGCTTTTCCCAGGGTTTGGTAGCGGGAAATACTTTCGGAAAGCGTTTCCAGGGTCATGCTTTTTTCGGTAGGCACCCCCATCAGTACGATATCGGATAGTTCCTGCTTTCTTTCGTCAGACATTTCGCTCCAGCGCAAACCCGCATTTTCGCTAATTTCAGCGGGATACTCCGCACTGGCACCCGGCCGCTTGAGCGAAAAGAGGTCAAATGCAGCCAGATCGGTCCAATCGAAACCAAGGGCTTTTGCCCCGGAAGGCAGGCTTATGGAGAGATTGGTGCGGGTCCAGTCAAGTACCGGCATGAAATTGTAGCAAACCAGGCCTATCCCCGCCTGTGCGAGGTGAATTAGGGTTTTCCGGTAGTTTTCCAGGTAGTTCTCGCACGCTGCCGACCGGGTTTTAATGGCTTCGTGAACCGGGACCGACTCCACCACCAACCAACGTAGCCCGGCATCTTCAATGACTCTTTTTCGGGAAAGAATCTCCTCCAGGGGCCAGATTTCTCCGTGGGGGATGTGGTGCAAAGCGGATATTACCGCAGTGGCGCCAGCCTGGCGAATATCCTGCAGGGAAACGGGATCATTCGGACCAAACCAGCGCCAGCTTTGAATCATCGACATACGCTATCGTAAAACGATCTGAAATAAGGTGAATTAAAGCACGTATTGGGTTCCGTACGGAAATCTGTTTGGACGGGAGAGCATGGCGTTGGCTTCGTCGTCGTTTTTGAAACGCTCTCTCATGGGATCCCAATAAAGTTTTCTTGGCAACTTCATGGCAATATGTGATAGCAGGCAGGCACTGCAAGAACGGTGCGCTACTTCCACCGGAGCGATGGTCTGCTCCCGGGAAACGATACAATCCAACCAGTTTTTGTGATGCTCTTCGCTTTCGTACAGGTGGATTTCGTCGGGACCGATCACCGAGGTAAGAATTTTTTGGTCGCTGGCTTTAAAGGCTTCGCTTGGCTTTCCGCCTGGAACCGGATCACTATCGGTCACGCCCACATTGCCTCGGGCCACAAAGATCCAGCCTTCGGTGCCTTCAAAGCGCACGCCGTTTGGATAATCTCCGCTTACTTCCATGATCACGTCGTTGTCGTATTTGGCCGTAACGTTGAAGTCTCCATGAACCGTCCACAAGCCTTCGGTGGGAAAGTCGGCTGTCGCTTCCAGCTCAATGGGTCCGGAATACTCTTTACCCATCGCCCAATGGGCAATATCGAGGTGGTGGGCTCCCCAGCCGGTGATCATTCCGGCTCCAAACTGCTCGCAGCGAAGCCAGCCTGGTCTGGATCGAAGGTCGCTTTGGGAATGGACACGATCCAATGTATAGGGTACCCAGGGAGTGGACCCCAGCCACATGTCGTAATTCAAGTTAGTGGGAACAGGCATTTCCTGGGGATTTCCACCGGCAGGGTCGCCTGGCAATCCGATCAAAATTCGCTCCACTTTCCCGATCCGACCATTTCGTACCAGTTCACAAGCTCGTTTGAATTGGGGCCATGGGTTTAGAGAACGCTGCTGACTTCCTATCTGGAAAATCGCCCCGGTTCGGTGAATGGTATCGCTCATCATGCGTCCTTCCTCAATGGTGAGCGAGGTAGGTTTTTGCAAGTAAATGTCCTTTCCGGCAAGCGCCGCCTCCATGGCAGGTTGTGCATGCCAGTGATCCGGAGTACTGATGATCACGGCATCCACATCTTTGTGTCGGATCATCTCTTTGTAGTCTTCAAACACCTGCACGTCCACATAATTGCTTTGGCCGGTTTTATCAGCGTAGTATTTTTCTACCCAGGTCTTGCCCTGCGCCGCCCGGTCGCGGTCCACGTCTGCTACTGCCACCACCCGGGCAATGTCGTTTTTCATGGTTTCAGGCAAGTCGTGGGTCATGGCAATCCGACCAAAACCTACCTGTCCTATATTTATCTTATTGCTCGGTGCGTTTTTTCCTAAAACCGAAGCAGGTACGATGGTCGGAAAACCAGTAACTGCCAGAGAAGCTGCCAACGCCCCTTTGGTGCTCGATTTCATAAAATTCCTTCTCGAAAGACCGGATTTGTTTTCTTTTTTCATGGAAGCATGCGTTTAGGTTATTCTAATTGGTATGTGTATCGTGATTTATCTTTCTTCTATCTCAGGGGCAGTTGGTTGGTACGCCTACGCCTCCCGGAGAGGAGAGGAGTTTATTCCTTTTTGATCGTGATTTTAGGAGGCAACCCAAATTGTTTCCAGGCTGCTTCTGCCTCTTCCGGACTTATTTTCTTAGATGAAACCAAAAATCGGTAGTTTAACACGTAGCTTTTTCCGGGTTCCAGGTGCCAATCCCTATTTTTTGTGGGGGCAAAATTGGCGTACATGTCGCCCCTGCCGTACATGTCTTCGGGCCAGATCCGCAGGGGCTCCGGATGGTTGTAATTGGCGGGGGACGACATCATCACTACAGAAGCATAGGCATCATCGATTTCTCCCTGAACAATACACCACCGCGCCAGACTTCCGTCGGCCGTTTTTCGATTCAGTCCTTCCGAGGTGATCACTTCACTGTTTTGGTTGTTCCATTTTTCGGTCGTCCTCCACCCCAGACTACCGTAGCGGTACTCTTTCAGGGTTACCGGCGTCGCTGCTGGGTTGAGAAGTATGCTGATATCTGCCAGGTAATAGGTTTCGCTATCATCTAGCGCAAAAATTCGCGCACCCTGTACTTCCGTCATGGCTACTTCCGGAGTCGGTCGGTTTTGGAGCACCAGGTGCTCGTGCAATACCCGATACCCGGCAAAAACGGGACCCTCGGACCTGGTTACAAAATTGGCAAAGCGGACGGTACCCTGCTTCTCCGCAAGGTTCCAAAAATCGATTGTTTCTCCTTTGAATACAGCACGGGTCCAGGGATTCCATAGACCGTAATGATGGTAATGGTCTTCTGGCTGAATTCGGGTCAACGCCTTTCCGCCCGGAGACCACATGGGATGGACAAAACCACTACGGGCGTAGGCCGAATCAACTCCCTCCGGAGGGTATACCGTGGCAAAATTGTACTGCCAGAGGTCCTTTCCATTTTTCCGTACAATCAGCGCCTTGTCCGTCTGATCAAGCTGCAATGGCCCAACGTCTTTTTTCGGTGTGGACTGATGCAGTTCGTAGGTACGGACTAGTCCTTTATCTTGTGCCGGAGGGATCAGCCAATGGAGGGTCCGGTCATTCATTGGATCCACCTGGAAGGGAACCTCGGTAAGGGCTCCTCCGGTTACTTCTACCAATCGAAGCACCGAGTCGGGAAGCGCCGTGAGTCCAGTCAGGTTAACCGAAGTGGGCTGAGCAAAATTAGAGATAGCCGGCAATTCCACTGCCAGGGTTGCTATCTTTTGTGAAAAGCCCCAAAATGGTAACGAAAACCCTAGGAAAAAACTAACGAGTGCTTTAACTTTCATCATTCGGCTGGTATACGTCGTCTTAAAATTTCCAACGACCGTAAACATATTAATATATTTATTTCAATACAACCGATTTCATATAAATTTATCCGGAATACAGCCATGGATTAACTAGCCAAATGGGAGTGCAGATACTGGGAGCAGCACGGGCACCGAACAAACTTGAGGTTGACAGGTACCAGGTCCGGAATTAACCGGAATTTGATTCTAAAAATCGATAAATTATTTAATAAAATTCTAAAAAGTAAAAATAAATAAGGATAAGCTGAGTATTCCAAAATTTTTATTAGTCTGAAATCGGTTGCATCCATCTAAAATTTTATTTATTATTAGGCGTCAACCATTGGGGAATTACCAAATAAATGAAAAAAGAAATCACCATTTACGACATTGCTGCAAATGTGGGCTTATCGCCTACGACCGTGAGCAGGGCCCTAAGTAACCATCCAAGAGTACACGAAACTACCCGAAAGAGAATAATGGATGCAGCGAAATCCCTGGGATATCAATCCAATATTTTCGCATCCAGTCTACGCAAACGGAAATCCAAAAGTATCGGCGTGATTGTGCCGAGACTAAACAGCCCCTTCCAGTCATCTGTTCTCGCCGGAATGGAAAAAATTGCAACCCAATCTGGATACAACCTGATCATCAGTCAATCAATGGAGTCCCTCGATAAAGAAATTTCCAACACAGCAATCATGTACAACAGCCGCGTCGATGGGCTATTGGTCTCCAAGGCCGGAACAACCGACGACATAGGTCATTTTCAACCGTTTTTTAAAAAAGAAATCCCCGTTTTGTTCTTTGATCGGGCACCGGAAAACAATCATTGTACCGGGGTGGTGATCAACAATACACAGGCAATTTACGATGCGACAGAACACCTTATCAAGCAGGGCTGCAAACGTATTGTGCACGCATTGGGTAATCTACAAATAAACGTCTATGCCGACCGCCTGAAAGGATACAAATATGCACTTATGGACCACGGGTTTGTGTTCAATTCGGAAAATGTAATCAGCATTGAACTGGACGAAGAGGCAGGGGAACGAATTGTAAAAAAGATTTTAAAAATGCATCCCCGACCCGACGGGTTATTGGTATCCAACGATACCAGCGCAGCAAGTTGCCTGATGGCACTTAAAAAAAGAGGTATTCGCGTTCCCCAGGATATTGCCATCGTAGGGTTTAATAACGACCTGATCTCCCGCATGGTGGAACCCCACCTGAGTACCGTCAATTATCCGAGTTACCATATGGGCGAAGTAGCGATGAAAAACCTGATCAACCACCTGGACGACGAACACGAGGAAATTCTTCAAAAGACAAATACCATCACCCTCCGATCGGAATTGATTATTCGGGACTCCTCAAAAAGACACCCAGATCCCATCTGAAGGCCGGTTCCGTATTGGTCCAAACATTGAATCCAACGACGGAAAGAAACTCTTTCCGTCAATCGATGCGAAGCAATGACGGTGCAAGCGCCAGGATGGTATTTTGATCCGCATGCCCTACGTTGAATCACTGAAATACAACTGACTAAGGTAATCCGTTGTGGGTAAAAACATGCGCTTTGAGCGAATGTTACGCGCAAACCCCAGGAATAAAAAAATCGGATGGTACCGTTTATTTCTGGTATTTGTACAAAAAAACAAAAAACCTGGGAAAAACATTGACATTTTACTAATTTAGATTAATCTTTATTTTGAAATCAACAATTAACCGACGTAAAAATGGATAAAATTTTAGATATTGACAATATAGACCTAAAGATCATTTCATTACTTAACGAGGACGCAAAAACCCCTTACACGGAAATTGCCAAAAAAGTGTTTGTTTCTTCGGGAACGGTGCACGTGCGCATGCGAAAGCTGGAGGACATGGGAATAGTGAAAAGCGCCACGCTCAATATTGACTTTTCCAAACTCGGATACGATATTTCTGCTTTTTTGGGCATTTATTTGGAAAAAAGCTCGCTGTACGACAATGTCATTGAACGCCTCAAAGAAATTGCCGAAGTAATCAATGCCTATTACACCACGGGAAACTACAGCATCTTTGCCAAGATTATTTGCAAAGACACCAACCACCTACGGGATGTGCTGAACAAAATACAAAAAGTAGAAGGTATCGACCGTACCGAAACATTGATCGTTTTGGAAGAAAGTATCAACCGTCCGATCCAATTATTGGAAGGGAAAAAATAATCATTAGTTAATTATTAAGATTAAATCTAAATAAATTTTTTATTTGGTTTTTCCAATAATGGGTATGGCTTTTTTAACAGAGATAAATCCAATTGAGAGGGAAATTAAAAATTTTAACTTACTCTTATTCAAATCTTTACCCTAAAAATATCGACTTTTTTTTCTTATTTTGGAGTCGGCTCGAACAATAAAAAATAGATTAATGTTGTATATTTGTGCATCAAAATATAATTAGTCTAAATAACTCTTTTTATGAGCAAGGACAATGAAATTTTAGAAGAATTCACCTCAAAGGAATACGAACACGGTTGGTCGGTTAACTACGAGGCAGACGAAGCCCCTATTGGATTGAATGAAGACATCATTCGCTGGATTTCTGCCAAAAAGGAAGAGCCGCAGTGGATGTTGGACTGGCGGCTGAAGGCGTATCGCCATTGGGAGACGATGGAAGAACCCACCTGGCCAAACGTTCGGTACCCAAAAATCGACTACCAGTCCCTGCGGTATTATTCTGCGCCAAAGCAAAAAAAGAAGCCATCCAATATCGACGAAGTAGACCCCGAGTTGCTCAAGATATACGATAGACTAGGCATTTCGCTAAACGAGCAGAAACGACTTCAGGGAATTGCCGTAGATGCCGTGCTTGACTCTGTGTCCGTGGGTACTACCTTTAAGGATACGCTGTCTAAACTTGGCGTTATTTTTTGTTCTTTTAGTGAGGCAGTAAAAGAGCATCCGGAATTGGTGAAAAAATACCTTGGTTCGGTCGTTCCGGCTACCGATAACTACTTTGCAGCGCTCAATTCGGCTGTTTTTTCCGATGGCTCCTTTTGTTACATCCCGAAGGGCGTACGTTGCCCCATGGAATTATCCACCTATTTCCGAATCAATGCAGCCAACACTGGTCAATTTGAGCGGACCTTGATCATCGCTGAGGACCAATCTTACGTCTCTTATCTGGAAGGGTGTACCGCTCCGCAGCGAGATGAAAATCAGTTGCATGCTGCGGTAGTAGAGATTTATGCGGCAGAGAAAGCTGAAGTAAAATACTCGACGGTTCAAAACTGGTATCCGGGTGATAAAAACGGTAAGGGCGGAATTTACAATTTCGTGACTAAGCGAGGAATCTGTGCGGGCAATCACTCCAAGATCTCCTGGACGCAGGTAGAAACCGGTTCGGCAGTCACCTGGAAGTATCCTTCCTGCATACTTAAAGGCGATCATTCCATTGGGGAATTTTATTCGGTTGCTGTCACCAACAATTACCAGCAAGCGGATACCGGGACCAAAATGATCCATATTGGAAAAAATACCCGCTCCCGAATCGTGTCAAAAGGCATTTCAGCTGGCCATTCGCAAAACTCGTACCGAGGGCAGGTACAGGTGATGAAGCGCGCTACCAATTCGCGCAATTTCTCTCAATGTGATTCCCTACTTATGGGGGATAAATGTGGTGCCCACACCTTCCCCTATATTGACATCCACAATTCTACAGCAAAAGTAGAGCACGAAGCAACGACTTCAAAAATCGGAGAGGATCAAATCTTCTATTGCAACCAACGGGGGATTGATTCGGAAGATGCCGTGGCATTGATCGTCAACGGGTACGCGAAGGAAGTTTTAAATCAATTACCAATGGAGTTTGCCGTGGAAGCGCAAAAACTCCTGGCGCTGACATTGGAAGGAAGCGTAGGATAATTAACATAAAAACCATGCTATCAATAAAAAATTTACATGCCTCTATTGAGGGAACAGCCATATTAAAGGGAATAAGTCTGGAAATAAAACCCGGAGAGGTTCATGCCATTATGGGACCAAATGGTTCCGGTAAATCCACCCTTGCCTCGGTATTGGCCGGTAGGGAGGAATACGAAGTTACCGAGGGAGAAGTTAGTTTCAAAGGGAAAGACCTGCTGGAACTCAGCCCTGAAGATCGGGCGAGGGAGGGAGTTTTCCTAGCATTTCAGTATCCAGTGGAAATCCCTGGGGTAAGTTCCACCAACTTCCTCCGAACCGCAGTCAATCAGGTGCGTGAATACCGGGGGCAGGAACCGCTGGACGCCGTGAAATTCCTGACACTGATGAAGGAAAAAATGAAATTGGTCGAAATTGACCAAAAACTGCTCAGCAGGGCGTTGAATGAAGGTTTTTCTGGAGGAGAAAAGAAGAAAAACGAAATTTTTCAAATGGCTGTATTAGAACCATCCCTCTCTATTCTGGACGAGACTGATTCCGGTCTGGATATAGATGCCCTCAAAGTGGTAGCAAACGGAGTGAATCAACTCAAAACCAAGGAGAATGCAACCATTGTGGTTACGCATTACCAACGGTTGCTCGACTACATCGTCCCCGATTTTGTCCACGTATTATACAACGGGCGAATCGTAAAATCAGGTGCCAAAGAATTGGCGCTTGAATTGGAAGAAAAAGGTTATGACTGGATCAAAGAAGAGGTCTCGGGAACAGCTGTTTAAGAAATTGCTAGACTTCATTTACTAATGACGGTATCAACAAAAAAAGATCATAAATTAACGGAAGCATTCCTACTCGAATCGGAACGCCTGCCTTCATCCCTCCTGTTTGCGGAGCTTAAGCGTCAGGCCAGGCAGGTGTTGAGCGAGGCCGGGTTACCGACGATTAAAAACGAGGAATACAAGTACACAGGCATTAGCAAGCGTCTAACGGATCAACTGCCAAACCTTGGGCCATCCGCCCCCTTTGCTGACATCGAACAGGAGATGAAGGCGCAGGAAGCACTGGTTCGTGCGGTGGGAGGCTACACCCTGGTATGTGCCAACGGAAGGTTCCAGCCCAACCTATCGACGGTGGATCAGCAGCAGTTCGTCGTGAGCAGTATGGCATCCCTTGACTCGGATTCCGCTGCTCAGATCGGCCAAATTGAAAAAAACGAAGCCGATTCCTTTACTGCCTTGAATTCCATTTTTTTTGAAGACGGGGTGTACATACGGGTGCCGGCTGGTAAAATCATAGACCGACCGATCTTATTGATCAATTTTGTCAAGGCAACTGAAAAGGGATCTTGTGTACATCCGCGGACGTACATTCAGGTCGGAAAAAATGCGGAAGTTACGTTTATCGAGCAGACCGTTTGGTTGGGGGAAGCCACCGTTTTTGTCAATGCTGTATCCGAATGGACGGTTGGTCAGAATGCACACGTTCGCCACTACACGCTTCAAAACGGAAGAAAAAACGACCTCGCGGTTACAAACACCCGATCGAGTATTTACCAGGATGCCAATTTTACCTCCATCGTGTTAAGTCTGGAAGGAGGAATGATTCGCAATAATCTGAGCCTGGATCTGCGGGCCAGCAATTGCGAAGGAAATATGTACGGGTTGTATTTACTAAATGGAAAAACCCATGTGGACAATCACACAAACGTGGACCACATGCAGGCCCATGCCGAGTCCAATGAATTGTACAAAGGAATCTTAACCGACCATTCCAGGGGTGTATTTAATGGTAAAATCTTTGTTCGACAGGATGCACAGAAGACCAACGCCTTTCAGCAAAACAACAACATACTTTTGTCGGAAGACGCCACGGTGAATACCAAGCCTCAGTTGGAGATATGGGCGGATGATGTCAAATGCTCCCATGGTTGTACTACGGGGCAGTTGGACGAAGAGGCACTGTTTTACCTTAGAGCTCGAGGTATAGCTAAAGATGCGGCTAAAGCATTGCTGTTGCACGCCTTTGCCGGTGAGGTATTGGATCAAATAAAGGAAGACGGTTTTAAAGAATATTGTGAAACGCTAGTACATGCACGACTTGGAGGAAATTATTGATCAAACTAGTAAGGGATTAAATGTGGCGGAGATTCGAAGTAAATTTCCCGTTTTAGACCAAGAGGTCAATGGGAAACCGCTTGCCTATTTCGACAATGCCGCCACGACGCAGAAGCCCCAAGAGGTACTTGATGCGCTAAACGAATACTACGAAAATCATAATTCCAACATACACCGCGGCGCGCACACCCTGGCTGGACGGGCAACGGATTTGTTTGAGAAAACCAGAAGTTCCGTTCGGGCATTTATTAACGCCCCCTCCGTGGAAGAAGTAATCTTCACCAAGGGAACTACAGACGGCATCAATCTGGTCGCTTCAACTTTTGGAAAAACCTATATCGGAGCGGGCGATGAAGTCATCATTTCCACCATGGAACACCATTCCAATATCGTTCCGTGGCAGATGCTGTGTGAAACAAATAAAGCCGTCCTGAAAATCATCCCCGTTTCGGATACTGGAGAATTGGACCTGCAGGCCTATGAAGAATTACTTTCGGAGAGGACCAAATTGGTGGCGGTGGTGCATGCATCCAACGCATTGGGTACCATTAATCCGATCAAAAAAATGATCCAATTGGCCCACGATCGCGGGGCCCGATTTTTGGTGGACGGAGCACAAAGCCTGGCCCATCTTGATGTGGATGTGCAAGACTTGGACTGCGACTTTCTCACCTTTTCAGCCCATAAGCTATATGGGCCCACAGGGGTGGGAGTACTTTACGGAAAACGCGAACTACTGGAAGCCATGCCTCCGTATCAGGGAGGGGGTGAAATGATCCGTGAGGTAACCTTTGCCAAGACCACTTACAACGATATTCCTTATAAATTCGAGGCGGGCACGCCCAATATTGCCGATGTGGTCGCATTTGACGCAGCGTTGGCATTCATTCGGTCGATTGGAAAAAAACGTATACAAGAGCAGGAAAACCAATTATTGGCGCATGCGGTTGAGCTTTGTTCACAAATCAATGGCTTCATACCGGTGGGCACCGCCAGGGAAAAGGTAAGTGTCATGAGTTTTACGATCAGAAACATGCATCCCTTTGACGTAGGAATGATGCTCGATGCAGCAGGTATCGCCGTGCGCACGGGACACCACTGTACCCAACCGCTGATGGACCGTTTCGGATTGGAGGGAACTGTCCGAGCTTCCTTTGCTGTTTACAATACCAACGAAGAAATTGACAGGCTTTATGAAAGTCTGGTACGCATAGCAAAACGAAAAAACTAATGCCAAGTATCGACGCCGTACAGGAGGAGATTATCAACGAATTTGAAATATTGGGAGAGGACAAAGAGTCAACCATATACTATATCATGGAACTCGGAGATCAGTTGCCCGAGTTTCCCGAACCGGAGCGGACGGATGAAAACATCATCAAAGGCTGTCAGTCAAAAGTTTGGCTGACTACAGACTTCCGAGACGGGCGGGTCTATTACCTCGCAGATTCCAACACCGACATTACCAAAGGTTTGATAAGCCTGCTCATTCGGGTGCTCTCTGGCAAGAAGGCCGGGGAAATTTTGAACACCGACCTGTATTTTATTGACAAAATTGGGATGGGTTCCATCATTGGTTCGCAACGTTCAAATGGCCTGGCAGCCATGATCAAACAAATGAAGCTTTTTGCCCTTGCTTACCAATCAAAAATTGACGCCTAAACAACATATGGAAAATCCAGATCAAAACATAGAAGTACAGGAGGACATCAAACGAAAGGTGGTAAATGCGATCAAGGATGTGTACGATCCGGAGATCCCGGTAGATGTGTACGAGTTGGGCCTGATCTATGAGATTACTGTCTATCCAGTGAATAACGTATACATCCTGATGACCTTAACGTCACCCAACTGTCCAGCGGCCGAGTCGATTCCTTCGGAGGTGAAAACACGTGTATCGGAAATTGAAGGGGTAAACAACGTAGAGGTCGAACTAACCTTTGATCCACCCTACTCACAGGACATGATGTCAGAGGTAGCAAAATTAGAATTGGGGTTTTTATAAATTTCACAATAACTAACGCAAGAACACTATGTATCCAGAGGAATTAATAGCTCCAATGAGAGCAGAGCTAACTGACGCAGGCTTTACGGAATTCAGATCGTCAGCTGACGTTGAATCACATTTAAAGGAACACAAGGGA
The DNA here is from genome assembly GCF_900109255.1 of Cyclobacterium xiamenense. Classification (NCBI taxonomy): domain Bacteria; kingdom Pseudomonadati; phylum Bacteroidota; class Cytophagia; order Cytophagales; family Cyclobacteriaceae; genus Cyclobacterium; species Cyclobacterium xiamenense. The sequence continues at coordinate 519,996 of NZ_FNZH01000001.1, read as the reverse complement.
ACGACGTTTGTGGTGGTCAATTCGGTATGCGGATGTGCAGCGGGAGCAGCTCGTCCGGGAGTTCGGTATGCCTTGGAAAAAGCCGGGAAAAAACCTACCGTGCTGGCTACCGTTTTCGCCGGAAACGACGCCGATGCAGTCGCCAAATTCCGGGAGAAAGTTCTCCCCTACCCTCCTTCGTCGCCAGCCATGGCCTTATTCAAAGACGGAGAATTGGTACACTTTATCGAAAGACACCATATAGAAGGACGAAATGCCCAAATGATAGGTGATCATTTAGTCGAGGTATTCGAACATTTTTGCTGATAAAAAAGCCCTTTTGGGGCTTTTTTTCATCCCATTGATACCGCTCAACCTGGTTTTAGTAAAATTTGGCAGATACTAGTTTTCCCTGCCTTTTGAAAATCAACTCCAAATTATTTTATTCCTGTAAAAAAGCCGACGCGCCGTTTTACAAAATAAGATTTTACGTTTGGCAGTTGGTACGAGGGGCTTTCGAAAATTTAATAAGGGAAATATGCCCAATTTTTAGTACATTGGTACCAAATTTTATTTCGATTTGATTCAGTTTGGAATTTATAATACACTTAATTAGATAAATATGTCCGATATTGCTAAACTATCCTATAAAGGAAACGAATATGACTTGCCAGTCATAGAAGGTACAGAAAACGAACAGGCCATCGATATTGCCAAGCTCCGTGGACAATCCGGTCTGATCACCATAGATCCAGGGTACAAAAATACCGGGTCTACAAAAAGTGCCATTACCTTTTTGGATGGAGAGGAAGGAATTCTCAGGTACCGAGGATACAATATTGAGGAATTGGCCGAAAATTCTGATTTTTTGGAGGTGTCCTACCTGCTTATCAACGGTGAGTTGCCCACGGCCAGTCAGTACGATAACTTTTCAAATAGAATCACCAAGCACACGCTTGTTCACGAAGATATAAAAAAGATTTTGGACGGATTCCCTTCCGTGGCGCATCCAATGGGTGTATTGTCTTCCCTGATCTGTTCGCTTACTGCATTTTACCCGAACTCACTGGATCCGAACAATACCGATGAAGAAATTCAACTCAGCATCGTGAGACTCCTGGCCAAAATGCCAACTTTTGCAGCTTGGGCTTACAAAAATAAAATGGGGCATCCGGTCAACTACCCCGACAATAACCTGGATTATTGCGGCAATTTCATGAAAATGATGTTTGCCCTGCCCTCAGAAAAATACGAAGTGGATCCGGTGATTTCAAAGGCCCTGGACAAACTGCTTATCCTGCATGCAGATCACGAGCAAAATTGCTCTACTTCTACCGTGCGTATTGTCGGTTCGTCACAGGCAAGCATCTATGCGTCCATTTCTGCCGGTATCAACGCCCTTTGGGGGCCGCTGCACGGAGGGGCCAATCAATCGGTGATCGAAATGCTCGAAGCAATCAAAAACGATGGTGGAGATTCTAAGAAATACCTTGAAAAAGCCAAAGATAAAAACGATCCTTTCCGGCTGATGGGCTTTGGACACCGCGTATACAAAAATTTCGATCCACGTGCTAAAATCATCAAAAAGGCAGCCGACGATGTCCTGGAGAAACTCGGGATAGACGATCCTGTTTTGGATATCGCCAAGGAATTGGAAACTGCCGCCCTGAATGATGCGTATTTCGTTGATCGAAAGTTATACCCAAATGTAGACTTTTATTCCGGCATCATTTACCGTGCACTAGGCATACCAACCGACATGTTTACGGTCATGTTTGCGTTAGGACGCCTTCCCGGCTGGATTGCGCAGTGGAAAGAGATGCGGGAAAACAACGAACCCATTGGCAGGCCGCGTCAGGTATACGTCGGCTCTACCGAAAGGTCGTATGTACCTATGGAAAAACGCTAATTGATCAGAAGCTAACCGAATAAAAAAGGGCATTTCCGCCCTTTTTTTGCTTTAAACCAGAATATAATTCAGTAAATTTTAGACTTCATAGTCAATTATTTTCTAATCTTAGATGCAATCGTTGGTAAATGAAAAAAAAATTACTTACCTTTGCAGCTTATTATCTAGTAAAATTTTTCTCCTACGCCGTGGGGTTCCTTATTGTTGATCGACACTGGGATATTTTGGAATACCGTGGCTCCGAGAAGTAAGGAACATTTCATGGAAAAAGAAGTAACATTTTCAGACCTTGGGGTTTCGGAAGAAATCCTAAGGGCAGTGGAAGACATGGGCTATACCCAGCCTTCCCCCATCCAATCACAAACCATTCCTTTATTGTTGCAAGGCTCCGATGTCATCGGACAGGCGCAAACCGGAACCGGTAAAACCGCCGCCTTTGGTATTCCGATCATCGATCGGATTGACAGCGGCACAAACAAGCCTCAGGCATTGATCCTCTGCCCTACGCGGGAATTGGCAGTGCAGGTAGAAGGGGAAATTGTAAAACTCACCAAATACAAAAAGCGAATTTCCTCCACCTGCATTTACGGCGGGGAGTCCATCGACCGGCAAATCAGAAGCTTAAAAAAAGGCGTACAGATTGTTGTTGGCACGCCCGGCAGAATAATGGACCATATGGATCGAAGGACCCTGGATTTGAGTGAGGTCAGCGTGATCGTTCTTGATGAGGCTGATGAGATGCTCGACATGGGGTTTCGCGAGGACATCGAGACCATTTTGAGTAGCATGCCTTCCGAACGGCAAACGGTATTCTTCTCGGCTACCATGCCAAAGCCGATTTTGGAACTCACGAGAAAATATCAGACCGATCCGGAAATCATTAAAGTCCTACGAAAAGAACTTACCGTAGAAAACATCACGCAGGTGTATTACGAGGTACGGTCCGGACTTAAAACCGACTTGATAAGCCGACTGATCAACTTACACCAATACAAACTCAGTGTGATTTTCTGCAATACCAAACGGGTGACAGATGAAGTTACCGAAGAACTTACAGCAAAAGGAGTACCTGCAGAAGCCTTACACGGAGACTTGTCGCAAGCCCAGCGTACCAAGGTAATGAACAAGTTCAGAAAAGGCCATTGCGCCGTTTTGGTCGCAACCGATGTAGCCGCAAGAGGCATTGATGTAGAAAATGTGGAAGCCGTCTTTAATTTTGACTTACCCCTGGACGAGGAAAACTACGTGCACCGGATCGGGCGTACCGGCCGGGCTGGAAAATTTGGAACGGCCATAAGCTTTGTTTCCGGCCGAAGGGATGCCGGAAAAATAAAAGATCTGGAAAGGTTTATCAAAACCTCCATTGATAAAGCAGCGCCTCCTTCGGTGGATCAGTTGATCCACATGAAAAAAGAACAGCTAATCAAAGACATTCACCGACAACTGGCCAAAACAGGAGACGATCAGGTGTTTGAGGAAGTCATCGGAAACCTGATGGCCGAAGGGCTATCGCTGGAACAAGTAACCATGGGACTGGTTAAATTGCACCTGGGCGAAGCCGTGGATAAGTTTAAGGAAATGAATTTTACACCCGAAAAAGAGCGTGCCTTCGGAAGAGACGATAAGCGCCCCAGAAGGGACCGATCGGACCGTGACCGGGGAAGCAAACCTCACCGAGGAAGTGAACGTGGCGGGAGAAAAGGGAAAAAAGAACGGGAGCCCAATATGGCCCGACTTTTCCTAAATCTTGGCAAGAAGGACCGCATACGTCCCAATGACATCGTGGGTGCCATTGCCGGAGAAACCGGGGTATCGGGAGGTAGCATCGGGGAAATCGACATTTACGATAGTTTTTCCTTTGTCGATATCCCGAAAAAGGATGTTACCCACGTGATCAAAGTCATGAATACAAATACCATTAAAGGCAAACAGGTCAATTTTGAAATTTCAAAACCCTGATTTTTCCTGAATAAAGGAGCAAAAAACCGGAGCCATCCCTGCAAAGTGGATGGCTCTATTTTTTTTCGGCGGGTGGGGATTTGCGGATAATTCGACCCCGTCCCGGACTGGCGTAGGTATCGGCCTCTTTCGCCACCTTGCCGTTTACCAAGACCCAATCAAAGCCGGACGCAAGTTGCGCCGCCGCCTCATAGGTAGCGTTGGCCTGCACCTGCAAAGGGTCAAAAAGTAAAAGATCTGCAAAATACCCCACTTCGATGCGGCCTCTGTCGGTAATTCCCAAATTGTTGGCCGAGAGAGCAGTCATTTTGTATATGGCTTCGGGAAGGCTCAACAGCGAATCCTTCACCACATATTCCTCAATGATCTTGGCAAAAGTGCCGTGGCCTCTGGGGTGGTTGGAGGTGGGGCTTCCGTCGGAACAAATATTTACAAAATCATCTTTTAAAAACGCCTTCATCACGGTTTCATCCATGACAAAATAGGCTGCACTTGCTCCGGAAGGACCGATATCCTCCACCAATACCCTTTCAAAGGGCTTCCCTCGTTCCAGGGCCACTTCCGCCAGGGTCTTGCCCTTGAAGGTGCCGGACCCAAGCAGCGTTGCCTCGGGGCCATTTCTGGCATTCACACGGTTTCTAAGGTGGTCTTCCAATTCGGACTTTCTTTCCCGGGCAACCGTCGGGTAGTCTGCCGGAGGCTTTGCCCATTCGGGAAACAAAAGTCCAATCCCCGTATAACTTGCCTCATAGGGATACAAGTCAGCAGTTACCTGCTTTCCTGACGCTCTTTCCCGCTCCATGATGGACAGAATTTCCCGGGCCCGATCGGCCCCTTTGGCGTACACGATTTTTATATGACTGACATGAACGGGGCAGTGGTCCCCTTGTTTCAAGAGTTCCTGCAGGGACGCTTCAATCTGATCGTCATCCTCATTCCGCATGTGACTCATGATCATGCCTCCCTTTTCCCCGACTACTCGTGCCAGCCGATCCAACTCCTTTTCCCCCGCCAGGTAACCGGGATTGTATTCCAACCCCGTGGAAAGCCCGAAGCAACCATTTTCCAAGGCCTCAGCCAACAAATTCTCCATCCTGGACAACCCTTCCTCAGACGGTTCCCTATCGTAGGCAACGCCAGAAACCATCCGCAAGGTACCGTGGCCCACCGACATCCCGATGTTTACTCCGGGGTGAAGCCGATCCACACTGTCCATCCAATGCTCAATGGCAGGTGTATTCGGACTGGACCCATCCTGACCCAAAAAGATGGTGGTAACCCCCATGGCAAGAAAATTCCTGAACTCCGGTGTCTTCAGCGGATCTCCATGCGCATGACTGTCAATAAAACCCGGAGCAACTACCTGCCCCTTTGCATCGACCGTGTGAGTAGCCTGGAAAACCCTGGCGGTATCCGTTTCGATCTTTGCTATTTTTTCGCCGCTGATTAGCACCTGCCCGTAGTAGGGCGGAGCACCCGATCCGTCGTGAATCCAGCCGTTTCGAATAACCAGATCGTAAACAGTACTGTCCGCCTGCTTCTGGCAACCAAAACTGGCCATCAGACCTAATAAAACCATACATCCAAAATACCTTTGTAAAGCAATCATCTGTAGAACAAGTTAATCCGCTTTGAAATATAGCCTATAAAGCACGATTCCACACCCTTTTTGACTTTTTTGATGTAAAATCAATCAATTTTAAGCCAATCCCTCCCACTTTCACGACAAATGGCTCCAATCAACAGGTAGTTTTGCCATTTTTTTGGATGTTTTCGCAAATCAGCACTTCCATCGATTCGTACCTTTCCGGAGACAATCCCTTCTGCCTTGATTTTGCGATTACCTCATCGACCAACACCTCCTTTTCCCCTGCATTGCCCTGCGCAACGTCGCGTTGAAACGAACTGCGGGAATCTGCGGGAAAACTCCGAACCACTGCCTGTGCCTCTCCAATAGCCGCAGGTGAAAGGGACACCCCCGACGCTTGCGCCAATTGCAGCAACTCTCCCATCAATTCTTCCCACAGGGCCCAGTGTACCTGTGATTGCAGGAGCATTCCAAATGTCAGTCCGTAGGCTGCCGTCACGGCACCCAAACTGGATATAAAAAGGAATTTTTTCCATAACTGCACGTCAATATCCGCACACAGGCTTACTTCCAGACCCGTTTTTCCCAGTAAAGAAAAAACCCAGGCGTACCGTTCGGTTGTTGGAAAACCAGCCGCAATTTTTCCGGGCCCGCCAAGGTGTCGCACCTGACCGGGTTTTTCTACATTGGAAACCAGGTAGATGCACGCATCGATTACCGCTGCACCGTTGACCAGTGGCCGTATCCTACTTGCCGCATCCACCATGTTCTGGAGGGGTATTACCAGTGTTTTTTCAGAAAAAAGCGTCTGATTCTCCGCTACGGCCGCCTCCAACCCGTTGGATTTGGTGGCGAGGAGCACCAGATCTACCGCCTCCGTAGTGGTGCCGCTTTGGATTAGCCGATCGGGTCGGACGACCGTTTTCGTGCCCTCCGATTCGAAAATTAGTCCCGTTTTCTGAAGCGCCCTGTAGGTTTCTCCCCGGGCAACGAAGGCGATTTCCAAACCCGAATGCTGGCCTGCAGAAAGCAGGCGTGCCCCCAAAAATCCCCCTACTCCTCCCAGTCCCAAAATTGCTACCGTCTTCTTTTCTTTCTCTACGTTCATACGCCTTGTTTTTGTTGATCAAAAATACGGTTCCCGTGAGGGTTACACTGTTTTATCCTGGCAAAAGTAATCCGAATTTTTCACCTACAAACCCCTCAATGCCCCGAACAGGTTCGATTTGGTAGAATTGCTACCCTAGCCAGCCTCCTTTTGGCAAGGTGATTTAATTTCCTACCAACGGATGAAGAAGGCCTTCTGCAACAAACTGGATAAATTCGTTGGAAAAAAATCTCCCCAAATCTACGATCGAACCTTCGTAGATGGAACTTTTTCAACCAGCCTGCCGTATCCTTCCAAGCCATCCGAAAGGTTACCCACTTCTTAACTGCTACGGTTGTGGGGAATTACTCAGTAGGCGGACCTGGCGCGACATCGGTACGAAGAGCCAGAAACAATTTATTGAATTTTGTCCCGTGGTACGTTATTTCCTTTGGGTATCCCCTTGCAAACCAATTCGATTCCTTTTATTTTAGAAAGAAATTCAAAAAAACGGATGGATTGGCTTTACGATGAATTTCAACAAACCGGAAAAGACTATGCCTCACAGGAGGAGGTCGACATTTACGATCCTTCGCACGATGACTTTAGAGACATAGGGCAGGAACTAGACGAAGCCGTGAACTGGATTCAACCTACCTTGCAAAGTCGCATCCTGGATATCGGCTGCGGGACGGGAAACTTTTCCATTCATTTTTCCGAGCGGTGTCAAAGGCTCTACGCACTGGATATTTCACCGCCTATGCTGGCGCTTGCCCAAAAGAAAGCAGCGGAAAAAAAAAGGGACAACATCGAGTTCATCCACGCCGGATACCTTACGTTTGATTTGCCGGAACGCTCAATCCATGGGGTGATAAGTTCCCTTTCCCTGCACCATTTGCCTGATTTCTGGAAAGCGGTAGCCCTAAAGCGACTATTTGCTGTCCTGGCACCTGGTGGTAAGCTTTACTTTCACGATGTGGTGATCCCCGACGATCATTCGGAAAAGGCGATTCAGGAATTTATCGACTTGCAAGGAGAAAGAGGTGGGGACTTCCTGCGGGAAGACACCCAGATTCATTTCAAGGAAGAGTACTCCACCTGCGACTGGGTCATGCAGGGCCTCTTGCGAACCGCTGGTTTTCGGATCCGGCAAGAGAAGACCCGAGACAGGGTTTTAAAGACCTACTACTGCGAGAAGCCACACGAATAATGACCGCACTTTTTTAAGGAGGCAGCTGGGTCAGACGGTGACCCGGCTATCCTGCAAATTTTTTACTAGAAAAAACGAATCGTTGCATTTAAAAGCACTAGCTCTATCCGGGGAGCTGCCGTCGGGGGACAAAACTATCAGATATTTTGGGTACCTTTAGCGGATGGTCTGTAAACTTCCAGCGGTTTTTCTGTTGGTACCAGGTATCTTCCTGGCCTGCACAAGCTTAAAACCCGTTCAACAACTGTCCGAGGAGGCCAGAAAAGGGTTGGGGCATTTCCACAAGCTAGGTTATAACTACGCCGAAACGTGTACCATGGATTGTACGTTTCAGAAGGTACGTACGTTCACTGTTGATCGGCGTCTAAACTGCGAATGTGCCAGTTACCAGAAAGCAGACAGCGTGGTTTGGGGGCTTTTTCGGGCAATGGAGCAGTATTGGATGGGTTTATCTGAGTTGGCGTCCCCTAGATTGACAAGCTATGACTTGAGTGCTCCGGTACAAAGTCTACACGCTTCCGAGTTCGTGAGCCTGTCGGAGGGAGAGGTGTCCGCAATCCAAAAGATGGCAGAATTTGCCGTAAATACCAGCACCGGTCGTTTTCGTAGCCGCCGTATCCTTCACTACATGAAAGATGCTGACCCACACCTGCGCCTGTTGACCGAAAAGTTAGGTTTTGTTCTGGAGCAAAACCTTCTTGGCTTACTCGAAATACAGCAGGAAGAATGGTACACGCACTACAAAACCCAGACAATAAATTCGGGGCTCAATGCCATGGAAAAAGAATGGGCTACCGAAAAACACTACCAATTAGTCGAGGATGCGGAAAAAATACGTCTGAAAGTCGTATCGCTTGTTGCCATGTTGGATTTGATTGCCGAAAAACACCATTCGCTGGCGGTAACTGCGGAAAAAATCGGAAGCGAAAATTTCCGAAATACAACGGCAGCGCTATCGGATGAACTAAAAGATTTATATGTTGTATTTGAGCAAGTGAACGAATGAAGGAAAGAGTGGATAGCGTTTTTTTAAGCCAATTGGCGGATGATTTTTTGGAAATAGCCAAAAAATTCAACGATTACCGGTTTGAAAAAATTAGCCAGCAGGTAATCAGTCAGGTCACGTTTGTCGAGATGGGCAAAGAAGCAAATCGGCTAATGGACACTGCGAGAGAAATGAAACTGCTGTCTACCTTGATTGTAGAAGAAGAAGCAGCGGAGGCGCTCAATCAGCTCCAATCCATTAATCTGGAAATCAAGCAAACGATCGCCACTTTAAAAAACGTACAGACTGCTTTCGACCTGATCGGGACCTTAGGTGAATTGGCAATGGCTATGGTGGAAAAGAAGCCCTCGGCCATTGCCGAAAAAATCCGCGCATTGATGGACTTGCTATCGGAAAAAACGGATTGAATGGACACCAAGACTGATCGCAGAAAAAAGCATCCGCCCAAGCCCGCTTCCCCCAAAGCGCCGGCTTCTCCGGTTTGTTTTCAAAATGGCCCGGATATCCAAGAAGCCTATCGGTTACTGCCACCGCCAGCGGCCGCGAAAACGGACAATGAGCACTGAGTCGCTTCCGCTTCCGCGAGGCAATTGATTCTTGCACAAACGCTTGATTTAGCTTTTCCGGGGAAAATAGACCGGTACCCCGAAACCAATCGATTTTTTTTCTTCCGGGAAATTAAACACTTGTTTACGGTTCCGAGCATCCGTTCATCCACAATTCCCGGTATGACCTGTATAAATGGAATAATTGTTCAAATCTTTCAGCAAAAATTTTTATTTTAGACCATTCGTATAACCAAAAAACATGTAATGAAAAAAAACAATATGCCCGATGAGGGTAATTCCAGAAGGAATTTCCTTAAAACATCCGCTACGGCGGTTGCCGGATTTTACATTGTCCCCCGCCATGTACTTGGCGGGCCGGGTTTTAAGGCTCCGAGCGACAAACTCCGGATAGCCGGCATTGGCGCAGGGGGGAAAGGATACAGCGATATCCGCAGTTTTTATGAAAGTGGCAATGCCGACATCGTGGCCCTCTGTGACGTGGATCCGGAACGCGCCGCCCGAAGCATCGAAGCATATCCGAAAGCCCGGTTTTACAAAGATTACCGGGAAATGCTTGAAAAAGAAGCCGATTCCATTGACGCGGTATCTGTTTCCACACCCGATCACAACCATGCCGTTCAGGCGCTTACGGCCATGAAAATGGGGAAACACGTATACGTACAAAAACCACTGACCCACACGATTCAGGAAGCGCGAATGTTGACGGAGGCCGCTGAAAAATACAAACTGGTAACCCAGATGGGAAATCAGGGAGCTTCAGGCGATGGGGTTCGGCAAATGCGCGAATGGTATGCAGCAGGCTTAATTGGGGAAGCAACCAAGGTGCAGTGTTGGACAAACCGACCTGTATGGCCACAGGGAGTACCCTGGCCCGGAGAATCCGGAAAAAAAGCCCCAAAAAATCTGGATTGGGACTTATGGCTCGGTACGGCTGAGGAAAAAGGATACGTAGAAAACTTACATCCGTTCAATTGGCGTGGATGGTGGGAGTTTGGAACGGGAGCTTTGGGCGATATGGCTTGCCACATCATGGAACCTGCCTTCCGCACCCTGGATTTGGGATATCCAACGGAAGCAGAGTGCAGCGTAGGTTCGGTCTATACCGGAGAATTTACACAGGGCTATTTCCCAAAAAGCTGCCCTCCTTCTTCGCATATCACGCTTCGGTTCAAAAGACCGACTGGCAAAGACCTGGAATTCCATTGGATGGATGGGGGCATCAAACCCAGCCGACCCGAAGAACTCGGCGCCAGTGAGCAAATGGGAGACGGTGGAAACGGCGTCATCATCGAAGGAACCCGCGGAAAAATGATGTGTTCGACCTACGGCATCGATCCCAAACTATTACCCACCTCGATCAACGAAAGTGTAAACGTGGCGCCAACCCTGCCGCGCGTAGAAGGCGCCATTGGTGGGCATTATGCCCAATGGGTAAATGCCTGTATTGCCGGATACGGAAGCAAGGAGTACAAGGAGCTGAGTTCACCGTTTTCCATCGCCGGTCCACTGACCGAATCCGTCCTGATGGGCAACCTGGCCATTCGTAGCTACGATTACCGCGAACCCAAGTCAGAGGGTAATGGATACAATTATCCAGGCAGGGATATCAAACTACTCTGGGATGGTAAAAACATGAAGGTGACCAATTTTGAACCCGCAAACCAATTTGTGAGCAAAACCTACCGGGCAGGTTTTGAACTCCCGCAGGTTTAACACCCATGGATAGGCATCGAAAACCCTGAAGCGAACTTCAGGGTTTTTTTTATCAAAATGTGTACCGGAGGCTTGTTCGTTCTTCGCCGATGAACCCTGTGTAGATCGGCCTTGTTTTTCCCTAATTCTGGGAAGGTGCGCTCGGGATAGTTGCTGAAACCCGCGGCAAGGTAAAGTAAAAGGTGCTTCCTTTACCGGGGGTCGATTCCAGGCCGATTTCACCACCCAGGTTATCGATTATTTTTTTTACGATAGCGAGCCCCATGCCGGTACCCCCGTATTCTGCTTTGTTGTGCAGCCGGTTGAAAATAATAAAGATTTTTTCGTGATACATCGGATCGATGCCTATTCCGTTATCCCGGACAGAAAACTTCCAAAACTCTTCGGCAACTTCCGCATAAATCTCAATCATCGGAGAGGTACCAGGCGAACGGTACTTCAATGCATTTCCGATCAAATTTTGGAAAACTTGTAAAAGGGGTGCTCGAAAGGAAATGACCGAAGGCAGTGCTTCGTAATGGATCGCTGCGCCACTTTCACGAATCGCCCGCTTTTGCAGGAGACAGACTTCGTCAACGATTTCCTTGGTAGCAATTAGCTTCAGTTTGTCCTCGCTTTTCCCAATTCGCGAATACTCCAGCAAATCCAAAATAATTTGTTTCATCCGCTTCGCCCCATCCACGGCAAACTGAATGTATTGATGGGCTTTTTCATCTAGCTCTGGTCCGTATTTTCGCTCCAACAAGCCCATAAAACTACTAACCATACGCAATGGCTCTTGAAGGTCATGAGAGGCCACGTACGCAAACTGTTCCAGTTCCAAATTAGAGCGTTCCAACTCACGGGCATGTAACGCCATCTGCTGGTTCATGACTTCCAACGATTCCTCGTATTCCTTTCTGTAGGTGATGTCGGTCATCGCACCAACCACGCGGGTAACGCGCCCCTCCTGATTTCGAATAAAAATCGCTCTATCCATCACAAAGGCAAAAAAACCGTCTTTCCGCAAAAACCGATACTCTTCAAACCAATTGGTTAGGGATTTGCTTTGCTTGAATTGGTGAATTTTATTGGCTACTCTTTCCCGATCGTCCGGATGCATTAATTCAACCAGGAGTTGCATGCTGGGAACGGTCGTTTCCAGGTCATACCCAAACAAGGTGTAAAACCCTTTCCCCCAAAAAAGAGTATCGTTGTCTACATCGTAATCCCAAATGGCATCGTTGGTTGCTTCGGCAATTTTCTCAAAACGTTCGTTGGAAAGGCGAACGTTTTGGAAGGCTACTTTCTCCCGTGTTACGTCTTTTATAAAGACGCTAAACCCTTCGCCGGAGGGATACGCATTCACTTCCAGCCATATGGCCAGCGCTCGGTAATATTCCTCAAAATGAATCGGTTTTTGCTTTTCCAGGGCTTCGGTGTATTTCGCCTGAAATTCCGGCTTGTTCACTTCTGGAAACACCTCATACAGTCTCTTCCCGACAACTTTTGACCGACTTACACCGAGCAAATTTTCGGCGCGTTGGTTCCAGTACCTTATTTTCAGTTCTCGATCCAATGCAAAAAATGCTTCCCCAATACTCTCCAGAATGGTGTTTTTTTCTTCAAAAGATTCCTGAAGTGCCAATTGACTGTTTCTGCGTTGGATGGCCGATGCCAGATTAGAGCTAATGGTTTGGAGAAAAGACAACTCGTGTTCGGACCAGTGCCGCTGCCCCTTGCAATCATCTATCCCCAACACCCCATAAAATTCGCGATTGATGCGGATCGGAACCAGGACCGATGCGCCAATCCCCCGCGCTTCCATCCGGTCTTTTAGTTTGCCTGGAGGCAAATCGCAGGTGTTGGTAGAAAACAGTGTCCCCATTTGCAAGGGTTGCAGGAGCTCTGCGAAATCGTCTGCTGCCTCAACTTGAAATCCAGAAACTTCGCCCTGCGAAAACGCGTCCTTTCTTACCCATTCGGTGAGCTGGTTGCTTGAGGTGTCGCCGCTTTTACTAAATCCCTGGTGTCGAAAGAGGTACACCCGATCCACGCCGACGGCATTGCCGGTGAGTTCAAACACTTCTTCCAATACCTGCTGCCAATCGTCCACCAACAAGAATTTTCCGATTACCTCCGAGATCACCTCTAACAGGCGGTTGTTTTTTGCCAACTGAATCTCGTTCGATTTTTGCGGATGGATATCCTGAAACGATCCAAACAACCGCAAGCACTTGCCTTCGGCAAATTCCGCCTGTCCAATACTCCTAATCCATCGTTCTTCACCCGTGTAGGTTACAATTGGCGCTTGAAAATCCCAGGATTTCCCCGTTTGAATGGTTTCGCTAAGGAGTTCTTTTACAAATTCCCGAAAATCTTCCCTATAAAACTCAAGAGTTTGCTCGAGGCCAGGGAAATAATCGTCAGGCAATTCGTAAATCTCCCGGGTGATTTTCGAGAGGAACAAATGTTCATCAATCAGATTCAGTTCCCAACTGCCCACGCGAGACAGCTGTGTCGCATTATCCAGCAGCGCTTGCAATTCCACCATTTCGGTGATATCGTGCCCGTAAGAAAAAACCAATCCCTCCTCTCCAAAAGCATCAGAGGAGTTCCAGGAAATCCAGCGGACTTCCCCTGATTTGGTGCGGTAGCGATTGACGAAGTTCCGCGCCTTTCTGTCACCTGTAATGGTTTCAGCAAACTCGTTTTCCGTCGGATTCAGGTCCTCCGGATGAATAAACGTCGAAAAGGGTTGGGAAGTCAACTCTTCGGCAGTATAACCCAACAAGCGACAGAAGGCTGGATTCACTTTTGCAAAGTGACCGCCCGGTGCAGCAATAGCAAGAACTTCCGGCGCGCTTTCAAACAACAACAGCATCTCCTCCTCCTGCCGCTTTCGTTTGATTTCCCCGCCAAGAAAGGCTCCCAGGTGCTTAAAAATGGATTTTTCTGCAGAAAGCTCTTGCTTTTTTCGGTCACTAAAAAAAAGCAAGACACCAAGCAGCTGTTCTCCCTGAAGCAGCGGTATGCCGAGGGCTGCTGTTAGTTTTCCTTTTTTACGCAGCGCCCTCCGCTGTAGCTTCTCATCTACTTCCGAATCCGTAAAAGCACGGGCTTCTTTCTCCTTCCAAATTTCCCCCGGGAGGCCGGTTCCATACGTCAAACTTCCGCCTTTTCCTGCCAACCGGGCCAACGCATCTTTTTTCCAAAACCCTTGTACCAGATTGATTCGTTTCCCATTGATCCCTACCAGCCATATTTCTGCGCCGGCATATCCGCCGTAGCGAGTAAGGTAAGCCAATACCCCCCGCAGCGTCTCTTGCAGACTTACCTCCTTTTTGAAAAAGCTGGCTACTTCGTGCTCCAGTTCGTTTTGTTGAGAAACCTTCTTGATCTCGGAGACGTCCCGCAAAACGCCGATCATTCGCTGCGGTTTACCGCTGTCGTCCCGAATCATGTAGCCAATTTCCTCAATCGTCCGAAAGCTTCCGTTCCGATGGAGAAAACGAAATTCTTTGTGCCATCGGTTTTGCCGCGGATTTCCTAAAAACATTTTTCTATCTACCTGGTTTTCCTCGGCATCAATGGGATGGATAAAGCCGGCCCAATCCGCCATTTGGTTTATTTCCTCGCCTTTTTCAAACCCGAATATCCTGTAAAACCCTTCTCCCCATAGAAATTTATCCGCCTGCACGTCCCAATCATAGATGGCGTCGTTCGTCGCCATATTCAGATAGGTATACCGTTCGTTACTCTTTCTGAGTCCCTCCAAAAATTCGTATTTGGTGAGTAACAGGGAAATCAATCGCTGGCAACGATCCATCGCAAAGTAGCCCCACTCTCCCGGGTTCCCCCGTTTTCCAAAATAAAATAACAGGGAGGCCACCAGCTTTCCCTCCGAATTAACTATGGGTTGGGAGGAACAAGCTCTAATTCCATGTTTTTTGAAAAGAGGCATGTAATCCACCCATTTTTCGTCGGACATCAAGTCCGGTACCACCACTTTCTTTTTGAGATTGGCCAAGGTGTTCCAGGAATTACTCTTCGTAGCTAGTTCCAGCCCTTCCATCCTTTCCAGGTATTCATCCGGCAGGGAGGGCGAAGCAAAATTATACAGGCGATTTCCGGAAATCCAAAGCAAGGAAGCTTTCATCCCCGGAAATAAGTCTTCGACTTGCTTTAGGTAATTTGCTATCAGGGGTTTTGGTTGGGAAAACGCATCCATACTGGTCTCCATAATCCCAATATCAATGGTCTCCATGCTGCCGTAATAATGTTCCATGGTGATGTCCCTCATCGCCCCTACCGCCCGGTAAGGTTTACCGTCCACTCCACGAAGGACAATGGCCTTATCGTGAACATAGGCGTAGTTACCATCGGATTTTTTCAGGCGGTATCGGAAGTCCCAAGGCATATCCGACCCTTCGCGTAAAATTTTATGAATTTCACTGAGGTAGGCCTCCAGGTCATCCGGGTGAATTTGCCGGTTAATCATCGCATTGTTTTGGGAAAGTGAACCTACTTCGAACCCGAAATTTTTTCGGAAACCATCTCCCAAAAACAGCTCGCCAGTGGCTGGATTGTAATCCCAAATGCTTTCCGAACCGGTTTGCATAATCAACTCAAAGCGTTCATTACTTTTCTTAAGGGCATTTTCCATGGAAATACGGTACGAAATATCGACGCCTATCCACTGCATTTCTCCGGGTTGCCCCTTTGCATCCGGCAAACAGATCAATTCCCATAAGGTATGGAGCGTACCACCTCCCTTCTTGGGGTTTTCAATTTCCACTTTCTGCACCTCTTCTGGCAAGGCCATGCATCCGGCCATCGATTGCCCTACTTTCTCCCGGTCCTGTCCTAAAACAAATGACCTGTAGCTATTCTCTAACGGAGATTCCTCCGGATATAACCAGCCGTAGTCTTCAATGAATTTTGGATTGGCATACGTGAGGTTGCCATCTAGATCCGTACGGATGACATAATTGGTCTGGGATTCATAAAAGCCCCTGTAGCGGGCTTCACTTCGTTCCAAGCGTTCCTGTACCTCAATCAAGTCCGTTATTTCGACGCTATTGACGACTATGCCCCGTACCGCCTCGTCGTCCAGTAAGTCCGTCGCCACGCTCTGCAGCCAACACCAGGATCCATCTTTTCGCTTGTACCGATACGGGTTGGATTTTATGCGTTTTTTTGCCGATAAATCAACAAAATCAGCAAATACCCGCTCCTTATCGTCGGGGTGAAAATAGTCTGCCGGCTCGTTTCCTAACAACTCCCCCTCTGCATAGCCCAGATAGTCGGGGTAGTTGGGACTGACATACACGTACCGACCATCATTGGAAAGAATTGCCGTCAAATCCGATCCACCCTGAACCAGTGCCTTGAACCGTTTTTCACTTTGTTCCAGCGCTTCTTCGACCGTTTTTCGTTCGGTGATATCTACCATTAAGCCTCGTAGTGACACCACCCTGTCCCCTTCCCGTTCGACCTGTACCATGTCCTGTATCCAGATCCAACGCCCGTCTTTGGCACGTAGGCGGTATTCGACGGTATAATCTTTTCCAGCTTCAATTTTCTCCGAGGTTTCGGACAAAACGCCCTCGCTATCTTCCGGATGGAGCAGACTCTCCCAAAACTCGGGGACTTGCAACCACTCCGATACGGTGTACCCCAGAATGGACGTTACCTGCGGACTCAGAAATAGCACGGTATTCGTTTGGGCATCTGCCTCCCAAAATATCCCATTTATGGTCTGAATGAGTGTATTGATCCGATCCTTTGAAGCACTTAATGCCGCCTCTCCCGCAATTTGATCAATCGTAGAACCAAGGTGCGCGACAAGGGTATCCAACATCCTAACTTCCTCCTGGAGAATGGGATATGATTTTTTGCCTTGAAAACTGTATGGATAACCAACGTTTAAGGTCAGATTTTTGCCCTGTACCGTTTCGTAAGTAGCGGTTAGGTTTGTGGAAAACCCGTCACAAGGGGAGCTGAAATGGTGTATATTGCCGTAACTCAAGGAAGCAATAGCGCTTTCCGGGTATTTCAGGCCGGATGGGACAATGGCCACAGCTTGCTTGAGTAGGGAATCGAGGTCCCCCTTCGGATGCCTCAACTGGGTAATCCGGTACAGGCACTCCTGCTCTTTGACCCTCTCCCTGAGAGAGTCCAGGGTTTTTTCAAGCCGAAATTCCGCTTCCTTCCGCTGGGTGATGTCCAGTATCACCGCATCCCAAACCACACTTCCATCTTTATGTTTCGTCGGGTTACCGGTGCCCTTGTGCCAGCGAAGTCTTCCGTCTGGGTGAAGGTAGCGCCATTCATGTATCCAAAAACTAAGATTTTCTTCCGACCGGCGAATTGTTTCCAAATGCTTTTCGATATCCTCCGGATGGTATCTGTCCCATATCAACTGGTTATCTTTCATGGCCATTTCGGCGGAAATTCCCCACAACCGGGAGGCCCCGTTGCTCACCATTTCCAGCGCATCTCTGCCATCAACGAACCTGCGGTAGCGGTACACTACTCCTGGAATGTTATCCGATATGGACTGAAACTGAATTTCTCTCTTTTTTCGTTCCGAGATATCGGTATGGGTGCCCGACATCATCAAGGGCTTTCCAACTGCCGACCATTTGGTCACCTTGCCGCGATCATTAATCCAGATAAAATGCCCCTTCTTATGAACAAGCCTGCATTCTACGCTATAATAATCCCTTTTTTTGGCAAAGCACTCCTCAAGAATCTTATCCGAGATCGACCGGTCTTCGGGATGAATCAGTGCATACCAGGTATCCATGGTAAATGGACTCAATTCCTCCAGGCTGTACCCGGCCATTTCGGCATAGCGCGCATTGATGATCACCTTATCTGCAACCATGTCCCACTCCCAGGTCCCTACCTGGGTAGCCTCCAATATATTATTCAGCCGCCGGGTTTCTGTTTCCAGGTTTACTTTGACAATGCTGAGTTTTTGGTGGCTTTTTCTCAATTCTAAAATCCGGGTAACCTGCGTACCCAGGACCTTTAATGCGCTTAGCTTTTCCGACTCAGGCCGCCTAGGCTTCTGATCAATCACGCATAGTGCGCCCATGGGATAGCCTTCCGGTGTAAAAATCGGTACCCCTGCATAAAAAACGATATTGGGTTCCCCAGTAACCAACGGATTATACTTGAAACGGGCGTCTTTTCGCGCATCTTCCACGAGCAAAATCTCTTCCGATGCATCCATTGCAATGCGGCAAAAAGAAACGTCAATGGGTATCTCTTTTCCCTCCAGTCCTATTCGGGACTTCAAAAACTGTTTCCTTTCCGATAATACCGTGATCAACGCGATTGGTGCACCGAATAATACACTGGCCACCTGAGAAATCGTATCGAATTCCTCTTCTGGGTCGCTGTTTAATACCCCATAGGTTGCCAAAACCTCCTCAACCAGTTGCTGTTTTTTTGATTCCATAAAAAATTAAAAAAGAGTAATATCCTTTTCGGAACGTAGGCGAAAGCGATGATAAGCCTAGGTTAAACGCACCTTTTTGTTCTCCTGAGACGAACGATAGATCCCTAAAATCAGCGCCAATGACCTTCGGGCATCTTCCCCGCTTACCAAAGGAGACCGGTCGTTTCGAATCGCTTCCACCATATCGCTCACCTGGCCCTGATGAAGCTTGTAATCGATGGCCATGGGGTCCGATGCGCCACTTCCTCCAATTTCCGATTGAGGCACAGGAACCGACTCTTGCCCTTTGATTGCGTAAACCACAATTTTACCGCCTTCCAGGATAATCGTGCCATTTTCTCCATAAATTTCCAGTCGCTCCGGATTTCCCGGATACAAAGAGGTACCGCCGGTGATGGTACCCAATGCGCCATTTTTAAAATTAAGGATGGCCGTGGCAGTATCTTCTCCTTCTATCGCATGTACCATGGTGCGCACCTGCCCGTACACGGTCTCGGCATCTCCCATGATGTCCAACAACAGATCAATGGTATGTACCCCCTGGTTGATCAAGGCCGCGCCACCGTCTCCTTCTTTCGTTCCTTTCCAACTACTGCTGCTGTAATAGGTGGGATCTCTGTACCAATTGATGGCGGCTGTCCCCATTAATAGTTTTCCAAGTTTTCCCGATCGCACGGCCTCTTTCAATTGTAAGTAGCCGGGCTTGAGGCGGTTTTGAAAAATAACGCCAAGCTTTACCCCGGAATCGGTGCACGCCTGAATCAGAGCATCGGCCCGCTCCAAACTAACCTCAATCGGCTTCTCCAGCAAAATATGCTTGCCCGCTCTTGCCGCTGCTATGGCAGGCTCCAGGTGGTTGCCACTATGGGTACAAATGCACACCACGTCAAGGCCCTCCCGGGATAAAAATGCCTGCCAGTCTGCATCGGCGGGCACCTTGAATTTTTCCGCCGCTTCTTTCGCTCGCTCCGGACTGGAGCTGCATACCGCCAGTAGTTGACTATCCTCGCATGCATTGATTGCCGCTGCATGCATCCCTGCAATGGCACCGGTCCCAATAATTCCAAATCCTAGTGGTCTTTTTTGAGTCATGTTAATCTACCGCTTATTTACTATAATACTGTTTGGTCATTTCTTCCATTACCCAGTTGGTGCGGGCTGCCGTCGCTCCCGTGCTCGGACAGGTATTCCCCCTACCCAGGAGTTGACCGACGATGGATTCAATTAGAAAGTACTGAATATTTTCCGGCATATCAAATGTCAACTCCTTTGCTGCTTCCCCGTCCTTTTGCAGACGCACCGAAGTACCCCAAAAACAAGGGAACGATATTTCACCCGAACTCCCAATAATTTTTATTTCGTCTTTCTTAGAAGACTCTCCGGTGGAAAAACACCAGTTTCCGGTACCCAAAACTCCGTTTTGGAACTTGAACGTAGCAAAAACAATGTCTTCTGCAGGGTAGTGGCCCGCCTGATTTTCAGCGATTCCGTGTACCGTTTCTATCGGACCGAACAGGTAATCCAGGTAGTCTAATTGATGGGAACCCAGGTCGAAAAAGTATCCCCCTCCCGCTACCTCGGGGTTGATTCGCCAGTTCGCCGCCGTATCTTCCTTCAAATCGGGATGCCTGGATTGGTTGATGGTGATGCTCACGTAGCGGGGATCCCCTATCTGTCCTTCGGCTACCAGGCGTTTTACCGCCAGAAAATTCGGCAGTGTCCTTCGGTAATAGGCGACGAATAGTGGCACCCCCGCTTCCTCACAGACACGGATCATCTCTTGACATTCCGCATAATTTCTGGCCATGGGTTTTTCCACATAGACCGGCTTTCCGGCGGCCGCCGCTTTCTTTGTCAACTCCAGGTGAGCATCCGGTGGCGTAGCGATGTAAATCGCATTCACTTCCGGATCTCCAATCAAGGCATCCGCATCCCCGTACCACCTTGGGACACCGTGCCGTTCGGCATAATCTTTTGCCTTCGCTTCGTTTCTACGCATAACGGCTACCAGGCGGGACCCGGGTACCTTTTGCATGGCCGGTGCACTCTTCTTTTCACAAACGGCCCCCACACCAAGGACGCCCCACCGTACTTCTGTATCCTGAATTAACTTCATGGGGATAAACTTAGGAAAAATTTTTAAATGCGCGTACCGATCGACACGGTAGATTTCATTTTGCTGGTAAATCATTTCGTCCAACAGCTTTAAGGAATCATCACTTCCCAAAACCGGGTCTTCCTGTCCGTTTTTCCAGCGCCCGTTATTTCCAGGGTCACGTTGTAGTGCACGCCGGATTCCGGGTATTGGTAAAGTGGGTGTTGCTCCGTCGAAAAATCACCGTTGCCAAAATCCCAATGCCAGGATTCGATAGCGCCTACGGATTCGTCTCGAAAGGCAACCGTCCGTTCCCGGTTCTCGATCAGGGAAAAGGACCAGTCCGCCTTGAAGTCCGGTACCTGATCCCCTTCGAGGGGCATCAGCCGAAATGCACAGAGATAGGAGGCATCGGACACCATTCGGGTATCGTGGGATAAATTGTAATGCCCGTCCCGTTCACCCCCGTCAAAATCCAATACCGACCAGGACAAGCCAATCAGTTTGTTTTCGACTAACTGGGATGCTTTGGCCTGCTGGGGTCCTTCCACCGGTGCATAGTCAAAGGGCGTAATCCAAAACTCCAGTGTCAATTTACCAGCTTCTCCTTGCGTGAAATCGTACGAATAAGCCCGATGGGCATACGGAAAGGTGGCAATCCAGGGTTGAGAGCCCCAAATAAGCGTCCAGCTTCCGCGTACGGGGGGCGTGAAAATGTGGTAATTTTGTGCATGGTATCCGCTAAATGCCAAATGGTTCTGGACATGCGCAGGGCTTGCCCCCCATTTCCTGGCCTCTGGTAGCAGGGGATTGTAAATAAACGGACCTCCCGACAGATCTCCATCCACCACCAGTTCAAATATATCGTTCAGGTATCCCTGGGGATTAAAACGCTCGAAATCCCAAAAATCATCGTAAGCCTGGTACAAAACATACAGCCGATTCAGGCCCTTCACCCATCCTACCGTAACGGTCACATCGATATCAGAGGTATCAATATCTGTCCCATGCCCGTCTTCGGTGTCGTTAAGTTCGGTGGTCCCGTAGGTATAGGAGGACGGAACCCGGTCCCAATCCGAGGCAATTCCATCTATTTGGGGCATGGTTTCCGGGGTAAACTGGTAGATCTTAAACACACGCCCCGCTCGGGCTGTTGCCGGATGAAGTCCGGCTTCTTCTTGCGCCCAAACCGGCGAGTTGATCAACAGCAACAAACCCGCGAGGCAGCCAAACCTCAGGCAATTTTTTGAAACCATCATTCTTCGTACGATTTTTCTGTCACCGGAATCTTGTCCCCATGCCAGGGGAAGGCATAGCTGGGAGCATTTTGAAATCGGGTCATTTCCAGTTCCAATTTCACTACGGCTCCTGGCGCCAATTCTGCCTGAAAAAAGTGGTGGTTGACCGTGTCGAATTGGTAAGGATATACCTCAATTTGGTTTACTCGTTTGATATGATGCTCCCCAAACATGCCCCCCTGCACGATTACCTTTCTGCTTTCGGTAGGATGCAGGTTGACCAGTGTCAGGGAAACACCCGCTTCGGTAATCTGTTCTACCAGTGCCGCCAGATCCGAAGGGATGCCGGACCGCTTGTTTTCCGGGTCAAAATATCGAACCGACGTATGCAACAGTCCCCCGTGGTAAATATGGTTGGGAGCTCCCAGCATGGTTTGCACCAGCCCCTCCAGGATTACCGGATTGAGGTTCAACCAGTGGTGTACGTCCTGCTGATCCGGGGTGGTCGTGTCCTTTCGGATGCGCTCCAACCGGTCCTGCATCTCCCGATACGTAGCATTCAAAATATCCACCGGATAAGTAGGTACCTCTCCTGCAAGATAGCCGATCCAGGTAGCGGTATTTCGTTCCTCGCCTTTGCCTTTCACGTAATTCAGTTCCCGCATTTCGTTTGGATCCACCAGTTCCATTACCCGATCCCAATCTTCTTTTTTTCGGGACATGTACCAAATATGGGTGGGGTACATGGCTTGTAAAGGCCTGAAATCGTACCAGCCCCGCTGATCGTACCGATGGGGCAACAACTTCTTTCCGTTTTCGATCCTGCCTTCCTTGCTTATCGCTTCAATTACTGAATTTGGCAGGGCGAGGTACCGGTCATCCCCCGAAACCAGGTACGCATTAGACGCTCCGATCGTAGTCGCTTCCAATTTATTTCGCACACCATGCGGCCATTTCCAGCCGTAATATCCTCCCCACCAATTGCCATTCATGTGCTCACCGATCTGTCCGGACAGGCCTACATTATCGGGGATGATGCCTCCATTTTCTTCCACCCGCCCCATCCAGGCGCTGACGTAGTCCAGCACCCAGGTTTTGTACCGTTCATCTCCCGTGTACATAAAGGCATTCAGCATCAAACTGGTAGCCGCCAAATTGAGGGGGACGTCTCCTTTCATCATCCGTTCGTTTAGCGCGTCCAGGATCAAGGCAAATTTTTCGTCGTCATTCCATGCTTTTCCGGAGCTGACAGTGGGTATATCGTCATATGGAAGCGGATAATTGGATAGGATCGGTCGGTGCGTAACCCAATCCTCTGCCGTATTTACCATTCTGGGTCCCAGGCTGCCATTAAGTGGCGAGCGAATAATCTTCAGCGAACTGTCGAAGTTGGAGCTATCTGTACCGTCATCAAAATACAAGGCAGCAAATTTCAAGGCGCGTTCCCGCATCTTTTTGTCGGTGGGATCTGCCAATCCGAAAAAATAAAAATTCGTGTACGCTTCTCCGTGATGCATCCAGTCGTATCCCGCGTCAAATTCGTCGACAATTTGCCCGTACTCGGTGAATTGCCGGGTTACTCCTTCCCAAAGTTTTCTTGAAAGGGCGTCTATTTCCTCCGGCCCGCCTAGTGCGTAATACAAGGGAAAATTGTAAAAACTCTCGTAGCCATCATCCGATCCATCCATTCCCGGCCATTCCGTTCGCCACTTTAATCTGCCGTCCGGAAGGGTGTATTTATCTACAAATTCCATCGCCGCCGGGTACAGGGCATCCATTAAGTGCCGCTGCAACAGGGCCCATTCCGGAGGCGGGGCAGACGTGCCGTAAGGAACAGATTTTAGGGGTACCGAATCGGTCTGCGAAAAAACTTCGGTGGAAACCAGCAATAACGAAAAAAACAAACCATCTCTAAGCAAGGAATTCATCGTCGTAGTATTTTGGGAAATGGAATATACTAAAATATACCAGTAAAATAAAAAATCAATGGGTCCGCTATGTTGTAAGGTAGCGGAATACCCGCATCCGCTTTATTTGTTGGCGCACAATGTAGAGAATCGACTGGCAAAAACCAGGTTTCTTCCCGCCAGCTTGACAAATGATCACTACCGTGGCAGCAAAGCAAGCAACCTAAGAAATAGTTGGAAATTAGTCCGGTTGTGGTTACCTTTTGCCTACTGAAAATCCGTATCTCACTACTGTAATTCATTTTCCTGAGTCGCCATGAACCACTTCGTTATGCAAACCCAGTCGCCGAAAAACACGCTCATTTTAGGTCTGATTCTCTGGTTATCGATTACGACCGTATATTCCCAAAAATACCCCGATCTTACCGATCAGTTTAGGCTGGACCGATTGCAAGCCCCGACCGGAAGGGTACAGGTGGTCATCGACACAGATACCTACAATGAAATCGACGATCAATTTGCGGTGGTATATGCCCTGCTATCGCCGGAGCACCTGGATGTTCGTGCCATTTATGCCGCCCCCTACCTGAATAATCGTTCGGAAAGTCCAAAGGACGGGATGGAAAAAAGTCTGGAAGAAATTGAGCGGTTGCTGGATAAATTGGATCGCACGCAAGACGGTTTTGTCTATAGCGGATCGGAAAACTTCCTGGCTAGCCTGGATAAACCCCTGGAAAGCCCTGCTGCAAGCGACCTGATACAGCGGGCCAGAAACTCGGATGGACCGCTGTACGTCCTTACCCTGGGTGCTCCCACGAACGTGGCATCAGCCATTCTGTTGGCGCCGGACATCCTCCACAAAATCGTGGTAGTGTGGCTGGGAGGCAAAGGGCTAAACTGGCGCACGGCAACTGAATTTAACCTGATGCAGGATCCGATCGCCTCACAGGTGCTTTTTGACTCGGGAGTACCGCTTATCCAATTACCAACCCAGCCGGTGACCTCGCACTTGCTAACTACGGTGGCCGAAATGGAAACCTATCTGCAGGGAAGAGGAGAAATTGGGGACTACCTGGTTGAAATTTTCAAGGACTACCATAAAGGAGATCCCTTTGGTTGGTCAAAGGTGATTTGGGATATTTCTGCCATCGCGTATGTGATTAATCCCGACTGGTTTACAACAGAAATCCGAAGCAGCCCCCTGCTTACCGACCAACTTACCTACAGCATCGATAATACCCGCCACCTGTACCGGGTAGCCACCTACCTGAATCGGGACAAAATATTTGGAGATCTTTTCAGAAAGATTCACCAAAATAGCGAAAACTGAGCGGAGCATTAGAAAGACGCTTTCGGAACGGGCCGGAAGTAGCAGCCGGTGAATGATATACGAAAAAATGAGTACCTATGGCCCAATAATTGAAGTAGGTTTGGTTGCATTTCGAAGTATAATGCTTGCTGGCCTTACCCGGCTTGCACCTAATAGCGGATTTCATCACCAAAATTTCGAGACCAATGAACCTCCTAAAGACAGTAGTCATATGCATTTTTGTTTTTTTGGCTCTATCGGCGTGGATATTTCTTACCAACCCTATTCTGGAAAAAATTGAAACCAACCTCTCGGTTTGGAGAATCAACTACGCTCCCGAAAAGGTTTACCTGCACCTGGATAAATCTTATTACATGGCAGGAGAGATCATTTGGCTCAAAGGGTACCTGGTACATGCCTCGGATTTAACGCCCGGTACCAAAAGTAACATCCTCTACGTCGACTTGCTCGACGAAAACAACGGGTTGGTAAAAAAACTCCGGTTGGATGCGGCAGCGGGGGGTATACCGGGAGATTTGTCGATTCCCGCCGACTTGCCGGAAGGCAAATACACCCTGGTTGCGTACACCAATTGGATGAAAAACTTTGGCGAGGAAAATTTTTTCAAAAAAGACCTGTACATCTGGTCGCCCGATGCATCGGCTGCCTCCCCTGATGCAGGAGACCCTGGTAGTCCGGATTTTCAGTTCTTTCCTGAGGGAGGAGAAATGGTTCACGGAATTTCCGGAAAAGTTGCCTTTAAAGCTACCGGAGGCAATGGGCTAGGGTTACCCGTAACGGGTGCGGTATACGATGATTCCGGATCAACACTAGGTGATATCCGGACAAGTCATGCCGGAATGGGGTATTTTACCTTGACTCCCGACAGTTCGAAAACCTATGTTGCCCACGTTGAGTTTGAAAACGGCGTTTCACAGGAATACCTCCTTCCGGATGTTGCCGGACTGGGGTACGGAA
The DNA here is from genome assembly GCF_900109255.1 of Cyclobacterium xiamenense. Lineage (NCBI taxonomy): Bacteria > Pseudomonadati > Bacteroidota > Cytophagia > Cytophagales > Cyclobacteriaceae > Cyclobacterium > Cyclobacterium xiamenense. Next base: position 493,999 of record NZ_FNZH01000001.1, on the reverse strand, counting down.
TGGGCATTCAATCCGAGGGAGAACTGATAACCATTACCACCTCCACCAATAAGCCCGGCGGTGAAAACGTCTTGCTTACTGGGATCGCCCGGGAACACCTGCACTACTCCCGGGAGTTTCACCTGTCCCCATACGAAAAAAAAATCCTGGAAATTCCCAAGTCGGCTTTTCCCACGGGCATCGTACGCCTTACACTGGCAAAAGCTACCGGGGAACCGCTGGCTGAACGGCTGGTATTTGTCCACCATGAGGACCAACTAAATGTACGGATTCGTGCCAACCAAGAACAGTTTGAAAGCCGTGAGGAGGTACTGCTTGAAATTGAGGCACGTGATCAGCAGGGCAATCCCGTCGAAGCCGAGTTTTCGCTAGCCGTCACCGACGACCAATTGGCCGGCAAGGACGCCCATGCCACAAACATCGAATCCTACCTGCTGCTCTCCTCCGACCTACGCGGGCAAATCGAATCCCCCGGGTACTATTTTGACGCCAGCAAGCAAAACCGTCGGGCAGCCCTGGACCTACTAATGATGACGCAGGGTTGGCGAAAGTTTACCTGGAAAGAGATCGTGGAAAATGATTTTCCTGCCATTTCCCACGCTCCCGAGCTGGATATTCGAATTAGCGGAAATCTGGCAACCGACAACGGGAACGCCATCGAAAACGGGGACGCTGTGCTATTCCTTAAGGATAAGTACCAGACTTTTTTAACTACCGAAACCGATGAAAAGGGGAATTTTGTGTTCGAAGGTTTCTATTTCAGGGATTCCATTGATGTATTGATACAGGGAAACGACGCACGCGGGAGAACCCGCAATGTAAACGTCACCATTGATCAGAAGCCCTTTATTCCCCAGATTCGGTCCGATTACCTGGGCCCCTCCGCGGAACAACTAAACCGGCAAAAACGGGCACCAGGCATGCCCCTGTTTCAGGGCATGGAAAACGAAATCGGCGGTCTTGATTTGGGTGAAGTTCTGCTGGAAGAGGTAGTTGTAGAAGGTCGGGCGGAGATTTCCAGGCCATTTACCCTACACCGCGATGCGGATGTGGTGCTTGAGTCCGGCCAATTGCCGGTTTCCCCATCCGGAAACATCCTTGAAGCTTTGCAGGGAAGGGTCGCAGGATTACAAGTGCTGCGTTCCGGTCCAAACCAATTCCGGGCCGTCATACGGGGACAAGGAACTCCCCTCTACCTATTGGACGGCGTGCCGGTGGATGAAAGCATGCTGCAGAGCATCAGTCAATTTGATATCAGCCGGGTAGAAATCCTGAAAAGTCCGGGCAACACTGCCATCTACGGTGGCAGAGGCGGCGGTGGAGTGATCGCTCTCTTCACCCATAGAGGACCAACAGAGATGCAAGAACCGGAAACAGGCGATCACATCATCGTTCAACGGGTCGGCGGTTTCAGCAAAACAAGACAGTTTTATTCCCCCAGGTATGGAGAGAATTCCCAGCCGACAGTTTCCGACCTGCGTAGCACCATCTACTGGAATCCAACGGTCAAAACCGACGAAAACGGTACCGCTACCCTGCGATTCTATACAGCGGACAGAAGTAGTTTGTACCGGGTGGTAGCAGAAGGTATTTCCGAAAAAGGAAAAGTCGGTGAGGCAGAACTGCTGCTAGAGGTCTATTAGACAGCACGGTTCAAACGGTAGTAGCCGTTCTGGGTTTATTCTAGAGGTCAATTTGCGATACCCTAAAATCCAGCAAGGGAGGAGCAATCAATTCGGGAACAGGCAATCGATTGACTCCTATGAAGGATTGATTTTTAGCATTTCTGATGCGAACTCCTTATTTTAGGTTATTGAATTGACCTTAAACCCAATGTACGGATGAGAATAAAACGTGCTGCATTTTTATTTTTGTTGCTCTTGCCCGCGCTTCCCTCGGTTTGCCAGACGGAAGCTACCGCACCACCTTTGGTTTTTCCCCGCCAATTTATCCATCCGGGCTTACTACAAAATCAGGAGGACTTAGACTACATGAAGGCCAAAATCGCCTCTGGCGATCCGGCCTGGCAAGCCGCTTTTGAGCGCTTGAAACAGGAGGCTTCTTTGGATTTTCAGCCGCAACCGTTTACCCATGTCGTGAGGGGATCGTATGGAAGGCAGGGGAAGGGGCATCGGGAGTTGTCCGCCAGTGCGCTGGAAGCCTACCGGCATGCCTTGTTGTGGTTCGTTACCGAAAATCGGGCCCACGCAGAAAAGACCATTTCCATCCTGGCTGCCTGGTCCGAAAGATTGTGGGATTTTGATGACAACGATGCCAAACTACTTGTCGCCCTAACTGGACAACATTTCCTCAATGCTGCTGAACTCATAAAGCATACCTACGATGGCTGGAAAGACGAAGATCAGAAAGATTTCGAACGGATGATGCTCACCGTGTACTATCCATATATCCACGACTTTTTCACAGAGGCGAACGGCAACTGGGATGCCGCCATGATCAACACTATGCTTTGTATCGGCATTTTCACGGACCGACCAGCGCTTTTTCAACGCGCCGTCGAGCGGTTTTATTGGGGACCAAATAATGGAGGCATTACCAAATACATCTACCCCAACGGACAGGTGCAGGAATCGACACGGGATTGGCCTCACGTGCAATTGGGGCTTGGGGAATTGGCCAAGGCGGCACAGGTAGCCTGGACACAAGGGATGGATTTTTACCAGGTAGCGGAGCAGCGACTCGCACTTGGTTTCGAATACACCGCAAAATACATGCTGGGGGAAGAAGTGTCCGTATACGGAACGATTTCTCCCAGAGGAAGGGGAGAATTCCGCGACATTTACGAATCCGTGTACCACCATTACACCGAACTAAAAAATTTGCAAATGCCCTATACCGAGCGGGCGATTCAGCACACCCGACCTGCTTCCTCCTGGTATTTTCTAGTAGCTCACCGAGCCCCAGCTCCGGCAGCACCTACCGATTGGGCTAGTCCCCCATTGGTAAACGCCCGACCGCAGACCGGAGCACAGGAAAACCCGGAATGGAATCCGAACGAGGGAGATCTGATCGTAAAGCCCGGCGAGTCTATCCAACGGGCACTTGAGCAAACTTCCGGTACAGGCAGGAAAGTTTGGTTGCAAGAAGGAATATACCAATTGGAGGAAACCTTGCTGATTCCCGGCGGTGTACATTTGGAAGGCAAGGGAGCGGCCACTGTGTTGATGATGGAAGCAGGAAAAGCAGGATTGACGATCGGTAACAGCGATCCGGAGATACAAGACGTGGTCATCCGTCACCTGTTGATCGAGGGCGCGGAATCGGTAGATCCTGGCACGGATCCCAATCAAGGGCGGCGTCAGCGTGCGCGACAGTCCGCCTTGCGAAGGGAAGGGTTGGTTTTTTCTGCCGATACCGAAGGTCAACTTCAAAACATCCGACTGGAGCAGGTTACCGTTCGAAACTTTACCAAACACGGTGTTTCCATCCGGGGTGCCGAAAATTTGGAAATCATCCGCTGTGACTTCAGCGATAATGGATCCAATGTGGTCCCCGGAAAGGGACTGCATCACAACCTCCACCTCTCGCGGATCAAGAACGCAACTATCAGCAAGGGTCGCTTTTCCAACGCTCCCTGGGGCAGTGGCATCCACCTGTCATATGGGGAAGCCATTGTGATGGAAGGCAACGAATCCTCCAGAAACAAACTGCATGGCATCCACCTTACCGAAAGCGGCAACCTGCTGGTCGAAAACAACCTGCTGGAAGGAAACGACCGACACGGATTGTTTTCAGACAATTGGCTGGAAGGAGTACGGAACCTAGAGGCAAAAAACAACATCTTTCGCAACAATGGCGAAAAGGGCAGCCAGGTTTCCGAGTGGAATCAGGGAACCATGGGATACAATTTGTCGGTGGACAATAAAGGCGACTTACGCCATGGAAAATCCTCGAAGGCTTTTCACCGAAACTTTGAAAAGGTACGTGCCCTGATGGATTTCGAATCCAGTCCCTGGGCAGGTGGCATACAGCAGGCCGGTAATCCACTTCTGGCCGCCCGCCGCATGGTGTACCATTTTCGGGAGAGAACCCAGGTAAACCATCCGCTTCGCCGTCAATTACGCACCGATCCTATAAACCTGGCAACGGAGAAAGACCTGGAAATAGCCCGGAATGCGCTGGAACACCGCATGGTAGGGCAGCCTGCCTATCCTCCCTTTTTCGTCGGGGAGGACATCGATTGGGCCAGCAGACCGGTTCCCGACAACGAATGGGTCTGGCAGTTGAACCGAATGACATTTTGGGATGCCATGGGTAAGGCCTATAGGCAAACTGGAGAGGAGAAATATGCCCGGGAATGGGCACGTCAACTGATGGACTGGATAGAAAAAAACCCGAGAGACGAAGATCATCGCTACGCCTGGAGATCCATAGAAACGGGGATACGGGGTCACCGTTGGACGCAACTTTTTCACTATTTTATCGAGGCCCCCTCCTTTACGCCGGAGGCCTTGGTAAGTTTTTTGGTGGCCTTGCACGAACACGCCGATTTCCTCATGAGCAAATACAGCCAGGGAAGCAACTGGGCCTTGATGGAAGCGGAGGGATTGGCATTTATTGCGATGACCTTCCCCGAATTTAAAGAGGCGGACGAGTGGTTGACGGAGGCGATTCACCGCCTCAATGCAGAAATTCATAACCAGGTATATGCAGACGGGCATCAGCGGGAACTCGCCTTTGGCTACCACATGGGCAGTATCGGGTGGTTTTTACGAACGTATGCTATGGCTGAAATGAATGGGAAAAGCCACTTGTTTACGGATGATTACCTGTCTATGATCGAGAAAATGGCCGAAGTGCCCGTGAAACTTGCCTTTCCGGACGGTACCACGCCACAGTTTGGCGACGCTTGGACAGGCAAACCGGGGCAATATTACCCACGATTGATCGAATGGGAGAAACTTTTTGACCGGCCTGACTTTTTGTATGTAGCCACCGGGGGAAAACAAGGAGAAAAACCTGATAGCCTGGCCTTTGCCTATCCGAACAGTGGACTATACTCCATGCGAAACAGTTGGGATCCTATGGCTACTTGCCTGGTCCTGAAATGCGGCCCCGACGGTGGAGGACACAGCCAACCCGATAATGGCACCTTCGAATTGTATGTAGGTGGAAGAAACCTGACACCGGACTCGGGGAGTTTTATCTACAGTGGCGACCCGGAGGGAAGGGCCTGGTTCCGCCAAAGCCGGGTACACCAAACCCTTACCCTCGACGGCGAAAACATTGCCTATGCTCCACGCTTGCTGCTGTGGCAACCCGGTACGAAACACGATGTACTGGTCGTAGAAAACCAAAATTACGAGGGCCTCGCTCATCGACGCGCCGTCATCTTTTTTGATCATTCCTTTTTTATCCTAATCGATGAGGCCATTGGAAAGGCGAGCGGTACACTGGACCTAAATTTTCAATTGGCCCCCGGACCGGCAAGGTTGGACAAGGAAAATCTGGCAGCGACCACACAATTTGACACCGGGTACAATTTACACGTACAGTCCCTGCAACAGCAAGCACTGAGCCTGGAAGAAGCGGAGGGTCAGGTATCGTTTGTTTACACCAAAAAAGAACCCCGAACGGCATTTTCCTTCCAAAAGGAACTGAAAAACCGGTCCAAAGGAACGCGCTTTCTCACATTGCTACTCCCCTTTCGGGAGGAACTTCCCGAAGTATCCGCTCATATTCAGGGAAATCCCGCAATCGGTTCCCGGAAAATACGCCTAACAGTCAATTATCAGGGCACTGAAGAAACCATTACGTATGAATTACCAAAATAAACGGCACTCCATGAATTCTGTATGTACCTTTCCTCCATTTTTGATACGCTTCTCTCTTCGTATCCTGCTGCTGGTGGGTAGTTTAGGGATCGCATTACCGGTGCTGGCTCAGCTCCCTCCGCACCTTCCCTTTCACCTTACCCAGGCCGGATGGCAGGAAAGCGGGGTAGCAAACGAGGACCTATTACGCGTGATTGGAGCTACGTGCAGGGTGATGGCGGCACAACAGGATGCCTCTGGTGCCATCATTGACCCCTACCTGAAGCGGGAGCACCAATATGCTACCCCTTATTTCGCATTCGCCGTCGGGGTTTTATTGGATGCCGGGGCTGGAAACGAGCTGAAGGAAGCCGGAATCCTGGCGATGGAGCACAGCACCCTGAATTTTTCGAACGGAACGAAATCCATACCGGATGAGCACGGAGAATTTTTTATTAGTCCATTAACGCATGCGCTGAAACTTTATGAGGACCATGTGGACAACGCCCGGCACGACCGCTGGACGCAACGAATGAAAACGCCTCTTTCCGCAGTCATGCAGAATTTCGACGGGCGGATCAACAATTGGCGTACCTACGCCATGAAGGGCGAATGGAGCCGGGCAGGTAAAGGGCTGCGTGAAAAAGCAGGCGCTACCGAATTTATCGAAAAAGCATGGAACGAGTACAGCCAACGGATCCGAATCGTAAACGACCGATACAATCTCTACCAGGACTGGAGCAGTGACCCCCAATCTCTTGCGGTAGAAGCGGTAGGTAGGGGCAACCTCCTTGCCTTGGCGATGGAGGGATACGACGGCCCTTCCTCCGGGGAAATCCTGTCTGCGGTGAAAAATGGGACGCACACCAGCCTGTTTTTGCAGGCCCCGGATGGGCAGGCTCCCCCCAATGGGCGGACAGATAACCACATTTTTAACGACGTATTGTACCAATTAGCGTTTGATGTATTGGCAGAAGACGCCTGGAAACAGGGAAACCACTACCTGGCCGGTCAATACCGGCGGGCGGCCAATCTGGCTTTTCGGAGCATTCTGCGCTGGCAGCGCACAGCGGATCCCTGGGCCGGTTCTTTTTTCATTACCAAAAATTGGTTTGAGCCCGGAGATCGAATCGGATACCAGCCGGCCAGTCAATGGGGTAACTACAGCGGAGCCATCGTGCAGCACCTGGCAGAAGCCTACCTGAGCAGGAAATCAGCCATCCCGGAAAAGCCGGCACCTGCCGAACTGGGTGGGTATGCGTTTGAAATAGATGATCGGTTCGGAGCCTTTTTTGCCAACGCAGGGGGCTTCCAGGTGATGGTAAACCTCCGGGGTGCAAGCGTACCAAAGTACGGCCTGAGTTGGACTCCACTGGGTACCGTGCGCATGATCCGGGAAGGCTGGGACGGAAGGCTGGGCCCTGCCGATGGCGAGCATGAGCTGAAAAGAGGCAACACGGTTGACCTGGTTTCTGGCAGTGGCGACCGGGTGGATCGGTACCGTCCGCAATCCGGAATCTCCTTTGGTCCGGAATGGATGGAAAACGAGCACTGGGTACGGATCGCTGACCTGCCCGCCAATTACCAGGGAGAAGCAGAAATTCACTTCGTCCACCCCTTGTTGGTGCGATTCACCATTCACTACAGCTACGTGACCGGAAGAGGGGGGCCGTTTTTTAGTCAGGAATTTATCCTGACTCCAGACATGCTGGTAACCCGGCTGAAAAGTGCCCAGGATATTCCCTTTGGCCTTACAGTCCCACTGCTTGAAAACGACGGACGTCCCCTCTCTACCCAAATTACCAACGAAATGGCCCATACCGGGTATACGGATCAAGGAGATCGGCAATACTTCATCGCCTTAAACGAGCAGGTACGCATCGATACCGGTGCCACATCCATACAAAGCACCTATGGTTGGCTGCAACCGGTACGGTTTGAAACGAGCGAGCCATCTACCGACCTATTGGTGTACCCGAGAAAATCCGGGGAGCTGGAAGCTACTGCCCTGAGGAGGGGATTTCGATGGACGGGAGGCGGGTTTGAAACACCGCTGGCCAGTGTTGGAGCATCCCATTACATCGGAGAAAAGCTGGCCGGGGGAGAGGGGAAATCCCTGGACCTGGACGGGGATGGCGAATCCGAGGTAGTTTTCGACAAATCCTGCCTATTTGTCCTGCAAATGGAGAATGGCCTTGTTCAGGCCGTGGAAACGGACCGGGAGGTGGATCTGGAGTACCGGGGAAAGACCTACAAACTCTCCGCCTACCAGCCGCTTCAGATAAACCATCGTTTGCAAGAATAATTCCTCACTTCGTAGGTCTAAGTCAAACAATCCGGGTAAATTTGGGTTCCTGATCACGATCACCGTCAAATCACACCCATGAAAAACGGAACGCTGCCTGTCTTTTTTATCTTTTGCCTGCTATTACTCGGGGTTTCGTGTACCAGCAAGCTCGATACCGGTTCCATTGATATTTCTAACTGGAAAAAGGACCGCAACGGCTGCCTGGGCTTGCGCATCCAGGACCTGGAGGAGTTGCGGGAACTAAAGAACAGCTTTCTGGCAAGTTACAACCAGGAACTCATCAAGACATTTGGTCGGCCGGACCGGGTTGTGTTGGTAGACAAAAGCCAGAGTTTCTTCGTTTACTTTTTAGAACCGTCGGATGAGTGTGGGATAAAACCAGAAAAAGAACCTTTGAAGGTCCTTTTTCGTCTCAATGCGGTAAGCAAGGTGAGTGAAGTAACGATTACCTATCTCAATCCATAAAGCAAAGAGCGGCTGCTCCAAGCGTTCCGGCATCGTTTTCGAGGGTAGCCCGCTGCATCTTAATATCAGAGAGGTAATACGGACTCAAATACTGGTGCACCGTTTTGTCCAGAGAAGGCATAATGTAAGGCAGGGCTGCAGAGATGCCACCTCCAAAATAAATCTCGTTTACATCCAGTATGCGAACCGTGGATACGATGGCTTCTCCAAGGATCTCCCCTACTTCAGCGAAGGTTTTCAGTGCGATCGAATTGCCCGCTGAGGCGGCTCCCACCAACACATGCATGCCCAATTCCTGTCCGGCTAGTTGGCCTACTTCCTCCGGGAATGTATCCATCATGCGTGCGGCAATTTTCAGTATCCCATTTCGTCCGATTAATGGTTCCAAACGACTATTTCCCCTGGAAAGCATGTGCCCCATTTCCATCGCATTTCCGCGAACGCCTTTAAATACTTCCCCATCCAAAATCAGTGCACTTCCAATTCCTGTTCCCAGGGTGATAAACAAGTAGTCCTGCGAGGTCTGTCCTGTTCCGAAATGCAGCTCTCCTACCGCTGCCGCACTGGCATCGTTTTCCAGGTGGAAGATGGTATTCGGATATTTTTCTAGTAGGGCGCTTTTGAGATCAAATCCGTTTAACTCGGAAATGGCCGGTATTTCAAGCGTTGTCGTGCGGTCCTTGCTTACCAATCCCGGCAGGCCGATTCCAACGTGTTGTACTTCGGGGAACTTAGCGAGGTATTTTCCCACCACCTCAACGAAAGCCAGGTTAAAACCCAATGGGTTCTCTCGAAGGGAAGCGGTAATTTCTTTTGCAAACTGAAGAATCTGGCCTTTCGTATCAACCAGCCCAATTTTTACATGCGTACCCCCTACGTCTATACCCAAAAAGTTTTCCGTTTTTTTATCCATAGTATCTGCGAATCAAGTATGTGTTAATTGTTAAGACCTGCAAGGGAACGTACAAGCTTCCACCTCCCAGCCAAAATGACCGCGCAAGTCGACGGGTAAAAATAATGGTTTTTCCGTGAAATTCTCGAAACAGGGGCAGGAATGGAAAAAATAAACCCAGCGTGGGTTTCAAACCGAATAAATCCCGTCTTCTTTGATTACTATCTTTTTCTTTTTGTAAAGTTGGCCTATGCACTGTTTAAACTGCTTTTTACTCATACCCAATTCGTTTCGAATCTGCTCGGGATCGGACTTGTCCGACAAGGGCAAGAAACCATTTTCCTGTACCCTCCGAAGAATAAAATCTGCACCCTCTTCGTATTTCTGTCGCCCTACCTGTGTTAGTTGTACGTCGATCTTACCATCTTCCCGTAATTTCTTAATAAATGCCCGAACCGACTCTCCGATTTGGACCGGTGTAAAAACCTCGTTTTCGTAAATCAGCCCTTCGTAAAAGTCCTGTATTAAGACCTTGTAGCCGAGCGCCGTCCGATCAAAAACCAGTGCCTCCACTTCCTGTCCCACCTGAAATCCACTGGTATCGGATAGTAGAAAATCTTCGTATTTGGATACCCCCACGAGTCGATTGGTCCGGTGGTCCAGGCAAACCATGGCCAATACCCGATCCCCTTTCCCCACTTTCTCCCGCATTTCGGAAGTTGGGAGGAAAAGGTCCTTCTCCAGTCCCCAATCCAAAAAGGCACCAATCGCCGTCAAATCCTTGACTTCCATCACGGCAAACTGATCGAGTAGGGCCACTGGACGATCGGTTACGGCCACCGGACGGTCTTCGCTATCGGTATACACAAAGACCTCCACCGGGTCTCCTTCTTTTTCCTCCCCCTTGAGGTAACGCTTTGGCAGCAGTACTTCGCCGGAATCACTCAGCTGCAAATACGCGCCGTTTTCCGTAAACCGGTTGATGGGAAGGGTGCTGATTACTCCTAATTCTTTCATGCAATGTGTGGTTACAGGACGGACACGTTCCGTGCAATACAACACAAATGTAGTGATTTTACGGAATTCCGGCGGGCTGAAATCGGTGATTGAAGGGACCAGTGCTACCACCTCATTTCCAGATGGTGCCTAAAAACTGCAAAAAACGAATAAAACAGTAAAATCGGCATCCAAAATGTACACGCTGCAGAAAAAGGCACCCAATTTTTATAAAAGGTCGATAATTTTTGACGGCAAAACCAAATGTAAACTTATTTTGGTTTTCTTTGTGTTCCATACACCATTTGACCAAAGCCAACCTTTTCCATGGAATCGATTATTTACGCCATCAACGATATTATCTGGAGCAATGCCTTGATCGTCCTTTGTTTGGGTGCCGGGATCTATTTCTCCATTGTTACCAAATTTCTACAGGTCCGGTATTTTCGGGAAATGATCAAACTTCTGTTTGGAGGCGAGTCCTCCGACAAGGGGGTCAGCTCCTTCCAGGCCTTTGCCATTGCCATTTCCGGAAGAGTGGGAACGGGAAACATTGCGGGTGTAGCTACGGCAATTGCCATGGGAGGCCCTGGAGCCATTTTCTGGATGTGGATCATTGCCTTTCTGGGGAGTGCCTCTGCCTTTATCGAAGCCACGCTGGGACAGCTATTCAAGGAGATAAAGGGTGGACAATACCGTGGCGGGCCTGCTTTCTACATAGAAAAAGGATTGGGCATCCGGTGGTACGCCATGCTGTTTGCCTTCGCAACCATCCTCAGTACGGCCTTTTTCTTACCCGGTGTACAAAGCAACAGCATTGCGCTTAGCGTGGAAAATGCATTTCAGGTTCCCACCTGGATAACCGGACTGGTAATTTGTTTTTTTCTGGCGCTGATCATATTCGGTGGCGTGAAGCGAATCGGTAAGGTGGCGCAAATTGTGGTGCCTTTTATGGCTGCGGCCTACATCCTGATGGCGGTGATTATCATGGTTCTTAACATCACGGAAATCCCGGGGGTCATCCGGTTAATCGTCAGCTCGGCTTTCAATATGGAATCCACCTTTGGCGGGATATTTGGGATGGCCATTTCCTGGGGGATCAAACGAGGCATCTACAGCAACGAAGCAGGGCAGGGAACCGCACCCCATGCTGCAGCAGCCGCCGAAGTAAGCCATCCGGTAAAACAGGGCCTGGTTCAGGCCTTTTCGGTCTATGTGGACACCTTGTTCATTTGTACCGCGACCGCTTTTATGATCCTGTTTACGGGGCAGTACAATGTGGTCGACCCGGAAGGAGGGTTCATTGTGGAAAATCTTCCGGGAGTCCCTATTGGACCCGAGTTTACCCAGTTTGCCATTAGCGAGCATTTTCCGAACCTGGGCCCGGGTTTTATTGCCGTTTCCCTGGCATTTTTCGCCTTTACCACGATCATGGCTTATTATTATATTGCAGAAACCAATTTAAGTTTTCTTCAGCGGGACCAAAACCGACAGTGGCCGTTGTTTTTGCTGCGTGCCCTGATTTTAATAGCCACCTTCTATGGGACGATCCGTACAGCCGCACTGGCCTGGACACTGGGAGATATTGGCGTGGGCATGATGGCCTGGCTAAACATCATTGCCATTTTCCTTTTACGAAAGCCTGCCATGGATGCCTTGAAGGACTACGTGGAGCAACGGAAAAAAGGCCTGGACCCCACCTTTAATTCCGACAGCCTGGACCTAAAAAATACGGAAGAATGGGACAAAATAGACTAAACAGACGAGCCTTGCTCCGGAAAGGCGCCCTACCTGCCCTGTAATTAGCGTTAAGTTTTGCCGGCAAGCCCGCAAAGGATGGAATAATTTTCTTATCTTCTTAATCGTTATCAGACAACAAACGATTGAGGCATGCAACAAACCCTAAACTTACCTACTCCCGGAGCTCTCGTACTCTTACCGGTGGTGTACATGGTGTGGTCCGAAACCCTGATTGATGGTCAGGAAAACAAACCTTTTTTAAAGTTTCTGTCCCAGGCAGACTGGCTTAGCGAAGAAGACAAATCCTTTCTCAAAGAGAAGCTTAGCCCAGAATCCCCTCCCACACGGGAAGAAATGGAATTTTGGTGGGAGACCGTTCATGCGGCTAGCGAAGAATCCAAAAACTACCCCAACCTTGTATCGTTGGGCATCGATCTGCTAAAAAAAGCGCGCCCGGAGGCCCTGTATTCTTTTCCCCTGCAACGGGCGGAAAAAGAATTGGCCCAACTTGAAAAAGACCTTGGAATCGTCGGGCAAGCTGCGGCGTTAAGTTTTAAATCTTCCCACAGCAATGTTTCGACCCAATACGAAACCCGGGAGGACTTTGCCGTTCAGGCACTCACGGAACTACTGGATGGTCCACGAAAACCCTTGATCGATTCACTCAAGCAGTACCTTGCTACGGAGGACTTTGCCTACATTCAACCGGATGACCTGGAAAAATACCGCAATCAAGTGCTTTCCTGGTGTCGCCTACTGGCGGGAAAAGGCTATGGGTCCATTGGTTATCCTACCGACTATGGGGGAAAGGACGACATGGAAGCTTATTTTACCGTGATGGAGACATTGAGCTATCGGGACCTGAGCCTGGTCATCAAGTTTGGGGTGCAATTTGGCCTTTGGGGAATGAGTGTGCTGTCCCTGGGTACCAAAAAACACCACGACAAGTACCTGAAAGCAATCGGCACCCTGGAACTTCCCGGTTGTTTCGCCATGACGGAAACCAATCATGGGTCAAACGTGAAGGGAATTGAAACGCGGGCAAGCTACGATCACGAAAGTAAAACCTTTACGATCCACACGCCACACCGGGATGCCCGAAAGGAATACATTGGCAATGCTGCGCTTCACGGCCGAATGGCTACGGTGTTTGCCAAACTCCTGATTGATGGGAAAGATTATGGCGTAAGTACCTTCCTGGTCCCACTACGGGACGAAGCAGGCACTACCCTGCCCGGCATTACCATCACCGACTGTGGTCGAAAAATGGGACTAAACGGTGTAGATAACGGCTTGATTTCGTTTGACAACGTGGTGATTCCTAAAGAAAACATGTTGGATCGTTTTTCTTCGGTAGATGCGCAAGGAAACTTCCAAAGTCCCATCGCCAGTGATAACAAGCGTTTTTTTACCATGTTGGGCACCCTCGTTGGGGGTAGAATTGGCATTCCCCGCTCGGCGCTGGCAGCAGCTAAATCCGGATTGACGATCGCCATTCGGTACGGGGATCGGAGAAAACAATTCGGCCCGGAGGGAGGCGAAGAAATCCCCATTCTCAATTACCGCATGCACCAGCGCCGGCTAATCCCCTTGCTGGCGAAAACCTATGCCTGCCATTTTGCGATGGAATACGTCACCAATCGGTTTCTTAAGCGACAGGAGGAGGAAATGCAGGAAATCGAGGCCCTGGCAGCCGGCATGAAAGCCTACGTGACCTGGCACACTACTGCTACGCTGCAGGAATGCCGGGAGGCGTGTGGGGGAAAAGGGTATTTGTCCGAAAACCGAATCGATGCCCTAAAGAACGATACCGATATTTATACCACTTTTGAAGGAGACAATACCGTACTCATGCAGTTGGTCGCGAAAAGCCGCCTAAGCGCCTATAAGGAGCAGTTTGAGAACATGAATTTGTTTACCATCATCAACTACGTGGCTTCCAAAACCAAAACGTCCATTACCGAAAAAAACCCGCTAATCATTCGGAATACGGATGAAAACCACCTGCTGGATCCCGATTTCCATTTGAGTGCTTTCGAATACCGGGAAAACAGCATTTTGGATGCCGCTGCCCGGCGATTGAAACGCCTTATGGACGAGGGCATGGACCCCTTCGATGCCGTAAACGTGTCCCAGCATCACCTGGTAAACGTCGGGCAGGCCTATATTGAGCGGGTGATCCTGGGAAAATTTATCCAAAAAGTCAAGCAGACCCCGGACCCGGCCATCCAAACGGTACTCAATAAGTTGTGTAATTTATTTGCCCTGTACCAGCTTGAGACCCATAAGGGTTGGTATCTGGAACAAGGCTATATGGAGGGGGTAAAGACCAAGTCGATCCGAAAGATGGTCAACCAACTCTGTTGGGAAATCCGGAAGGATGCTGTGCCCCTTGTCAATGCATTCGCCATACCAGACGCCTGCCTGGCTGCTCCGATCGCCTTGTAATGGACGAGCTCATTGTTTTCGCCGTACTGGGCATCTCCTTGATCTTGTTTATTTGGGGAAAAATCCGCTACGACCTGGTGGCTTTACTGGCGTTGCTAACCCTTGCCGTGACGGGCCTGGTACCCTTCGAAGACGCGTTTTCCGGATTTGCCCACCCCGCCGTGATTACAGTGGCTGCGGTGCTGATTGTAAGCAAGAGCCTGGAGAATTCCGGGATTGTTCAGGTAGTCGTACGGCTAATGGAAAAGGTAGGCAAAACCATCAGCCTGCAAATAGCCGTCATGGCAGGTGTAGTGGCTTTGGCCTCGGGCTTTATGAACAATATCGGTGCCCTGGCCTTGTTTATGCCGGTAGCCATTCAGATTTCCCGAAAAAACAACTTCTCCCCATCTCTGGTGCTGATGCCCCTTGCCTTTGCCTCCCTATTGGGTGGATTGACCACGCTTATTGGCACACCACCAAACATCATCATTGCGACCTTCCGCAGCCAAAACGGGGATGCACCGTTTGGCCTGTTTGATTTTGCTCCGGTAGGCGCCGGCATCGCACTGGCGGGAGTGGTATTCATCGCACTGGTTGGCTGGAGACTAATTCCCCGAAGGAAATCCAGCGATCCCGATGAATCCTTGTTTAACATTGAAAACTACATTACGGAAGTACGTATAGCCCCAGAGTCCGATCTGAAGGGTGAAAATATTCGGCAACTGCTCAACGAAAACGAGCAGGACATGAAAGTCCTGGCAATTATCCGAAATAAGGAACGGATTCATGCCCCCGGACCTTACCTCCTTTTAGAGGAAAACGACATTCTCATTCTTGAATCCAATACCGAAAACCTGGAGGAATTCCTGGGGACCCATGGCTTAAAACTGGTGGGTACCGAAGATTTTTCCGACGAAGTAACCGACGAGTCAGACATTACCATGGCCGAAGGAATTATTCAGGAAAACTCACCCCTACTGGGCCAAACGGCAGCAAATATC
This sequence comes from Cyclobacterium xiamenense, assembly GCF_900109255.1. Taxonomy (NCBI): domain Bacteria; kingdom Pseudomonadati; phylum Bacteroidota; class Cytophagia; order Cytophagales; family Cyclobacteriaceae; genus Cyclobacterium; species Cyclobacterium xiamenense. Next base: position 478,393 of record NZ_FNZH01000001.1, on the reverse strand, counting down.
CACATGCGTTCCCGATACGATGTAAACCTGCTGGCCTTGTCCCGGGGTGACCGAACCCTAATCAAACGAATCGATCACGAAGTATTTCGTGCAGGGGACGTTTTGTTGCTGCAGCTTCGAAGCAGTCAGCTATCGGATATCTTTCAGGAGATGAAATGCCTGCCTTTGGCAAAAAGAAACCTGGACTTGGGCAAGCCCAACCGATCCTTGCCCGCACTGGGTATTTTTGTTGCGGCCATTATCTCCGTTGTCGCGGGACTATTACCGGTAGCGATCGCTTTTACCCTGGCGGCCATGCTGATGGTTCTTTCCAAAATACTTCCGCTAAAGGACTTTTATACCAGCATCGATTGGCCTGTCATCGTCTTGCTGGCAGCCATGATTCCGGTAGGAACGGCTTTTGAGACCAGCGGAGGGGCAGCGTCTGTTACCGAACTCATGCTGATCTATTCTGATAGCTTCCCTGCCTGGAGCATGCTCCCTGTCATCATGCTCACGACCATGCTGCTATCTGCCGTCATAAACAATGCGGCTACCGTTGTTTTGATGGCGCCAATTGGCCTTAAAATTGCCGAAAGCCTCGCCCTCTCTGCAGACCCCTTTTTGATGAGCATTGCAGTCGGAGCCTCCGCCTCGTTTCTTACCCCTATTGGCCACCAATCCAACACCCTGGTGATGGGTCCGGGTGGCTACCGCTTCGGAGATTACTGGAAACCCGGACTTCCCCTGACACTGCTGGTCATGGTGGTAGGTGTGCCCCTGATACTTTGGTTCTGGCCGCTTTAGTCGGTAGTGATGCTACCCCACCAGTCCGAATTGGGTTCCCAATCCTCCTTGAGAAAATCCAGGCGCTGTTTTTCCAGCCGGGGCAATAGCACCTGCTCCATTTCTTCCAACCGCTTGTTGTACAGCTCCCGATCGAATTCGGGGTCCAGAACGGGCAGAGACACCTGTTTTTTTTCCAGGTACCGGCTGAGCAGGGCGGTTAGCCTTGCGTGTTCGGCTGGATTTTCCTGAGATAATTCCTGCGTTTCGAAGGGATCATCGGGGATGTGGTACAATTCCTCGTGCCCGTCCTCAAAATAGCGAATTAGCTTCCAATCGCCTCTTCGGACCATGGCCGAAGGAACGCCGCCCTGGTTGCCATAATGGGGGTAGTGCCAGAAAATGGCGCGCGCTGAAGGAGTTTCCCCGTCCAGCAGCGGGACCAAACTCATCCCCTCGATTTCCTGGACCGGATCCGTTTTCAATCCTGCCAAGTCTACCAATGTGGGAAAAAAATCAGCCCCCACCACCGGATAATTCAGCGTCTTACCGGCCGGTTTGCCAGGGACTTTGATCAAATAGGGCACCCGAATCCCCCCTTCCCAGTGCTGGCCCTTGCCGCCCTTTACCAGAAGGTTAGTCGTTGCGAACGCGTCACCTGCCACCACTCCTCCATTGTCCGAAGTAAATACCACAATGGTACGCTCATCCAATCCCAGGCTCCGTAAGCGATCCAGAACGATCCCCACAGCATCGTCCACAGAAGCCACCAATCCGGCATAGTTGGGATTGTCCTGAACCGTCCGGAAAGGTAATTTTTCACCCATTTCAAATCCCTTTTCACGAATCCCCATGGATTCGGCCTTATCCCGGTATTTTTCCCAGCGATCCTTGCTGGTTTGCACGGGTGCATGGACGGCATAAAAGGACAGAAAAGCGAAAAAGGGTTCTTCTTTGCTGTTCGTAATGAAATCGGCAACCTCACGCCCCAGCCGAAGGGTTAGGTTCTCCCCATCCGGACCATCCGTGATTTTTGGATTGTTATAGGGCGAAAAAAAGCCACCGGCAGGTGAGCCCTTGTCCCAACCCGCCACGTTCGCATCAAAACCGTGGTCTTCCGGATAGCTCCCCTCCCCTCCCAAATGCCATTTTCCGGCAAAAAAGGTACGGTAACCGTTTTGTTTAAACGCCTCCGCAAGGGTGGTCGCATCTGCGGGAAGTTCGTGCTGGTAATCCGCCGGTAACATGGGATCGTGTCGCTGATGGGTTCGCCAATCGGTCCCTGTCTTTGCCCCGATCCAGTCGGTAATGCCGTGACTAGCGGTAAACTGACCCGTCATGATGGTTGCCCGGGCCGGACTGCATACCCTGCTTCCCGAATAGCCATGAATAAACTGAACACTTTCGCTGGCCAATTGATCCAGATGAGGTGTCTCATGAAAGGGAGACCCGGAAAAACCCAAATCCGCATAACCCAGGTCGTCTACTAAAATGAAAAGTACGTTGGGTGGTATTTGCGTTTCCTGCTTGCAAGAAAATAAAACCGATACCAGCAGCGCAATCGGAAGAACAACAGTTGCTTTTTTCATGGGGTAAATACTAAGGGGATTGATGACTAGTTTTCGATTTCTTGGGCGTAGAGTTTGAATACCGGGTTGGGGCGGTGACTCCGCTCCATCAGGGCTTTTAGCTCCGCCACCCGTTCCGGATAGCGATCAGCCAGGTCGGTTTGCTCACCGGGGTCCTCGGCAAGGTTGTACAACTCTATGGGTGGATTTGGATCGGTATTCAACCGAACACGGATCGCTTTCCAATCGCCCTGTCGGACGGCTTGTTTACCTCCCTGCTCGATAAACTCCCAATAGAGGTAGGCGTGTTGGGCTTGCTCCTCCGATTGACCCAATAGTGTGGGTGCAAAGGAAATACCGTCGGTAGTGGCGGGTATTTCCGCTCCGGTAAGGTCCCCGATCGTAGCGAACATGTCCCAAAACGCAGAGGGATGATCGCTTTTACCCGGTGCTATTTTTCCTGGCCAATTGGCAATCATGGGAACCCGGATGCCTCCTTCGTACAAATCCCGCTTGTGTCCCCTGTACGGCCCGTTGCTGTCAAAGAATTCCGGATCCGCTCCCCCTTCGAGGTGCGGGCCATTGTCGGAAGTGAACACCACCAGGGTGTTTTCGCGCAAACCTAAGTTTTCCAGTTTATCGAGTATTTCTCCTACCTGCCGGTCCAACAGTTCCACCATGGCCACAAAAGCTGCCCGGGGATTTTCCTGAGACATGTAGCCTCCGATTTTATAGGTCGGCCCTTCATCCACCCCTTTATACGGTGTTTCCTCAAACCGCCCCAGGTGCTTTGCCATCTCCTCCTCCGGAGCAATCAATTCCGCATGGGGAATGATACTGGGAACATAGAGAAAGAAGGGCTGGTCCTGGTAATCCTCGATAAACTTCAAGGTCTGCTCGTGAATCAAATCCGGTCCGTAAACACCGAGATTGGTTCCGGCGTTTTCTTCAAGGACCACCGAATCCTGGTTGTGCCAAAGGTGGTAGGGGTAATAATTGTGCCCCATGCGCTGGCAATTGTACCCGTAAAACACATCCACCCCTTGATTATTGGGGTCCCCTTCCGAACCGGGGTAGCCCAAGCCCCATTTGCCAAAAGCACCGGTAGTGTACCCGGCAGCTTTGAGCGATTCGAATAGCGTAAAAACCGAATCAGGCAAAGGGTATTGCCCTTCGGGTTGAATTTCATAATTGCCCCGGACCGGCGCGTGGCCGGTATGAAGTCCTGAAACGAGGGTACTTCGGGAAGGCGCGCAAACCGTAGATCCGGAATAATGGTCGGTGAAAAACATTCCTGTTTCGGCCAATTTATCGAGATTAGGCGTATTGATGTATTCCTGTCCGGTAAATCCCAAATCTCCATAGCCCAGGTCATCCGCCAGGATGTAGACAATATTGGGTTTCGGACCCTCCGTCTGAACTGTTTGATTGGTAGTACCTGAGGAACAGGCATAAAAAGCCAGGCCAAAAAGGCCGCAACTAATGGTACGATGCATGGATGGTTATTTTAGAGAATGGTACAGCGGGTAAATTACCAATAATTTCAACAAAAAGAAAAGGAAAACGTCCGGCGGCAATTGCATGCAGCCGCCTAAAAAAATATACAACAACGGTGGGAACCGTATCTCGTTGGCGGGCAATGGTGCATTTGGTAACCGGTTTGCCCGCATTGAAAAACCGACCTTACTTCGGGAAAGCCGGGTGGAGCATTGTTTCGCATTCCCTTTTTTACAACAGCCATGCGTCTCGATGCAAGTTGATTGGTGTATGCATAAGCGCTGTACGGTTTTCTGTGTATCGACCCCTAATTTTGGAAAAAAACGGCCATGGAACCGCTCAAAAAAGAACCACCGCTACCGCATAAAGTGGCTTTACCCCCCCCAAAGCATAAAAAACGCCGTACCAGTCGAAGTATTTCCATAAAGCATGAGAAATAGTCCTAAAAAATGAAAGGTAGGCCAATTAATCCCTTACAAATTGGTAGTTACTGGACCCGGTTCAAACCCAGTTTTTAATAGGCAACCGTTTTTTCTACCGAGCGGATCGGTAGAATAATCTGACAATCAGGGGTAAAAAAAATCAAACCATAGGTGTCATTTTGTTCAATTATACACGCTGAATCCAATTACTGCCGTTCATCATTCGTTGCTCACCAATAGGGAACAGGTAAAAAGAAAAACCGTAAACTATCTATTTAATGCGCTTAATCATTGATAAATTAGTTAATAAAATTTGCTTACAATCAAACGAAAGTGGACGAATCATCCCACAATCCTTTTGCTGAGATCTGCGATCAAATCCTCAGCTTCTTCCACGACTATTTGGTATTCCCTACCCGCTTTCGTGTGAACGCGAATACCGGGATACCCCCTTTTTCTCGCCTCCCTTTTTTCAACCCCGGAGATCGTTTTATAGTCAATATCCGTTTGCCCTTTTTGTATGTTCAGTGCGTGGGACTTGAAAATGAGTTTTTTGTTGGTTAAAAAGAGTTTGCCTCCTACTCCTTCCATGCCTTTGAAAAGGGTGGCGGGTGCTTCTCGCTGGATTTCTTCCCCCTGCTCCAGTACCGGATGGATGCCCGCTCCAATTTTGCTATACACCGCTCCCCCCAGCCGATTAAAGATAAAGGGGAATACCAAACCAAAGGAAAGACCAAAAAACAGTCCCCGAACCAGTAAGCCCTCCGGCGAATACCGGGTTTCACCCGAAAAATAGTCCATTGCCCAAATTCCAAGAGTGTATAGCACGCCCATTTGAAAAGCAAGCATCAGGCGGTATTTCCAGTCTGTTCTCATTTTTATCTGTAACGCGGTGTTAAAATCATTTTCTAGCGGTCATCACCTGGGCCGACTCCGACTTGAAAGGGCCTTGCACGCATGCGCCGGTAGCAATTACCTGCATCGCTTTCTTCCAACTCCATTTTGGCCTGCCATTTTTGTATTCTCAAGGAAGCGGAAAATCCTACCCGGGGCCATCCAACTTTCGGAATTAGTTATGCTTTTCCATGGGTTGTTCAAAGGATATTTCGATAAACTCAGCGGGTTGGCTCAGGGCTACCAAAACCCTTACCCGCAGGATACCGTTCCGAATGTCCTCTGCCGTCATCGTTTCCCCCAGACCAATATGTACCGAGAAAGCATCCGCAGGACGCGCACCGGCCAGGGCTCCCGTTTTCCATTGCTGTGTCAGGAAGTTTTCCAGCATAGATTTGATAGTTATCCAAGTAGCAGCCTGATTGGGTTCAAAGGTATAGGCTTTGACAGCAAACAGCATCGATTGTTCGAGTACCATCGCGGTCCGTCGCACAGGAATGTATCGCCAGTCGGTACTGTTTCCATCCAACGTGCGCGCGCCCCAAACCAGCACCCCTGCTCCCACAAATGAGCGGATAGCATTGACTGCTTTGCCATCCAAGGGGGTATTTAGGTACTCCTGCTCTTCTGAGGAAATGGATACCGATGGGGCAATGACGGAATTAAGGGAGAGGTTGGCGGGGGCTTTCCAAACCCCGCTCGTGGAATCCACCAAGGTGTACAACCCGGCCATTGCTGGCGCCGGAGATAGCTGATTGAGGTACTTTCGCAGCAATCCCATTAGTGAGCTATAGGAATGACTTACCGTCAAAAGCGTTCGGTGCAAGTCAGCGGGAGACAATTTACCGGAAGTATCGGGATTATCGTCCCAGCTATTCAGGGCAGCTGATGTATAATCGGGAAGTTGTTTTACCAGAGATAAAATCCGCTCCTTTCGTAGGGCTTCGCTTTTTGATTCATTTTCGGGGTGATCGACTAACGAAAGTTCCCCACGGATCATTTCAACCTGCCGGCCCAGGCTATCGTCCGTCAGATTTTGAAAGGACAGATCCGATTCGTTTACGATCGTTGTTTCCAGCCAGGGATAATAGGCGGCGGCGTAGCTGAGTGATTCAGTGCCGATCTCTTCGCGGAACCATTCCACAACGGACTTCCCGCCCCAGGGATTTTGCAAAGCTTTGTAGCCCTGGTACACATCCAAAATGGCCATCCGGTTCCCCATCTGCGCGCAATGGGAAATTACCTCGCGGCAAACCCCGTAAAATGCCTCGGCTGTATCCAGCGATACGGCATCGGGAACCAGTACCAGGGTGGGTTCCATTTCCTTTTCCAGGGCTTTCAAACCGGCGATTAGGCTGGCTTCCCGGATGGAAACCTCATCGTTGTATCCGCCTATGGAGACAATATAGCAGGTACCGCCGCCATTTTGGTAAAACAACTGCATGGCCGCATAGAGCCGGTATGCCGGTCCTACCCTGCTCAGGCAATAGCCGTTGATTTCGCCGACCGGTTCATTTACTGCTGTTTCGTTGGTACGCTCCCTAGCTACCACTGCCTGATCCGGCTGGTTCGCTACGTCTCTTTTCGCATGAAGCCGAAACAGGCGTGGAGCGGGTCCTCCAAAAAACTGTTCAAATTCCGAAAAGGAGGTAATACGCCTGGCTTGGTTAGTTGGCCGGTTGGCGGTGTACCCGATAAAAGCGGGAACCGCACTTGGTACTTCCACCACCGAAGAAGGAAAGGCATTTTTTTCTTCGATGTATACGCCTGGTTTTTTAAGTGGCTTCATGTAGCTTGACCGTTTATTTTATAAAAAAAAAGTATTTCCCGCAGGTTTTTTACTCCAGCCGGAGCAGACATATTCGATGCGATTACTTTTGAAAACCAGTTGAAAACGGAATTAACTTTCAAAATTCGATTAACTGGGCCCACCAAATTCAAACCCGCTTCGGTTAGCAATCCGATTCCCCTCCCCTTTCCCACCAGTCAATGGTTTTCTTAATAAAGGCGGGAAGACCTGTTTTAGCCAGCACCACTGACTTTTTTATCCGTATGCAACCCTTTCCGGTATCAAAATCCTGAAGTAATTCCTTCGCGTCTGGAATTTTGGTGATAGTACCTACATACAGGCTGACGTAGGCACGCTGGGCGTTTAGATGAAAAATCGTCCGGTCCTCAAGCCAATAGGCCAGCATCTTGTATTCGATTCCTTCCCTTAGCCTGGATCCCTGGCTTTTAATCAAAACGCGGATTTCCTCCAATAGCTCCTTTCTCCAGTCTGATTCCAACTGTTCCAGGTAGTGACCAACGGTTTCTGCCTCGTATTGCATCGCTTTAATTTTACCGGACTTCGATTAGCCCCGAACCAATAGTTGATTTTTAGCAGCTACCCCGGATTTCCTACCAACTATCGCCTAACCAAAACTGAGGGAAAACCGAATATTCTAAGGTACTAAAAAATATTGACCCCGGTTGCAGGGCTTGCAAAAAATTGCGGTTGGCTCGAAAATGCCGGGTTGGCTTATCCATCGGGCAAGCCGATATTTATAGATCTATGAACCAGGCTTTTACTGCCTATCCTTCCAGCGCCCGTTTGAGGTAAAGCAATGGACCGGTATGGTAGGAGTGGCGATTGGCCATGAGGATAATTTCCCGGAATATCGTGTAATCCGGAGCATGCGCAATGGGGGCAAACAGATCAATCGAATCATCTTCTACCAGCCGGATCAGTTCCTTTCGGTCGGCAAAAAAACCTTCTATAGATTGTTTCCAGGTATACGTGTCCGCTTCGGCTGTTGGCCAATAGTCCTCCGGCCAGTTCATTTCCCGGTAGTTGGGGTTGTTTATAAATTCGATGATATCCCGCTGCGCCCTTCGCATGTGTTCTACCAGGAACCAGGGAGAATGGGGAATGCCCGGCACTTTATTGTTGATGGTCTCCAGCGGAAAGTCGGTCACGGCCTTAACCCGATTTGTGTACTAGTTGACGTTCCAATTCCAATTCTCGAAACCAAAGCTCTTCTTTTTTCCAATTTTCAATGCCAGTTATCGCTGAGTTAATTTGGAAGTTTTCTTTCCTCCATACAATGTGCCCTGATCGTAAAAACTATCGCTTCGAACGCCATTCGTTCAGGTGTTTCTCGACCGGAAATACCTGTAATCCCACTGAGTTTTTAGTAGTTATTTATCGCCAATACCTGAAAAGACGCTGAAAAACTACAAAGCCAGCTTTTTTTCGCAACAAAGCAATCCATATGTCTCCAGCTAACATTTTACTAATCAACTTATTTTATCTTGTGATGTACAAGAAACTACTACCAGTAAATATGGAGGGAACCGTTAAGAGCCATTTAAAACAAATGATTGCCAAAGGCAACACAATTGAACTATTAAATTTCTTTAAGAAACATCAGCACGACCTGTTCACCCCTATCAGTTTGCGGAAATTTCAAGCGCTAATCGAAAAAATTAAGCAAAATAATGAAGCACACCGAAGAGCGCGACACCCTGATAAATTAAAGCCAAGCTATGTTGGTCCATTGGGTGAACTAGTAGACTTGGTGGAAGCGATGGACGAGATTAAACTACAAAATTTTTATACACCGATTGAAAAAGAAGGTAATGATACTACACTTGAGCAGAAAATAACAGCTCTGGGCCTTTGGGACAGTTTGGTAACCTGTGCCCGTGAAGCCGCCGTAGCCAGTGGCATCACGGCAATGGCGTTTTATAATGGGAGTTGGTCGCCTACAAAAGATGTCGGCCCACATTTAGGAAACTCTTCTACCAATGCAGATGTGGCCGCCACAGTTTCTCTGCTACGGGCTGTGGATGCCAAACTTCCCCAGATTTGCCGACAGCTGGGCTGTGAAGACCTTCAATATTTTGCAGAGGAAACAAGCTCTCCAACCAAAAGTATGGTGGAAAAACAGGTGGGCCCGTCGCTTAAAAGTAGGATAAAAGGGGAGCGAGAGTTCTTTTCACCAAAAACCAATACCATCCGGGTAATTGCTGATGCGATCGATGGAACCGGCAACTTCAAAAAAGGATTTCCCATCTTTTGCTCTGCTGTGGCCATTATCGTAAACAACACCCCAAGGGTTTCGGCTATTTACGATCCAGTCCAACACATCGTTTACACGGGTTTGCTGGCGGGCATTCCAAAAGAGAGAGATCCTTTAAATACTGCTAATAAATGGCATGTTTCCATCGGCCTAAAGATTCCGGTCTTGCCGATTGCTGGCAATAGACGTTTGTCGGAGGAGCACGTTGGCATTCACTTTACAAGAAGCAAGCATAATGAGCAATCACTTAAAGAAATGATCGGGTTGATCGAACATTTGGTCGCTGCTTCTTCAGGAGTTTACGCGGTCAACAGTGGGGTTTTTTCGTTAGCGGAGGTCGCTAGGGGAGCACTTGGTGGTTTCATCAACAACAAAACAAACCCGTGGGATGTAACGGCCGGGGAAGTGTTAATCAAAGCCACGGGGGGTCAGGTCACGGATTTTGGGCAAAAGCCGATCGATTACACCCGACCTGGACCTGTATCTGTTATCGCTGCACCCAACCGCCAACTTTATGATGAGCTTTGGCAGATTGTGGAAAGGAAAACCGCTCGATAAAAAATTGGCTACAAATGGATGCATGCCAGTCGGCCCGCATACTACTTCCACATCAATGAACCATGCGTTTGTAACAAAAAAAGCTGGGACGTCCGTCCCAACTTTTTCGAATAGTCATTTTGTACCCGCTACTTAGTTACTGCGGGTTTTGTTTCAATAACTCGGGATTGGCATCTATTGCGGTTTGCGGAATCAGAAATGTCCTACGAAATGGATCGCTGTCGGTTTTGGAGGTCCACGTATCTTCGAACCTACCAAAACGGATCATATCAGTCCTACGCACCATTTCCCAGTAAAGTTCGTACGTCCTTTCGCGCCAAATAGTTTCCAAGTCGACAGCGGAAAGTTGCCTGGGGTGGTTGCGAGCAGCACGGATGATATTGAGATCGGCCAATGCCCCAGCCTCATCACCACTACGCAGTTTGGCTTCCGCGCGCATCAAATACACATCAGCTAATCGGATGAGCGGGATGTCTTGCCGGCTGAAATTTCGACCATTGGTCGCTACTGGATCCACTTCGTATTTAGAAACCCTGGCACCATCGGAGTGGCCGGTATTGTTTTCCAAATCCACTGCCACTGAAAAATTGACCGCTTCGCCAGTTCGGCGGGTATTGAATAACATTTCGATCGCCAAATCACCATTGGCATCCCGTTTGAATCCGGTGCCTTCACCGTTCAAGACAATACCGTATTGCTGACCTTGTAGGATCCCACGATTGACAGCCCAATCTTCTTCAGGGACGGAAGTTACCGTGCCATCCTGTGGCACAAATACTTTGGAATACCTCTGATCGTCGGTATTATCTTGCCAAAGTTCCCAAAATTCGGGACATATTGAAGCACCATCGGTGCCCGCAGAGTTCAAATTGACCAGACTGAAATGCTGGTTACGTGCCAAGGCAAACCAGGTAAATCTTCCTCCGTCATTCCGGGTATCGCGCTGATCGTAGGCGAAAATGAACTCCGGATGATTGTTGTTGTCTAGATTGAACATGTTGAAGTAATCTTCCGTCTCCAACGCATATTCGCCAGAATTTATGATCCGATCACAATTTTCAATGACCAGATTCATGTCCTCGTTGGCAAAACTAACACTAGAGCCGTAGCGATCCAGATACACGCCACGGTTGAGATACAATCGTGCTTTGTAGCCCCAAACAGCCCCCTTAGTCAACCGGCCTGAACCAACTTGACTTTTAGTGGACAGGTTGCTCTCGACGCTTTCCAACTCTGCTATGATGTAATCGAACGCTGCCCCGTCCCGCAGCACCGTGGATTCTTCATTCAAGTCTTCTGTATTTTTCACAAACACCACATTAAACAAATCGAACAAGTACCAATTGTATATCGCAGCCATACCCCTGGACTCAGCGGAAAACAATGCAGCTTCGGCCCCATCGATAAAAGAAAGGGTGTTGATGGCAATGGCCCCCCTGGCAACGCCCCGGGTCAGTTGGTTCCAAACAGCAGTAGCCCGGCTGTGGGATGATGTCCAAGAGTGTTGGTGGGCTTCGATGAGCCTACCGCCGTTGAACCAATCGGAGCCACCTCGGAAAGGCACAATAGCCGATTCTGTGGTGATTTCCTGCAGGAGCAGGTAATCTTCATGGCCGTTAAACAGGCCGTACATTTCTGAATAAACAGGAGCTGTGATACCCACAGTGGCGCCTTCCCCCTGGAGCAGATCCCGGTTGAGGGCCTCATCTAAAATCTCCTCTTCCAAATCGGTACAAGCGACAAAAGAGGCGAAAAAGAATAGATAACAGATACTTTTTTTCATGATAAAATTGCTAGTTAACATTTCTTAAAACCAGTTTTATTAGAGTTTTTGGACAATGAGGCTTATCAAAAAGCAACATCCAAACCGACCATAAAAGAGCGTGCCCTTGGGTAGTTGATGTGATCGATTCCAAAGGAAGTGATGCCACCCACACTCTGGTTCACGTTCACTTCTGGATCAAACCCGCTATAGTCGGTGATGACAAACAGGTTTTGCCCGGTTACAAAAACACCCAAAGTTCTGGCCCACCTGAAATCGGCGAGATCAAAGTCATACCGAAGGGTTGCATTGTTCAAGCGAAGGAAATCACCCTTTTCAAGGTAGCGAGTAGATTCGGTTGCCGAGTTGGTTGCCCCTTCCTCGGGGTTAAAATACGCTTCGGCAATATTTACCCCTTGCGAAAGCTGTGGATTATTGAAGTAAGCATTGGCAGTGTTGCTGTAAATCACATTTCCTGACACCCCATTGAAGTTGTAGATAAAGCTAAATCCGCCATGCCGCAGTGTGCCGTAAAAGTTGTAGGTAAAATTAGGGAGTGGTGAACCAGAAACCACCCGGTCACCAGCCGTAATGACACCATCGCCATCGGCGTCGCGGAAGATGTTTTGCCCGCGTTCGTCAAAACCCAGATGTTCGCGCAAAAAGAATGTACCGACTGGTTCGCCATTTAGGATTGCAGCGGAGGTTACCCCCGACAACCCTGGCCCATCCAAATTACCGGTAGCCAGTAGCGAAAAAGGTGCATTCTCCACGCGGTTGTCGAGAATCGTTGCATTGGCACCCAATTCGTAAATGAATTTTCTTGTACGAGGAGAACTGTAGTTTACCGACATTTCCAAACCCTCGTTGATAATATCCATATCGATGTTTTCCCAACGACTTGAAGTTGGGGAAATAGGATCAGGCACGGTCAGGTTCAACAACACATCGGTGGTGTTCTTATAGAAATAATCAACAGTACCAAAAATTGAACCATTGAAAAGGGCAAAGTCAAGGCCGATGTTGGTTTGTGTCGTCACCTCCCACCTTAGATCAGGGTTTGCAGTTCGGTTGAAAATGAAACCGGCATCCACACCTGAATTACCTGGGCCGACTGTCACGGGATAGCCGCGGTCGCGCTCATCGACAGAAGCCGTCAAAGAAGGCTGAGTGATTTTGTTAGGGATTTCCTGATTACCGGTTGCGCCCCATCCTGCTCTCAATTTCAAATCGGAAAAGGTAGTAGAACCGGCCATAAAACCATCTTCACTTATCCGCCAAGCACCTGATAAAGAAGGAAATACACCGTACTTATTGTTTTTTCCGAATCGGGAAGAGCCGTCCGCACGGAGTGTTGCAGTTAGCAAATATTTATCGGCAAAGGTATAGTTGGCCCTGCCAAAGAACGATTGCAACTCGTTGATTTCCCCACTTCCTCCTGCATCATTGATATCGATACTTGAACCGATTTGCGGGGCAAAGACGGGATCGATCTCGTCGGTCGTAAAATTGCGAATGCCCCAGCGGTTGCTGCGTTGGAAGAACCTCTGATACGAATGCCCTGCCAAAAAGGCGAGTTCATGTTCCCCGAAAACCCTCGAATAATTCACAAAATTTTCAATGAGCCGGTTGGTGTTCTCCGCCGAAGCAAACTGGATTTCTCCTTCAGGGGTTTCAATTTTCGGCAAACCGCTGGGTCTTGCGAGGTTTTCGGCATTGCTAACCCCCCTATCCATGGCAAAGTTCACTTTGTACACCAGCCCTTCGGCAATGTTGAACGAGCCTTCAATATTCCCTAATACCCGATCCAACCGTGATTCGGGATAGAATAACTCTACGCTGGCAAAGGGGTTCCTGCCATTGGGGAATATGAATAAAGAGCCGTCAGGGTTGCGGACGGGGTAGGTTGGGTTAGCTCCCAAAATATCGGGAATTAAACTGCCAAAGTTTGCACCAGCGTTGTCTAGTTTACCAATCCCCAAGTTAGCTGTATGCCCTGCTGTCAGGTTAATGCTCAAACTGGCACGGTCTTCTAACAATCGCTGGGAGAAATTGACCCGGCCTGTGTAGCGTTTTAACGAGTTGGTTTCTTGAATACCCTCTTGATCGAGCGAACTCAAAGAAGCGTAGAAATCCGAATTTTCGCTGCCACCGCTGAAAGAAATATTATGGTTCTGCGTGAAGGCAGTTCTGAAAAATTCATCTTGCCAATTGGTGCTATTATTTCTATCGTAAATGGTTATTTCACTGGTATTACCGATGCCTTCTTGAAAATCAATGAATTGCTCCGTACTCAATACGTCGATCTTCCTGGCAATGTTAGATACACCAAAGAAATTGGAGTAATTCACGCTTGATTTATCGATGCTTCCTTTCTTGGTCGTGATGATGATGACACCATTGGCTGCCCTGGAACCATAAACGGCAGCCGCAGAGGCGTCTTTCAGCACATCGATGGATTCAATGTCGGCGGGGTTGATGAAGTTCAACGGGCTGGGTGCGGGGCTGTTGCCAAAGCCCACGCTTCCTCTATTGGCATACGTGTTGCTACCGTTGTCCAGCGGGACTCCATCAACAACGATGAGTGGCTGGTTGCCTTCCCTAAGTGTGGAAACTCCTCGAATCAAGATGGTCTGGTCGGCGCCGGGTTCGCCGTTAATACCCGTAACGTTCACCCCTGCGAGTTTACCCTGCAAAAGTTCAGCAGGAGAAGCGATAATCCCATTGTTAAAACCATCTTCCTTCAAACTGCCCACCGCCCCAGTCAAGTCAGCTTTCTTTTGGGTGCCATACCCAACCACCACCACTTCATTGAGCAGCGCATAATCTACCCTCAAACTAACGTTGAAAATTGATCGGTTGTTAACAGGCACCTCTAATGTTTGATACCCGAGGTAGTTGATAAGCAGCGCCTCTGCCCCCTCCGGTAACGTGAGCCTGAATTCACCATCGGCGTCGGCCGCCGTACCTTCGGAGGTACCCTTAATGTTTACTGTGGCGCCGGGCAAGGGTTCCCCTGTATCAGCATCACTAACCTTCCCGGTAATGATACGGTCTTGCCATGTTCCTGTGCCTGCCAGCAAAGGAGGGGTAGCAACGATAGGACTGAGCAGTACCAAAAAGGTAGCGAATGATACTGCAATTCTTCGTAAGGAGTTTTTCATAAAAGGTTTACATAAAAGTTTATACAAAACCGAGTAGTTGAATCCCTAACAGACAGTTACATTCTAGATAAACCGTTCCTTATCTGGTACGTTCAACACTCATATACTCCAACAAAATAACTACTTGATTATCAGCCTTCCATTAGGTTTCTGTTTAATAAAAATAAGGGATAATTTAGCCGTATGAGCAAATCAATAGTTTGTAATTGGTAGTTTGAACTAAATTCATTTCCCGTACCCATATCTCGATTTATCTGCTGATTAAAATAAATAAGGACTGGATATTTCCAAAACGGCACTATTAGTAATTCTGGTTTCGAAAGAAAAGCTATATTAAAAAACCCGTCGATTATTAAAAAAAAAGCAAAAATGCATGTAACAGGCAACTTTTATCCTCTAAAGAAACTCTTTATTAGCATTGAATGAGAAAAAAGTGATATAGGTTTTTAAAATTCGGATTTCCCGAGGGGAGGAAACACTATTTTAATCAAATGCATATTATTTCTTAGTATCTTAGTAAAAAACCTTCCAGATATTTACCGCGATTATGTGTAAAACACCTTTATCGGTTTATTTCAAGATCGTTTTCTCACCTACATCCATGCAAAAGTACTTTAACTCTATATGTTTTCTGATGTGGTCACTTTCCGTATTAGCACAGGCACCGGAGCACTTCCAATCAAACTTACCAACAGAAAAAAAGCCTTGGACCAACCTTCAGTTCTTGGATAATCCCGACCATTTCCAATTTGCCATTATCGGTGACCGCACGGGCGGGCATCGCCCTGGGGTTTTTGCCAAAGCAGTTGAAAAGTTAAATATCTTGCAACCCGAATTTGTCATGAGCGTTGGCGACCTGATAGAAGGTGATTCCCAAACATGGGAAGGCCTTGAGACCGAATGGTCCGAATTTGATTCTATCCTTTCACCACTGAAAATGCCCTTTTTCCACCTTCCGGGCAATCATGACACGGGCACCAGCCCCACAAAACGTAGGTTCTGGGAAGATAAGTTTGGGATACGCTACTATTACTTTATTTACAAAGACGTGCTTTTCCTGGCTTTGGAATCCAATGAGGGGCAAGGGGAACGCATCGAAGACGAACAATTGGCATACGTCAAGAAAGTGTTGGAAGACCATGAAGATGTCCGATGGACGCTGCTTTTCATGCATCACCCGCTGTGGGACTATAGCCACAATACCAATTTCGAACAAGTGGAAACCATGCTTGCCAATCGGAAATACACCGTGATTGCGGGTCACCAGCATACTTACCGCTATTTCAGCAGGAAAGACCGAAATTACTACATCTTGGCTACAACAGGCGGTGGAAGTTCACTACGCGGTCCTTCTTACGGGCAATTCGACCACATTACCTGGGTGACGGTGACAGAAAACGGCCCAATTTTGGCCAATCTGATGCTCGATGGAATCCTCCCACACGATATCACCAATACCGAGCTGGTGGCGCTCTCGCAAAATTTAGTTAAAAGTACCAGCTTCGAGGGTGTACTTTTAACTCCCAGCGCAGACATATTTGAAGGGGGGATATTGCAGGTAACTGTTCAAAACGATGCCGAACATCCCCTTCATTTAACAGGAAGGTTTTTCCACCACCATTATGTGCTAGCCTCAGAAGGCAAGGTTAAACTGACCGTTCCGCCCCGGAAGCGTTCACACTTTATGGTCGACCTGCGCGTAATCGAGCCTTTCCCTATTTCATATCAAATGGCCATAGATTTTGATTGGTCGATCAGCTACCATTTACCGGAACACCCGGATTTGTCGCTACAAGGCGTGCTTACTGTCCCTTTGGAAGCCAGCACGGTGGATATCATTCCCACGCGTAAGGCGCAGTTCTTGTCATCGACCGAATTGGTGATGGTGCAGCCAAGCAAGTTGGGTAAAATACATTACACCCTCGATGGAAATGCACCCACCCAATCTTCTCCCGTCTATGAAAAGCCCATCCGCATAGAAAAAGATCAAACTGTCCTCGCCCAAATCTTTGACGGGCAAGGAAACGGCACCCAACCCGACACCTGCATAGTAACAAAAATTGAAAGTGGTGGTGGGCTACGTTACCATTATTTTGAATATGATCCCCAGAAAGTGGGGCGATGGGAGCTGTTGCCCAATTTCAACCAATTGATTCCTACCGTCTCAGGTACTACACGAAATTTTGACATTACAGCTATTGAGCAACGCGAATACTTCTATGGGCTTTTGTTTGAAGGAAAACTGAAAATCGATAAAAGCGGGAACTACACCTTTTACATTCATTCCGACGATGGTTCCAAATTGCTTATCGATAACGAATTGGTTGTGAATAATGACCAAACTCATAGTGCCAGGACGGAGCAGGCCAGCATTCGATTAAAAAAGGGCACATATAATTTGAAAGTGCAATATTTCCAAGATCGGGCTGGCAATGTGCTAGAGGTTCATTGGGAAGGACCCGGTTTTTCCAAGCAACCCCTCGATTTTGAGAAGTTGAGTTTTTGAATGAACCATTTCAGCCAAGAGTCCCGATCTCAATTTGCCAAACCCGTTTCCAAGAATCTCAGCTATGAAAAACACGCTTCAAAAACACTTCAAACGTGAAAAAATGAAAAAAATACTTATCCTATTGGGCCTGCTTGCCTATGCGTTCTCCGGCCATGGCCAGCAAAGTGAACACTTCGAAGCCGATGTGCAGGAAAAAAATCCTTGGACTGCCAAACCATTTTATGACGATCCGCTTCACTACAAATTTGCCATTGTCAGTGACCGCACAGGCGGGCTGAGGCCTGGGGTTTTCAAGGATGCGGTAAAAAAACTCAATTGGCTTTTGCCCGAATTTGTTGTGAGCGTTGGCGATTTTATACCAGGAGTAACTACGGACGAAGCAAAAATGGACAAAGAATGGGCAGCGTTTGAAGGAATAATTGACGAGTTGAGAGTACCCTTTTTTTACCTGCCCGGCAACCACGACATTTCCAACGAACCTATGCGGAAAAAATGGATCGAAAAATTTGGGCGCGCCTATTACCATTTTTTGTACAAAGATGTCCTCTTTCTTTGTCTTGATTCGAATCCGGAAAACGCCGAGACGATCGATGAAGTACAGGTTGCTTACTTTGCCGAAGTGTTGGAAAAGTACCCAAATGTACGCTGGACCTTTGTCATGATGCACCATCCTCTTTGGACTTACGGTGAATTTGCTGGCGGTTTCAACGAGATAGAGCGGCTGGTGGAAAGCAGGCCGCATTCCGTGATTGCCGGGCACAACCACCGCTATCTGTACATGCCTCGCAAAAATGCCAACTACTATATTCTCGCCTCCACCGGCGGTGGGAGCCAGTTGCGCGGCCCGAAGTTCGGCGAATTTGACCATGTAACGTTGGTCACCATGGATGAGCAAGGGCCTGTGATGACCAACCTGAAGCTGGATGGTATTTTGGGACACGATGTCACCACCGTCGCCGATTATGAAATGGCACAAGGACTAATCAACAGCACCAATTTTGGTCATACACTGCTACTTTCAGATGATGGGGAAGAAGAGGCCCACCTATATCTTCAATTTACCAATCCTTCGGATTACCCGCTCAACATTTATATGCGGTTTTTCCACGATCACCTTTTGTCGCCAATTCCCCGTGAAAAAGCTTGGGAACTACCCCCCCACAGTTCGGAAAGTGTACAGGTGAAAATCAGCCCAAAAAACGAGGTGGGCAAATTGCGCTCCAAAATATTGACGTTGGATTGGACCATGAGCTACGAGTTCGAAGACCAGGAAGACCTTTCTTTGAGCGGTTCGAAAATAATTGAAATGTCGCCTTCCGCTGTGCCTGTCATCAGCACAGTGAACCCCGTTTTCGACAAAAAAATGTTAGTAGAAATGGCCGTACCTTTGGAAGGAGCAGAAATTCGGTATACGCTTGATGGCACCAGGCCCAGCCTCGAAAGCGCAAGCTATACCGAACCCATTGCCCTCGACGCTACTGCCACGGTCAGCGCACGAATTTTCAAAGAAACGTTCGGGAGTGAGACTGTTGAAAAAATGTACCGGAAAATTCCACCGGGCACCGGGGTATCCTTCGAATATTTTTCCGGAAGATGGCGAAAGCTACCCGACTTCGATACACTCGTAGCGGTCAATAAAGGAATAATCGATACTTTCGATCCAACGATCATCAAGATGCACGAACACCATTTTGCTGTTAAGTATCGAGGAAAAGTGCAAGTGGAACAGAAGGGGAAATACACATTTTACACGACGTCTGACGATGGTAGCCAACTTTTCATCAATGGTATATTAGTAGTAGACAACAACGGTGATCACGGACCCATGACCAAATCAGGCGAGGTGGTGTTAAAAAAAGGCCAACATGACCTTGAAGTGCACTACTTTGAAAACATTGGAGGTGAACTGTTGATAGTCGAGTGGGAAACTGCCAACATGGAGCGGCAGGAAATTCCTTTCTCGCTAATTTCCCATTGACCGATTTTCGCTACCTTATGTCCCATAATATGACCATCGTGCCCGCTTACCATGACGCCCGTTGGGTGATTTTGTCCATAACATTCCTTGGCATAAGATAAGCGTGGGCCATGTTAATGCTGTCAAAAGATTAAGCTGGTAGTAGGATGTGGAAGGTCAACTCTGGGTATACAAGCGTGACCCGTGGGGCAGGTTGGCATGGCTACAGTCACTATAGCATAACCCAACAAGTTTCGGTATCGTCCGGCCTGAAGTGTAACTACTGCAAGGTAAATTGAAAAATACCCGGGCGAAAGATCAAAAGTATTTTAATAAAGTGCAGTCCTCATTATCCCCAGCGGTCAAAAAAATCGCTTTAGCAGACTTTGTAAAAAATAGTGCCCACGATGGCTGATTGGCAGCTTTAAGTAAAAAATCTGACGAAAATGCCTTTCCTTTTCAGCCATTCCGCATCACGCTGGTCCGCAGGAAGTTGGAAATCCTTTCGGAGGAAAAAATAAGAACAACGATCACCAACATCAGAGCCACCGCACTGGAATATTCCATCATACCCATGGCTATATAAAGGTCAAACCCCAAGCCGCCCCCGCCAAAAATCCCTAAGCCTATGGCCCGGCGTATATTCACGTCGAAAGCGTAGAAAAAATGGCTGATAATGGTGGGCGAAGCCTCTGGCAGCAAGGCAAACCAGACGATTTGCAAACGGCTACCCCCCGTAGCTTCTACACTCTGTAAAATTGCATCATCTACTTTTTCTATGGACTCGGCAAACAATTTCCCAAAAGTGCCGATAGTGGTGATACTCAAAGCCAAGGTGCCTGCAAAAGGACCTATCCCAGCCAAAATCAAGAAAAAAAGCAGGATAATGAAAGAAGGGATGACCCTTTCGGCAGAGAAAAGGGAGTAGACCAAGCCGTTGAGGATTTTTTGCGGTACGATGTTCCTTGCCGCCAAAAAAGCCAATACCAATGCAACCATCCCCCCGACAAAAGTTCCCAAAAAAGCCATAGCAATGGTGGAAATAGCCGACTCGAACACATGGGGATTGTGGAAAAGATAATTAAAATTTGGCGGGAAAACCTCCCGTAAAAATGCCCATGCAAACGGCAACTCGGTAATCATCAATATTGGGTCAAACCCGATGAGCAAACAAATGCTCACCACCATGACCGATACAGCAACTACCTGTGCTACCTTGGCACGGTGCCGGACAGGAGGCCAATAATTGGGCTCGGTTTTGGAGGAAAATAATTTACTACGGTTGGACATGGATTCGGTACATTATAATTCTCAAAAAGCGTTTCGAAAAGTTTTCTTTCCATCAACGCTTTTACGCCAATAGCCTGATAGCTGTTCTGAGGCAAACACCAAAGCTAAAATCGTTAGGATTGCAACCGACATTTCCGAATAAGCCAAATAGTTGTAAGCTTTCAATAATTCATACCCAATTCCCCCAGCGCCGATCGCACCCAACAGCACCGAAGTACGAACATTGATCTCGAACCGTAAGATGGTATTAGCGATCAGCGAAGTGGCTATTTCGGGGAAGACACCGAAAAGGATCACCTGTAACTTGGTCGCACCAACAGATCGTAACCCCTGAATAGTAGATTCGGGTATTTCTTCTATTGCATCGGCATACAACTTACCTAACATGCCAATGCAAGAAATGGCAATAGCAACCACGCCAGGAAACATCCCCAACCCAAAAATGACAATCAGCACTAAAATAATCAATACCTCAGAAATGGAACGTTCCAGAGCGATAAGGATCCGGGAAATGTGGTTAGCCCACCGGGGGCTTAGGTTTTCAGCCGCGTAAACCGCGAAAAAGAAAGAAAGAATACTCCCAAAGACCGTTCCCAAAATAGCCAATAGCACCGTTTTAGAAGCAGCTATCAACATAACGGGCAGTACTTCCCATGCCGGATACAAAAAATCGGATAACAAGTTCAAGATCCGAAAGTTTTTTTGTTCAAACACCCGCATGTCCACCTCTACTAGCCAAGCGGAAAAAATCAAAAAAGGGAATAGTATAAAGAACGGCCATAATCGCCGCCATTGCTTCCGTAATTTGAACTTTCGATAGCCGGCGGTGTCCATTACTTTCCAAACATTTCTTTTTTAGTTAAAAGTGCCATTTCCCTGATTTCGTTCCACAGTTCTTGCCGAGCGGGGAAAAGAATGACGTCACGATCACTTACAGGACTGATACCGTACCAGATTTCAGGCGCTTCTTGACACATATCAACCATCGCCTTTATCGCCTTCTGTTTTAGTTCTAGGGGCAGGTTAGGCCTCACTACATAGGCATCTGTTTGGATAGGATCTGATTGAAATAACGTGACGAAATCATTTTCAGTAATTTTGCCCGACTGTAAAAACTTGTTGATGGTGATGTTCATGACGGCAGCCACGTCCACATTCCCCGAAAGTGTTGCCATGAGAGAGGCGGTGTGGTCTGGACAGTACAACACCTCTTCGAAATCAGTTTCAGGGTTAATGCCGTTTTCTTTCAGGTATTTACGGGGTATCAAATGCCCCGAGGTAGAGGCTGGGTTACCAAACGCTAACTTCAAGGTATGGGCTTTTTCCTTAACATCTTCGATTGTCTTCAAATCCTTTCGCGTCGTGATGAATAGAGAAAAGTAAGAGCCTTTTCCGGTGTCTTTGTGCCCACGATATGCTATAGGTTCTATGCCTGCTTTCTCTTCTGCAATGACGAACGCAAAAGATCCCAAAGTGGTCATTTCGATTTTGTTCGCCCGCAATGCCTCAATCGCAGGGGCGTATCCTAGAATCTCATAAAGTTCTACAGGCATTTCGAGTTTCTTTTCCAAATATTGCCTGAAACCGTCCAATTCTGCCATTTTCTCCCCCACATCGACATCTGGCGGACGATAACCATAGCGGAACACCTGCGGAACCTGGCTCCCACTGTTTTCCACATCCGTACAAGAAACCATCACCAAACATACGCAAAAGATATAGACACCCTTCATCGTTGATTTTTTTACTTTCATCCAAACTTAAAAAAGAAAAACTAGCACCAGATTAGGATTTAGTTACGTGTAGGTATTTTTGTGGTTATAATCTTGCAACCCATGCCCACGGTATTTGGTAGGAAACGTTCTGTAACTATCTTTACAAGAATCCGATGCCTTATCAAACGTGTAGCCGTCGGGAAAAATTAGGAAGTGTAGCCAGATTAGTAGCAAGTGAAACAGGAATAGATAACGATTATTGGTATGAAAATCATTTTACTTTCCGACTTTTACCCAGTCCCTGAAGAGCATCTATTACTTCATAATCTTTTCGAACAAGGGCTCAGGTATTTTCATCTCCGAAAGAAAAACTATACAACCGATGAAATGGTTGCTTATTTGAATAAAATCCCCTCCCAGTTCCTTGACAGGATTATCATCCATTCCCATTTCCATTTGGTTGAAGAGTTTGGGCTGAAAGGAGTGCACTTCAACAAAGCTTACACCGTTCGGCATTTTATGCAGGACAACAGCCATACAGTGGAGCGGATGCGGGAAAAATACCGGCACATTAGCCACTCGGTGCATTCCCTCTCTGACATCCAAAACAACGATTTTCCATTTGACTACCTTTTTTTAAGCCCCGTTTTCGACAGCATCTCTAACAAGGGATATAATAGCCAAATCAAAATACTAACGATCAAAAAGTTTTTTAAGAGTGAACCGGATCATGTGGATGTGATCGCTCTTACGGGCATCACCGCTGAGAAGGTAAATAGCATCTATCACGCAGGGTTTAACGGCATGGGGCTTTTGGGGCACATTTGGGTGGCCTATAAAGAAAATGGAAATTTGGAAAATGCTCTGGAAAAATTCAAAAAGGTGAAGGCCAATATTGTGCAAATTCAAGCCGTTGCTCCAAAAGTATTTGGATGAGAATACCTCTGGCAGGTGGGGAAGGCTGAATTTTGCACACTATTACAAGGGTCCTCAAAAATAAAAAACCCTGCCTCCCTACCTGATAATCGGGTTTTCTAAAAAGAGTGCACAAAAATCTCAAACGTTTATACGCTAACAAACCTCTTTTCCTATGCCTCTAAAAATCATTACCCTTAACACTTGGAAATGCGATGGGAATTATTTTCAAAGGCTTAATTGGATGGCGGATACTTTGGCAGCTCTTCAACCTGATATTATATTGTTGCAAGAGGTTTTCCGATCGGTGGACGGGACAATGGCCACGGATTTTTTTTTGAAAGACCGCCTTGGACTGCAGGTTTATTGGATACCTGCGCGTAGGAAATTCCGCCAATTGGCGGGGCAAATGCTGGACAGCCATTCGGGTTTGTCAATTCTTTCCAGGCATCAAAGTGACTTCAACGAACCCCTATCCTTACCCAGCAATGAATCAGATGGTGGAAGAGTGGCGCAGCTGGCCGCTTTTAAAATAGCTGGCCAACAACTTCTTTTTGCCAATGTGCACCTTTCCCACCTGTCTAACTGCAACGGACTCAAAATCCGGCAGGTAAAAGCTGTACTCGACCGACTCACTGAAATCCCTTTCGAACTAGGGTTTTTGGCAGGCGATTTTAACAGCAGGCCCCAATCGAAGACGGTGGAGTACCTTTTAACGCACTCTAAATGGCACATCCGAGATACATACGCAGCCACCGAAACCGCAGAAAATGCTACAGTTGGTGCTACTTTTTGCCACCAAGGTGTAAGCAAAAGAATCGACTACATCTTTACTATCAAACGAACGTTGCAGTCCGAAAAATGGGAGACCACTCAATCACGAGTTGTTTTGAATGAACCTAGCCCCAGGGGCTTACTGCCAAGCGACCATTTTGGAGTGATGACCACATTGAAACTTGTTTAAAAAGCTTTCTGTGCTCGCTACTTATCTGGCTACTTATCCCTTTTATTACCAATGGGTTAACAAATAATCGTAAATATTTACGATAGGTTAAACCCTCTAATCCAATACTAATACTAAGGAAATACTTAAGTAAACCTCGCTGCCTAACTTTAAGGGTAAACCAACCTCTCTCAACCATGTATCGATCATCTATTCTACTCATCGAAGCTAACGCCGATACCTTGCAGGCGCTGACGTCTAACTTCCAACGGGAAGGTGCCACTGTAACCACATTCAACAATGCAACAAGGGGTTACGATTACCTCAAAAAGGGTACAGCCGATCTAATCGTTACCGATTGGAACATGGCCATTTTTGACGGCCTAGACCTCTGTAAGCTCCTCAAACGCTCGCAACAACATGCCCACATTCCACTGGTAATGCTCACCGACCGGGAAAGCGAGATTGATGCCGTCACCGCATTGGAGGTAGGTGTCGAGGATTACATTAGGAAACCCGTAAAAGTTAAAGAACTCATCGTTAGGATGAAGAATATTTTACGGAGGAAAGAAAACTATTATCCTGTGCATGGTTTAAGCAATGGGCTTACTGCATCAGCCGAAGATCGCCCCATCGCTATCCGGCAACCGGTGATCAAGCTAAACGAGGTAAGTTTGGATAACTACAGCCATAAAGCATACTTGCTCGATAAAGAGTTGAGCCTTACTTATTCAGAATTCAAATTGCTGGAGCTATTTATTTCGAACCCTAGGCGGGTATACCAGCGTAGTACGATTATCGAAAAAATCAGCGGAATAGATTATTTTGTAACCGAACGGTCTGTGGATGTCATGGTCGTGGGTCTGAGGAAAAAATTGGGAGAATACAAAAAATACCTGGAAACTGTACGCGGGGTCGGATACCGTTTCATAGGCTAATGCTGAATTCTAATCTATTCCTATTCGTAACTTAATATCTTTCAAATAACGCCCTTGTTACTTTGGGAAAAGTTGATCGCTATACGTATTATGGAATTAATTGAAAGAGATTATATTTTGTGCGAATGCCCTTTGAAGCATTTGGTGGACTTTGTGGCCAAGCTGGAAGACCAATACGAGATCACAGTCAGCAAGGCGCCCGAGATATGCCTGACCATGGTCAAAGCGGAAGATTCAGTAGAAGGGCAAGCGTTCTTTTTGGGCGAAGCGCTCACCACCACTTGTGAGGTAGTAATAGGCAAGGAATCCGGTTTGGGGATCGTGTTAGAAGACCAGCCGGAACGGGCATATTGCATCGCAGTACTGGATACCCTAAGCAAACTAAAAGACAGAAATTGGCCCGAAATCGATGCGTTTTTGAATGCTGAAAAGGCCCAAATCATGAAGGCGGAGACCGAAGCGCACACGAAAATTATGCAATCAGCTGTAGATTTTAAGCTAATGGACGACGCGCACCCATGATGGCGAACGCAACACCATATGACCCAATTTTTGATGCCCAACGCCATTTCAGGGTGCTTTTAGACTGCATGGCCCGGCCGGGAAAAATCGCGGGTTTGGCAGATGTGCCGTTGGCCATGCCAACCGGACTCGGCCTACCAGCGGCTTTGATCGGCTTTGCTTTATTGAATGAATATACCAGTTTTTGGATACATCCTTCCCTCTCTGAAGCATCATCGTATTTCCAAAGGCAAACTGGAAGCCGATCCTGCCCTTTGGAAAAAGCCGATTTTCTTTTTGGATCGGTCTCTATGGAAACCAATTGGGTGCAAAAAGCTCCATTAGGGACGGCAGAATATCCTGAAAGCGGCTCCACATTGATCGCGGAAATCAACGAAATAAGTAATGAACCGCTAAAAGGAACAATGGCAATAACGCTGAAAGGCCCAGGAATAGACCAAGCAAAGACGTTGCATGTTTCCGGCAAAAGCGAAAACTTCTGGCACGCATTACGCGAAAAAAATGAGAATTACCCCTTGGGTGTTGACACCTTTTTGGTGACCAAATCAGGTTTAATTTCCGCTATCCCCCGGTCTACCAAGTTGGATTGGGAAAGGTGAAAACGGCGGGATGGAACGAACGTTACTTTTGGAAAAAGAGATGGACTCGAAGAAGTCGAAGGCGAAACATAGTGCAAGGGTTATTAAATAATGCATGATATCATATGGCCGCTTGACGACAATTTTAAACCTATGAAACCGAGCCTGCCTACCGGACAGGCAGGTAGGACATACCCGTCACACACCGGGATCATTATAAGTTATGCGAGATTCCATAGCCTGTCCCGACTAGTCGGGATGACCACAAAAAGACAATTATAAACAAATGAAAAAATGGGATATGTAGCGGTTCAAGGAGGGAAAGAGGCGATTGAAAATGCGCGCCAGTTGGTGCAGTACTATCGGCTCCAGTCGGGCACGAAATCGATTGAGGTGAACCAGTTGAGGGGCCAATTCCGTTTAGGGATAGACAGGGTGATGGGGGAAGGATCACTTTATTCCACAGAATACGGTGCATTGGCCGTAAAACAAGCCGAAGGGGATGTTTTGGAAGCGGCTTTTATTTTACGCGCCTTCCGGGCTACATTAAGCCGAAACTTTTATTCCGAGCCACTTGACACGCGGAATAT
The DNA here is from genome assembly GCF_900109255.1 of Cyclobacterium xiamenense. Taxonomy (NCBI): domain Bacteria; kingdom Pseudomonadati; phylum Bacteroidota; class Cytophagia; order Cytophagales; family Cyclobacteriaceae; genus Cyclobacterium; species Cyclobacterium xiamenense. Next base: position 451,742 of record NZ_FNZH01000001.1, on the reverse strand, counting down.
GCAAGTCATACGCCGTATTTCTGCTTCCTTTCGGGAAATTCCTGGTGGGCAGGTACTGGGGCCAACCCGCGATTATACCCAACGATTACTCGACACCGAACTTGCCTTTGAAGCCGACGAGGAAATAGAAGCATTTTTCTCCAAGTATGAAAACCAACTAGCGGAAGTGCCAAAAAAATTGCCCCGAACATTTAGCAAAGTGATCGACATTTTGAGGGAGCAAGGATTGCTAAAAGAAGTGGGCGACCGAGAAGACAATCGCCTCATGGATATTACCCGTGAAGCTGTGCGTTTTCCCGCCCCACGTTCCGCTCGACTACAGATGATGGCGAGAGGGGAAACCGGAAGCATTATGGCCTTAGGGTACAGCGCGATGCGGGGCTATGGGGCAGTGCACCCCACCGTTGGCGAACTGCGCGTAGGGTACACCAAAATCCATGTCACCGACCGGCTAGGGAAGCGACGATACATCGGCAAGATCATGGTCACCGAAGCAGAAATGGCTTCCCAAGCCGAAACCAACCGCGAAAAGAATGTGCCCTACATTGCCATAGGTTACGGCCTTTGTTTTGGACAAAACGAGACGAAAGCTATCTGTATGGGCATCCTTGACCGGGCCATGCGAAAAACCAATAAAGATGCACCGGCCAACGACCAGGAATTTGTGCTTTACCACACGGAAGGAATTGAGGCGATGGGATTTACAAACCACCTAAAACTACCCCATTACGTGACTTTCCAATCCGAATTGAAAAACTTGAGAAAAGCTATGGCGCGTGAAGCCAAAACCAGTGATTGATATTCCCGATTTTGTTTTAAAATTTTCCACGATGCACAGGGCCTTGTGGTTCTTTGCCTTTTAGATCCATGATCAAGACCAAAAAGTTTAACAGACCGTACAACTATGCCTTCATCGATGAAGCTACCAAAAAGGAAATCAGGCGAAAATTGCTTAAAGCTGTGTGTATACCCGGTTATCAAGTGCCCTATTCTTCCCCCGAAATGCCCATTGCACGGGGTTGGGGGACTGGCGGTTTGCATGTAACCCTGGCCATTATCGGTAAAAAGGATATCTTCAAAATCATCGACCAAGGCAATGACGAGAGCGTCAATGCCTGTAATTTGCGTGATTTTGTACATGCAGCTGCCGAATGTAAAGTTACATTTGACACCAGCCAGGCCAGCATAATCCAAACCCGCCACCGCATTACCGAGGAGAAACTGACCGACCAACAGATCATGGTTTTCCAAGTACCCCAGCCCGAGCCTTTGCGGTCGGTGGAACGATACGAGAAGAATACCCGGGAAATGCACGCTGAGATGAATTATGCGAAAATGTGGATTTCCCTGTACGAAGCTTATGTGAAATATGGGGCCATTATGCATGGGGCGGGCTATCCGGTAATGGTAAATAGGCGTTATATCATGTCCCCTTCGCCCATCCCCCGCTGGGACGTACCCAACTTGCACCAAAGCGATTGCCTATACCTGTTTGGTGCAGGCCGGGAAAAGCGTCTTTACGCCATCCCTCCCCATACCGAAGTTGAAGCGTTAGAATTCGACGATGTAACGTTTGAAATAGAAAAGTTTTTGGGAACTCCTTGCGAAGTCACCCAAGAGGAGATTGCATTTCTCGACGAAATCTACGAAGAAGGTGGGAAGAAAAAGCACCTTATCAACGACAGCAACTATCTCGATAAAAGGAAAAACAGGCAGGCTATCTTGCAGCATACCAACCCTTATTTGGAAGAACACAAAACCGAACAAAATGAACGAAAATAATTGGTTGCTCCGGGTTCAGAACTTGACCAAAGTTTACGGACCTTACCGTCCAGGCTGCCTGCAAAAGACCGGGCCAGCATTTCATACGAACATCTGCCCCGATACGGGTAGCATCGTTGCCTGTGCCCACATCAACTTCGACATTTACCCTGGTGAAGTTTTGGGTATTGTCGGGGAATCCGGTTCGGGGAAGAGCACCGTAGTTCAGCAACTGTATTTCGATTTGGAAGCCAGCGAAGGAGAGGTGTTTCTTTCCAAATACCAATCTGGGACGACCAACTTGCTGACCGAACCTAACGATAAAAAGCGCTATATCCGCAACCATTTGCTTGGCATGGTCTATCAAAACCCGCGGGATGGATTAAATTTTCGGTTTTCATCCGGAGGGAACATTGCAGAAAAACTGTTAATGGCTGGAGTTTTCCACGTCGGTAAAATACGGGAAAGGGCTTCTGAACTATTGGACCGCACGGAAGTGCCCCTACAACGAATGGACGATGCACCCGCCAATTTCAGCGGGGGTATGCAACAACGGGTGCAAATTGCCAAGGCCATGGCCAATAACCCCCCATTATTGCTGCTCGATGAAGTCACCACAGGCTTGGATGTATCCATCCAGGCCAAAGTGCTCGACCTTATCCGAGAAATCCAACGCGATCTCCATATCTCCATGGTGGTTGTATCCCATGACCTGGGCGTAATCAGGATGTTGACTAACCGGACTTTGGTCATGAAAAACGGGCGGATCGTCGAACATGGACTCACCGATCAAATATTGGAAGATCCGCAGCATCCATATACGCAATTGCTGGTTAGTTCACTGCTTTAAGGGAAGATACATGAAACCGATCCTAGAAATAGAACACTTGCGCAAAGAGTTTCTGTTGCATAACCTCCGCAGAAAGCGGATTTTGGCGCTCGATGATATTTCGCTCACAATCCGGGAAGGGGAAGTCATTGGGTTGGTCGGAAAGTCGGGCTCGGGTAAATCTACCCTAATGAAATGCATTTACCGAACCTATCTGAGCAGCACAGGTAGTATCAAATACCACTCTAGAACTTTGGGCGCCACCGACCTTGTCACCGCTACCGACCACGAAGTACTTGCCTTGCGCAAGTTAGAAATTACGTATTGCCCCCAGTTTTTGATCGCTATACCCCGGGTTCCTGCGGTCGAAATTGTTGCAGCCGGGCTGCGGGAACGGAAAACCGGCCATACTTTTTCTCCCATCCATTTGGCCAAAGAATATTTGCTGCGGATGGGGCTACCAGGTGAACTTACCGATGCCTATCCGGCAACTTTTAGCGGCGGGGAGCAGCAACGGATAAATGTAGCTCGCGCCATCATCTCCCAGCCCCGTTTCCTGCTCATTGATGAGCCGACAGCTTCTCTGGATTTACAAACTAAAAATACTGTTATAGATATGATCTTAGAACTGCGAGAAAATGGATCCTCTGTATTGCTTATCTCTCATGATGAACACACACTCCACCGTATGTGTGACCGGGTGGTCGAGCTGGTGAACGGGAAGACCAATTCCTAAAAAAACTACTGATGCATGAAAAGACTATTGATTTATAATGCCCATATAGTGACGCCTCTAGAGGTAATCCCATTTGGGTCGGTGGAAATTAAGGAGGGAAGAATTGTAGCGGTCAGCCGGGAGAATCCTCCATCAACTGGCACAGGAAATTTTTCGAGTTACCTGGATGCAGAAGGAAAATTATTGATGCCTGGCCTCATTGACCTACACACCGATGCCATTGAAAAGGAGATCCATCCCAGACCGGGCGCTAACTTCCCCGTTAACATAGCCTTCCGGGAACTAGAAAGAAAAATGAGTGGCTGCGGTATTACGACCGTCTACCACTCCATCTACCTTGGCTACCAGGCCGCCGAGGAATATGCTACGACCAGCCGGGTCAATCTTTTCGAAACGGTCGCCCAACTTTGCAAATCCAAGACCATCCTCAACAACCGTATCCATTTGCGCTACGAAATCACAAGTTCGAAGGATGTGGACACCTGCCTCACCCTGATCGAAAACGGATATGTGCAATTACTCTCGTTTATGGATCATACGCCAGGGCAAGGGCAATATGCTGGCGATAAATACCGGCGTTATTTAAAGGCAGACAGCAAAAATAAAGCGGAAATTGAAAGAATTTTCAGAGAAAGAATCACTCGAAACCGAATTATCCAAGGCGAATTGCAACGTATTGCCCAAGCCTGCCTGCACTACCAGATACCTATTGCTTCCCATGACGATGACCACGCGGTAAAAGTGATTGATATGCATAACTTGGGTTGTACGATCTGCGAATTTCCCATTAACTTCGAAGCGGCGCACCAAGGCAGGCTTTTGAACATGTACACCGTTGGTGGTGCAGCCAATATTTTAAGAGGGGGATCTCTTTCAGGAAACCTGAACGTGCAAGAAGCTGTTAAATCGCGGCTGATCAATACGCTTTGCTCTGACTACTATCCGCCGTCGTTACTACACGCCATTTTTAAGTTGGAGCAGGAAAAATCACTTTCACTACCAGAAGCCACGCGGTTGGCGACGTTACATCCCGCCGAAGCTGTAGGGCTAGGCAGTACCAAAGGCAGTATTCAAGAAGGAAAAGATGCCGATTTGATTTTGGTTGGGAGGGTCGAAGGCACGTACGTAGTCAGCCATACGTTTATCCAAGGAAGATTGACAGCCAGAGCGCATCATGAAACGCGCTTTGATTCCCTTCCGGTCGGAATTTAGAAAAGGCGAGGTTTATGAAGTATTTGAAACAAGATCTTTCATTCTCTGAGCACAATGACCACCAGGTCTGTGAAGTGAAACCTCTTACCCTTTGCGAAAAGGGTGATCATTTTCAGTTTGGGAAAAAATTTCGGTTAGTCAATGGCAAGTGGGAAACCTTGCCCTATCGGGGTTTTGCCTTCGTATGTATGGTAAAAGACAATAGCGGAAACGACTCGCTGCTCGACGAGCTTCGTTCTTACCAGCAACAGCTACTTACCGGAGCGCTTCGCGATCAAATTTACCCGTTGCCGCCGGACAGTTTCCATCAAACTATCGCCAATCTATTGTCCGGCAGCCGCTTTGCAACGCACATAGAAACGCCCGGTTTAACCACGGACTATCCACGGATGGTGGAGCAGGCATTGCGGGAAATTGTGCCATTTTCACACCCAAAGCCACTAGTCATGCAAATGATCGGGTTGGGAATTTTCGGATCTGCTTTTGGGGTTTTAGGCATCATCCCCAATGAAACGGATTACAACAAGATTGTCTACTTTAGGAATAAGCTTTACCAAGCACCACAAATGAATCGTATGGGTATCCAATGGACACGGCCTTTTATAGGGCACATTACCCTTGGGTATTTCGGGGAAGACATCGTAAAAAGTGACGTCCGCCAAAAACAGCTCATCGAGAGATGCATATCCCTCAATCAAACCATTAAAAAAGAGGGGCACAAATTCACCCTTCACACTGCCCAATTGAGGCGTTATGAAGATTTATCGCGATTTGAACACCCAAGCAATTATCCTGAATGGATTTTCTAAGTACTCTTGCAATCAATCATCTAGTTATTCTATTTTCTCAATCCAAACCGAATAAAATCAAGCCTGCCTACCGGACAGGCAGGCATCTGACCATTAAAGACAATTATAAATAAATGAAATTCATTGACCAATTTCCAGCAAAAAAGGGGGATTTGCCGCTATTAGGAGAAGAACCGGTGGTGGATGAAACCTGTAAGCTTTACAAAGTAGAATTGGGCTGTTACACCTACCTTGCCCCACACACTTCAGCGCACGATGTCAGTTTTGGGGATTACAGCTATACCGCCGGGAATGTTTCGATGGCTTATGCGCGCATCGGGAAATTTGCCTCTATTGCCAACAGTGTCCGAATCAACCCTGGAAACCATCCCCAATGGCGGGCTACTCAACACCATTGTACCTACCGCCGAGTGCTTTACGGGTTCGATTCTGAAGACGATCATGATTTTTTCCGATGGAGGCATGACCACCATTGCCTAATTGGCCATGATGTGTGGATAGGCCACGGTGCGATCATTATGCCAGGCGTGAAAGTTGGGACTGGTGCTATTGTCGGATCAGGCGCCATCGTCACAGATGATATTCCCCCTTATGCGATTGCCGTCGGCGTAAAAGCCAAGGTGATCAAATTCCGGTTTCCGGAACACATCAGCCAAGCATTACAACAGATCGCTTGGTGGGATTGGGATCGAGTCACCCTGGAGGAACGTTTTAAGGATTTCCTTCAAGTAGAAGCATTTATCGAAAAATATGGTCAATAAGGGGCTCAGACATTTGATGTGGCAACGTGATTTGTCATTTTCAAAATATACTACCATGAAATTGAGCCGGACGAGAAAGTTACTTACACAGTTAAAAGATTATCGAGCATGCTAGATTGACTGCCTGTATTGGCAAAAAGGCATGGCAAATACGTCACACGATGGGATGATCATAAAACATGCGACCAGCTTGCCGGTAGGCAGGGATTCCCCTTCCGACTGGCGTTATCCGGGCATCTGAAGTCTTAAAAAAAATTATAAACAGATGAAATTACAAGTAAAGGGAATCACCAAAGTATTGCCCAATGACAAAAAATTACTTGACCAAATCTCTTTTGAGGTAAAAAAAGGGGAATTTGTTGGGATTATCGGGAAAAGCGGTGCCGGTAAAACCCTCACGTTAAAGTGTATCAATGGCCTTTTGAAACCCGACAGTGGCTCCGTTTGCTTGATCGACGAAGCTGGAAAAATTAGGGAACTCAACAGAGTAAAAGGCAAAAAGCTCCGGGAAACGAGGCAGATGATCGGCGTGGTGTTCCAAGGTTTCCATTTGGTAAAAAGGCTGACCTCCCTGGAAAACGTGCTAATCGGGCGTTTGGGCAGCATTAGCCCCTGGCGGAGCATTTTATTGGGCTTTACAGACAAGGAAGCGCACGAAGCCCTGGATCTCCTCGAAAAAGTAGGCATCAAAGATTTGGCTTTCCGGAGGCTTGGGTCGCTGAGCGGTGGGGAAATGCAGCGCGTAGCCATCGCACGTGCCTTGTTCCAGTCTCCAGCCATCTTGTTAGCCGACGAGCCTATTGCCAACCTTGACCCTGCCAACGCGTTGGCAATCATGCAATTGTTACAACCTTTGAAATCCAAAATGCCTGTTGTAGGGGTTTTTCACCAACCTGAGATGGTGGCTCGTTTTTGCACGAGGGTCATCGGCCTGAAAAACGGTCAAGTTATTTACGATGGCGAACCACGCCTCGAAGCAGCTCAGTTATTGGAAATTTATGGCGAGGAGCTGGGGGAATTGTCGTCTTTAGCTTATTAAACCATGCAAAAAACGATTTTAAAAAACGCGCACATTGTCACCCCCCACGAAGATTTCATGGGCGGGTTGGTCATTGAAAACGGCGTTATCACAGATATTAGGCGGGGCAGGCATCTATTGGAAGGCGAAGATCTGAATGGCAAATGGCTTATTCCAGGTTGCATCGACATCCATTCAGACTATTGGGAAAAAGAGATCCACCCCAGACCCAGCGCTAATTTCCCGCTCAACATGGCTTTTCATTTTATGGACCAGCGTGCGGCGGCCTGTGGCATCACTACAGTTTTTACAGCCATTAGTTTTTCCGAAGATGCTGACAAAAACCGTACCTTTTCCGAGGCCATACACTATGCCAAGACTTTGGAAAACTGCTCCCAATCGGCCCTAGTCAGGCATTTCGTCCATGCACGGCTTGACCCAAACACGGATAAAGTGCTGGAAGTTCTACCCGAAATCAAAAGCATTGAAGCCTTGAAGTTGGTAGTTTTCAATGAAAACATCCCGGGCCAAAGGCAGTTCTCCTTCGAATTTGAGGTAGAAAGGAATGCCCACCGATTGGGGATTTCCCGACCGGAAGCAAGGAGTTTTCTTCAAGAAAAAATAGACCGGATGCGCGAGATCAACCACCGCTCAGCCATCAGCCAAATGCTTCACAAGCAGGTTTGTCTGGGAAGCCACGACGATACCATGGTTACGCATGTAGACGAAGCTGCCGCGCATGGCTGTGTGCTTTCCGAAATGCCCACCAGCATCGCCGCCGCCCGAAGGGCCAAAGAACAGGGGCTATGGGTCTGCATGGGCGCCCCCAATTTAGTCAGAGGCGGGTCGCATTGTGGCAATTTGTCTTCACTGGATGCGATGAAGGAACGCCTTGTCGACATGTTCTGCAGTGACTACCATTTCCCTACGTTGATGACTGGGGTGATGAAGATGCTACAACTTGGATGGACACCCAGCGAAGCCGTAAACCAAGTGTCCCTCAATCCAGCAAAAATGCTTCAGATGAACGAAATAGGAAGTATCGAGATTGGGAAAAAAGCAGATTTGGTGGCTTTCCATCCAGAAGGTACCTTCGCAAAAGTCGAAACGGTTTGGATAGAAGGTATTGAGAAGTTCTCGCTGCGCCTTGGCGAAAAATGACCGAGACGAGGTCGCTTTTTTAATTTGACATAGAAAACATCGCCGCCATTAGCCAAGTGTTTTGCCTGTCAAAAACGCCCATTAATTCCTAATTATGATTGTCCTTTTTCTAATGGGTCTGGGGCTGGTGCGAATGACAGTTGTATGCTCAACTACGGGCCTTGGTCTAACTACCACTGTTCGAGGCCGGAAGTATGGCGGATAATATCCAATCCGGTAGGGTGATATCCAACCGGTATATCTAGGCCCCCAAAACCAAGTCACAATGGATGGAACTCGCCTGTAAGCGGGTATGACCACATAGTTTTTACCATAAAATGCTTCATCTCCTATTACCTCAACATTAACTTCATTATTGCTATCTTTAATCACAACAATAGAAGCAACTGTTTTATTTGTGTTGTCATTCACAGCCGCTTGAACATAAACCGTGCGCTTATCGCCTTCCTCTTTTTCTACGACCTTTAAATAATCTACTTCATCATCTTTATTGAGGTCAAGGTTTGAAATCTTATTAGCTGGATCGTTAAGTCGTCTCTCAAAATCTTCAAGATCTGATGATTCCCCGAAAATTTCCGCAACTACGTCCAAATCCAAATTTTCTTCGGCCTCTTTGATTTCCTCTTCACTAAAAGTGTTTACATCACTCATTTTGATTTCCGGTAAAATTTCAGGCAAGTCTCCTGCTTTATCCCATTCAATCACCTTTTTCCCAAAGCCACTGTATACTGTAATGACAAGCTGTTCATTTTTAGGTTTAAATTCTGCATTGTACCATTCTCCCCTGTCTATCACATATATTTTTCCTTTGTAGGAATCCCCACTTTTCACAAGGTCCTTGACCAAAATGTTGCCAATTTTCGCATTGAAATTATCGGAAGCATATATGGTTCCATCGTACGTATTATTCACTTTTTCTATTTTAACAACCGTGTTTTCTTTACCCGTATTCCACAAACCTTCTAAGGACTGGGCGTTCAAAGAGATTGATGTAAAAATAAGAACAACTAAGACTGCTAGGTTTTTCATTGGTTTACTATTTAACTTACAACTATAACGAATGAATTATAAATCAACTTAATATAAGATAAGAACAGAATCCGGCTCGCGTTTTTTTAAGCAATATTCAGCCTGCTACAATAGTCTATGCGTGCACCAATGCTACTATCTAGTTCACAGTATCTTCTTGTTTATTTTTAAATAATAGCTTAAAAATTACCGGTACAAAAATCAGCAGGATAATTGTTCCAAAAAGTAGTCCAAATATTATGGTGATCGCCATTGGCGACCAAAGTTCACCTCCGCCTGTCCAAAGCGGAACCATACCGCAAGACGTGGTAAGCGTGGTAAGCATAATAGGACTAAAGCGATCGTTTGCCGCTTTTTTGATACTTTCCAACAACCCCTTTCCCTCGTTTAACTCACTACCCATTTTATCTATAAGGACAATAGCATCATTTATAATAATTCCTGCGAGGGAGATTATACCCAAAAAGGCCGTAAAACTAAAAAATGAACCCACTACCAAAAGGCCTCCTGTAACACCTACAATAGCAAGCGGAATAGTCATAAAAATGATGCTTGCTTTCCGGAAGGAATTAAACTGAATTACCAGGAGAAGAATGATAATAAAGAAGGAAAGAGGTAAATTGAGAATAACCGCTCCCATGGCGTCGTTACTACCTTCTGCATCTCCTCCAAATTCATAGGTATACCCACTATCCCATTTTTGGGACTCTTCGTGCATCAAGGGACGGATGGCTTCATCCATTATATCACTCGCAAGGTATCCGTCTGCCACGCCTGCCTGGATAATTAAATTCCGAGCAAGCTTTCGTCTTAATATTTTAGAATATTGCCAAGGGACTTCAATTTCTGCCACTTGCGACAATGGGATACTTGTACCTCTGGCTTGAGAAAATACATTCAGGTTCTCAATATCCGTATACGCTAAATTCTCAATTCCTTCCCTTTTCATAGTCATCGGGATACTTTGATCTTCATCCCGAAACTCACCAACCTCAAAACCATCTAAAGAAGTAAGCAAAGAAATCGCAACATCTTGATTGGTGAGGCCGGATCTTGAAAGTTTATTCTCATCAATTTTTACATATAGTTTTTTAATTCGAGACCCCCAGTCATCTGTAACATTTATAGTTCCGGGAGTTTGAAATAGTTTTGTTTTGATTCTATCAGCAATCCTGAATAATTCATCTGGGTCGTCTCCGGCAATTCTTATTTCTATAGGTGCTGCGGCACCGCCTGATCCCACCAGCCGACTGATTTTTACTTCGGCATCAAGCAGATTATTACCCGCAAAATCCCTTAACTTATTTATTACTATGTCGTTAGCTAAATTAGATGTTGTATTGAGCAGCATATGGGCATAGGATGAGTTAGGTTCACCGGCAAAATACCCTAAGTCATATGCCTCTGGACCTTTACCTATATACGATGACCAATTGATTATGCCTTCTTCAATATTCTCATTGACCAGTAGACTATCTTTTATATAACTTTCAAGAAGCGCCACTTTTGAGTCAGTAGTTTCAATCTTAGTACCTAGCGGATAGTTAATATCTACCACCACTAGATTTCTATCATTTGGCGGCATAAAAATGCTTGGGATGAACCTAAATCCAAAAAGTGACAGGAAAAATAGCACTAGGATAGTTAAACAAGTAAGCACTGGTTTGTTCAATGCCCATTCTAAGTACCTGTTATAGTGCCCCCTCAGGTAATCAAATATGGTTTTATGTTCTTCTGTTCCGTTGTGGACTTTCAAAAGTGAGTTGCCAAAAAGCGGGATGATGGTAAACGCCATCAACCATGAAGAAAGCAACGCCATCGTGATAACTAAAAAGATATTTCCCATCATATCCCCCATAGTGCCATCTGCCAAATAGAAAGAAAGAAAGGCTGCACTGGTAGTTAATGAAGAAATAAGCAGCGGTGTCATATACTCTTTGGCAGAATTTACAGCCGCATCAAATTTTGATTGTCCTGCATGCAGCTTTTCCAGCAAGCCCTCTACCATTACAATGCCATTGTCAACCAACAATCCAAGCGCCATGATAAGAGATGCAAGTGTCACCTGATTAAGCCCAACGTCAAACAATCCCATCAGTAAGAAAGTAAGGATGATGGTACCCGGAACCATACTGGCGATGATTACACCCGCTCTCCATCCCAATACAACTAAAATAACCAAAAGAACGATTACAATACTTTGAAGTAAATTAACTATAAATACATCGATTTTCTTCTTAACCTCTTTATCCTGAGAGGCGATGCGCATGGCATTGATTCCAAGGGGCAATTTTGTCTCATTGTAGTCCTTTATAAGATTATCAACATCGTTACCTAATTCAATTAAGTTAGCTCCTTCTTTTACAGAAACATATAAAGCTAAGGACTGATTGCCGTTTATCCTTACAATGGATTCCTTAGGAGTAACATAGCCTCTTTTAATGGTTGCCAGATCTCCTAACAATACCGTTTCTCCTTGTAGGCCTATGGGTATCACTAGATTTTGAATGGATTCAATAGATTCAAAATTTCCGGAGGATTCCAGAATTATTCGTTCCTCGCCAAGATTGATTTGACCCGATGGGATGATGATATTACTTTCTGAAATAATATTTTTTAGTTGACCTGAAGTGAGTCCGACTTGAGCAAGTTTAGCATCGTTATACTCAATATGTATTCGCTCTTCAACCGTACCACCAATAATTACTTTGGCTGCATCATCAAGCGCTATTAGGTCATCTCTAAGTTTGTCAGCATGGGCTTTTAGCTCATTATATTCATAACCATCGGATTCCAAGCCAACGAAAATGCCATATACCACACCAATATTTTCGTCGTTTAGATTGGGGCCATAAATACCCTCGGGAAGGTCTTTCCTTATATTGTCTATTTTTCTTCTGGCCAAATCCCAAACAGACTGTAATTTATTTGCAGGAACATCTTCCCGGACGGTCATTTTCACAATGGAAACGCCTGTTCTGCTCGTACTTGTTATTGTTTTAACTTCCGGGATTTCTTGTAATATCTTTTCTACTTTATCACTAATAAGGGATTCGACGCGTTCTGGGCTGGCTCCAGGAAATTGGGTGATGATGGTTGCTACTCGTACGGTAAATGGAGGCATACTATCCCGGGATAGGTTCCCGTATTCTACGAGTCCCATTAAAATTACCAGCAGCAAGGCAAGGATCGTTATCCTGTTATATTTAAGTGAGAGTCCTGTTAAATTCATAAGAGTTATTTTTCCAAGAGTTTCACTTTTTTCCCATCGAATAGCGCTCTAAGCCCGGCAACAGCAACAAGATCACCCTCCTTAAGTCCCTTTTTGATGATATACCCATCCTCGGTAATGGCACCTAAGTCTATTGCAACCTTCCTAGCTATATAAATCCCTTCTTCATTATCTGGAATCAGCTTGAATGCATAATTACCTTCTGTTCCACTAGCAATGGCTTTTAAAGGAGCTACAACTTCATTTCTTGTGGCCTCCTTATCCGTACCCACCCTAAAATTAACTTCGCTTACCATGCCCGGTCTTATTTCATCTACTGGGCTAATCATTTTGAGTTTAACCGGATAGGTGGTTGATTTTTCTGAGGCGAATGCGATTTCTACCACCTCTGCCTCAAATAATTGCGCAGGCAACGAAGGGAATTTTACGGTTGCTTGCTGTCCCATCGTAAGCTTATTGATAACAACTTCTGGAACGTTTACTTCAACTTCCGGACGGCCAAGCGAACTCACCTTGGCAATCAACATGCCGGCATTCACTACCTCATTAGCCTGCACCTCTATCGCTGTAATGACTCCATCTATTGGAGACGACAAACGGGTATAACTCATCTGATTGCCAGCAGCCATTAATTGTTGGTCTGTTGTTTTAACTTGCGAACTTGCGGCATCGTATTGTGCTTGTGCCGCATCAAGGGCCGCCTTTGCCTGTTGGTATTCACTAAGAGCCACACTGTTATTTTCATAGAGTTGGGCTACTCTATCGTAGGTTGATTTCGCACTGATGAGCTGGGCTTCAGCCGCTTTCGCATTGGCCACAGCCCCTTCTTTTTGCGAAACCGCCTGATTGGATTGAATAGAATAATCCGCCGGGTCAATCGAGGCGATAAGTTGCCCTTTTCTTACCCTGTCACCTAATTTAACGGCAACGGAGGACAAGGTACCCGCTACCTTAAAACTGAGATTGGTTTCATTTTGCGCTTTTGCCACTCCTGAGAAGGTATATGTTTTCACCCCTGAAGGAAGCTCAACTTTTCCATATTTGATGGAACGAATCTGTTGGTCCGTTTCTGCTGATTTTTCCCCACAAGATATGAGGGCAATCAAAAAAAACGGTATGATAGGTAGCTTCATAGTTAGTTAGTTTTGAAATTGAGAAAGCGCTGAAGAAATTCTGCTCTTTGGGCTTCGGTTGCCAAAAAGGTATAGTTGCCTATGGATCGTTGCAACGCAAAGAAATCGAGCATAAATTGGTAAGCTGCATTGGTTGCATTAAGCTGTGCTCCCAACAGTGAATGCTGCGCATCCACCAAAGTAATAATATCTACCTGCCCAGATTGATATAGATTCCGGACTATTTCGATATTATTCTCCGCTGAGGCTGCGGCACTCTTTGTGAGTCGTATGTTATTATACGAGGCGTTTACCTGTTCCATATTGGCCCGAACCTGTAATTCGAGCAGATTATTCACATCACTTTGTTGATCTTTCAATTGGTACAAACTCACTTTCGTTTTTTGCTTCTCATATTTTCTTGAACCGCCTGCAAACAATGGTATCGACACATTGACGCCGGCATTCCAAGTCGGAAGATTATTTATTTCAACTCCGGGAAGGGGAAGCGGATCGCCCGGATTTACCGTCTTGATAGGATAGTCATAGCCGGCCCCTAAGGCCAGGGTTGGCATGTAAAAGGAACGTCTATTGGATTTCAGTAAACGCTCTTGAGCGGCAATGGCCAATTGGATTTGTTGTAATTCCGGAAGATTCTGTTGCGCTTCATTCACCAAAAAATCAACAAACTGATTAAAACTTGCCTGGTCTTGAATGAGGGTTAAAAAAACTGGCGTTACCTCTTCTATATATTGACTGATATTTTCTGATGACTCAACGGAGAACACGTCACCAATTGGACGGTTTAAGGTCTCATTCAACTGATATCCGGCTGCTTTTAACTGCGCATTAGTTGCATACAGTTCCGTTTTTGCCAGATCTAACTCCGTTTGCCACCTGTACACATCACTCGATCCACTGTAGCCCACTTTTTCCTTATTCTTAGCAATGGCCAGATTTTGATTAACCGCCCTAATGTTATTGTTTTGTAAATCAAAAACTGCTGATGCTTGCATATACGTGAAGTAGCGTTGAGCGACCTCTAGGATGACATCCAGTTCTGATTGCTTTTGAGCCTGTCGTTGACTTTCAAACAGTAGTTTTTGAATGGCAATATTAGCCATTGCTGGCTCTGAAAAAATCAGCTGTGAGAAGGAAGCGCCTGCTGTCCAATTAAAACTTCCCAACGTGCCAAAGGAACTATTTACGGTATTTTCATCTAGGGAAAAGCCTGTTGATTCCACATTTAGTTGAGGTAAATAATTGCTTTTCGCCAAACTCACATCTTTAGCGTTAATCTGGGTTTGTTTGGCTTCAATTTGGTATCCCAAGTTATTTTCGATGCCTTCTGCGATAGCCCCTTTCAAAGTGAGTATTCGTGGCGTGTTCGGTCTATTGATATTGACCAATAATGCATTATCCAAAAGGGTCCAATTTGGATATTTAGCTGTCTTATTGACCGTCTCCATATTGATCACTAGTTGGTTGCTAAAAGATTCCATATTGACTGGTAAATCCTTCGGATTTTCACCGCCTGCAATCTTCTCAATATTGATCGCAATTCTTCGCGGTATCTTATTGATGTTATCGCTTACCGCAAAAGCCGCATAGGCGCCTTGCTGCAGCATCGGGACATCCAACATAGAAAAGGAAGGCAACTTTCTTTCTATTAATTGAGCAAAAAATTCTTCAATTTCTTTGGAAGAATAGGTAGTCAATGGAGACAGGATATAAACGCCACCTACATCCTCCGGAATTTTGGCAACGGTATTTTCTAAAACAGTTTCAAGACTAATCCATTCTATTTCCGTATCAGCCGGAATTTGGATATCTTCTCCACTAAAACCAAGGGTTGAAAGGTTGAAATGGGTCAGAATCGCCAGTTTTGAACAGCGACAAATTTCTTTCAGGGTATTAATCCCTGCCACAATATCGAAAGGGGATTTTATGTAGGTGTAATTAAAAATACCACTCCTAGCATTTGGCAATAGCAGATTTGTACTATCCTCGTTGAAAAGTTGGATGGATGCAATGCTTGGTATTGGAAAGACCCTTTGATTGGAGATGATTTTGCTTGATAAAACACCTACTCCAACCAAGACGTCCACTTGCTTTTTGGCATAAATAGCTCCGATTTCATCGTTGATCTCTATTAAATTTCCATTGGTATAAACTTCTGTAAAACTCAAATCGTATCTGGAGGAAAGCAAAGCACTTATCTCTGCTTTTATTACCCCTTCAAATAAATGTTCACCTTGTTTGGCACCATCCGATACAATGCCCACCTTAAAGGTTTGTTGTCCGTTGGCCTCAAAAAAAAACACCACCGTTAAAATTATACTAATGAATTTTAGAGGACCTAGCGATATTGGTTTTTCCATGTTTTTAGTGCTTGCTTCGTTTAATTATTTTGCCCTTCCTCAAAGTTCTTATATTTTGGAGTGAAAGAGAGCCCCACTGCAAAGTAAGGTGCTGCTTGTGGCGTCCTGTCAATTATTTCACCATCAATATCGACCAATTCCAATCTTCTTCCAACTGCCATACCGCCTTGCAGAGTTATATTTATAGCATTTTTTAACTTCCAGGAAATCGCAGGACCAACTACTAGGCGGCTGTAACCCACTTCGTCGATTGAGCTACTGACAGTCTGAATCTCGGTTGTATTATTAAACACCCCACCATTTAAGCCAGCCCTCAGACCGTAGGTAAACAAATTGCTATGTGTCTTAAACATCAAACTATATTTACTTGGCAAAACAAGATCCAATTCAAGCTTTCTTGTATCGTACTTTATAAAACCCGTTGGGATGAGCAGTTGACGACCAATAAGTGTGGTATAGGCCAACCCAAGCCCATATTTGAAATTTTCATTTTTGGTATTTATCAATAGGGCATTTGCTTGGTACAGCAAATCATCCCCGCTTAGGGTTTCTTCAAGATCCGAAGCAAGAGTTGGGGCAAAGTTGACTACCAATCGCCAATTTGGATTCAAGGATTGGAAAAGCCCGAGGTTATAGGAAATGCTGTGATAGTATCTTTCGGCTTTTACCCTACCGCCAAGGGTTGGGTTAGCTTCGGTAATGACCCTAAGATTGCCATATTCAATTCGATGAATAAGGACCGTCTTTCTGTTTCTTTTAATGGGCTGAGGTATAGCAACCTGTACCCCCCATTCAAAAAAACCAATCTCACCATCTATCGCAGTCTCCTCAATAGTCTGCTTAGGATAATATGCAGATTGAATTTTTATAAACTCAAAATCCTGAGCATACATATTGAAGCTGAATAGCAGCAATGAAATTAAATAAAAACACTTAGACGTAAAATGGACTGTCCGCATACGAATGTTTAATAACCTTTTTTCACAATCACTCCTTTGTCCACTTCAACGTTTTGCTCTTAAACCCTGAACCGACTGTAAGCAGCAGTTGTTTTTCCTCTAGGGCAATAACCGCATCATACCATTCATTTCTTTTGGGACTATACATTTTTCCCTTCCATTTCCCACCAACTGATTTGACATCCTTTGGAATTATATTTCCTATCTTAGCATTGGTATTATCAGAAGAAGCAATTCTACCTTCATAGACATTGTCTTCTGTTATTTCAATTGTGGTATTGTCTTGTCCCATGTTCCAGATGCCATCCAATGATGCCTGGGCATTCATTACCTCGGGAGAGAACACGATGTGGAATATAAGTAGAAGTTCCATTGCTTATGTTTTTTATTTTTTAAACAAAGATATCGACAGTGTGATGTATGTGGCGTTAACAAAGGATCATATATAAAACAGTGCTATTTTTTCTTCACAATTAGCACAATGCCCCACACAAAAAACAGGGACTCCACTGCAGTAGATACCAAAGTGACTCTGTCCACATTCCCGGAAACCAATGTGGGAATCCTGCTCAGTATAAGCATTCCAAAAACAACTAGCACCGCTTTTATATAAATGGCTTTGTTCTCCATACGTGTTATTTCAATAGTTCTTTAATTAGATTTTGATTCGATTTAACTGTCAAGCTGATAAAAGCCCCTTCATTGACCATATATATAGTTCCACCATATCGCGCTCTGACTTCTTTGAGAAATGGCCGTATAATTAAATCATTCCTTTGACCATTTTTATTTCTTGCTCATCCATTCTGACTTGCCTTTTATCTGTTTTCGCCTTTTACGCCAAATAATAAATAGGGCAATGCAAATTATTATAACCAGTAAGAATGGTGAAGCTGATTTACGGATAGCGACAACCGATTTTTTGGTGACCTCCATTTCAGCAGAATAGCCTTCCGGCATGTCGATCACGCCCACTGCAGAAGCATAATCTTGGTATTTGGAAAGCATCTTTTGAAAAAGAACAGGCTGAACAAGAGCCAGATCTTTTGTCTCCCCCGGATCGGTCGGCAGGTGGTGCATATGCCAGGTATTATCCCCGAGGGGAATATTATTCTTTACGATCTTATATCCATCTAGAAAATAGGCAGAACTGTTGCCAGATTCTAAGCCTACCCCTTCATCCTCTCCATATATGGGCTGTGTGGGATCGGTAATATGCGCAAGCATACTCTTGCCGGTAATGGGTGCATAACCTTCGTTGGCGGTAGGAGAAAGCCCTACTAAATCATAAAGAGTTGGCGCGATATCCGTAAAAAAACAGAAGGAGTTAGATTGGATCCCTTGAGGAATACTATTCCCACTCATAATAAAGGGAACCCGTACCCCACCTTCGCCGGCGTAATATTTAAAATAAGAAAAGGGAGAGGCCATGGCATGGGCAAATTCAGGTCCCGTGGCTCCATAGTATCCTTTGTCACCGAACTTGTCAAAATTACGATGGTAACCCTGCCTCAAAGCCCATTTCATGACTGTACTGTGGTACGCTGTCCCTTCTGGACCATTATCAGAAGTAATGATGAAGATCGTATTGTCCATCAGCCCTTCTTGCTCTAAATAATCAACATAGCGCCCTATGTGGAAATCCATCGCTTCAATCATACCCGCTGTGACAGCCATATCTGTTGTATACATTTCCTGATCTTCTACGCCGAGTTCCCCCCATTTTTGGAACTGAGGAAAGATGTCATTTAACTCTGCATTGGGGGAAATAAACCCCAATTCCTTAGCCTTTTCAAAGCGGCTTAGGCGTAGCTTATCCCATCCTGCTGAATAGGTAGTCCTATACGGTTCGACGAATTCCTTAGGAGCCTGTATGGGAGCGTGAATGGCCTGAAAGGCGATGTAAGCAAAGAAGGGTTTGTCTTTATTTTTTTCTTCTTGATGAAAGGATATGGTTTTGTCGATGTAGGTTTTTGAGGAATAAAAATCATCGGGAAGGTCGACCTCCGCTCCATCAGCATACCACTGGGCTGTAGGTTTCATGGGCAAATAGCCCTGAGCCTCATAATTATTGGCACCCGAAGCTCCCAAAATAAAAGAGCGGTCAAATCCTCGCTTGGTCGGGAGAGTATGTTCATCGTGCCCCAAATGCCATTTTCCCGCCGCATACGTGTTGTAGTTTACTTCCTTTAATCGAGTAGCAATGGTTTGCACCCGATTGTTCAATACCCCTGCATATCCGGGTTTATTCTGATATGCTTCTGGAAGCATTTCCGGTAAATTGGCTACACCGGCTAAATGGCTATCGGTCCCTGTCATCAGCATCGCCCGGGAAGGGGCACATGCCGGCGAGGCATGCATATTGGTGAACATCATCCCCTTCCTGGCCAATCCGTCAATCGTAGGGGTGCGTGCTTCTCCACCATAGATCCCAAAATCCATGAAACCCAAGTCATCAACCAATAATACTACAATGTTGGGGAGACGTTGAGTCGTATCATGCTGAGTGAAACCGGATTCATTGAACCCAAAAAGACTAAAAAATAGGCATACATACCTGCATAAAGCTCTTATCTTCATAACTGATTTTCAGATAATACTTTCATAATCAATTGGGCCGTTTCATGTCCTGAGTTTTGATTCTGTCCGGTGACAAAGCGCTTTTCTTCATCCACGACCGTTAGGGTAGCGAAAAAGTCCCTTCTTTTCGTGTTGGCTTGAAAATTGGCTCCGGCTTTCTTCAACTCTGCCTCCGGGTGTTTCGGGGTAAATTCGATGCCCAATTCGTCCAATTGTTTTTGCGTAACCCCAGTCATCGTTTTTCCCTTTATCAAATATGCTCCCGTACTGTCCCTGGCTTCTACAAATGCCAAAGCGCCGTGGCAAACACTGCCGAAGATTACATCTGAATTATAATAACCATCAGAAACCATATCGGCTAATAATTCTGATTGAGCCATATCGTAGGCAGCTCCCCAACCTCCGGCAAAGAACACCACATCGTATTCTGTAAAGTCGACAGCTCTCAGCGGAATGGAGTTTTGTACTTTGGCCTGAAAGACCCCATCTTTCAAATACCTTTTATCGGCGTCATCTTTTATGAAATAATAAAAGGATTGTGGGTCGATCGGTATTTCTCCTCCCTCAATGCTGGCTACATCTACCTCCATGTTGGCATCAAGGAAATCGTAATAAGGGATGGTCATTTCTGAACCAAAAACCCCTGTTGGGTCTCCTGTTGTTTCACCGGGTTTGTTGAGTACTTCATGACTTGTACAAACGATCAAGGCTCGTTTTCCTGTCATGTCGTATTGCTTGCTGCTTTCAAAATCCGGATGCAAACCAAAGGATTTCAGAATAGAAGGCAATGCAAGGACAAAAATGATAAGTATTGCCAGAATGCTTGATGCACTATAAATTAGGACCTTTTTGTTTTTCATCTTTATAAAGCTTTATTTTAAGATTTAACCTCGTTTTTCTTTCATCTTCTTCTGCATCTCTTTCTGCTTTTCTAGGTAGGTCTCATACTGTTCTTTGGAAAGCAATTTTTTCATTTCGGCATTTCTATTCCTGCTGATAGACTGTACCTTTTTGTACTTCGAATACCTACTTCCTCCACCATCTCTAACGGCCATCATCTGACCTACATATTTCTTTGTAATGGATTCAAATTCAGATTTTTGCGTTTCCGAAAGGTTTAAAATCTCCTGGAATTCTTCCAGGTTTTGAGCCAGTTGTTCTTTCTGTTCATCGGTCAGCTTCGTTTCTTGTGATTGCGCAAAGCTAGTGTTGGTGCCCAGTAAAAAAAGGGCAAAGAAAAAGGACAAGATTTTTAAGGATTTCATAGATTTTAATTTTAAAGTGATTGAAAGTTAAATTCAATTGTATTTCTCTTTTACATGATCAAAAATAGGGGAAAGTGGATAGGGATGAACTGCCAATCAAAGTGAATTGAACATAATGGAAGGTGAACTGAATAGATTGGAAAGATTTGGAATCTTGTCGCTTATTTTATGACATCACCTTGGAAGACCTTTGGCTTTCGTTTAATAAAGTAGGCATTTCCCAATCCTGAGTATTCATTCCCTGCTGTTGTTAAAAAGCTAAAGTGGCATCCCACACGCTTTGGATCAGTTTGTTCTTGGTCGGGTTATCTTTTTCGTAGATTGCTCCCCAGCAGAGCCTACGTCCGTTTCAGACCGGTATGGTAAAATTCAATACAAAAACTACATTTACAACCTGTCAGAATTCCCAGCCATATACCCAATGGCCTAAGACATAACCAAAAAGCAAACAATATTCTGATATGCCGAACACTTTTTGGCCGAAATTTGAAGGAGGTTCCAAAACCATTTTGATTCCGAAAAATACGACCCCGACGGGGTCGTGGGTTATTCCTATCGCTTCGCGCTATAAACATGCGACCTCTCCGAGGTCAGCCATTTTCCCTTTAGGATCGTTGCTATATGCATATTATTGCTCTAAGCTTATAATTAAATATTAGGTAGTATTCCGTATGGACACCCCCTAATCGGTACTTTAATAATTATATTTTTCGTTAATATTGAAGAGCTTCGTTACCCACATGATTCCGGAGGGATCAAATGTTTATAGCATCAATGAATAGATATTAAACCACGACCCCAAAGGGGTCGAATTCTTTTTGCCATTAACGCTTTCTATATATTGTGATCTTTCCCCTGAGATTTATGGAAACCCTTTATTCAATGAGAATCTAATGATCGATCCACGAAGTGAAGCGAAACCTACAAAAAATTTAAAATCCTTTGCGGCAAAGACCACTTCAGGCGCTTGGATACCAAACACCAACCGACTATGCAGCATAGGGTTTTCTAAAGGAATCAAACTCCCAAAATGGAAATGGAAAAAGGCTGTCAACTAGACAGCCTCGGGTACCATTTCGGTCGGCCGATCTTATCCCTGGTAAATCCTTGAAAAACGATTTTATTAGGTATCGTTTCAGTCATACGAATCCTACACTGCCATCTGAATCGGTTTCAGAGTTTACATTAAAAACTTGGGATTATAATGCGAACAGCATCGAAAGTTTTCTAGGTCAGGGCAAAAAAACACCAGCCGAACAAGCAATTTCCTCCAATAGCTCCTTTCTCCAGTCTGATTCCAACTGTTCCAGGTAGTGACCAACGGTTTCTGCCTCGTATTGCATCGCTTTAATTTTACCGGACTTCGATTAGCCCCGAACCAATAGTTGATTTTTAGCAGCTACCCCGGATTTCCTACCAACTATCGCCTAACCAAAACTGAGGGCAAACCGAATATTCTAAGGTACTAAAAAATATTGACCCCGGTTGCAGGGCTTGCAAAAAATTGCGGTTGGCTCGGAAATGGCGGGTTGGCTTATCCATCGGGCAATCCGATATTTATAGATCTATGAACCAGGCTTTTACTGCCTATCCTTCCAGCGCCCTTTTGAGGTAAAGCAATTGACCGGTATGGTAGGAGTGGTGATTGGCCATGAGGATAATTTCCCGGAATATCGTGTAATCCGGAGCATGCGCAATGGGGGCAAACAGATCAATCGAATCATCTTCTACCAGCCGGATCAGTTCCTTTCGGTCGGCAAAAAAACCTTCTATAGATTGTTTCCAGGTATACGTGTCCGCTTCGGCTGTTGGCCAATAGTCCTCCGGCCAGTTCATTTCCCGGTAGTTGGGGTTGTTAATAAATTCGATGATATCCCGCTGCGCCCTTCGCATGTGTTCTACTAGGAACCAGGGAGAATGGGGAATGCCCGGCACTTTATTGTTGATGGTCTCCAGCGGAAAGTCGGTCACGGCCCTATCGAAAGTCATGTGTGCTTTTTCACCACTTAGCGATTCGATCAGGTGTTTGCGTAAAATTTGACGTTCCGTTTGGTTTAAGGGCATCGTAGGAATGGCGTTGGTTGAAGGCGTGTCCGTATCAAGCGATCTCCGGGAGGTAGCATAACGTAGGTACAAATCCTACATCTCTCGGTGATTTCAATTCCAAACTCAAAATAAGGATTCGGGATCAAAAAACCACTGGAATCGGCAATTTTCTGGCCCCGGGCGGAAAGAAATACACGCCAATTCGCGACTTTCGGCCTTTTCTGCCGCTAGTCGATAACCTGGTTTGCCTTTGTCTAGGGAATACCTACCTTTCCGTTCATTGCTTGAATCATGGTAGGTCAGCCAGCCTTTGCCCTACCCGTTATTGTTTGATGACCCAAACATCCGTTACCCGCGATTGCTGACGCCAGTTCAGGTGCTCTTCGTCGGGCTTATCGAAACTGATTTCCAATTTGCCATCCGAGATCAATTCCTTGGGAAGCGGAAATTCCTTGAATTCCTCGTATCCCTTCTCATATTTGGTAGGTGTAAGCCGTTGTCCATTGGCCCGCAGGAGGGCTTCCCCATAGCCCGAAACCCGAATGAGGTAATCGGAATTCGGGTCCAGCTCATCGTAGGACAAGGTGGGCGTAAACTGGAACAACTGCGTGGACAGCCGCTTACGGTTGATCCCGTTGTTTTCCCACAAGAAGTCGATGGCATCATCGGTTTTGGACGTCACGTGTTTGGCATCGGCGCTGGAGATGTTGTCGTAAAAGCTTCCTTCTCCCGGGTACTCGTAGGTTTGGATAAAGTCCAACCGGGCGAGTTTTTTGGCCTCGGATCCCAGCGAACGTACCTTTTCAAACTCGTCTTCCAACCACCAGCGGTTGTTGAGCGGGTAATCGATAAAATCCAGAATGGCACCCCGCTCGGCACCACTGGCACCGTATTTTTCCACACTGGTCTGGGCCCCCACGCTCTGGAAAAGCATTTCTCCGTAAGCAAATACTTTTTCCTTAAGGTCCTGAGACACCGGCTCGGTTTCCACTTTTTGCAGGCGTTGCAAAGCCTGCTCTATCGCTTGATCGGCCCCGATGGAGTCGGCTTTGGCCAGAATGGCGTAGGCCTCGGTTTCCAGCTTTTTTTCAAAAGCCAGGCGTTTTTTGATGTATCCATCGTAATGGGCCCGCATCAGCAATTGCTGCCAGCGCCAATTTCCGGCCAGTTCGGGGTTTTCTGCCTCCAATTTTTTCCAAAGGGCCAGCGTTTTTTCTATGTCTGGATTCTCCAAAATGGGTCCGTCCCAATTGTCTTCCAGCGCGAAAATCCCCAGAGCGGCTTTTTCCGCCAGCTCCGCACCAAAGAAAAACCGGGTATATTCCCGCACAATGGTTTCCGGATCTTTTCCGGGATCCCAACCCAATTGGCTCCATACGGCTTTATTTACATCGTCATGCGTACCATCGGAATACGTGATAAACCCATCGGTATGGGGGCTGTCCCGGTTAAACAAGCGCGTATACATTTCCGGCTGCGGGTTGCAGGGTTCCCTGCCCAGGGTCAGCGCATAGGCCTGATCCCAGTTTTCAACCGGATAATGGCAGCGAACGGTATGGGTAATATCGGGGTAAAACCGGTGGAGGTATTTCTCCGGCAGGAGTTCTCGTTCCAGGGCAACCGGCGGACTACTGGGCCCGTTCACCACCCCCGCCAGCCAATCCGGATTATTGGTCTGCAGGTAGTCAAAAAAATACCGCACCTTTTCTTCGTTGAATCCCTGCAGGGAAACCCAGATACCCGCATCCGGATGGTATTGGTGCAACACCGCCGACAGATCCTCCAGATAGGGTATTAGCTCGGAAGGATGGTTATCCCCGGGATCGCCTCCTGGAACAAATACTGCATTCAATCGGGGAACACGCGCATAAAAGTCTTCCTGTTTCTGAAGCCCCTCCTGAGGGGCTCCGGGCGCACTCAGGTCTCGGGGAGCCGGGGTCCAAACCCAATAATCGGCGTCGTATTTTTCACAGATTCGGCTGAGTTCCAACTCCATTTGCTGCGGATTCACTTTAAAATGTGGGCTGGAACCCACTTCCTGGAAAGGAATGTTTTCAAAGGAATTGGCCCCAAAGAGCACCTGCTCCCGAAAATGCTGATCAAACTGCTCTACCGTCCAGGCATCCCAGGAATTGGCCGTGTTCCGGTACCCAAACTGATGCCCGCGAAGGGCATACTGCGGGGATTCGGAAAAATCGATGTTCCTGCTGAGTGCGACCTTACCCTCGCTCAGGTCGGCCGTTCGCAGCAGTTTGCCAATGCCATACAAAATTCCCCGGGTATCCGCACCGATCACCCAGAGCGTATTCCCTGCCTCGTCAAATTCATGAAAGATCCTGTAGCCTTCATCTTGTTGTTCCGGAGCGTCGGATCCCGCTCGTGAAGGAACGGTCTTTCTAAAGAGCACCGTATCGGTAGCCAGCGCGAGGGCAATTCGGGTATCGGATTCCCAACCGTTGCCCAGTTCAAGAGGGATAGTGCTTCGTTTTTCGATCTCTTCTACCAAAATGGTTGACACCGTTTCCTGCATCGAGCCGGCAATCTGTGGCGAAACCAAAATCACGGCCTTGGAAAGATCCAGGGTTTGGTTCTCCCGAGTTGAGCAGGAAACAAGGCCCCAGATAAATACGGCAAGCAGCCAAATGGGTACATAGTTTTTCATGGACTGATGTTTTATGTTGGTCTTCTGTCAATTAACCGATTACCGGCACAACGAAGGAGGCACCTGGCAAAAATGGCCGCACAATCACTTGTACCCAACGTGTAATACGCCGAAAAAGATAAATCCTACCAAGGAAAGATCTACTTTTTTCAAAAAAACATTTCACCAATCTATTTTTTGATTTTCAAAAACAGATTTTCAAGCCAAACAGTAACGCTGTGCCTACCCCTCTATAACACCAGCCGCCTTAGAACCCAATAAACCGAAAAGGCGCTGATTCCTTACAGTAACCGGAGGTTTCCCCCGAATACGTCTGTTGGTTGGATAGATCCGGTTTTGGTATGGCTGCTTTTCCGCTGAAATCGATCTTCTTCAAATCCACCCAAAAGGCATTCGGCCTCAGGGCCACTTCGAAATGGTACACCAGGTTTTTCTGGTCGGCCACCATGCGCAAACGGGTGGTAGACAAAATGGGGTAGCCTTCGATTTCGAATCCGTATGGAACAGATACGTCTCGGATAAGGCTAAATACGCTGGCCAAGGCCCCTCGCATGTTGTATGTCTTTGCGATGGAACTGAGAAAAAAAGATGCCCGTACAAAACAATCGAAGGAAATCACTGAGCCGGGTAAAAAAGGTCTTTCTCGGGATGTTTTCCCAGTACTTGCTGATCGCGAGCTGCTGCTCGTAGGGAGAATCGTTGGTCATGATCTGATAGAAAGCATCGTGGTGGAAATATCCCAGGAGCTTACCCCCAGGCTACCGTATTTGGATGCCCATTCGATGGGATTTTTCCCCACTTCTCCACTGCGCCCTATTCCCCTGTACTCCCGGTTAGCACCGTATTGTTTGGGCCTCTTTACACCCCCGGGTGCAACTTTCGGATTCAGGGATAAAGCCAACAATAACCAGCAAGGGCAAGCAGATCGGAAAGATTGTTTTTGGCAGTAGCCGATTTAGCACGTTCGTATTTTATTTCGTTTAGCCAATAGCGCGTCTGCCGGGGTATTTCCCGAAGGCGTTACTAAGGGTTCGCTAGCATAGCCAAACCGTTTTCGCCGGTATGAATCACCAACGTAAGGTCCTGATTTCGACACTCGCTTGGTTGATTTATGTAGTAGCAAGCGATTAATTTAGGCTATATGAAAAAAAAAGCCATTTACCGTTCTATTTTTGCTTCAATCAAAACGCAAGAATTTGTACCCGCTCTCCGGCAATTAATCGAAAAACCTCGACTATGCTGCCAAACACCAACGAATGACGCATAAAGTTAGCGGTTCGAAAGCGATCAACCGTTCGATAGGTGTTGGTTCTTGCTGGACCGGTTAGGGAGGGTGTAGTTCGGATCTTTTGTTCAAAAGAGTAGGCGTCGCCTTGGTCGCTAACGCCTTACCAGCTTCCACCGGCTCCTCCGCCACCAAAGCTGCCGCCACCGAAGCCACCGAAACCTCCTCCTCCCCCACCGAAGCTTCCCCGGCCGGAGGAAAAATCACCGAATTTTCCCCGGCCGCCGCCAAGCATGTTGGCGAGCAACAGCGTAGTGAAGATGTCCACGCCTCCACGTTTTCCGCCCATGTGATTGTTATTATCCCGTCGGTTTTTAATCAGCGTCAAAATCAGCAGGCCACCCATAAAAAGCAGTACCAGGGGAAACACGGGAGTTGGTCGGTCCGTTTCAGACAATTGCGCTGCATCGTATTCTCCCGACGCAAGTTGAATGATCGTATCCGTGGCCTGATCCAGGCCGGCAAAATAATTCCCTGATCGGAAATTGGGCACGATGAGCTGCTCGACAATCCGCTTGGCCAAGGCATCGGGAACGGCACCTTCCATGCCGTATCCCGTCGCGATAAACACCTTGCGGTCTTTCATCGCGGCGAGGATAAGGATGCCGTTGTCCTTGTCCTTTCTTCCAATCCCCCAGTTGTCTCCCAGTTGAAAGGCATAATCGCTGATCGCATAGGGCCCAACGGAGTTGATCAAAACAACGCTGACCTGAGTGGAGGTGCTGTCGTCATACGCAACCAGTTTGTTTTCGAGCTGTCTGATCTCCTGTGCAGAAAGGGTCTCAGAGAAATCATTTACCAGACGGGGTGGATTGGGTTTTTCCGGAAAATCTCCCTGCGCCCAGCCAGAAAATGAAAGGGATAAGGTAAGCAAAAAGGAAAAAAACGGTATGTTGGTCATGGTAGCTTAGTCAAAGGAAATTTCGTTGGGTAATTCGTTAATATCCCCCTTTTGGTCAAATGGAAAATGTTGCTGTAACTGTTGCCCGGATAGTTCGATGCCTTTTCTAAGTCCTTCGGTGAATTCTCTCTTTTTAAAATGCACCACCATTTCATCCTTGATAGCTTCCCAGAAGTTTTCCGGTACCACTTGATTGATGCCTGCATCACCCAAGATAGCAAATTTGTGGTCTTCTGCTGCCAGGTAGAATAGCACCGCGTTGCGGTAGGTAGTCCGGTGCATTTTGAGTTTTTCAAATACTTCCGCAGCCCGGTCCAGCACTTCACCGCTACAGTGGCTTTCGATGTGAACCTGGATTTCGCCGGATGTTTTGGCTTCTGCGTTCCGGATGGCCTCGGTGATGATGGCCCGGTCTGCTGGACTAAATAGTTTCTCGGCCATATGTCCTATCGTTAAAATTCTACCGTAGGTGCATTTTCAGCGCCTGCAGCGGCTTCGAAATATCCCTTTCGTTCAAATCCATACCAGCCGGCAAAGATATTATTGGGGAAGGTCCGCAGGTTGGCGTTGTACCCTTGCACGGATTGGTTAAAGTTTCTTCTCGCCACGGCAATCCGGTTTTCCGTACCTTCGAGCTGGGCTTGCAGTTCGAGAAAGTTTTGGTTCGCTTTCAGGTCCGGATACCGTTCCACGGCCACCAACAACCGGCTAAGCGATCCGCTGAGTTGATCCTGCGCGTCCTGAAATCGGGCAATATTTTCCGGACTCAGGTCATCTGCCTGCAAGGTGATGGAAGTGGCCTTCGCACGGGCTTCGATGACACCCGTCAAGGTTTCCTGTTCAAAGTCGGCATAGCCCTTTACGGTGTTTACCAGGTTTGGAATCAGGTCTGCCCGGCGCTGGTACTGGGTTTCCACTTCGGCCCATTGACCGTTGACGGATTCTTCGGTTTGGACAAAGGTATTGTAGACCCCTACGGCTTTGCTGTATACAAAGATGCCGATCAAAACAAGGATACCAATGGGAATGAGTACTTTTTTCATAATTTGTGTATGGCTGTTAAAAAACGGTGCAGCTATTGGACGTAAATATAGGCACAGGGGTTGTGAAAATCACTTTTTTTCGCCGACTTTGCAGGTGACAAAACGGATAATTGGCTGCGCAATTCCCTGTCTATTACTAGCTTCAAAAGGAATTGCGGAAATAGTAGATCAAAACAGCCCATCCTTTCGCTTACAGCGAGGTCAGCCTTAAAAAAAATCGTTTTCACCAGTTGCGCTCTCCCGTTTTATGGACCGGCCAATAGGTCAACGAACGACCGTAATCACAAGAAGAATCAACTGTTCACCGGAGCAGCTTTGATTGGGCAAATTGACTGGTGAATTTCTTGATACGATTCCCACAAAAAATCGTTAGTTTTGGTACAATTAGTTGTACGTGCGATGAAAAACAGGTTTCTTATTTTTAGTTTTTTGATCCTTACTTTTTGTGGTTGCGAGCAAGAGCCTGCGCCCGACCCTGTTCCCGCAAGCGACCTTTACTTTCCACCGCTACTTTCCGAGAACTGGGAAACCACTTCGATTCAGCTGGAGGAGGCGAAGGTACAAGAACTGGAAAAAATGCTGGTCGAGAACGGCAGCAGAGCCTTTATCCTGTTGAAAGATGGAAAAATCGCCCTGGAGTTCTATTCCGGAAACCGGCTGGCTTCTAACCTACCCTTTCAGCAAAGCTCATTCTGGTACTGGGCCTCTGCGGGAAAAACACTAACGGCCACGTTGGTCGGCCTCGCCCAAGAGGAAGGATACCTTTCCCTGAATGAGTCCACCAGTGAAATCCTGGGACCTGGCTGGAGCAGTCTTCCCACAGAAAAAGAACCCCAAATTCAGGTGCACCACCACCTGAGCATGACTACGGGACTAGCAGATGATGTAAGCAATCCAGATGATTACAGTCCCGAAAGCCTGCGGTACCTGACCGATCCCGGGAAACGCTGGGCCTATCACAACGCACCCTACACGTTGTTGGATTCCATCCTGACCCGTTCCACCGGTTCGGATTTTCCCGACTTTTTTCACCAAAAAATCGGATCAAAGATAGGAATGAACGGTTTTTGGCAAAAAATAGGATTCAACCAGGTATTTTTTAGTGATGCCCGCTCCATGGCCCGTTTTGGGTTGATGATTCTCGCCGGAGGCCGATGGGAACAAGAGGAGATCGTTCGCGACAAAAACTACTTCTCCGCGATGCTTTCAACCTCTCAGGACTACAACGAAAGTTACGGCTACCTTTGGTGGCTGAATGGCAAGGAAAGCTTTATGCTTCCCGGTGTGCAAACCACCTTCCCGGGAAGTTTTATACCAGAAGGACCCTCAGACATGGTATGCGCCATGGGCCGGGATGGGCAGTTCCTTTGCGTGGTACCCTCGGAACGCCTGGTTTTGGTACGGCTAGGAGAAAACCCCGATCAGAGCCCGGTACCATTTCTGTTTCTGAACCGCATCTGGGAGGTACTTGGGAAATAGGGCTAGTTGTTCACGGCCACTGGCTTTACCTCTACATTAAGCGAGTCAATGACGTTAACTTCGTAGCCCAAATTGATATCGACTTTCGCACCCGTAGCGACGAATTCTGCAGCGGCTTCCTTACTGATACCCGTTTCCCATGCGTAGAGACGCCTCAAATTAGGCAATCCTGCCAGGTGTTCCAGCCCGGCATCACTGACCTCGGTCCCATAGAGATTCAAGGATTCCAGGTATTCCAGGCTAGCCAAATGCGCCAGCCCTGCGTCGGAAATGCGCGTTTTCTCTACCCGCACGCGGGTAAGGTTTTTCATCTTTCCAACCGCAGCCAGGCCCGTATCGGTCAACGGCGTATCTTTTGCATCAAGCCAGGTGATTTGCTCGGGAAAATCTACAGCTAGTTTTTCCAATACCTGATCTACCGAATCTTTTCTATATAAGGTCACCTGTAACCAATTCGAATCATTGGAAAGAGACTTCACGGAAATCCCCTGTTCGGCGTAAGCCCTTAGCTTTTCCTGGTCGGGAGCTATGGTTCCTTCTCCGAGCAATATTTCCACGGCCGACTTATTTGCATTGGGATCGGCGAGGGTGAGCAATACCGACTGTACCTCCTGATCTGCCTTAAGTTCTGCGACCTTTTTATCAAAAGGCGCTCCTTCGTTGATCCACCATTCCAGGAGCAGGACCTGTTCGTCCGTCAATTGGGATTTTCCTTTGGGAGGCATGTGGTCATCGTGATTGGGATCCAGATGAATTCGCTTGATCATCTCGCTTTCTGTGGCATTTCCCGCGAGGAAGATGGGACCATTTTCCCCACCTTTTAGCAGTGCTTCCCGGGTATGCATCTGCAAATCGCCTTTTTTCTTACTGGCATTGTGACAGGAATTGCACCGAATCTCCATGATGGGATGGATGATATCGGTATACACCACGGCCTCGTCCAGGTTTTCAATTAATTTGGGACCCTTTTCTTCTATCGGCATGCCCGCCAGTTGCTTGATTCCATTTGGCAGGTATTGGGTAAGGTAATTTGCCCCGTGGGTCAGCGATCCGCCATAATGACCGGCCACTGCCAAAAAAACCATCATGAGCGCAAACGAGCTCATGTAGGCACGATTTAATTTCAGGGTAGCCTTTTTTTCCTTTTGCCCGTAGAGCCACCAGGTGCCAAATGCGAAGAGCACCAGCAAAATGCCAGCCCATTGATGAATAAATAACAAATCTTCGCCATAATCTCCGGCCTGGGCCAACATCAGTCCAAGTATAGCGGTAAGCAACGCCGAAAGCGCGCCCAGTCCAAGTACAAAGCCAATGGCAGGTTTCAGGTACGAAAACTTCTCCCGGCGAGACATGAATTCCATAAGAAATCCCAAGGCTAAAAAGCCAATAGGAAGATGTAGAAACAAGGGGTGAAACCTCCCGAAAAAGATGATGATGTCTGATGATTGCTCCATGTAATTTATGCGAATAGTTTATGTACTACTTTTCCTGACACGTCGGTCAACCTAAAATCCCTTCCTTGGGCAAAATAGGTAAATTTTTCGTGATCCATGCCCATCAAATGCAAAATACTTGCCTGCAAATCATGTACATGCACTTTATCCTTAATCCCATAATAGCCGATTTCATCGGTTTCTCCATAGGTAAAGCCTCCTTTCACGCCGCCACCGGCCATCCATATGGGAAAGGCCTCGGTGTGGTGATCCCTACCTTTGTACGGCCATTCCCGGCCGCCCCGGTTTTCCTGCATGGGGGTACGGCCAAATTCTCCTCCCCAAACCACCAAGGTTTCGTCCAGCAAGCCCCGCTGCTTTAGGTCCTTCACCAGCGCAGTCATGGCCTGATCCACCGGCTTGCATTTGATCGTCAATCCTTTATCCAGTGATTCACGCTCCGCTACCCCGTGCATGTCCCAGCCCCAGTCAAACAACTGCACAAACCGAACCCCTTTTTCAATCAGTCGTCGGGCCAGCAGGCAATTGTTGGCAAAGGAGGTTTTGCCGGGTTCGGTTCCGTACATCTCGTGGATGTAAGCCGGCTCATCCTTGATATCCATCACCTCAGGGACGGAAGTCTGCATGCGGTACGCCATTTCGTACTGGGAAATGCGTGTCAGGGTCTCCGGATCACCAAATTCCTGATATTCCTTTTCATTGATTCGGTTAATGGCATCGATGGTCTGTTTGCGCAGGGAGCCGTCCATTCCGGAGGGGTTGGTCACGTAGAGGACCGGATCTCCTTCGGATCGGCACTGCACGCCCTGGTAAACAGAAGGCAAAAAACCACTTCCCCATACCGATTTGCCAGCATCCGGGGTGTTTCCTCCCGATACCAATACCATAAATCCAGGCAAATCCTCGTTTTCGGAACCCAACCCGTAGGTAACCCAGCTCCCCATGCTGGGGCGCCCCAACCTGGGCGAACCGGTCTGCAGAAGCAACTGCGCAGGAGCGTGGTTAAATTCGTCCGTGTGCATGGTTTTGATCAGGGTCACCTCATCGACGATGGTCGAAAAATGGGGCAAATTATCGGATACCATCATGCCAGATTCCCCTCTGGGCCGAAATACGGCCTGAGGCCCCAGCATCTTGGGAATGCCCTGAATAAAGGCAAATTTCTTTCCCTCCAGTAGGGATTGGGGACAATCCTTCCCGTCCAATTTGGCCAACTCGGGCTTGTAATCAAACAGCTCCAATTGGGAAGGTGCGCCGGCCATGTGCAGGTATATGATGCGTTTGGCTTTGGGTGCAAAATGAGGTACCTGTCGGAGCAGGTTTTCCACCTCCTGGCCGGAGGCCTCCAAGCCCGGGGACCTCTGGCAGCCCATCATCCCTCCCAGGGCAAGAGCACCCAATCCGGTGGTGCACTGCTTCAGGAAATGCCTGCGGGTTTTGCTTTGCAGGTACCGGTACCGTTGTTCGTCGGCTAAACTAATTCGTTTACTCATGACTTCATTAGAAATTCATCCAGGTTCATTACCGCATTGGCTACCACGGTATAGACCGCCAATTCTTTGTCTTCTTCTCCCACTAATTGACACACGGCCTCCGGCTGTGTGTCAAAATATGCACGACTTTGCTCTAGCAAAACCTGCAAGTCCGAAAGCTTCTCCTCACTGATCCCCCTTCCCGTGGCCCGGCTATATAACAGCGCCAGCCGTTCATCGTCTGACGTTGCGTTTGCCAACACATTTCTTCCCATCGCTTCCGCCGCTTCCAGGTATACCGGATCATTGAGCGTAACCAGGGCCTGAAGGGGCGTATTCGTAGCGATCCGTTTGGGCAGGCAGAACTCCCTGCTTGGCGCATCAAACGCTATAATGGAGGGGTACGGACTGGTTCTCCGCCAAAAGGTATACAGCGACCTGCGGTGCTTGTCTTCTCCTTTGCTTGTTCTCCACTGATCCCCGCTGTAAACCACCTGCCAGATTCCCTCCGGCTGTTCCGGCATCACACTTGGCCCGTACATTTTGTCACTCAACAATCCGGAAACAGCCAATGCCTGATCCCTCACCTGCTCTGCTGTCAACCGCAGCCGGGGCCCTCTGGACAGCCACTCATTCAGCGGATCCAAATCCTCTTGAGGATTTTTGAAATGAGAAGACTGGCGATAGGTGGCCGATAGCACAATTTCTTTCAGCAATCGCTTGATGTCCCAGTTCAGGTCCCGGGAAAAACGCAAGGCCAACCAGTCCAATAATTCCGGGTGTGTTGGAGCAAATCCCTGTGAACCAAAATCCTCCAGGGACGATACCAGACCCCTGCCAAACAATTGCTCCCAAAGCCGATTGACCATTACCCGTGCCGTCAAGGGATTATCGGGACTGAAAAGCCACTCACTGAATCCCAGGCGGTCTTGGCTATAGCCCTCATCAAACGGGTTCCAAATCGCCGGAACGCCAGCGCTGACAGGTTCTCCCGGAACCATCCAGGCACCTTTTTCAAATATCCGTGTCTCGCGTCGGTATTGCTCCGGAAGGGAAACCATCACGGGCGTCGTCTCTTTTTCCTTTTCTGAATTAGACAATTCATAGAACGTCTGTTCCATTTCTTTATACCCTGCCCGATCTTTGCCAGGAAGGGAATGGTGCAGCATCACCCATTCGAAGATGCAGGTGCTCTCCTTACCATCTAGGCCCTCCCAAACCAGGTACAGATCGTGCGTTCCCTGCAGGGATTCGAGGGGTATGGATAGCACTTCGCTTACCGAATAGCTGACCTGCTTTTTCCTCGATTCATCAAAGCGGGTTTTCGTTTTGGCACGAACGTCCCAGGCGGCTACTTCCCTTCCCTGAAGGCTATCTAACCGAAAGCGAATCGCACCAGCCTCCCCCTCTACGCGCACCTTAAACATCATCCGGTCCTCCCCCGAAAAGGGGAGTTGCCGCGTAATCGAATGGATTTTGGGATCCACTTTAAAGGTAGCGGTCCCTCTCACGGGTATACCCCGGTCCATTTGCTCAAAGTAGTGCGGATGAAGCTTGGGTTCGCCCAGGCGGATAAGTTGGGTAAAATAATCCGCTGCCGGACCCTGATTCGCCGAAGACACATCCTTTACCCAGGTTTGAATTTTTTGTAATTTTTGCTGATCTTCCTCGGATTTGAATTCGACGAGTAAGGGGGCTTCGCTTGGAATATCTGCATCGGCAGTCTGATTAAAAAAGGCCAGACTACGGTAGTAATCCTCGTGCCGTATCGGGTCGTAGGGGTGGCTGTGACACTGAACGCATTCCATAGTCGTTCCCTGTACCACGGTCCAGGTCGTGTTTACCCGGTCCAATACGGCCGCCACTCGAAACTCTTCGTTATCCGTTCCACCCTCGTCGTTGTTCATCGTATTGCGGTGAAAGGCAGTGGCAATGTAATTTTCATCCGTGGGATTGGGGAGCAGGTCCCCTGCCAGCTGTTCGGTAATGAAACGATCGTAAGGCATGTTATCATTGAAGGCACGTATCAGCCAATCCCGGTATTTCCAGATCTTTCGGGGGCGATCTGCCTCGTATCCCTTGGAATCCGCATACCTGGCCAAATCCATCCACATTGCCGCCCAGCGTTCCCCATAGGCCGGGGAGGCGAGCAAGCGGTCCACCAGACGCTCGTACGCATCTGCCGATCGGTCTTCCGAGAAGGACTGTACGGCTTCCAAGGTTGGCGGCAAGCCAGTAAGGTCCAAACTCAACCGACGGATGAGGGAATACGTATCCGAAAGGGGGTTGGGTCGCAGGTTTTTTTCTTCCAGTTTTTGGACAACAAATCGATCGATATCGTTGATGGCCCATCCGGAACCTGCAGAAGGAACCTCTTGCGGAAGCGGTGCCTTATACGCCCAGTGGTCGTCCCAGGTAGCCCCCTGATTGATCCATTTGGTAAATAGTTCGATTTCCTCTTCGGTCAAAGGATCCGACTCCAGCGGCATGCGGTATTCCGGGTCCTCGTGTTTGATCCGTTTGATGAGTTCACTTTTCCAGACATTTCCCGGTACAATGGCTCGCTCACCGGACTCGTTGACAGCGAGTGCTTCGTCTTCGAATAAAAGACTGAATCCACCGGACTTTTTTACCCCTCCATGACAAGCAATGCACTTGTTATTGACAATGGGACGAATATCCCGGTTGTAATCGATTCGTTCGCCAAGAACAAATTCCGGAATGACCCGATGCTTGTTTTCAATAGGCATTACACGAAGCACCCAAACCAACAGACCGAGAAACAAGAAGAAGGAAAGGGGGTAACGAATATTTTTTACTAAAAGGCGCATACACATTTTTGCTGACTGCGTCAGTTTCCGAACCAAAGTAATTAAAAAAGCCTTGATTTCAAACATTTATACCAGCTCGGTGGCGATTTCCGGATAAACGGCGTTAATGACACCAATTAGGCAACCGCGAACCGGCTTCCTTCGGATAAAGTCCGTACTCTTTTTTCCTACCCGTTCCAAAGCAAGCAATGGTTTACCTGATTGAAAACGAAAAGGCTGTGGTAAAAAACGGGAAGTATTGCGAAAATAAAAAAAAGGTAAGCGTGTAACCACCTACCTTTTCTAAAAAGAAGGATTAAAAAATCACCAACTTACTCTTTTATATGATACATCATCAAACGAAAGTATGAGCCATTCGCTGTCTGAATCAATTCTTTCCAGCTTTTTTGTTTTTCGGTGTTGGGTGCGTATGTTTTTTCTTCCGATACGGGTGTCGAAGGCGCTTTCGCAAGCACTGCATGCCCCTTTTCCCGCATCTGCTGAAGCTCATGCCGCTCACAGGTAAGGCATAGGACCAATACCAAAAGGACATCGGGGAAAAACAACCATTTACTTTTCATGGGTACGGCTTAATGTATCAAGTATCTCACAGTATAGCCAGTACGGATTCCAGGGATGAAGTGTCCTGAACGTATGATATTTTATTTACTTTTTTTTACTATCGCTATTTTGGGCCATTTAGGAGCTTCCATCCCTTCACCCAAATAAAAATCCGTATGCGGAGGTTGATTGTACCCCACGTTTTGCCATGCAATGCCAAGACGGTACTGCGGGTTATGCATCAGCGTTGGAAATCGGTAGGACGTTGCCTCCCTACTGGTATAAATTCTCAACGATTGGTTGTCCTCCGTTCGAAACACGACCTCTTCCCGCCAGTCGCCAAACAAATCTGCAGATAATGCAGGCGTGGCCTTAGAGCCGTTATTGGCTGCACAACCCGTTGCAGTCAGTAAATTGCACAGCCGTTCCGCTTCGTAATCCCACTTATCGATTCGGTTTTTATCCAGCAATTCCCGCAACAAATCCCCGTCCCACCAGAGGGCAAAATTAATGCTGCCTGGTTTCTTCCCAATTTCTTCACCCTTAAAATTATACAATCCACCGGATCCATTCCACCAAAATTCCGCGCCTTCGTGCCGGGGATCGATATCGGCAGCAAGGCCCCTT
The DNA here is from genome assembly GCF_900109255.1 of Cyclobacterium xiamenense. Taxonomy (NCBI): domain Bacteria; kingdom Pseudomonadati; phylum Bacteroidota; class Cytophagia; order Cytophagales; family Cyclobacteriaceae; genus Cyclobacterium; species Cyclobacterium xiamenense. Next base: position 414,557 of record NZ_FNZH01000001.1, on the reverse strand, counting down.
CCCACGTCCCTTCCCTCTTCGGCTCCCCAGAGAATGCCGCCGGTTCTGGCGTTGAACAAGGCTACACCAAAGCCTGATTCGTTGGTTTCGTTTTCATGAATTCCCCATACCACCTGATCCGGATAATCCGGGTGAAAGCGGCTCACATGCAGGGCATCTCCGTGCCGCAGTCCGGTACTGTAGCGACCGCTTCCGTCATCCTCTACCACCATCGCTCCGTATACCATTTCATCCCGTCCATCTCCATCCACATCGTTGACGCTCAAACTGTGGTTTCCTTGTCCGGAAAAGGGGTTTTCTCTACCCTCCGAATCAAAAACCCAACGGGATCGAAGGGTTTCCCCATCAAAATCCCAGGCAGCAATGACCGATCTACCATAATAGCCTCGTGCCATAAGTAAGGAGGGCTTTTTTCCATCCAGGTACCCAACCCCCGCCAGAAAGCGATCCACCCGGTTACCATTGCAGTCGTTTCCAGCATTTCCACCTTCCCCACCCCATCCGCAAAGATCGCCTCTATCCGGAATGTAGGCTACGGTGGACAAGGCCTGTCCCGTATTCCCTGAAAAAACCGTCAAATACTCCGGACCGTCCAAAATCTTTCCAGCTTGGTTTCTCCAGTCCTTGCTGCCGTCTCCAATGACCGTACCCAGACCGTCCCTGCTTCCATCGGCCGTTTTGCAGGAAACCTCCGCCACACCGTCTCCATCCAGGTCGTACACAATGAATTGGGTATAATGGGCCCCTTCCCGGATATTGATGCCCAGGTTAATCTCCCATAGTAAGGTTCCGTCCAGGGTATAGGCGTGAAGAATCGGCGGGTCAGTAAATCCATCTTGGGAATTATCGCGGGACTTGCCGGTCATGTGCACGACCAATTCATACCGACCATCTCCGGTCAGGTCGCCTGCCGAGGCATCATTGGGCCGATAGCCTTCCGGTGTCTGTAGGGATATTTCCAAAAAGGAATTTTCCCAAACCACTACAGACTTGCTTTGATCTTGGGTTCCTGTCCGGACGAAATACCTGGGATTCCGGCTCAAATCGACTTTGCGGTCAATAAACGTTGTACTTTGAATCAAGTGCGAGGTGTTCATCTTTACTGCGGGCTCCTCTTCATAGATACGGTACAGGTCAAACCCAGTATCCGCGGGTTCGTCGCCCAGAAGGCGCCAGCTCAGAAAAACCCCACCCTTCTCGTCCGGCAGGGCGATCAGGCCGCGGTCCAGGTATTCCATTTGTCGTTGCCCCATAGCAGACAGACTAAGCGTGATTAGTGCTGTGGCGCAGCCAATCAAAAATCCATTTTTATCAATCATTTCGATTCTATTTCGTCGCCCTTTCCCCTATTGTTTGAGCTGCGTCAATATACGCATTTTCAGGCAAGCACGTAATTCACTGTATCCGATGAAGCGGCAATGCCTGTAAACAGTCACGGCGGCCGCTAGAATGTGCCAAACTGATTCCAATCCAGGAAATGTTCCACAAGCGTTAGTCCCGATAAACCGTACCAGAAGAAAGAAATCGATCATTGCCCGCATGTTTACCAAAAAACGCAGGATTTACTGCCCTCATTACCAGCAGGACGGCACCGCTCGTACCGGGGATTTCTAGGATTTATTTTTGTCGATAAAAACCGCCAAGTACTTGCCGAAAAAATAATGCGGGAATCCTCGGACGACGTTATTTCTAAAATGCTTTGCCAATTTTAAAACGCGCGGCGGGGATAACTTCCCCATCGCTAAACACATTACCTGTATGAGGTCCAATATCGAAACTTACCAGGATATTGTTTTTCCAAAGACGGCTGATACCGATTGGTAGGTACCCATAAGATCCCTCGGAAAAGTACCCCGCTCCCCCAATTAATCCTATATAACCATTCAATTTCCCTGCCCTCGCTGGCGCAAAATACAGCTTCGGGCCAATAGACAGGCCTATTAACCCGACAGCAACCTCTCCGGCTAGTTTTGCGGAAAACAAACGCTCATAAAACAAACCCAGTAGGGGTTCTGCAATTCCTGCTTGTAGCCCAAGGACGCTTTTTACCGATGTCATCTTAGTGGATTTACCCGCCGAAAATGCAGGAAATCTTTCCTTGGTTGTGTATTCAATATGCCGACTATCTGAATTGAAAGAAAGGTTATCTTGCGAATAGGCTATCTGCGAAACGAACAGAAAAAGTAGAACGATGATTTTTCCCATTTTTTAACAAGATGAACAATAACAAAATATAAAGCAATAAAATCCCACGAATTAGTTGAGCGCTAGAAAACATGAAACAAGCCATTCCCGCCGGGCAAATCGCTTCGTCGGCGCACAGATATCTGAATTTCCACCTGGCATCCAAAATACCGGGAGAAAATTCAATGGAACGTCAACCTTACCTGGGATGCATTTTGATACAAAAACGGAACTTCTTCTTCAGGGAGAGGCTGCGCTGCATGGATCGTTCACCTACTTGTGGTTTTCCCAATAAAGTCAGCAGACAGCCTGCCCACAAATAAGCATCGTTTAGAATTATTTGCTGATAACCTCTCCGGGTTGTTGCAACGGGCCGGACAAGGAAGCACTACCGGCCAGGGTATACCCCTTAGGAAGCCAGCTACTATTGCTGCCAACGGGCCCGTTTTTGATTGTTTAACAACCGTAAGGTGAAAAATCCGCTCAACGCCCTTGCAACCGAATAGGTTTTGACAGCGGAAGCACCATTCGAAATTGGTAGCCGCCAAAAAGGAAGCTTTAGACAGACTTCCGGTGATAAAAATACAATTTGGTTATTTAATAGGTACGATTCCGTAAATTACTGTCACCTACGCAACCATTTGGTGCTCCCGCCTGTACAGGCGAATACAAACCCAGCAACCGTGAAAAAACACCTGTCAAAAGAGCTCATCCGTGGAATTTCGAGCGCTGACCCGAAAAGTCAGGAGGAATTGTACAAGCAATTCTACAGCTATGGAATGAGCATTTGCCTCCGGTACGCCACAAGTAGGGAAGAAAGTGTAGAAATACTCAATGATGGCTATTTAAAGGTGTTTCAACATTTTGATCGGTACGATACCACGCGCCCCTTTACCCTTTGGTTTAGGCAAATCTTGATCAACGGAGCCATTAACTACTACAAAAAAAACCAAAATCATTCCCAAACTATTGGCCTGGAAACCATTTCAGAAATCCCAGATCTTGGAAAGGACGTAGCCGATGACCTGAAATACACGGAGATGATCCAACTTATTCAGGCGCTACCAATGCAATATAGAACGGTATTCAATTTATATGCAATCGAAGGATACGATCACCAGGAAATCTCGAATATGCTGGGCATTTCCCCAGGAACCTCAAAATCAAATCTTCACAGAGCGAGACAAAAGTTGCGGGCAATGTTAATCGTTAGAAATCATGAAGAAGCAAGTATCAAAAATGAGTGATAAAGAGCTGGATGATTTCTTTAGAAAATTATCCGCCGAACCAGAAATTCCCTATGAATCCAAGGATTGGGACCGGTTTGAAAAACTGCGGAGCACCAACAATGTAGCACAGCCTATCAATGGTTTTTGGTGGTACTTACTCGGGTCTCTGCTGGTTGCCGGACTTATATTCACGGTTTTGATGACGGTTTCAACCGATGGTATTCAAACCGGTAATGAAAATTCGCTACAACGTGATTCTTCCTTGCGAACCGATTCGGAAGCGTTCGTTGATAATAAAGCAAAACTCCCGGTTGGAAAAAAACCATTACCCGCCATTTTTGAGAGCAACCGCTCGAAACGTCAGAATGCCGCTGCAGCGAGCCAAAAACCCGTACAAAAACCTACTTCGCTTACCGGAAAAAGGGCCGCAAAAAACCCGAGAACAGCCATTCCCCTGCTTTGGGATGCGGATTCAAAAGGGACCGTATTTGATGAATTCAACCGTGTTTTGTACGTGGAAATAGACGAAGGCATCCATAAAACTTCAAAGATCCTGGTGGACCCGATCGCATCTATCCCCCGAAAAAATGGGATCGCACTCGGATTCATGGTTGCTCCCGATATCAGTGCCATCCGCTTTGACCATTTTGCTAGCTCTGGCAGAAGCGTCGGTTTCAGTTTGGATTATTTTGTAGGCAGCAGCTGGAGCCTTTCGATTGGCGCAATTCATGGCCAAAAGCGGTACCGAGACGGACGGGGGTATTGGCGGGGATACGATACCCCTCATCAAGCACTCATCGGCGACTGCTGGCTGATCGAAGTTCCCCTGAATATAAAGTACTACCCCATCAACGGATCGAAAAGCCGCTGGTTTATTAGTTCAGGTTTGTCTTCGTATTTCATGCTGAAAGAAGCCTACTCGCTGGTTTATGAGAACTACAGTGGAGATCGCTACACGGAGGAAATGGAAATCCTCGGTAGTAACCAACATCTCTTTGGCGTGTGGAACATGGGGTTGGGTTACGAGCGGAAAATAGGTAAAAATTTCGCCGTGCAAACCGAACCCTATATCCGTTTGCCGCTGGCAGGTATCGGAGAAGGCAACCTCAATGTAAAAAGCGTGGGTATTTTCTTTGGCATCAAGTATTATCCATCCAATAAAATCGTAAACTTCTAAACCCCAACAACTCCACGACCGATGACTACTAAATACAAACTATTTCTTGTTTTCCTGGTATTTGTATCATTTTCCTTTTTCACCTGCGCGACTGAGAATGAAGAGGATATGTTACCAGAGGTGGAGCGATGCGGTGAGCAGACCGTATCGCTGTCAAACGATGTACTTCCGATTATTACCCAAAACTGTGCCGTATCAGGGTGTCATGTCTCCGGAACCAGTCGGGTAAACCTGTCTATCCAAAGCAATATCCTACAACATGCGAATCAGATTAGGAGCTTTACTCAAAGTGGTTTCATGCCGCCGGAAAGATCGGGAAACCAACTCACCGACCTGCAAGTAGAAACCATTTTCTGTTGGGTCGATCAAGGTGCGTTGGACAATTAATTTACCATGAGACACATCCTATTACTTAGCGTATACCTGTTTGCATTGGCGACCCTGCATGCACAGGGGTACAAAACCACTACGGGAAAAGTGGGTTTCTTCAGCGATGCTCCTGTGGAAGACATTACAGCTGAAAACCAAGCGGTTACCGGACTGTTTAATCTTCAATCCGGAAATCTAGCATTCCTGGTCCCAATCAGTGCGTTCCGCTTTCCAAAATCGCTAATGCAGGAACATTTCAATGAACGGTTCATGGAATCTTACAATTATCCGGAGGCTACGTTTGCGGGGAAAGTAAGCGGGTATGTTCCCACCGCTGCAGGACCGCAGGACGCGCTCGCTGAGGGTACACTAACCATCCACGGCCTGACCAAACCTTACCGCATTCCCGGTACCTTGTCAATTGAAGACGATCGGGTACTAATGAATGCAACGTTTGTGGTGAAGCTGGAAGACCACGCTATTGAAATTCCCAGCGTACTTTTCTACAATATTGCCGAACAAGTAGAAGTAACTGCCCAATTTGTATTTGAAAAAATAGAAAAATGACCTGCAAATCCTTCTTCCTATTTCTTCTCGTATCCCTGTACATCCTTCCCGCAAGAGCCCAGGAAGCCTTTTTGGATCAACTAAAAACTGAAAGTAATGCCGATTGGGACAGCCCACTTTCGACGTTCAAAGCCATCCGGCTAATCAATGGCCACACGGTAGAAACCAGAAGAAAGGGGAATTTGGAATTTTTAATTGCGCACCGCTTTGGCCGCGTAAACACGGGGGCCTACCAGTTTTTCGGAATGGATCAGGCAAACATGCGCCTGGGCTTGGATTATTCGTTGGAGGATTGGCTTACCCTGGGCATTGGCAGAAACTCCTTCAACAAAATGTACGATGGGTTTATTAAAATCAGACTGCATCGTCAGGGGCAGGGAAAAACCAAGCTCCCCATTTCCGTGGTGTGGCTTTCGAATAGCTCCATCAACACCCTTCAACGACCCGAACTACCCATGAATCTGCGACGAAGACTGCGGTACGCGCATCAACTTCTCCTCGCAAGCAAACTAAACCATTCGGCCTCCGTCCAGCTTATGCCAACGTACATTCATCAAAACTTAGTCAGCGAATCCGGCGAAAAAAATAAGGTTTTTGCTTTGGGAGCAGGAATGAGCTATGGCATTACCAAAAGCGTATACCTTACCATGGAATACTACCACCGGATAACCGATCCTGCCAATGACAGCAGGAATCCCCTTTCCTTTGGCGTGGACATTGAGACGGGTGGCCATGTTTTTCAACTGCACCTGACCAATAGTCAGGAAATGACCGAAACCGGCTTTATTCCTTCCACGACGGGTAATTTCTTTAAAGGAGATATCCACTTTGGGTTCAATATCACCCGCAACTTTCAGTTAGGCAAACCCCGCTAGATCGATTTTAGGCTATTTCAGCATGGGTTTTGCCCGCTTACAAAACTGAATGGCCAGGCCCCAGGGGTCCCGTAGCATCAACAACCGGGTTCCATCTGCCAGGGTATCGTCGCTCACCAACACGGCTCCTGCCGCAACAAGGCGCGATTTTTCCTGCTCCGGATCTTCGGATACAAAGGCCAGGTGTAGCATCAAGGGATCCAGCTTGGCAAATTCCAATACCGACGCCTTGGAATTTTGGTAGAGTTCGATCATCACTTTGCCGCTATCATCGGCCAGAAACGTCATGTAGGGCGCCTCGTCCATTTTTTTTACGACCGTTAATCCCAAATTCTTTTCGTACCAGTCGGAGACTGCTTGGGGGTTTGTTACGTTGATTGCCAGGTGTTCGATTTTCATAGGGTAAAGAAAGATAGGGTGCAGGGATCATCAAATGCCAAAAGGTACTAAAAAACCCCTCCATTAACCAAAAAAGGCCGTATGGAGGGGAAAAATTAATTACTTAGGTCCGGTTGGGGCTTGGTTGTATGCTGGTAAGATCGGCGATCTTTACCGGTCCATTGCTTTCGATACTGTTTCTAGCAGCCACGCCGATCAAGACCGACATGATACCGTCCCGCAATCCTGCGGAATGTTTGTACGGATCGGCTGCCTCGGGGTTCTTGAAGATTTTATCGTGTAGCCGCTTGTCGCCTCCTCCGTGCCCCCCACGCTCGCTGACGACCTGAATGATTTGGGGTTTTTCCCGGTTCTTGTGGAGCACCAATGGTTCCCGATTCATGTCCTCGGATAGGTTTTGGTCCATTTCTGCCGCGTGAAGCGCCTCCTGATCCATTGTTTCGTTGCTCATAAAAGGAATATCCAGCCAGGCATCGATTCGTCCCTTCTGCCCATTAAACGCAATCTTCCACCCTTCGTAGGGGCTATAGGTAGTCAGGGAGTAATTGACCACGGCTTTGTTGGCGTATTTGATATTCGCAGACATCTTATCGTAAATATCGATTTCGTGCCGGTATACGCAGCCATCTCTAAAATAGCCGTCGTGGTGCTCGTTTTCCGCGTACAACTTCATGTCACGTGGGCTTTTGGTAATATCCCAATAGTACGTGCAATCATTTTTGTGTGCACAGCTGCGGCAATTTTTGCCACGGAACGGGCCGTTGCTGCCGTAATGCTCCAGGGCACCGTAGGCAAATACTTCTTCTGGGTCCGAATCCAGCCACCAATTGAGCAGGTCAAAATGGTGGGTCGCTTTGTGCACCCAAAGGGATCCTCCGTTTTCGGTAACCCCGTGCCACCTACGAAAATAGGAAGCCCCGTGGTGGGTGTTGAGGTACCAATGAAAATCTACCGATGTGACTTCTCCGATTTCCTTATTTTGGAGCAGTTCCTTTATCTTGGTGATATACGGGCTCCAGCGGTAGTTAAATCCGACGATCAGGTTTTTATTGGAGTTCTTTTCAGCGTCTAAAATTTGCTGACATTTGGCTTCGTCCGTAGTGAGGGGTTTTTCGGTAAGCACATCGGTCCCGGACTCCAGTCCCTTGATAATAAATTCGTGGTGGGTGGAATCCATGGTGGTCACGATCAATAAGTCGGGCTTGGTAGTTTCCATCATCTCGTCAAAATCCACGAAGGTGGGACAATTCACTTTCATGTATTCCAATGCATAATCCAACCTCCCAGGGTTGATGTCACTCAATCCCACAAACTCCAAAATATCCGAATACTGCTCGACCAGTCTTCTTCCCCAAAATGAGGTACCGCGCACCCCGGTACCCACCAGGGCTATGCGTAGCTTGCGCTTCATTCCAAATCCCATCAGGGGGGTACTCACGGCAGTTCCAGCCGCCAGCAAGCTCACGGCGTGAAGAAAAGACCTTCTTGAAAATAAATTCTCCATGGTAGACGAATTGGTTGATGATTGAATCGATCGCTCGGAAAATCAACGCCTGATTCCGTTGCGCAATCGATTGCATTTTACCTATTATTTAAGAATTTGCCAACTATTTTCCAGCAGTACAGAAATTATCGCTTTCAAGAACTCGAGGATCGATATAAAATTTTATTTTGAAAAAATATTTTCATGTTTAATATATACGTTTTTTTTTACTTTTTCACCTGATTAAACAAACGATACTATTGAGTTATGAAATCCAAGCGGCTAGCGACTACTTACTTATTTATAATGATTATACATAGGGCCACGGGCCTTAGGTTGGGTTTGGTTGCGAATACCCGTAACTTGTTGTTGCGAATTGTCACCTGCAACGAATGCTAGCTGCAGGTCTTGTTTTAACCAATATACCCATCTCTATGAAAAGAAAACTTAAATGGGGCGTCCTGGGCGCCGCAAAAATTGCCCGGGAAAAAGTGATCCCTGCCATGCAAAACAGCACCGATTACGAAATTTATGGCCTGGCTTCGAGAGAGCTGGAGCGGGCACGAACCGTGGCCAATGAGCTGGGAATCCCAAAGATTTACGGTTCCTACGAAGAATTGATCCAGGATCCGGAAATTGACGTGATCTACAACCCCCTTCCCAATGATTTACATGTACCCTATACCCTGCAGTGCATTGAGGCTGGGAAACACGTGTTGTGTGAAAAGCCCCTGGCCCTGGACGCAGATGAAATCGATGCTTTGATCGCTGCCAGAGACAAAATGGGGGTAAAAGTAGGAGAAGCCTTTATGGTCGCATCCAATCCCCAATGGATCAAGGCCAGGGAATTGGTTCGAAATGGCTATCTGGGACGCATCAAAGCCGTACACGGGTTCTTCAGCTATTTTAACCTGCAGGGTGACAATATCCGCAATATCCAGGAAAAGGGGGGCGGAGGTATCTGGGATATCGGATGTTATCCTGTCTTCACCTCTCGGTTTGTCCTTGAAAAAGAACCGGGAAGAGTCGTGTCCATGCTGGAATTTGACCCGCAATTCAGAACCGACAAGCTGGGGTCTGTTCTTGTAGATTACCATGAAATTCAAATGACATTCACGGTAAGTACACAACTTACGCCTTATCAGCGCATGTTGTTTTATGGAGAGGAAAAAATCCTTGAGGTACGGATTCCCTTCAATGCCCCATCGGATCAAGGTAACGAATTGTACATCCATGATGGCAACTTCCTTGAACCAAACCCGGAACGGATCGTTTTGCCGGTAAGCAATCAATACACGGCGCAGGCGGATGATTTTTCCCGGGCAATTCTGGAGGACACCGAGGTTCCGGTAAGCCTGGAAAATGCCCGGGCAAACACCCGAATTTTACAGGCTATTTTCGAATCCGACCGGAATGAAAAATGGGTGGCTATTGACTGATTTCCTCGGATGCTTCCGAGTAAACCAGCCTACCCTCCACCAGCGTAAGGCTTACCCGAATATCCGCATCAAACAGTACGATATCGGCGTCCATTCCTCGGCGAATGGCGCCTTTTTTATGCCCAATTCCCATGATGCGCGCGGGGGTCTGACTTATCATTTTCACTGCCTCTAACAGCGGTACATCGGCCATGCCGATCATGGTTCGAAGCAAGCGGTCTGCGGTGGCCACGCTGCCTGCAAACGAACTGCGATCGGGTAGTTTTGCCACCTGGTCTTCAATTATGACTTTGAGCCCATCGTCTTTGTGTCCAAGTATGCTCTCTCCTTCCAGCATACCGGCTCCACGCATGGCATCCGTAATCAGTGCGATTTTCTCCGGGCCCTTTACCTTGTAAATCAGTTTTAAAAGCGGAGCGGGTAGATGCACCCCATCTGCAATGATCTCCACGTCCAAGGCGTCCAAAAGCAGGCTGCTTTCGATTACGCCCGCAAAGCGGTAGGCGTTTTTTCGGGTCACACCGGACATACCCGAATACAAATGGGTTGACAGCGAATAACCGGCTTCAATCGCTTCCAAAACTTCCTCGTACACGGCATCTGTGTGAGCGATTGCAGCCAGGATACCTTTTTCACGCAAGCGCCTGCCAAAGTCCAGGGCACCTTTGCGCTCGGGAGCCGCACTCCAGCGCGCAATGAGATGGGAATATTCCAGGATTGCTTCGTATTCGGAGGGATCCGGATCCCGGATGTACCGGGGGTCCTGAGCACCCCGCTGATTCATGGCAAAATACGGCCCTTCCAGGTGCATCCCCAGAAACGTGGCTCCCTTATCCGTGTAGCGGGAAGCCTCCTCGTAGATGCGGAGCAAGTGTAAAAGCTGCTCCCCAGTACTTGTCAATGAGGTAGGCACCATCGCCGTCGTTCCGTGTCGTGCATGCAGCTGCGCAATCTGCTGAAAACCCTCCACTTCTCCGTCCATAAAATCGTGTCCCCCTCCCCCATGCACGTGCAAGTCAATAAATCCGGGCGAAACAAAACGGCCAGCGGCATCGATGGTCAGCACATCCGGCAGCGCACGATTATCAGGGAAAATAGCGTCAACGCGCCCGTCCCGTATCAGGACGGACGCGTTGCGTACTATTTCAAAAGGCGTAATGACCTGCCCATTGATGATTTGTAAGGATCTCTTGCTCATACCATAGCGGGTATTTTCGGTTTATCGGTCCTTGACCGGAGGAACCAGCTGTTGTTTTTTACCCGTAAGGTGACTAATGAGTGCTACCAGCCCCAAAAATACAAAGAGCAAGAGGTCTAGCCTCAAGCCCGCATACATGTCGGGAATAAAGCCGGCCAGTGAACTCAAGAATACGAGCAATCCGCCGAGGGAAAAATAGATAATGGCCGGAGAAACCTTTCGGTCACTAAGAATCCCCAAAATGATCATGGGGCCCATGATTCCGGTACCGGCAAAACTGACCCTGGCCAGCAAAACCAATTGGTCAAACACGATGATCGAGAAAAAGAAAGCGATGATCGAAAAAACAAAAATGCCAATTTTTGTATTTCGCATGATGCTGTTTTCATTGCCTCGCAAAAGACCCCGCAATTCGGATCCCAAAGCAAAGATTTGCGCATTGGTAGTCGAAAGCCCCGCAGCAATCAAGCCGATAATCGCCAAAGCGGCCACTGCATCCGGTTGATCGTACAGAAATGCATTGGCGAAAAACTCGTCTCTGCCATATTCCGAATACAGGTCCGCTCCGTACATGCCGATAAAAATGGTAGGAAGGATCACCAAAATCGCGAAAGCCCCGAGGGATACGGCCATGAGTTGCATGGTTTTCATACTTTTCATTACCACGATCCGGGTGGTAAATTGCGGCTGCGTGACCGGAATCATCAGAATCGCGATCAACGAAGCAATCAAAAACTGTGGCGTCAGCAGACCCTGCGGACCGGGCGTAGACAAGAGGTCCTCTTGCATTGCACCGACCTTTTCGAACATAGGTCCGATACCTCCAAAATGACTCAGGCAAGCCCAGCCAATGATCCAAATGACGCCCAATAAGAGGAGTCCTTGAATGGCATCGCTGAAAATAATTGCCTTTAACCCACCGATTTCACTATACACCAGCATAATAAGCACAATGCCTGCCGACCAGCCCCATGCCGGAAAAGACCCTGGGAAGGCCGCATCCATAAAGATAGCAATGCCTTGTATCTGAATTCCCACGTAGGGAATCAAAAACAAAAACGCGCTGAGAAAGAATACATACCCGGCAAGTTTGTTTTCGTAACACCTGCTGATCAATCCCGAAACACCCCGGAATTCCATTCCCTTGACCCGGTTACGAATATGGTAGCCAAACCATAGGAGTAAGAAGACCATGGCCCCGTCGGAAACCGCGAGGAAAATCCAGGCGCCTACCCCATTTATCCGGAAAAAATCCGGCATTCCCAAAAACGTAAAGGTGCTAAACAGGGCCGCAGCAAAGGTCAATACCCCCAGCGTCAATCCAATATTGGACCCAGCCATCATGAATTCTTCTGAAGACCGATTCTTCTTGTACGACTTCAACGAAGCGAAAACCAATAGGCCTGCATAAATGAGGCCAAATACCCATACCCAGAATATCATAAATCCTCCTCCTCATTTTGCATACCCGGGTGTACACGTGTACCGATGTAGGTAAGTACGACCAAAAGTACGGTAATAATAAAACTGGTCCACAAGCTATAGGGAACTCCTCCAAGTGCAGGCGTAGCTATTCCTTGTGGAATGACGAGAGGAGTAAATGTCAGGATGCAAAGACCGATCGCAGCGACGCAACAAATCCTCCAATAAAGTTTCTTTTTTTCCATTTGAGTTGGGTTTCGTTTGTTTGATTGACAATATACGTTTGTTGACTGGATTAGTCCAAAATTTTTAGAAAATGCGCCACTAACCGGATTTTCCTCCCGGTTGGTGGCGCATGCCATTATAATCTTGGGATGGTTAGTCCCCCATCTACCATGATCACCTGACCGGTAGAATAGGGAAAGTCTCCTTTGGCCAGGGAGGCGACGGCCAGCCCTACGTCTTCCGGCAGCCCCCATCTGGCCTGTACGCATAGGCCCTGACCAAGCAAGGCATCGTATTTTTCTTTGACGCCCGAGGTCATGTCGGTTGCAATGATGCCGGGACGCACCTCGTACACGGGGATAGCAAATTCGCCAAGCCGCACGGCAAAAAGCTGTGTGGCCATGCTCATACCCGCCTTCGCTACGCAATATTCTCCTCGATTGACAGAGGCTACCGTCGCAGAAATTGACGAGACATTAATGATCGCCCCTTTAAAATCTGCAGACTCCCTTTTCTGCGAAATCATTCGGTTTGCGGCCAGCTGAGAAAGGAAATAAGCGGAGTGAAGGTTCGTTTTTAACACGTAGTCAAAGCTTTCTTCCGACGCCTCCAGGATGTCCTTTCGTTCCTTGGGCGCTACCCCCGCATTGTTTACCAATACGTGAAGCCGACCAAAATGCGCATCAATGGCGTCCATAATTCCTTGCCGTTCTGCAGCATTTCCTACATCCCCCTGGCAATACACTACCTCCGCTCCCAGGGAGCGCAACTCGTCCAGGCTCGCTCGGGTATCTTCTTCCTTTCGCATGCCATTAATGGCCAAGTCAAATCCCTCCCTGGCCAGACACCTGGCGATTCCCAAACCGATGCCTCTTGAGCCACCAGTAACCAGCGCTACTCGTTTCATAGCCATATATTTTATAGTTCAGGAATGTCTACCCAGGCGCGCTTTGCCCAACTTTCCAAGCCTTTTTCTGCCAACTGTACCCCTTTGGCACCTGCTTTCATGTCCCAGGGAAAAGGCTCATCGGCAACCACATGCTTTAAAAACAGTTCCCATTGCACTTTAAATGCGTTATCCATGGGCTCTTGCTCCGGAACCTTGGACCATCCTTCGTAAAAATCGATCGGCTGCACGATATCGGGATTCCAAACGGGCTTTGGTGTATTGCCGTAATGCTGAATGTAACACTCCCGCAAACCAGCCACGGCCGAACCCTTTGTCCCATCCACCTGAACGGTCAACAAATCATCCCTTCGAACGCGTACGGTCCAGGATGAATTAAAATGGGCAATAATATCTCCCTCCAATTCAAAGGTGGCATACGCCGCATCGTCGGCTGTGCAGGTATATGGTTGCCCCTGCTCGTCTACCCGTTCTTTGATATGGGTGGCACCAGTGCAGGAGACTGCCTTCACTGCGCCGAAAATATTGTCCAACACATACCGCCAATGGCAGAGCATATCAACGATAATGCCTCCATCGTCTTCCTTCCGGTAATTCCAGGATGGCCGCTGCGCGGGTACGGTATGTCCTTCAAAAACCCAATAGCCAAACTCCCCCCGTACGGAAAGGATTTCTCCAAAGAAATCATTTTCGATCAAGCGTTTTAACTTCCTGAGCCCAGGCAGCCACAATTTATCTTGAACAACGCCGTTTTTTACTCCTGCCTTGCTGCATATCTCGTGGAGTTCGAGTGCTGTGGCCGTATCCACCGCTACCGGCTTTTCACAATAGATGTGCTTACCCGCAGCGACGGCCTGCTTGACTGCATCTGCCCTGCGGCCGGTGGTCTGTGCATCGAAATAGATGCTATAGCGCTTGTCTTGCATCACGGAATCCAGATCGGTGGTATACGCCTGTACACCGGACCTCTTGCTTAATTCCTGCAATTTGGCTTCGTTTCTGCCTACCAATACGGGGTCCGGCATGATGCGATCGCCATTGGCCAGCTTGACGCCCCCCTGCTTGATAATTTCCACGATGCTGCGCATTAAATGCTGGTTGGTACCCATCCTTCCGGTGACACCGTTCATGATAATTCCTACTTTATGTTCCATGTATATTGGTGTTTACTAGCAATGATAATAACTCGATACAATTTTGTTTAAAAACTCGTTCTGATCCCCGGCCCAATGGCGGTCGGAAAAAATTTCCACCTCATTGAAACCGGAAAATCCTGCCTCCTCTGCCCAGCCTCGAATGGTCGGTATGTCGATGCATCCTTCTCCCATCAGGCCCCTGTCGTTCAGGAAATCTACCGTTGGGCTCATCCAATCACAAATATGAAAGGCGAAAAGGTTCCCGTTTCGCCCGCAGCGGAGCAATTCCTCCCGTAGGTCGGGGTCCCACCAAAGGTGGTAAACGTCGGCTGCCACTCCCACGTAATCGGAGCCAATCGCCTCTGCCATTTCGTTTGCCTGACGCAGGGTGTTGACGGCCGAACGGGTGTCGGCATACATGGGATGTAGGGGCTCAATGGCCAGTTTTACACCGTGCTCAATGGCTTGCGGCAATACTTTTTCAATGCCCTCCCTAATTTGCTTCCGAGAGGTCTCCAGGGACTGGCCTGGGTCGGCTCCACAAACCAACACGATCATGGGGGCCCTTAACGCGGCAGCTTCCTCTACTGCTTTGAGGTTGTCCTGGATGGCTAGTTCTCTGTTTCGCTCGGAAACGGCGGGGAAAAAACCGCCACGCACGAGGGAAACGATTTCCAGACCGTGACTGCGAATCCGCTCGCCTGCAGCGGCGATATCGCGGCCTCCCAAATACTGCCTCCAGACAGATATTCCTTTAACACCCGCCTTCTCGTAATTTTCCGCGGCTTCCTCCAGGCTCCAGGGCTTGGTGGTGATGGTGTGAATACACAGCTTGCTTAAGTCGTTGATGGGTTGTGCGCTCATGATAGACAATTAAAGAAGGTGTAATAGGGATCCTTGTCTACGATTCGTTGTACGTAAAGGGCTAGTTCCCTGGCGTGGTAATCCCCCCACATGCTGGACTCATTGCAGGCAATTTTTTGTCCCCTGGGCACATTGTCCCAACCATTTGGTTGGTGGTAGATGGAATGCAGCAGGATACCCTGATGGTTTTTGTCGGTACTCAGGTAGGGTTCTTCCAACAGGGTTTTCAGTACGGTCAGTCCGGCCTGCCAGTACTTTTTTGCCTTTTCGGTCTGCCCCTTGCGTTGGAGGTAGTGCCCCAGACGCAGCAAGCCCTGAGCGCCAATGGCAGCGGCAGAGCTATCTACGGGTTCGTAGGCATTGTACGGATCGGCCGGCTTATCCAGGTAATCCCCCAATTTATGCAGGCTAGGCGCACCGGTATCCCAATACGGAACGCCGTCCACCGGAGTGTGATCGATGTAAAAATCACAACTTGCCGTTGCGGCTTTCAATAAAAACGCCTCAATTTCTACGGGTGAGCCATAAGCTTTTAAGGAATCATCGGATAAGTTGTCGATGTATTCCAATTCCTCAGCAAAGCCACACATGGCCCAGGCAAGGCCTCTGGTCCAGGTAGAGAAGCCCGTATAACCCTGCTGGGAATTGGGACAGCGGAAATTACCATCCCGGGTATTGAAAACGCTCTCGTGGGCCGTCCTGCCCCAGACATCGTACCGGTCCCTACCCTCCCCGTAAAACACGGAATAATCCGCCGTGGCTTTGGCGTGTTGCAGGCCTCTGACCAGCAAGTTTACCTTTTTGTCGTTTTCCTCCTGAAGCACATGGCCCAGGCTGTAGCTCAGCATGAGTATACGTACGGTTCTTATGGTATCCACAAATAGGGAATGGGGACCGTTAAAGGAGTGGATGAATCCTCCGTCGGGTAGGCCGGTCCACCTGCTGGCCTGTACGGCACCGGAAATTTTCAGGGCCAATTCGTAAAAATTCTTTTCCCATTCGTTGTAGGGTATTTTTTCCTCCACCATGAGACGAAGGAGATTTCCGTAGGTACTGACGTTGTTAAAACCGTGATCGTGTACACCCGTATGGCTGATGTGGGGCGCCATCAATTGCAAGGTTTTCATCTTTCCCTTATCCAGAAACTGTGACTCGCCGGTGGCGTCGAACTGCAAAATAGATGAACCAAACTGAAAGCCCTGCGTCCATTCGGTCCATCCCCGTGTCGTGTATTTTCCATCCTTGGTAAATACCGGTGAACCTTGGTTTTGTGGATACTCGTGCTCAATTGAATGGATCTTCTCCGCAGAAAGATCCCAGAAACGGTCCAGCCTTTTTTTCAAATCCTTGGGCTGAATTTCAAAATCTATTGCTATCATATTTTTAAATGGGTTTAAAATTATTCCGGATATCCGACAAATGTCCCGAAATTCAAAATTTAAATCGGAACCAATTTGTTAAATCTTGCACATTTTACTTCCAAGGATAAAGTTACCTTTAAAAACCACTCCTACAAAGGTATTTTTCAAATTAAAGCTGGTACTTTTCGTTTTCTGACTTTCTAAAGTCCGACGGGGATTTTCCCGTTTTCCGTTTGAAAATTCTGCTGAAATAGGATGGATCCGGGTAGTTTAACTGGTAGGCAATTTCTTTGTTGGAAAGGTCTGTATAAATCAGGTACCGCTTTGCCTGCAGCATCAATCGGTCTAAAATAATCTCACCAGCTGTAAACCCGGTAATGTTTTTGACATGCTTGTTTAGCAGGGAGGGAGTCATGGCCATAAGGGAAGCATACTCCTGCACCTGATGAACCTGACGAAACCGCTGCTCAACCAGCGCATTGAATTGCTGTACCAGCGAAAAATGGGGGTCCAAGGTCTTGTTCGTATCCGCAAAATACCGCAGGTAATATTGCTTACACTTTAAAAGGAAAATTTGCAAATAATGGCGAAGGATGTCTGAGGAAAAGTTATTCCAATGGATGTATTCTTTACGAAGCGATAAAATTAAATTAAGAAGTTCGCTGAAATCCGCTTGGGTCAGGTTTAAAATCGGCACAAGCGTAGGGTTGTTAAAAAAGGGTAATTGAAATAGGACGTCCTCATTGCCCTGCTCCAGTCCGTAAAATTCCCTGGAAAAAACCATTAGATAGCCATGGTAATCGTTTTCGCGACTTATTAAATGAATTTGGCCTGGAGACAAAAAATGGACGCTATTTGAATGAATGGGATGTGCTTCAAAATCAATCTCGTGTTTCCCCGCACCGGTAATAAACACGCAAATTTCGTAATACGTATGCCGGTGGGGACGATCCGTTTCGTGGGGATAGGTGGTGTTCTGTATGGTTTTCCCCTGAACTTCATACAGTTGAAACGCCCGCTGATTGGTATTCGTCGGCATTTCGTAGATTTTTATCGGCTCTCCCATGGACCCTTTTACACTTTTTTTTCCAAGGTAAGGAAAATCCGAAAAAGACCCGTTTACAATTCGTCAATCGATCGGTCATTCCTTTTGTAAAAATTACATTGTTAAATAAAAAACGGGTAAATAATTAAAAATATCATATTTTTTTGAAATACTTATTCAATTATTTTTAATTTCTAACCGGTTATACTACCTTTGAAATATCAAATAAAGACAAATGGTCTTTTTACACTGTAGGATGATGAAATTGGCAGACATGCCCTCCTGTCTCGGGGGTGGGGGTCACAGGACAAAGCAAGTAGCGAGCTCGTATTTTGCCTAACTGCCCCGTGGAGGTTCGAGTCCTTCTCCTACAGCAGGTTATTTTGGGTTTATTGTTAATTGACTAAAGCTATGAGACACTGTTTCATAGCTTTTTTGATTTATAGCGGCTCCTTACCATCCCCGGACTGCCCCATTGGTTTCCCTGAGTGTTACTCCCAGTTGATGCGGGAAAAAAGACGGGTATCTCGGCACAGGGTTGCCAGAGTGCCTTTGTTTTTCAGCTACCTTCTCATGCCATTACCTCGGCTACTCCCCTTTTATTGATCTAAAATCAGCGAGATGGAATCAGCCTTGGTTCGAACTTTCAACCAGGACTTAAGTCGGTCGGTTTCCGGTTTTCCAGGGGTATTGGAAAAGGTGGCAACCGCTACCAAAACAGTATCCTGCCGGTCTTCTAACAAATTGGCCACTACGGTTCGGTTTACCGAGAAAGCAATCAAATCTTTGTGGTTGACCCGGGCTTCCTGCGCCAGGTCTACGACCATCCCTGTCGACGCTGCATATTGGGCCACTTCGCGCTCCAAAAAGGCGATTTTCTGGTCCTTGTCGCGTACCATGGCTTCGTTTCGTTCGTACCGATCTTTCAGTACATCGGAACGGAGCATATTCATATCCATTCCAGTATCTCCACTCTGCTTGACCAGTAGAAAGGTCCGGTTCAATTTAAAGGCCTCGGTTTTCTTTTGCATGCTGGCAATTTCCTCTTCTTTGATGCGCTGTCCCACCATCACCACTTCGATAGTACTGCTATCTGGCTCATAGTGGAAGTTACTCGTAATTATTTGGGTGCTGGGAAAATCAAATTCCATTTGCACAAATTCCTTCGCTGATTTTTCCCAAAGGGTCCGCTTAACGATATTATACGCCAGGTAGATACTGGGTACAATCGTGATGACAATGAAAATGGAAATGTAATTTCGAACCCGTCTTTCACGCTGACTGTCAATGAATTCTTTTTTTGGGAATCCCATGAACCGAACAATCAGGTAGGTGGAGAGGCTGATAAAAACCGAATTGATAAAGAACAGGTAAAAGGCCCCCAGGAAATAATAAAGGTTCCAGGTAGCCAGCCCGTACCCGGCAGTACAGAGAGGCGGCATCAAGGCGGTAGCAATGGCTACTCCAGGGATGGCATTGCTTTTTTCTTTCCTGGACCCTGCAATGATGCCAGCCAGCCCCCCAAAGAGGGCAATCAATACATCCCAAATGGTGGGTTCCGTTCTGGCGAGCAATTCGGATTGCGCATCCGCCAGCGGGGTAAATGAGAAATACAGCGTAGAGGTCATGATACTGATCAGTACGGCGATCCCGAGATTTTTCATCGACTTTTTTATCAATTCAAAATCGTTGACCCCAGCTGCCATGCCAATCCCCATAATCGGGCCCATCAAGGGCGAGATTAGCATGGCCCCAATGATTACCGCGGTTGAATTGACATTCAGTCCGACGGAAGCCACCAAAATCGCAAAAATGAGAATCCATAGGTTTGCACCCCGGAATTCCACATTCTTTCGTATGTATTCAATGGTTTCTAATTCATCCTCTTTGCCTTCGTGAAGATCAAATCTATCCCGGATGAATGTCAGAAAGCCGGCAATTCGCTCTGACAAGACATTCAGTTGCTGTCGGTCGTTATTCATCGAATTCGTTAAAAGAAACGCCTGCAAGTTACCTAAAAAACCATTCGCTGAAAAAAAAAAACTGGAAACAAAAAAGCAGGAGAACCTCCCCTGCTTTTTATTTTTGAAAACTAAACCAACTATTATTTAACTACCATAATACGAACAAAATTAATAATAACTGACAGAAATCAAAATTTCAGCGAAAAAAAGTAAACAAAAGTTTATTTTTTACCACCGACTTTATACAGAATACCCAATGCCAGTGCCTGACTAACTTGCACGCCCGGGTCCTGATCCAAATCGTATAGGGCAATTCCATTTAGCGTCACGTTGATAACATTGGTGATTTTGGCCGTCAGGGTTACGTCAAGGCGGTGGTCGATGGAGTCGAATGCCAGGGTTTCGTAATTCGCAAATAGTGCGTAACGCGTTTTCAGGTTAAGACTTTCGGAAAGGTCTTTGTCTAGGCTGGCGAATATATTCATTGCCAACCATTCGATTCGCATCGTTTCTCCAGGCAGGACACCGTAATTCGAGGGGACGTTATTGATGATTTCTGTATCGGTGACGAAAGTAAAGCGGGGCGAAAAGGGCCCGATACGTACAAAAAAGGTTTCGTTCGGCTTGTACTCGAAACCAAGCGAAGAGGTGAGGAATCCAGGAGCCATAAATTTTGAAATCAGCGTCCGGGTCCCGTCATCGTTGTAATTGTACCCTTCTGCAAATTGGGTCAGGTAGTTTGCAGAAAGGTAGGCAGACCATCGCTCGGTCATTTGGTAGCCCAATTTGGAATCGAGAAAGATTCGATCATTCGATTTTCTGGTTTGCTCCCCTTCGTTGCGTACAATTCCGAATAATAATTCCATCTCGTTATCCCAGGAAAACCGATCTTTTTTGTAGGCAACCTTCCCCGCTACGATACTTCCAAAGGCAACGGAATTTACCCCACCGGCCTTCCAGTTAGCACTAAAACCTGCTTGATTAAAATTGAGACCGGCACTGAACTCAGATTGCCAGAAAGTGGTGTCTTGCTCGTTGGTGGGTGCCTCGGTTTCCTGTGCAAGCAATGCCTGACAAAACACCAGCGTAACGACTAACGTAAGTAAATAGCTTCTCATGGAAAATATATTTGGTTGAAACGTTTAATGTGACAAATTGTACAGTTGATTCAAAGATATACCTTTAAATTTGTGCGTAAAATCATAAATAATCCGCAAATTTATGGAAAATCAAACAGAAGAAACGTTGATCGTTCGCGATTTTTTGGCAAGACAACGAACAAAACTAGCCAATGATCGAACGCTATTATCTTATGTCCGTACGAGTTTGTACTTTGTGGTAAGTGGAACGGCATTAATTAAAGTGAATGACCTCGAAAATGTCAAAGACCTGGGGTACCTTTCTTTTTTGATAAGCATCGTCCTGCTGGTCCTTGGCTTTATCAATTTCTTCAGACTAAAAAAGAAATTACAAAAGGGAAATTACGAGAAGATGTAGTTTTCTATGGCGCCGTTTTATTACGCGAGGAAGTTTGGTAAGCTATTTGTAACGGTAATTAACGAACCAAACGTTTACAAACCATGAAAATTTTAGGAATCGTCCTCATAGTCGCCGGTATCGTTATGTTTTTAGTCACTGGCATTTCGTACACCACCGAAGAAACGGTCATTGATGCCGGCCCAATCGAAGTAAATGCTGAAAACGAGGAATCCCTTAATTGGCCTCCCTATGCCGGAGGAATTGCAGTAATTGCCGGCTTTGTGCTTGTCGCAATCGGGAAAAAAAAGTAAAAATATCGTACCTTTCGTCAGCCATTTTTCCTCATACCCTGAGAAGAGTAGCGGAGGGAGTTGTTTGTCCGGATGCTGAATTCCGCGCATACAGCTCCTTTTCTAATTTGTAACAAACCTTATTCGACAACACAACCACTTTTCATTGAAATTCGCAGCAGTAGATATCGGTTCCAATGCGGTCCGGCTTCAGGTCACCCAAATACATTATTTTCAGGGGCAGCACACCTTCAAAAAACTGGAATACCTTCGCTTTCCCTTGCGTTTGGGTAAGGACGTTTTTTTGAATCAGCAGATTTCAGAGGAAAATCAATATAAATTCAAAGAACTAATGAAGGCGTTTTACATCCTTATTCGATTGTATGGGGTGAACGACTACATGGCATGCGCCACCTCCGCGATGCGGGAGGCGAGGAACGGGAAATCGCTGGTTAAAGAGGTTCGGGAGGAAATAGGCCTGAAAATTACCATCATCGATGGAAACAAAGAAGCCGAATTGATCAACAAGTCGCTTGGCAGTCACATTGACGGGAAAACCTACCTTCATCTGGACGTTGGAGGCGGCAGTACGGAGCTAAATGTATTTAAGAAAGGAGAGAAAGTAGCCGCAAAATCCTTCCAAATGGGATCCGTCCGTACGTTAAATCAGGAACTTCCGCAGGCCGTGCTTCAACAAATGAAACGGTTTATCGATCGCCACCTACTCGGGGAAAAAACCGTGTATGGCATCGGTACAGGTGGAAACATCAACAAGGTTTTCGACTTGTCAGCACCTCAGAAACGGACGAATTACCTCTCCATCGAAAAAATGAGGGAGGTACTCGCCCTGCTGGAACGCCATAGCAATGAGGAAAAACTAAACCTGCTTCAGCTGAATGAAGACCGGGCGGATGTCATTGTTCCGGCAACTAAAATCTACCTGGCTGCCTTTGATGCTGCCCGTATTCAGCGAATTAAGGTACCCGAATTGGGTCTTAAAGACGGCATGCTGCTGCAGCTATTTGAACGAAATCGAAATAAACAGGAGCAGCGCTAGCGAGGACGGCTATCCTGACAACCATTCGGTTGGCTTATTCGATCAGCCGCACGTCTTCAATCATTTCCGGCCTTAACTCAAAGAATTTTTGATGGATATTAAACGGCTCTTCTCCCTCCTTGGGGTGCTTGCTGATATATTGCCCGTCTTCTTGCATGACATAGGCGTTTTCGTTGTCCTTCAGGTTGTACCGGAGGATGTTCATCAGTTGTTTTTGGAGGAATTCACTCTCCACCTTGAACAAAGATTCCAGCCTTTTGTCAAAACTCCGAACCATCGCGTCTGCACTTCCCACGTAGGTCCGGTAGTTGCCATTGTTGTGAAAATGATAAATACGGGAATGTTCCAGAAAATCTCCGACGATTGAAATCACTTCGATGTTTTCACTTAACCCTTTTCTTCCTGGCCGCAGGCAACAAATACCTCTGACGATCAATTTGATGGGTACCCCCGCCTGGGAAGCTCGGTACAAGGCGAAGATAAACTCGGAGTCTTCCAGCGAATTGATTTTGATGAATATTCCAGAAGGCAGGCCTTTGCTGGCATTTTCAGCTTCGATCTCGATAAACTCGATCAGGTTATTCCGCATGTCCCGGGGGGAAGTGATCAGGTTCTGGTAGTTGGTCGGTGCCGAATGCCCCGTGATAACGTTAAAGAATTCTGAAACATCGTTGGCCAGCGTCTCATTTGTCGTCAATAGACCAATATCTGTATAAATTCGGCTGGTTTCCTCGTTGTAATTTCCAGAACCGACGTGGACATACCGTGTCACCTTGTTTTCCTCCTTTTTTACAATGAGCATCAACTTGGTATGCGTTTTGAAATTACTCACACCGTAGATGACGAAGCAACCCGCCTTTTGCATCTTTTTTGCTTCACGGATATTGTTCTCCTCGTCAAACCTGGCTTTCACTTCGAAGAGCACCGAAACGTGCTTGCCGTTTTCTACGGCCTTTAACAGGGCTCCCACAATTCGGGAATTTTTTGCGAGCCGATAAATGGTCATCTTTATCGCCATCACATGGGGATCATCTGCCGCCTTATCCAGTAATTCCAGGATGGGTTCCATGTCGTTATAGGGATGATGCAACAAGACATCCTTGTGTTTCAGTACCTGAAAAATGTCCTCGGATGCGGCTTCGGGATAGGAAAGCGGTGGAACCGGATCTGGCGTGGGCGGAATTTTGTCCTTAAACCGCTTGTTTCCAATAACCTGCCAAAGGCCTGTAAAATCCATTAGGCTTTTACGCTCGATTTTAAAAATACTATCGTCGCTCAGTGTCCATCGCTGTTTCAGCAAGTTGACCATCCACTTGCTGTATCCCTCTTCAATCTCGATGCGTACCACCCTACCGGTTTTTCGCTCGTTTAGTTTCCTTTTTACTTCCTCCAAAAAATTGGAATCCATGTCTTCGCTCTCCTCCAACGTAAAATCGCCGTTTCTCGTGATGCGGAATAGGTTGACGGACTCGATCGTCACGTTCCGAAACAGGGAAACGAGGTGCTCCCGTATCATCTCCTCGATCGGTACATAGATCATTTGGTCTTCACGCTCCAGCTCAAAAAAGCGGGGGATGTTGGAAGGAATCTGTACAAATGACAGTTTTTTATTGTCTTTCTTTTCTCCCGGACCAATGGTAACGACCCCAAAGATCAATAATTTATTCATCAAAATGGGGAACGTATGGTAGCCATCAAACACCATGGGAGTCAGCATGGGGTACACGGCTTTGTAATAGTAGTCCTTAATCGTTTTTTGTTCGTCTTCCTGCAGGTTTCGTACGTTGCTCAGCAGAAATCCGGCTTCCTGGGTTTTGCCCAGCAACTCTTTCACAAACTGATGCTGCAGTCGCTTGTGAAAATGCTGGGATTCGATCATCAATTTCTTTTTGAAATCGTCTTCTCTCAGCCCGGAATAGTCGATACGAACCTTATCGTAATCCAGGTAGTTGTACAGAGAGCCCACCCGAATCATAAAAAATTCGTCCAGATTGGAGGCAGCAATGGCCAAGAATTTAAATTTTTCGAAAATATTGCGTTTTTCCTTTTTTATTTGATCAAAAACCCTTTCGTTAAACTTCAGCCAGCTTAGGTCCCGACTGATAAGTTTACTGTTTTTTATGGTTTCTTCTGTTTTATCATGTTGGATCAGTTTCATAACTTCTCGTTTTTAAAGGGAAAAAAGTAGGCCAATGATAACAAATTAATCGAAGAATAAAAAAAGGGCATGACGCCCTTTTTGCTTAAATTGAACGTATCGTTACATCGATTAGGTATCGATTTTAGCGTATTTCGCGTTTTTCTCAATAAAATCCCTACGCGGGGCAACCTCGTCGCCCATAAGCATGCTGAACAGATGATCTGCTTCTGCTGCAGAGTCGATCGTCACACGCTTTAAGGTTCGGGTTTCCGGATCCATGGTGGTGGTCCAAAGCTGCTCCGGATTCATCTCTCCAAGCCCTTTGTACCGTTGGATGCCTACACTGTCAACTTTTCCATCGGGCGCCAACTCCTGGGTCACGGCTTTTCGTTCATCTTCGGTCCAACAATACCGCTCTTCTTTTCCTCGCTTCAACAAATACAACGGGGGAAGTGCTATGTATACGTAGCCATTTTCGATCAGGTTCCTCATGTACCGGAAAAACAACGTCAAAATCAAGGTACGAATATGCGACCCGTCAATATCCGCATCCGTCATGATGATGATTTTATGGTACCGCAAGTGGGACAAGTCGAGCTCCTTTTCGTCGTTGGCCGTACCGAATTTTACGCCCAGTGCCGTCAGAATATTTTTTATCTCGTCGTTATCGTAAATCTTGTGTTCGTGTGCCTTTTCTACATTAAGAATCTTTCCCTTCAAGGGCAAAATGGCTTGAAAATCCCGATCCCTGCCCTGCTTGGCCGATCCTCCCGCCGAGTCGCCCTCCACGAGGTAAAGCTCACAGATAGCTGGATCCGAATTGGCACAATCGGCGAGTTTTCCCGGAAGACCTCCTCCGCCCAGCACATTTTTCCGCTGAACCATCTCCCGTGCTTTCTTGGCTGCATGTCGGGCCTGCGCAGCCAACACCACTTTGCCTACGATGATCTTTGCCTCCTTTGGATGCTCCTCCAGCCAAAATTGCAGGGTTTCAGATACTGCCGTATCTACTGCTCCGGTTACGTCGGAATTTCCCAATTTGGTTTTCGTTTGCCCTTCAAATTGGGGTTCGGCCACTTTTACTGAGATGACTGCTGTCAAACCTTCTCGAAAATCGTCTCCGGAAATATCTATTTTCACCTTGTCCAGCATGCCGGATTTATCCGCATAGCTTTTTAACGTTCGGGTAAGCGCTCGTCGAAAACCCGAAACATGCGTCCCTCCCTCGTAGGTATTGATCGTATTCACATAGGAAACCACATTTTCCGTATACGAGTTATTGTACCCCATCGCCACCTGCACCGGAACGTTGTTTTTCTCCGTTTCGATGTAAATCGGTCTTTCGATGATCTTTTGTTTGTTTTCGTCTAAATATTCGACAAACTCCACCAGGCCACCCTCGGAAAAGAACTCATCGGATCGAAAATTCCCCTCCTCGTCTTTTTCCCGAAGATCTTTTAAAAATAAACGAATGCCAGCATTTAAAAAGGACATTTCACGCAATCGCGTCGCAATCGTTTCGTACTTGAAATCAAGTACCTGAAATATCTCGTGGTCGGGTTTGAAATGGATGTACGTGCCCCGCTTCTCCGTTTCTCCGATTTCACGTACCGAATACTGCGGAACGCCCCGTACATATTCCTGCTCAAAAACCTTTCCCCCACGGTGAACGGTGGCCTTTAATGAAGACGACAAGGCGTTGACGCAGGAGACCCCTACTCCGTGAAGTCCTCCAGAAACTTTATACGTGTCTTTATCAAATTTACCGCCGGCATGAAGCACCGTCATGACTACTTCTAACGCAGAACGGTTTTCTTTGGTGTGCAAGTCAGTCGGAATGCCCCTGCCGTTATCCTCTACGGTGACCGAACTGTCCGCCTCTATCGTGACAGAAATGGTATCACAATGTCCGGCAAGTGCCTCGTCAATGGAGTTGTCAACCACCTCCCAAATCAAATGATGCAGTCCTTTTACCCCGATATCTCCGATGTACATCGCAGGTCGCTTCCTGACCGCTTCCAATCCTTCTAAAACCTGAATATTTTGGGCTGAGTAATCCTTTCGATTTCCTTCTTTGTTTTCGTTCATAACATGTATCAAACGCCCTTTTTTGATAAAAAAAAGCTATTTTCTCATTAAATAATCAACCCGCAATATTACGCAAAAAATTCGAGAGCACATACCTTTTTGCCGAAGTAAATTACCATTGCCGACGAATACAGTCACCTGAAGAAGTCTTTGGAAAAATGGCTGAAACGCCTATGGATTCTTTCAATTAACGTCGTTTAGCCTGGTTTTATAAAAATTTATATTTTCTACCGGTTCACTACATTTTTCCAGCAATTGGTTTACACTTTACAACATTTGTTTATTTTATGAGATTAAAATTTAAACAAATCCTATTCTGTAAAAGTTTACCAGATTGAAATTTTCATAATCCCATTTCTCATTTTAAAAAAAAAACTATGAACACCGTGTTAACTGCTGATTTGGTTGGTCTGGACAAGATCATCAACAGCGACCCAGTAGCCATCACCTTCTTTATGGGGTATATGGCCATGTTTGCATCTGCTGTATTTTTCATCGTCGAACGAGGTTCGGTGGATGGAAAATGGAAGACATCCCTGCTCGTATCTGCACTCATCACAGGGATAGCAGCCGTACACTACTACTACATGCGCGACTTCTACCTGGAAACCGGTCAAAGTCCTACCGCATTCCGTTACGTAGACTGGACGCTGACAGTTCCGCTGATGTGTGTGGAATTTTATCTACTAACCAAGCCCTTTGGAGCGAAAGGTGCCACCTTGTTCAAATTGATTGTTGCTTCACTCGTGATGTTGATCACCGGATACATCGGAGAGACGTCTGGAATCGAAAATAATATTTTGTGGGGCGTTCTTTCTACCCTGGGTTACCTTTACATCGTATACGAAGTGTTTGCTGGCGACATCGCGAAGCTTGCCAAAACTTCAGACAGCCCAGCCTTGGGTAAGGCCATGTTTTTGTTGAAAATCTTCATTACGTTGGGATGGTCCATTTATCCAATTGGATACATGGTACTACCAGGAAATCTCCTTTCCGGAGCGTTTGAGGTTAGCAGCATTGATTTGTTTTACAATTTGGCAGATGCCATAAACAAAATTGGTTTTGGTTTGGTGATTTACACCGTCGCCATAGCTGAAACTGCTAAAAGCAGAAAAGCGGCCATGGCCTAAACTTCTTCAAAGCTGTCCCAACGGGTTTGGGACAGCTTTTTTTCTACCTTCCTTTCCTAAAGTACCGTAGCCTACGTACACCTTCCATGACCGCTCCCAATTTGACCTATGACTTCGTTATTACCGGATTCGGCTGTGCTGGAATGAGTCTTGTACACTACCTGTTAACTAGCAGTTTGAAAAATGCCTCCATTCTGGTCATAGATTCGTCCACAAAAACAGTAAACGACCGTACCTGGTGTTACTGGGCAGAAAAGCCGCTGGAAATTCACCCAAAGAACAGTCCCATAATCCACTGGGAAAACATCAGTATTCGCCTGGGTAATAGAGAAGTTAAAAAACAACTTGGCGGTCTTAAATATTTTCATATAAAATCATCCGACTTTTATTCCGAGATCAAAGAGCGCATTCAGGAGCACCCGAACGTTCGGGTTGTCAAGGATTTCGTCTGTGAAATCAAGGAAAATGCATTTGGACAGGTGTCAATTATCACCGAACAAGGCACACGCTATTCGGGCAGAAAAGTATTCAATAGCATTCCGGATTCCGGATTTCTCCGACCCGAAAGTACGGCATTGAAACAAGTGTTCGTCGGCTGGAAGATAAAAACACCACGGGCTTGTTTTGATAAAAGTACGGCAGTGATGATGAACTTCCTGTCAGATTCCAACGACAAAACAGATTTTTTCTATCTTCTACCTTTTAGTGAAACAGAGGCGTTGGTAGAGTATACCGTTTTTAGTACCGAAAAAATGGACTACCGGGACATGGAACCAACACTGCGCCGGTACATAGCGGAAAACCTGGGGCAGGAAACCTTTGAGGTCACGTTCCAGGAAGAGGGAAGCATACCGATGACCACGTTTGCTGCCGCCAAATCCAGCAGCCCGCACGTCACCCTCCTGGGCACGTTGGCAGGATGCAGCAAAGCCAGTACCGGCTACACCTTCCACACCATACAAAAACATTGCAAATCCATTGTCGAACAACTTGAACGCTCCCAGGAGTCTTTTGAAGCGAGCTGGGAACGGAAAAGGCGCTTTGCCTTTTATGACAACATCATTCTCAACATTGCGAAAAAATGGCCGAATGCACTTCCCGGAGTTTTTTTCAACTTGTTTGAAACCAATTCTGGAACTGAAATACTACGTTTTTTAAACGAAGAGTCAAACTTCCTGGGTGAATTAAAGCTTCTATCCCGATTGAAGTTTTCCATCTTTATCAAATCATTGCTACACTATGAGAAGCATTGAAAATGGTGGGAAATTGGCGGGTGTTGCGATCGCTCTGATCTACCTGTTTCTTTTTCGGGACAATCCCGTGTTTGAGTGGGTGCTAATTGGCATCGTTTTGGTCACAGTGGGCATTCCTCACGGGTCCCTGGATCATTTGCTGCTTAATCCCAGTATTGGTAAGGTCCACTTACTGAAATTTATCGGGAAGTACCTGGCCATCATACTCGTCTACTTATCGGTTTGGCTGCTCTTGCCGGTTCCTGCGCTGCTGGCATTCCTTGCGATGTCGGCCTACCATTTTGGGCAGAGTCATTTCATCCATACCCCCCTCTTTTTCCTGAAAAAAACCACCTACTTGCTTACCGGGGTCTTCTACCTGAGTGTACTATTTTGGGGAGACTTTGCATCCACTACAGAAATCCTCGGTGGGATCGCCGATACCAGCCCCCTGGCGCCGTACGGGTGGTACGTAATTATCGGCAGTTTTAGCATCAGTGCTATTCTTATCATCCGCAACCTACCGAGAAAGTGGTGGCTACACCTGGTAGAGATGCTCCTGATGGGTTCCCTCTTCTACCACTTACCCCTCTTGCTGGGATTCATCCTCTATTTTGGTTTTTGGCATTCCCTTCCCAGCATGCAGGTAGAATACAGCACGCTAAAGCATCATTTTGGCCCTCAGGGTCTGAAAACATTTATTGGGAAAATGATTCCATTTACGGCCGCAAGCATCCTTGGCATGTCGGCTATCCTGGCGATTGTATATCCACGCAGCAGTACGGAAGAGCTTATCCTATTGTTTTTTGTACTGGTATCCCTGATATCGGCTCCGCATATTTGGTACATGAACCGATTTTTGGAATCCCGGTGATGCTAAAATTGGCCGCTTCGGAGCAATACAAGGTTGCACGCCGGTAAGACCTCAATTCCTTGGTCTTTTGCCAAATCATACAATTCCGGATTTTCGGCCCCGGGATTAAAAATGATGCGTAGGGGATTTAGGGAAAGCATGTAATCGTACCACTCTTTCTGGTTTTGGGGTCCCAGATAAAGCGTAAGTGTGTGTACATCTGAAATCGCTGGTTTCTCGCGGAGATTTTGAATCACTGCTCCAAATACCGTTCCCTGTTTGATCCCGACCGGAACGAAGGGAATCTCCGCTTCCTTAAACATTTTGGCTGCTGTGTAGGAAAACCGGGAGGGGTTTGGACTGGCTCCCAGGATGACTGTCTTTTTTTTAGGATTCATAGGTGTATGTATTCGATCAATTATCAGGCCAGTCTGGGGCGACTGTATTTACTGATAAGCCTTTCGGCGCAGCGTTCCCCGTCCATGGCTGCCGAAACGATCCCCCCTGCATATCCCGCGCCCTCTCCACAGGGGTAAAGCCGCTGAATCTGGGGATGCTCAAGTGATTCCTTGTCTCGCGGAATGCGTACCGGAGAAGAGGTTCGACTTTCCACCCCGATCAGTTGTGCCTCATTTGTTACGTACCCTTTCATCTTTTGATCCATCCCTGGCAGCGCCAGTGCCAGCCGCTTGGCGATAAATTCCGGCAAAACGGCGTGTAGGTCGGAACTAGTGAGCCCGGGCTGGTAGGACGTTTTTAGCAGCTCGCTACTTTCTTTTTTCTGAACAAAATCTATGAGACGTTGAGCCGGCGCCGCCTGGCTTTTGCCAGCTGCGGCCCATGCTGCCTGTTCCACCTCTTGCTGAAAAACCATCGCAGCCAGGGGTCCGTGCTGACGGTATCCGTTCAAATCCTCCAGTTCCACTGCCACCACCATACCTGAATTGGCAAATTTGCCATCTCTCCTACTGGGACTCATTCCATTGACAACAATTTCGCCCGGAGCGGTGGCAGCAGGAACGATAAAGCCACCGGGACACATACAAAAGGAAAAAACCCCACGCTGTTTCCCATCGAGAACCGTCTGTTGAACAAGGCTATATGAGGCTGGAGGCAAAAAGCGCCCCCTATCTATCGGACAATGGTATTGGATACGGTCGATTAATTGCTGATCGTGCTCGATACGAACGCCCAGAGCAAAGGGTTTGGCTTCCAGGTATACTTTATTTCTTGCCAGAAGGTAAAAAATATCCCGGGCAGAATGACCGGTAGCCAAAATCACCCCCATACCCAAGACCCGGGCACCTGCCTGCGTAACCACTCCCTGAATACGATCACCGGCCAAAATCAGGTCCACCACCTTGGTTTCAAAATGGATTTCCCCGCCCGCCTGCAGGATCTGCTCCCGCAGGTTTTCGACCAGTGCGGGCAGTTTATTCGTACCGATGTGGGGATGGGCATCCACCAGAATATCTTCTTTTGCTCCGTGAGAAACCAAAATTTCCATGACCCTCCGGATATCACCTCTTTTCTTGGACCGGGTATACAGCTTACCATCCGAGTAGGTGCCCGCCCCTCCTTCACCAAAACAGTAATTCGAATCGGGATCTACCAAGTGCCGTCGGTTGAGGGCAGCAAGGTCACGTCTCCGGGAGCGCACGTCCTTTCCTCGTTCCAAAACGATGGGTTTGACGCCCAACTCAATTGCTCGCAGCGCAGCAAACAATCCTGCAGGTCCCGCCCCCACGATGATTAATGGATCGGAGTTGCGTACGTTGGGATAGGTCTTTCCTGCATTTATGCGTGCTGGAGGCGGTTCACCTGCAAATACCTCTACGGTCACATTGACTTTGACCTGCCGGCTACGGGCATCAATGGACCGACGGACCTGACGGATCACGAGCTCTTCGCTTGATGCAAACCCCGCTTTGCCTGCCACAAGTTGATGAAAAATCGGTTCGTCGTACGCTTCTTCGGGACGGAGGACCAGGTGCAATTCCTTTCTCATCGCTTAGCCGGAAACTCCTCCCAAAAGCTCTTTTTCCACCCAATTTCTTCCCCAATCGTCCATTTCTGAATCGGTCCATAACTCCGGATAAAAAATCACCTTCTGAAACCGGGGGGGTAAAAACTTTTGCCAATTGGTGCCGCCGGTTGCTGCGATATCCATGGGATCTCTCTGCAGGTATTTTACAGCGGATTTATAATGGGCAAGCGGCCAATAAACGTTTGCTTTTTGATCCAATTCCCGCATGAGATCCGTGAGTGCTTCGTCCTTTTCGGGAAGGTACAGGTATTTTTTCCACAAATTATTTTTCCTGAATTTGGCGATCAGTTCTTTCAGCTCGGGCCCATATTTTTGTTCAAAGGATTTGAGTGTCAGCGTTTTTTCTCCCGTGGCCAGCTCCTTTGCTCCATATTGCCAGTACAAAATATCAAATAAGGAGTCGATGCTCGTTAGGTTAATGTCCTTGTAATCCTCTCTCGCTTCCAGGTATACCAAATTTTGTATATCCGTACACATGATTTCGATCATCCGGTATTGGGCACTTTGAAACCCACTGGCGGGAAGCAGGGACATACGGAATTTCATAAACTGCTCCCGTTCCATTCCCTTCCACATTACGGCAAAAGAAGAAATCAACAAATCGAAATACATGATCACCCGCTTGAGCCTACTTTTAAAGAATTCCAGGCCAATTTCTTTTTCCGCCGCCATCTGCTCCAGTTCCCACAAAATGAGGTTAAAATACAACTCTGTGATCTGGTGATAGACGATAAAGATCTTTTCGTCCGGAAACGAGGTGCGCGGCTGCTGCAAGGTAAGCAAGGTGTCAAGATTGATGTAGTCCCAGTAATTCAGGTAGTCTGCGTGAAGTAACCCTTCCAAATACGAGGACAAATCCTGACCCGAAGATCGAAACTTCTCTTCCAGTTGCTTTATTTTTTCAATGATTTCCTTTTTAGGATACTCCTTTTCCATGTGCGTCATTGCCGGGTTTGTGCTGACCAAAACGAGAAACAGCGGCCGCCTGACCGGTAAAATTCCATCATATTACCCAAAATTACAAATCCACTCACAGAATTAAGCGAATTTGAACGCGCAAACCGTACAATCCGAACGGGCCATGCCCGCCTTAGTCAATCCGGCTTTTGATGACAACGGTTTGCGTTGGATTCAAGGGATCGTTACTGAAAAAAGTCAAGGTCTTGTGGTCAATCCCCCTTCTTCCCTTCGGATCAAAGGTAAAAACCAATACCATTTCTTCTCCCGGGTCCAAGTCGTTGGTGGGAATCGCAAATTCCAGGCAGTCACAATTTGACACTACTTTCCGGAGGTTAAGAGGGAGTGGACCTGTATTTTCCAGGCTAACTCTTCCCGAAACGCTGCTGGCAGAACTGATTTTACCCAAATCGATTTCCCGTTCCGCAATGTTTAGCCTGGGTACCTCGTCCACCTGATCGACTGGTATCGGATCAAAATGTTCGTGAATGGTAGCCATGAGCGCAATGGACACATCCATGCGCTCGCCGGAAAGCAGGGACAACGAAAATGCGTCTTCCACAAAACCCAGGTCCTTTTTTAGCGCCGCATCGTAGGTAATTGAAAAGACCGCCCTGGAACCCGCAGGGACTACGGAAGGAATCATCTCGACTGCAATGTGTTCGGGAAGTTGTGCCTGTTTTTGGCTGAGTTGGATGGGGAAGTCGTTGAAATTATAAAAATCCACAAACTTGGTTTTTGGCGCATCTGTAAACAAGGTGCCGAGGTTGATGACCGGGAATACAAATCCCAGACCCGCTTTTCGAACCCCGTAATGCTTTTGCGGGTCTTTCGGATAAGGCACGTTCACTCCCTCAAGAAACAAGGAGTCTCCTTCCGGATACGCATTGGATCGGACAATAATCAACTTAGAAAAGGTTCCTCCCCTGGACTGTGGATCGTACCTGACCTTCACCAAACCAACTTTTTCGGGAGCCAGGCTGTCTTTGGAATAGTCGGCTACCGTGCATCCGCAATCCGTCTCCACCGAACGAATGTATACCGATGAATCGGTTTTGTTGACGAAGTAAAAATCAGCCGTCGCCGGACCATCTTCTGCCAAAACTGCTCCAATATTAACCAGGCTATTTTCCCACACCAAACCAGAACCTACAACGTCCTGACTGTTAACGTCTACGGAACAGGAAAACAAAAACCCACACACCGCTACCAAAAATGTTGTCCTTTTCATGCGTGCAAATAACGGCAAAATTACCGCAAATTATTGCGTTAATTCCCTTAATTTGCAGCAAAAATACAGTAATGGCAAGAGTATTGACAGGAATTCAGAGTTCGGGCAAGCCCCATTTGGGGAACATTTTGGGCGCTATTAAGCCAGCTATCGACCTGAGCCGAGAGGGAAACAACGAGTCATTTATCTTCATTGCGGATTTTCATTCGCTTACCACCATCAAGGATGCGGCGCAGCGCGTGGAAAATGTAAATGCTGTGGCGGCTGCCTGGCTGGCATTCGGGCTGGACACAGAAAAGACGGTGTTCTACCGCCAATCCCGCATTCCGGAAGTCACCGAGCTCACCTGGTATTTAAGTTGTTTTACTCCCTACCCCATGCTGGCAAATGCCCACAGCTTCAAGGACAAGTCCGACCGACTCGCAGACGTAAACGCGGGGCTGTTTACTTACCCTATTTTAATGGCCGCGGATATCCTCCTGTACGAAGCAAACCTGGTACCCGTGGGAAAAGATCAGTTGCAACACCTGGAAATATCCCGGGACATCGCCAATACGTTTAACCACCGGGTGGGAGAAGAACTGCTCACCGTTCCTGAGCCCAGAATATCCGATAATGTGAAAATTATTCCAGGTACCGATGGGCAAAAAATGAGCAAATCGTACAACAATTACATCGATATTTTTCTACCAGAGAAACAATTGAAGAAAAACATCAATGCCATTGTCACCGACAGTACCCCTCTGGAAGAGCCGAAAAACCCAGATACCTGCACGGTATATGCCTTGTACAGCCTCATCGCCGAAAAAGAACAGACGGCCGCCCTGAGGAACAGGTACCTGCAAGGAAATTTTGGGTACGGCCATGCGAAAAAGGAACTTCTGGAGCTCATCCTGGAAAACTTCGGATCAGAACGAACAACATTCGATCATTTCATGAATAACCCTCAGGAATTGGAGTCGAGACTGGAGGTCGGGGAAAAGCGGGCGCGGGAAACGGCACAGGTCCTACTCAACAAAGTCCGGAATCATCTTGGCTTCAGGTAGAGAAGCAGGCAGCGAGCCCCGGTAAGAATGAAGCCAAAAATAGCCTGTCAGGGGCTAAGTACCTCTCGGATGGCCTCCAGGTAATCGAACCCATGGCCCCTGGACGGCTCAATATGATTGCCCTCCAGGTATTCATTCCAACAGCAGACCATCAAGGTATTTCCATTCGATGACCTGTTTTCCAACAGGACTTCTCTGGCATCCGTCAGCTTGGCTTTGAAGGTGCTTTTGTCCGAACGGACCCGGTCTTTCAAAGGTTCACTGGGGAGCCCACTTTTCTGGGGCCAGGTACCTCCTGCAGGCCTTCTATCCCAGCCCATTGCCACGGGAACCTGATAGTCGAACTGATCGTCATCTCGAAAATACGCAGACCACTTATCCCAATGCCCCCGATAAGTCTTCCGCATATCCGCATAACTTTTATTATTCTGATCGTAAAAGTCATGGTAAATGTAGGCCGTCAATCCCTCAAATCCCAAGTCTTTTAGCCGGGGAACGTAGTCCTGAAAAAGCAAACGATCGGAATAGTTCCCCCCTTTCCAGGGCTTATCGGGATCAAACGGTTTCCAGGATGTAGGCATACCATAGGCCTGTAGAGAGGAAGTCATGGCCCCGGAAGTTACCGCTATAAATTTGATTCCCGGAAATCCCGCTTTTTTCGCCAAATTTTGAGAACGTTGCAACAATTCGTTCAATCGTACACCGTAGTAACTCGCCCTCGCTTCCGTATCGTGAGGAAAATAAAAATAGACCACCGGCCTCCCGATTTCATCGGTCAAGTAATCGGACCGATGAAAATATTTATCAATCCACAGCAGGGTTATTTTAT
The DNA here is from genome assembly GCF_900109255.1 of Cyclobacterium xiamenense. Taxonomy (NCBI): domain Bacteria; kingdom Pseudomonadati; phylum Bacteroidota; class Cytophagia; order Cytophagales; family Cyclobacteriaceae; genus Cyclobacterium; species Cyclobacterium xiamenense. Next base: position 378,334 of record NZ_FNZH01000001.1, on the reverse strand, counting down.
CGTGTACACGTAAATAAAGGTCTTTGTCGGGAGTTTCTCCACGATAGTTGGTCTTCGAGCGAAGATTTTCGGGAGAAGCCATACGAAGCCATTGAATCCATCGATCTTCACTATCGTCACACCAATTAAGCGCAAATTTCAACCGCTTACCTTCTGGTCTTTTGTAATTCTCCTGAAGTAACACATCGAGCTGATCGGTCCATTCCTCCACGCCTGGCACCGCTACCCTCCCGTCACGCGCTGCGTCAATTTTCCAACCCTTCGGATAATAGACGTCCGACTGAGGAGCGAAATTTCGATGGTAATAGTAATGCCGCCCAAAGAACCAATTGTACGCAAAAAAGTCGATGCCATAATCGTACATGAAATCCAATTGCGTTCGGACAACTTCCGGATCATCCCGCTTGTAAAACCCTTTTAATTGCTTTGCGGGCATTTTATCCAGAAAAGGACCTTCGTAGGGATATTTAGTCGTATAAATTCTGCCGTTTGGACCCCATGCACCTTTGTCAGCCAAAAAACGGCAATTTTCACGCCCACGGAGACAGGACCAGAAGCTGTCTATATCCTGCATAGGGTTACCCGAAACATTCCAAGATGGCATAAAAAATACGCCTACCTGAATGGGATCTGAAAAAACGTCGGCGGCATCTTTCTGCAACGCCTCCTTCCCTGGGAACGAGGCAATTACACCGTTTGGATTGGAACGGAGACCGGAACACCCGAACAAACCGTGTATCAATAGAACGAGTCCAATAAGCCGAGAAGCAGGATTCGTACCGGCTAAAATGCAGGCCGTTGGTCCCATATCCTTCCGCTTTTTGGTAACCATTTCCAAATCACTGCCTACCTCGAACGCCAAAGATCTTTTAACGAACGCCCGTTGATTACCATGACAAAGCGCGCTGGATTCGGCACCAGTGCAATGCGCACGTCTTGCCCGTCAAACTGCTCGGATTCGATGGGCACGCCTTCCATCCCTTGCACATCGTAGGTCACCACACCCCGGGCATCGGGCTGCATAGGGACATACGTATTCGCCAGATAGGCCGAGGGCAAAAGCACGTCGTTGTCTGAAGAAAGCGCTTCGTAAATCTCTTCCAACCGGGCCTCTAATTCCTCTCCGTATTGCTCGTTAAGCGTATCCTCCAGGTCGTGAAGTTCTTCTTCGATATCGTCGTAATCCGGGTCCGCATACGTAATGGTACTCAGACGAATTCGTAACTCCACGATGGTGGAAAGATCCTTATCAAGTTTATCAAAATCCATAAAGACAAAAAGCTGTTTTGCATGTTTTAAAAGATGAAGGTAGAGAATATGAGCGCATATTCCAACAACCGCTTTTAAAAATTCCCGAGGGCAGTAGTCGGCCGCTTATGCTTTTAAAATTTGCCTTCCAAAGTAGGCGGAAATGCATATTAATGTGTATATTTTGGCGTTCAAATATCAACCAAAACGAATTTTTTTTACCCATGAAAGATGCAGCCATCGTCAACAAAGCCCAATCCTGGCTTAGCAGTAATCTGGATGAACGAAGTAAAGAAGAGATCCGCGCTTTGCTGGATGCGGAGGACCCCACGGAATTAATAGACGCTTTTTACCGCGACTTGGAATTTGGAACCGGAGGTTTACGCGGCGTGATGGGAATCGGTTCGAACCGAATGAACGTCTATACCATCGGCATGGCTACTCAAGGCCTGGCAAACTACTTGAAAATGAGCTTTCCCGAGGAGGAAATCAAGGTAGCCATTACCCACGATTCACGAATCAATAATACCCTATTTGCCGAAACCACGGCCAATGTGCTTACCGCCAATGGTATTCGCGTTTGCTATTTCCGGGACATGCGCCCCACCCCCATGCTGTCTTTTGCCATTCGCCATTACCAGTGCAAAAGTGGCGTAATGGTCACCGCTTCGCACAATCCAAAAGAGTACAATGGGTACAAAGTCTATTGGGACGATGGCGGGCAGGTGGTCTCCCCACACGACAAAAATATCATCACGGAAGTGCTAAAAATTAAATCCATCGATGATGTCAATTGGGAAAAAAACGATGAACTGAAAGAATTTATCGAAGAGGATTTTGATCTAATTTACCTCAACGAGGTCAAAAAACTGAGTTTATCTCCTCAGAACAACCTTGTGGCAAAGGACATGACGGTTGTCTTCTCCCCCATTCACGGCGCTTCCGGTAAGATGGTACCGGCAGCGCTAAAGGTTTTTGGGTTTGAAAATATCCACCTGGTCAAAGAACAAATCGAGCCAGATGGTACCTTCCCCACCGTAAAGTATCCCAATCCGGAGGAAGCCGAGGCACTTGACCTATCCATCAAATTGGCCCGGGAGGTAAAGGCAGAACTGGTCCTTGCCTGCGACCCGGATGGAGACCGCTATGCAGCCGTTATTCCCAATGAAAAGGGAGAGTACGAACTCCTGAATGGCAACCAAACCGGTGCCGTGATCATCTATTACCTACTCAACCTTTACCGGGAACAAGGCAGGCTTACAGGCAAGCAGTTTACGGTAAGTACGATCGTTACTACCGACCTACTCGGAGTTATTAGCAAGGATTTTGATGTGGAATATTACGACGTACTTACCGGGTTCAAAAACATCGCTGCTGTTATTCTGGAAAATGAGGGCAAAATGGAATTTATCGCTGGAGGGGAAGAGAGCTACGGGTTTCTGGTTGGAGATTTTGTGCGGGACAAAGACGGCGTCTCTGCCTGCGCAATCGTGGCCGAAATTGTCGCCTACTACCGTCAGCGAGGCATGAACCTCATCGATGTACTGGCGGAAATATATATGAAGTACGGTTTTTATAAAGAATCCCTGATTTCAATTACCAAAAAGGGGAAAGACGGTGCGGAACAGATTCAGGAGTTGATGCGTGGATTCCGGACCAATAAACCCACCTCGATCAACGGTATTCCGGTGGAAAAAATCGTGGATGTTCAGGAAAGCAAGGTCTACTCCATGAAAGATGGAAAAACCCATCCCCTGGATCTGGAAAAATCAAACGTGATTCAGTTTTACCTCGAAGACGGGAGCAAAATATCTGCACGACCTTCGGGAACCGAGCCGAAAATAAAATACTATATTTCAGTAAATGAACCCTTACCGAATCGGGAGGCCTATCGGGCAACGGAAGCTTCCCTGGACAAGAAAATTGAATCCCTGAAACAATTTTTCGGTTAATCCATCCGGTTTCGAGAAGGAACGAAAATGGCCCCGCTAAAAAAATAGCGGGGCATTTTTCATTGGTCAAACGCTGTTACGTTTAAGCTGATTACAGGTTTATCCAAATAGGTGACCAAATTCTCGGTCACAGAGGGTGAAAAAAGCTGTTGCAAGTCGGTCTTACCGTGGGTAATGAGCGCCACGGCATCCACATCGGCTTCCTGAGCAAATTGTATGATGCCCCGCTCCACATTATAGGCGCTGTAGATATGGATTTCGTGAGGGTATAAGCCAAATTTTTGTAGAAATTCTTCCCCTAGCTGCTTGATTTGGGAGTTTTCCATAAAATTGGCCGGGGTATTTACGTACAACAATTCAGGAGTCCCCCCCATAAACCGTATCGTATCCCCAAGGGTCTGAAAGGCTTTTCCTGAGGCTTCCTTAAAGTCGGTGGCCAATACCACCTTACCGAAGGTAAAGGCGCCTTCAGAAGGCTTCACCACAACAACGGGTATGCCGGCTTTTCGCAGTACGGTGTAAGTGTTGGAACCAAGCACATGGGCTTTGAACCCGTACTTTCCATGGGAACCCATGACCACCATGTCAATTTTCTCTGCGGAAATGTACGAGATAAGGCGCTCCTTGCCATCACTAAAATGCAACCATTCACTGGCACGAACACCGGCCTCTTTCAACCGTTCCAAGCGTAAAGACAGTTCTTTCTTTGCTTTCCGGATGATTTCCAGGGTATCCGGATACAGGTTTTCTTGTTCTTTGGTTAATTTCGTCCAGTTTACTGGCGTCAACACCACGTGCGTCAAATAGATCTCGGCATCGTACTTCTGGGCCAATTGCCTGGCAAAATCAAGCGCGGCGTCTGCATACGCCGAGAAATCCGTGGGAACCAATAGCTTTTTCATATCAAGTTGGATTGAAAGGTTTGCACTGATTAATGGCTTAAAGATAACACAGGGGCCGAAAAAAATTACTTACTTCCATCAATCGAAACCATGACAAACGTCATATTTTGTGATTTTACACGCATTTTATGGTAGGTAAGCGGTGTTTACTTGACGGAAATTATTCCTTCTCCTGCTTTTTTCTCGCATACAAGCCAAACAGGTAAGCAGCGATCAGCACACCGCCGCTAATGGCAGGTATGTAGGGATGATTAATCTGTCCGAAAAAATGGAGCATGTATACGCCGGCAGCCAGGAGGCCCACAATCGCTACAGCAATCTGTAGGGTCCGATTCATGGTGATTTAAGGGTAAATTCCACGGATGATCCTCCTTTGGAATGAAAAAAAGAAGCGTTAGTAAACGAAGGAATTGAGAAAGGCTTACGGGCATCGTTGGAAAAACCGTAGGCATCCTTGGGCATCCCAAAGATCGACTTTCGCATCACCCCGTCTTCGTCTGCATCATGAAAAGCGGATGCGGCATAAAAGCCCTCTTTCAACCCAGAAAACAGAAAGATAGCTTTGCCGGCATCGACAGGCGCTGATTTGGAGCGAACGGCCTTTTTGGGCTGGTCAGGAAAACCCGCAGCTGAATCAAAAACCAGCAATTGAATCAATCCCTTGTTTTCACCCGGGATATGGACGGTTATTTGCAAAAACCCATTATTTCCTTCACTAGTAATGACCATAAGCAAGGCAAAAAGCGTACACATTATTCGTTTTCCCATGCTACTAAGGTACGTATTTGATCGATTTTTCCAGTGGTAGTCCAGCAAAAACGAGGAATAAACCGGATGTCTTTTGGATTCCAATACCGGGGCAAAAGCGCCTTCGCTGCTTTCAGGAGGCGTTCGGCACGTAGTTCATCTCCAATCCCTTCTACCACCAGTACCAGCACTTCTCCCAGCCTGGCGTCTGGGATTCCGGTCAGAAAAAAGTTCCTGGACGGGAATAGTTCCTGGACCAGGGGAGCTATTTGCCCAGAAATTTCTTCCGGATACAGTTTGATTCCCCCGGAATTCACCACAAAATCTGCCCTACCCTTCCACAAAAAAGATCGGTCGGAAGTCAATTCTACCACATCATGGGTGACCAGCCAATCCGCTCCGCTCATGGGTGAGTGAACGCACAGCCGATTGCTGCTATCCGTAGCCAGCGTTACTTCCGGAAGTGCCCGGTATTCCAGCGGTCCGGATGCCTTTAAGTCCGCCAGCGCTACATGAGATACCGTTTCCGTCATGCCAAAGGTTTGGTACACGTTACCAGATAATCCCTTAATTCTTTCACGTAAGTCCGGGCCTACCGGGGCTCCGCCGATAATCAATATTTTGATCCGGTTTAGTGCCTCCCGTGCATGGGGATGATCGAAACAAGCGGCAACCTGCATGGGTACCATGGCCACAAAATCAAGGCTTTCCTGCTGCATATTCTCGAGTGGATTGGCTACCGGCGGTACTACCTGCAGGACGCCTTCCCATTCTAGCCCACGAAGCAACATCATTTTTCCCGCGATCTTCTCTGTATCCAGGCAACACAACAGGCTGCTTCCCTTTTCTATTTCGAAAAATCGACGGGTAGCATGGACGCTGGCCAGCATTTGCTCGCGCGTCACGGAAATCTCCTTGGGGGAACCCGTTGAGCCGGAGGTACGAACACGAAACGAGTCGGTACCCTCCAACCACTGCCGGCAAAAACCAAACGCCTGCTCAAATTCTGGTTTCAGGCCTCTGCGATCCCCTGTTTTGATTGCCTCGGATGTAAAAGATGTGTCACCAAAAATTACCATTGCTACTTTTTTTGTAAAATAACTAAAAAATAAACCTATTGATCGGACTGCGGAAGGGATTCTTTCTGAAAATTCACATTTGACTGCTATCTTGCAGGTAAAAACTTGCTAACAATGATGGATTGGAAGACCGTAAAAGACTACAAAGACATAACCTATAAAAAATGTGAGGGCGTGGCCCGAATTGCCTTCAACCGACCAGAGGTACGGAATGCATTTCGACCGCAAACGACCAGTGAGCTGTACGAAGCCTTTTTGGATGCACGGGAAGATACCCGTATTGGTGTGGTTCTCTTGTCGGCAGAGGGCCCTTCTCCCAAAGACGGCGTGTATTCTTTTTGCAGCGGCGGTGATCAAAAGGCCCGTGGAAAACAGGGATATGTGGGAGAAGATGGCATGCATCGCTTAAACATCCTGGAAGTGCAGCGGTTGATTCGCTTTATGCCTAAGGTGGTCATTGCAGTGGTCCCCGGCTGGGCCGTTGGTGGCGGACACAGCCTGCACGTGGTCTGTGACCTCAGCCTGGCCAGCAAGGAACACGCCCTATTCAAACAAACCGATGCGGATGTAACCAGTTTTGACGGGGGCTATGGTTCCGCTTATCTGGCGAAAATGGTTGGGCAAAAACGGGCACGAGAGATATTTTTTCTGGGGAGAAGCTACACGGCTCAGGAAGCCTACGACATGGGAATGGTCAACGCGGTGTATCCACACAAAGAATTGGAAGACCGGGCTTTTGAATGGGCGCAGGAGATTCTCGCCAAATCCCCCACTTCCATCAAAATGCTTAAATTTGCGTTCAATCTTACTGACGATGGGATGGTAGGGCAGCAGGTGTTTGCCGGGGAAGCAACCCGCCTTGCCTACATGACGGACGAAGCCAAGGAAGGAAGGGATGCCTTTTTGGAAAAACGAAAACCAAACTTTAAGCACATTAAATGGATTCCCTAAAGCGCTAGGTGGGAATCCGTGCAGTTTTTCGCTGGGTATAAACCGGATAGCTGCTTTCTGCAGTGGGGTTTTCTTTTTACGGCCCCGATACCCTCTCCGACGGGACCCCTTGGGTTAAACCTCTGCTAGATCGGACAGGTTTTGGGCTTTGTGATGTTTATTACATACTTCTACTGGTTTTTTCGTCTTCTTTATTTGATTATTAACCAATAAAACCAATGAAGAACTATAAAATTTTAATCGTAGGAGGTGGCACGGCCGGAATCATGGTGGCAGCCAGACTAAAACGCGCAGACAAGCAGCTGCAGATGGCTATCATCGAACCCTCCGAAAAGCATTACTACCAGCCTGCATGGACCCTGGTCGGCGCAGGTACCTTTGATATGGAGAAAACGATACGGGATGAAGCGCAATACATTCCGGAGGGCGTTGACTGGATCAAGGATGCGGCTACTTCCATTGATCCGGAAAACAAAGTAGTGGGCACCCAATCTTCCGGGCAATTTAGCTACGACTACCTCGTGGTAGCGCCGGGGCTGGTAATGAATCTGGATGGGATCGAAGGATTGCGGGAAAGCCTTGGAAAAGATGGGGTATGTTCCAACTACGTGGATCCGGAATATACCTGGGAAGTGCTGCAGAATTTTAAGGGTGGCAATGCCGTATTTACCCAACCCGCCACGCCTATCAAATGCGGCGGGGCGCCTCAAAAAATCATGTACCTGGCCGAAGATTATTTACGAAAAAATGGGTTGCGGGACAAGTCAAACGTGATTTTTGCCACTCCGGGAACCGTCATTTTCGGTGTCAAGGCATTTGCAGATACGCTGAATAAGATTATACAAGAGCGGGATATTTTCTTTAAGCCGTTTTATACACCGGTCAAAATTGATTCTAAAAACAAAAAGATACACTTCAAGTATTCCCAATCCGGTATTAATAGTTGCGTGGGAACCGAAGATAGCAGCATTCGCGAAGAGATCGTGGGAGAAACAGAGATTGTTATGCCCTACGATATGCTGCACCTGGCCCCACCCCAGGAGGCCCCACGATTCATCCAGGATTCCCCGATAGCACACCAGGACGGGCCCTCCAAGGGATGGGTAAAGGTGGATATCAACACCATGCAGCATTTAGACTATCCGGATATTTTCGCCCTGGGAGATGTGGCAGCCCTGCCCACGGCAAAAACCGGAGCGGCCATTCGCAAACAAGCCCCGGTGGTTGCCGAAAACCTGCTCCATCTAATCAAAAACAACAAATTGGGAGAAAAGATCTACGAGGGGTATTCCAGTTGTCCTTTGGTTACCGGCTATGGAAAAATGGTATTGGCTGAGTTTAAATACGACAATGTTCGGGACAGCGATCCGCTATTAAGCAAGCTTTTCGATACGTCAAAAGAGTTGTATCCCATGTGGCTTCTAAAAAAATACGGCTTGCCTTACCTTTATTGGAACCGGATGCTCAAAGGGAAAATGTAATTTAGTTGGAACCCCAAAAAACCTGATACCCTTCAGGTTTTTTTGCTTAATTCGACTAATAAGTTGATAATCCGTGGATCGGTTTGTACTTTTAGGTTCATTTGGACCAAAATCAAACCCATTTATGGATTTTAATTTAACGGCTTACGGGATTAACGTGCCGGATATTTTTCGTAATAGTGCGTCTGCCATTTTATACGAGTCGGCATTACGGCTGGAAAAAGGGTCCGCAATTTCCAACAAGGGGGCACTGATGGTATATTCCGGTAACAAAACCGGTAGAAGTCCCAAAGATAAGCGCGTTGTCCGGCATCCCACGTCGGAAAAAAACATTGACTGGGGTGCCGTGAATTACGAGATGGATGAACATACCTTTCTTGTGAACCGAGAGCGGGCCATCGATTATTTGAATACCCGGGATCACCTGTATGTAGTGGATGCCTTTGCCGGATGGGAACCCAAATACCGCCTGAAAATACGGATTATTTGTACCCGGGCCTATCATGCCTTGTTTATGCAAAACATGCTGATTATGCCCAATAGCGAAGAGCTGGCATCTTTTGGAGAGCCGGATTACATCGTTTTCAATGCGGGTAGCTTTCCAGCCAACCACTTTACTACCAACATGACCTCCAAAACCAGCATCGGACTTAGCCTCGAGCGGAAAGAAATGGTCATTTTGGGTACGGAGTATGCAGGAGAAATGAAGAAAGGCGTGTTTTCTATCATGAACTACCTGATGCCGATGAAGGATGTACTGCCCATGCACTGTTCGGCAAATGTAGGCGAGTCAGGAGACGTATCCTTATTGTTCGGCCTATCGGGAACCGGTAAGACCACCTTAAGTGCCGATCCAAAACGCAGGTTAATCGGCGATGACGAGCATTGCTGGCATGAGGAAGGCGTTTTTAACATCGAAGGCGGCTGCTATGCCAAAGCCATTGATCTAAGTGCGGAAAACGAACCGGACATATTCAACGCCATCCGGTATGGCACCGTGTTGGAAAATGTGGTCTACGATCCGAAAACCCGAGAGGTAGACTACAGCGATACCTCCATTACTCAAAACACCCGGGCTTCCTACCCGATCGAATTTATTGACAACACTCAAATCCCCTGCACCGCAGGACACCCCAAAAATATTATTTTTCTCACCTGCGATGCCTTCGGTGTGTTGCCACCCGTGAGCAAACTCAGTCCCGAGCAGGCCAGTTACCATTTTATTTCGGGCTATACGGCAAAAGTAGCCGGTACAGAAATGGGCGTCAAAGAACCACAGGCCACCTTTAGTGCCTGTTTTGGGGCAGCCTTTATGATGTGGCACCCGAATACCTACGCAAAACTCCTGGCGCAGAAAATGAAAGACCACCAGGTAAATGCCTGGCTTGTAAATACCGGTTGGAGTGGTGGGGATTATGGGTCCGGTGCCCGAATCAAACTCCGCTACACACGGGCAATCCTGGATGCCATTCACAACGACGACTTCAAAGACGTAGCTACCCATGAGGAGAAAGAATTTGGCTTAACCATACCGCTGTCCTGCCCTGGTGTGCCAGCGGAACTATTGGTACCGGAAAACACCTGGGATGACGCAGATAAATTCCGTGACGTAAAAACCAAACTGGTTCGTCTTTTCAACGAAAACTTCAAGCAATTTGAAAAGCAGGTTGATGCGGCGATCACGAATGCCGGCCCTCGGTGAAGCGACCATGGATAAAGTCAAGGTATACCTGCTTTTGGTTTTGATTGGCGGCTGCATTTCCCTGAGTTGTCAAACCAAAAACAACGAATTGCTTGACTACTCCAGCGTGGAATTGGACAATTCGGCGCTAGTCAATTTTGAAAATTGTGCTTCTGAGGTTGCATTCATTCCCCTGGTAGCACCAAAAGATAGCCTCATTAACCTGTCTTGTCGCGTATTCGAATTGGTCGTAACGGATAAAATCTATTACGCCAACAAATGCGTTAACGACCTATCCATTCATTCCTTTGATTTAGCGGGCAATCACTTGAAAAGCTGGAATAGAAAAGGAGACGGTCCCGGAGAATATCCGTCCCTTCACGGCATGATTGTGGAAAAAGACGATCTCTATATCAATACCGGAAGAGGAACGCTTCTCAAGTACCAGCTACCCCAATTTGACCTGAAGCAAGAAATCACGCTGGGCGACTATGGTTTTGTTCCCACGGTTTCACTACTATCTCCCGAAAACTTTTTGATCGCATCAGAACCGGTTAGAAATGTCGGGAATCAGGTATTTCATGCCGTGAATGTAGAAACAAAAACGTCGAAAACCCTTCCGATCGCTACCTTGCCTTACAGCGGCGAGCTTAACCCCGGAATGATCACAAAAATGCAAAACGGCCATTTATTGAGTTTCGGGCTAAGCGACACCATTTATCAATTCATCGATGACTCGGTTTCTACCTTTATCCACCTCAATTTTGGCGAAAAAGGCATGCTACCCGCTGACTTTGAACTGAGCGGTGAAGCATTTATGGAAAACGTCCTGCTCTCTCAAAACTATGCCTTCAATACTGGGCAAATTGACTTCACCGAGGGGGTTACAAAGGTCCTGGTCTACGGGATTGAAAGAAGCCCCAACTTCTCAAGTGAAGACCTTATCACCTTTCCCTTTTTCGAGGTATTCATCCATCGGGATACCGGTAAGAAAAAAATTACAAAGTCGCTATTGGGTTTCCGCAATCAAAGCTATTCAAAAGATGGCTACTTCTACCAGGTGATGCAGCCGTCCGATTGGCAACGGGCGTTGGATATCGGCTATTTCGGCAGCCACGAAAACAAACTCCTTGAGACGGTTGAGCAATTAACAGACCGGGAGGATCCGATAATCGTAACCTACAAAGTCGTGTTTTAATCGATGACTAGCCGAGCGAAACCTGGTAAAAAAGCCAGCTGTACCGGACTAAAAGGAAATGGTGGTTTTCCGGAAATGGCCTTATATTGCCAAAAAAATAGGGAAGCCAGGTCCGTTTGGAGACTCCGACAGAGCCGGCTCAGCCGCCGGTAAATTTCAGGTAAGTCCGTGGTCTGCTCAAAAGTGAATAGGTAGTGAAATCAACAAATGACAATCAAAAAACCCATGCTTACATGAACAAAAAAATCACTTTCTTTCTGCTCCTTCTTTTGGGAGTATCGGGCAATACTTCCACGTTTTTTGCGGTGGCTCAATCCATGGCAAATGAATTATACAAAGTAGCAGGCACCGATAGCCTGGAGATGGAAATCTACTTCCCGGAAAACCCGGCAGATTCCCAACCGGCCATTGTATTTTTTTTTGGTGGGGGCTGGAATGGAGGAAGCCTGCATCAGTTCAAACCCCACGCGGAACACTTTGCCAAAAAGGGACTGGTAACTGTACTTGCCGACTACCGGGTTCGCTCCCGGCATCAGACAAGCCCCTTTGACGCTCTGGAAGATGCCAAGTCTACGATCCGATACCTGAAAATGCATGCGGAACGACTGAAAATCGACAGTAGCCGAATCATTGCCTCGGGTGGATCGGCAGGAGGCCATCTAGCTGCAGCCACGGCACTTATTCCCGGTTTCAACGCTCCGGCGGATCCACCAATCAGTCCCAAACCGGCGGCACTGCTGCTGTTTAATCCGGTCATTGACAATGGGCCGGGAGGCTACGGCTACGAACGCATCGGCCCGCGTTACCCGGAATTTTCTCCCCTGCACAACCTGGCTGAGGGTGCCCCTCCCACGCTGTTTTTCCTGGGAACCCGTGATCGATTGATTCCCGTTATCACGGCACAATACTACGCCATGGTCATGGAAAAAGTGGGAAGTGATTGTCAATTGATCCTGTATGAAGGCGAGGAACATGGGTTTTTTAATTACCGAAATCGCGAAATTTACGAGAAGACCGTGAAAGAAACTGAAGATTTTCTGGTTGCCCAGGGCTTCTTACCAGCAGGCAGGTGACACCGGGCTCTGTCCAATGGCATGCTGTTGCCAGCTGGTATGCCAAGACAGGCTCTCTGGAAAATAGAAAAAGCCGCTGCATGCATTGCAACGGCTTTTTTCATGAATTTTTTTGATCAATAGCCGGAATTTTGATCGGCATTGGATAAGGCGGAATTGTTGTCAATTTCCACCAATGGGATGGGCAATACGTCGTTCCTGGATTGGAAGGCGGGAATTGGCTCGGATGGAAGGGTTCCTTGTCTCCTCCATCGCCGGATATCCCGGTTTCTAATCTGTTCGCCTGCCAACTCCACCCGGCGCTCGTGCATGATGGCCAGCCGCATTTCTTCCCGGCTACCGGTTGGATACTGGACCGTCGGGTACGGAGGCATGTCCACATCTGCCCTCGCTCGTACCTGGTTGATATACGGCAAAGCAGCTGCGGGTCCGGATGTCTCGTTTTCCACCTCAGCCATCATCAGCAGCACATCCGCATAGCGGATCACCCGGAAATTAATACCGGAGTTGGTGTCTTCGTTTTCTCGCTTGTAAATGGCCTGGTACTTTCTCCAGCTGGGACGATCGGTCGCACCCTGTACTTTATCTGCGGTCAAAACGCTTTGCCCGTTATTGTACGTATCTCCAATTCGGAAGAACGTATACCTTCCTCTGGGATCGTCCTTTTCGGCACCGTTTTCCACCGTTTCGTACGCTTCCACCAGGCTGATGGAAGGGATGACGTTCCTCCAGGCAGTGGGTCCGTATTCCTGACCACGGAACGTTACCTCTGCGATGTTGTTTCCATCACCGCTCCAGCCACCCGCATTACCGAATTCTTCCGAAAACTGCACCTCCCATACGGATTCGGAATTGTTTTCATTTTCTGCTTCAAAGTTATCCAAATAGCGATCGACCAATGCATACTCGTTGGAATTGATGACCGCTTCCAGGAAGGGACGTGCTTCCGCAAAGTTCCCGCGGAATAAATGTGCCTTGGCAGCCAATGCCTGTGCGGCTCCGCGAGTAGCCCTACCGATGTCTTCCGAGGCATACTCGCTTTTCAATGGCAGGCGAGAAATAGCCTCCGCAAGATCGGCAAAGATAGTCTGGTATACTTCTCCCTCCGAGGTCCGGGGTAAGCCATCCGGCGACTCGGCGGAAGAGGTCATCAATGGGATTGGACCCCACAAACTCACCAATTCAAAATTAGCCAATGCCCGGAGAAAATAGGCTTCCCCCAAAATTCTATTTCGAAGACCATCCGTAATCTCTTCTACCGCCTTGTCGGCATTTTCCAAAACCAGGTTTGCCCGGTGAACCACGCGAAACCAACCCCGCCAATTGGCCGTGACCAGGGGATTCGATGCATCGAACACATGATTGAGAACCTGGGCCCGGGGAGCTTCCAATTGGGGTCCACCCGTATCACAGTCGTCAGAGAGGAGGTCTTGCAGGAAGAAGTATTCGCGGTTGTACAAATTATTTGCCTGTAGTCCCGCATAGACTGAATTGACCGCCGCTTCCAATTGCGGACCGGAGCGGTAAAAGGTTTCAATACCCAACTGATTGGGGTTTACCGGTTCCAACTTTTCCTCATCGCAGGAAACCATTCCTACAAAGAGGGCTATAAACATGCTTATATATTTCGTTTTCATGGTTTTCGTATCTTGTAAGTGGAATCAAAAGGTAAGTTGTACACCTGCCATCAGGGTTCGTGCAGCCGGGAACTGCCCGTAATCAATACCGGTACCCAGGGTAGAATCCACGCCTGTGCGCACGGCAATCTCCGGATCGTAACCGGAATAATTGGTCAGGGTCAACAAATTCTGACTGGAAAGGTATAGCCGTAGGGAGGAGATGGTACCTCGACTAAACGATTCGAGAGCTGCCCCCGGAATGGTGTACCCAAGAGAAAGGTTCTTTATCCGGAAATACGACCCGTCCTCTATCCAGCGCGAACTGGCCCGGGCGTTTCGGTTGGGATCACCGGAAACCGCTCGGGGGATATCGGTATCGGGACGTTCCGGCGTCCAACGATCCAACACCTGGGTACCGGCATTAAACAACCGGGTCATGCCTTCGGTATGAAAACGCAACAAGTTGAAAATTTCATTTCCCTGGACGCCCTGCATGAAGACGTTCAGGTCGAAATTTTTGTAATTGGCTAAAAAATTTACTCCATACGTGAAGTCGGGAAGGTAATGCCCCAAAAACGTTCGGTCCGCATCTGAGATAGTGCCATCTCCATTTACATCCACAAAGCGAATGTCGCCAGGTGACGCATTTGGCTGCATGCTGGTATCTTCACCCTGCTGAAAGATACCGTCCGTTTGCCAGCCATAGAAATACGCAATGGGTTGCCCCTCTTCGGTAAAAGTCATCTGATCCCCCTGAAAACCGGGTCCAAAGATGGTATTGCCCGTGCCCAGAGAAGTCAATTCGTTGTCGACAAAACCTATATTTCCATCCACGGAGAATTGAAAGGCGCCGGAGTACTTTCGGTAACCGGCCGTAAATTCCAGCCCTCTGTTGGACACGTTTCCAACATTGGCTACCGGTGCCCCGTCATATCCCAGTGAGGGGGGAATTGGCACGCCCAGGATCATTCCCTCCGTGGTGTTATCAAACCACTCTGCAGAAAGGCTAAACCGGTCGTTGAACAATCCCAGGTCCAGGCCAATGTTCCGCATGATGGTGGTCTCCCATCGCAAATCGGCATTGGCCAGGGAGGAAATCGTACTTCCTCCCTGTAGCGAACCGGCAAAGTTGTAAAAGAAGTTACTGTTGATGGTCCCCTGATACACGTAATCGCCGATGCGGTCGTTTCCGGTCTCTCCGTAGCTTGCGCGAAGTTTGAGGTCGCTGACCGCAGGAAGGGCCTGCATGAATCCCTCTTCGCTAATCCTCCAACCCAGCGATAAGGAAGGGAACGTACCCCACTTATTGGCCGGACCAAATCGGGAACCACCGTCTCGTCGAACAGAGGCACTAATCAGGTATTTTTGTGCGTAGTCGTAGTTAATCCGACCGATGTAGCTTATCAACGCATATTCGGTTTGATTTCCGCTGGTGGTTTGATTTTGTACTCCTTGCAACACCCGCACGTCGTTGGTCAGGAAATTTTGCCCGGAACCCTGCAGGCCAGTTTGTTTAAAGGTCTGTTGCTCAAGTACCGCAAGCGCATCGATGGAATGATCTCCAATAGTCTTGCTATAGGAAAGTTGGTTGCTGATCAGAGGGGACACAAACGTAGACCTGTTTTGCTGGATGGATGCAAAAGGCTGGAAATTAAAATCTCCCGCATCAAACCGCGGCGTATATTGATCCTGCGTGCCCAGGCCTATATCCAAACCGACCAGAAACTTGTAGGAAAGGCCGTCGTAAATATCCACATCGATATAGCCGGTACCCAGAATTTTAAAATCTTGCTGGCGGTTGGTACGCAATTCGGCATTAAGCACCGGATTTTCCGGATCGGAACCGTCCACTCGGTCCGGGGAACGGAAGCCTCCCAGCCTGCTGGCATCCCTGACCGGAATATACGGCACCTGCTTGACAATGTGTTCGATTTGGCTTCTACCACCGGAAAACGGTTCGTTGTCCCGGTCCGAATAGGCGAGGGTTAACGTCTGCCCGATGCTGATGCGGTCGTTGATTTTAAAATCGGTATTACTTCGGAAAGAAACCCGTTTGAAACCCGTTCCCCGCATGATACCCTCCTGCTGGAAATAACCGACCGACACATTGTACAAGACGCTTTCGGTACCTCCACTGATCGCCACATTGTGATCTTGTATGGGCGCCGAGCGAAACATCGCTGCCTGCCAGTCGGTATCCACATTGGCAAACTCCCCGAGGTTATCAAAACGCTGCGGGGCAGGCTCCCCCCCATTGGCCAATAAATCCCTGCCAAAATCCAGGTACTGCTCCCGGTTGAGTAAATCCAATTGCTTCCAGGCTGTTTGGGTGCCATAATAGGAATCTACAGACACCCGGGGGGCACCCTGCTTTCCTTTCTTGGTGGTCACCAATACGACACCATTCGCCGCCCTTGACCCGTAAATGGCCGCGGCCGAAGCGTCTTTCAATACCTCTATGGACTCGATATCCGCCGGATTGATCTGATTCAGGCCTCCAGCAGGTACCCCATCGATTACATACAAGGGATCGTTGTTTCCGACTGTCCCGATACCCCGTACCCGGACGATGGGGTTGCTCCCCGGAGCTCCCGAGTTGGTCACGCTTACCCCGGCTGCCCTGCCCTGAATGGCGGAGGCGAGGTTAGGAACCGGCAGGGCACGAATTTGCTCGCTGCTTACCGAAGAAATGGCCCCGGTAACCTTGGCGCGTTCCTGTGTACCGTAGCCAACCACCACCACTTCTGAAAGTGCAGAGAGCTCTGGCTGCATGGCCACATCCAGGCTGCTCGAATTCCCAACCCGAATCTCTTGTACTTCAAAACCGATAAACGAGAAAGCCAAAACGGCATCGGCAGAAGGCACTTGAATGCTGTACTTTCCTTCAATGTCGGTAGCCGTTCCGACCGAACTTCCTTTCACTAAAATGTTTACGCCTGGAAGGGTTTCGCCGGAATCGGCAGAGGTTACGGTCCCGGTGACGGTCCGTTGCTGGGCAAACAGTTGATTGCCACTACCCAGCATACTGCCGACCCAAAAGAGGGACAGTAATGAGCGAAGCAGGGTCTGTCTAACCCTGCGTTTGATAAGGTGTTTCATAGATTACAAAATTAGGTTTATAGGTAATTGAATTAAAACGATCTTAAAAAGCCAAGCCCAACGCACATGTTAACCGTACTGACGGAAAACGGCACTTTAGGTAGCATCATTTAAGAATGATAGCTAATTTTAGGTATTTTTAGTCATATAACCAAAAATTTAGCTAATAAAAATTAGTACTCGCCCGTCAAGAAAAATTGAGCAAATGCAAGGATTAATTTGGGCCAACAACCCTTCTACACCGACCTGCGTAAAGCAAAAATGGTAGCACTAATTAGTATTATTAAATGTAAATAAAACACTTATTTTACTCTTAACCGACTGAAAAACACATAATTTTATTTCGTGAAAATAAAATATACAGATTTTTGTATTTTTTTCTTTTTTTTCTGGTAGATAGTTGGGCAAGCGGCTTGTCCTTCCAGTTGATTTTACTAAGTTTAGCAATCATTCCAAAACACTACGTGCGAAATGAGGCTTTTGCCGAAAAATATAGCTGTAGTCAGTTACTATAAACCCATACCAGGAGTCTTTGCAAACCATCGGCTCCTTTTTTTATTATTGCAGGAGGAAGGTTTCCAACAAATCTCCCACATAATAAGCTACCAAGGCAGCGATGAAGCCGAGAGAAAGTGTTTCCATAACACTTCGAAAAAGTCCTGTTTGATTGACCCAGCTTTTCAGTGCGCCCACAAATAAAAATGCCATTCCGGTCAAAAGGCAGGTCCAGAAAAACACATCAAAGGCAACGGTGTAAAAGTAATCCCACACGTAGACGGTCAAGGGGATAAACCCAACGAGAATAAATGAAATGAGGGTGGCCAATCCGATTTTGAACGGACTTTTGGTTTCTTCCATCATGTTCAATTCATCTTTCATCATTTCGTCCACCCAGCGGTGCCGGTCGGATACGATGACATCCACTACCTGCTGGAGTAATTCTCCCTCGAAGCCTTTTTCGCGGTAAATCACTTCAATTTCTTCGCGCTCCTTTTCGGGTAAATTGTCTACTTCCCAGTATTCGATGCTTTTGTGTTTGGCGTAATTTTCTTTTTCCGATTTGGAGGACAAGTAGGCCCCAATTGACATGGAGAGCCCGTCTGCAAATAGGTTGGCAAATCCGAGGATGATGATTACGATGGGGTCTAGGTTGGCTCCTACCGCGCCGGCCACTACAGCGAAAGTGGTGACCGCACCGTCGATTCCACCATAAACGAATTCCCGCAGGTATTCCTGTAAGTTTTTAAAAATGGGTATTTCCTGATGTAATTGCGATTCTTTCAAAGGCTGGATACGGTTAAAACGTTTACAAACGAATAGCATAAGGTAAAAATAAATTTCGATTAAAACGGCCTTTACTCAGCAAAACTTACGATCCCCCGGCCAGTTTGGGAGTGAAATTATCCCCTAAACGGTTGTGCCGCCCATAATGCATTTAGAAACGCGCCACCTCGCCTGCGGATTAGCGGCGACCAGGAAATTAATCTCGTTGAGTATGAAACCAATAAATATCCCTATCATATTTTTTTCTGGTTGGCCTTGTGTGAAAAAAAACAATCGCCTACCTTTGCATCACTTCAAAAGAGAAGTACAAAACATTTAACACCAAAAACCATAAAAATACCTGGTTAATCTAGGGATTTCGCTAGCAAAAAATCGGTGTTCAAGATGGCTACTCGGTGTTAATGACTAAAATTAGAGTGGTAGTTCAGCTGGTTAAAATGTCCCGACGCATCGGGAAGGTCGCGAGTTCGAACTATTGAACAGATAAATAATTGGAGTGGTAGTTCAGCTGGTTAGAATGCCTGCCTGTCACGCAGGAGGTCGCGGGTTCGAGTCCCGTCCATTCCGCTTAAAAGCCTGGGGTTCCCCAGGCTTTTTTGGTTTAAAACTTTTCTTAACCCATTTAGCTGGGTAGATTGTCCCGACGCGTCGGAAAGGTCGCTTATGCTGGTCCTCCTTTAAAACGAGTTTTTAAAGTACATGAGACCAACCAATTGCCTTTTGGTACGAAAACTGCCTCGGTTTCTGCTGTTATACCAATCCGGTTTTTCACAGTCTTTTCATCAATACTTACCATTTTCGTAACACACGTGTAACCCCGCTTTCGTAGCTTTGTTTGATACCATTCGTTGAAATCCAAACCTGATTTTCGTACCTTGCTCGATATCCATTCAAAGCATTCCCTAAAAATGAAAAACCTTTTTGTTACCCTGTTACTAGTTGCCGCCTGCCAATGGAGCATGGCCCAGGAATACCGCATCTACAAAGCCCCATCTTTTCGCGAAGAATGGAGCAAACCTTCGTATTATCCGGATCGGATTGTGCTGAATTTTGGTGCGGACCCCGCCCATCAGGCCAGTGTCACCTGGAGAACCGACACCAGCATCACCCAGACTTTTGCGGAAATTGCGGTGGCAGATGGCGCACCCAAGTTCTGGCGTAACGCAACTACGCTGCCTGCCAAAACAGAATTACTGGATGCCTCCTCGGTGGAAGTAGCCCGCGTTAAGGCGCATTACCATTCCGTAACCTTTTCCGACCTGCAGCCAGCCACCACCTATGCCTATCGGGTCGGCGATGGGGATACCTGGAGCGAATGGATTCAATTTAGCACGGCATCCACCGACAAGGACGCACCGTTTGCCTTTCTCTATGTGGGCGACACACAAAATTACATTCTGGAACTGTGGGCCCGGCTGATTCGGGAAGGGTACCGTAAGGCACCGGATGCCAAATTTATCATTCACGCGGGGGATTTGGTGAATACTGCCCACCGGGATCAGGAATGGCACGAATGGTTTACCGCAGGAGGTTTTATACACAGCATGGTTCCCTCCCTCTCTACGCCCGGAAACCACGAATACCGCAGCATTCCCGAATGGGACGGGGCAGACGCGGAACGCAGACTTTCCCTGCAGTGGAAACCCCAGTTTACCTTGCCCGAAAACGGACCCGAAGGCCTGGACGAATTAGCCGAAACGGTCTACTACATGGACTACCAGGACGCCCGGATCATTTCTCTGAACAGCAACGTGATGCAGGCAGAACAAATACCCTGGCTGGAAGAAGTTTTGGCCAACAATCCCCAGAAATGGACCATTGTCACTTACCACCATCCACTGTTCTCTGCCTCCGAAGGAAGAGACAATGCCCGGCTTCGGGAAGCGTGGAAGCCACTCTTTGACAAATACAAGGTCGACCTGGCCCTGCAAGGACACGACCACAGCTACGCCCGGGGACGCGTATCTCCGGGAGACAATGTGTTGGACGGCGTGAACGCGCGGGACAAAACCGGAACGGTATACGTGGTGTCCGTAAGTGGAGGAAAGATGTACGAGCTACGCAAAAACGCATGGGATGATCTAGAGGCCGACCGCGACCGGGCCGCTGAAAACACCCAATTGTTTCAAGTCATTCACATCGAAGGCGACAAGCTGAGCTTTGAGTCCTATACCGCCATTGGAGAGCTATACGATGCTTTCGATCTGGAAAAACAAGCAGACGGCACGAACAAATTTATCGAGCGAAAATCCGAAGCCATCTCGGAACGGCGGTTTTCGAACACCATCCCTTACGAAGACCCCTTACCGGAAAACCTGCAAACGATTCTTCAAAGCAAGTACCCGGATTACGCCATCACGCGGGTAAGCGCCCGGAAAGAAGCGAACAACCTGATTTTTGCCGTGCGACTGGAGAAAGACGGCGAAAGAAAAGAACTCAGCATTGACGAGCAAGGAACTATTAGCGAATAAATGCTTGCCGGATTGCGTTCCCTTTGCAAAAAAAAAACATCTTAAAAAACAGAACAGGCGAACTCCCTCCGCAATCGCAGAGGGAGTTTTGTCTTTTAGAGCCTATCGTTTACCTTGTTACTTCGCAGTACCAGCGAAAGCGGCATGTGATCCAAATGCATCGTATTAAAAAATAGCCGCGCTAATCTGTGACCATCTGTGGTGAACGATTTTGTTTACGTCCTCACATTTTCGATTTCAAACTCGTTGCTCAAATTTACTCCTCCGGTAAAGCAAAGGCCACATACGCATCTCCGGCCGGGGTACCCAGTCGATTGGCCCCTCCAGCGGCGATGACCACGTATTGCCTGCCCTCCACTTTATACACCGAAGGCACCGCATAGCCTCCGGCAGGCAACTGGTATTCCCAAAGCACTTCTCCCGTTTCCGCATCAAAAGCCCGGAACATTTCGTCGGCTGATCCACCAATAAACACCAGTCCTCCGGCTGTGGCCACACAACCTCCGAAATTTTGGGTACCCGTAGGCGCCACACCCCGGGCTTTCAATTCGGGATATTCACCCAAGGGCACTTTCCATTTGATGGTTTGGGTGGTCAGGTCGATGGCATTCAATGTTCCCCAGGGTGGTCGACTCGCGGGAAAACCTTCCTCGTCTGTAAAAATGCGAAACCCTTGCAATACATACCGGTCCATGGCTTCCTTTTCTGCTGCACTCGATTCCTCAGGGGTCGTAGCGGGTACTTCGTCCAACAGATAACCGAGCAAGGCGTCCAATTGCTCCTCTCCAAAACCGCGAAAAGCAGGCATCACCCCATTGCCTCCGGTAATGATCTTTTTTGCGGATTCACGGTCGTGCCGCTCCTTCAGGTCCGTCAGAGCCGGGAATGCCTCCCCCAGGCCCTGTCGATTTGCCCCATGGCAATTGGAACAATTGGACAGGTAAATGTACCTGCCAGAACCGGGCCCGCTGACCAAATCTCCCTCCTCGAAATCCCCGGAAAGGTTCCTTAGCTGAAGTACCATGGGTATTTCATTGGCATTCACATAGACCATGTGGTTTTCCGGATCGTGGGAAAGCCCGCCCCACAGCATGCCGCCACGAGTGGCCGGAAAGGTAAGGGAGCCCTCCAGGCTGGGCGGTGTGTACATACCCTCGTTGCGGTATTTTCTGAATTCGCTTTTTGCATAGGTCGCTGCCTCCTCGGAAATCGTCGTCAAATACGTACTGTCCAGCCCCTGCGGGACGACCCGAATTCCCTGTCCGATTTTTTGCGTTGGATGGGCTACTTCTCCGGGCACGTAGGAAGGTGGCACCAGTTGCTCTTCCAGATCAAGCAAGGGTTGTCCGGTCTCCCGGTCCAGCAGTATCAATTCCCCCATTTTGGTCGGCTGAATCAGCGCCTTGACCATTTTCCCATCCATGGGAAAATCTGCCAGGGTCGGTGCGCAGGGCAGGTCGTAATCCCAAATATCGTGACTTACCGCCTGGTAATGCCATTGGTAGGCCCCGGTGCTGGCATCCAGGGCAAGGATGGAATTGCCGTAAAGGTTCTCCCCGATGCGGTTGCCCCCATAAAAATCGTAGGTGGGCGATCCGGTGGCCACGTATACCCATCCGCTTTCTTCGTCCAGACTCAAACCGCCCCAGTTGTTGGTGCCCCCGTAATTTTCGCCCTCCACCCAGCGCCAGGTGTCGTATCCGTATTCCCCTTCCTGCGGGATAGTATGGAAAATCCACCGAAAATCACCCGTTTCGGCGGAATAGGCGCGGACATGTCCTGGAGAAGCATCGTATCCTTCCCCGGTTGCCGATCCAATGATCAACAGATCCTTATAGACGATCCCCGGCGTGTTTAAGGATACCGAAAGCGTTTCCGGATCCCGCCCCAGGTCCTTGCGTAGGTCCAACATGCCGTTTTCCCCGAATGCTTCTACCAGCGCTCCTGATTCCGCATCAAGGGCAAACAACAGGTGCCCGGCTGCCATAAAAATACGGGTTTTACCGCTTGCGGTATACGCCGTAACGCCTCGATTGACGCCACCAGATTGCCCGTACTTCTCCGGATCAAAACGCCAAAGCTCCTCGCCTGTCGCTGCATCCAGGGCGATGAGATCCAACTGTGGCGAAGTCAGGTACATGGTCGTTCCCACGACGATGGGATTGCATTCCATGGGTGTTCGCTCCCGCTTGTCGCCCGTGTGAAAGGTCCAGGCGGGTTCAAGCAGGTGTACATTTTCTTTGGTAAGTTGATCCAAACTGGAAAACTGAGCAGCCGTGGAACTCCCCCGGTACTGTTCCCAGCTACTAAACGGATCTTCAGAGGTACAACCCGATGTCCAAAGCGCACAAGCGCTCAGCATCAAAAGGCAAGTCGTTACGTTACTCATTCTTGCTACTAGTTTTCGGTTTCTATTTTCGAACGGAAAGGCCATTCCGGATCTTCCATCCGGGACGCCTCCATCAATCGATCCATTTCTGCCACGATCTCGGGATGATCTTTGCTCAGGTCTCGGGTTTCGCCGGGGTCCTGTTCAAGGTCATACAGCAAAATTTCCTGATTACCTGCAAAAACATTCAGGCGAATTCCCTTCCACTTGCCCATGCGTACCGCCTGCTTGCCTCCTTGCTCGTGAAATTCCCAATAAAGATGGTGATGGGTCTCCTGTTCGCCTTCTCCCAAAAGGGTAGGCAAAAAGGAAATTCCGTCAATGCTTTGTTGGTAACGCGCACCCGCTGCTTCGGCCAGTGTGGGCAAAACATCCCAAAAAGTGCTGATATGATCCGTTTGACTGCCCGCTTTCACCTTTGCCGGCCAGCTGGCGATCATGGGTACGTGAATCCCTCCTTCGTGTAAATCCCGCTTGTATCCCTGAAAGGGTCCATTGCTGTTAAAGTAATCGGGATCTGCTCCTCCCTCCAGATGGGGGCCATTATCAGAGCTAAATACAATCAGGGTATTTTCCAGAATACCGAGGGAATCCAGCCTGGCCACAATCTGTCCTACCTGATCGTCCAACAGGGTCACCATGGCCGCAAAAGCGGCATGGGGATAGGGCTGGGATCCATAGCCGCCCACTTTGTACCGGGGATGGTCCGGATCGTCTACCCCTTGGTAGGGCGTTTCGGGGCCCAGCAGGCTTTCGTATTGATAAGGTGGCTCCGGATTGGTTCGTTTCAGAAACGTTTCCATGTACGCTTGCGGCGCGAATAACTCCGCATGGGGAATAATGGACGGCATGTATAGGAAAAAGGTAGTGTCTCTGTTCGCTTCGATAAACTGCAACCGTCGTTCCTGAATCAGTTCCGGCGCATATTGCCCCTCTTCGGCACCCTGATTGCCCTCCAGGGTCAAGATGGCATCGTTATCGTTTAATTCCCTGGGGTAGTAATTATGGGCAATGGTCTGGCTATTGTATCCAAAAAAAACATCAAAGCCTTGTACCAGGGGATCGCCCGTAGAACCGGGATAGCCCAATCCCCATTTCCCAAAAGCGCCCGTTACATACCCCGCATTTTTCAATACCTTTGGTAAGGTTTGCGTGGATTCCGGTAAAGGGTATTGGCCCCCGTTCAGACCTCGGTTACCGCGTACCGGCGTATGCCCGGTATGCAAGCCGGTCATCAAGGCCGAGCGGGACGGAGCGCAAACCGTCGTTCCCGCATAATGTTGGGTAAACACCATGCCCCGGGCTGCCAAGGCATCGATATGCGGCGTTTGAAATTTTTCCTGCCCCAAAAAACTCAGATCGCCATACCCCAGGTCATCGGCAAGTATGTAGATGATATTGGGTTTTGATGCAACCTCTTCGCCGCTTTCCTTGGCGGATCCGCAGGAAAATGCAGCACAGGCGATAACAAAAAGCAGCAAGTGCCTGGTGTAGGATGGTAATGGTTTTTTCCTTTCCATAGTTTTCGTCAATTATCCCTGTTTGCGTACAACCCAGTATTGCCCTTTTCTAACTGAGGCAATAGCGCTGCGACGATTTCCGGAAATTCCCCGGCAATGTTTACCGTTTCCATGGGATCGTTCTGGTGATCAAAAAGCTCTAGCGTGGGTTCTGCCTCCCGGAAATACCGGGTGAGCCGGTACCGATCGGTGCGCATGGAAATGCCGTTTCTGAAATAACTAAAAGCCATTGCCGCTCGTTGAGCGTCCCTTCCGCTTTTCATCAGGGGCACCAGCGACTGCCCGTCCAAAGGGAAATCGGTGGGAATACCCGTCAGTTCCATCAAGGTAGGATACAGGTCGATACTGCTAACGGGCAGTTCATTTCCTATTTTTCGGGCTGCCATTCCTGGAACCTTGATCATCAGCGGACTGCGCACCGCCATTTCAAAGGTGGTATGTTTCCCCCAGACCCGGTGATCTCCCAAATGCCAGCCATGGTCTCCCCAAACCACGATGATGGTATTGTCTGCCAGGCCTTCTTCTTCCAGTGCTTCCAGTACCTTGCCCACCAGGGCATCGCTGTAGCTGACGGCCGCATAGTAAGCATGCCGGAGTTTTCTGGCATATTCGTCGGAAAGCTTCCGGTCCAGTCCGGCTTTCTCCTCTCCCAACTGGTACTGATTGAATTCACCACTACCCTGAAGGCTGCTGGGATGAACGTTTTCGGGTAAATCCGGAAAGGGAGACAGTGGAATATCCGCACGGTCATAGAGATCCCAGTATTTTTTGGGTGCCGTAAAGGGCAGATGGGGCTTAAATAAACCCAATCCCATAAAAAAGGGCTGGCCTTTCGTCGAAAGTTCTTTCAGTTTTTTGACAGCCAGCTGGGTAGAAAGTCCGTCCGGATAACCCAGGTCATCCACATCTCCTACTTCGTAGGGTTTGACCTGCTTGTTTTTCCCCTGCCGGTTGGAGCCGTCTGCGTAGCCAAAAAAGGCATTCCAGCCCGTTCCCCATTTGCCGGCATCGAACAGCATCTCGTCCCAGCTATGGGGCATTTCCATTTTGGCTCCCTCGGGGCTTTCTTCGTAGCCATACCACAAGCCATCCACGGAATGGCTGATTTTTCCTATCCCGACCGTGTAATAGCCGTTTCTTTTGAGATGATGGACAAAACTTTCCGGTCGTTCTTTTTCCGGCTCGTTGGATAGAAACTGCTCTATGGCAGAATTCTGCAGATGATTGGTGGTCTGCGGCAGCATGCCGGTCAAAATGCTACACCGGGAGGCACCACAGGTGGGTACCTGCACGTAATGGTTGAGAAAAACCGATCCGCCATTACCGATGGCATCCAGATTTGGTGTCTGAATGATGTCATTGCCATACACCCCCAGTTCGGGTCGTAGGTCATCAATGGCAATAAACAAAATATTGTAGGGTTTTTCTTCGGCTGCCGGTTCGGAGCAGGAAAAAAAAACGGTAAAACACAGGATGGAAAAGATACAAGCGTAGTTTTTGGTCATTGGGTAACTCGTTAATTCGGAAATACGGGTGAAGCACTGGCTTAAATATAGGGGGAAATCGGTAAAATTAAAACAAAGCCCGGTTGATCCTCAAAAAGCTACCCTTCCATTTCGCCCGCTTTTCCTTTTGGTAGCTGCCGATACGAACCTACACGAAAAACCTACCGTTTTTGGGTGACCGATACCAGTCATCCTCAAAATGGAACATATGGACAACTTCCTGGAACATCCGTGCTAACAGGAGGTATCGTTGATTTACTAATTTGGTAGTGTTTAAATAGCAATCCAGCAACTGGAAAAAAGTAGAAAAAATTAACAGCCAATTATATACGGAAGTATAGCCGTATAATAAATTATTCGTATATTATTTTCCAAATAACCCATCGTTAATTTTCTATTTTTGATACATTTCACTTTTACATACGGTAGACTTACACAAAAGAGAATCTGTCGGGAGGCTATTGGTTTCGCTCCTGTCCATTTTCATAGGAGCATAGCTGTGCATTCGCTGCCGCTCATCTGCCTGTTGTGCTTTTTTCTCTATTCCCATACGAGTGAAGCAACACCGATGGATTCAACCAGTGTGATCCTTTCCGAAGTTGACACCAATCCGATTATCCTCAATCAGAACTGGAAATTTCATCCGGGAGACGATCCCTCCTGGGCACATCCTGATTTTGACGACAGCGATTGGTCGCCTATTGACCCCACTACTGACATCCATTACCTGACAGTTTTGAGACAGGCCGAGATTGGTTGGTTTAGGCTGCATGTAACGGTCGATTCCGCATGGTTGAACACGCCGTTGTCCATGGCCATTTTTCAAAGAGGGGCATCGGAACTATTTCTCAATGGAAAGTTGGTACAAACGTTGGGTCAGGTCAGCAAGGATTCCAAAAAGGAACTCATTTATAATCCAAATTTTGTCCCCTTCAGTTTTCAATTTGAAGACAAGCCCCATCAGGTTTTGGCAGTGCGCTTTTCGTTTACAAAACGAAATCCCTACATGAATTTCCTCGGACTATGGGGAGGCAATCCAACCCTGGTTATTGAGCTGGATCAAATGGATAAGGCCGTGAAACGGTTGGTATCCAAACGGGCATTTGTAACTTCCAGATTGGTTGGCAAAGCCACTTTTTTGCTCTTCCTTGCCTTGCTTCATTTGTTCTTTTTCATCACCTTCCCCGTCAATAAAACCAATCTCTTCTACAGCCTGTTTACGTCAAGTCTGGCACTGGGGTATTTTTTGGAACATGTTTTCCGCTTTATGCCCAGGGAAGGAGATTCCTATTTTGTGATTGGATTGATCAGTTGCTTGTTTTTTAGCACATTCATCATATGGGGACTACTTGCCGTGTATTCATTTGCCAGAGAGAAGCTCGATCGATTGTTTTGGTTTGCCACCGTTTCCGCTTTGCTATTTATTCCCTCTTGGAAATGGCCTTATGAAGCAGCAAATTATTATTGGCCGTATTACCTTACGATGGGCCCTTTGGTGGCCGCTCTGGTTAGCTGGAGAGCAGTACGGAAAAATAGTAAAGGTGCCTGGGTAATTTTTTTTGGTTGGCTAGGGAGTTTTGTGTTCTGGTCATTATTTTGCTTGTTCCATGGCAACGTATTACCAGGGTTTCCCTATGATACAGCCATCACATTGGATTTGGCCGTATTTTCTGCAGCCGTTTCCTTTTCTGCATTGTTAGCGGTCGAATACGCCCAAACCAAACGTTCCCTGCAAAAAAGCCTGTTTGATATGGAGGTAAAACGGCTGGAAACCGAAAAAATGCGCGACCTGGACAAAACAAAATCGGACTTTTTTGCCAATATTTCCCACGAATTCCGAACCCCCCTTACCCTGATCTCCGGAACGGTGGACCGCCTTGAGGACGAACAAAAATCTCCTTCACTCCTGCAGGAAAGCCATCGCCTGATAAAAAGAAACGCCGATCGACTGCTCCAATTGGTCAACCAATTGCTCGACCTTTCCAAACTGGAAGCCGGCAAATTAACCCTGGAAAAGGAACCCGGAGAAATCGTCGGCTTTGCCAAAAGACTGGCCGGCACCTTTTCCTCCCAGTTTGAGAGCAAGCAAATCGCTTTTTCCGGCAGTTATCCCGAAGGCCCGATCTGCCTAAATTTTGATCCCGATAAATTGGAGAAGGTGCTTTCCAACCTCCTGACCAATGCCTACAAATTCACCCCAACTTCCGGAACCGTCAGGTTTGACGTTTCCTGCCAGGCCCAAACCGAAGCAGACGTCCGGCTGCAATTCAAAATCGCCGACAACGGCATCGGAATCCCCGCCGAAAGGTTGCCCTATATCTTTGACCGCTTTTTCCAGGGAGAGGCTTCGGCCACCCGCAGCTACGAAGGTACCGGGATTGGCCTGGCACTGGTCCGGGAACTCATCGAGCTTCAGGGAGGAACCATCCAGGTGGAAAGCGGCGCCGATTCGGGAACCTGCTTCACCGTTGAGTTGACCCTGGAGCGGGCCGAACCCGGGGCGATTCCCGGGCTGAAGCAATCGGAAGCCGCACTGGATACCGCCTGGATACCGCAAGCACCAAAGCCAGCCGGGAAACGATCCCTCAACCACCTGGCGATCAGGACTACCGTGCTAATCGTCGAAGACAATCCGGAACTCCGGCATTTTCTCGCACAAAGCCTGCAAAACCAGTACCGGATCCTGGAAGCCGATAATGGACAAGAGGGCTTTACGATTGCCGCTACAAGCGTACCGGACTTGATTATTTCCGATGTGATGATGCCCGTAATGGACGGAATTAGCCTAAGTGAAAAGGTGAAAAATGACGAGCGGACCAGCCACATACCCTTTGTCCTCCTTACCGCCCGCGCCGATTCGGAAAGCAAAATCGGCGGACTGGATACGGGTGCAGATGCCTACCTGACCAAACCTTTCGATATGAAAGAGCTCCGGGTACGGATACACCACCTTATCGAAGGCCGAAAAAAACTCCGGGAACGGTTCAGCCGTTCGCTTGATCTGAAAACCTCCGAGATCGCCGTAACTTCCACCGATGAGAAATTCCTGAAAAAAGCCATGGCCATCCTGGAAGACAATATTGCGAATACGGATTTTGACGTGGTATTTTTCAGCCGGGAAATTGGCATGAGCCGGACCAACCTGCACCGGAAGCTCAAGGCATTGACTGATTACTCAGCTACCGAGTTTATCCGGGCAGTTCGGCTGAAACGGGCCCTGTACCTGCTGGAACAAAAATCGGGAAATATTACCGAGGTGGCCTATGCCGTCGGGTTCAATAGCGTATCCTATTTTGATAAGTGTTTTAAGAAACAGTTCGGGAAAACGCCGTCGGACTACCTGCTACATTAAGTATGGGATTGTAACCGATGAACACCAGCGTCCGGAATTTTTTCGTAACAAGACACACCGATCCTTGATTACCAGGATTCGAACAATGTGCCCCAATTGTACAACTAGTTGGAACATCTGTACTAACGCTTGATTGATCAAAATCCGTAATTTTCATTTTCAGTTTCCACTTGCTTTACAGATAACCCACAGAAGCCGTAAACGGCCTTGACCATGAGATACCTTATCCTGCTGTACGTGTTGCCTGGAATGCCTGCCATCCTTTCCGCGCAAAGCCAACTTACCGGCACCGTAACCGAAGCAAATGGCAGCCCCCTCCCCTACGCGAACGTACGAATATTAGCCGTAAAAGACTCCTCATTGGTAGCGGGGTCAGTCTCTGAAGTCGACGGTAGTTTTCGTTTTGACCGGATTGCCGCCGACGACTACCTGCTCTCAATAACGTCCGTGGGGTTTCGCGCGTACCTGCAAAAGATCCGGGTACCTCGGGACGAAGGGCTCATCGTACCCCCAATTGTACTTATGGAAGGTGAGGACGAACTGGCCGAAGTCGTCGTAGCTGCCCAAAAGCCCCTGTATGAAAAACAGATGGACCGGATGGTGATAAACGTGCAGGAAAGCATCACCGCGGCGGGAAGTTCCGTATTGGAGGTGCTCTCCCGATCTCCAGGGGTGATGGTCAATCAGCAACAAAACAGCATCGCGCTAAACGGCCGGGAGGGAGTGATGGTCATGATAAACAATACGCTGAGCAGAATTCCCATGGGATCCCTTATGCAAATGCTGGAGGGAATGAGCGCTGCCA
Organism: Cyclobacterium xiamenense; assembly: GCF_900109255.1. Classification (NCBI taxonomy): domain Bacteria; kingdom Pseudomonadati; phylum Bacteroidota; class Cytophagia; order Cytophagales; family Cyclobacteriaceae; genus Cyclobacterium; species Cyclobacterium xiamenense. The sequence continues at coordinate 347,978 of NZ_FNZH01000001.1, read as the reverse complement.
ATGTAGAGAAAATAGAACTGATATCCCAGCCACCCTCCAACCTGGATGCGGAAGGGGCCGGGGGCATCATACACATCGTTACCAAAGAAAGCACCGACTTCGGAACCAACGGTACCTTCGGCTTGAGTGCCGGAGCAAAAAGAGCTGAAGTCTATGGTGCAAATTTAAGTCTCGCCCATAGGGGAAAATCCTTTTCTGTTTTTGCCGAATACGCCTATTTGCATACCCACAATGTACTTCTGTGGCGAAACGCCTTTCGTTCCGAGTCGCTGAGCGGGCTGTTGAAATCCTTTCAAAGCGATACAGATCGGGCCATACTCTCGCAATCCCATCAGTTCCGAGTGGGTATCCAAAAAACCTTTGACAAAACCTCCGAAATCGGTGCCTATATCAATTTGACACAAAATAACAACAGCATGAGAGGAAAGGGTGGGACAATCCTTCAGGTTGGTGATTCACTCGTTCGAGCTGACATTTTGTACCATGAATCAAGAGATATATCAAATCAAAGTTCCCACATTCATTATTCCTTTCAGCTGCGGGACAAACATACATTCAGAATAGATTACGACTGGGTGACCCTTCAGCTGGACAATCTTTCCACCTATGACAACGCCGCTTATTTTGCCGAACAAAGCGAAGCCATCCAGTTTGATTTGGAGAGTTATGCCCCCATGAACTTTCATATCGCTGCCTTAGACTACCAGTTTCAACCTGCCGAAGGCATCAACCTCAAAGCAGGCGCAAAAAGATCCTGGATGGACTTTGATAACTCCATAAAGTCTACTTACGATGAAAATGGTGTCGGGGAACTCGATTCCATCCTGGCCGGTTCGGCCCATGTGCAGGAAATCGTCTCCGCAGCCTATATCAGTAGCGATTGGAAAGCAGGAAACAAGCTAGCGTTTAAAGTAGGGGTACGATATGAACACACGCTCACGGACATTGAAAATGGCAATGAAAAAGGGGATATAAATAGAAATTACGCGAATTTATTTCCCTCTCTCCTGATAGAGAAAAACCTACATGAAAATACAGCAATGGCATTGGGCTACTACCGAAGAATCACCCGCCCCTCCTTGGGAAACCTGGTACCTGTCGTATTGCTTATCAATCAAAACACGCAATTTGACGGCAATGCCGCATTGTTGCCATCACTTATTGACACCTATAAACTGGAGCTAACCTACAAACGAGCATCCGTAGCACTCGAACATAGCTATACGGAAAATGCGATTGCTCTCTTTCAACCCAGTTATGACCCAAAAAACGAACTGGTTACGTATAGTCCTCAAAACCTTCGGTATCTTCAATCCACCGGTCTGCTTTTTTCGGCTCCCTGGATTATTGCTGCCAACTGGGATTTACAGTCTTCCGTTCAGCTGAATCGGAGAAGTTTTGAAACAGCGCACTTACCCGTAAATCAACGGAATGCCGTTTTCGATCTCAATTTGAACCTGAGCAATACTTTCCTGCTTGGAAACGGGTATACGGCGGAAGTGGGTGGGAATTTTCAATCCAGAAGAAACTGGGGCCTGTTGATTTTTCGGCCCATAGGCTCCCTGAACATAGGCCTCCAAAAAAAACTAGCCGGGGAAAATGGAAGCATTCGTCTTGGAATCGTAGATCTACTCAATACCAACAATAATTTGGTTGATACGGAATTCCGGGAACCTCCCCTTCATATACACATCGACTTTTATTTAAGAAACAGGACCCTTATGCTCAGCTATTCCCGATCCTTTGGAAATAAAAAACTGAAGGCAGTAAAAGTCGAATCCGCTTCGGAAGAAGATCGGAAACGGATGGATGTCAAGTAGCGGTGGGAAACCAGAATCGGTCTTTTGGTCGCACCATATGGAGCAAATCAACTGATCGAACAGCTTACTACGGGGAATTATTAATGGTTAAGTTTACCACAACACCAAATACAGAGTTGGGAAACCTCAACGTTCTTAAACCTTTGGGGTCTTTGAGACCCCGAAGGTTTTTTCGTGAACACTCTGGTATAGAATTCGGGGTTGGGAAAACCCCAAAGGTCTGCATGCTGGTTAACCCTTGAGGTTTTGGAAACCTCAAGGGTCTGAGTTGGTTTACTTTTCCTTTTCTAGTTTCTCAGGCCGGCAATTCATGCCGAAGGTGGCTTCTACGGCATCGTACCAATCGGTATCCTCCTGCGCATTCCAATCCACCCATTGCTCGTCAGTCATTGAAGCACGCCAGTTAATAAACGGCACAGCATCGGGGCCTACAGGATGTTTTAATTGCCATGTGCCGCTTTCGGCTATTTCCAATATTTTGTTCGCTACCAAACTCGCTGGTGTTGGGGTTTTGAGAGCTTCAGCGAACAATCTGGCAAAACGACGTACTTGTGGATAAAGGGAATTAATCATTAATGAACATCTAACGGCTGCTTCGGTATCAATAATTCCCGGCTCAACTACTGATACTCGAATATTGAAGGGCTTTACCTCTTGTGCCAACGCCTCGGTAATCGCCTCGAGTGCAAATTTGCTCGCGCTATATGGTCCCATCGGTGTACAGGCAATTTTACCAGATATAGAACTGATATTGATTATACAACCACTTTTATTTTTCCGCATGGTAGGCAGAACGGCCTTTATACACCGAAGGGCTCCAAAATAGTTGGTTTCCATCTGGGCTTTAAATTCTGCTATAGGCGCTTCTTCTACCGAACCAGGCTGCCCAAATCCTGCATTGTTCACCAGTACATCAATGGGCCCATGATCGGAAGCAATCTCCTGTATGCACTGCGCAACGGATTCATCCGAATCTACATCCAGTTGGTAGATGGAAATTGGCAAGGATTCCTGTTCGCTGTAGCGCATAAGCTCAGCCCCGTTTTCAAGGTTTCGCATGGTGGCAAAAACCTGGTGGGCAGCACGGCCAAAAGCAAGGGCGGTTTCCATTCCGATCCCTCTGTTTGTTCCGGTTATTAGTACTTTTTTCATACGATATTTGTTTAGGTGTAGATGGGTTTATCTGGTAGTCTCTCTCTAGAAATGAAAACAACCCCCTGGCTAGGGAGCGATGGTTTTGTTGCACCGAAAGCAGTTTTTGGGATCGAATTCTTGTTTTAGCTGCTTTAACCGTTCTTAATTATCTCCGTATGCCACCCGTACACGATCCGCTCCATCGGTTTCCGATCAAGCATGTCATTCCAACTAGCTCTTGCTGTATCGTAGTGCTATGAATGGGGGAATACAACAGATCCGGAAACCGAACGAACGAGTTCAGCCCAGACCTCAATCGGTAGTCTTTGTTGGAAAACTTCCATGTACGCGTGATTGAAGTAAACAATCGATTTAAACTGACTGGCTATCTATTCCTACAAAGGTATCGTGTATCGACTCATCCATGTAGTACATATGTTTCTATTTGTAAGCTATTTGTTTCATAAAGCGTTGATACAGAAGATTAACCGCCTACTGCGATAACCGGGTAGTAACCCACGAAACGAAGGGCATAGGGGTGGCTGGAAAAAACGAGTTCCATTCCCTTTTTCAACTTCTCGCCGTAACCTGGAAGTAGCATTCGGAACATGCAAGCTGCTGGTAGCACGAATGTCGGAACTACGAAAAAAAAACCGGTGGCCAATGACCCCGGTTTTTTTTGGTAAATAATCCAATTCAATCTGATGTTTTTATTTTTTTCCCGAACCTCAAGGCACCAGCGGATTCCCGTTTCCGGGTATCGGATGCGTTCACCCCTCCCGGATTTTCTGTCCGCCCCGGCTGAAACAGACCTAGCTGTGCGCTAACCCGGGTGCGCCGCAGATCCATTCAGGAAATGGTCTGGTTCCTCCCCCATGCAAACATGTAGCCTGGTGAAAAACCACCGGATACGCCTGCGTTGGCTGAATCGTTGACAGAAATCAGCCGTCCCGTAATTGAGGTAAATCTAGACCATATTTTATTCATTCGGTAGAACAACTATTCCAATAATCGGTACTTAGGTTGCAATTTTAAGTAACGGAAAAGATCGGGGCCTACTGCTATAACTTTTGGAACATCTACACCAGTTTTTGGAACATATGGCCTACTCCTTTTTTGCTCTTTTTCTTAGGTTTACTTCGCCCCTGCAACGGCGTGAATACCCTGTACCAGCCGATTGCTTCGGGACGGTAACAAACACAATTCAACCAAACCCCCATTTTTATGAAAACCAACGATCTGATCTCAACCGACAAAAACGCTCCGGAAATTGATACAGCAGCCTTCCAATCCTCGTTACGGGGAGCGCTACTACTTCCCGATCAGGAAGGCTACAACCAGTCCCGGACCATCTGGAACGCAATGATCGACAAGTATCCGGCCATGGTGGTCAAGTGCGCCGGGGTCTCGGATGTGATCGCTGCGGTGAATTTTGCCCGGGAAAACCAATTGGTGCTGGCGATAAAAGCGGGCGGACACAGTTTTGCCGGAAGATCGACCTGTGATGGCGGACTTTTGATCGACCTGTCCGCCATGAAAGGGGTGCGTGTAGATCCGGTAAAGCAAACCGCAAGGGCGGAAGCCGGTGCGTTATTGGCGGACCTCGATCACGAAACACAGGCATTCGGTCTTGCGGTCACAGCAGGGGTGGTATCCCACACCGGCATCGCAGGATTGACCCTGGGCGGGGGACAGGGATACCTGATGAATAAATTCGGGCTGACCATAGACAACCTGCTTTCGGTAGACATGGTCCTGGCAGACGGGAGCTTTGTCAATGCCTCCGAGACGGAAAACAAGGACCTGTTTTGGGCCATTCGCGGAGGAGGGGGAAATTTCGGTGTGGTTACCTCCTTTGAATACAAGCTACACAAGGTGGGGCCGGAGGTACTGGCTGGCATGATCCTCTATCCCCTGGCTCAGGCAAGAGAGCTGCTGCAATTTTACCGGGAGTACTCCATGAATACACCCGACGACATGAGCGTTATTGCCGGGATCTTTACACTACCCGATGGGACGAAGGTTTTTGGGTTCGTGGTTTGCTGGACGGGAGATATCGACGAAGGGAATCGCCAGTTGGAACCGCTCAGGGCCTTTAGGCCACCCATGGCAGACCTGATTGCTCCAGGCCCTTACGTACAGCTTCAAAAAAGTTTGGATGCAGCCGTTCCCCATGGCTTGCAACGGTACAACAAAATGGGCTATCTCCCAGAAATAAGTGACGAGTTGATCGACATCGTCGTGAAAAACACCGAAGGCATCAGTCCTTATTCCATGGTCTTATTCAACGCGATGAAAGGCGCAGTGACCCGGGTGGATCCGGAAGAAACGCCCTTCCCCTACCGGGACCAGCAATGGTATTTCGACATTACCCCACAGTGGGCGGATCCGCAAGAGACCGATTCGCTGATTGCCTGGGCAAAAGCTTTCTGGGCCGAAGTGGAGCCCCATACGCGGGGCACCGCGGTAAACTGGCTCTCCCCAGACGATGGCCTGGACCGGGTCAAGGTGGCCTACGGGCCGAATTATTCCCGATTGGCCAAACTAAAGCACCGGTACGACCCAGACAATTTCTTTCACCTAAACAATAACATTCTGCCCAATGCGAACGGTTAATGTGGGTGGGAATACCTCCCAACAGGCAGAAAATACGAAGAGAAGGCCACAATCGCTAGCGGGGGCAATAGGTGTGATCTGTGGGCTGTTGATGGCCGCAAGTAGTACGCTGAACTCGGTATCCTACGGACAAAGCAGCCTATCCGCCGCCGACATCATTGATCCGCGTGCGACGGTTAGAGCAGTGTTTTCCGGTGGAAAAGCTCACAGAAATCCGAATCCCAGAAAATATACCGTCCAACCTATGCTTCGGAACCGGCCAATGGAGCAACACACTCTTTATAACTGCCAGAAAAACACTTTACCAGGTAGCGACGAAAAAACAGGGATTTCATAACGAATTGACAGATTAAGTAGCCATTCGTGCTTTTGTGATTCGAACGCATCAACGGTACGCTACATGCTGGCTTTGATATTTAATACGGGCAGCTCCCAGCAAAGTCTCCGAAACATCTGTACCGCTTTTTGGAACATTTGACGCAATCCCTTTCCTCGGTATTCCCTAGGTTTGTCTCGTGCACAGGAAGTCCAATGGCACCCGAAACGTACCAGATGTCCGGTGACGTTACCCATCCTGACCGATCAAAAGTCCGCCAGGATGAAGGCCAGCGCTGTCCTTTATAAAGGGGCCATACGTACAAAAATTGGCGTAGAAATAAGTTATCCTGAAGGAAACGAGGCAACTGGCCGAATACCCGGACGGACTTTCCGAATCTTTTAAATCAATAAGGCATGAAAACGGTAATCGGTTTAATTCTTTGTTCCTCGCTACTTACACCGGGATTTTCGCAGGGAGTCATTCAGGGAGACGTGCGGGATTCCAGGGACAAAGCGCTTGCATTTGCAAGTGTATTGCTCCGGAATGAAACGGATTCTGCCCTGATTAAGGGAGCTATTTCTGATGAATCGGGACACTTTGTTTTTTCGGACATACAAAAAGGGACTTATTTTGTAGAAGTCTCCCTGCTTGGCTTCGAAAAAAGCCATTCTCCCGGCTTTCACTTCCCGGGAACCGGTAAAAATGAGCTGCCTCCTATCCGGGTAATAGAAGAACAACAGCAGCTGGATGAAGTGACCGTGATGGCCACCCGCCCACTATTTGAGCTGGAACAGGGAAAAATGATCGTTAATGTGGCCACTAGCATTACCGCCGCCGGGTTATCCATTCTGGAGATGCTGGATAGGTCTCCCGGCGTATCCGTGGACCGGCAAAACAATTCGCTTTCCGTCTTGGGCAAAAACGGCGTCGTTATCCTGATGAATGGACAACGATTCCGAATGCCCGTAGAGGCCGCCTACCAGATGCTGGCGGGTCTCAACGCAAGCGACGTCGAAAAAATCGAGCTCATCACCGTGCCTCCTGCCAGGTACGACGCGGACGGCGATGCTGGGTTTATCAACATCGTCATGAAAACAAACAATGGTACGATTGGCACCAACGGTTCCCTGACCACGGGTCAGGGATATGGCTCCGGCTACAATGGAAGTATGAGTTTCACCCTGAACCACCAAGGGCCAAAATTCAGCTGGTTTGGGCTATTGTCTGCTTCACATGCCGATCAGGTCCCCTTCGCAACCCGATACAGAGGAAACAATAACGGTTTTGAGGATCTGGGAATCCAAATAGACAGCGATAACTTCCACCGCAGGAAAACATTCAACTATCAGGCTGGATTTGATTACGTGATGGGAAGCAAGACCATCCTTAGCGGACTTATTAGTGGCTACGAGAACCGTAGACATAATAGCGCATCCACACGTACCGCATCCACCTATTCCATCTCCCCGGATTCGCTGGCTGTCATGTCCCTGGATGAAGTTGACAACTGGAGCCATGTAATGGGCAATATCCACCTACAGCATACATTAAGCAGGGATCAGGTCTTTGGTTTTAATTTGGATTACCTGTGGTATACGAATTCCTTCCCTACCAAAAATCAAATCGACTTTTACGATGAGTCAAGTAATTTCATCGAATCGGAGGAAGTAAGAATAGCCAAAGATACGCCCATAGCGCTTTGGGTGGGGGATGCAACCCATTCCATCAAATTAGGGGAGTCGGTTGCGCTTGAATCCGGTATTCGGGGTACCTTTTCACAGCTGGAAAATACCGTCGTATTCGATAAAAAAGTGGGAACGGAATGGGTGTTCAATCCTACGTTTAGCAGCGATGGCGTCCTGCAGGAAGATATCCTGGCTGCTTTTTCCTCGGCCAGCATCGTATTGGATGAAAACACGACGATGGATGCTGGATTACGCTACGAGCATACGTCCAGCAACCTGACTACCGCCTCGGGAGTAGAACTCGTTAACCGAAGCTATGGAAATTTCTTTCCTACCCTGTTTTTTTCCCGAAAAATTAATTTCAATCACCGGGTTCATGCCTCCTATGGGCGCCGGATTACCCGTCCTTCCTTTAACGAGATGGCACCATTTGCACTACTTTTCGACCCCTATACCTTTTTAGCAGGAAATGAAACCATACTGCCTACCTATACCACTACGTTTATGGCTGACTATTCCTTCAAGAGCCTACTTCTATCGGTGCAACACAGTCTGGACAGAGACGTCATCGCACGTTTTCAACCCACCCTGGATGCGGAGACCAATATCCTATTCCTGAAGTCGGAAAATGTTGACCGAGCGCAGACCGTTGCCCTGACGCTCGCCTTCCCAATGGAGTTTACTTCCTGGTGGGAGACCCAAAGTAATCTTACCGCGAACTACCAGAAAATCAATTCTGTGCTGAATGGAGAGGTATATGAGGTGGACCAACGAGGGATTCAGCTGGTGCTGACCAACACCTTTACCCTTTCCAATAACTACACAGTGGAGCTTTTGGGGAATTACCGCTCTCCGACCATAAACGGCTATTTAAATTGGCTATCGAGAGGTTTTATCAACCTCGGTATTCAAAAGGACTTTGAAAAAGCCGGAGTCCTACGGATCGCCTGCAACGACCTACTCGAAACCAACCAACTCCGATTACGCTCATTTGAAGATGCTGTGATTGATTTTTCCGGCAGGGTTAGGTTTGACAATCGGGTGTTTATGGCCAGCTATACCTACAAATTTGGCAACAGCAAAATCAAAGGAACCAGAAAGAGAAAAGTAGGCTCGCAGGAGGAACAGAAACGGGTAACAAACTGACACGGTCCAGAACCGGTAAGCAGCTGGAATAAGGTGCATTGGAATGGATCCGCCAGGTTCCTCCTGAGATAACCAAACTCCCCACTACACCTTTAAGAGAATTCGGTACTGGTTTTGCTCCAGAAAACGTTTACTGAAATGAACTAGTAACGGATCTCTTTCCGAAGAGCCCTTATTTTTGTGGTAGGTTTCAACGTGGAAACCTTCCAACATGAATACGGCATCTGACCAAGCAAACCTGACAAGCAGTCCAGACAGCCTGCCCTTTTGAATATTTTTTTGTAGCATCTATGGGAATATTGTAAAGTTTGCTTTTCTTTAACCTCACCTGCGCCACCCTAGACCCGAAAAAAATGAGCCCAAAAAGAAGCGTCAAACTTAGCCCCCCTCCCAAAACCGCCGCAGGTCCACGATCCATTCAGTCCGTGGCCTACTCCCTGTGGGAAGAAACCCATATCGGTCGGGGGATAAAAACCCTTTTCAAACTTAACCAACCCAAAGGCGTTGATTGCCCCAGTTGTGCCTGGCCGGACCCCGACCCGGAGGAGGTTTCGAAACTAGCGGAATACTGCGAGAATGGAGCCAAGGCGGTGGCCTGGGAGACGGGCTATAAACGGATAGCACCTCCCTTCTTTGCGCAGTACAGCATTCGGGAGTTGGTCGAAAAAACCGACCATTGGCTGGAAAAACAGGGCCGCCTCACTGAGCCCATGGTCCTGGAAGAAAACGCCAGCCATTACCGCCCCATTTCCTGGGAGGCTGCTTTTTCGCTCATCGCCGAAAAACTCAACGGATTGAACCATCCGGACCAGGCCCTGTTCTATACCTCTGGCCGCACAAGCAACGAAGCGGCTTTTCTCTACCAATGTTTTGTCCGGCAATTTGGGACGAACAATCTCCCCGATTGCTCCAATATGTGCCACGAGGCTTCGGGTAAGGCCCTGTCGGAAACCCTGGGTATTGGGAAAGCATCCGTGACCCTGGCAGACATTCCCGAGACCGATCTGCTGCTGGTTCTTGGCCAAAACCCCGGAACCAACGCTCCCCGCATGCTCACCTCCCTGGAAAAACTCAAACGAAACGGAGGCAAAATCATCATGGTAAACCCTCTTCCGGAAACAGGATTGATCCAATTCAGAAACCCCCAAAAACCCTGGGAATGGGTGGGCAAACCAACGGTCATTCATGACCTGCACCTACAGGTAAAGCTGAACGGGGATCTGGCACTGCTAAAAGCCCTACTAAAAATGCTGTTGGAAGCCTATGCCGCCGGGAAGGCCCATACATTGGATCGTACCTTCATTCGGCAGCAAACCAGCGGCTTTGAAGCGCTGCTTTGGCATTTGCAGGAAGTCGACCTGCAACAGTTGATCGAAGCCAGTGGGGTACCGGAAGAAAAAATCCGGGAGGCCGCCGACCTGCTTGCCTCCAGCAAGAAAATCATCATTGCCTGGGCCATGGGCATTACCCAACACCGCAACGCGGAAAACACCATCCGTGAAATCGTCAACATCCTGTTGGTAAAGGGTTCGATTGGCAAAAAAGGAGCCGGAACGCTGCCCGTAAGAGGCCATAGCAACGTACAGGGGGACCGCACCATGGGTATTTGGGAGAAAATGCCCGATGCTTTTCTGGATCGGTTGGGAACGGCCTTTTCTTTCGATCCTCCCCGACACCATGGCCTGGGTGCAGTAGGTGCGGTAGAAGCCATGCTCTCCGGGCAGGCCCGGGTATTTTTTGGAATGGGCGGGAATTTTGCGCTGGCAGCTCCGGATACCGCCAAGGTATTCCAGGGCTTGCAGCAGTGTGAGCTGACCGTTCAGGTTTCCACCAAGCTCAACCGAAGCCACCTGATTCATGGGAAAACAGCGCTCATCCTTCCTTGTCTGGGGCGCACGGAAAAAGACATCAGCCCCGCCGGACCGCAATGGGTCAGCACGGAAGATACGGCTGGACGGGTTCGCATGTCGCAGGGTGACCTGGAACCGGCATCCACGCAGCTCAAGAGCGAAGTGGCCATCGTTTGTGGGTTGGCCAGGGCAGTTCTGGGGAAAGACAACCCGACGGATTGGGAGGGCATGTCGGTTGATTACGACCGAATCCGGGACAAGGTTGAAGAAGTCATACCGGGTTTTGAGCGTTACAACCAACGGGCACGTATTCCCGGAGGGTTCTACCTGCCAAACGGAGCACGGGAAGGTATCTTTCATACGGACGATCAAAAAGCAAAGCTCACGGTCAATCCGCTGCCGACGGATTCGGCGGCAAAGACGCCCTTTACGCTGATGACCATCCGCAGCCACGACCAGTTCAATACTACCGTCTATGGCTACGACGACCGTTACCGCGGAATCGCCAATAGCCGGGAGGTGGTCATGATGCATCCCGAAGACATGGCGGAATACGGGTGCAAAACAGGAGACCGGGTGAAGCTCAGCAGTGTTTTTGAAGGGGAGGAACGGATCCTGGAAGGATTTCAGGTGGTGCCTTACGCCATCACGAGGGGCTGCCTGGCGGTTTACTTCCCGGAGGGAAACGTGTTGGTGGCCCTGGGAAACCGCTCCGGCGAAAGCCAATGTCCGGCGTCCAAATACGTGGAAGTGCACCTCAAACGGATGAACCCATGAGCGGACAAAACGCCTTGGTCATGCCCTGGGAAATCAGAAAACAGCGGGGTTCCTGCACCGAAACCCTGTCGGATTTAGTTGCCGTGGAAGAGCCGCTACAGATCCGTCTGGAGTTTGAAAAATGGGGAGAATGGCAGGAGAAAGACCTGGTGGTCACCATGCGTACCCCCGGACACGATTTTGATCTGGTGATGGGTTTTCTGTACGCAGAGGGTATCATCCAAGCAGAAAAGGACCTGTTGGGAATGCGGTATTGCCAACGGGTAAAACCGGAGGAGGAAGGCAATGTGGTTCGGGCACGCTTGCGGGGAAACCTGGCGATTGATCCCGAAAACCTGGAACGGAATTTTTTTACCCATGCCAGTTGCGGGGTTTGTGGCAAAACAGCCATTGAAGCGGTTAGCTGCAAGGCAGCGGAGTTACCCATGGATGGTCGTTGGACAATCCCGGCAGAAACGATTCGGTCCTTGCCCTTAGCGCTGAACGCCGAACAGACCGGTTTCAACTACACCGGAGGCCTTCACGCCGCTGTTTTGTACGATGCCAGCGGAAAGATGCTCCTGCTTCGGGAAGATGTGGGACGGCACAATGCCCTGGACAAATTGATTGGAGCCGCCCTGCGCCAGGGAATTGCACCCCGGGAAAACAAAATCGTGCTGCTTAGCGGTAGGGTGAGCTTCGAAATGGTACAGAAAGCGGTGAATGCCGGTATTCAGGTCCTGGTAGCACTGGGTGCCCCTAGCAGCCTGGCGGTACGCCTGGCCCAGGAAAAAAACCAAACACTAATTGGCTTTTTGAAACACGACCGGTTCAATAGCTACAGCGGCTGGGAGCGAATAAGCTAGAGAGCAAAAAAATCACCTAAATAATGCTCTCCAGTTTCCATGGAAAAAATCCCATTTCGAAAAATGTACTTATCACCCAGCACAAAGTTAGCCAGATAGGTATTCCGAAAAATACCCGGATCGGGGTATTTTTTCTGCATTTCGCTGGATTTCAATGGGCAGCAACCTGCCCAAACCGGCCGCCTGCCTACCTGATCAGAGCCTTCGGTGGCAATCATTTACCATGCGAATTTATGTTTCACGCAGCAAATCAAGGCACGGGTAGTCCGAAACCAAGCGTAGATTTTCGGGGCGAAACACCTACCGGCAGAGGAGGTGCTAAAAGCAAAAAAAGGCCCAGCTGTGCTGAACCTTTTTTGCTCAAATTTTCACTATGTACAAAATTTACCGTTCAACTGGACGCTGCGGCTTCAGCTACCTGTATGCAAGGGAGCCTTTGCTTCGAAAAGTAGTCCGTTTTGAAGCATCCATTTTCTTAACCGGGATTGCTCTTCTCCAGTCAGTACCTGATTGGCTTTGTGAAGTTCCTTCTTCACCAGACCATAGTCGAAGCTTACCTTTTCCAATATCATTTTGTAGTAATCCAAATAAGACGTACGCATCATTTGTAGCTGTTTTTGGGAGTGAAACCATTGGACTTTATTCGGATATATCGATGATTTTTATGGGTTTCCGCCTGGCTTCCTCCCGCTTTGGTAAGGTAAGCGCCAACAGACCATTATCGAACCGGGCATCGATTTGCTCGGTATCTATGGTCTCCGGGAGTTGGAAGGAGCGGCTAAAGGAGTGGTAATTGAACTCCTTGGTCAGGTAGTGTACCTGCTCATTTGCGGCGTTTTGTTTCGCACTTCCGCTGATACTCAGGACCTGCTGATCCAACTCCACCTTTATTTCCTCCCGGTTCGTACCGGGAAGTCCCATTTCAATACGGTAGGCTTCATTGGATTCCAGAATATTTACCATCGGCACAAAAGCCGTATTTCCTCTGCGACGATTGGTTTGGATCCAATCTCCGGCTACCAAATCGTCGAACAAGCCCGTTGTGGGCTTCCATCCATTTTTACTAATTACCTGTTCCATGGCGTATACGTTTTAAGTAAAACATCAAATAAACCGATTCAATGGGTTACAAATTGCCGGAAATCCGGCAACAACCGTTAACCATTTTATCCAACCAAAAACAAATCATATGCCAATTACGATCGGATCGTTTCCCAACTACCCCGCTGTCAGATTGACAGCGGGGGGAGGGGACCTATCCGGTTACTTATTGACCAAAAACACTGTCAGAATGACACTAATTGATGTGTCGGGTTTCGCATTTTTTATTCGTAGTTGGGATTTTGGGTAATCAATCCCCGACCCAGGTCTATCTGGTTTTGCGGAATGGGAAAGTACTCGTTCTTTCCGGCGGTAAATACCGCCCCGGTCAAATGGGGTCTTCGGGTTTTTTCCACTTCAAAGTACGCATCCAAAACCGTTTTTGCGAGGCCCCATCGAACCAAATCAAAAAAGCGATGTCCTTCGTGGGCAAATTCCAACCTTCTTTCCGTCCGCAATGCCTGTAGTGCCTGCTCTTTGTCTGAAAATGCCTGCGTGTAGGGACTCAGCAGGTAATTGGCTGCATCGGACACCCCGTCCAGTTGGCGTACCCGGCTACCCGAAGCACCGCGCTCCCGCACCAGATTGATATACCGCCTACCTTCTTCCAGCTGGCCGTTTTGAATCGCTGCCTCTGCCTTCCACAGTAATAGGTCAGCATACCGGATTATGTAATAGTTCAAGCTATTCACGTACGGCCAAATTTGCAGGTAATGAGGGGAAAGGGCAGATACCATTCGCTTTTTGGGGCTATAGGGACCGTAAGTAGACAGATCCCGTGCCCAGGAGGCCTCGTAATTGATACCCAAATCCATGTAAGGAATACCCGGCCGGGCCAGGGTGTGGTCAATTCGGGGATCGAAAGACTGCCCATCTACCGGGTCGCTATTGTCTGCCATCGGTAAGCCATTCTCGTCCGTTTTGTAAGCGTTTACCAGATTTTGGCTGGGCCGCAAGAATCCGTATTGCGGATAAAAAGGTCCTCCCGGAGCCATCAATCGATCTCCGATGGATCCGTTGTAATTGCTGGGTGAGCCGTCGTTGATGGAATGTTGCACTGCAAAGATGATTTCTTTCCCATTGTCATTCTCAGGTAGGAAGACGTCCCGGAAATTTTCCATTAGCTCGTATTGCCCGCTTTCGATAACCTCGTCAGCCGCTGCTTCGGCCTGGGTCCAATTTTGCTGGTAAAGAAATACTTTTGCCAGGTATGCTTTTGCCGCCCATTTTCCAGGTCTGCCTGGCTCCTCCGCCGTATCCGGCAAAGCATCAAAAGCCGCATTAAAATCTGCTTCGATCTTGCCCCACAATTCCACCTCGCTCAGTGCGGTATTTGACACGTAATAATCTTCTGCTGTAAGGGCCGTTTCGTCCACATAGGGTATCCGGTTATAGATTTTTTTTAATTCGAAATAAAAATGTCCCCGTAGAAACCGCATTTCTCCCAACCGTCTGCCGGCCACAGCCGCTTCCAATTCCTCACTTTGCTGAATCAGGCGGATCGCCAAATTGGCTCTTTTTACACCCTCGTAAAGGGCAAGCCATTTACGTTCTACATCCCGGATCGAGGGATTGGTAAGGAACAGCTCCATCTGATGGATTTGGTTTTGGTCGCCGGTACCGCCCCCTCCTTTGTACGCATCGTCAGACACCACATCTCCGAAATTCCAGTTGGAGGCGGGAGAATTGAAGGCGCTGGATGCATTGTCCATCTGACCATTTAAAATGCTGTAAGCCGACACAATCGCACCTTCCAGGTTTTCAACCCGAAGGATTTGGTCGGGAGAGATTTCTCCGATGGGCTCTTCGTCCAGGAACGATTCCGAGCAGGAGACGAACAGTAGGGCAAGACTAAATATGCTTGGTAGTAATCGTATATTTTTCATCACAAGGTATGGTTATCGAATCCCCTCCGGACAGCTCGGTAATACCGGGCTGCCCCACAGAGGAATTCATTTGTTTTGTTACAACGTAAGATTTACTCCCAACGTAAAGTTTCTGTTTGGAGGATAGATACCCCGGTCTACACCGATATCCAGGTTGCGCAGCTCCGAATCGTAATTTTGAAGTCCGATCTCCGGATCCAACCCTTCGTAACCCGTAATCGTGAATACGTTTTGGGCCTGAAGATAAATTCGTAGCTTACTCAGGCTTAATTTTCCAGCCAGAGCTTCTGGTAAGGAATATCCTACCTGCATGTTTCTCAACCGAAGGAAGGACCCGTCCGACAAGAAATAAGAGCTGGGGCGAATGTTGTTATTTCCGTCGTTCAGCGACAAGCGCGGCACGGTGGCATCTGGATTTTCGGGATTCCAGGCTTCCGACACACGAAGGTGTTTGTTGTAGGCGCTGAGGTTAAAGAAATCCAGGTAGTATCGGGTGAGGTCGTAGGTTTCGTTACCAAAACTTCCGTAGAAAAAGAGCGCGGCGTCAAACTGCCGAAAAGTAGCCGATAGGTTTAATCCCACCGTCAGATCTGGATGGGGATTGCCTATGAAGGTCCTGTCTTTGCTGTCAATGATGCCATCTCCGTTTGTGTCCCGGAACTTGATATCCCCCGGCTGGGCGTCCGGCTGGGTTGCGTGAGCGGCAATCTCTTCCTGACTTGAAAACAAACCCAGGGCCTCAAATCCGTAAAAGGACGCGATGGGCTGACCAACTGCGGAACGGGTCACTTCCTGTCCAAAGTTAACGGTATGCAACAGGGAGCTGGGAAGTGCAATGTATTCGACTTCCTCGGGCAAGGAAATGAGCTCGTTTCGAATGGAAGACAGATTTAGCCCTACCGAGTAGTTAAAATCCCTTCGTTCTTTTCCGAAATACTGCAGGTTCAGTTCGAGTCCCTTGTTCCGCATCTCGCCCGCATTATCCCAACTGGAAATATTGGATCCACCCAGCATGGGAGTCAGTGGCCGTTCGATCAACATGTCGCGGGTAGTCTTGACAAAATAGTCCACATTAACTCCAAGTCGATGGTTAAACAAGGTCGCGTCCAGCCCCAGGTTGGTTTGGGTGGTTGTTTCCCATTTCAGGTCGGGGTTACCATTTCTCGTTTCTGTCAAACCCAGGACAACGCTGTTTTGGGAACCCGAAAGCGGGTAGTTGGAATAGTTGGGAAAGCTGCGGTAGCTTGAAAACGTGGAATACGGGGGAATGTCCTGATTGCCCGTTTCTCCCCAACCCACGCGCAATTTCAGGTCATCAACCGCGGGGAGATCAAAAAACTCCTCAGCCGATACACGCCAACCGGCTGAAACAGCGGGAAAGGTACCCCAGCGATTGTTGGCAAGTTTGGAACTTCCATCCCTGCGCAGGGTTACCGAAGCAAGGTACTTATCCGCATAGGAATAATCCAGCTTTGTCAGGTAGGAAAAAAGCGACCAATCGGAGGCCGTGCCAGCGTTGCGTTGATCGCTGCCATCTCCCGCGTCCAGGTACCTGAAGTTGGGGTCGTCATACGGAAAGCCAAATCTGCTTGCCGAAAAACCCTCCTGGTAAAAAGAGATTGCTTCCACTCCTGCCAGTAACCCCAATTGATGATCATTGAAAGTACGGCTGTAATTCACCGTATTCGACCAAACCCACTCGTATTGGTACCGATTGTTCGTAGAAAGGTCACTCAATACCCGCTGCGTATACGTCTCCTGAAAACTGGGATTAAATCTCCGGTAATTGTAATTCTCAAAGTTGATTCCCAGGTTTGATTTCACTTCCAGGCCCTCTGTGAGCTCTAGAATACCGTATACGTTTCCAAAAAGCTTTAGATTTTTCCGGACATTATCCTTGTTTCGGTAAAGCCTGCCCAAGGGGTTTTGGGTATCGCTGGTTGCCGAACCGGCAAAATCGCCATTTACGTCATAAACCGGAGAAATGGAAGGAAAACGGTACGCATCGTATACCACACTGCCAAGGGCGGCGTTGGTGGTCACATCGGTATTCCAGGTATAGGCGGCCGTTAGGTTTTCACCAAACGTAAGGCGGTCCAATACCTTGTATTCGGTATTAAAACGGGCAGATACCCGCTTAAAACCGGTATGCTTGATCAATCCTTCCTGTTCAAAATAGTTAAAGGAGACGAAATGATTGGCATCGGAGGTATTTTTGGAGAAATCCAGGTTATGGGACTGAATAAACGCGGGTCTGAAAATTTCCGCTACCCAATCCACATCTGCGGAGGGAATGGTCTGCGCTGCATCCAACCAGGTAGGAATGACAGGCTCCGACCCGGACCCGTACACGTCGCTGGATGGCTGACCACCGTCATTGCGTGTAGCTTCCCATAGCAATTCTCCGTATTGTCGGGCATTCAGCATCTCGGGAAGATTAAAGGCCGTTTGGATCCCTGCATAGCTGTTGAAATTCAAACGTGTTTGCTCCGATCTCCCTTTTTTGGTCGTGATAATCACCACACCATTTGCGGCACGAGAGCCATAGATGGATGCGGCGGATGCATCTTTCAATACCTGAAAGGTGGCAATATCGTTGGGATTGATCATGTTGATTCCCGAGGTGGTGGGCACGCCATCGATGACGTACAACGGATCGTTGTTACGAATAGTCCCAAAGCCCCTGATTCGGACCGCTACCCCACCTCCGGGGGCATTGTCCGAGACCACACTCACGCCGGCCGCTCTTCCCTGGATCATCGCATCCACACCTGCGGCAGGAATATTGGATAGTTCCTCCATGTCGATGCTCGATACGGCACCGGTCACGTCTTTTTTCTTTTGGGAACTGTAGCCGGTGACGATAAATTCGTCCAGAAACAGATCATCGGTCTGAAGGCGTATCTCGAAAAAACGTTGATTACCTACTGAAACCTCTTTGGGGACAAAGCCCACATAAGATACCAGCAAGGCCTCGGCTGCATCCGTTAGTTGTAAGCTGAATTTGCCGTCGATGTCCGTAACGGTCCCTTTCGTGGTGCCTTTGACCGTAACTACCGCACCGATAAGTGCCTGGTCGGTGTCATCGAACACGACGCCTTCGACGGTGCGTTGCGCCTGCACCATCCCACTCGTGAGCAGCAGCAGAAAAAGAAATACTTGTAGTTTTTTTCCCATGGTTGATTCATTTTTTATTGAGCCACAAAGCTCATCAATGAATCTTTCCTGAGATTTACATGGGGGTTATCAGTTGGTCACCAATTGCATTTAAAACTGAAACCAATTTAACAAAACTATAATGGATTTCGAGCGAAATGATGGCGGAAAATAGCTTATACTACGCGAGGTAATGCAGGCAGAGACCATCACTCAGTTGCCGGAGCTCCCTGAAAGGCGAAGGCCCGCTGACCGGTAAAATCACTGCTAAGCATGGAAGGTGCCCAATACCGCTCCACATGGGCTACGACCAATTCCGTTCCCTCAAAATGACTTACATAGGGGGGCATTTCCGGGTTGTACATGGTATCGGTCATGTCTCGCATCAATACCACGTTTTTATCCAGATTTGCCATCTGCCGAATGGCAAATGGCCGTCCCAACACGCACATGTTCAGATGCACGCCCATCACAACGATGTTTTTGATATCCCTGGACTGAATGATGTTGAAAATCTCCTGCCCCTGATCGGATATAAAATCGCCTTCCGCAATGTCTATTTCCGGCGTTTGCCGGGTCCAGGCGGTTCGCTCCTCACAGGGCTCGCCATCGGAGCAAGGCTTGTCACAGCCACCATCGCTATCATCAATGGGCAGGGGGGATTCGGTGTCCGGGTCGAGGTAACACCAATCGTTGATGGGAAATGCTTCGGGAGCTGCATGATAGGCAACGGCTTTTGCCGCGGCTCGCTGCGGGGCATCGGCATAAAACTCCATGGTCCCGCTGGGCGCATGAATGATGGTGACCCCTCTTTCCCGGGCGGCAGCAATGGTGGCGTTCATGGCAGGTGCCAACTCCCCTACCCGCTGTGTTGCACTCTCGCACCAATGCTCGTTCCACATATCGGTCACGATAAAGGCTGTTTTGGTGGGGTCCCATTCCTCCTGGTAGGCCCTGGTTTCCCAGGCCACGTTTTCACTGTTGATGGCCACCTGTTTTCGAAGGTTAACCTGTATCCCATTTGATTCAGAAGTAGCAGCACCCTCCTTGTTTCCAGACTGGCAAGAGGAAATCAGGGCGATTACAAGCAATACACAAAAGATAGGTTTCATCGTACCGGATTTTTCGGTAAGATACGTTATTAATTTAAGGTTTTAAAATACAAAATAATGGAAGTGATGTCATTTTCAGACAAAACACCCAAAAACGAAGGCATTTCTCCTTCCCTGCCTTGTACCACTTTCGCTCCCGGATCCACGATGGACTCCCGGAGGTAGTCCTCATCTGCGGATGCAGTCGTACCATCGGTAAAAGTCCTTTCCGAGCCGTAGAGCCCGTTTACGTTGGGACCGATTTTACCCTCCCCGCTGCCTTCCACCGCATGACAGGCGATACATCCGTAATTCATAAAAAGTTCCTTCCCACGGACAGCATCGGCTTCCTCGCCTGCCGCATCCGCCAGCAAGGAAGCGTCGTATTCCTGATTCAAATCCGCTTCGCTTACATCACTGAACCCCTCCGCCAGTAAGTTTGGCCGGACCACCTCGTTTACGGTCATCCATACCTTATCCGACCAGGAAACGCCCGCTTTCGTTTTCAGCGCATAGCCCACTTCCATCTGCATCACCTCAGTAATCTGGGGCACGATCAGGAAAACCGCTTTCCGATCGTCGGAAAGAACCGCCTCCAAAACGGGTAGGTTCTCCTCCCCCACTGTCCCGTCCAACTTGTAATGCCCGGATCCGTATTTTTGCGTTCGCTGGTAATTCCAGCGCTTTACCTGGTAGGCAGCGATGTCCTGCGCCGCGGCTGGATCCAATTCCAGGTCAAACCGCAAAACGATACCGCCTTCCCGCACCTTGTAGTCACGGGGCATAAAATTATCCTTTCCGGTATAACGCAGCCGGTGTAGGGCACTTAGGGTCTCCGAATTGTGCCCCCAAAGGGAAAATCCGGTATAGTAGACCAACCCATCTCCCGGATTGACTTTTCCCTTCATGGTCGGCGCGGGGTAACTGCCCGGGATGACATTCACACCTCCTTGAATTACGGTCGATCCGCTGTCGATTTTTACCTGAAACAACCCCGGCCTGCCGTAGGAAAGATGTAAGAGTTGGCCGTTGAGGGGACCCATTTCGCTGCTTGTTACCCAGACCTGGCCTACCCCCGAGCGATCCTGACTGTGCGGTATCCAGGCGATGGGGGGCGCGGTCTCTGGAATGGGATCCCGGTGCGCGGTGGCGGGCACCCCGTAATAATCGCCTTTGCGGATCAACATGATCGGGGTGGAAGGCATGTAATGCCCTTGCTGGTCCGAACCGGTCAACCAGCCCTCTTCCGGGTGAATGCCCAGGTAGGGTCCGCGAAATCCCGTTGCAAAGGGGGTCACGGACCGGCCATCCGCAGAAACTTTCAAAACGGATCCATCGTGGTGCGAAGCCGAACGAAATCCCATCAGGGATTTGGGAGATGAAGTCTCGGGTCCCATGTCCAGGGCGCCAAATTTGGCCACGTAAAAACCTCCGTCCGGATCGGCCACCATGCTGGATGCCCATTCCCTGGTTTCGATGGACTGCGCCATGGCATTGGAAAAATTCTCGTACCAGTCGGCTGCGCCATCCCCATTCAAGTCGTGTAGTCGGGTGATTCCGTCTTTCCCGTATACATAAATCGCGCCGTCTACTATCTCCAAACTCTGGGGTTCGTACAGGCCCGAAGCAAAACGAGACCAGGACAGCCGCTCCAAATCAGCCTCAATGCCATCCATGATCCACACGTCTCCTTCGAAAGTAACGAGGGCTGCTTTAGTTGCATCAAAAAATCCAATGTCCACCAAACGCACGTTCCGCTTCCAGGGATTAGGAACGGGAAGGGTAAGGCGATCTGTCACAAAAGCAGCCGTGTCGGGGGAGACATGGCCCTGTGTAAGCACGGCTTCGGTCCAATAAGCAGGCCCTCCCTGATCATAAGCGGGCATCTTTCCCTTAAATTCGGCCGTTGCCGCCTCAAAGGCAGGTAGTTGTTCCGGTGCCCCTTTCCATACCAGCAATCCAAATTCGATCGCTTCCGCATGGGGGGCTATTTTGGCTACTAAATACCGGTCATCGAATACGGCCAGGCGTACACCGGAATGACCCGGTGGAAGGCCAAGACCGGTAATTTCTCCCTTCCGATGAATCAACAGGGTGTTTTCCCCCTGTTCCACCCGGTCGGCACCAGCTACTTCGGCCACTACCAGGAAAAGGGAATCTTCTGTAGGTGCAACCTCAAAATGCCTTGTAAAGGCCGTCATTTCCTCCTGCTTCAAACTACCGGGCAATTCGTGAATACGGGTTTCTCCCACCGAATAGGCAATTACTGCCTGTTCACCAAGGGTATATATCCCTTCGTACCGGCCGATTTCCGCGGGAATCGCTCCCCAGGCTGGGCTCTGCGGGTGAGGAGAGGGTGTTCGGGGATCCGAGAACAGCGGCTTACCGGAAGACCAACCCGGATAGCTACCGGTGGCTACCTTGGGATCGCCGGCGATTTTGGGAATCTGGTTTCCCTTATTGTAAAAATCATCGTAGGATATCTGAGCCATGGTAACCATGGGCATAAACGCGCCCGTCCAGGCCACCGTCCAGCGTAGCATGTCCGTATCAAAGCAGGCGTAGGCTTCATTGCCCAATTGCAGGGCCAATACCCGGGCGGAAATATTGTCCGCAGGAAACCCTTCTCCCAGTTCCCGGCCGTCCATGGATGTGGTAATAAAGGGAAAATTCGGTTCGACAAAAGGAGCGAATGCTTCGGTTTCAAAATCAACCGCTGTGATCTTTTTCTCAGGTACCTTCTCCTGGCAGGAAAAAACCAGAATAACTACTAAAAACAGCAGAACGGATTGGATGCTACGTGTAAATTTCAAGAATGGAACGGTGGAATTTGCGTACTTCATGCGTTTATAAAACAACCTTTACTAAAGTTTTGAGAACAGTCTCCCAAATTACTGCCAAAAGTTTCAAATACAAAAATTTTGGGAGGCTAAGGTCCAGCCGGTGGCACCTTGAATTTGGATTTGGGGACCACTGCACAGAAAATGTGGTTGAAGGTGCCGAAATAAACTCGATTTTTCTGACAAAATCCCTCGCTTTTCCTCTTGCCAGCCTACTGCCTGCTTTCGCGATCAAAGAGAAGAGCTTCCCAGGTACCTATCTTTTAGCAAATGCAGCATATACACATTGATTTCCCATTGGTTGGCAACCGGCATTTGGGTGTAAGCCAGGGAAGGCATGTACGGAAACGGTCCAAACTCGGTGGTAATACGCAGGCTGGTACCGGCCTTGCGGTGCCGCTCCACCACCCGATCCCACCAACCCAGGTGTGCCTGCAAGGCATCGCTCCATTCCGGAGCCCGGGGATCGTTTACCTGGGGCCCTTCCGCAAACCCTACCCGGCTGTGAATGTGATCGGTTCGGGAAAGGGCCAGATCCACGGCTTCCTTTTGGTCTTCCAGTAAAGACTCGTGCACGTTGCACCAATGCGAAATATCCAAACAAATGCGCAGCTCCGGAATTTTTTGAAAATACATGGCTGCCACCGGGGCCGAATACAGGCATTTTCCGCGATGGGTTTCGTGGGTGATGGGAATTCCAGAGGCTTCCGACAGTTCTCGGGCCAGCGAAAAATGGGGCTCGTTTTCCTGAAAGCTGAAAAAATCTTTACCCGTTTGGCAGTTAACCGCTACCGGGGCGGCCTCCAGTAAGTGCTCCAGGTAGCGGCGGTAAGCAGCGAGATTGGCAACCGGCTCCGGTTCAAAAGACTGGTAGTACTGGGCGATCAATTCCAGACCGTATTCCTTCAAGGTATTCAGCACCTCGCGCTTCGCCGTCACGTCCAGCGGAAGTTCCATTTCCACGCCTTCGTACCCGGCTTCGGTTACGTTTTTACAAAATTCCTTAAACGAGCGCGTATTGCCCCACAAGGGAGCGTAAAATTTGATCGACATGTCTTCTGATATCGTTAGTTACTAGTATTTCCAGTATCAACCGATACTGGAAAAAACTAGTGGGTAAAATCAACTTCTACGGTTTTTGCTTTACGTGTCTGGTGCGTTCTCGCATCGGAAATCATCCATTTTATTTGGCTTCGAGTCAGTGTCTGACCTAAAAACCAGCAAACCCTGGCCGGGAAAATCATTCACCCTGCTGTCTTCCCAATCAGGCGACCAAAAATGTGTCAGGAATAAAAACTCCTGGGAAAGATCGA
Organism: Cyclobacterium xiamenense; assembly: GCF_900109255.1. Classification (NCBI taxonomy): domain Bacteria; kingdom Pseudomonadati; phylum Bacteroidota; class Cytophagia; order Cytophagales; family Cyclobacteriaceae; genus Cyclobacterium; species Cyclobacterium xiamenense. Next base: position 324,399 of record NZ_FNZH01000001.1, on the reverse strand, counting down.
GGCCTGAGGTCAGAAACAGACCAAATAAAACTCAGCCATCTTTACGCACCTGCACGTCTGCTTCCCAACCCGTATTTTTGAGGGCCGGGTCGTTTTCTTTTTTTAGAAAATCTGCCTCCGAAAGAGACGCCGCTTCCCATTCCAGAATTGCTTCGTCCGGCACTTGCTCGATGGGTTCTTTCCAGGCAGTAGACGTCTCATTGTAGGCCAGGTTGGATTGGGAATTAAAGCAGGAAATAATGCTCCACCTGGGTTTATCGGATAGGTTTGCGGCCGAGCGGTGAAGCAGGTTGCTGTGAAAAAACAAGGCATCGCCGGGCTGCAACTCGCAATATACCAATTCCATGGTTTTTAGTGCATTATCAACCATCACCTGATCTGCCCCTACCTGTTCGCCGGCAAAGCCATGATTGACTCTACCCAATTTGTGGGAGCCCTTAATTACCTGCAAACAACCATTTTCTTTGGTGGCAGGCGTCAGGGCTACCATCACACTAAGTAATTGGTCCGGAAACATGAACTGATTTTTGTACCAATAGCCGTAGTCCTGATGCCATTCCCAGGCCCCTCCGACTTTGGGTTCCTTTTGCATGAGTTTGGAATGAAAATGGCAAACCGGGGAGTCCCCGTCCAAAAGCGCAGCCACGGACTGCACCATTTTTCGGCTCCGCGTCAGGTAGCCGAAAACATCGTTACCCGGCTTGAACCATAGCGACAAACGCGTCTTTTTCCCCGATTGGTCGTTCAGGTCCATCGCATTCGTTCGCATGGCTTCGTCCTCAATGGCGACTCGGTACAGCGTATCCGTTTCCTTCCGGGAACAAAACTCCGGCACAAGCAGGTACCCGTCTCGGTTATAATCTTGGATTTGTTGTTTGGTAAAGCTATTCATTAAGGAAAACTAACCATATTTTTCGAAAAATAAAAGGCCATGTTACACCTCTCCGGTTTGTTGCTCTACCTCTTCTACACGTACCAAAGATTTTGCGCATCCAACCCCCCCTCGCCGGAGTACCGGTAAGCGACCAACTTTCCTTGGTTTGCGACGCTGTAATCCAGGCAACAGACATTGGTTTTTTGAAAGGAGGGAGTTCCTTTTAACCAATAATGCCCAAAAAACACCTTTTTTTCAGTCGCTCCGTAATACACCTGGGATGGAAAATCTGCCGCGTCTAGCGGAAGATCCGGAAGTTTTTCGTTGGGCTCCACACTGATAGACCGGTAGGTCATTTGGGAAGGGTTTTCCCACCATTTAATCCGTATGGACGACCGCAGCGTACCGTCCTTATCCGGGTAGGTTTCGCCCTCCGGTAGCGCCAACTCTTTTCCTTTCAAGGTCTCCTCGACGGCCAGATTAAGGGCTGTTCCAACGTTGACCGATTCGTAAATCAGCGCATCCGTCAACTTCTGTTCTTGCAGCGTTGCTTGCAAAAAATCGATTTGTTGCTGATCCCAGCACGCATGGACAGCTCTAAAGCCTTCTGTTTCCACATAAAGCGGCAGCGTTTTAAACCATTCCAGGTATTTTTCGTACTCAGATTGCTTGTTTTGAAACTGCTTGAGCGTGTCGTAATGCTGGATGATGTTCTTTATTTGGTGTTTTCGAAGGTGGCCCCCTCCCCTTTCCTGAAAATGAAAACAGAGCGCATTGTACTCATGATTTCCCATCAACGCGGTGGCATGGCCGCTTTCGCACATTCCCTTGACCAGTTCAAGGGTTTCCCTAATTTGGGGGCCGCGATCAATATAGTCCCCCACAAACACCACCTTTCTGCTGGGGTGCGCATAGACGGATCCTTTTTTGCGGTACCCGAGTTTGAACAGCAATTGTTCCAGTTCGGCGGCATGGCCGTGTATATCTCCAATAAAATCTATCCCCATCGTTTTTTCTTTTGTTCAGATTCTACTACACCAAATTTAGGAGGATTCGTTTGCTTGAGGCATCCCCGGCCGAATTTTTTCTCAAAAAGTACGGATAGCGATGAGGCATATTTAGCGGAAGCAAGGCCGAGTCGTTGCGCATTTTTCCAAAATTTTGACTAGCTTGGAAAATTGCTTGCAGCCAAAAAACCCGGTTCAGGCATACCTGAATCAAAAACCCAGCTAACTTCATGATGTATACGTCGCGCTCATTTTCCTGGTACGTACCGTTTTTAGTCCTTATTCTTCTGCTATCGCCTTTTGTATCCACAGCGCAGCAAGAGCCGGTACCGAATTCCATCCTTTCCTACCTGTACCAATCATCTGCTGCCCTGAGTGCCGATTTTCCACTTGCCGATCTTTCCGCGTCCACTTGGGAACGTGAGCGACCGGAACGCCACCGGCAGTTTATGGAAATGATGGGGTTTTCACTGGAAGAACCGCGCGACCCACCCACTGTTCGGCACACAGGCACGGTACAAGAAGACGGCTTTCGCATCGAGAAATTCTTCTTTGAATCCATGCCCGGATTGTACGTCCCCGCCAACCTGTACGTTCCCGAAGGCAGCAATGCACCCTCCCCCCTGGTGTTGTACCTCGCTGGACATGCCCCGGGACAAAAAGTCCACTACCAGGCCCATCCCAGAAAGCTTGCTCAACTGGGGTTTGCTTCCCTAATCTTTGACACCGTCCAATTTGGCGAAGTCGCCGGCCACCATTGGGGGCCTTATAATAGAGGTTGGTTTCATTGGTACTCCAGGGGTTACAACCCGGCCGCCGTGGAGCTGTGGAATGCCATACGGGCCCTGGACTACCTCGCCATACGGGAGGAAATCGATATGGAAAATGTGGGCGTCACTGGTATTTCGGGAGGCGGATCCCAAACCTGGTACCTGGCCGCCGCCGATTCCCGAATCAAGGCGGCTGCCCCCGTTTGTGGAGCGGGAACCCTCGATTCTCAAATTGGCGAGCGACGAATCGACGGGCACTGCGATTGCATGATGCCGCACAACCCGTTCCAATGGGACTTCACGGACATCGGGGCACTGATCGCCCCCCGGCCATTATTGATTGCTCAGTCCGATCGGGACGAGTTGTATGGCATAGAATCGACCCGTGCCTTTCACCAAAAATTAGCTACCTTCTACCAGAACCTGGGTGCAAAAGGCCAGGTCAGCCTGGTAGAAACCCCCGGGGGACATTCCTACCACAAAAAATCGCGTACGGCCATTTTTTCTTTTTTTCTCGAACACCTGATGGGCAAACATATTTCGCCCGAACAGATCACCGACATTGAAACGGATACGGAAGCCCTGCTTTCGGCCGAACAGCTGCAGGTGTACAGCGAGGGAGCCCCGGCTGACGACCTCACCCCGGTCATTCAGGATCATTTTCTCAACATGCCCCCGCCCCCTGTCATTCAAAACGAGGCAGACCTGCTGCAACTGCATAAAAAAGTCACCGACTACCTGCGAACCCATACTTTTGCCGCCTTTCCCAAAGAAGCGGCACGTTTTGAAGGGAAAGAAATCTACCGCACGGACGATTTGGCACCGCATGGAAACAAGACATTTGCCTTTACGAGCGAGGCAGGTTGGCGGTTGAAACTGAATGTATTCTACCGCCAAAATCCGGAGGAAGCGCATCCGCTTGTGATTGTTTTGCGGAACCCGGGAGAATTGCGTTGGGATTCGGAAAGTTTTGCTCAGAAAATTGCCCGGGGCCAAAACGTTGCCTACCTGGAAGTGCGGGGCACCGGAGAGGTTGGTTGGGCACCTGAGTTAAACTGGCATATTCGAAGAGCGGCAGCCTGGACAGGTAGAACACTTCCTTCCATGCAAGTGTACGATGCCCTACGGGCTATCGAATTTGCGCGCAACCTACCCGGAGTGGATCCACAGAAAATTAGCATCGCGGCTCGGGACGGAATGGGACTGGTGGCGATGTATGCAGCATTGCTGGATGGATCCTGCGAAAAACTAATCCTCTCCAACCCTCCTGAGACCCATGACCTACCCAGCCCCGCACACGGTATGGATACGGCATTGGAACTCCTGGGGGTACTAAAATTTACGGATATGTATCAAATTCCTGCCCTGCTGTACCCCACCCGAACCAGCTTTTTGGGAGAAGTACCAGCACGGTACCTTTGGTCCGAAAAAAGTCTTAAAGCCGCAGGTAGACACGGTTTTACTCGACTGTAGTTGTTTAAAAACCGGTAGTCTTTTCACCACCGGGTTTGCGGCCAGGAAGGACCAAACCCTATTCAATCTGCCACCGGGATGCATCGAAGGTAGTTTGTTTTATAATTTGGCCTTGATTTCTTTGATTCGGCCCTTGATGCTCGTATTCTCGATGTCTATTTTTTCGGAAACAGCCAGCAGAAATTCCTTTACCGCACCTGCATGTTCGGTAGACTTTCCTTGGGCCATGTCTACGTACCGCATGGTCGTCCAGAGCAGGGTTTTCAACTCTTCCTTGTTGTCATCGGTCATGTAATACTCGATAAGTACTGTTTGGTGGTCGTGCCAGATCACCCGACTCATGATGCGTACCCATTCTCCCACCCGGGCAGGCCGGATATAGGAGATAGTGTGGTTATACACCACCCAGGCGGCCTTGTATTTGCGAATAAAATCGATCATTTCCACCCCATACAGCTTGGGAACCTGGTCCTCCCGGGCATTGAAAAAATAATCGAAATACTTGGCATTATTCAGGTGTTGGAGCGGGTCGCAATCCTGAAACCGGACTACCACCCGGCTTTCCGTTTCCTTCGGATAGTGTTTATTTTTATCAAATTCAAACATACGCTTGCGATGGATTTCTTGTCAATTGCAAAGATATATGATTTAAATCATTGTGGCGAATCGATTAAAAATCCGTACCTTAATGACTGTAAAAACCACATACTATGAAAATCTTGGTCCCTACCGATTTGTCGGAAAATGCCGCCAATGCATTCGCTTTTGCCCGGTCCTATGCCCGGCAGCAGGATGCCAGTATCACGTTAATGTATTCGTATTATGCCGTGTATGACTTTGCTGCACAGGCAGCAGAGATCATTCAAGCCATCGAAACGGACGCCAAAGCGGCGTTGAAAAAAGCCATCAGCGAAACCGATGGCTCGGTGAAGGTGGATTATAAAATCATCCAGGGAACCGTGTCCACGGCCATATTTGCCACCGTGGCCAACGGGGATTACGACTTGATCATCATGGGGACGCAGGGAGCCAGTGGGATCAAAAAAAACCTGATTGGGTCCAACACCGCCACAGTTGTCAAAGAAAGCGAGGTCCCGGTCATAGCAGTTCCCTTTGGGGCCGGTTTTGATGCGGTAAAATCGATCAAGGTAGCCCTGGAACTGGAAAATGAGAACGAGTCCATGTTTCGGAAACTGGTCGAACTGACCGAAACCTGGAACCTACCCTATGAGGTGGTCCACGTGTCTTCCGACGCGGACTTCACCAAGGAAATCAGCTTTAAGGGGGTTGAAACCTACCTGGACGAGCATTTTCCCGATTGCGACTTTTCGTTTCAAAAACTCAGCGGAAAAGATGCAAACGAGGGGTTGAGTCGATACCTTCAGGATAAATCCGATAGCTTGCTCGTCATGTTTTCCAAAGAAAAAAGCTTCTTTTATTCACTTTTTAAATCCAGTCATAGCGTAGAAATGGCCTACCATACCCATATCCCACTGCTGGTAATCAAATAATGATGAAGGCTGTTGTGATCAAACAGGCTGGTCCAGCGGAGGTGATGGAGCTATCCGATCATCCGGTGCCGGTTCCGGGAGACAATGAGGTACTTATTCGGGTTCGGGCAGCGGGTGTCAACCGTCCCGACCTGGCGCAGCGCAAAGGAAAATACCCGGCTCCGGAAGGTGTTCCGGCAGATATTCCCGGACTGGAGGTTTCAGGTTGGGTGGAGCAGTTGGGGAAAACGGTAAAAACCTGGGAGATCGGAGATCCGGTTTGCGCACTACTCGCAGGAGGAGGGTATGCTGAGTACGCGGTGGTTCCTGCAGATCAATGCCTCACGATTCCGGAAGGCGTCAGTCTGGAGGAAGCGGCAGCGCTTCCGGAGACGTTTTTTACAGTTTGGAACACTATCTTCTCGATAGGTAAATTTCGCTCCGGAGAGAAGGTTCTGGTGCATGGAGGCAGCAGCGGAATAGGTGTGGCCGCCATCCAAATGGTCCGGGCACTTGGGGGAGAAGTCTACACGACCGCAGGCACAGACGAAAAATGTCGGATCTGCGAAGAGTTAGGGGCCAGTCTGGCCATCAATTACCGAGAGGATGATTTTGAGGAAAGGCTAAAAAACCACCTGCAGGGAGCGAAAATCGACCTGATCCTCGACATGGTAGGTGGCGCCTATACATTAAAGAACATTCGGTTGCTCGCCCGGAAGGGACGACTAATCCTAATCAATGCGATGAGTGGTACCCTGGGGGAGGTGGACCTGATCCGGATAATGAAAAAGGAACTCGTACTCACTGGCTCGACCCTGCGTCCCCAATCGGTCGCCTACAAGGGGAAAATTGCTACCCAACTCATGGCTCAGGTTTGGCCATTGTTTCCGGATCTTATCCGGCCGGTGGTACACACCGCCTTTCCATTAAAGGATGCTTACAAGGCGCATCAGCTGATGGAAAGTTCCACTCACGTGGGAAAAATCCTGCTACTGGTCCAATCCGGGCAGGCACCCGCTATGTAAACCCAATTAACCTCATAGGCCATGAACTACCTATTGTCTCTCGTTTCACTCAGTCTACTGCTATTCTCCTGCGGATCAAACACGCAAACCTACCCGCTAAATGCCGATTATACCGTGCTGGAAAACGTTTGGCTAATCGACGTAGCCACCGGCAAAATCAATAAATGCCACGTCGTAGTTGGAGACCGGATAATCGACCGCATCTTACCTGCCGGACACCCGGTAGATTGGGGGGCAGGTACCGTCATTCCTTGCGAAGGGAAGTACCTGTTACCCGGCCTTACGGAAATGCATGCACATATTCCGGCAGCAGCCTGGGACGATTCCCTGGTCAAAGAAACACTATTTCTCTACCTCTCCAACGGCATTACCACCATCCGTGGTATGCTGGGAAATCCGGTTCATTTACCCCTTCGTGAAAAGGCAGATCAAGGCCTGATTCTATCCCCCCGGATAGTCACCTCCAGTCCCTCCTTGAATGGCACCACCGTACGAACCCCCGAAGAGGCACGTGAAAAAGTAACCGCATACGCCAATGCGGGCTACGATTTTCTGAAATTGCATCCCGGAATCCGCCTGCATGTTTTTGATACCTTGGTCCAAGCCGCCCGCGAGGCAGGCATCCCGTTTGCCGGTCACGTGTCCAACCTGGTGGGAATTCGGCATGCACTGGAAAGCGGATACCAGACCGTGGATCATGTCGATGGCTTTCTGGAAGGCCTGGTACCGGAATCAGTTGGGGTCAACCCGATCGAAAATGGGTTTTTCGGTTACAACTTTACCGGTGTGGCAGATACCTCAAAAATCTCCGAACTGGCCGCTTTGAGTAAAGCGAACGGGGTCTGGGTAGTCCCAACACAGGCGCTGTTTGATCGCTGGTTTTCTCCGATACCTGCGAGCAAACTGGCAAGCGAGCCGGAGATGCGCTACATGCATCCGGAGACCATCCAAGCCTGGATCGCCAGCAAAAACAACCTTACTACCGGGGAAGCGTACGACCCGGAGCAATGGCAGCGATATAATAAAATTCGACACCAATTGATCAAGGCCCTTCACGAGCAGGGACAGGGCTTACTGCTGGGTTCGGATGCGCCGCAGGTTTTCAACGTTCCCGGCTTCTCCATTCACCACGAGTTACAGGGCATGCTGGATGCCGGATTGAGTCCGCTCGAAGCCCTGCAAATTGGCACACTCCATCCGGCGGCCTTTTTTAACGGAAACTTCGGGGAAATAAAAACAGGAAAATCCGCTGACCTGATCCTGGTGGATAAAAATCCCCTGGAAGACCTGAAATACCTACGCCATCCGGCAGGCGTGATGGTACGTGGAACCTGGTTGGATGGAAAAACCATCGAGAAAGAACTGGCTGCCATCGCCAATAAGTACGCAAGTCAGGAGCAGGAATAGACCCGGGAAGGCAGCTCACAAATTGGGGATTTCGGGCATGACCAAGTAGATGTCCTCTTTCTGTTCCCAACGGTCATACCCCTGCAAGTATTATTTTTATCGCTATGCGGCTGGTACAGGGAGGCACCTCGGCTGCCGTCTGGGTCGGCGGTCCTTCCTACTCCCTGCTGCGGTAGCGTTTTTTCCAGTGGATGTCGAATTTCCGGCTTTCTATACAGGGAAGTCTTCATCGTTTCCGATGGGATTTAAAAAAAAATATGGTTTATTTACACATCGGAAGCATGTTTGGCTACACAACTAACGAGTAACTATGAGACCCTATATTTTGGCAGAGACCAACTGGAAAGCATTAAAGGACGAGCGTATCGAACTGGCGGTACTTCCCTGGGCAGCAACCGAAGCCCATAATTACCACCTGCCCTACGGCACGGATTGTTACGAAGCAGATGCCATCGCAGCAGCTGCCGGAGAAATTGCCTGGAAAGCTGGTGCCAAAATCACGATCCTACCCACCATCCCGTTTGGAGTCAATACGGGGCAGTCGGACATCTACCTGGACATGAACCTCAACCCCTCCACCCAGATGGCGATCATTCGGGATCTGGCAACGGTATTGCAGCGGCAGGGTATTCCCAAGTTGCTGATTCTTAACAGCCATGGAGGCAACGATTTCAAATCCATTTTGCGAGAAATCGGTCTTGCCTTTCCCGATATGTTTTTCAGTACCTGCAATTGGTTTCAGGCCATGGATAAAACGGCCTATTTTGAGCACATGGGCGATCATGCGGATGAAATGGAAACCAGTCTCATCCTTCACCTACAACCTCATTTGGTGGGCCCTTTGGAAGAAGCGGGCGACGGAGCCGAAAAAAAATCCAGGATCAATGCCCTCCGGGAAGGATGGGCCTGGGCAGAACGAAAATGGTCCATGGTGACCGAAGACACCGGCATTGGCAATCCGAAAGCCTCTTCCAAAGAGAAGGGCGAGCGTTTTTTTACCGATGTCACCCAAAAGGTAGCGGAATTCATGATCGATTTGGAAAAACTGGACCTGGCAGACCGCTACGAATAAATAATCCTCCTACGCATGCAGCAACTCGCTTTCCAAAAAATTGGCTCCCTCGCGCTTTTGTGCACCACTTTGTATACCCTTACCCTCTTCCCAACCCAGGCCCAGCAGACTTCTGTGCCGTATTCCCGGCAGGACAGTTTGCGGGGAAGCATCACAGAGGAAAGGGAATGGTGGGACTTGCTGTATTACCACCTGGACGTGGAGGTTGACCCGAGGCGAAAATCCATTCAGGGCAAAAATACCGTTCACTATAAGGTTCTGAAATCCTACCAAACGCTTCAAATAGACCTGCAGGAACCCATGGAAATCAAAGGCTTTTATCAGGAAGGCCGAGAAATGCCTTACCGGCGGGAGGGCAACGCGTATTTTGTGGAATTGGAATTGCCTCAGAAGGTCGGTGAAATCCATCAACTCCAGGTAGTCTATGGCGGAACCCCACGAATAAGTCCGAATCCCCCCTGGAGTGGCGGCCTCACCTGGGAAAAAGACCAGAAAGGGCGGCCCTTTATCGCCAACTCCAATCAGGGCGATGGAGCCAGTCTCTGGTGGCCCTGCAAGGATCACATGTATGACGAGCCGGATAGCATGCTGATCAGTGTGACCGTTCCGGATCCATTGATGAACGTGTCCAACGGAAGGCTCCGAAAGACCGAAAAACCGAGTCCGGAAAAAACCACCTATCACTGGTTCGTAAGTAGCCCCATCGCCAATTACGGCGTTAATATTAGCATAGCCGATTACGCCCATTTTTCCGAAGAATACCTTGGGGAAAAAGGCCCGCTCACACTGGATTTTTACGTATTGAGGGAAAACCTGGAAAAGGCTCTTGTTCAGTTTAAGGATGCTCCCCGAATGATGCGGGCATTCGAGCATTGGTTTGGACCGTATCCGTTTTACGAGGATGGTTTTAAACTAATCGAAGTCCCCTACCTCGGCATGGAGCACCAATCGGCCGTTACCTACGGAAACGGATACCAGCAGGGCTACAAGGGCAAGGACTTTAGCGAAACCGGCTGGGGCCTTACCTTCGATTACATCATCATTCACGAAGCGGGGCACGAGTGGTTTGCCAACAACATCACTTACCGGGACATCGCCGACATGTGGATTCACGAAAGTTTTACCACGTATTCAGAAAGCCTTTTCCTTGATTACCACTACGGCGTGAACGCCGGGAACGCCTACCTACAGGGAGCCCGTAGCGTGATCAAAAACGACATCCCGATCATTGGTGATTACGGGGTAAACCAACGGGGATCAGGTGACATGTACTTCAAGGGGGCCAATATATTGCATACCCTCCGGCAGTGGATAGATCAGGATGAAAAATGGCGGGCCATTCTCCGAAAAATGAATGCGACCTTTTACCACCAAACCGTGTCTACACAGGATATAGAAGGGTTTTTGGCACGCGAAACCGGTCTGCCGCTGCAGACATTTTTCGACCAATACCTTCGGACCGCTCAGGTACCGCTTTTTCAGCACTATTGGAAAGACGACCGACTGTATTACCGGTGGCAGGAAGTGGTGGATGGCTTCTCCATGCCGGTCACAGTCAGCCAAAATAACCTAACCCATGTGCTGCATCCAACGGCTGCCTGGCAGTCCACCGACTTGCTGCTACCGGGCAGGGTATTCGAAACAGATCCCAACTTGTATATTTTCACCCAACAAATTCGAGCACCGTCCGAGTAGCGCCCGTGCTATTTTTAGAAAAATAATTGACTAAATTTACACCTATATCGTAAATAAGAAACCAGAAATGGAAACCAACACCAAGATTGCCATTATAGGTTGTGGAAACCTGGGACTGTCCATCGTAAACGGGTTGCTGGGAAGCAAAGGGTTTGATGGCAAAAACCTAACTGTAACCAAACGGCATCCGGAGAGTCTGTTTTACCTGCAGTCCCAGGGCGTTCGCGTTTTGGCTGATAACAAAGAAGCCGTACGGGACGCCGACTTGGTCATCATGGGCGTAAAGCCGTATAACATTGTGCCCATTTTACAAGAAATCCGACCATTTCTTGTAAAAGAGAAGGTGGTCATTGCCTCTCTCGCCGCTGGAGTTACCATCGCTACCTTAAAAAATGAACTGGATCCCGGTACCACCATTTTTCGCGTGATGCCAAACATCGCCGCAGACATCAAGGAATCCATAACCTGCATTTGTGGGGAAAATTTTAGCCCCGAATCGGAAGACCTGGTAAAAGCCATTTTCAACAGTGTCGGCATCTCCATCACCATTGAGGAGCACCTCATGGAAGCGGCTACCGTTCTGGGCGCATGTGGTACAGCCTTCGTGTTGCGGTTTATGCGAGCGATGACCCAAGGGGGGATTCAAATTGGTTTTGATGCCAAAACGGCCAATAAAATCGTGAATCAAACAGTGAAGGGTGCGGCGGAGCTAATCATCCAGAAAGGCATCCATCCCGAGGCAGCCATAGACAAGGTCACCACCCCAAAGGGATCCACCATCAAGGGTCTTAACGAAATGGAACACCATGGCTTTAGTTCGGCCATGGTACGGGGAGTTGTTGCTTCGTACGAGGATATAAAAAAATAACCCATGAAAAAACTTATTCCCTGGCTAATGGGAACGGCCATTTTACTGGTCATCCTGTACATGGTAGGTCCGAAAGAAAGCGTTCAGGACCTCCGTGGTGCGTATCCTGAGGTGCCGGAAAATTTAACCGCATTGGAGAGCTACGTTCGGAACAAAGAAGATACGGTAGCTGGCCTGAAGCCGGGCAACCGGGCTACCATTGTCTGGGCGGATAGTACCCGGAAGGAGAAAACACCGTATAGCATTCTCTATGTGCATGGCTTTGGTGCCAGCCACATGGAGGGCGATCCGGTACACCGCAAAATTGCCGCACATTTTGGTGCCAACCTGTACCTGAGTCGCCTACCGGAACACGGAATCAGCCGGCCAAATGCCTTCGAATACCTGAGTGCATCCGATCTGATCCGGGGAGCACGGGAAGCGTACATGATCAGCAGGCAGTTGGGCGAAAAAGTAATTGTCCTCGGGACTTCGATGGGGGGAGCCTTGTCCCTGGTTCTGGCCGAAGAGCGTCCGGAAATAGCAGCCGTCTTGCTGTATTCACCCTGCATCGCCATTTACGGAGACCGGTTGGATCCACTTTTTCAGCCCTGGATGAAGCAATTGATGCAACTGACCATGACCGAGTCGGGAATCATGGAAGTACCGCGGGAACCCGAAGAGGGAAAATACTGGGCCGGCCGCCTCCACATCAATGCTTATACCAGCCTTGCCGTATTGGTAAAAAGCAAAATGAATGCCGAGACCTTTGAGAAAGTCCGGCAACCGCTTTTTATGGGCTATTTTTACAAAAATGAAGAAATCCAGGACAGGGTCGTATCGGTACCAGCCATGTTGACCATGTACGAGCAACTGGGCACACCGGAAGCGGACAAACAAAAAATGACCTTTCCCGATGCCGGTGACCACGTAATTACGTCCCCGATCAAAACCGATCAATGGGCGTCCGTGCTCGATGCTTCCATTTCTTTTCTGGAAGAGGTGGTCAACGTACCGGCGCGGGAAATCCCCGTGCCTTCCGGAGAGTAGCCTACCCGTGGCTGGTCAGCAAAAAAAAACGGAACGCCCGCCACACGTAGTTGGCAAACATTCCGTTTTGAATGCTAAAACCCATTTACTGCACCGGCGATCAGCCCAATCACCAAAAGTACCAAAAACAAGTAGAAAATAATTTTAGCGATAGACGCAAGACCCGAAGCAAGTCCGGAAAAGCCCAGTACGGCGGCGATCAATGCTACGACAAGAAATACGATTACCCATGTTAACATAGTTAGAGTGGTTTGGTAGTACGGTTTTAAAATTTACTCTTCGTTTACTACAAAAAGCAAACCAAACTCCGCAACTACCGGATTCAGGTGGTTTAATCCCTGGTTTTCTACCGCTGATTGCTGCCCATTACGGATTCCCAATAAGTATGCCCAGTTCGGCATAACTTGCCGGATTATCGTCCAGTTTATCCAGTGCCCGCAACTGAATGTACCTGCCTGTTACGGTAGGAAAAGTAACCCGTTGCTCGATAGGGCTGTTCACAATGTTACCAAATTCGCCCTCACTCACCTGCGTCCACTGTCGCCCGTCTTCGCTAACTGCGAATGCGTACCGGGTAATCAGGCCGGATAGGTACCTGTTTTGCATGGGGAAATAGGTAAATCCGGTCAATGCATAGCTTTTTCCCAAGTCGATGGAAACACGGTCCGTATCTGTAAAATAGTTTGTCGTCGGGTCTTCGTCGATCAGGTGTTCGGACTGTTCGCCATCACCCAAGACGGTCCAATCTTTTCGGGCAAGTTGCAATGCCTTGAGTGCAACCTCGCTAATTTCTCCAGTCCCCGGATCTTTTGAAAGCACCCGAATCGCTGTTGGATCCAGTACGGGGAAAGGCTCGGTATACCGCTTGCCTTGCTGCGCCGGGTCGGAGCCATCCAGCGTGTACCAGATCTCCAGCCCCTCTTCCGGTGCTTTCAGGCTTACCATGCCGGATTTATCCCGGTTGATGCTGGGAGGAAGCAGTAATTTGGGAGCCAGGTAAAACGCCAGGTGTTGCACCGTGGGGCTTGCTTTTGCATCCGTAATGGCGAAACGAATGGCCGTGGTTTCCGTATCCGGCAGGCGTAAGATCCGCTTAAAGCCCACGGTGGTGCCGGAGGCAAGAGGCGTCCAGCTTCCCTCCTCTGTCCTGATTTCGACATCAAATGCCTTGATTCGTTGCCCCAGCTCAATATTTTCCTGGACGAGAAACCGGTTGAACCGGACCGGGTCGGGAAACTCCAGCTGAATGGTGGCTGCAATGGTTCCTTCCGCTGCCGCCCAATAGTGGCCCTTTTCTTCCAATATGGCCGACACTTCGTATCCCTTTCCCAAAGTGGAAGTAGCCGTAATGCTGGCCTTATCCAGCGGCAGCGGTACAGAAAAGTCCTCCCGAATTTTATGGACCAATTTCATCAGTTGGGCCTGATCATTTTCGTGAATCAAGCCCCTTCTATCAATGGGAAAATTCAGCAAAAGGGAACTATTTCGTCCGATACTGTGGTAGTAAATATCCAGTAACTGTGGCAGGGATTTAACCTTATGGTCTTCATAGGGATGGTAATACCAGCCTGGCCGGATGGAAACATCCGCTTCTGCGGGCACCCAGTGGGTTCCATTTTCCTGGCCGGGAGCGTAGACTTTGGCGTATTCCGGCATACCACCGTACACCGAATCCCGCATCAGATTAGACCAGGTGGTCTCGTAGGCAAAACCGTGCTCGTTACCTACCCAACGTACGTCCGGTCCAGCATCCCCAAAAATGACGGCATTGGGCTGCAATTCACGAATCAAGTCAATGGTGGTAGCCCAGTCGTAGTAGCTTTTTTTGTCCACCCGCCGCTCTTCATTGGCTCCGCCATAGTATCCAGTCCCGCCGTTTGCACCATCAAACCATACTTCAAAAATTTCTCCGTAGTTGGTGAGCAATTCCCGGAGTTGCTGCCGAAAGACATCGATGTACTCCGGCTTTCCATAATCGGGATGATTTCTATCCCAGGGAGAAAGGTACACCCCAAATTTGAGACCTTCCGCCCGAAACGCTTCGGAAACCTCCCGAACGATATCTCCCTTCCCATCCTTCCAGGTGGCGTTTTTTACGGAATGGGAGGTGGTTTCGGTAGGCCAAAGGCAGAACCCGTCGTGGTGTTTGGCCGTTAGGATGATTCCTTTCATACCTGCCTCCCTGCAAATTTTCGCCCACTGCGAGGGGTCAAAATCGGTTGGGTTAAACAAGGCAGGATCCTCGTCGCCCATGCCCCATTCCCGATTGGTAAAGGTGTTCATATTAAAATGGGCAAATGCGTAAAATTCCATATCCTGCCATTCCAGCTGCCGTTCGTGGGGAATGGGCATCACGGGTTCCGGTGGGGTCGCCGAAGGCCCGGAACAGGCACCTGACAATACGAGCGCTAACAGGAGGTAGTACAAGCTAGTTATCCTCGTTTTCTTTTTGGTAATGAGAGGGGATTTTTCCATAATTGGCTTTAAAGTGTTTGGAGAAATATTTGGCATTGTTGTAACCTACCTTGTAGGCGACTTCCGATACGGTAAACCGATTGGTAACCAACAATTGGGCTGCACGCTGCAGGCGAATGGATCGGATGAACTCCAGGGGCGTCTGTCCGGTAAGTGAGTTAATTTTTTTGTACAGGTGCACCCGGCTCATTCCAAGAAGCTTACTAAGTGTCTCTACCGAAAAGTCCGGATTATCAATTTCCTTTTCGACCTGCAGTACGGCGTTTCGTATCAGCCGGTCATCCAGTGATTCCAGCTCGGCTTCGCTTGTTTTCACCGTGATGAGTTTGCGGTAATGTTGCTGCAGCCGTTCCCTTTCCCGTAGTAAGTTGGCCAGTGATGAACGCACGATTTCGAGATTAAAAGGTTTTTCCAGGTAGAGGTTGCAGCCGGATTGCAAGCCAAGCAAATGATCTTCTTCGGCAGTTTTGGCGGTGAGTAAAACTACCGGTACATGGGAAGTCTTAATGGTGGTCTTGATCGCCTGACAAAGAGCCACCCCATCCATTTCCGGCATCAGCACATCGGAAAGAATGATATCCGGGATTTTCCGAAGCGCAATAGCAAGGGCCTCTTTGCCGTTGGCTGCCTGATCGATGATATAAGAATCACGGAGCACCTCCGCAAGGTATTCCCGCAAGTCTGGGTTGTCTTCTACCAATAACAGGCTGGGGCGGTCCTGTTCGGCCTGCCCCGAACCAGAGGAAATCAGCTCTTCCTTTCCAGTATCCATGAAAAATTCCTCCCAGACCAGGTAGCCCTCCCGAAGGATAAGCGGAAGCGAAACAATAATCGCCGCTCCCTGGCCCGGGATGCTCTCGGCCCTGGCACTGCCTCCGTGTAGTTTTGCGTATTCTTGTACCAAAGAAAGCCCGATACCTGTACCCTGGTTTTCGGAAGAACTAAGCGTGACATAACGCTCAAAGATGCGGTCCAGTTGATCCCGAGCAATTCCCGGTCCCGAATCCCGAACGCAAATAGCTGCCCAGCCCCCGGACAAGCTGTGTTGTTTGAAATCCAGGCTTACATTGATTTCTCCTTCTGCTGGCGTAAATTTAAAGGCGTTGGAGAGTAAATTGTACAGGATTCGCTCCATCTTTTCTCCATCAAAAACGGTCGGAATATTCCGTACATTGGAGCTAAAGGTGAGACCAATTTGCCTTTGTATAGCCAAACTCCGAAAAGCGTGAACCTGCTCTTCCAAAAAAGTGACCAAATCTGCTTCTGCCGTTTGCAATTCCAGTTGCTCGTTTTCCACCTTTCGGATTTCCAGGAGTTGGTTGACCAGGGTTAGCAGCTTTCGGGCATTTTTCTGGACAGTTTGCAGCTGAAACCGCACGGGACCATCCGGGGTGTCGGTTACCAGTTTTTCTACCGGTGCCAGAATAAGCGTCAGTGGTGTCCGAAACTCATGGCTCACGTTCGTGAAAAACCTGCTTTTCATCTGGTCCAGTTCAGCCAGACGTTTGTTCTCCTTAATTTCCTCCAGTCGGCTAAGCCGTTGACGTTCCCGGTACACAAACCACTGCCAGGAAGAGGCAATACATATAACTAGCACCAGGCCATACATACCAAATGCCAGGGGTGTTTGCCAGAAAGGAGCCAAAATCTCTATATCAAGGTTGGCCACTTTCGCTCCCCAGGCTCCGTCGATGGAGGAAGCTTTCACCTGTAAGGTGTAATTTCCAGGGTCAAGGTTGGTAAAAGTGACTTCAAAAGGGGAAGTCTCCACAGCAATCCACTCCTTACTGAACCCCTCTAGCCGATACAAAAAGCTGCTTTTTTCCGGGTTTAGGTAATTCAAGGAAGAAAAAGAAACGGAAAAAATATTTTCATGGTGCGTTAGTTGTACCGATCGACTTACGTTCAGGGGTTTGTCCAGCAACACCCGGCCGTTTACCCGTTCGTTCACCGCTACGGTTTGGTTGAACAGGCGAAAATCCGAAAAAACCACCTGTGGCTCGGCGTCAAAAAAAGGAAAGGTTTCAGGATGCAAGTAGGTTATCCCATCCACTCCGCCGAAATATACCCTACCATCGCTGGATAGGTAGGCGGCATTTTTGTTAAAGCTATCACCTTGTAATCCATCCCCACTAGTGAAAAATCGAAACGAGAGGGAAAGAGCTGTAGCACTACGGTCCACTTCGGCCTGAATCAAGCCGTCATTGGAACTCAACCACAGATTCCCTTGCTTATCCGGTACCAGACTTACCAGAAAATCGTTTTTCAACCCGTTGGACTGGTCAAATACATGAAAGGAATCCGCTGTTTCTTCAACATAGAACAAGCCCTGGCCTGTGCTTATCCAAATGATTCCATAGCGATCCCGAAACATGTCCGAAACGTTTGAGTGGCTAAATCCGGATGGATCGGTAGAATTTCCAGGAAAATACCGTTGGTAGCCTTTTTCGGGATGAAAAATGTCAATCCCAAGGCTTCCCCCCACCCAGATATTTCCGGAATTGTCTTCGGTAATGGCAGTGATGTATTGGTTATTCAATGCGATACCCATGTCTTCCGGGCTGCACTGCGTAAAGGTACCCGAGGCTTTGTCGAATAGAAAGAGCCCTTTCCGGAGCGTACCTATCCAAAACCTTCCGGCACTATCTTCAAAAATCTTCCAAATATTGTTATCCTGTAATGCATCCGGCTTGCCTATTTGGGCCTCATAGTGGGTAAAATTTTTTCCATCGTATGCATACAAGCCTCGTTGGTAGGTACCGATCCACAAGGTACCGGACCGGTCGCTGTACAAATCAACCACTACTACATCGGAATCAGGCACGGGTCCTGTATCGTTTGGCCACTGCGATACATCCAAGTAAGTGCCGGATTTGGAATCGTACCGCCACAAGCCTCCACCGTTTGATCCCACTATAAGGCTCCCCGAGGGATCCTCCTCGATCGCATTGACGTCATTTATGGGCAAGGGGTTTTCCGGATCAATATCCCTCCTAAGCAACCCAAATCGATCCAAATTGGGGTGGTATAAGTCTACTCCCCTTTTGTGCGTACCCACCCATACCACTCCGGATGCATCCTTAAACAGAACGTAGACCGCATTGTGGGATAAGGCCAGGCTACTTTCCGGCCTGTTGAGCACATAATGAACGTTGTTACTTTGGGTGTCAATAATATTAATCCCCCCGTGATCCGTACCTACCCAAATTTCTCCTGGGGCATATTCCAATACGGATTTAACCAAGGGATTGTTAAGACGAATCCCCTCGGAATCCTCGCGAATGGCCTGCACCTGCCAGGTTTTACCAGAAATATGAAACAAACCAAGCGGAAAATCCGGACAAAAAACCCAGGCATCCCCCGATTGATCCAGCACCAATTCAAAAATATAGTTCTGAAGAATCTCCGACTCATCGAGTAATGACAGCCTTTTTTTAACCCGTAAATTCGCCCCGGAGAGAATATCAATCCAACCATTTGCGTGAACCAGCCAGAAATTACCTTCCGAATCTTCCTGAATATCCGTGACCAAATTGCTACCTATGGTTCCATCCTCCGATGTTTTGGAAAAAAAATACCGTGCCTCCTGCAAGCTGCTGTCAAGGAGCGTAATGCCCTCGAAGGGGTGCAAAAACCAATACCGTTTTTTGGAATCTTCGAAGACCTTGGTTATCACTGCACTTCTCAGCTGGTACCGGGCGGCAAACTTTTCCATGTCTCGTGCAAAGATTTCCTTGTCCTTTAGGTACACGTTGACAATCCTCTCGGCATCCTTAAACCATAAATTACCCGCCGGTCCCGGGTAGATTTTGCTGATGGAATTACTACTGATCGTACTGGAATCATGCTCATCTGCAAAATACCTGCGCAACCTGGATCCATCAAACCGATTCAGCCCATTGCTGGTGCCCAGCCACATGTAGCCATCCACATCCTGAAAAATAGCCTGTATGTCTCCGCTGGAAAGGCTTTGACCGGTATACAGCTTTTTAAACCGGAACGATAAGGCCTCCTGCGCTTGAAGCGTTGGTAGGCACACCATCACCATACAAATCAACCTAAAAAAAAGGAAGCCTTTTCCCATAGACTACTTCATTTCTTGAACCTTCGTTGCCCGCGACTGGCATTGGGTGACTCCTATGGTTCCCGTAAGCGGTTGGATTTTTTCACACGCACAAACGGGTTTCTAAGGGGCATTTATTTACTAATCAATTCCTCAAAATCATCGCGAATGTAGATCACGTTTCTACCCAGCTCGATCCACTTTTTCTTTTCCAACTGCTTGAGCAACCTGGAGATTACCTCGCGGGAGGTACCCAGCTCCGAAGCTATTTCCTGATGGGTGGTGTGCAATTCATTAGCCTTTGCCTGCTTCATTTTGGTTACAATGTAACGCATCAATCGCTCATCCATTCGCTTAAAAGCTACCGCATCGAGTGTCTCAAGCATTTCCTGAAATCTGGATTGATAGGTGGTGGAGACGTAGTCTTTCCATTGTTTGAATTCGTCCGACCATTGCTCGTGGGTATGCACCGGAACGGCCAAAATGAGGGTATCTTCTTCGGCTACGGCCTTGATTTCACTGGGTTTGGAAGCCGAACAGCAGGTGAGCGACAGGGCGCAGGTTTCGCCGGGCTCCAGGTAATACAGAAACAATTCCCTTCCTTCCTCGTCCATACGTAGCACCTTGATGCTTCCCTCCAAAACGATCGGCACCATTTTCACAAACTGACCGGGTTCCATGATGGTCTTTCCCTTGGGGATTTCCATGACCTTGCCTTCTTTTGCCAGGGCCTCCCGAAGTCGGGAATCGGTGATAAAGGGTAGGTTTGTTTTTAAAACTTCGATATCAATCTTGTCGATCATAGGAACTTATTTAGCGGATGGGTTGGACGCGTCCAACGAAAAGGTATTCACCTCATTAAACTCATATACCAACACAAAAAACAACAAATGAATCATTTGCGAGGGCAGGGCGGACCAATTTTCAATCATTGAAGTACCAAACATAAGCAAAAGCATCAATAAAGCACCGCTGATACCGGCAATTCGCGTCTTCCAGCCCAAAATAAGCGCCAGTCCCAGCATCAACTCCAGAAAGGGCAGCACCAGACTAAAAAGAGTCACCAAAAGTTCGGGCAAATAGGATTCGCTAAAATTGCCTACCATCCCGGCACTGAAGGCAGACAGCTTCGGGATTCTAACCAAACCATGCCCGAGCATACTGATGCCGATTCCCAACCGGATAAAAACAAAGGATACGGGTTTCATCTATTTATAATTGTCTTTAATGGTCAGATGCCTGTCCCGATCACATCGGGAGGATCTCGCATGATTACTAATCATTCTTCCATGTACCGCTTGCGCTATGCATGTCTACCTAAGGAAGGATCGATTTCATCTGTTTATATTTTTTTTCAGCGGTCAGATGGAATCTCGCATGATTGATAATCATCCCACTGTGTGACGTTTTCGTCATGCTCGATTTCATGTGTTTAAAACTGTCTTTTAGTGGTCACATGGAATCTGTTAATACTCTTTTTTTTAGGCCATAGGCCTGTCATAACCTTCAGAAGAACCCTGCCTACCGGCACGCAGGTCGCATGTCTCTCCTCCCGACGCTTATCGGCGAGGGGATGTTATCGGGATATTACCTCGCGAGGCGTATTTGTCAGGAATTTCCGCCTCAGACAAGCACTATTTCAGTTTTTTATCGGTTAAAATTAATCGTTCCCGCCGTTCCCACCAAGTGTTTGCCTGCCAATATGTCTCCTTTCTATTTTTTTTCTGCTTTTTGGATGTTTTTAATCCCTGCTAGCAGGGCATCGGCATTAAATGAAATGCTATCGATCCCCAACCCGACGAGAAAACCGGCAAACTCCGGGTAATCACTGGGAGCTTGTCCACATAATCCGATCTTTTTTCCCTTTTTCTTAATGGCCCGGATGACCTTTGTTAACATCTCTTTTACGGCAGGGTTATTTTCATCAAACAATCCGCTCACCATGGCCGAATCCCGGTCCACCCCGAGCACTAGCTGAGTCAGGTCGTTGGACCCGATGGAAAACCCGTCAAATAAGTCGGCAAAAGACTCCGCAAGGATGACATTGCTAGGGATTTCCACCATCATGTAGATTTCCAGTTTGTTTTTTTTCCGTTCCAGACCAAACGACTGCATGCATTCCAGGACACGCACGCCCTCATCCACCGTCCGGCAAAAGGGGACCATGAGTTTCACATTATCCAAGCCCATCTCTTCCCGAACACGTTTCATAGCCTTGCATTCCAGGCCGAATCCCTCCCGATACAGCTCGTGGGAATACCTGGATGCACCCCGAAATCCCAACATGGGATTTTCCTCCTCGGGTTCGAAGTACTTGCCGCCGATCAATTCCCGGTATTCGTTGGATTTGAAATCGCTCATGCGTACAATCACTTCCTTGGGGTAAAAGGCGGCGGCTACCATGCCCACGGAAGCTGCCAATTTTTCCACAAAGTACTGCTGTTTGTCCGCATAATCCATTGTCATGGCCTGTATGGCTTTCTTTTCGTGACTTTCCACCATCTCGTCGAACTTCACCAGTGCCATCGGATGGATCCGAATGGCTGTGGAAATGATAAATTCCATGCGTAGCAGCCCCACTCCCTGTTGGGGATACATGGCCAGCTGGAAGGCCCTTCCCGGGTCTGCAAGAATCAGCATGGCCGCGGTCTTTGTCGTCCGGAGCCCTTTCAGTGACACCTCCTTTTCCTCCCAATCCAACTTTCCCTCAAATACGCTACCCCGATCTCCATCAGCGCAAGACACGGTCACCAACTGCCCGTCCTGCAGTTTTTGCGTGGCATTGCCCGTTCCTACCACGGCGTGAATGCCCAATTCCCTGGCCACAATGGACGCGTGGCTGGTTCTACCACCCTTGTTCGTAACTATACAAACGGCTTTTTTCAGCAATGCATTCCAGTCAGGATTCGTACTGTCCGCCACGATAATATCCCCCATTTTAACTTTAGGACCATCTGCAAGGGAATTGACGATGACTACCTTGCCACTTGCAATGGCCTTACCGACGGCTTTTCCCTGGCAAATCGGTTTCGTTTCAGGCTGTAGGTGATAGGTCTTTAATGTCAGCGGCTGTTGTTGGTGCACCGTCTCCGGGCGGGCCTGAACAATAGTCAACTCCCCTGTTTTCCCATCTTTGGCCCATTCAATGTCCATGGGACGCTGGTACATTTTTTCGATTTCCAGACACCATTTACCCAATTGTACGACCTCCGTTTCGCTCAGGGAAAATTCCTTTTGTTCCCTACCGGAGGTCGGGATTTTTTTTACAGGATTTTTCCGGTCCTTAGTGTAGACCATTTTGTGTTCCTTTTCCCCGAGTTTCTTTTCCAATAACGGCTGTGGTAATCCTTTTTCAAGCGCAGGTTTGAACAGGTAAAACTCATCCGGGTTTACAGCTCCCTGAACGACCAGTTCACCCAGGCCCCAGGCGGAGGTAAGGTAGACCACCTTGTCAAAACCCGATTCGGGGTCCAAGGTAAACGCGACTCCCGCGCTGCCTTTGTCGGATCGGACCATGTATTGCACCCCCACAGAAAGGGCTACTTCCAGGTGATCAAACCCCTTATCCAACCGGTATTTTATGGCTCGATCGTTGAAAAGAGAAGCATAGCAATTCCGGATCGAAGCCAACAATGCGGAAGAACCCCTGATATTCAAAAAACTATCGTGCTGTCCGGCAAAACTGGCCGTGGGAAGATCTTCCGCAGTGGCACTACTTCGGACCGCTACGGCCTTCTTTTCACCCAGCTGCTGATAGAATTTCACCACTTCTTCCTGCACGGAATCCGGTATTTCTGCCGACAAAATCAACTTTCGACAGCTGCTTCCTACCTTATCTAAATTTTTCAGCGTTTTCGTGTCAAGGGAGTCCAGACTCTTTTTCAGCGGTTCGAGTAAGTCTGAAGCTTCGATATACTCCCTGTACGCGGCAGCGGTCACCGCAAATCCGCCAGGCACCTGTATTCCCAGCGGCGTCATTTTTCGAATCATTTCTCCCAGGGAAGCATTTTTTCCTCCCACACGCGAAAGGTCCGTGTGCCGGATTTGCTCAAATGGAATACAATATTTGGTCATTTTAGGGCTAATTTGTTTACAAAGAGTAAGTTACCCAATTTTAGCAATCAACATCATGACCTCGCTCATGTTCAAAAAGAAAAATACAACCCATCCATGCAAACACTGCCCCACCCTTTTCTTCACTCAGAGACCAAGAGTTTGGCGTAGTCCAATTTGTAAAGATTTTAGAACCCCCTATCTGTTGTAAAAAACGTTAAAAAAAACCCGAACCTTGGGTCCGGGTTTTCTTTTCGTTTAGGGATGTGTCTCCAACAATTAATACCGGTAGTAATCCGGTTTGTAAGGTCCCTGTTGGTTGACACCGATGTACGACGCCTGATCGGGCGACAGTTCATCCAGTTCCACACCGAGTTTTTTCAGGTGCAAGGCTGCTACCTTCTCGTCCAGGTGCTTGGGAAGCATGTACACACCCGCTTCGTACTGATCGGTATTGTTCCACAATTCCATCTGGGCAAGGGTCTGATTGGTAAAGGAGTTGGACATCACAAACGAAGGATGTCCCGTAGCACAACCCAGATTCACCAACCGGCCTTCCGCAAGCAGGATGATGTCTTTGCCATCCAAATGGTACAGGTCCACCTGCGGTTTGATTTCGTCTTTGGTATGTCCGTACTGTTCGTTCAGCCAGGCCATGTCAATTTCGTTGTCGAAGTGGCCAATATTGCAAACAATGGCTTTGTCTTTCATCGCGCGAAAATGTGCCTCACCGATGATGTCTTTGTTGCCGGTTGCCGTAACCACAATATCCGCTTCCTTTACGGCATCCATCATTTTTTTCACCTCAAATCCATCCATTGCTGCCTGTAGGGCACAAATGGGATCGATTTCGGAAACAATGACCCGGGCTCCGGCACCCCTGAGGGATGCAGCAGAACCCTTGCCTACATCACCATAACCAGCTACGGCAGCCACTTTACCCGCCATCATAATATCGGTAGCCCGGCGGATTGCATCGACCAGCGATTCCTTACATCCGTACTTGTTATCAAATTTTGATTTGGTGACCGAATCGTTGACATTGATCGCGGGAATGGTAAGGGTACCGTTTTTCATTCGCTCGTAGAGTCGGTGAACACCCGTGGTGGTCTCTTCCGACAGTCCCTTGATACCGGAAACCAATTCCGGATACTGGTCCAACACCATGTTCGTCAAGTCTCCTCCATCGTCGAGAATCATGTTTAGCGGCTTGCGCTCCTCTCCGAAGAAAAGTGTTTGCTCGATGCACCAATCGAACTCTTCAGCGGTCAACCCTTTCCAGGCGTACACGCTGATACCAGCTGCAGCCACCGCAGCAGCGGCATGGTCTTGTGTAGAGAAAATATTACAAGACGACCAGGTCACCTCTGCCCCCAGGGCCACTAGCGTTTCGATCAGCACTGCGGTTTGGATGGTCATGTGCAAACAGCCCGCAATCCGGGCGCCCTTTAGCGGTTGGGAGGCACCGTACTCTTCTCGCAGGGCCATTAGACCCGGCATTTCACTCTCCGCAAGACGGATTTCTTTTCTTCCGTATGCGGCCAATGAAATATCTTTCACCTTATATTGAATATATTTCTGTGATTTGGTTGTTGACATGTTAACGAAGCTATGGTTTAAATTAATTTTTGACAAATTTAGGAATTCACGGACACAAAAGAAAATGCTGAACTAAACGAATGCTATTTGTTTCAGGTCATAACAGGCTACACTACCGTTTTGTTTGCGTACTTGTAGCCGGCCGTCTTCGCCCACGCCGGTAATCTTTCCGGTAAATAGCTCCCCGTCGTTGTAGGTAGCCCAGCTTCCAAACCGGTACAACTGTCCAAGGTATTCGTTATGGATGGCCTCCCATTTGCCGGCCTTCAGCCGAAGGTAATAATCCTCCACCGATTGTAGAACGGCCGACAGCACCTCATCCAGCGAAAACGTGTTACCAGAAATCCCCGCCAGGGAGACCGCCTGCGGTACCGGAAACTCCAGCTGATTCACATTGATGCCGATTCCTGCCACCTGAAGCACCAGCTGCTTTCCCCTCACACTATTTTCCAGGAGCATGCCACCCACCTTTTTTCCCCCTTCGTACAGAAAATCGTTGGGCCACTTGATGGAAAGACCCGATACAAATTCTGACAACCCCTTGTGAACCCCAAGGGCAACGGCCATGTTCAACACAAACTGCTGGTTTACAGCAATAAATTCAGGCCTGAGTACGATGGAAAAGGTGAGATTCAATCCAGGGGCCGCGTACCACTGCCTGCCTCGTTGTCCTTTGCCTCGGGTCTGGTTTAGGGCTAGCACAACCGTTCCCTCTGCGGCCTTCCCGGAACGAACCAATGAAAGGGCCGTTTCGTTAGTAGAATGACAGTCTGTCAGTATTTGCAAATCTTTTCCTAAAAAAACCGTATTGGCAAGGATTTTATGCATTTATAATTAGTTATTTTATTCGATAATCTGGATATTTAAAATCAGGTTAAATGTAGGAATAAAATAAATTTTAACTAAAAAACCACAGAAAAAAGCACCTATGACGGCAGAGGAGTTGAGCAAAGTGATCGTGACCGGGATGGAAGACAAAAAAGCATCCGATATTGTAGTAATGGATTTGCGGGACATCACGAGTACGATGACCGATTTTTTTGTGATTTGTTCGGGCTCCTCTGACACGCAGGTAGAGGGTATCTCCAACGCCGTGGAAGAAACCGTCTTCAATCGAAGCAACGAACGTCCCTGGCGGAGCGAGGGAAAAACAAACCGGCAATGGGTACTGATGGATTACGTTAATGTGGTGGTTCACATATTCTTAAAAGAAAAAAGAGAATTTTATCAGTTAGAAGAGCTTTGGGGAGATGCCAAGGTCACCAAAATAAACAGTCACTAAATCAACTGGATTTAAACTTTCATTTTTTAATTTCGTTGTACAAAAAGTTTATAGAAATAAAAAAATCAACATGAGTGATAAAAATAAATCGAAAAAATTTGTTCCAAAACCACCTCAGAAACCTAATTTTCAAATTTGGTTGATCATAACCGCGGTTATTGTCCTGATCGGTGTCACTTGGTTCAACCAAAATTCAGCTACGGTAGAAATCACGATGAAACGGTTTGAGGATATGGTGCTAAGCAGCGATGTCCGGAAGGTTACGGTGATTTACAATCAAAATTACGTAGAGGTCTCCCTTCGGGAAGAGGCACTCGAAAACCAACGGTACAAAGACGAATTGGAAGCCCAAAACCGATTTTACAATCCAACAGGACCTCACTACCGAATCAACATCGCGTCCGTAGACAATTTTATTGAAAATTATACCCGCCTGGAAGAGCAACTCCCCGAGGAAGAACGCATCGGCTATTCGGCCAAAGAACAGGAAAGTTGGGGAAATTGGATCTCGAGTTTCGGCTTTCTGATTTTGATATTTTTCCTTTTTTGGATGATGATGCGTCGCATGTCAGGGCCAAGCGGTCCGGGAGGTCAAATATTCAATGTGGGCAAATCCAAAGCCCAATTGTTTGATGCAGAGAACAAGGTCAAAATTACATTTGACAACGTGGCAGGCCTGGATGAGGCGAAAGAAGAAGTGGAAGAGATCGTCGAATTTCTTAAAAACCCCGGGAAATTCACCAAACTTGGTGGCAAAATACCCAAGGGTGCGCTATTGATTGGCCCTCCCGGTACCGGTAAAACCCTGCTAGCCAAGGCAGTGGCCGGTGAAGCAGGGGTACCTTTCTTTACCCTATCCGGGTCAGATTTTGTGGAAATGTTCGTCGGTGTGGGAGCTGCCCGTGTACGGGACCTCTTCAAACAGGCCAAAGAAAAAGCACCTTGCATCATCTTTATTGATGAAATAGACGCCATTGGACGCTCACGGGGAAAAGGGCAAATGCCTGGTTCCAATGACGAGCGCGAAAATACGCTGAACTCGCTCCTTGTGGAGATGGATGGATTTGGCACCGACTCCGGAGTAATCGTGTTGGCGGCAACAAACCGACCGGACGTACTGGATAGCGCGCTCTTACGCGCTGGTAGATTTGACCGTCAAATCAGTATTGACAAGCCGGACATTGTGGGAAGGGAGGCCATCTTTAAGGTCCATTTGGAGCCAATCAAGACGTCGGATGACGTAGAACCCAAAAAACTCGCGGCTCAAACTCCCGGTTTTGCCGGAGCAGAAATAGCCAATGTCTGCAATGAAGCTGCCTTGATTGCTGCAAGACGAAATAAAAACGCGGTAGACATGCAGGACTTTCAGGATGCCGTCGACCGGGTCATTGGTGGTTTGGAAAAGAAAAATAAAATCATCTCTCCGGAGGAGAAAAAAATCGTTGCCTACCACGAGGCCGGT
The DNA here is from genome assembly GCF_900109255.1 of Cyclobacterium xiamenense. Taxonomy (NCBI): domain Bacteria; kingdom Pseudomonadati; phylum Bacteroidota; class Cytophagia; order Cytophagales; family Cyclobacteriaceae; genus Cyclobacterium; species Cyclobacterium xiamenense. Next base: position 296,755 of record NZ_FNZH01000001.1, on the reverse strand, counting down.
CATGCCGTAGCCGGTTGGTTTCTGGAGCATGCCGATCCCTTGGTGAAGGTGAGTATCGTACCAAGAGGTATAGCCGCCTTGGGCTATGCACAATACCTTCCCAAGGAACAATTTCTCTACCAAACCGAGCAATTGATCGACGAGATGTGTATGGCCCTTGGAGGACGAGCCGCAGAACAGATTATTTTCGGTAAAATCTCTACAGGAGCATTGAGTGATTTGGAACGCATCACCAAGATGGCGTATTCGATTGTTTCCATATACGGGATGAATGAAAAAATTGGGAACGTATCCTTTTACGATAGCAAGGGGAGCGAATACAAATTTGATAAACCGTATTCGGAAAGCACTGCACAAACCATTGACGAGGAAGTTCGAAAGTTAATCGAGTTTTCCTACGGCAAAACCATTACCTTACTGAACGACAGAAGGAACGAACTCGAGATAATTGCCAAGGAGTTATTGGAAAAGGAGATCCTTTTTCAATCCGATTTGGAAAGCCTTATAGGAAAAAGACCTTTTGACAAAGAGACCACCTATGAGAAATTCACCAAAGTCGTAGACGGCAAAAAGATCGAAGCTGAAGTCAAAAACGATGCGGAAGCCACCGGAGAGCCGGAGGAATCCAAAGAAGACGTAGTAGAAAACAAGGACTGATACCCGACCTCGACGATGACCCCAGTTCCAGAGCAAAAGCGGCAAAACCCGCTATTGCTCTGGAATTGCTTTTGGAGGCAACACGGACCCCATGCCCTACGGTCAGCGGCAAAATTGCCTGGCACAGGAGGCTTTCCAGGCGCTATTGCTCTTTTTTTAGGCGATTGTTTTTAACTTGCGATGGGGTTGGCCGGTTCAGCCCCTTTCCCTTACCAATGGAAGCCTCGTGTGTACGATGGTGCAATAACTAGTACTCCAGATATGTCATCCTTCGGAAACGATACGCATGTTACACCAAAAATGAAAATTCGGTTATTGGATCACCAAAAAGTCTATTTTGTCTCAGACTTTCATCTGGGAACACCCGATGCGGAATCCAGCAGAAAAAGGGAGAAGAAAATCATTAACTGGCTAAGTGACATCGAAAAGGATGCGGCTGCGGTTTTCTTTGTAGGAGATATATTTGACTTTTGGTTTGAATACGACAAAGTCATACCCAAGGGATTCGTGCGATTTATCTCCAAGATTACTGCCATGAGAGAAAAGGGCATTCCTTTATTCTTCTTTACCGGAAACCACGACTTGTGGATGAAAGACTATTTCACCAGTGAGCTGGATATTCCGGTATTTCACCATCCCCAGGAAATGGAAATTAATCAGAAGAAATTCCTGGTCGGCCATGGAGACGGACTGGGGCCAGGGGACCGCAAATACAAGATACTCAAACGATTTTTCACGAGCAAAACCTGCCAATGGCTATTTAAATGGATTCACCCCGATATTGGCATGGCCATTGCTCATCGCTGGTCCCAAAACAGTCGCTTAACGAACGATCAAAAAAACGAAGGGGAATTCAAAGGAAAGGAGAACGAGTGGTTGTACCAATATTGCCTGGAGATTGAAAAGAAAATGCACTTTGACTATTACGTTTTTGGGCACCGGCACCTTCCACTAAACCTTTCGGTTTCCAGCGAAGCCACCTATTTTAATCTTGGTGAATGGGTACATCAGTGCCATTATGGCGAATTCGATGGATGGGCCTTCCAACTCAAATCCTACAACGGATATGCCATCAAATCCGATTAGCAGCCTGCTATTCTTTTCCTTTCTCCTCGCCGCCCTTCCAGGATTGGCTCAGGATATACAGCTGTCCGGAGAACGATGGCAATTGGACCTGAGCGAGGCCTCCCGAATTTCCGTAGACCGAAACGGTGCGATCTTTGTCAGCGACCGAAGCGGCTATTTGCGTCAGTTTGACGCAGGGGGAGATTCGCTAAACATCTATGCACCGGCTATCAGCACGGAACTGAATCAGTTAGAGGCATACTGGACGGTAAATCTGTTTCTTTTTTCTGCGGGTCAGCAGGTAATCGAAATCCTGGATCGCTTCCTGAACCCACTCAGCAGAAACTCAATGGCGGATTTGGGCTTTGGGGGCTATATTAGTCAGGCCACGCTGGGTAACAACCATGGCCTCTGGCTATACGACGAAACAGACCTGAGCCTGAAAAAAATTGATTTTTCCACGGGGCAACTGTTGCAGGAACAACCCCTAAACATCCTGCTACCGAACAGTAGCCTGCAGGTGCTGCAGTTGCTGGAACGGAAAAACATCCTATTTCTACAAATAGTCGATGAAGGCATGTACCTTTTTGACAATCAGGCAAACCTAATCAAAAAACTTCCGCTAGCGGGGAGTATTCCCGCCTTTGTGGACAACGAACACACCTACCATCTGGAAACCCAGCGATTGGTAAGAACCAATTTTCTGAACGGGGACCGCAGCAGTCTTGCCCTACCGGCACTACCCCCAATCATCGGTTTGGCATTGACCAAAAACCAAATTCTATTGTTGACTTCATCCAAGCTCTACGCCTATGACCGCCCGGATAACTATTGATGGGAAAGCCCATGTCACCGTACCACTTACATAAAACCAAACAATTTGATTCCTTTCGGAGTATTGTATTCCGATATAAATTATAATTTTGTTAATTAATAGTAATTATAGGTGAAAAATTAAAATTTTTCAATTCGATTTTTGCAATTTGCACATCAATGGATGAAGATACGCATACCCACAGACTCCTATTTCCGGTCATTCTCCTGATGGCCTTTTTTTATGCAGGCAGCCTATTGGTTCGGGCACAAAATGTCGGACGGCCAGTTGAGACATCCATTTCTTTTCCAAAAGACCTGAGTACTCCCATTGTTAATTTTGACCTTCAGTCGCTGGGAAATAAAAAATTTAAATTGGTTTTGGAAAAACCCAATAACCAACTCACCGATGTAAAAATATACGACATACTGGGTAACCTTATCTTGCACGACCGACTCCGGCCAGCGGACGGAAAGCAAAAAAATTACGATTTCACCCATTTAAACAGCAAGATCTTTGTAGTAGAGGTAGGCAATGCCAAATACAACAAAACAAAAAGCATCTATGCCAATCCGCAGGGAAACCTAGAAAAAAGCTCGGCATTGGATAAATAAGTAAAGGGAGACCCTTGCAGCGCATGGTCTCCCCCCTTTCCTTTACCTAATGCATACCTTACGATACTTCGACAAGTTTGATATCAAATACCAGGTCCTGCCCTGCCAGGGGATGGTTGGCATCCAGGGTGATTTTAGCCTCGTCAACGTGAACCACCTTTACGGGGGTTGGTTGTCCCTGCTGGTTTTGGATGGAAAGATCCATTCCTACTTCCGGTTTGATATCCGCAGGAACCTGTTCGATGGGTACGTCTAACATCATGTCCTCTCGTTTTTGGCCATAAGCCTCGTCGGCAGGAATGGTCACACTCTTATCGTCTCCTACCTGCATACCCTGAACGGCCACGTCAAATCCCTTGATCATTTTCCCGTCTCCCAAAATAAATTCCAACGGCTCCCTATCCTGGGAGGAGTCAAATATTGTTCCGTCCTTTAGTTTTCCTGTGTAGTGTACCTTTACGGTATTTCCTTTAGTTGCTACAGACATATGTATGTATTTTTTTGTTTAAATAGCAAAGATAGCACTTTTATCAAGGGAATAAAAAGCAAAGGAATATCAATCCCTACTTGTTCATTTTCGTACCAATTATGTCCAATTACGGACAACACAAGTAGGTGAATCGGCATTTTCTTTGTAAATTGGCAGGATTTAACATTGGCATTATTTCAGCACTAATCGGTTAAAAAAGGATGGAAGATAAGAATTTAGGCAAATTGTTGATAATTGACGACAACGAAGACCTTTTGTTTGCCGCCAAAATGTTATTAAAAAAGCATGCAAAAGAGGTACATATCGAAAAAGATCCCCGACGGATCCCTTTTTTGGTTACGAATAATAGTTTTGACGTGATCCTTTTGGACATGAATTTTACGGAAGATACCACCTCCGGAAAAGAAGGGTTTCATTGGCTTCGTCAGATCAAGGAAATCGATCCAAAAGCGGTGGTTATCCTGATTACCGCTTTTGGCGATGTGGAGATGGCCGTGCAGGCACTTAAGGAAGGGGCTACAGACTTTATTTTAAAGCCCTGGCAAAACGAAAAATTATTGGCCACGTTGTCCGCAGCTATCAAATTAAAGGAAAGCTACAACGAGGTCGACAAGCTATCCAGTAAACAACGGCAGTTGCAGGCAGATCTGAAAAAACCCTTTTCCGATATCATCGGGCAGAGTGCCTCCATGAAAAACGTTTTTTCCATCATCGAGAAAGTGGCCCGAACGGATGCCAACATCCTGATTCTTGGGGAAAATGGGACGGGAAAAGAGCTGATCGCCCGGGCTATTCACGATCGTTCGGAGCGGAAAGACGAGATTTTCGTAGGCGTGGACATGGGTGCCATTACGGAGAGTTTGTTTGAGAGCGAACTCTTCGGCCACAAACGAGGAGCCTATACCGACGCTAAGGAAGACCGGGCCGGAAGGTTTGAAGTGGCGGATAAGGGGACCTTGTTCCTGGACGAGATCGGCAACCTGAGCATGCCGCTACAATCCAAGCTACTTACCGTACTGCAAAAGCGGGAAGTAACCCGGATCGGTACCAATAAATCCATCCCGATAGATATTCGACTCATATGTGCCACCAACATGCCGGTGCACGAAATGATTATGGAAAACAGTTTCCGGCAGGACCTGTTATACCGAATCAATACGGTGGAAATTTTTCTTCCGCCACTTCGGGACAGGCAAGACGACATCCCCATTTTAGCCGCCCATTTCCTAAAGGTCTATTCTGCCAAATACCGGAAGCAATTCAAAGGCCTGAAGCAAAATGCCCTGCAACTGCTGCAACGGTATAGTTGGCCGGGAAACATCCGGGAACTGCAGCATGCCATCGAACGGGCCATTATCATGGCGGAAGGAAACGAGCTGGATAGCCGGGATTTCTTCTTTCTTTCTGGAAAGCCTGCCACCGATAAAGTCAGCACCAATACCTACAATCTGGACGAGGTCGAAAAAACCCTGATTCAGAAAGCCATAGACAAAAACGGAGGCAACATTTCCAAAGCAGCAAAAGCGCTGGGATTGACGCGGGCCTCCCTGTACCGAAGGTTGGAAAAATATGGATTATAAAATCGGCTTACTGGGTAGGATTTTTGTGCTCACCCTGACCTTGTTTTTGTTTGCTTACATGATCCTAACGGAGGCGGGCGTATTTGCCATCTCCTTATTCATTATTTTGACATTTGTACAGCTGATACTCCTAATCCGCTATGCGGAAAGCAGCTTTAAAAAAGTACGTCAGTTTTTGGACAATATCAAACAAAACAACTATTCCACGGTCTATCCGGTGAAATTCGACGGGACAGAAACCGACGACCTGCATATCGAATTCAATGCCATTTTGGCAAAACTCAAGGAAGATCAGATGGAAAAAGAAGCCAACTTCCACTATTTTCGGACGGTCTTTCAGCACCTCAGCATCGGTCTGATTACCTTCGAGGCAGACGGCAGCGTGCAGATCCTTAACACGGCCGCCAAACGCATGTTAAACATTGAAAAGCTTTCCCATATCCAGGAAATCGCTTCCATCAACAAAGAACTCCATCATGCCATCGAAAACCTGCGTACGGGTGGAAGCGAATTGATAAAAATCGCCCATCCGGACGGGATCATGCAGCTCTCCGTCTATGCCATCGAGCTGGTACTTCGGGATGTTAAATTCAAATTGGTCTCCCTGCAAAACATCCAAAGTGAACTGGAAGAAAAGGAAATGGAGGCCTGGCAAAACCTGATTCGGGTGCTGACCCATGAAATCATGAACTCCATTGCGCCCATATCCTCACTAGCGGCTACGATCAGCATGGATATTAACCAAAAACTGAATCAGCAGGCAGCGGTGGATACGGAGGAACTTCAGGATTACCAGATGGGCCTATCCACTATTGAAAAACGCAGCGAGGGGCTGATCAACTTTGTCAGTGATTTCCGAAGTCTCGCCCATATACCGGCACCAAAATTTTCGGCAATTAAGATCCATGACTTATTCGACCAGATGGACATGCTCTTGCAAAATCAGCTCGAAACTCAGAAGGTCAACCTGCACAAACAGATCACTCCGGAAGACCTTCTTTTATTTGCAGATTGTTCACAGATCGAACAGGTACTGATCAACCTTACCCAAAACGCCATCCATGCCCTGGAGGATGCACCTGAAAAAAACCTATACCTACGGGCCTTTATCGATGATCACGGCAAAATTATTATCGAAGTAGAGGACAGCGGCAAGGGCATTGAAGAAGAAGCCCTAAGTAAAATATTTATTCCCTTCTTTACCACCAAAAAGAGGGGATCGGGCATCGGATTGAGCCTTTCCAAGCAAATCATGCGCAGACATAAGGGCAATATTCAAGTGAAGTCGTCCCGAAACAAGGGGACGATCTTCAAACTTATCTTCAATGCATGAGGTAGGCCAACACCCGTATAACCGGTAGGTAACAATTCATTCACACCTTTCGGTAGATCAGCTACTTTAATAGCATTTTGATAAACGATTCTTCATCACCAGTTTATCTTATCCAGCTACATTGCTTCCAAAACAACAACGTTTTGGAAACAAACTTTAAAACCATTGTTCTTTCCGATATACATCTGGGAACAAAAGGCTCCAAAGCCAAAGAGGTGGTGCGGTTTCTCAAGCAGTACCAATGCGAAAACCTCATTCTCAATGGAGACATTATCGACGGGTGGCAGTTGAAAAAATCCGGTAGTTGGAAACGAAAGCATACACGGGTATTCAACCGGGTGCTAAAAATGATCGACTGTGACCGAACAAAGGTGGTTTACCTCCGGGGAAACCACGACGATTTTTTAGACCAGGTGTTGCCGCTCGAAATCGGCAATCTGTCGATACAAAAAGACCTGGTATACGAAAGCCAGGGTAAAAAATACTTCATTACTCACGGTGACGTATTTGACAACATCACGACAAACCTGCGTTGGATCGCCTACCTCGGCGATATGGGCTACACCTTTTTACTCTGGCTCAACACCCGGGTCAATCATTACCGGCGTAAAAAGGGACTTCCCTATTACTCCCTTTCCCAGTATGTAAAATCCAAGGTAAAATCTGCTGTGTCCTACATTGACGGATTTGAAACCGAACTCTGCAAAATCGCCCGGTCCAAAGGCTGTGACGGCATCATCTGCGGACACATCCACAAAGCAGAAATACGGACTATTGACGGCATCGACTACCTCAACTCCGGCGATTGGGTGGAATCGTTGAGCGCACTTGCCGAAGACCATGAGGGTAATTGGCAGCTGATCTATTACAACGAGCTGGATTTTGGAAAAGGTCAGCAGGAGGAAAGCAAGGTAATTCCCCTCCGGGAGCCGACCGTTTCCCGGATAGATAAATTTTCCTAACTGCCATGAAATTTTTATTCATTGTTCAGGGCGAAGGTAGGGGACACATGACACAGGCCATGGTCGTCAGCGAACTGCTTCGAAATCAGGGCCATGAAGTAGCAGCAGTGGTGGTAGGCAGCAGCACGCGTAGAAAAACCCCCGCCTACTTTCTCCAAGCATTTTCTTGCCCGGTTTACCGGGTACAAAGCCCCAATTTTGTCACCGATAAGGAGCAAAAAGCTATCAAGATGGGTTCGACCATTCTTGAAAACCTAAAAAAGCTACCGCTGTATATCCGCAGCATTCGACAGCTGGATCGTTGGGTACAGGCGCATCGACCGGATTGCATCTTGAATTTTTACGATATACTGGGAGGGATTTATGCCATGTGCTACCCTCAGCGGGCCACTTACCTCGCCATCGGACACCAATACCTGATGTACCATCCGGATTTTACTTTTGCCCAACCGGGAGGCGTTCAAAAGCTATTATTCAAACTAAATACCCGCATTACCTGCTGGAATTCCTCCCAAATCATTGCGCTCTCCCTATGGGAACCCCGCCGGGTGGGAAAGAAGAAAAACCTGGTTGTGTGGCCTCCCCTGATTCGCAATGGCGTCCGTCAAGCCAGTCCCGCTACCCGGGATTTTTTTCTCGTATACATCGTCAATTCGGGCTACGCAAAGGAGGTATACACCATTGCGGCGAACCATCCAAGTATTTGCATAGAGGCCTTTTGGGATGCCCAAAAAATGCCCCCGGGTTATCAGGCGCTGCCCAACCTAACGTTTCATCACATTGACGACCGGCTGTTCGTTGAAAAACTGAGTCAATGCAAGGCCTACCTGTCCACCGCGGGCTTTGAATCCATAGCAGAAGCCATGTATCTGGGAAAAAAGGCCCTGATGGTTCCGGTGAAAGGACAATACGAACAGCAATGCAATGCATGCGACGCGGAAAAGGCTGGAGCAGGAATGGCGGCCGATCGCTTTGCGGCTGAATTTCTGGACAAACTATTGGAGGAAGAAACCGACAGCAGCCAGTCAGGCAAGGAATTTTACCAATGGCAACACGGGCTGGAGACAGCATTTGCCGACTTTCTGAAACGCCTGCCTGTCGCGGAGGAGGTTCCCGTAACCCCTTGATACATATCCACTGCCGATCCATTCCCAATTTTTCAGTCTGACGTGAAAAAAACAGGTCAAAAAAAACACCTATCGGCTGCTTGTATGGCTTACTGACAACAAGAACGTACAAAATTTAACCTCATTAGAAAAAAATAGAAATACATCCGGGATAAGTTGGCAATTAGAACGGTAAATGGTTTAAATTCGCTCTTTATACGGACGGCCAGCTATACCCATGAATAAAGAGTTAGAACGACTAAAGGAAAACCGCGAAAAAATCCGTCATTGGAAAAAATGGGGGCCCTACCTCACCGAAAGACAATGGGGCACCGTGAGAGAGGATTACAGTCCGGATGGAGCTGCCTGGGAAAACGTCACCCACGACGATGCCCGGAGTAAGGCCTATCGATGGGGAGAGGAAGGGATCGGGGGAATCAGCGATCACAAACAGAAGCTTTGTCTTGCATGGGCCTTTTGGAATGGAAAAGATCCCCTAATAAAGGAGCGTTTTTACGGGCTTACGGGAAACGAGGGCAATCACGGAGAAGACGTGAAGGAGTTGTACTACTACCTGGACTCCTCTCCTACGCACAGCTACATGAAAATGCTGTACAAGTATCCCCAGGAAGTATTCCCTTACCAGCAGCTGTTGGAACAAAACCAATTGCGGGGGAAAAACGAAAAAGAATACGAAATACTGGATACCGGTGTATTTGACAAGAATGCCTATTTTGATATTTTTCTTGAGTACGCCAAAGCCGATGTGGAGGATATCTTTGCCCGGGCTACCATTCATAACCGCGGTTCGGAAGAAGCCACTATCTGGGTAATGCCCACCATTTGGTTTAGAAAAACCTGGTTTACCGGGGATGAACCCTTTATGCCCAGTTTGAAAAAAAGCGGACCTTCAAAAATGACCGCTTTTTCTCCAAAATCCGGAAACTACACCTTCACCTTTTCAGGGGAACCGGATTTACAGTTTTGCGACAACGAAACTAACCGGGAGCGGTTGTACCACATCGGCAACCAGAAGAAATACCTGAAGGATGCCATCAATGACTACGTTTTACAGGGAGATAAAAAACACCTGAACCCCAAATTTACCGGAACCAAAGCAGCGGCCATCTACAAAATCTGCATCCCGGCAGGAGAAAAAGCGGAAGTTGTTTTTCGGATGCAACACGCAGCAACGGAAACACCCCTGGAGTCTGCAGAAAAAACCTTTCAGGACCGAATAGCAGATACGGAATCCTTCTACGGGGACCTGCAGGAGCGGGTGAAGGACGAGGAAATGAAGCTGATACAACGCCAGGCTTTTGCCGGCATGCTATGGAGCAAACAGTTTTACTACTACAACGTGGAGCGCTGGCTGGAAGGAGATCCGGGCAGGTACCAACCTCCGCAGGAACGAAAGTCGGGCAGAAACAGCAATTGGCGCCATTTGCAAAACTACGACATTATTTCCATGCCGGACAAATGGGAATACCCCTGGTATGCCGCCTGGGACCTGGCCTTTCACTGCATACCCCTGGCCAGACTGGACCCGGATTTTGCAAAAGACCAGCTTTTGGTCCTGTTAAACGATTGGTACATGCACCCAAACGGGCAGATGCCTGCCTACGAATGGAATTTCAACGATGTCAACCCTCCCGTACATGCCTATGCGGTTCAGCGGGTGTATCAAATTGACAAAAAATACAACGGACAGAATAGAGGCGACCAGGAGTTCCTGGAACGGGCCTTTCACAAATTACTACTTAATTTTACCTGGTGGGTCAACCAAAAAGACGAGGAGGGTAAAAACATCTTTGAAGGTGGGTTTTTGGGGCTGGATAATATCAGCGTTTTTGATAGAAGCCATGTGGACAAACTCTTCGGGAAACTCGAGCAGGCAGATGCTACCTCCTGGATGGCGATGTTTTGTTTGAACATGCTGCGAATTTCCCTGGATTTGTGTGAATTCAACAAGGTATACCAGCATACAGCGACCAAATTTTTGGAGCATTTTTTATACATCGCCGGGGCCATGAGCAATATCTCCAAAGAAAATATCAGCCTTTGGGATGACGAAGACAATTTCTTTTTTGATGTGTTGCACTTGTCGGGAGAAGAACCAAAGTTGATGAAGGTGAAGTCCATAGTGGGGATCATTCCGCTATTTGCAGTGGAACCCATACGGGAAGAGCTTTTCGACGACCTTCCCGAATTCAAAAAACGTCTGGATTTCTTTTTTAAGGAAAAACCAAAGTTGGCCGCGTTGGTTTCCAATTGGATACATCCCGGTCAGGAAAAAAGAAGGCTTTTTTCGCTCCTCCGCGGGCACCGCATGAAAAGCATTCTGTACAAAATGCTGGATGAAACCGAATTTCTATCCGAGTACGGCATCCGTTCCTTGTCCAAAGACCACCTCAAAAATCCCTATTCGGTGCAGATCAATGGCAGCCGGTTTTCGGTCAGCTACGCGCCCGGTGAATCGGAGACCACCATGTTTGGCGGCAACAGTAACTGGAGAGGCCCCATCTGGTTTCCTATCAATTACCTCATTATCGAATCCCTGAAAAAATTTGATTTTTATTACGGGGGTACTTTTTCCATCGAATATCCCACCGGTTCCGGAAAGTTTATGACTCTGGACTTGATCGCAAAGGAACTATCACTTCGGCTAATCAACCTGTTTCGCAAGGATTCCAGCGGCTACCGCCCCATTTACGCAGACAACAAAAAAATGCAGGAAGACCCGCACTTCCAGGATCTGATCTTGTTTTACGAGTATTTCCATGGGGACAATGGCCGGGGCCTCGGGGCCTCCCATCAGACCGGCTGGACAGGTCTGGTGGCGGAACTGATCCACAAGTACTACAAGGAGAAAGAGTTTTATCCAAATGCTGCTACCTTATTTAAAAGCTAACCGAAAAGAGGCCGGCTGCGACGAGGTAGGCAGGGGATGCTTGTGCGGACCGGTGGTGGCAGCAGCGGTGATCCTTGCCCCCGACTACGCCAATGAATGGATCAACGACTCCAAAAAGATCATCAAATCCCGCCGGGAATCGCTAGCAGAAGAGATTAAATCCCAGGCTTTGAGCTGGGCCATAGGAAGCGCTACGGTAGCCGAAATCGACGAATTAAATATTCTGAACGCCTCCTTTCTGGCCATGAATCGGGCTGTAGATGCGTTGGATGTATCACCCGATCATTTGCTGATCGACGGAAACCGATTCAAATCGGTACGAGACATCGGCTTCGATTGTGTCGTAAAAGGAGATGGGAAATTTGCCAGCATTGCAGCCGCCTCCATCCTGGCAAAAACCTACCGGGACGAACTCATGGCCAGGCTTTCCCGGGACTATCCGGGCTATGGCTGGGAACGAAACGTGGGTTACCCTACCCGAGAACACCGGGAAGGCATTCGGAAACTGGGCCCCAGTCCCCTACACCGCAAATCCTTCCGGCTCTTACCGGAGCAGTTGAAAATCGACCTGTAAGCGAAGATCCGGTCTGGGCTGGAACGAATGCTGTTCCAAGAGGGTTTAAACAAATAAAAATAACCGAATGCATATGAATCCCACACCTGTTTTTTACCTACTCCTTTTCCTCTTCCTGCACCTTGGCTTGCAGGCGCAAACCCCTGTGCAAAAAGCCCAGCCCATTTTGGGCGAAGTACCACAGAAAACCGAAGACGTATTTCTCCCGGAGGTACCCGGTGTAAAAGTTGAAGTCTGGGTGGATAGCCTGACCATACCCTGGTCCCTCCGGTTTCTGCCTAATGGCGACGCCCTGGTAGCACAGCGACCCGGAACGATCGTCCGTATCCCCGCCGGGCATTCCGAACCAGTCCCCTACCTGGATGTTCCCGGTACCATTCACGAAGTGGATGCCGGCCTGATGGGTATGGCAGTACATCCGAATTTTGAAACCAATCAGTGGATTTACGTCATGCATGCCTACCGGGATGCGGAAGATCGGCTTTTAAGTAAAGTGGTTCGGCTAAAAGATACCGGCACTACTGCCCAAGTAGACAAGGTGATTTTGGACAAAATACCGGCCTATGCAATCCACCTGGGTGGTCGGATTGCGTTCGGCCCTGACGGCATGCTGTACATTGGAACCGGCGACATGTCCCAGCCCTTTGTGGCACAGGATACCAAAAACCTGGCCTCCAAAATACTGCGACTAACCGACGAAGGGGCAATTCCCTCTGACAATCCCTTTCCCAACTCACCGGTCTATTCCTACGGGCATCGGGTGGTGCAGGGATTCGCCTGGGATCCGGAGACGGGCGCGTTCTTTAACTCTGAACACGGTCCTTCGGGCGCTGAAGTAGAGGGAAGTGTGCGCTACCGGGACGAAATAAATATGGTGGAAAAAGGAGGTAACCATGGGTGGCCCATCGTTGTCGGAGCTCCCGGGATGCAAGCCTATGTGGATCCCAAAGCCTCCTGGAACAAAGCGGCCGTCCCTCCGGCCGGCATGACTTTCTACAAAGGGGATTTGTATGTGGCCTCCCTTGGAGGGCAAGCACTGATCCGATTGGTAGTCGATAAGGAAAACGAGTACGAAGTAAAGCGGGTCGAACGCTGGTTTTCCTATGCCCCTTCCAAAGGGATTTACGGACGAATGCGGGACGTCACCGTTGGGCCCGATGGAAATCTGTACGTGACCACCAGCAATACTGACGGGCGGGCAGCGTTGCGCCTACATGATGATAAAATTTTGAAACTGACGTTCGAATAAAATCAGACGATACCGAAATGCCGAAAACTCTCGGGTATTTTTTCAAGGATATCACTGGCCAGGGTCCCCCTTCCGAATTGGGACCCTGCCAATTCCCCGGCGTGTCCGTGATGAAACACACCACATAAAACGGCGTTTTTCATGGAATAGCCCTGCCCAAGAAACGAGGTGAGTATGCCGGTCAATACGTCTCCCGAACCGCCAGTAGCCATGTGTACGGAGCCCGAATTATTGAATACCTGTTGCCCATCCGGAAAACTAATCAGCGTATAGGCCCCTTTTAGCACCAACACGCAGCCGTATTTCACTACGAAATCCCTGGCAAGATCCATCCGGTGAAAATGATTTTTCCCTTCAATGCCCGTGAGCCGTTCAAACTCCTTGAGGTGGGGGGTCAACACCACCTTGGCATGCAAAAACGACAGCCATTCCGGATGATCGCCCAAAATATTGATGGCATCGGCATCCAGAACGGTGGGACCGGAGTAACGGCGCAGCAACTCATGCACTAATTCCACCGCACCTTTGCCCTTGCCAAGCCCGGGACCCATGCCCACCGCATCGATCCCCTCGGTTTCCAGGCTACCACCCACTTCGGTTTCTCCCCCGGGTGGCAGTACCATGGCTTCCGGTATGCTGGTTTGTAGGATGTCTACGCCACAAGCAGGGACCTTGCAAAAAACCAGGCCCGACCCGGTACGCAAAGCGGCACGGGTACTCAGGCCGATGGATCCCATTTTGCCATAACTTCCTCCTGCCAAAATGATTCTCCCAAAATCACCCTTGTGGCTTGAATTTGGAAAAGTCTTGTGCAGGGTTTCCAGGGCTTCACCCGAATAAAAAAACCGTCTGGAATCAAAGGATTCAAAATAACGTCTGTCGATACCGATGCTTTTAACCACTAGCTTGCCGGTGAATACCGCGTGTTCCGGTGCCAATAAAGAAAGCTTTGGAAATTGGAAACTCACCGTATAATCGGCTCGAAACACATCCCCCTCGGCAGGCCCATCGGAAGGCAGGCCCGACGGCATGTCCACACTTATTTTTAATGCAGCACGGGCATTTAACTCCTGCACCAGGCTTTGGTAATCACCGCCCAATGGTCGATTGATACCCACGCCAAAAACCGCATCAACAATCACCTGCCCGGAAGGACATTTTTCCCAGCTATCCAGGGAAACCCTTTCCGGCAAAACCTGAAGGTTTTGCCGGAAATCGGGCGAACCGGAATCTGGATCCCCTATCAGCCCTACATGAACCGAATATCCTTTCCCATCAAGCATTCGTGCAATGGCCAGCCCATCTCCTCCATTGTTTCCTGTCCCGCAGTAAATGGAAACGGATTTCTCCATTGGTACCTCTTGAACAAACCACGCACAGAAAACCCGCGCCGCTCGTTCCATCAGTTGGTACGAGCAAATTCCTTCCCCTGCAACGTACTGTTGATCCAGTGATTTTACCTCATTACCCGAAAGTATCTTTTGCATGTCCTTGCTTTTTTTGTTCCAGAATACCGCCACTCGCCGCACGGAAAATCGGAGGAGCCAATGCGCTTACCGGCCAACCTGACCGGGACCCCTTCGTTTGCCGTGGAAGCTGCTAAATGAAACAGAAGTTCGGGATTTAAAAAAAAATAACCTAATGAAACGCCCGGGATTAGGGAAAAATGGTAGCCTACCGGGGATCCGCACAGCGCGCAGGAGTACGCAAATGGCTCCCGGGAGCCACCTTAACCCGCGTTGCTACGAAGGGATTCAACTTCGTCGGGGGAAGTTTCCAGTGGCGTACCCAAAAGCTCCGAACCATTAGGCGTAATCAGAAAATCATCCTCGATCCGAATACCACCAAAATCACGAAAATCGGCCAATTTTTCGAAATTGATAAAGTCCCGATGCAGGTTTTGGGCATTCCAGGAATCCATTAGTTGGGGAATAAAATAAATACCCGGCTCCACTGTGAGCACCTGCCCTGCTTCCAGTTCCTTGCCAAATCGCAAGGATTTTAGGCCAAATTGGCTGCTTTTCTGCAAATGATCCGTGTATCCTACGTACGACTCACCCAAATCTTCCATGTCGTGTACGTCCAATCCCATCAGATGACCCAGGCCGCAGGGAAAGAACATGGCGTGCGCTCCTTGTCGTACGGCCTCCTCTACATCACCCTTCATAAGCCCCATGGTTTTGAGCCCTTCGGTAATCTTCCGACAGGCCAGGAGGTGTACATCCAGAAAACGTACGCCTGGCCTCAACGCGGCAATTGCCGAACGGTGCGCCAGCCATACGATCTCATATACCTCTCGCTGTACTGCTGAAAACCGCTTACCGACCGGAATCGTGCGGGTAATATCGCCGGCATAATGCATGGCTGTCTCGGTACCAAAGTCACCGAGTAGCATTTTCCCCCGCTCCAGGCGGTTGGCATACCGGTGGTTGTGCAAGGTCTGCCCATCGGTGGTAATGATGGGCGGAAACGAAAGGCTACCTCTTCCCGACAATGTTTCCCCGGAGACCATTCCTAGCAATTCGTATTCGTACATGCCCGCTTGGGCGCTTTGCATGACCTTGCGATGCACGTTTACGGTATGGTTCACTGCTTTGGTAATCTCACGGACTTCCTCGGCTGATTTAATCGATCGTAACACCGCAACGGCCTTGATGAATTCCACCGAAACCCGGTCCTGAATTTGGGCGGCTGCAAGGCCCAGCCAGTCCATCAGCTTCAGGGTATTTTCCGGCCGGTAAGGGGGTAGAAAATGAATTCTACGCTGGGTGGATTTGGCAAGGAAGCTGCCAATCTCTTTGGATGGTCTCACTTCTTGTACCCCAACCAAGGCCGCCAAATCTACCAATTTGGGCTTTTCTCCATGCCATACCAGCTCTTCGGTAGACAGCTCGTCTCCAAAGAGGATCACCTGGTCCGCTTCCAGGTCCGCCACTGCTACCAGACCCGGCAAGTCCAGCCCAAAAAAATACAAAAAGGAACTATCCTGCCGGAAGGGATACCAGTTGTCTTTAAAATTACTACTACTTTCTTCATTACCTAAAAACAATAAAACCCCGCCAGAGACGGATTTCATCAAGTTGCGTCGTCGTTCCTGGTAGGTTTCTTTTGAAAATAAATCCATGGTTCGTTCCATACAGTTTGGGTGCACCAAGCCGGTGCGGGTAGAAATACCCGTGTGTAAATCTCTATAAAATTTCCTGGCTTACCCAACGCTCATAGGGTCATTTTTTGCCAGGTCGGTAGATCGGGCCGTACAGCAAGCGAATCTTCGATAATTTTCCAAATTTGCTTCCGTTCTTCCCCGGACAGCATCAGCCGCGGTGCCCGTACGTATTCCGTTCCCAAACCGGTGGCGACCTCTGCCAACTTGATATATTGCACCAGTTTTGGGTGAATATCCAATTCCAAAAGTGGGAAAAACCAACGGTAGATTTCCAATGCCTCTGCAATTCGCCCTTCCTTTACAAGGCGATAAATGGCCACAGTCTCGTAAGGAAACGCACATACCAGGCCGGCTACCCAGCCATGCGCCCCGAGTACCAGGCTTTCCAGGGCCAATGGATCTACACCTGCCAGGATTTTGAACCTATCTCCAAAACGGTTGATCATCTTGGTAATCAGCGTGAGGTCTCTGGATGAGTCTTTGACAGCTTGTATATTCTTACACGATGCCAATTCCTCAAACATGTCCGGGGTTACCAAAATCTTATAATCGATGGGATTGTTGTAAACCATGATGGAAAGGTCGGTGGCAGCCGCAACTTCCCTGAAAAATGCAAGCGTTTCGCGCGAATCCGCGTAGTACCGCATGGGCGGCAAAACCATCAAGCCCTTGATGCCACTTTCCTGCGCGGCCTGTGCCAACTCCACCGCTTTTTTCGTGGATTGCTCAGCTATGGTCAGTACTACTGGAATTTTATCAGATACCAGTTCCACGGTGGATTGTACCAGTACCTCTTTTTCCCGGTCGCTGAGCGTACTTGCCTCACCCAGACTACCACCGATGATGATTCCATCGATTCCCGCTTTTAGTTGTACCTTGATATTGGCATGAAAAGCGTTTAAATCAAGCTTGTCATCCGAAGTAAATTTGGTGGTAATCGCTGGAAATACTCCTTTCCATTTTATCATAGCTTTTTATTTAAGAGTTTCAACATAGCCTACTGTTTTGCATTCAGGGTTAGTATAAACGCATTTTCAGGGCTCCGCCTAACGGGGTCCCGGTTCCAAATGTTCTATCCAGAATTTTTTCATGGTCTCTCGCACGTGAAGGGAGGTGTTTTCTCGTTCATTGATCCCATGCGCCCGCATCGGGTATACCATCATGGAAAACTGCTTGTTATACTGAATCAAACGATCTACCAACATTTCAAAACTTTGGTAGTGTACGTTGTCATCGGCCGTGCCGTGCATGATAAGCAGATCGCCCTGCAGGTGCTGGGCGTGATGAATGGGAGAACCATCCCGGTATCCCTCCGGATTGTCCTCCAGGAGCCCCATGTAGCGTTCCTGATACGTGGCATCGTACAGGCGCTGATCCGATACGAAGGATACCGCAATACCAGTTTTGTACACGTCTGGGTAGCGGAACATACAGTTTAAGGTCATCTGACCTCCACCGCTCCATCCCCAAATTCCCACGCGGGATGCATCGATAAAGTCATGGGAGGAGAGGATCTTTTGAGCGGCTGCATGCTGCTCCTCCGCGGCCAGAATGCCTATCTGCCCATAAATGGACTTTCGCCAATCCCTGCCGCGTGGAGTTTTGGTTCCCCGGTTGTCAATACTCACGATCACGTAACCCAGCTGCGCCAGGTACTGGTGCCAAAGATCCCCGTTCATCCAGCTGTCCTGCACAGTAGATCCCGCGGGCTCGCCGTACACGTAGAGTAACAACGGATACTTCTTGGTCGGGTCAAACGCAATGGGCTTGATCATAAATGCATCCAGGACCAGCTCACCAATATCCACTTTGATAAACTCCTTCGGACGTAGTCCGAGAGCATCGTATTTTTCCTTAAGCGCCCGATTTTCTTCCAATATCCGTAATTCGCGATGGGTAGGAAGTGCTACCAGCGAAATGCGCGGGGGTCTGACCGCATTGTGATAGGTGTGTATAGCAAAGCGTGAGTCGCCCGAAAGCTGATAGGCATGCTGTCCGGGAAGATTGGTAGGTGTAATTCGCTCAGCCGGCCCCGGTCGGTCTATCGGGCTTCGGTACAGGTACCGTTGGGTGAAATTATCAGGAGAGGCGATGTAATACACATACCCTCCCTCGGGATCGATGTGACTGATTCGTTCCACGTCGAAATCCCCCTGGGTGAGTAAGGTAATGGAAGATCCATCGCGGGATACCTTGTACAAATGCCTCCATCCGTCCCGCTCACTGGTCCAGGTAAAGTACTGCTGTCCATCCAGCCAAATCAGGTTGTCGTGAATGTCCAAAAAGGTTTCTTCTTTTTCTTCCAGCACCCGGGAAAGCGACATGGTAGTGATATCCCCCGCCCAAACGGTATTGGTATTCTGCCGCCGGTTTAGCTGTTGGATCAGCACCTCGTCAGAATCCGGAATAAAATCCATCCGGGCCAGGTAATTGTTTTTTGGGTCGCCCGGAACTGCAAACCACCTGCTGTCTCCTCCCTCAGCAGAAACCACACCGATTTTGACGGTTGATAGCTTGCTTCCGACTTTGGGATAGGGTAAGGGAATGGGTTGGGAATACACCGAGTCAATGTTATTTATCAGGTAAAAAGTCCCAATGTCGCGCGTATCGGAATGCCAGTAGGCGATGTGCTCCCCATCGGGACTCCAGCGAAAGCCATCGCGACATCCCAACTCCTCCTCGTATACCCAATCAAAGGTACCGTTGATGGTATTTTCTCCTCCATCGTTGGTAAGTGGAATGATCGCTCCACTTTCCAGGAATTCAACGAAAATATTGTTTTTGCTTACATAGGCGACGCGGGAACCGTCCGGAGAGAACTTGGCAAACATCAGACTGGACCCCGGGAGTCCCCTACCAAGCTGCCTCAATGCTTTTGTTTCCCGATCCAATACCCAATAGTCACCCCGGGTATGGTACCGCCATACCTTTCGCGTGTTGGTAAAAAGCAGCAACTTCCGGTTATCCGCCGACCAGTGGTAATCGGCTATCTGCAAAGGTGCTGTCTGACCTTCCGGAATCAATTCTTCCGCAGACACAAGAAGGCTTCGCCGGCCTGAGGCTGCATCGTACCGAACCAGGTCGTCCCCGTCTACGTCTGCATTCTTTTCAATACTTGAATAGCCCTTCGAATCCCGCATCCACCGAATGGGGCCGAATTTGGCAGCAGCAAATGCATTGTCCCGGTAGATATCCTCCAGGCTAAAACTGCGTTGGGAGAAACCGACTCCTGAAAGGATAAAAAAATACACCGAAAGAAAAACGATCTTATTCATTTGCAGACACGAACTAGTTGCACACCTAAACCCAGTCAGCGTATACGGCTATGCCTTCCAATCTCCTGGAATACCGCTCGCTAACTACAGGCATAAAGATAGGCGCTTCCAATAGATTTACTATTCCATCATTTTATCCAAAGGGTATGGTATTTTAACGAAAAACAGGAAACCCACGCCGATGCAACCCTTCGCCATGCAGCAATTTTTATTTGCCTGCTTCTCGGTATTCGGCACAAGCAATCCATCGGAAATCAATTCGATTGTTTCAGGATATTGTTTCTGTATTCAAGCGGCGTCATACCGGTGACACTTTTAAAATGTTTGTGGAAGTTGGAAAGGTTGTTGTAGCCGGAACTGTAGCAACATTCGGAGGTATTGAAATCATCCTGGTACAAGAGGCGGCAGGCATTGGCTATCCGAACTTCTATCAAAAACCGGGAAAAGGTCTTTTGGCTTTTGTACTTAAAATACCGGCAAAAGGCCGTCGGCGACATGTTTACCAATGCTGCAACTTGTTTGAGGCTGATCTTTTCGCTGAAATTTTTCCTTACGTAATCAAAAACCAGGTTTATCTTGGGTAAATTCTCCTGTACGGAATGTAAGGGAATGCCCAGCGATGAAATAAAATGGAGGTTGTTGTCCTTGGAGATGCATTCAAGGATATCCAACAGCCCCAGAAATCGTTCAAAGGAATTTTTGTCGGGAAGTACGGCCAGCTTTCTACTGATTTCTGCTTGTTTGGAATCGGAAACCTTCACCCCATATACCGAAAAATCAATCAATCGCTGTATGGCATAAGCTTCCGGAATGTCACATAGCGAATTTTTTAGCACATCCTGATTAAAGAAAACCGAGACAGCCCTGGCCTTGTGGTGGCCGCTACCGGCAAAGGCAAAGTTTTTGTTTCGAAATACGTGTGGAAGATTCTTGCCAAAAAGGTAAATCTCCCCTTTCTTAAAGGGGATGACGCTTTCCGCAACAAACAGGGAACCCTCCCCTTCCCGGATCAATGAAATCTGAAACTCTTCGTGGTAATGGATGGGTTCGAAAAAATTATCCAGGTCCCAACATTCCACCCGGATGGTCTCTTCTTTTAATCGGGGTACTTTAAAGTGTAATGGCTGCATGGCTTAAGGAACAATGGTTACTCACTCGATTAATTTAGACCAAATGCAGATAGAAAGCAAAAAAGCATACAAATAATCAGCGAATTGCTAAGATAGTATACAAATTAGCTAAAATTTGAAAATGGATCGGCGGCAAATACCACTACATTTAACTACAGACCAAAACAATAGCAACCATGAACTATCCAAGTATATTTAACGACGTCGTAGGCCCGGTGATGCGGGGACCTTCGAGCTCTCACTGTGCCGCTTCGCTTCGAATCGGACGGATCTGCCACGACCTAATGGGCGGGCGCATCTCCTCCATTGAAATAGAATTTGATCCGGAGGGCTCCCTGGCCACTACCCACAAGGAACAGGGATCGGATATGGGATTGTTTGGCGGCTTTCTGGGATGGGAGGCGTACGACGAGCGCCTGGTTCAGGCCGAGCAGCACATGGGCGCTGCCGGTATTCAAGTTACCATTTCCATCCGCGATATACAGGCCGACCACCCCAATACCTACAAAATCACCCTGACAAATCCCTGGGAGACGCATCAGGTAACGGCCATTTCTACCGGCGGAGGCATGATCGAAGTAATTGATATTGACGGGGCCGAGGTGTCCTTTGCCGGAGATTGCTACCTGACCCTGATCTACACTAACGATCCAGCTGGCACAATAAACTACTTAAGTCATGCCTTACCGGAGGTAGATGGTCTGGAAATACGGACCGGCGAGCCACCCTATATTGAACTAAAAGCACAACAATTTCTGGAGGAAGCGATCTTAGGGGAACTGGAACAACTTGAAAACGTGTCCGGGGTAAAACAAATACGGCCCGTTTTGCCAGTGCTCACCGCCAAAAATCAACAAGTTCCTTTTATTACCTGCGAGGAGATGTTGGCCTATAACGAAGGCAAGGACCTATCGCTTTGGGAGCTGGCCCTCCGGTACGAAAGCATGCGGGGAAACATTTCGGAACAAGAGGTACTGGACAAAATGGACGACATCCGAAAAATCCTCAAGGATGCGGTGAGCACCGGCCTGAAAGGCACCGAATACCAGGACCGGATCCTGGGTCCACAATCCGTGAAATTCAAATCCCTGATGGAAAGCAAAAAGCTTGTGGATGGAGACGTGCTGAACCGAATCATCATGTACGTGTCTGCGATCATGGAAGTAAAAAGCTCCATGGGAGTAATCGTGGCCGCACCAACCGCCGGCTCCTGCGGGGCCATGCCCGGTGCTGTACTGGGAGTTTCGGACTCCTTGGGCTTATCGGAAGAGGAAACGGTAAAAGCCCTGCTAATTGCAGGTCTGATCGGTGTATTTATTGCGGCCCATTCTACCTTTGCTGCCGAAGTGGGAGGCTGCCAGGCAGAATGCGGCTCGGGCTCATCCATGGCTGCTGCCGCGCTGGTATACCTGGCCGGGGGCCAGCTACCCCAAAGTATTTCCGCGGCTTCCATGGCCTTGCAAAGCTCCCTGGGCATGATCTGCGATCCCATAGGCAACCGGGTGGAAGCCCCCTGCCTAAACAAAAATGTGATGGCCGCCTCCAATGCCCTTTCCTGCGCCAACATGGCACTGGCGGATTACGACCATTTGATTCCCCTGGACGAAGTCATCGAAACCATGTACGAGGTGGGCAAAAGCATTCCCAATACCCTGCGCTGCACCAATCTGGGTGGGCTATCTATTACGAAGGCCGCAAAAGAAATCGAACGAAAACTCGGACAGGGCCAATTTTATAAAAGCTGTTAAAAATTCATACCAAATAGCGTATTAACCCCTCCAGCCCAGGTATGTGACTGGAGGGGTTTTTGTTACAAGGAAGATGCCTCTCCCAGCTTGTGAATGGTGTTTTGAATCAATCCTTCCACGGCTTCGCCGCTTTCGCTTTCCAGCGAATAGTGGATCTCCATCACCCATGTGGGTTGAATACCAGGGATTTTTAGCTTAACCGATTTTCCATCCCGACCCAATTCGGCCGCCTCCAGGGGCAATTCCTGTTCGTTGTAATGCTTGGATCCGTACTTTCTTGACCGCAGTAAATCCCAGGTAGCAACGGTAAAATTGTCCAAATTTTCTACGCTGTTTTCATCCAGTTTTTCGGTAAAGGTTAGTAGCACCCCATCTTCCTGGGCCTGAATTCCTACCGGCAGATTCACCGGGGTATCGGTCATGCGAATGCGGTAGAGTCCTCCCAATTGGGGCTGCGTCGAACCCCAGGCAGAAAGCCCACAAAGATACAAATGACCATCCTCTGGATTGAACCGACCCCGCATCACGCCGGTGGCAAAACGAGGTAAGGGAAGCTCTACGATCCCTCCCTGTACCTGACCGTCCAGTTTTTCAAATGGAACCAGATAGATCTTTCCGTAACCATACGAGAAACTGAGCAGTTTACCGTTCAAGGCTCCCCATTTTTTACTATCCACCCAAAGCAATTCGGAGGGCGATCGATCCCGCTCCCGCTCTACCCACACCAGCGGCTGTTCCATTCCGGAGTCGGTGCTATCCGCCGGTGGATTAAAACCAAACATGTTGCCATAAAAACCGCCCTCTTCCACCCAGTTGATGCGGTTCATGGGGTTCCAGTGCCCCTCCTGATCGGTGACAATAAAGGTACCGTCCGGATTGAGGCAGACCCCGTTGGCCGCCCGAAATCCCGTAGCAATAATGTCCGTGCGCTCCCCATCCGGACTGACACGTAGCAAGGTCCCGTGCTGCGGTACGAGGGCTTCTCGGGCATGACGGGCACTTTTGGCATAGTACAGATTCCCTTCTGCATCGGCCTGCAAGCCCATGGCAAACTCATGAAAATGGTCGGTAACCTGATGATCGCTATTGAAGCTTTCGTAAAAGTCGGTTTCTCCATCCCCATTGTAATCCTGCAGCCGGACGATTTGGTCCCGGCAGGTTACAAAAATTTCTTCGTTGATTACCTTGATTCCCAGGGGCTGAAATAGCCCGGATGCGATGCGCTGCCAGGTCAGTTTGCCCTCGTTTTCGGTAAATCCTTCCACCAGCCAAACGTCTCCATCCGTGGCACAAACCACACCTTTGTTTCGGTCTTTGAAAAAATCCAGCCCACTCAAGCGCAGCTGGTTTTTCCAGGGACTGTTAAACGGTGGATTCAAAATATCTACCTGAAAAGCACCCTCCTGCTCCCCCGGTATTATGGCCGTCTCCAGAAGTTGCGGATAGCGGGCGGGCCCTCCACTGATAAACGCCGATAACGATTCGGCGGGAGCGGCATTACGCACGTACTCCTGCAAGCCTGTAAAGCCCGGTGCCGCCAGAAATAGCTTGATCTTGATCGGGTCGGTAGCCGTGACGTGCAGTAGCTGGTAGCCGTTTTCCTCTACCAGTTCCGCTCCTGACCCCATCAGGGCTACTTCTGTTCCCACTGGAGCCACCCGCATTTTTAGTAATTCACCCGAAGGGCTGAGATTCAATGTTCGGGTAAAAACGGGCCGATCGCCAGAATACGCAACACCGAATGTCTCCAAAACAGGTGTATCGCCTACGGTGTAAGAAACGATTGTCCGGTCTTCGTACTCATACAGCCCTTTGTACTGTGCCCAATCCCGGGGAAGGGGTCCGAATCTGCGTCCGTCGCGGGCCTGAAACCGGGGATCCTCAAACGTTCCGCTTCGCGGATGCGCCCAGCCGGGGCCGGTTTCGTTTTCGAAGTGCAGTTCTCCGATCGTTCTCGGCGAAATGTTGTGTTTTTCGTTGAAAAGAATGGCTTCCCAGTCGATAAAACCTTCTCCTGTCCAGCCGCCGGCTACCCGCATCAGGTCGTGATCAAATAGCATCCAGGCATTTCCTGCAGCCACGCCCCCGCTTCCTTCGTCCAGTCGAACGGCAATGCCTTTGTAGGCAAAATTAGCCTTGCTAAAATCCTCATCCGGGAGCGGCTGCACCGGCCCGGTGGACCGCTGCCTGGGGGCTGCATCCGCCGGCACCAGTTCGTAGGTGTTGATCAGAAAGTTGCCGTAATCCATCTCCGCCCAGGGCTTGTATTCCCGGGGTTCCGGCCCCATGCTGCTGCCAGCAGGCAAACCTGCCAGATACGCTTCGTTGAGGGCAAGGTATTGGGTGGGGTTTTCCGGGGCTACAAACGTTTCGCGTATGTAGTGAATGACGTCGTATTTTTCCACAGGCGTCAGGTTTACCTGGGGAGGCATGGCACCGTGACCGCGGGTAAGGGTCTGGTAAATGGAATAAGGATCGTTTCCCACCTTAAACGTGCCCTCCCAAAATTTAAACGCCGTCGGCAAGGATCCCTCCTGTTCCGGATCCCCATGGCACGTGGCGCAGGTATTCGTATAGATGTGTTCTCCAGTACGCATGGACTCCCCGTGCCTGTCGCCAAGGGCTTCCAGTAATCCTCTATGATCGATGTTTTTTTCGTAAGCCGGTAGATCGGATTCCTGAAGGATAAAACCATCAGCCGAGATTTCCATGGTGGTCTTCTTGTCGGAATTGTTTTCGCAAGCCAAGGCAATAAATAGGAAAACAAGCGCCTGTTTTGCATCAAATTTTAACTTCATGGGTTTTGTCAACGATTCTGTTCAAAAGATAAATGAAATACACCGAATAAAAAACAACAGGGATGGGTTTAATCGGGAATCCGTCCCCACCAGGGGCCTTCGTCCCGGATGTCCAGCCAAAGTTGTTGCATTTTGGGAATCAAATCCAGCAACCGCCCGTATTCCTGCTGCGAAATATCCCGGGTTTGACCTGGATCTTTTTTAATGTTGTACAGTTCAAAGGAGTCGGGAACGGCAGTTTTCAGCCAATCCACAGCCGGATAGGTTCCCGGACCTGGCAGACCGGTAAAGTCTCCACGGGCAGGGCCCAGTCTGCCCACCAACACATACTCCGAATCGCGCATGGCCATTTGGGCCATTCCAGGCATGTCAGAAGCATTCAACAGAAAAAACCAGATAGGTAGAACTTCACGTTCGTAGTCTTTTCCGAGAAACGCCTGAAAAGCATCTGTACCATCGATGGTTCGGTCCTTCGGTATGGCGGTGCCGGCCAGTGTGCACAGCGTGGGGAGGAAATCGGTCCCGTTAAAGAGCCGATCGCTCTCCGTCCCGGCGGGAATCTGTCCGGGCCATCGAATCAAGCCGGGAACGCGATGCCCCCCCTCGTAGGGATACCGCTTCATGCCCTGCAGTATTCCGGGGGTACCAAAACAGTTGTCCCGAATGGGGTCTTCCCATTCGCCTTTGGACTCTTCCAGGGTAACGGGATATTCCGGACCATTATCGCTGGTGAAAATGACCAGGGTGGATTCGCGCAATCCTTGCTCATCAATAAAGCGCATAAACGTGCCAAAAGAATGGTCTAGCTGCGCTACCGTTCCGTAGTATTCCTTTGAATGGTGCGTCAAATCTTTGGTAGGCCGCGGTACGCCGCCGTAAGAAACCTGCCCGGATAGTTTCCGCACCTCCTCCGTATCATAGGCGCTTGCGAAGCTTTTCGGAGGATCCAGCGGGGTGTGTGGCTCGTTGGTCGAAACGATCAGGAAAAAAGGGTTGTCGGGATTCCCTCTCCCAGCGATCCAGCTGCTTGCTTCCCGGGTAACGATGTCCACGTACCAGCCCTCCATCGGACCTTCGGGAACCCCGTTTCTGACGAATTTTTCTGGGTTTTTCGGTCCGGTTCCAAAGGCATTGACGGAAGTGGCGAGGGAATAGTCAAAACCCATTTCGTTTACGGATACTTCTTCCGGCGATTCCAGCTTCGATAGGTGCCATTTGCCAAAAAATGCGGTTTCATAGCCCACTTCCTGCAGCAGTTGGGGCAGGGTGATTTCTTCTTTGCTGAGGGTCGTTCCGAAAAAGCCGGCAATGTTGTAGAAACCGCTTCGGTACCCGTTCCTTCCGGTGAGAATTGCGGCCCTTGAAGGGGAACAAACCGATGCGGCGGAATGCATGTCGGTCATGCGCACCCCTTCCCTGGCAAATTGATCCAGGTGTGGGGTTTGGATGATGGAATTCCCATAGCATCCCAGGTCTCCATAACCCAAATCATCCGATAGGAATAGAATAATGTTGGGGCGGGGCGCCTGCGGGCTTGCGGCCATCGAATGGTGGCACATACTGTTCCAGGAAATTAGCAGTCCAAGCATCCATTTTTTATCGAAAAACAACGTTTCCTGCATCGAAAATACCATTAGCTAGGGCAACCAACCATAGATTGCCAATTATTTTTTTGTAAACCGAAGCCCCAAAGGCCACTGCACCGATACGGTATTGGCTTCCTGAAGCTTCTTTTGCCCAATCCTCCGGATTAGAATAGCCCGTATATTCACGGAAATCACCGGGTCATCTTCTAGCAAGTGCCGAAGTCGACCGATCCGATTCCGCAACCAATTTCCGCTCCTGACGGACCACGATGGGAACATACCCCACTTCCATGCCGGCCGGAGGACTGAGGATCAACACCGGGTCAATGGCCACCAGCCCGCCGGAACTGGGCGGTGCCATGTAGGTTTTGTCAATGGTCCAGTTTCGGTGGATCTTTTCTACCAGGGCCTGCAGCTCAGCTTTTTCTTCGGTGCTCCAGTCAAATTGCTGAAAAGAAGGCTGGTCAATAAAGCGGTACCACTTGTAGGTAACTGTTGATCCATCCTTTAGGTCTACGGAATAAGCTTCGGAAGCAGGTCCCGGATGCGCCCAGGCACCCGTAGTGGGCGTAGAATAGGGAAGCTCTTTGTCAATCCGGAAATTTCCCGAAACGATCTCGTTTCCATCCCTCCAGTTGATGTATTCCTTCTCGGTACCTGCCAGAGCGAACGTACTTTCTGTTAACTCTTCCGGGGCCTCCGCTTCCGGAATGGGCACCCGTAGGTCTCCCACTTGCTTGAAGTACTCCGGAAAACGACCCTGCTTTCCAAAGGGGTTTTCCTGCCACTGCAAACCGAAGGCGTTGGAATCGGTTACGATGGCTTCCACGACCGATTCCAGGCCGCCCAGCTTGGTACCTCCGGCATTAAGTTGAGCACCCCCATCGAGAGAAATTTTCCTGGGACTGATATCAGGTTTCCAGGAATGGGCTTCGCGAAAGGCTCCGGAAACCGCTTCGCCTCCGTTTTTCCAGGCCTTTACGGGATTAAACAAGGCGTCTTTGGAGTAATAGGTAACGTCCTGCACGAGTAACGAACGTCCCTGCGCATCGACGGGAAATTGCAATTGGGGGATTTTAATGTACAATTCCCCTTCCGGTGTTTTCATTTCGAAGGAGGGTACGGTATTGATTTCCATGGCACCTCCTCCGCCCATGGTTCCTTCCCGGGCGTCCAACCCCATGCCTTCGATGGCGGGGTACTCTTTGGAAAGGCGACTCCACATTTCGGGAATATAAAACGCCACGGGTCCCTTAAAATTCGCGGAATTGAGAAACAGGGTCCAGCTTTGGTCGCCAGTAGGTGGTGGTCCTTCGCGCTTTTCGGTAAGTGGCAGCATCATGTGCGTATAGCCCAAAAACTTTCCTTCCAGGTCTTCCACAAAGGTGATTCCATCGGGTGGCACCAGTATACGGTTGCTAAGCTGAGCGATCCCCAGCTGGTCTTCCGGCAAGGCAGCCGCCCGGTAAAAAAAGGGCCAACCGGGAGAGGCAATTTCCGAATTGTAGCAATCGGGTACCCCGTTCATGCTGAATTTGGGTGGTCCGTAGTGGTAGCGGTTTCCACGCCAATAGCCCAAGCCCCCTTCCTGGGTTTGAAACACACTGGCCCAGGTAGGACCGCGTGGTTCCCAGGTGCGCGCAATGGTTCCTTCAGGACAGCAAGGCATATCCTTGTTGTCCGGATTATCCGGAATGATCCAATTGCCGGGGAGTCCGATTTGAAATCCGGCAAGGGGCTTTTCTACCAGCGGCCATACCGCTGTGTAAAAGCCTATGCCCGCACCGAATCCTTCCGGCCGCCTTGGCGAACTGTAGCCGATGTAGCCGTGCAGTCCGTTTGCCCGCTGGGAAATTTCATTGGTCGCAAGGGCCGAATTTTTCGGCTGAGGAGTGGTGGCATGGATCAGCAGACCGCTAATCCCAAGCAATAAGCCACTGACAAAGAGTCGTACATACATAGCACTTTTTGATTACATGGTTGAAGTTCTACAGTCTGTGTACCGTGGAGCAACACGGCCCCATCCTTCGGCATGTGTAAGGTGGAACGGGATGGATGGGGTGTTGTACTCCGGACGGTGCCTCGCTAGTGGCACTGGTGCAGCACAACACCCCTGGTCATGGTAGCCAAATAGGGCAACCGAACGCTGCTCGTAGCCGATTGACCGTGTCGGCAGGCATTTGCAAGGTCACCTATTCTACCCCGGTCCGGGTATCCCACCATACCTGTATTCCATAGAAAATATCTTCCTCGACAACATCGGTTGGGAAACGTTGGTTGTGGGCAATTTCATTGGCTGGATAGGCCATGCGGAACGGCGGTCGGTTGTGGTTGGCGGCGTAGTCGTTGGAAACCTTGTCCAGCAGGGGCACATCCGTTCTGCGTACCTCCGCCCAGGCTTCCACACTTTGCTTATACAGAGCGATCCAGTTCTGCAGTCGGATTTTTTCCAGGTTAGTGGACGTACCGGAATCCCAGGCCACGCCCGGACGTTGCAAGTATTCGTCGATCAGGTCCTGGGAGATACCGTTTTCCTGAAGGGATACAGTAATGCCTGTTTCGTAGGCTTCCTGGCTATTGCCTCCAGCAACGAGGTTTCTTTCAAACGCTTCGGCTTTGATAAACCAAACCTGGGCCGCATTCATAAAGGGAGAAAAACCCTCGTCATCGTATCCAAATCGGTCTCCGATATGCGATACATTTGCCTGGGCATTCATAGGATCGCTGGTCTGTCCGATTCCCATTTTGTACCCATTGAAGAACCCATTTAGGTTCTCATCGGCATAGACCGGTAATCTCGGATCGTCCATGTCCTTGAGCCGTTCGATCAGGTCGTAATTGGTGCGGTATTGATCGTTTTTGTTGGTGGGTGTGCCCAGGCGCTGCCGCCAGGGTTCGATATTGGAACTGATCCCCGGCCAGTGCAAGTAGGCATTATCGCTGTGGTCTTCAAATACCGGGTAGGTGGAAGGATTGCCCAGAATTTGGTTCAAGACCGACGCCGCATCCTGAGGGACCACGGACGACATGCGCATGGCCACCCGCAACCGGATGGAATTGGCGAATTTTTGCCACTTTGCAATATCCCCTCCATAGATAAAATCGCCTACTCCGATTGCCGGACCACTTGGATCCAGCATGGAATTAGCTGCTTCCAGTTCTTCCAGAATTTTGTCATACACCACTGCCTGCGTGTCAAATTCCGGACTCAAAATCCCCTCTTTATCCAGTAAAAAGGCCTGTGTGTAGGGAATATCTCCCCACATATCCGAAACCTGATGGGCCGTATACGCTTTCATGATCAGGGAAACTGCTTCCAGGTTTTGGTTTCCTTCCTCCCGGGCGATTTCCGCTGCATCCACAAAATAGGCCATGCCCCGATACAGGTTGTCCCATTGGCTGTTATTGATATCCACCCGGAATTCGTAATCCCCGGCACCAATAGCTGCCAGTTGACCGGACCAGGTGCCCGCGTAATAAATACCGATGCGTTCGCCGAACAGTTGTCCGGCTACTACGGTCATGCCGGCACCCAGCACGTTGCTGGCAGGTACCTCCGACGGCTGATTGGGGTTGACATTCATCTCGTTCCAATCTTCTGTACAAGAAGCGAAAATCAGGGCGGAAGCGAGCACGAACCCGGGGAGTTTATAGTTGATGGTATGTTTCATTTGGAGCACATTTTAGCGAAATATTGGTTTACCTGACGCGTACAATTCCCTCTCATAGGGCGATCCGTAAATTGAATCCATAGGACCGATTGGTGGGCGGCATGAAGTTTTCAAAGCCGGTACCGGCCTCACCCCCTCCCATCTGGGAAGCGGATTCGGGATCCAGACCCAGCTCCTTTGCTTTGGCGCTTCGGTGCAGGATCGCGAGGTTACGACCGAACACCGAAACGTTGACGTTTTGCAACTTCCAAACCGAAAATCGGTAGCCCAGCGTGAGCTCCCGCAGTTTTATAAAGGACCCATCGATGATGGAGTACTCGTGGTTGTTCCACACCCAGGATCCATTGTAATAGTCCTGCGCCGAGATGCGAACATCGTTTGGTGAGCCATCTCCCTGAACACCCTCGACCACAATCCCCTCGGCCCGTACGTTGTTTTGGACGCTGTTTTCAAAAGCTCCTGTGGGATACGAATGCCAATACGTGGTGCTGAAGAAATCTCCCCCCATGCGGAAGTCAAACAATCCTCCGAAGGTAACATTCTTGTACCGGAAGCTGTTCTGTATCCCTCCGATCCAGTCCGGGGTGACATTTCCCAAAATCACCTGTTGGTTGGTGGTCATGGGTGTCCCGTTTGGATTGATCATGATGTTGCCACTATCGTCTCGCACGTAGGGCAGGCCACTCAGGTCCCCCCAGGGCTGCCCGGGCGTGCCGACCAGCCGAACCCCGCCAAAACCGGAACTGATGGTAATGTTTTCCAGCCCCTGGTACAGCGATTCCACCGTACTGGTGTTTTTGGCCCAGTTTACGGTCGCGTCCCAGGAAAAGTCTCCCCGTTGAACCAGGCTACCTCGCAAAATGATTTCAATGCCCTTGTTTTCAATTTCTGCGGCATTGATCAATTGGGAAGCGTAACCCGTGGACCGGGCGGTCGGCACCTGCAAGATCATGTTTTCGGTCACCTGCCGGTAATAGGTTGCATCCAGCGATAAGCGATCCGAGAAAAAGCGCAGATCAGCCCCCACTTCAAAGGAAGTGGTCATTTCCGGCAGCAGGTTGGTGGGCGGCTTTACAGCAGTGGGAGTAAATAAGGAAATGTTATTAAAGGTTGTCGTGCCGTAGGTCCCCATCAGTTGGTACGGATCGGTATCCGAACCCACCTGCGCCAAACTGGCCCGGACCTGTGCATGACTCAGGGTCCTGGAAGTCATGTTCAGCGCTTCGGATAGGGTCAAGGCCAGGTTAACGGAAGGGTAGAAATAGGAGCGATTCTCCTCCGGCAGCGTAGAACTCCAGTCATTTCTTCCGGTCGCCCCCAAAAACAGGTACCCTTTGTAACCCAAGGTAGCGGAAGAATAGATACTATAGGTTTCCCGCTGACTTTCGGACATGCTTGTACCCGGTGTTCCGCGCACATTGGAAATATTAAACAGGTCCGGAACCGCCAGGTCGGGTGCGCTGAGGGAAAGGAAATCGGCGGTGTTTTGCCGGAAGTTTCCGCCCACCAAGGCCACCAGGGAAAAGTCATTCAGAAATTGCTTGTTGATGTTCAAGCGGATATCGCTATTAAACTCCTGCCTGCTGAGGTTGGTAAGGGAAAACTGCCCTCCGCGGTTGTTGTTGATATTGGCCCGTGTACGGGAGAGGGTGATGGATTTTCTCTCCTCCGTATAGTAATCGAGGCCCGTTACCATATTGGCAGAAAGCCAGTCGTTAAGCTGGTAATCAATATTGACGTTTCCAAAGAAACGTTTTCGGTCCATGCTGTTGGTGTTTTCCAGGTCATAATAGAAATTGTTGGCATTTTGGTTGTAGCCGCTGCCCATTTCGTTGCCATGCTCCCGATAGACCTTTTTCACCTCATCCAGCGGAATGTTTCGAAAAGCACCCCAGGCCAGTTTGGTCATGGAGCCATAACTAACTACCGGGATGTTATCGCTAAATCGGTTGACGTAATTGAAATCTGTACTCACTTTTAATTTATCGGTGGGCAGCAGGGTGAGACTGGCATTGAAGGTATTGACCGTCTGGTCGGTATTGAAAAAGGTCCCCGTCATCTGACGGTTTGAAAAGGCAACACGCCCATAGGCTTCTTTGCCTCGTGCGGTCACAGCTACCTGATTGATCAGGTTACTTCCAGTCTGAAAATAGTGGTCGTGGATGTTATTCGGGATGGACTCCCAGGGGCTATTGGGGCCCTTCACCCACTGATCCAGGAGCAAGCCGGCATCGTAACGCGGTCCCCAGGAAGTTGCGTTTTCGTTGATACCACCGCCGATTCCGTTCACATAGTTGTAGCTGTTTTGTTTCGCGTATTCATTATAGCTCAGGTTGGAACCGGGATTGTTTTGCAGGTATTGCTGCCAATCGTACTCTCCGCCCCGTTGCCCGGGTCCGTAGTCGTTCTGAAAATCCATAAAAAAGCTGGGTACATCAAACACCAGGGAGGAGTTCAGTTCCACACCCAGTCCCTGTTTGCCCTGCTGCCCTTTTTTGGTTTCGATCAGGATGACCCCATGCGTGGCCCGGTTGCCGTACAGGGCCGCCGCATTGGCGCCTTTTAGTACGGTAAGTGAGGCAATGTTTTCCGGATCAATGTCTGCGGCGGTATTGCCATAATCCAGACCGCCGGCACCTCCCAGGTTGCTGCTGGAATTATCGATTGGGATTCCGTCTACGACAAACAGGGGTTGGTTTCCGGAGAACGACGCATTTCCCCGAATGACGATTCGGGAGGAGGCGCCCACCTGAGAACCGCTATTGGTTACCTGTACCCCGGCAATTTTTCCACTAAGAGAATTGACCAGGTTGAAATCGTTGGCACTGGTCAGGTCTTCGGGTTTCAGTGCCTGTACGGTGTAGCCCAGTTCTTTTCGCTCACGTTGGACGCCAAAGGCCGTCACGACCACCTCGCCCAGGTCCTGCGAATCTTCCCGCATGACCACATCGAGGGTGCTACGTCCGTTAACGTCGACGGTTTGGGATTCGAAACCGATAAAGGAAAAAGAAAGGCGTTCGGAGCCTTCGGGAACGGCGAGTTGGTATTGGCCGTCAATATCCGTAACTGTACCAATGGTGGTACCAACCACCAGAATGCTGACACCGGGCAGGACCTCGTTCGACTCGTTGCGAACGGTACCACTGACCCGGTTTTGTGCGTTCGCTTCAGAGGCAAATAGCCCTAGAAACAGCAGCAAGCCCAGGCACAGGGAGGCCCTGTGGCAAGGGAGATGTAGGGTAGATTTTTTCATATGCGTTGATTAGGTATGAAAGGATAGGCTAAGTTAGATTAGTACTTCCCCAAACCTGTGCTACATCTTAACCAAAAAATATGGTATCTTATCCAAAATCCGGAATCGCCCCTGGAAAGAGGAGCAGGTTAATAAAAAATGACACATTTTGGAAGCTTGGGACTTTTTCTGGGGATAAGGCCCGTTCGTGCACAAAATCAGCAAAAGAAGGGGGGGGGGAACTACCGGGGCTAAAAAATCACCGGCAATCCACGCCCGCGAGGCCATGAAGTACTCTTTCGCGCCAATTTGCTCCCGTAAGCCCGCATAACCTAACCGGAAATACCGACCAACCCAACCTATCCCCAGTTTAGTTTTCCCTGGGAGACAGCGGTCAGATTTGCGATCCGGTACAAGATACGGGCGCCTACGTTGGCATCCCATTCGCCCCCGTCGCTACCAGGCGCCACCTCTACCAGGTCAAAGCCAATCAGTTTCCTGCCGGACCGTACGAGCATTTTGATCAAAAACATGAGTTGCTGGTAATCCAATCCTCCGGGTACCGGCGTACCGGTATGTGGGCATAGCTGTGGAATCAGGCCATCGATATCGATGCTTAGGTAGACCTGCTCCGGCAGGGCCGCAAGGATCTCCCGGCAAAGCGCCTCCCAGGTATTGCCTCCGTACAATTGCTCCTTCAGGTTTCCGTCGGTAAAAAGCTGGCAACGCGTATCGGATTGACTAAGGTTCCATTCTTGTTCGCATACATCCCGAACGCCCACCTGTACCAGGCGCTGCACCTGGGGAATTTTCAGGAAATTATAGGCAATGGAAGCATGAGAAAGGTCGAACCCCTCGTAAGCCGGGCGCAAATCTGCATGGGCATCGATTTGCAGAATGCCGAACGATTCGTGTTTTTTGGCAAGCGCCTGCACCAGTCCCAAAGGCGTACTGTGATCGCCACCCAGCAAACCGACCAGTTTGCCCTGGTCTAATTGCTTCTCGGCCTGTTCGGTTACCCAATCGTTCATTTTTCGGCAGGCAGCATTGATAATGTCTGGCACGGCAGCGAAACGTTCGTGGTCGGCCTCCGGAGATCCCTTCTGCAGCCATTGGATGTATTTATCCGCCAACAAGCGGTAGTTATCATTATCCGCCTTTAGTGCCGGGTTCAGGGGCAGCATGGACAGGCCAAGCTTCCAGGCATCCCGTATGTCCTCTTGAAACAAGTCAACCTGTACGGAGGCCTCAAGGATGGCTGCAGGTCCACCGGCCGTGCCCGACCGGTAAGACACCGTCACTTCCCAGGGAACGGGAAGGATCAGCAGCTGACTGTTTTCGGGTTCAAAGGGAAGGCCAAAGAGCTTGCCGGCTTGGCCCAGACCGTTTGGATCAAAATTGGTAATGGAAGTAGGGTTGGCTGACATAAAAAAAGGATTTTGCGTACGGATAAATTCAGGTTGGGAATGGAAATGAATCCTATTGCAGGATTTCCTCCAAGGTTCCGGTTCCTTTGGACACGGCCTCCCATTCCTGGTCAGTGAAATGAATCCGAGCCATCATACCCGGGGAAAACACCAGGTGAGACTCTCCGGTAAGGTAAGCAGCAAGCTGGCTGACGGCCGGATTGTGTCCCACCAACAGCACCTGATTGGCTTCTTTCGGAAACTGCGTTAACTGCCGAAAAAGCTGCTCCCGGCTGGCCTGATAAATGGATCGGTGAGCATTGCAGGTTTTCACCGACAATTGTTGGGCAAGAATGGCCGCAGTTTGGCTGCATCGTCTGGCGGGGCTGTGGATCAAATAATCGCAGGTTTGGCCGTTTATGGCCAGCGTCCTTCCCAATCGTTCCACCTGCTGGGCACCAGCGGGCGTGAGGCTCCGTTGCATGTCTTCCACTGCAAAAGAAGGTGCCGTTGCTTCTCCGTGTCGGGCCAGTAGTAATTCCTTCACCATAAGCTGTCGTTGGTCGTTGCTTTGAAAATTAAATATGTAGATTTTACCCCGGCAATAAAAATTGCGGGGGAGGAATATTTGGAAGACAAGTATATGACATCTATTTTTAGGCCAAATTTAGCGGATAGTAACCGGATCCCATGTATTTTTATCTTTAACTACGTAAACCATGCCAAAAAATTTAGTCATTGTCGAGTCCCCTGCAAAAGCCAAGACCATAGAAGGTTACCTTGGAAAGGACTTCAAAGTTACTTCCAGTTACGGGCATGTGCGGGATCTACCCAAAGGGGAAAATGCCATTGACATAAAAAATAAATTCAAACCAACGTACGAGGTCAGCCCCGATAAAAAGGAGGTAATCCGGGAATTAAAAAAATTAGTTAAGGAGGCAGAGACCATCTTTCTGGCAAGTGACGACGACCGCGAAGGCGAGGCCATTTCCTGGCACCTAAAGGAGGTTCTCAACCTGAAAGACGAAAATACCAAACGCATTGTGTTCCGGGAAATCACCAAATCCGCCATCATCAAGGCCTTGGAATCTCCCCGCAAAATCGACCTGGACCTGGTCAATGCGCAGCAAGCCCGACGAATTCTGGACCGATTGGTGGGTTTTGAACTTTCACCGGTCTTGTGGAAAAAAATAAAAGCCGGGCTGTCCGCAGGCCGGGTACAATCCGTGGCCGTGCGCTTCATTGTAGACCGGGAGCGGGAAATAGAAAAATTCGACGCTACCTCTTCCTACAAGATCACCGCGCTTTTTGACGTAGAAGGAAAGCAGCTGCAAGCGGAACTGCCCAAGAAGTTCGATACCAAAGAAGAGGCAGAAGCCTTTTTGAAAAACTGCCTGGAAGCTGATTTTTCCATCAAATCCCTGGAAACCAAACCGGCGAAAAAGACCCCGGCTGCGCCCTTTACTACCTCCACCCTGCAACAAGAGGCAAGTAGAAAGCTGTATTTCTCCGTGGCCCAGACCATGAATATCGCCCAGAAACTCTACGAATCCGGCAGGATCACCTACATGCGTACCGACAGCGTAAATCTCTCGGATGATGCACTAAAAAGTGCAGAAGCCGAAATAACGTCGGCCTTTGGAAAAGAATACCACCACCAACGAAAATTCACTGCCAAATCGGAAGGAGCGCAGGAGGCCCACGAAGCCATCCGCCCTACGGAATTCTCGGTTACCGAGGCCGGAAACGATCGCAACGAGCAGCGGCTGTACGAATTAATCTGGAAACGTGCCATCGCCTCGCAAATGGCCGATGCCCAATTGGAAAAAACCAACGTTTCCATAGCCATTTCCAACGCCGATCAAACGCTGAGCGCAAGCGGAGAAGTAATCAAATTTCAGGGATTTTTGAAGGTATACCTGGAAAGCACCGACGAGGACGAGGAGGAAGAGTCCACTGCCAAAGGCTTGCTCCCTCCCCTAACCGTGGGACAGGAATTGCAGTTGATCGAAATGAAGGGCCGGCAATCCTTCACCCGGCCACCGGCCCGGTACACGGAAGCTTCCCTGGTGAAAAAATTGGAAGAGATGGGCATCGGTCGCCCGTCCACCTATGCTCCCACCATCTCCACCATACAGAAACGAAACTACGTACTCAAGGAATCCAGGGACGGAACGCCCAGAAAGTATACCGAAATGGTAATCAAGGACGGGTCATTTGTATCCGCCGAGAAAACCGAAACCACTGGCACGGAAAAAAACAAGCTTTTCCCCACCAACATTGCCATGGTGGTGAACGACTTCCTGGTCGAGCACTTTCCAAACGTGATCGATTTTTCTTTTACTGCCAAGGTGGAAAAAGAGTTTGACCACATTGCCCATGGAGAGCAACCCTGGGAGGAAATGATCCAAAATTTTTACGGGGCTTTCCATACCAAAGTAGAGCAAACGGAAAACATCAAACGCACCGATGTCAACAGCTCCAAGGAGCTGGGTATCGATCCCAAAACCGGTAAAAAGGTCATTGCCCGACTGGGGAAATTTGGACCATTGGTGCAAATCGGGGATCAGGAAGACGAGGAAAAACAATTTGCCAGCCTGTTGAAAGGGCAGTTTATCGAAAGCATGACCCTCGAAGATGCGCTGGAACTGTTCAAATTGCCACGGGACGTGGGCCATTTTGAGGACAAGAAAATTGTGGCCGCCGTGGGGCGATTCGGACCCTACATCCGGCACGACGGCAAGTTTGTATCCTTGGGCAAAGAGTACGATCCCCTATCGGTCACCGAAGAGGAAGCCATCGAACTGATCAAGGCCAAGCGGGAGGCGGATGCCAAAAAGCATATCAAATCCTTTGACGAAAACCCCGAACTACAAATACTTAACGGTCGTTGGGGACCCTATATCAAGATGGGTAGAAACAATTTCAAGATCCCCAAAGATAAGGAGGCCGAATCGCTGACCTTTGCTGAAACCATGGAAATCGTCGAAAGCCAGGGAGACAGTAAAAAAGGGAAAGCCAAACCCAAGAAAGCCGCTCCTACGAAGAAGAAAACGAAAAAGTAAGTTTATTCCCCAGTTTCAACAAAAAATCCGGATACACACATGCGTTTATCCGG
Source organism: Cyclobacterium xiamenense (assembly GCF_900109255.1). Taxonomy (NCBI): domain Bacteria; kingdom Pseudomonadati; phylum Bacteroidota; class Cytophagia; order Cytophagales; family Cyclobacteriaceae; genus Cyclobacterium; species Cyclobacterium xiamenense. The sequence goes on along the minus strand of NZ_FNZH01000001.1, from coordinate 258,270 downwards.
ATTTTTTATATACAGAAACAGGCAAGGAAAGTGTGAATTTATCGCATAAAGATGGGTGGGGCAAACTCCCACTAAGGACCCTGCTTAGTTCTTCATCGGGCTATCGTCCGCCGGCAAGTCCCCCACCACGTACTGTAGCCCATCCACAAAAAATTGCAGCAACTCCGGCTGCTCCAAACTTTGGGCATTGTGGGAAGGGGAACTGTAAAACACCCGGCCTTTTCCGTGCCGCTTGATCCAGGCCACATAGATGGTATTGTTGCTCACTTCCCCTCTGACACCCTCTAGTTTATCGGCTTCGATGTATAACAGCGGGCGGAAGTTGTAGTCAAAATAGGCATTTTTAAAGAAGTAAGGCTCATCCGTATGAACGAACCCCTTGCCATCAAATGCCTGTACCAGGGGATGGCCTGGGTCTACTTCCTTTAAGTGCATTTCCTGTTGCTTGGGGTGGTAGTCAAAGCTTCCACCCACCATGGAGCTAAATTTTTGTGAATTGTTTTGAACGGTAATGGCACCGTGCATGATAAACAGGCCACCGCCCTCCTCCACGTATTCCATCAGATTGGTTTCGTATTGGCTGGCCAATTCTGCAATGCGGGCATCATCCAGACTGGAATTTTTCTTTAGCAAATCTGCGAACAGGTCCCGATCCGGACCGGAAGGGTTGGAATTATTCAGCACAACCGCGTCGTACTGCTTTAGGTTCTCTTTTTCAAACGTATCGATATCCCGGGCGATGGTAATCTCAAAGGCACCGGTCTTTTTTGCAAGAATTTTAAGTAGTTCGTCGTTGTGGGGGATGGTCCAATGGTAAAAGCCCGTATGCTGGGAAAAAACCAGGATGTTCTTTACCGGGGCCTCAATTCTGGTGTCGGAAGGGGCCAGGGACTCGATTTTTTCCAGCCATTCCTCGTTGACCGGAATATCTTTCATACTCTGCGCAAACAGACCGCCCGCAATAAAAAATAAAAGTAAGGTGTAGATGCTTTTTCTCATGGTAACTACCGGGTATATCGTGGATTATTTGGTGAATACTGTCTGGAAACGCACCGGATACACCAAACAGACCGACTACTGCATTCTCCAATTTGATTGCCATCGGTTTGTTTTCGTATTCTAACGAATCCGCGGGTGAATATAGGCGAAAAAAACGATCGTACCAACGGGAACCGGTCCCTTTTGCCGATTTTCACTGTCAGCGGTGCAGACATCGGGAATGCTTTCGCGCAACCAACCTGGGCAAAACGGCGCCCTCCAGACCAGAAATTCCCCGGTGGCCAGGCACCTTCAAGCCCTTCAATCGCTGCAGGTTAGCAGGAAAATGAGCTTGCTTACCGCCCATTTTTAAGATGGAATTCCTACATTCGCATACGTAGACACACATGCAACAAAAAATCTATCAAATCGACGCCTTCGCCGACCGGGTTTTTGCAGGAAATCCGGCAGCTGTTTGCCCCCTGCAGGAGTGGCTGCCGGATTCGCTACTCCAGCAAATCGCCATGGAAAACAACCTGTCCGAAACGGCGTTTTACGTAAAAGAAAGAGATCGCTACCAGATCCGCTGGTTTACCCCGCGGGTGGAAGTAGACCTGTGCGGGCACGCTACCCTGGCTGCCGCCTTTGTTCTGTTCTCCTTCGAAAAGCATGCGGGCAGCAGTATTCACTTTTATTCCGACCGGAGCGGAGACCTGACGGTTTGCAAGGATGGCGATCAGCTAACCCTGAATTTTCCGCCGGACCCCGTTCGGGAAATTCCGGTAACCGACAATCTCCGCAATTGCTTCGACCTGTCTCCCACAAAAGCCTTTGCTGGCAAATCGGATTACCTGCTGGTCTACGACTCTGAAGCAGCCATACAAAATCTGCAGCCACATTTTGAGCGGATCGCAGCACTTCCTGCCCGGGGGATAATCGTCACCGCCAAAGGTACACAATTGGATTTTGTGTCCCGATTCTTTGCACCAGGAGCGGGGATAAACGAGGATCCGGTAACGGGTTCGGCGCATACCACCCTGGCACCCTACTGGGCGGAGCAGCTGGGCAAACCAACCCTGCGTGCTGCCCAGCTTTCTTCCCGCAAAGGCTACCTGTACTGCCGCTGCGAGGGCGAGCGTGTAGCCATTAGCGGAACCGCCAAACTTTACCTCATCGGCGAACTCTTCCTGGATGAATGGGCGCAGCGCTAAGGCTGCCCGCGGACATCTCATTTCAAAATCCGTATTCCTTTGAAGAAAGGAACTGATTTTGCGGCAGGTTTTGACTCCTTTCGTGAGAGGTCGTATATTGAAACGCGACAACCTTTTTACTAAGAAACCATGAAAACCGCCCTTAACTCCGCTTTCGGAAAAATCCCCCAATCCGTATTGCTGGTGTTTGTACTCGGATGGGCCTGCCATCATCCGGAACAGCTCATCGAATCCGAGGTATGCATCTACGGCAATTCCAGTGCTTCGATCCTGGCGGCCGTACAATTAAAAAAGCGTGGTCGGGAGGTAGTGATCGTCAGCCCGGATACATATATCGGAGGCATGACGATCGAAGGCCTGGGTGGATCGGATATCAACAATCACTCCGGCTTTAAAAACGATTCCGTGATCGGTGGGCTTACCCTGGAGTTTTACAAAGACGTGGCCCGGCATTATGGGGTTACCAACTTCGATTCGGCACGAGCCCAGGCCCGCACCTGGCGCTTTGAGCCGCATGTGGCCAAGGGTATTTTTGATCGCTGGCTGGCCGAGCTGGAAATCCCGGTCTATACGGAATCCAGGCTACGCCTTGCCTTCGATGCGGTAACCAAAGAGGGCGAAAAAATCGTGTCCATTGAAACACGTAACGGGAAAACGTTTCGGGCTTCCCTCTTTATCGATGCCTCCTACGAAGGTGACCTACTGCACTATGCCGGGATATCCACGATCGTAGGTAGGGAGCCAAATAGCCGCTACGGAGAAACCAAAAACGGCATCCGCGAATCGAATACCTACCGGAATTTCGAGGTGGCTGTGGATCCTTATGTAGAGCCCGGCAATCCGCAGAGCGGGTTGATTCATACCATTCAGGACGAAGCCCTGGGTCAACCCGGCGCGGGCGATGGGCGCATTCAGGCCTACTGCTTCCGCGCCTGCCTGACCAAAGACCCATCCAACCGCGTACCCTTTGCAAAGCCCGAAAACTACCAACGCGATTGGTACGAGATCTACCTGCGCTACCTGGACGCCGGCGGTAGCCTGTACAAGCCTTCCTACTCCATTCCGGGCAACAAAACCGATCTGGGGGCCTGGCACGACCTGTCGCACAACCTGTATGGCATGAACCACGCCTACCCGGAAGGGGACTACGAGCAACGGGCCGAGATTTACCAATACCACCTGGATTTTACCCGTGGCCTGTTTTGGTTTCTGGCCAACGACCCGGAAGTTCCCAAAAACGTCCGCCAGGAATGGCGTCAGTGGGGTACCACGAAAGACGAATTTACCGACAACCAGGGCTGGCCCCGCATGCTGTATATCCGCGACGGCCGGAGAATGCAATCCGATTACGTCATTACCGAGCACCATACCCGCAAAGATACCAGCATTCGTATCGAGGATCCGGTAGCCATTGCCTTTTGGCCTCCGGATGTGCACCACGTGCGGCGCATTGTGCGGGAAGGCAAGGCCTATAACGAAGGCTTTGTTTTTGGTGGGGACAATTGGAAGCCCTTTCCCATTCCCTACAGCAGCCTGGTTCCCCGGGAATCCGAATGCAACAACTTGCTGACACCCACCTGTCTTTCTGCCAGCCACATCGCCTATGGAGCCATCCGGCTGGAATGGACCTTTATGCTGTTGGGGGAAGCGGCGGGCATCGCGGCCGACCTGTGCCTGGAAACGAACACATCCGTGCAACAGCTGCCCTATTCCGAATTGAAAGAACGCCTGGAAGCTAACCGGACCGTTATCACCTTACGTTAAACAGCGCCAGGACAATCCGGAAAAAAGCCCATTAATTCGAATCCCGCCAATGCGGCTTTTTCCTGACGGTTTATTCAATTCCTTAACTCGTCGTTATCGGAATGCATAAATGGATGTGATCGGCGAGGCACTGCTACAGCTTTTACGCAATCCAGAAGGCACAGAGGACTCCGACTACCGGGCATGAATACGTGAAGTACCAATAAGCAAAGGTGTAGACGTTGAGAGCGATCCAATTTCTATCTTAGTTTCGCCCCAAAAGTAGGCCCTGATCACTAAACCCACAGCAGGTTTTTCCTGCTATTGTTGCAACTTCTTCTAATTTAAAGGATATTTACTCAAGAGGTTCATCCCAGGAAAAGCAGCCTGTTTGTCCGTCTGTGGAACGTGCACCTCTTGTCAAACCTAAACCGAAAATCAACATGAAACCCTTTGCAATGCTGGCACCCTTGCTTTTTTTGACCCTTTTCACCACCGGACAGCAGCTCCCCCTGCTGAAAATCTCCGATAATCAACGGTATCTGGAAACAGCGGACGGGCAACCCTTTTTCTGGTTGGGAGATACCGCCTGGGAACTGCTCCACCGCCTGAACAAAGCAGAAATAGACCGGTACCTACAGGACCGGGCCGATAAGGGGTTTACCCTTATCCAAACCGTGATCCTGGCCGAACTGGATGGATTGAACAGTCCTAATGCGCAGGGAGCTACCCCATTGATCGACAACAACCCCGAAAAGCTAAACGAAGCCTATTTTGAACACGTAGATTACCTGATGGAAAAGGCTTCGGAGCTGGGGCTATATGTGGGACTTTTGCCCACCTGGGGAGATAAGTTTAACCGCCGGTGGGGGGCTGGCCCGGAGATCTTTACCCCGGAGAATGCCGCCACCTATGGCGAGTTACTGGCCAAACGCTACCACAACCACAGCAACCTGGTGTGGATACTGGGAGGAGACCGGGCGATGGAGAACGAAACTCATTACGAAATCATTCGCGCCATGGCCCAAGGCATTCGGGCCCATGACCAACGCCACCTGCTGACCTTCCATCCGGTCGGTGGAAAGAAAGCGACGGACTTTTTTAGCGAGGATGCCTGGCTGCAGCTGGACATGTTTCAAAGCGGGCACAGCCGCCTGGCAAAGGACTACCAATACGTACTGGACGCGCGAAACCTAAGGCGCACCCGGCCGGTAATCAACGGGGAGCCCCGCTACGAAAACATTCGCGATCGGTTTTGGGAAGACAGAGCGTATGGCTGGCTAGACGATGCAGATGTGCGGGTGGCCGGATACTGGACCATGCTATCGGGAGCCGCCGGCTACACCTACGGCTGCAACGACATCTGGCAAATGTACAGCAGCAAGCACGAACCCGTAATCAATGCCCGCACGGGATGGCAGGAGGCGCTAGACCTACCCGGTTCGAAGCAAATGGGCTACCTGAAAAACATCCTTTCAGCGCTGCCCTGGCAGGAACTGCAACTGGATCAACGCTTACTGCTGGGAGACAATCCCGAGGACACCTCCCACCGCTTACTTGCCCGAACGGAAAGGGGCGACCTGTTACTTGCCTATACCCCTACCGGTATGCCCCTGCACCTGGATTTACCAAAACTGGATGCGGAAACCGTCAGCGCGTACTGGTTCAATCCCCGAAACGGCCGGGTCAAGGCGATTGGCGACCTGAAGACCAGCTCAGCACACCGCTTTACCCCCTGGGCCAGTGGCTGGGGCAGCGATTTCCTCCTGCTGCTGGTGGACAAAGCGGCCGGGTACGATTTTTCGGCGTTTATGGACTAAGTCACGATTCCTTCCCCTTTTTGGGATGCGCACGTAAGCGCCGCTGATCTTTTCCCCGATCGCTGCCTGTATTGCCTGCCACTTGCTAACTGGCTTGCAGCTATTTTTCTAAAGAATACACCCGTAGTTTCGCGGCTGGTTTGAGTCGAATCAGGAACCCCGGAGTCGGCAGGTCCGCCGAACTCCAGCGGACAATCCACTGGTGTCCTTTCGCAATTTCCACAAGGGAAAGCAGGCAATAGCCTCCTCAGGGAATGGCCTATCCCAGGCTCGGGTTTCCGAAACTTAGCCGCCTCTTTTACTCTTTGGGCTATTCAGACGGCCAATTGGATTAGCGAATAGGGAATGTGAAATCCATAGAAAAAATCAATATTTATTTAGTCTAAATAATTTTTAGCTTCTGAAAGCATGTTGCATATTTGCTATTATTTTAAATCAATCTAAATAAATATAAGATGTCCCGATACCTATTCTTTGTCTTTTTTCTTCAGGTTCTTTTAGCAGCACAGCCCCTGAAGGCACAGACCGGAACCCTTGCCGGTAAGGTTACCAATGCTACTGGGGAACCCCTCCCCTTCGCCTCCATCGCGTTGAAAAGTTCCGCTACCGGAACCGTAACCGGTGCGGACGGTTCGTTTTCCCTACCAAACCTGGCACCGGGTAGCTATACCCTGATGGCGTCCTCTATTGGATACGAGACCCAGTCTCGGGTGGTAACGATAAACGCCGGAAAAGTGACTCAGGTCAATGTATCGCTCACACAGGGGCTTTATGCCTTGCAGACGGTAGAAATCACCGGCCGACGAGAAGTTGGCTACGACAACAAGGAAACCTATTCGGCAACAAAAACTGCCTCCTTGATAAAGGATGTTCCGGCAACGATCAATTTTGTCACAAAAGAACTTATGCTGGATCAGGTAGCCTTTACGGTCAACGATGTGGTGAAAAATGTAGCTGGTGTGAATCAATTTAGTTTTTACAACGACATCACCATTCGAGGTTTTCGTGTACAGGGCCAGCGCAATTTTGGCACATTGCTGAATGGCATGCGCACCTTTACCAGCTTTTGGAAACCGCAATTGATTCCCCATATAGAGCGGGTAGAGGTGATCAAGGGGCCGGCTTCTGCCCTGTTTGGAAATGCATCCCCGGGCGGTGCCATCAACCGGGTGACCAAAAAACCCCTGGCAGAATCCCGTAAATCCATCTCTACCACGGTGGGTAGCTTCAATACCTTGCGCACCCTCGCTGATTTTACCGGCACCATGACCGAAGATAAAAAACTATTGTATCGCCTCAACATCGGCTTCGAAAACTCGGACGGCTTCCGGGACCTGCAGTTTAGCCGAAACCTCGTCGTGGCCCCCTCTTTTGCTTTTTTACCAACGGACAATACCAGCCTTAACTTCGACATCGTTTACCAGGACTCAAAGGGCCGCCTGGACCGGGGACAAGCAGCCTTTGGCAACCGGAACCTGTTTACCACGCCCATTACCACCTCCCTGAGCGCCATCAACGACTTCCTGGATGAAACCACCATCAATGCCACCGTTTCCTTGCGGCACCAGTTTTCAGATCAGGTCAGTTTTAACAGCAGCTACCAACTCTCCAGCTACAACGAGGACCTGTTGGAACACCGGACTTCCAACCGCTTTGCTTCGCTGGGGGACGGATCCATCGACGATACCAAGGTAGCCATGCGGGTTTTTATCCGCAAACGTTCCTGGAACAACAATTCGTTTAACAATTACCTGAACGTAGACTACCAACTGGGAGCGACCCGCCATACCCTGCTGGCAGGATACGACTATTTTCGACAAGAGCAATTGCCCGGAGGATCACAACTGGAGGCCCGGTCCTATCTCCTACAGAACGGAGGCACATCCAATGTATTCAATCCGGCGAATGCAGCCAATTATGTCATGGATGCCAATGGAAACCCGGCCACCAATGTGGGACATTTTGACCTTACCTCTCCCATTGCTAACGGCATGCGGGACATGAGCGGCTACCGCTACATACAGCGCACCTTCAACCAATTTATGCAGGAGTCCCACGGTATCTACCTTCAAAACCAATCTGAATTCGGACCCTTGAAAGTGCTGCTTGGGCTTCGCCAGGAATATTTTAATGATTACCTGAATTACAACAGCCCAGCCGAAGAAACGGTGGACCAGCAGGCCCTGTTGCCCCGGGTAGGGCTGGTGTACAGCATTCATCCCACCACCAACCTGTACAGTACCTGGGTTCAGGGATACCAACCCCAAACTGCGGCCGCTTTTATCAACCCCGAGGCTGGCGGCCCATTCGATCCCCTAACCAGCGAAATGCTGGAAATCGGATCGAAATCCAACTTGTTTAACGATCAGCTAAGTGCAACCCTCGCCTTCTATCAAATCGTAGAGCGAGGGGGCCTGTATAATGCCAATGATCCGACAAACCCCGAAAGACTGGTACAACTGGGGGAAGAGGAAGCCCAGGGTTTTGAATTGAACCTGAGCGGAAACATCCTTCCAAATTGGTCCATTGTCGCGGGCTATGCCTTTAACGACGCAAAAATAACGGCTGCCGACGAGGAATCAGTGATCGGCCGGCAAAAACCGAATGCCCCCCGACATACTGCAAATGTCTGGACCAAATACATCTTCGAAGGGGGAGTATTTAAAGACCTGGGGATAGGCCTGGGTTACAACCACGTTTCCGAGCGGTTTGGCTCCATCGTCTCCGGTGAGGAACCCGACGTGTTTCCGTCCTATGGCATAGTTGATACGGCTTTGTTTTACAAACTGGACAAGGTGCAGTTTCAAATCAACATCAATAACGTATTTGACGAAACTCACTGGGTAGGAGGCTACGACGTGATTCGGGCGTTTCCCGGAAGTCCACGAAACATCCTAACCACCGTTTCCTACTCCTTTTAACTTATTACGCACGTGAGGGTGAACAAACGCACATTGTTTCAGCTGCATAGCTGGATTGGCATCAAACTAAGTCTTCTCTTTTTTATCGTTTGCTTTTCGGGCACACTGGCTACCCTGAGCAACGAAATGGATTGGCTTTTTCACCCGGGCCTACGCGCCACTGGCAGCGGGGACCGGGTGCCATACAATACCATTGTGCAGGAATTACAACAGGCCTACCCCAACCATACACTCAGTTACTGGCTCATGCCGAAAGAGCCCTATCTAAATGATATCCTGTATCTGGAAAAAGACGGATACCGTACCTATGTTTTCGCCGATCCCTTTACCGGAAAGGTAACCGGAGCGACAAAAGTGACGTTTCAACGATTTTTTCGTGATTTTCATTATTACCTGTTTATGCCCTTTTACCAGATCGGCTACTTCATGGTGTTGGTGTTTGCCTTTCTGCTGGCAATATCCCTGGGTACTGCGCTACTCTTCTACAAAAAATGGTGGCGTAAGTTCCTGGAGCTGAAACGGAGCAGCGGAAAGCTGGTACTGTTCCGCAGCTTGCACCGCCTGGTAGGGCTATGGTCCATTCCTTTTGTGATGGTATTTTCGCTGACAGGGATATGGTATTTTACCGAGCGAACCAACCTGGGCAAGGTTTCCGATATATCCAACCCTGCCGCACCAAAACTGGACAGAGAAGTAGCCCTTGATTCCGCAGACCAGACGCCCTTTCCGTACCGGTGGGATTACGACATGGCCGCTAAGGTTGCCCTGCATACCATACCCGGACTGGAAATCAGGGGCATTGTTCCCCCCAGACAGCCATCCAGCACCATCTATTTACGGGGAAAAAGCCAGGTACCACTGGTTAGAAACCGAGCCAATCGGGTATATGTGGATCCCCTCAATTACGAAGCCGTAGGCGTGCAAAAAGCGGAAGATATTCCAACGATCATGTACCTGAACGATATAGCCGACCCCCTTCATTTTGGCAATTGGGGTGGCTTGACATCCAAAATCATTTGGTTTATCAGCGGCCTGGGAATTTCCGGACTGGTGCTTACCGGAATTTGGATTGCCCTACGAAGGCAGCTTAAAAAATCAGCAACGAAAAAAAATGCGGTGATGGGGGCTTGGAAGTACATCAACTGGCTGCTTGCGGCGCCGATTTTCGCCTACCTTTTCTTCTTTATGCATTTTCGGTATGGCCTGTCTTGGGAACCCATACTCCTCGTCGCGACCATCCTCGCAAGTGTAGGCTGGCTGGCCTGGTACGTTTTTGTAACAAAAATGAGACAGGCCCGATAGGCCTCTTCGGGTTGCTGCCCGCAGCTTGCGGGCGGCAGCAACCGGATACCCAGAGACGATCCCCACCGCAGAACAGCGTTATTGGTGTCCCTTCGGAAGCCCTGTAGCCAACCGAGACCGCGTACTTCGGGGACTCCGATTTATTGGCCCGGTAGGCATTAAATCCCGGGCGCAAGATCTTTCCAAAATCCTGCCTATTTCCATTAAAACAACAAAGCAACCAGTCTTTTTAATTTAGTTTAATTACAAACTAGCTATTTATATAGCCGATAAGAAACATTTCCTTAGATAACTAGTATATTGAGGGTAACTAACGATAAAAAGCTATGGAAAAAGTTTGTTCGAATTGCAACCATTGGGAGCCAACGGCGCCCGTAGTTGCCAACAAGGAGAATTACGGTGAGTGCAATAAGTTAAGTCACCTGGAGTCAAAAATGGACCCGGATTACATCATCCCGGTGTTAAACGACGGCCGACCTATTGACCAGAATGCCAAGTCAATAGAATTTATTACCGGAGCCGGTTTTGGCTGTAATCAATTTGCAACCGCCTAAGAAAAGGTAAACGCTATGGTTATAAAATAGACTGTAGCGTTTCTTTTGTGTTGGTATTTAGAATTAATCCAACTATAAATTTTTCTCCTTATCTAAGGAAGTACCGATAGCTTTTCTTAAGATAAGGTAATACGTATAATTTCTCTGCGCACCTTTCTTATTCCTAACCAAGCCCTTATACAATTACCCCTTAATCGTCCTTCGGGCAGCCAGTTCCCCACATAAACGTAGGACTCTTTCCCGGCTTTCTTTGGGAGACAACTACCCTTTGTTTAGAAGGAAAACCAACCACTCAAAAACAACAGCAACCGGCATAACTGTTACCCGAAAAGGCAGTAAGTTAACATGCAGCCGGGCTCCGTGCTGGCTCCAATCCGGACTCGGTTGATCGGCCAGGGAATTTTTTGAGGCCAGGGATGGGGTGTTTGGCAGTGCCAAAAAAAAGCATCCTGAATTTATTTAGCTGACTTTTATATCCCGGCTTGGACGAACAAGCTTTTAACGCTATGTTTCATCTGTTTATATTTTTTTTCAGCGGTCAGATGGAATCTCGCATGATTGATAATCATCACACTGTGTGACGTTTTCGTCATGCTCGATTTCATGTGTTTATAATTGTCTCTAAGTTGCCACATGCCTGCCTGTCCGGTAGGCAGGCTCGATTTCATTAGCTCATCCAATTAAGGGCACACCGGGAGACCCGAAAAAACAGCGAATCGGCTCCCTAAGAAACGACCGAAGGCTACCTACCGGTACAGCGATACGCGAGCGGATGGCGGCTGCGAAAATAGCAGACAAATGTGCTCGATCAGTGATTTATTAATCTAGATGAATGCGTGGAAGCAAAAAAGAAACCATATTTGTCTTTAACCCTATTCTATCATGAAAGACTATTCGAACGAAGACATCACGATCCATTGGAAACCCAATTTGTGCAAACACGCCGGAATCTGTGTAAAAACGCTTCCCCAGGTATACAACCCAAAGGCCAGTCCCTGGATTGCCATTGAAAATGCCAGCACAGAAGCGCTCAAAGCACAGGTTTCGGCCTGTCCTTCGGGCGCATTGAGCTATTCTCTCAACAAAAAAGCCTAATGGCCGTTCCTCTGGTTTCATGCGTAACAGCCCATTGAATTTAGGAAGATCAACGACAAATCCTACCCCATGAATTCAAACGAAAACTTCATTCCCTGGCCCGTCCTGCATTTCCCGGAAATCCACGATACCCTGGAAACGCTGCATCAGTGGATTCAGATTGTGGGCAAAATACGCCTGCGAACCATGCCCTGGCAAAACCATTCCTGGCATAGCACGCTCTACCTAAGCCCACATGGCTTTAGCACCCAGGCCATCCCCTATCGAGGTGGCTTTTTCCAAATTGATTTTGATTTTCGGCAGCACCAACTTCTTATCGCCTGCGCACACGGCGAAACACTGCGGATGGAACTACGCTCCATGACCGTAGCCGATTTTTATGCGGAATTGTTTGAAAAACTCGCACAGCTGCAAATACAGGTGGCCATTCACGGGCGTCCCAACGAACTGGAAACAGCCATTCCCTTTCAGGAGAATACTGTAAATCGTACCTATAAACCCGAGGCAGCGCAGAAGCTGTGGCAGGCCATGAGCAAGGCACAGCAGGTGTTCACGCTTTTCCGCAGCGAATTTGTTGGCAAATGTAGTCCCGTGCACCTGTTTTGGGGGGCCTTTGACCTGGCCGTTACCCGCTTTTCCGGAAGACCTGCTCCCCTACACCCGGGAGGGGCGCCAAACATGCCCCTAGACGTCATGCAGGAAGCCTATTCCAAAGAAGTGAGTAGTGCCGGCTTCTGGCCCGGTTCTGCCAATTTTCCGGAACCGATTTTTTATTCCTATGCCTATCCGGTAAGTCCGCTCTTCAGCGAACAGAAAATCCGGCCAAATGAAGCGTTTTACAGCGTGGAAATGGGCGAGTTTATACTGAAATACGAGGACGTACGGCAAGCATCGAATCCCGAAGCCCTGCTTATGGATTTTCTGCAAAGCACCTATGAAGCGGCTGCTGTAACGTCGCATTGGAACAGGGGAGAATTGGAACGAGCCACCACATAAGCAAAGTCTCATCCAGTCCCTTGGCTTTTTTAGTTGCTAACCCGAAAAACCCCCTGCATCACGTACGCATGCCCGGGAAAGGTACAGACATACATGTAGTCCCCGGGTACCGTCGGTGCTTCGAAGTAAATGGTCTCTGAAGTCTCAGGAGAGAGGATATTCGTGTGGAACAGTACCTTTTCGGAATCGGGGATGTAATTTTTTTGGGAGCCCTCTAAGCCCAAATTTAACGCCAGCTCCCCCACTTCGATCGCTGTGCCCGGTTGAACAAGCACCAGGTTGTGCAGCATGTCGTCGTTGTTATTGAAGGTGATTTGCACCTTGCTGCCTGCCTTTACTTCAATGAGCTCCCGATCGTATTTCAAGCCTGGTAGCGTTCCCAGGACAACGGTTTGATCCGGCCCATTGGACCAGGAGACGGGCATGGTCGTCGTTCGCTTCCCGGTAACGGATGCAGGCACACCAACAACCGTTTCGTTCGTACGCAGGGCAGTTGGTTGCCCATGGGCAGCATGGGGATTCGGAGTGGATGAATCGATCTCAGATAAAGCCACTTTTTCGCCCTCCGGAATTTGATTCAGTGTGTAATAGCCGACAGCATGCAACAAATCACGGCCCGAACCAGACTGAACACCTGCTGCATTGATTTCGTGGATGTATCCCTCCTTCAGACCTTCCACCACCAATCGTACACGAAGACCGTCCCCGGCAACAAGTGCCGCCTTTACGGCAAGCTCTTCCAATTCGATAACCGGGCTACCGTAATTGTGGTGGTACTTATAGGTAAAGCTGGATACGTTGTAAGACTCCGTATTCCCGGCAATGGCAGGCGCTACGGGTTCGGTAAACTCCAGTTCAAATCCATCCGGTTGGGCGTTTACCGTTTTTATCTCAAAGGGCATTTTTCCGGTCCAGCTCAGTTTTTGCAGACCAAAAGGAGCCTTTCCGGTAGCACTCCAGCCCCGGCTGGTCATCCCCACAAACAGGGAAGCATCCGTTCCCCATACCATGCGCAAAACCCCGGAAGAAAAACCCTCCCGAAACGGAAAGGCCACTCCCTGGTACACCCCGTTTACTTTTTCCAGGTAGACCCGCACGATCTTGCTATGGCCCTGGTCGCCCACAAACAGTTGCCCGGCAAACGGCCCAAAGCCTCCAGCCGTTTTATCCGTTACGATATCCGAGGTGGAAATCCCCATGAGCCCATGGGGAAGCCAAACAGCGGGGGTTTTGAACCCCGGGATATCGGCTGCCACCTTTGCCATGGGCGATCCGGTATCGGGAATATCCTCCGGCTTTAGGGATACCGGCGATTCTGGCAGGTGCGTCCATTTCAAGCCTTCCGGATTTCCTACAAAATCCCCTTTTTCCACATGAGTAATCCGGCCGGATCCTACCCAATCCCCCTGATTTTCCGCATAAAACACGTCTCCTTCCGCATTGTAGCCCATACCGGCCGGAGATCGCATCCCCGTGGCAAGGGGCAGCATGGTGCCATCGGGCGAGACGCTGAGCATCCAACCCCGCCATTTTGCCAGACTCGCACCGTGACCGATCCATCCCAGGTTTAGGGCCACCAGCATGTTGCCTTCAGGCGTAAACAAAGGGCCGTAGGAATATTCGTGGTAATTCCCCGACAAAGGCCAGGAAACTACCGTCTCGAAGCTGTCGGCACGGCCGTCTCCGTTTCGATCGGTCATTTTAGTCAACTCGGAGCGCTGGGAGGCATAAAAACTGCCCCGGTGATAGGCCAGGCCCAAGGGCTCGTGCAATCCGGCCGCGAACTGGCTAAACCGGGGAATGCGCGTGCCGGTCATGTACGGATTTTCCACCAGCCAGATTTCCCCCCGTCGCGTGGCAATGCCCAGACTCCCATCTGGTGTAAGGGTCATGCCGCCTACTTCCAACTCGATGCCATCGGGAATAGGAATGTCTACAATGCTGTAATAATCCGCTTCCCTCGCAGCGACCTCTCTGGTTTCCGCTGTTTGCTGCGCTTGCAAACCCAGTGAAACCATTCCGAGTAAGAACCATCCGTATACCTGGAATTTTTGGAAGCCACCGCTTATTTTGCAGCGCAATTTTTCCTTGCCTTTGTCTTGTATGTTCATATCCTGTTTTGCTACCAATTGACGTTCCATTCCTTTTTTCGCATTCACCAAATATAACTGTAGACCAGACTATTGCTATTCGCATCCGCTGCGAGTGAAACCAGCAATTCCTGACCGGATTCGGTTTCCCGCAAAACGACCTTACCAGGGCTGCCTTTAGCCACATGTAGGTAAAACTGGCCCTGGTTTACCGAATAGAGGCCTTCACCTACCTCTGCAAGAGTCCCAGCAGCGACAATGCGCGCCCATAGGTCCGACCGTTTTTCCGGATTGGAGTACCGAATCGTTCGGGTTAATAATTTACCATCGAGCTCTGGTTCAAAAAAATCCTCCACGGCTAGCCCCTCAAGCAGGTACTTAAAGGTGGGCCTTCGGTCCCGGTTTAGTGCGTACCCCTGTATACGCAGTTGATCGCTGCCGAGCGAATCCGGCCAGGGACTATCCGCGGCGGGAAGCGCAGCAATAGCGGGTCCCGCTGCCAGGTTGACCATGGCTCCCAAAGGAAGCATCAACTGCGATTGCCCCCGCTGCCTCCACATGGGCGAGGCATCCAGGTATTCGCCCCGCCATAGGCTCAACAGTGCGCCTTGCTCCAGATCGTAGGCATAACTTATCCCAGAGGGTTCGCCCACCGCCACCGTGTGTGTTTTTTTCTCCCCTCCGTGCTCAAAAAACCCTCGTGTAAGTAAGGGCTCCTGGGCGGGTTCCAGGTAAACCGGCTTCTGTATCAGGTGCTCAACGTAGGAATTCGCTTCGTGCAAGGGACTTTTTCGGATTCCTGGCCCTTCCACAAATACCCCGAGCTGGGGACTACGGCCAGGGTAATTGTTCTTGTAGAAAACCAGGGTAAACGAAACCGGCCCCACGGGCAGGTACCGGGTACCACTCCTGGGAGAATCCGCGGGAAATTGCGTCCCGTCTGCGATGATATTTTCTCCATCGATGTACAAACTGGTCTTCCCGAAAGCCGCCAGGGAAAAGGTGTAATCGCCGGCTTTTTCAATCTCCAGCGTACCGGAATACACGTAGGCAAAATCGAGCACCCCATGGCCCAGGTCCCAGGTTATTTTTTGCAAGTCGCCCCTTTCCTCCGGATCGCCCTCCTTGAAATCAGCCTCAGAGGGAAATTTGCCTTTATAATACGCATAAGTCAAATCTCGAATTTCAGGCGCCGGCTGTCCAAAAGGCTGGTACCGTATATTTCGGATGGCCACCGGACCGTGGTCTCCCTGAATCATCAAGGGACCCAGTGGCTGTTCGTCTTCAAACATGGCGGATCGGGTAGGCCCGGTCACCTCCACGTTTTCGTGCACCAAAACCCCATTTAAAAATACCTGATTGAATTTCGCATTCGATACTTTATTTCCTGCCGCATCGAAGCGCGGTGCTTCAAAATCAATTTTTAACCGTTGCCAGAGACCGGGAGCCCGGGTAGCATTGGTCCGGGGAGCTTTTCCTTCGAATCCCTGTTTTTTTTCGTCATTCCAGCGTTGGTAAATTCCTCCGGCATCTCCGGATGTGGGATGGGCTTTTCCCCAGCTATCAAAAATCTGAATCTCGTACCGTCCCTGCAGGTAAACGCCCGAATTGGAGCCCTTGGGGACCATAAACTCCAGTTCCAGGGTCAGGTCTCCGTGGACAAAGTCGGAAACGAGGTGCGGCCCGTTGTCCGGCTTCGGCGGGTTAACGAGTATTCCGGATCCCGGAAGCGTCGACAAAAAATCCGCCTGTTCCCAGTCGGCCAATACCTCCCCTACCTCCTTCCAGGTGGATGGAATGTCACCAAAATCCGTCAAGTCATCGAAAACGATCACCTCCTGTGCAGAAAGCCTGCACGAAACCACCAGCAGCAAGGGCAAAAGCAGTTTTCTAACGTATACAAAAATGAGCATAGGTATTTTTTTCTTTATTGTTTGCTACGTATTCATTCACCTCCTTGGGAAAAGCTGTCCGGCTCAACCTACGTATCGGCTGCTATCCGGCAGGAAAATGACCTTTCCGCACCCCTTCCGCCAAAAAGGATAGGCATCGAAGGTTTTATTTGACTGGCTTCAATCATCTTTTATCAAATACCCACCGGCTTTGGCTTCCGAAATCAGCCGATCCATGCTTTCTACCAATTCGGGCTTTAGCGCGTACTGATTCACGCGCTGTTCGGGATCCACGGCCAGGTTAAACAACAAGCCCGGCGTGGCAAAGGTCTCGTAGCTCCGCAATTTTGAAAAGGATTCGGGCATCGCTGAATGTTGGCCAGTGCTGTCGTTGATGTACAACCACTCCCCTTGTCGAACCGCCCATCGGTTGGCCATCGTGTTGTGAATCAACCAGTCTCGTTGCGGAAACTGCTCCGGACGGGTACGTAATTCGGGCAGGAAATGGTGACTATCCGGGGCCGCTCCCTCTGGGAGCGCGGTTCCCGTCAAATCCGCCAGGGTTGCCATGATATCTAGCTGGGAAACCAGCTTGTCAGAAACGGTTCCCGCCGGAATTTTTCCCGGCCATCTGATAACAAAGGGAACCCGGTGTCCCCCTTCCCAAATATCCCGTTTCAGCCCGCGCAAGGGCCCCATACTGAAATGCCCGTGTTTTTCCCCCCGATCAAACGCGTACCGCTCCGGACCATTATCCGAACTGAAAATAACAATCGTGTTTTCTTCCCATCCCTTGTCCCGAATTGCTTGCATCAACTGCCCCACGACCCAATCGGTCTGGTACATGAAATCCCCATAGGCGCCCGCCTGGGACTTGCCGTCAAATTCATCGTTGGGAATAATTGGCGCATGCGGAGAAGGTAGGGGAAAATAGAGAAAGAAGGGTTTATCTTCGGTCTGACTGCCGATCCATTCCACTACTTTTTCGGATAGCGTCGGTAGCACCTCGTAGGGATTCCATCCCGGCACTTTGGGACCGGGGCGAAATTCCCAGTTGCCTTCCTTTGTTTCGTAGCCGATATCCTGAATGTCCATGACTTCCGTCGGAACCGTTAGCAAGCGGTCATTTTCCATCCAGGCGTAAGGCGGGAAATTGATGGTGCCATCCCCAAAATAGTATTCAAAACCCCGATCGGTGGGGCCTCCAGTGACCGGTTGGTCCCAGCTGACATCATTCGGTAAATAATACGATACCTCCCTTCCCCATTGGGTAACTTTCCCGGAAGGAGGATTCGTAAAATTCCAGTTCCAGCCCAAATGCCATTTGCCAATGCATGCCGTGGCATAGCCCCGCTCCTGAAGTACCTGTGGAAGGGTAATATCTCCATCGTTAAAAAACGGTGGACCGAAAGCACCCACAATCCCGTGTTGACGTCTCCAATGGTACGTTCCTGTCAGCAAGGCATACCGGCTAGGCGAACAAATACCGGAGGAACTGTGCGCATTGGTAAAACGCATCCCTTCAGAAGCCAGTTGGTCGAGATGAGGCGTGGGAATTTTTGAATCCGGGTTTTGGATGGCAAGGTCGCCATAGCCCATGTCATCCGCATAAATGATGACCACATTGGGCGCGGTAGTTTTGGTGTCCCGTTGGCAGGAAAGTGTTGCTCCTGCCAGCACCGGCAAAACGATACACCAGGCTGACACTGCCTGGGTAATTTTTAGGAGGGCTATCATGGGTTGATGACGCGTTCGTGCATGAGTTGTTGTATAATTGAATCGCAGGTATTGGAATAGTGGGTGACGATCTCCGCATACCGTTCATCTGTCGCGAGATTATTGACTTCGTGAACATCTGTTTTGTGGTGGTACAATTCGATCAGATCGCTGTCGTCGTACCGGATAAATTTAAACGCTTCGTCCCGATACCCTTCTGTTTTTAGCAATTTCTCGTTGTTTTCCAGGCGGTGTTCGAGAAAGATACCGGAGCGCCAATCTGCAGGAGCGCGCTCGTAAAATTCCGTCAGGCTGCGGCCGGCATAGCTATCCGGAATCTGCACTCCGGCCAGGGAAAGAATGGTAGGCGTTACATCCACGTTCAGTACAGGCTGCGCATACCGTTTCCCGCGCTTGTTTTCCGGTTGTCGGGGATCGTACACGATGAGAGGCACCCGAATGGAAGGCTCGTGCAAGAGCCATTTTCCGGCATAACCCCGTTCTCCCATAAAATACCCGTTGTCCCCCATAAAAACGATCACCGTATTGTCGGCAAGCCCTTCTTTCTCCAGCGTGCGCCGGATTCTGCCCAGTACGGTGTCCACCGTGCTGATCATCCGGTAATATCCTTTCACCATTTTCTGGTACTTTTCCGGGCTGTCGTAGCGCCAAAACCACCGTTCCCGGTTCATGGTATTTTGTAGAAACCCCGGCAAGCTGTCATAAAAGGACGGGTCCGCGGTGGGTGGAATGGGAATGGTCACATCCCGGTACAGGTGATCCACGTACTCCGGCCAAAAATATTGCTCTTCCGCGCCATCATCCGCATGAGGCGACCAAAAGGAAAGGGAAAGGCAAAATGGCTGGTCTCCGGCAGTTTGGATAAATTCAACCGCCCGATCCCCATTGATATCTGCCAGGTGCGCCTCCTTACCTGCCACTTCCCTGAGGTAAGGCCAGGAGGTTTTATCCATGTGATGGAAGAGTGAATCTTCGATTCCCGCATTGACCTTCACCCCAAATTTACCGATAAATCCGGTGCGGTAGCCGGCATTTTTGAGGAGCCAGGGATAACTCTGCCGCATGTAGGCATCCTGCAGGGGCGGTTTCCCAAAGGTGAAATCGTGGGTTCGTTCGTACAAGCCGGTGAAAAGGGAAGCACGGCTAGCCGCACAGATGGCCGTGGTCACAAAGGCATTATCGAAATACAAACCCTCGCCAGCCAATGCATCCATGTGCGGCGTATGGATAATCTCATTCCCGGCAAAACCCAAGGCATCCCACCGCTGATCGTCGGTCAGGATAAAAAGAATGTTTGGTTTTTTGGAGGCCATCCCCGCGCCATCCGTTTCCTCCGAACTACAGCTCGAACAAATTGAAGCAAAAAGGAGAAAGGCAAGGCCCATTAATCCAGGAAATGGGAAGGCAATTGGCTGGCAATATTTCATTAGTTGTAACAACTAGTTTTTGGAAAGACTTTGCTCGATAAACTGCTGGTTCAACGCATCGGAATCCCCGTATTGCTCCCGTAGTTCTTCCAATCGGCTGTGCAGCGCCTCTTGCACCTCTGCGTAGTTCGGGTCGCCGTATACACTGTTCATTTCGTTCGGATCGGCTTCCAGATCGTATAGTTCCCATTCATCGATGTCGTGGTAGAAATGGATCAACTTGTAGCGATCCGTGCGGACTCCGTAATGCCGTTTTACACTATGGGGACCTGGGTATTCGTAATAGTGGTAGTACATGGCATCCCGCCAGGGAACATCCTCACCCGCCGCAAGGGCACGCCAGGATTCCCCCTGCATTTCGGCAGGTTTTTCCACGCCGGCGTAGTCCAGCAGAGTGGGCGCGTGATCCACGTTCACCACCATGTCTTCAACAACGGTCCCGGGGTTGATTTCCCTTGGGTAGCGCACCAATAGCGGTGTGCTTAACGATTGCTCGTACATGAAGCGTTTGTCGTACCAGCCGTGTTCCCCCAGGTAGAATCCCTGATCGGAGGTATACACGACGATGGTATTGTCCAGTAAGTGGTTTGCTTCCAGGTAATCCAACACTTTCCCGATGCCATCATCCACCGATTTGATTACTTTGAGGTAGTCCCGTAAGTAGCGGTGGTACTTGAATTTTGCCAGGGCTTCGCCGGTGGGTTTTTCCTGTAGGAAGGCTTCGTTTTTGGGACCATAGACCGCATTCCAGGCGGCCATTTGTTCCTCCGTCATGCGTCCAAAAGGAGCCGCGAGCCGGCTGGGTTCCCCGGTAAAAGGGTTGGCTTCAAACTTCATGTCCCAACCCCAGTACATGTTGTCAACGATTTCCATTTCCTGTTCACGCGCTGCCGTACCTCTCCCGGCATAGTCATCGAAAAAGTTGTCGGGAAAGGCGAACTCCTCGTCCTCCAGGTAATCCAGGTACTTTTCTTCGGCCATCCAGTTGCGGTGCGGGGCCTTGGTGTGGTAGTTGATGGCAAAAGGCTTGGTCTTGTCCCAATCCTTCTCCAGCCAATCCACGACAAATTCCGGGATCAGGGCCTCGCAATGCCCTTCAAAAGACACCTTTTCCTCCCCATTTTTGATGAAATCCGGATTGTAATAGCTCCCCTGTCCGGGTAGGGTCAGGGAATAATCGTATCCCTGAGGCTTTCCCGCCAGGTGAATTTTTCCGATAAGTGCCGTTGCGTAGCCTGCCTCCTGCAACAATTTGGGATACGTCAGTTGGTCCCAGTTAAATGGTAACACATTGTCCACCTTTCCATTCAGGTGGCTGTATTTTCCGGTAAGCAATACCGCCCGGCTAGGCGCGCAAATGGAATTGGTGACAAAACTACGCTTGAAAAGTGCTCCCTCGCGGGCCAGTCTTTCCATGTTTGGAAAATACACCTTGTCCAATAAGCCCTGGCCGTAGGCATGAATGGCCCGCTGCGAATGATCATCGGACATGATAAACAGGATATTGGGACGTGGCGCCACCTCGGCCTCCTGACAGGATACCAACAGGTAACACAAAACAAAAAAGGGTAGTAGGATTTTTTTCATGGATGTTCTTATTTTTTCAAGGCGTTTAATATAGTAAAGATTTTTCCAAGGCCGGCTTTTTGGTGTAAAAAACTCAGGAAGCATCTTTACGAAGGCGCGGTGATTGGGGAGGAACGGTTCCTTCTTTGTCGTAGGGAATGCTTCCATGGTCGCCGGGTTTTAATTGCCAGCGATCGAGGTACCATTGCGCCGGGTGGAAGGCATCGCCCCGTTTGCCCAATAGTGCCCATAACTGTTCATCCAATTGACTGACAATGGCTCCATAGGCAGGTTCCTCAATAAGGTTATTCAGTTGCAAGGGATCCTTCTGATCGTCAAACAGCAACCAGGGACCGTCCAGGGAACGAACATAGGTGTATTGCGCGGTTTTCACCGCCCGGTATTCCCTTCCGTAGGGACCGGCTACGCCCCAGGGAGCCAGCTGCATGTACAGCACGGCATGACCTTCTCTTTCGGAATTTTCGGTCAATATTTCAGATAGATCGTCTCCTTCGTAGCTTTCCGGGATGGGTAAGTCCAGCAGCCCAAACAGCGTGGGAAAAATGTCGGGTGTGGTAATGGGGGTTTGCACCCTCCTTCCCGTTTTTCCGTGCAGCAGAGGGTAGTGAAGCAACAAGGGAATCCGGGCGGACTCCGCGAGTGGCACTTGTTTGGCCTTGGGTCGGACTCCATGTGCTCCAAGCATCTCCCCGTGGTCGGACGTAAAGACAAGCAGCGTTTCGTCCCGGATGCCCAACCCGTCCAGGTAAGCCAGCAATTCGCCAATGCTTTGGTCCAAGGCCTCGCAGTGCGCATAGTAGCCCTGCGCTTCTTTCTTTACCTGCTCGGCCATGGATTCGGGCACGTTTGCCGGAAGGAGGATATCCGCCGGTGGGTAATGTTGTTGCAACTCCTGCGGTGCTGTATGGTGGGGAAAATGTGGGGTACCGTACGAAAGAAACAGGGCAAATGGCTTGTCGTTTTCCAACTGCCCGGCAATGTATTCCTGCGCGTCGGCAGTCTGCGCATACACATCGTAGCCTTCCCAAAATTGCTTTTCCGGGGAATTACCGGTGTAATAGTGGGATTGATTGTAGTCGTGATCGCACTCGGCCGCTTTCCAGTAGGCAAAACCCCGCCGCCTGTCCGGAGGAATATAGGCATGACGACCCTGCCCATCCAGGTGCCATTTTCCAATGTAGGCAGTGGTATAACCCCTATCTGCCAGCACATCTCCCAGGCCGTATTCACTCAAGGGCAGGTGCAGGTCGTTTAAAAACATGCCGGTGGAGGTGGGATAGCGCCCGGTCATCAGCGAGGCACGGTACGGGGTGCAAACGGGAATTACCGAAACGGCGTTTTCGAAATTGATGCTTGCTCGCGCCAATTGATCCAGGTGAGGCGTCCGCACGTTTGGATCGCCGGCATAGCCTGTGGCAGAGGCCCGCCACTGGTCCGCGAGGATGTAGATGATGTTGGGCTTTTTCTCTGGGGTTTTGGACGCACAGCCCAGAGAAAGAAAAACCCAGACATACAAAAAACCGGTAAGGTAAATGCAGCGCCGCCTATACGCCTCGCTTGATAAGTGGTGGTGAACGGTCTTGCTTGCCATCGTATCGTCCTGCTAATTTTGGGTTAAAAACTGGATCTCTGCCTTTCCCAGCAAGCCGGATTGAAGCAGAGGACTGTTTGCCGTGAATTTCCCCCGGGCGTTGGTTCGGGTAACGGACTCCGCTTCCGGATGCCGCAGATCCCCAACGATCCGGTTGTTCCAGGTATTGATCACCCGCACGGTAAGGATATTGGTCCCTTCCCTCAGGTGCGGGGTGATACGGGCAGTATAGGGTGGAAGCCAGACGATGCCGCAATCCTTTCCATTGACCTGAACCTGTGCCATCTCCTGAATGGCTTCAAAGCGAACAAACGCCTCCACTCCTGCTTGCAGCTGGGACGCCTCCAAGCGAAACTCCTGGAAATAGGTAGCCTGGCCGGAGTGATACCTTGCCTCTTGCTCGTTCAAATCCGACCAACTGACAAGCGAATCCATTTTTACCGTCAAGGGATCTCCCTCAGGGCGGTCAAAACGAACCAGCCAATCATTGGATAGGTCAATGGATGGAACATCGGTATCGCCCAGGCCCTTTTCGGAAAAACCGAACTGCAAATCGCGGTGCAGTCCCTCACTATTCTCCCCGGCAATATTTTTTTGGAAAACCACAAAACGGGAACCGATGGGCTCCAGCACGAGGTCCAGCTTTATCCCCTCGGCAAGCCTTGTAAAAGCGACCTCTCGCTGCACCAGCCCGGAGGCTGCATCCCATAGTTCCGGCTTCAAATCCGGATCCACGCGGAAAACCAGGCGTAGCTGCTCCTGCTGTTCGCTGCTGTTGGAAATAAAATAGATTTCTTCCGTTTCGGTTTGCCGATGGACAAAATCAATATGCCTGTCCGAATTGTCCGGCCCCTTCACCGCCACATCCGGCCGGATCTGCAGCTCCTTCAAGACTTCCTCTATGGACCTGCCCCAATAGACGGTTCCCGCTCCATAGGTAGTCGAAAAAACGGTTTGCCCATCGGTGTTGCCCCATATTTTATCCGCTAGATCCTTTACCTCCCGATCAACCGCCGGGTACCCCTTCAACGAACTGGCTCGTTCGGGTTTTGGTCCCAGAACCACGGCTCCCGCTCCGATTAATTTTTCCAGACTTTTGAGCACGTCCAGGGACATGTCTGCTCGGTCTGGCAACACCAGCAAACGATAGGAAGCCCCATGCGGAAGCCGTAGCTTTCCGTCCTCCGCCTCCAGCCTGTTTGTGATCACGTCAGCATTTATATAATCGTATTCGTACCCCGGCAAATCTCCTGTACGAATGGGGCGGGGCATCCCGCAATGGGGACACTTTGTTTTGTCGTAAAAATAGGTTGGAAAAATCCCCGGCATATCGGGCGTATAGTTCGGGTCTACACGCTTGGGAGGTACCAAATTGGGCGCATCGTCTCCGTAATAGAGTAGTATATCGGCCACAAAATTCCCCTGCCGCAGCAAATAGGAGGAACGCGCGATGTAATCCATAAACGGGCGAGAATAAGGCCACCAGGTGGCATTAACGTTCACATGCTCTCCTGCATGGTACACAAAACCGGGCTTTCCGGCGATGGCCGGGTTGTGCGAGAAGGTGTGAAAAACGACCTGATTCAGGCCCTCACAAAAGGCAATATCTATAAGCTGCTTGAAGTCGGTTGGTCCGTGTTGCCAATGATTCCATCCCGTTAGGGATTCGGAGGCAACAACCGTGTGTCCGTAAATATGGGCTGCACTGGCAGCTTCTTTGGTGACCCAATGGCGTTGCCTGTTCCAAAACTCGCCCATGGGGATGTGCGAATTGCCCAATGCCTTGAGCGGCTCCACCCGGGGATGCCCACCGTGACCCGCTTCCGTTATCATTTGGATACCGTGTTTGTCGCCGATCTTTACCGCTTGCGCATAGTGGTTTTCGATGAGTAAGTCACTGACCAATCGCCGATAATCCCCTTCAAACCTTGCTTGAATCAGGGAATCGGTAAGATTATACCCCTGCAAAAGGGGTAGAAAGGGAGTTGGATCGTAACCATAGCGTTGCTGAAATTCCTCCAGAAATCCATCTGTCCAGTCCGTCATTTGCCATACTTCGTAACTGTCCAGAAAAATAAACTTCATTTTTCTCACTGCCGTACTAATCCGATCGAGGCGAGATACGAGTTCCTCCAAATGGCGGGCTGTGGCCGGGCCACTCAGGTGGTCGATGATTAATCCCGAGGAATTTGGACTGGGCACCACCAGGGGCTGCATGGTATTGCAGCTAAAAAAGGAAAGAAGTTCCCACTCCCCCTCAGGCGCCTGCCAGGACAGTTTTGCTCCTGCCCGATCCTGTTCCGAAAGGACAATGACCTCCTCCGAAGCAAAGGTCATTTTCGGGTTTTTCGGAACGGCAATTACCGTTAGCAGTTCGCAGTTTTCCGCCCTTCCTCTGGGGGATTCGGGGTTCGATAGCGTAATTTGGACAGTCGCTGGACCTTCCACGGGATAGGAAGAACGCAACAATTCTTTGCTACCGTCTGCTGCCCGCACCCATTCGCCCCCCGAATTCCAGCTACTGGCAGCGCTCATCCCCAAATCCAAGCCCAGGGAATCGCTGGTAGCCAAAGCGAGGGCGAGGTATTGGAGCGATTCCGGACCAAGAAAAGCCGGACCATCCGGGATCATCCCATCCGGGTTGATGAGGGCACCGATATCCCAAACGATCGCCCCCCGCATGCCCTTGTCTTTCATTTCCTGCAGCTCGTATACCAATTGTACCGTATCGACGTATCCGTTCATCCAGGTCCACAGTGCCATTGGACGGTTTTCCGTGGAAGGATCAAGAAATGCCTGTTCTGAAAGAACGGAAACCTCGGGGGGATCCGATCGCTGGCAACCCAGCATCAACCAAACGCCGACTACTACCAAAAAAATAGTCGCTTTGCGGTGTTTACTGCTGTGGAATGGATGGATAAATCGGAATAGCATTCTGCGGATTAACCTTTACCACTATTGGTGATTGTAAGCCCTAAATGTAGGTCGATTCTGTCGGGAAATCTTTCAATATATTACCGAAACAGTGTATTATTTTAACCCGGGAGCCTCCCGACTTTTTTTCTTTTTCACGAAGCCGCGGCACGGTTAAAGGGCATTACGGCTCCATTTAATTTCATTTTCGAGCTCAATCACCCGTTGGATCAACCTGTCGGAGGTAACCTGATGTTGGGAATCAAAGGGGATGGAAGACACGCGCACATGGGCTGTAGGATAGATCCCCTGGCGAGCTAACAAACGTTTGAAAAAATGAATGGAAATTTCCAGGTGCTGATTGGAAAAGGCCAATACCGGCAGAATGCGGTAAAACAGTTCGGTTGCTTCCTCCGTTCCCCCCTGCTTCCAACAACGGTAAATCTCGGTATACGCCCAGTGCATGGCGGTCGGCATGAATGCATGAACCCCGCGTTCCAGGCCTTCGATCATTTGGGCAACGGCCCATCCTCCGCTAACGTGCAACCGCCCATCTGTAAGGGCAAGCATTCTGGAATATTTGTAACCCGCTGGAACCGTCTCGATTTTCAGGCATTGAAAGGCCTCCACCTGTTCAAACAATTCGCAGATCAGGTTTTCGGGCAAGCCGTACCCGCTCGCATCCCAATCCTGCAACATGATGGTTTGCACATTTAATTCTGCCAGGCGGTAGAAATCGGTCTTGAACTGCGTCTCGTCCCGAAAGGGGATTTGGAAAAGCACCTGTTTGCAGCCCAGTTCCAGGTAGGCGGCCAGCAGGGATTTTCCTCTGGCGGGGTCCGGTTCACCCGCACCGGCAAACACCGGCACCTCCCCGTTCACCGTTTCCAGGACGGTTTCCACAAGTTTAAGTCGCTCTGGATGGGAGAGTTGATAGACTTCAGAAGCCATGGCCGGAACCAGGAAGCCCGCCACTCCCGCGGCCATGGCCTCCCGCACGTGCAGGCGTAACGCGGCGTAGTCAATGCCCCCATCGGTTTTAAATGGGGTATTCAGTACCGTGACGATACCAAAAAGCGGATACAGAGTTTTATTCATGGGGTACAGGTTGGTCCGGGTTCTGCTTTGCCGTTTCAATTTATTGATTAGCGGTAGGAAAACGAAAGCGATCCATTGATTTTTGACCGCTGCATGCAAAAAACCAGCCCGTCGCCAAAGGACTTTATCCTCGATTCAAATAAACAGGCCAACCTCCATCCAATGAAGGAAGGATATGCTAAAACCAAGCGCTGAAGGCGCGAAACACCGCGGCAGATGGTCTAGCCCCATGATAAACTTGTGAACAACGCCTACGCAAGCCCAGATGGGGCGAAATACATTTGCCTTTCAATTATTTTCTAAAAAACCGGCTTCAAAATCACCGGCCAAATGATCATCCGTACGCCTCATTTCCCGGAATAACCGCTGCTTCAGTCCGTCGACAATCTCCCGATATGCCGGATCATCAATGAGATTGGTAAGCCCATCGGGGTCCCGGGCGAAATCATAAAGCTCCTCGGTCACACGGTATTCGTACATCTCCAGGCGCCTGGCCACTGCTTCGTTTTCGGCAGCCGCTTCTACCATGGCGGGATAGGTCCTGCCGCTGGCAGCATCTCCGCGAATTTTGTGTTTCCCGTCACTCCAAAAATTAACGATATACCCGTAATTGCCCTCCTGCACGCAGCGCATGGAGTAATCCACACCGGCAAAAATCTTGTGAAACTCCGTAAAAACACGCGTTCTGTTGGCTTGGGCCTTGCCTTCCAGCAGCGGAAGAAAGGAGCTCCCATCCATATCCGGCACCGGCGGTAGGTGCAAAGCGTGTAGAATGGTCGGCATAAAATCGATTCCGGAGATAAAATGTGTGCTATCCACCCTGCCCTCGGGGATTTTGCCGGGCCACTGCACGATCCAGGGGGTCTTATTGCTGTTTAGGTAACAATTCGACTTGCCGAAGGGCAGGGCCATGCCGTTATCACTGATAAACATAACGAGGGTGTTTTCGGCCAAGCCGGAATCGTCAAGCGCTTGCATCAAGGTACCAACCGTCTGATCCAGACGATAGACCGAGGTATAATACTCGGCTATTTCCCGCCGGATCTCTGGCAGGTCCGGAAGAAACTCCGGTACCGTGACCTCCTCGGGCCGAACGGTCCGGGTAGCTACCGGCAGGTCATCTCCCCATTGTCTTTTTTCCTGCTCACTACCGGCAAAGGGTCGGTGGGGATCGTGGCTATTTGCCATTAGAAAAAAGGGCTGGTCTTCTTTTTTGGACTTGTTGAAAAACTCCATGGCGTACTGGTAATACAAGTCGGGGTCCCTGCCGATACCCAGTCCCGATGCCAGGTCTGCCTCTCGGATGTAATAATCCCATTTAAACTTTTCGGTAGGTTTTAGGTGGATTTCTTTACCCAGGATACCATTCAGGTAGCCTACCTGGCTGAGTTGTTCCTGCAGGGTAGCCACCGACGCGTCGATTGGCTCGAAGCCCAGCGCCCCATTGGTATGCGGGTACCGGCCCGTCAGGATGGACTGCCGGGACGGCTGGCACACCGCAATGTTCACAAAGGCATTTGTAAAACGCATGCCTCCTTTGGCCAACTTGTCCAGGTTAGGGGTAATATCTGGCACCGAACAACCGTAGACCCCGACCGAGTTATAATTCAAATCATCGGCGGTAATTAGCAATACATTTGTGGGGTGGTATGCCGCTTCTCTTTTTTCGGCGGGGGCCGCACACTGTGCGAGGTACATACCGAACAGGAAAAGGGAGAATAGGGTACTGATTTTTGGTATTTTATGCATGAATGGGTCAAATTTATTGGACCGGAAAGTGATCGGTCCCTGACGTGGGATTTTTTTACAGCTTACTTACGCTTTCTTGGGCCGGTTACGATTGGCTCAGTTGGAAACGCGCAGGGTGTAGGCTCCTTCCTCCAGGATAAAGTTTCCGCTGGCTAACCCGTCCATGCCTTCCGGCTGAAATCCTTCCGGATGTTTCTCCACCACCAGTTTCTGAGAAGGGAGAACGGCTACCGAAACCCGGGCCCTACTGCCTTGGGGTACCTTCATTTCATAGGTAATGGTGCCTTCGGTGCCTTTTTTCCAATGGGAGACAATTTCCCCATGGGGAGAATGATACGTACTGCGAACAAAATTCAGATCCCGAGGGACCCGTGGTGCCAGCACAAATTCCCGAAAACCAGGGTAGGACGGATCCGGGCGAATTCCCCCCAACCAGCGGTAAAACCACTCCGTCACCGAACCAAACATGGGATGGCAATTGGTAAAGGTATTGTCACTTTCCTTCCAGGTTTCCCAGATGGTGGTCGCACCGCGGTCGATCATGTGCCCCCAACCGGGATACTGTCTGCTGTTTACAATTGCAAAAACCTCGTCAACCGAGGCATGCTCGGAAAGGGTTTCCAGAATGTATTTGGTACCAAAAATGCCGGTAGTGAAATGCCCGGCGGGTGCCTGAAGGATGGCCATTCTCAGGGAATCCCGTGCTGCCCCCAACTCCGCCTCCGGGATGATTCCGTGGTAGAGCAGAGTGGAAAACAGGGTTTGTCGATTGATGGGACCTTCCACTGCCTGCTTCCAAAATTCCGCTCTCAGTAATTCCTGCAAGTGATCGGCCAACTGACCAAAGTGTTGCTCGTTAGCGGCATCCCCCATCACCGAAGCAAAGGTCGCCATGATCCGGGCACATTGCAGGTAATGGGCCGTGCCCGTAAGTTGCACCGGCACGGGGTCCAGGGATTCGTGATCACTGAGGCCACTGTCCACCAACCCCTCCGGATGGATCCGGGCCACCTTTTCCATCCATTCAAGGTTTTGCTCGTAGCGCTCCTCAATCAAATCCACGTCGTTGTAATACAGGTAGAGGTAGTATTGGGTGATTAGGTAAGCGGATTCCCAGCTGATGCCACAATACTGTATACCGGCAAAGGGCGCTGTATCTACAAAGGACGAATCATTCATGGCATCCACCCAGTCATACACGGTTTTTCGGTAAAAGTCCTGCATGTCGAAATTGTACATAAACGACTCACTGGTGGCATTGAGGTCTCCCCCGTAGCCAAACTTCTCCCGGACGGCGCAATCGGATTGCACACTTACCAAATTGGAAAGAAAGGTTCGTTTGGTTGCCTCCTGAATCTCGTTGAGCAGGGGACTGGAACTGCTGAAATCATTTCGATCCGGCACATCGGAATAGGTAAACCAGCCCTGAATATCGTTCAGGGAAGGGGTTTGCTCGAGGCCGGATATTTCCATGTAACGGTAGGTTCGGTAAACAAAATCAGGCGTAAAATAGGCCTCCTTCCCGGCTGGAACGTAGCTGTCCGTTTGCCAGGCAATGGCAGGTGCTCCCGGACCACCGATCCCCTCTCGCTTGATCTGTCCGACCACGGTGGTCATGGGGTTCAGGCTTCCATCTTCGTACACCCGCTCCCCAAACCGGAAGGTCAGGGTATCGCTTGCACTGGCAGGAATTCGTATCCGATAGGTTCCGGTAAAATTCACCCCCATGTCCACGAGGTGTTTTCCATCGGGAAGGGTGCTAACGGAAATGGGCTGAATTTCCTGCATCTTTTTAACCGGCGGGAAAAAGGCGGGTTGCAAGGCACCGCCGGGACCCGCTCCTAGCTGCACCGCCTGCCAGGAATCCGCGCTATAGTTCGGCGTATCCCATCCCGGTAGTTCCTTTCCCTGGTCATATACCACGCCTATGTACACACTGTTTTTTTGAAGGGGCCCATACGCGTAGCTCCAGGAATCATCCGTCACCACCTCCGTGGTTTGTCCGTCGGAATGATACAGCACAAGCCGGGCAATAAAGGTGGGTTTCCCCACATTCAGATCCACTCTGGGGTTTCTTCGCCCCCATTTTCGCAAGGGAAGGGGGTTGTAAAAACCATTCCCCAGGCTTACTCCGAGGCAATTGTCACCTTCCGTTAGTTGTGAGGTTACGTCGTACGCGGTGTAGTATATCCGCTTGCTGTAATCGGTCCATGCCGGGTCCAATAGATTTTTCCCGATAGGCTCTCCGTTTAGCGAGGCCCTGTAATAGCCCGCTGCGGTAATGAACAGGCGGGCGCTATCGATTTTTTCCACCAGGGAGAATTCCTTGCGGAAAAGCGGCGCGGGTCGGGGCAAATAAAAAAGCGAGTCTTCATCAGGCAGTTCTTCAGCAACTTGGATCCATTTAGCCGCCGTGTTCGCGCATAGTCCACAGTCCGGCAGGTTTTTATGGGATTCCTGACAGGATATCGCGAGCAAAAGCAGGAATAGCCAGGAACGGCTAATTGTTTTTTTTACCATCGGTTGTATCTCCTTCATTGTTTTTTTATACGTCAGAATACTTTTGACTGGATAGTACATACTTTATCCATATTCCTGTTTTCTATCGGCATTTCTCACTTACCCACCCAGCTTTTGGGAAAATAACGTTTCTGTATCCGTTCAATCTGATCAATCGCTTGTGCAGCATATGCCTCATTCCAATCTGTATGGATAAACGCCATGTCCCGCTCCAGGTCATGACCATCCGCTGAAGGATGCCCTTCTTTTGGAAACATCCATTTCGCATGTGCCTGAGCCTGTGCCAGTGTCTTGGGAAGGATGGATTTGTAATGCTCCAGTGTTTCGAAAATTTCCCTGGATGGATTTAATCCAGCTGCTTCAAGACTGTCAGACAAGCTACTGTTATTTTCTGGAGGTCTCCCCCAAAAATGAAGTAAAGGACGGAGGTCCGCACTTGCCGCAACCGACATGCGTAAAATCCTGTCATCGGTGGGGTGATGGGTCTTTTTAATGATAATTCCCCGGTTATAATCTTCATTCACTTGTTTAAACATGTTCCCCAGGGCGTCCCAGCCAAATAGGCGCACCACATCCACGTATTTGCCATGTCCCCGGTGCTGGTAAGACATGCGATCTCTGTTCAAGGGTAGATCGTTTCTGAAGGGGTCTGTTACCATTAGATTAATAGCTGCCCTATCCAAATCCACATCCAGGCGGTTGCTTACCGACCAGCCAAAAGCGGAATCCAGTTCCATACCAAATCCATGATTAGCAACTGCAACATGTAGCAGGTTTACAATAGATTCTGTTTCATTTTCAAAAAAGGAGGGGACGTGTGAGTGGCCCATTTCGTGGAAAATGACCCAGGGTTGCTCCACAGGTGACTGCAGCATGATATGATTTCCTTTTCCGTCTGATTTTTCTGTTGGGTCATACGTAACATTGATCTCGGGATAGCCGGGCGCATGGACTCCTGCTCGCATGATTGCATCTACCTGCCGGAACATAAAGTGGGTTCCTAGTGGCAATGGCTTGCCCAACAGATTAGCTACGGCATCCATGGCCCTGTCGTACCTGTTGAGCATGGTTTTGGGATTATCAAAATCATAAATCCAGCTGGTGGGCACCTGCATGAGAAATTTGTCAGATTCAAAATCGGCCCAGGCCCCGGGATGGTGGCGTTCGGTTTCGTTCCAATCCTCCAGGCTTGTGCGGTTGTACTCCCTGGTAGAAAAATAGGGAGACCGCACGGCTCCGGTAATTTCCAAATCAATGATCCCGTCCTCTTTTCCTTCCGGAACTTCAAAGTAAATGTTTCCGCCCAGAGGAGAACCTACGGTGATGGTTTCGGCGATCACGGGATAGATGATGGTTGCCCTATCCAGCCGCGCGATTCTGTTCCGGTACCGCAAATCCCAGAAATGCGTTCCAATCCGGATGGTATACCCCTTGTCAACAACTGCTGAAGGTACTTTAATAGTAACAAGCGTACCGGGAGCGACGTAGGCTCCGGTAGGTCGGCGGGAATAGGCATCCTGGTGAAAATAAATGGGCGTTCCCCAGTTTGCTGTCTGTGATGCCTTCACTTTAACCCGGTAAACAGTACCCGCATCTTTCGGTGGATTCACCATCCCTGGAAAATAGGCTGCGGTCTTGAACATGGCCCCTTGGTATACCTCCGGAAACTCTTCCAGCTTTGCAGCACTATAGCTACGGGTAATGGCATCCATGATATAAAAAAGCGCATAATGAATCTCCATACCGGGCTGTACTTCCCTCGGGAGCATGATTCTTTTTCCTCGAATATCGAATAAGGGACCTTCCGTCTCCTCGTAGGTACGTACCAGCTCAAAAGACTGCTTAATGATTTCTTTTTTGATGCCGATCGCTGAAATATTGGCTTGAATAATGGAGTCCTGTAGGGTAATCTCCTTTGGTGTAAGTACTGATTCCCCTATCAAATGCTTCTTCAGTTTAGAAAATGCTAGTTTAAGATTAGCGGAAGGGGTCTCCACATCCATTTCGCTGATGGTTTGGTACCAAGCTTTTTCCACTTCTGCCGAACTCGGCCCCCCAAAAAACTGTCCACGCGAAAAAACAATCTGCCCCACCTGATTAAACAGGTATTTATAATTTCCATTGTTCCCAAAAGCGACATTGGTTGGCTCTTCAAAATACGTTTCCGGTCCGCATTCCTGGTAGCCTGCTGGCCCCTGAGCCAATGTACGTATGGCGATTGAAAAAATCGGTAGAATTAGTAACATGGCCTTTAGGGATCGTTTCATGGCGGTATTGGTTGTTTTTATTCGATCAAAAGGAAAATTAAATTAATTTGAACCTGCCTTATTCGTTTTTTGGATGGGCAGTCTCGTTGCAAGAAGGGAATAAAGTTACAGTCTTTGCACGGGTTACTACTCAAACATCTTAGCCAAAAAATATGATATGTTAACGGTGACCGGATTGCGTTCAAAATTTTTCGTAGCCTTTCCATAAAATACCAATTTAGCGCAAAAAACTTGTGGTCATGCGTACGGGTCAGGTCAGAAAGTGTGCTTTTCACGGGCAACGGGTTAATTCCGAACAAGATAAGCTTTAAAATAATAAGACCATTATTTTTGCATAGCTCCCTCAGACTGCCTTTTCTGGTCACAAGAGCTCAGAACATGCAGATGAAATGGTCCAACTTCTTATGTTGCTTGAAATAGGGTTCGGAACCTTCCGGCTCAACAACCCTTTCGAAAATTTCCTTTGGGACCAGCGATAAAAGTTGAGCGATGATAGGATGTCCGAAAAAAAAATTATTCCTAACTTACTTTTAAGATATTTTTCGATTAGATTATTTCTAGTCTTTTCGATCTTGGACGACCGTACTATCAGATAACTAACATGAAAAAGAATACCTGGTACACGTATTTTCCTGAATTGTTGCCTATCGCGTTTTTTAAAATTGCCAGGTCTTTTTTTTGGTGGACGCGAACGGAATATTTTAGAATCACACACTTAACCGTTTGTTCGCTGCTCCTGTTAGTTACTGCGGTTGCTACCGCCCAGGATGCTGAGGAAAGCGCTAAAGAAAGCATGATCCGAAAGGCCCATGTGGGTGGGTATATGATTACACAAAGAGAAATAGTGGATGAATTATACAATGCAGGCTACTCCATGTACGCTGCTGCCTGGCCTTTGTTACGAGAATATTCGGGAAGGAGTTTTCAGTCCGGGTTATTCGGTACCTGGATGCATCCGCAATATGATGGGCCTTTGCCGGTAGAAAAATTGTATACAGATATTGAAGGAGGTCTTGGCTGGTGGCGCGATACCGAGTATGCAACAACAACGCCTAAATTTATAATGGGCGGTGTCCAACTTAATTTTGCCGGATGGGCCAACGGTCCGGGGGCCGGTAGAGGAAGGGACTGGAGCGACCCGAGAGGGAAATATGGCGTAGCGCAACTGAGTCCATGGCTACTGTGGCCTCCGGATGGTCTGAATCTCAAACAAGGCACCAGTGGTGAGCTATTTGGTAGTGGATACCTGCCTTTACCGCTTACTGAGCCGACATCTACCACCGCAGGTACAGCTGTACCCACTGGCAATCAGTGCTGGACCTTATTTTTAAATGCCGGAAATTTTAAGGGTCCCGTGGCATTCTTTACTCCTTATTTTTGGAGTCAAGCATCAGTGGAAGACCCTCGTCTGAGTGGACTGTTTTTAGATCAACGTCCCTCAGAACCGAATAAGGCTTTTCAAATGGAAACCCAGCATATTCACTCCTATGAAGCCACTGATTCCAAAGGTCAGACCTATGCACGTATGGCTCCGACGCAATATCCGGCAGGTCCAGATGGCAACTCGGAACTGCTTCACCGCCTGATGGTCTATAAAAAGGAGGCCCTATGGGACAATGTCAAAGCATGGTTTGACGGGGGTGATGCTGTTGACGGTAAAATAAAAGTGGAACACGCTACCATGCAAAAGTTTAACAAAGGTGTCAGATCAAACTGGAAATTTTACGGAGAACATATTCCAAAGGACAAACGTGCTTTAATGAATATTACTTCTTATATGGACGCAAATGTTACTGATTCGGCTACCTTAAGGGTCCGCTGGGATGGGGATCTAATCACAAAATCAGATAAAAACGGCCATACGCTGGCAACACTTCCTGAATACTATAAAATGGTAAAAACCGGTGAGGATGACATTGGCCAATGGGTAGCAGTGGCTCCGGGTGATGTTCCTGCTGAAACCGGACTGCATAATGTGAGCTTTAATAGGGCTGAAGATGACAGGCCCTCCCTTACTTATGTTACTCCTGAAGAGGGAGATAGTAGCTGGAAAAATCCAGGCCCGGCGGCTGGGCCTTTCAAGGCAAAACTGGGAGATGGCAGTACCGTTACCTATTACTGGTATCGATTTGCCGACCAACCTGCCTTGCTCAATGCTGATTTGAGTCATGAGGAACGGGAAGAAATGCAAAGAAGGGTGGAGTTGCTACACAGAAACTGGAAAATGGACGAGGAATACCTTCCTCCGCCTTTGATAGGGAAGTTAGCCGATGTTGACCCGGCTTTGATCGTCACTCCGCCGGCAGGTATGGAGGCAGGCTATGTGCCAATCGTTACTCGACAGGGACTGGAATAATCAGTTTAACAGTGTTCGATGTTTTGATTGGATCAATTGACTTTAAAATGCCATTACAGCGATCAAAGTTAAATGTATTCAGTTTTTAAAGGTCACCGAAAATTAACTGCTTATTGCATATTTCAGGTTTAAGAGACATTTACATACTATTTTATAAGCGTTTAGTAATTTTAAAATTAAAAAGGAATCCAATGCAATACTTATCATCTGTAAAAAAAATATTCTTTGTAACATCTATCATTATAATTAGCATCTCGAGTTTAATGATTACAGGCTGTTCGCAACCGAGTGATGCAAAAATTGATGGGGTTTATTTTGCTCAAAAGCATGTTATGGAACCTGAAAATGAACTTTTCAGGCTTTTTAGTAATCTGGAAGCCCTTCTAAAAGTACATGTGGTTTCTCCAAGCCAAAGTCAGGCTCCTGAAGTAAAAGCAAACTTAAAATTAAATGGTAAAACCTTGACCATGCCCCTTTCCGGTCCGGAAATACTACCTGAAAGTATCCCTAATGGCCCAGGGATAATTCAGCATAGTTATGAAAATTCCTTTACTGGTTTTATTCCCAAAGAATGGGTGCAGCCGGGCTTAAGTATTGAAATCCAGGCTGGTGATAAAACCCATTCAATTGAAAGTCTTAAAGTGGGTGCACCATCAAAGATTATCATGACCATGTTTGATGTTCATTATTTCGATTATACGCCGGGAGACTATCCGAAAGGATGGCAAGTAGAATTGGAAGCTAAATGGCCTACTGCTGATATGGAAGTTCGCCGAGTACCTGATATTGTTTTTCCTGAATTGATCATCCCGGAGAGAAAAATGCAAGGAGGGGCTGTCATACCAGCGACACGAGTGGATTCTAAGGCTGATTACAAGGTAAAAACCGGATACGAATTTGATGGCGAACAAGCTGCCGCATTGGCCTGGAAGTCTGCCTTGAAAGCTGCCGGAGGAACCAATGGTCGATTTAGTCTTTATTATGTAAATATTTATGGTGCCAATGCAGGCGGACAGGCCTGGGATTTTGGTGGCGTGGGAAATGGCACCAGCCCGGGTATTTTAATTCATGAGTTAGGACATGCTTTTTTGCTGCCTCATTGGGGCAACGATGAAAACTATCCCTATCGAGGTGACATGTATGGAATTCCTGCTCCGGATAATTTTAAAAAAATTCATGCCGGTCCCACCTGGGCCTTTGACTTGCCAGGGAAGGCCTTTATTCCTCCAACTGTGCAAGAAAATGCGGTTAAGCTTAATAGAGGTAAACCAAACGTAGTCGGAACCTATAAGATAGATCCAATGCAGGGAGGTGGAACAGGTGATCAGGAAGAAGGTTATATCTTCCGTCATTTTTCAGATTATTCCATGCACAAAGCGCAAAATTACCTGGAGCAGCACATCGTGATTTGGGATGAAGGATTGAATAGTTACGTCAGTTGGGACGAGCAGACGGGTGCCTATACAAAAACAGTGTCAAATAATGGGGTGGAATACCCAATTGAACGCGATGTCGAGGTTATTTCCGTGATGGCTGCTACAAGTGCCGTTTCGCCACAGGCTACCCTTGTGTATCCGCCTATTGGCCCTTATTCATCGGGCATCATTAAAACCTTCGACCCATCAATAGAAGAAGATCGAAATACTGCCAAAGAGATATTTTGCGAAGACGGAGGATGCGATCTCAGCCTAAGGGTCACACAGGGCGGGAAGGTTTCCGTTTACATGTTGAGTGCTTCACTCGATACTGAGAACGAATCCCTTATAACACAAGCAGTAAATCTTAAAGCCTCGGATGGAGAAGTAACAAAAATCGAATTTTTGAGTACGCCAGATGCTGAGGAAAATGGACTCCCGGAAAATCCCGTAGTGATCGAATTTTGGGAGAAGTAGTTAGCTATTTTTGAAGAGAAAACTATGTAAATAAGTCACTCAGTTACTACTATTGGGAATTTTACTATCAGACCGGGAAATGTTTGAAAAGAAATAATATTCACAGAAAAGCGATTACTGACTTTGAAGAAGATTACTTTACTCAAAAAAACAGGCTGTATTGACTGCCCAAAATTGCTGAAAAAACACGTGTATACTCATTTAATCGGCGAATTTAATATGCTTTAAATAGAAAAATATATTTAGACAATATGATAAAAAATAGCAAATTTTCACTATTGCTTTCTTTGATTCTGCTGGCCAAT
This sequence comes from Cyclobacterium xiamenense, assembly GCF_900109255.1. NCBI lineage: Bacteria > Pseudomonadati > Bacteroidota > Cytophagia > Cytophagales > Cyclobacteriaceae > Cyclobacterium > Cyclobacterium xiamenense. Next base: position 220,226 of record NZ_FNZH01000001.1, on the reverse strand, counting down.
GCCGCTTTCCTGTCATATGTCGCCTATGGTCAGTCAAACGCATCTCAAAATCACCCGAAAGTGGTTGTCCCTGAACATACTAAGGAAAGGTTGAAGGAGATTTATGAAGAAAATGCTTTTTCACCCAATTCATTCAACGGAAGATGGCTTCCGAATGGTTCGGGTTACATTCTCCTTGAAAATCTAGCGGGAGAGGATACACAGGCACTGGTAAATTATGATGTGCCCGGGGGCAAGCGAACGGTGCTGATTTCCCCAGAGGATTTTGACAGGTTTGGTTATTCAATCCCTTTTATCATTGAAAACTATGTTTTGTCTTCGGAGGGTGACAAAATTTTAGTAGAAATCTCCGGTAAGGACGACGATCACACCGGGTCCGATTATTGGATGGTGGACCGGAAAACGGGTGCCAATGAAAAAGTTGTGGCCGGAGCAAATAACCGTATTTCTCCGGATGGTACGCAAATTCTCTTTGCTGAACAGGGAGATCTTTTTGTCTATAACCTGATTAGTAGAAATACTACCCGACTTACGTTTGATGCCAATTCCGAAGCGGTTTCAAACGGAAGGGCTGTTTGGAGTCCCGATGGTACGCATATCGTATTTGTACAATCCGATGCGAAAGAGGTGAGAAAAAGAGCTTCACTTATTCCCAGTGATCCTTCTTATCCGGAAATAAAAGAGCAGCGATTTGCCAGGGTGGGTGGAGCTATCGCTGTATTGCGTGTAGGTGTGGTGGACACTTCAGGAAAAGCCATTCGATGGTTGCCACTACCCATACCAAAAGAAGGATATTATATTGGACAGGTTAGCTGGGCAGGAAATTCGGAGGAGGTACTGGTGGAAAAGAGAAGCCGATTTAGGGACCAAAGACAATTTTTGACCGCCAACATTATTAATGGAAGTATAAACACTATTTACGAGGAATCTGATCCGGCATGGGTAGTAGCAAGTTATGGAACGAACGGAGGTGTGGATTGGATTAGTGATACCCGCAATTTTATTGTCCTGACTGAAAAGGATGGTTGGAGACACGCCTATTTGGTGTCCGGTGAAGGAAAGAAAGAGATACTATTGACACCGGGAGAGTACGATGTCATCGGTAGGGCAGGTATGGATGAGGATAAAGGGTGGTTTTACTATTATGCATCTCCCGACAATGGGACCCAAAAGTATTTGTACCGTGTACGGATTGACGGAAAAGGAAAAGCAGAACGGATAACCCCAATCGATCAGCCGGGGACGCACCATTATACCATCTCTCCTGATGGTAAATGGGCATTTCATACTTTTTCTTCTGCAAATACACCTCCTGTAACGGAACTTATTGGTCTGCCTGAGCATAACGTGAAACGTGTACTTGAAGGTAACAGGGAGCTCCATGAAAAAGTCATATTGCTGGATCCTCAGCCAAAAGAGTTCCTGACCCTTGATATTGGCGATGGAATTAAAATGGATGCCTGGATGATCAAGCCGGTCGATTTTGATCCGGCTGCCAAATACCCTGTTTTTGTCTACGTTTATGGCGAACCTCACGGGCAAACCGTAATGGATTCCTGGGGACATGCGATGACTGATTATCACCGTGTTATTGCCGACCTCGGATACCTTGTGGTATCGATTGACAACCGGGGTACCCCATCTCCTAAAGGAGCAGCATGGCGCAGGGCCGTAGCGGGAAGATTGGGTCCCCTGTCAACGGATGAGCAGGCAGCGGCCTTACAGGAGCTTGGGCGGACCAGGCCCTATGTTGACCTTAGCCGGGTAGGGATCTGGGGATGGAGCGGCGGAGGGTCCAATACCCTAAATGCCATGTTTCGTAAACCGGACGTATATGATGTGGGAATCGCTGTTGCGCCGAAGCCGCAGCCCCACCTTTACAACGCCTGGTTTCAGGAGATCTACATGAATACGCCTGAAGTGAACCCTGAAGGATACCGTCAATCCGCACCTATAAATTTTGCGGAAGGATTAAAGGGGGATCTTTTGATTATTCACGGAACAGGTGAAACCAACACCCACCTTGAAATTACCGAAGGATTGGTGGATCGCCTGATCGAACTGGGTAAGCCGTTTGATTACATGACCTATCCCAACCGAAACCATGGTCTGAGTGAGGGAAAAGGCACTTCACTGCATTTGAGGCTTTATATGGTGAGGTATTTGCTTAACCACTTACCCGCAGGGCCCCAGTAAACTTCATTCAAAAGAATTGGCTAGGGTACAATTTTTAAAAAGCTGTTTGGGGAATTTGACTCACCAGCTGGGTGTCGTTTGCAACTAGACCCAGCTGGCATTTGTAGTTGGAAGATGGATGCAATTACCAATAATAGTCTACATCAATACGTTGCCGCCTCACCCTTCAAGGGGATGGATTGTTGAATAAACTCCCGGAGATCATTGGTAGAGGTTACCAAATCTTCCTCCCTGACATACATCATGTGGCCACTTTCATACACGTTAAAATGCAAACGGTCTTTCATTTTACCGCTTGGATCAAGCTTCCACATACCATTCATTTGTCTGAAATAATTCACCAACATATCGTAATATCCGGCTTGAAATAATACGTGTAGACGGGGGTTCTGCATCATGGCATTACGCAATTTATCTCCGGTCCCATCCGTAAATCTGTCCCAGGGCCAGGGAAATACAGCACCGGAAACCTGGTATTGCAGGTCTGTTTTAAAATTCAACTCATCTCGAAGGTATGCATTGATTGCTGGAGTGAAGGCATTATCCCAGGCAGCTGCCTCCGGTGGCGTACTTCCGGTAAAGGTATCGCCCCCATCCATTTTATCGATACCCTTATACCGTGCATCCGAAAGACCAATGAAATATCCTTCGTCCCTTAGCAACTCTTTTCTGAAAGCTTTCGTGGGGACGGTCAGATTGTGGTCCAATATGAATTCCTTCGTGAGACCGGTATACCGGGCTAATTTTTCCGCAACGGCTTGTTTCTGATCTTCATCAATAAATCCCCCTCGTTCGACTGCTGGTAAATATTCCTCTATGGCATACGTTTCAACTTCTGAGAGCAATTCCGTGAGACTTTTTTTCTGTAAATCTTCAGGTAGCTTTTTATGATACCAGGCTACCGCAGCGTAGTTAGGCAACTGTAGTACTTCATTGCTTGCGATAGGTAGTTCCATTTTAGTCCCGGAAACAATAACTACTCCATTGAGGTAAATCCCATGGTGGTCTTGCAGTTCAGCAGATAAGCCCGCTACGCGTGTTGCCGAATAACTCTCCCCAATCAGATACTTGGGGGATCTCCAGCGTCCCTGTCGTGACAGGAAATTGTCAATCCAGTCAGCCAGGTAGGTAATATCCTGATACACCCCAAAAAAATCTTCCCGCTTGCCGTCATTCACTATGCGTGAAAAACCCGTATTAACCGGATCAACATATACAATGTCTGCTACATCTATAATTGAATGGGAATTATCAACGATACCATAGGGTTGGATGGGATATCCCTCATCACTTATTTCCAGTCGCTTGGGACTTGTATAACCCAAATGCATCCATAGGGATGCAGCTCCCGGCCCTCCATTGAATGACAATGCAATGGGTCGATTTTCGACCTGATCGACGTCATTTCGCTCGTAATAGGTATAAAACAGCGCTGCATCAGGTGCTCCATCCTCACCGTATACCGGCTGAGTACCTACCGTAACCTGATAGGGTATTCTTTTCCCGTTAACGGTTACTTCATCAGTAGAGACAATTGACGTGTCGGCCGGTAACATAATCTTTTGGGCGTGTACCGCAGTACCACAACCAATCAATAAAAGTAAAGGGAAGATTATTTGATGGAGAAACTTACTCGTTTTATTACACATAATAAGGAATTTATTTAGGGGTTATACTTTTACTATTTTTTAAGACATGGCGTAAAGCCTTGCACAAAGGTTATTTATAGGCTTCAAGCGCATGTCGCATGGCACTAAGTAGTGGTTTAGCACTTAAAGGCTCTCCCGTTGCTTCAATCATCCACAGATCCGGAGTAAGCTTACCGATTTTGCAGGTACGTATCATTTCCGTTGCAAAATCCTTTCCCTCGAATTGCTCTTCCAATTGCATGACGACAATATTTCCAATGGGATAGCTGTGCAAATAGAGCGCCCCGGAAATGAAATGGTTATAGATGGCTAAGATAGGGACATCCCTTACACCAAAAATGTCTGCAAAATACTGGTTCCAAATATCCTTCGCAATCGTAATGGTTGCTTCCTTAAGCTCTTCAACCGTAGCGTCCGGATGATCATACAGCCAATGCCAAACCCTGATCTCGTGAAGCGCTTCCGATCCCATTTCACAAACAAACCAAAACGCCGCCAAGGCATTGTCCTGTTTTTCCCGGGCGCTGTATTCCTCATTTATTCCTAAGGCAATCAAGTTTCGGTACGCAATAAGATCTGCCATGGCCTCTGTATAGGGGCTGCTTGGGATGCCTTTCAGTAAATAATAATCCGACATGTAGGTGCCTACATTCTGCTGAATGGTATGGCCGATTTCATGCATACCCACCCTGTAATTTTTGTAATCCAGGCCATCCTTTTCAAAACGGATACGCAAATGTGCTTTAGCGCCTTTCATTTGTGGCCCATTGGCATGACCGCCGGAAGGAATAGGATCAACTACCACGTGATTGCCAAAAAATTCCGCTTCAAAATCCGGGAAACCAATTCTTTTGAGGATGTTGGGTAGATCTTGCTGGAACGCCATTGGGGTGGGATATTTTTCTTTGATCAACTGATCCAGTTCATCCATTTTATAATTCGTATTGTCGCTGAATCCCGTGTACCAAATGTCGAAGGGTTCTAACTTTCTCCCAATCTTTTTTTCAATCAATGCCGCTACGGCTTTCTTTTCTGGAACGTTTAAAACCGATTCCAGTAAGGAGACAATTTTTTCTTCACTCAGTTGGGCATTTTTAAAGGTTCGGGTCAAATAGGTTGATCCTTCAGGATAGTTGGCATCCTGCCGCATCTTCGACAACATGTTGTGATGCAACACTTTGTATCTAGTATCGGGTTCAGCCTTAAAAGCTGTTTCGACAAGTTTTTCTCCCTCTTTCAGATACACCTTATTGGCTATGGGTTCCCAATAATAAGCCGTTTCTCCCACCATGCATGCCGGTATGGTTTGATAGATGATATGCATCACGATGGTACGTATGACGCGCTGCTTTTCCAGCGGATTATCCCTGTAATAAAGTCCTTTGATTTCGTCTCGTAATCCATTGTGACTGTTTAGCCGGGTTCCTTCAGGAAAAAGGACTTCCAGTTCGGGTGATACCACATGATCCATTGATAGAATATAGCGGCTGGTATAATCACGAAGCTCATCGGGAATCGGCATGGGGTCGGGCTCCTTATTCGGGTCGGACCTGAAATCAAATTTATCTCCCAATCTGACCATTGCCCACTTTTTCCGACTCCAGCTAGCCCCAAATGCTTCCTTTTCTTCATTGGTATAATAGGGGAAATTGAGGGCGATGGCGAGGGCAAGTTTGCTTTTGAAAAAATCAATCGTAATTTTTGAATCGCTAAAAAACCGATCAAGCTCAGTGATCGGTCGCGTCATGGTCACCAATGGGTAATCGAGTGCCAGAGAGAGTTCCCGTTGGTACCCATTGATGGCACTGAATTGTTGTTCAGCAATATGGAGCGCATTATCAAGCTCCGGACCTGAAGGGATAAACTGCTTCAGACAAAACTCCTGAAATTCAGCGCCATTCCCATTTTCTTCAAACCAAAGATCCGATAGGTGCCTGACACCCCGAACAATGCGTTCATTGTTTTCTTTTCCATACGTCGTTATCAATTTCTTGGTAACCAAGACTACATCATCCTGTAACGTATTTTTGAAAATCTCCTGCCCAAAACTGTGAAGTGAGACAAAAGTCAGGGGGATAATAAGGTGTAAATAAAAGGCTTTCATGACAACGAATACACTTAGCTGAGAGAACGTAGCAAATTCCTCTCTGGGTTTTTAATGTTTAGTTTAGATGGGGTACGTTCAGAATTTCCGGGTAAGATCGGTGAAGCGCGTGTCCTTCAAAGTTACGCCCAGGGTTCATTCGCCATACATGTCGTGGCGAGGTACTTCTGATTGCTTATTTTATACTCAGCGGATGCCCTTCCTCGAATAAAACCGGGTACCTCTTTTTGATCATCTCTTGTTCTTCCGGATACAATGCCTCTATTTCCATCGGTACATCTTGCGGCCGGCTTCCTTTTTGATTTAGACGATTCATCAGGCTCCAGTTGCGAATGGGATGTCCGGGTCGCGGATCAGGCGGTTCCTGCGCTTTTAAATCGTATCTGGTGAAGTCTATGACCCTTTCCGGTGTCTGTTCGATCCAGTTTCTGAGTGTAGCCATTCGAAAATCCTTGTTCATAAACCAGCGAATCTCCAGTTCCGGTTCGGATCCGCAGATGCCGGACCCCCGGTGTACAAAACGGTAATCCAATTCATCATTGCTTTTGAAATGATCCCGCCATAGCATCCCAAACTCTCCATGCGTGATGGCCTTCGCGTCCGGCCAGCGCCGGCGAATTTCACGTAGCCAGATATCCAGGCCTTCCATACCATTGCGCCCCTGGTAGCCGGGAAAAAGCTTCCGGGCTTCGACCAGGCTCAGTTCCCAGATGGAGGTCACCCAGGCAAACCCGTTCAGGTCATATCCTTTATCAAAGTGGGTGCTGGTAGTCGCCAGCATCTGCTGCACACCTGGTGCTGTACCCAATCTAATTACTGTTTCTATCGGACCGACTCCCATCCGGCTGCCACAGTTGACGCCATCGATCCGTCTGGCGCCGGGATACCTTGCATTCAGAAAGTCGACCGTCCAGCCATCCAGATTCACACAATCGATTTGATCGGCCGCTCCCTGGGCCGGCTTGTTGAAATGTTCGGCGGATGGATAATAGGGGTACACAATGGATCCTTCCCCGTCTCCGTTATCCACCGCGTACTGGCTCCAGATGGTGCCCTGACAAACGTGAATTCCTTCTTCCTCGGCAAGGTAGCGGAGGTTATCGGCCGACATAAAACCGGCGATAACCGCCAGGGGCCGGTACCCATCCCCCACCATCTCAGAGACGCGTTGCAGGCCTTCGTGCAGGTCGCGGTTGGTTTGTTCCCGGCTGTTGTACATGGGGGAAAAATAGGCGCCCGGTATAAAGGTGATTTCGTCCCCGTATTTTTTATTGTAAGAAACGATGAGTTCCCGAAGTTCGCGGTAGTTTTCCCGCTCGTCATGCAAGGCAAGCCAGCTGAAGGCCCAGGTCATCCGAGCTCCCGGCCAGGCATTTTCGATGGTTTCTCGGAAGATACGGGCTTCCCTGGGGCTGTGCACGGCCGACTCATCCACACCGCGCGACTCGGTTCGGGTGGTTTCGATTTGGTTTACCCGAACCACGGAGGCAAAGGTAAGGAATCGATTTCCCATTAGTTCCAAAGGCTCTCTCCGATCAAGCTGCGAACTATTCCCGTCCGAATCAGCAGCCGCGGTTTGCCCGCAGACGATCCACGCTCCAGATAGGTTTAGGGCCAGGAAGCCCCACACCAGGAACCTCAGATGCAGTTGTTTCTTTTTCATTGGCTGACAGTAAAGGTAGCGTTGTTTGGAAAAGGGCTAGGGTCAAAGAGGCTGTAAAAAGCAGGCCACGTCCGCGCAGACCGGATAGTCGCGCCGACGCAGCCATGCATCATTCGTTTATTTTTAGTTTAGAACAGGTTACCTTACCAACCCGGATTTTGGTCGAGGTTAGGATTTAACGTCAGTTCATTGGTTGGGAGCGGCACCAGATAATCCCTCTCGGGATCAAATCCGTATCCCCCATCCGGACCACTTAACCGATCCCGAAATGGATCAAAGAATCCGTTCGGATTTATCGGAACATTTGATATTTCCTGTAATTCGGGCGTTGCAAAAGTACCGACAAAGCGCTTGCCTGCCCAATATTCGTGGGCTCTCCAACGCATCAAATCGTCAAAGCGAAACCCCTCTGCAAACAATTCCACCACCCGCTCTCTCCTGATCTCGTGTAAGTAATCTGGCAAGGAATAGCCGTAATCCGGCCAATTGGGATCGGGGGTGATGGCATTCAAGATCAGGTGAGGCATCCCTACCCGATCCCTAAGCTGATTAATGGTCATGTCCACATCCGCCTGTGTCAGGGTACCCAGCTCGGCCTTCGCCTCGGCATAAATCAACAAAGCCTCTGCATAGCGCATAAAGATGTAATCAACGTTGCCGTTATTGATGCCCACAGCCGGGTCTACGACGATATGGCGGAATTTTTGCGATTCAATACCGGTACCGCTATTATCTACGTCCGGGACCTCGAAGTACAAGGTGTCCGTGCCTTGTATTCGTCGGATATCGCCGGGTACCATAAACGTCTGCGCAAGTCTGGGATCGCGATTCGTTTCCAGAATTTCTAAAGTCTCATCGCCAACAAAATTTGGGCTGACCGCTATGGGCAACCCGTCGTTGCTTAGATAAAACCGGGATGCATCGTAGGTATAGCCGTACCCATTTGGCCAGTTCCACAGCTGATTACTAAAGCTGTCTCCGTTTACCCGATCAAAATGTTGGTAAAAGATCACCTCCGGATTACCGGCATAGTTTACCTGATTAAAGAGCTCAAAATAGACGCTGTTGCTATCTCCTTGGACCAGAGAAAAATTCCCCTCATCAATCAGCTGCTTCGCAGCAGCAGCCGCTTGTTGGATGTATCCGCTGCCATCCGTTTGTCCGCCAAAGACGGTGCCCTGATGGTATTTTTCCCAGCTACCGGCGAATAAGGCTGCTCTGGCTTTAAATAACAACGCAATGTCTCTGCTCAACCGGGTTCCGGGCGTTGCCAACTGATTGCTTGGGTCCATTTTGGAGATGGCCATATCGATGTCACTGAGTATAAAATCAAAGACCTCCGTTCGGTTGGCTCGACCACTGTACAAGATATCTTCATCTTCTGCCGTGACGGGAACCGTAATGATGGGCAAGGCGCCAAAATCCTTGAACAGGTCAAAGTAAAACCAGGCCCGGAAGAAATGTCCTTCGCCTACGTAATGCTCTCGCATCGCTCCTCCTTCGGGAACGCGGTCGACATTGGCAAGGAAGTAGTTGATGTTTCGAATATTTCCCCAATTCCAGCCCCCACCGGAACCCGGTACGTTCAAAACCCCATCCATTCGTTGGGTAAAGGTGCCGCCAAAGGCATTGAGGCCTTCGAGTGCAAAGTCGGTTCCCTCGTCCTTGGTGGGTGCTTTTCCACCACCAGAAGCGGGCCAACCATCGAACGTATCATAAAAGGAATTAAGAAATAACTCCAGGTCGGACTGACTATTCCAGAATTCCGGATCGGATATCTGATCGAGTGGTGACCGCTCCAGGAAATCTTCCTGACAAGAAACCAGAAACGTTCCCGATACAAGTAAGAATATATAAAATAGCTTTTTCATGTGTTTATAATTATCTTTTAGTAGTCACATGGAATCTCGCATGGCTTGTAATCATCCCGGTGTGTGAGGGGTACGTCATGCTCGATTTCATAGCGTCGTTTTTTTAGAAGTTAAGGTTTAAACCGGCAGACATGGTCGTGCTCAGCGGATAGGCATCTCCCGCACCGTACCATCGTCCGGCAAGTGCCTCCGGATCAAAAAACATCAAATCGGTAAAGGTTAACAGATTCTCACCCGACACAAAGATCCGGGCATTCGTTAACAACACTTTTTCAGCGATTTTTCGCGGAAGCGAATACCCAATCTGTAGGTTTTTAAGCCGCAGATAGGCTGCATTTTGCAACAGGTGATCCGTAGGTCTTCCGTAGTTCTTTACATTTTCGCCAAAAAACTGCGCGTAAGGCCTTGGGAAATAGGCATCCGGATTGGCACCCAATGCACTTGTTTCGTCACGCCAGTAATCCATATGATCTTCCAGAACATTGTTGTGCATCGGACCGGCAGCCGGTCCCCTAAATACGGCGCTGCTTCCAAATGTCCAGTCTCTTTTGGCTACTCCCTGAAAGAAAACCGAAATATCGAAGTTTTTGTATTGTGCGCTCAAATTCAACCCATAGGTGTACCTCGGCGTGGTGTTTCCAATGATCTCCTGGTCGCCGGGATTGGTCACCGTATTGTCCCCAATATCGATTTTACCATCTCCATTCAAATCTTTGTACCGGAAATCACCCGTTCTCCACACGCCGGAATAAATGAAGCTCTGATCTACCCCTTCGTTGATTTCCGCCTGGGTTTGAAAATGCCCGTCGTACCGGTATCCCCAGATTTCATTCAAATCCTGTCCCGGGTAAAAGGTGTTCAACAAGCCGTTTGGATTGTTGTAGTCCACCACGGTGCTTCGGAAATCGGCCAATTGGCCTCTGATTTCGTAGCGGAAATCCTGATTTACCTGATTTTTCCAGGAAAGTTCCAGCTCCCACCCACGTGTTTTTATCTCTCCTTCGTTCCTTTTTGGCACGGTTGAGCCCAATACCGCCGGAAGGGGCTGTCCTGGTCCCACCAGATCGGACGTCCTTGTTTCGTACACACCGAAGGTTACCCCTAAGCGATTGTTGAGTAACTCGGCATCAATGCCCAGGTCCAGTGTGGATACGGTTTCCCAGGATAAATTCACACTGTTTAGATTGGGTGCACCCACTGTCCAGGCCCGCTGTGTACCAAATAACCAGTTGTTGGTTTGCCGAATCGGCATGGTCGGGATGAATAAATAATTGGCCACATCCTGGTTACCCAGCGTTCCATAGGATCCGCGAATTTTCAACAGGTCAAATAAATTCGTTGCTGACATAAAATTCTCTTCCGATAGTATCCAGCCGGCCGAGACCGAGGGGAACACGCCCCATCTTTCAGCTTCTTCAAACCTGGAGGATCCATCCGTCCGCATGTTTACTTCAAGCAGGTATTTTTCGTCAAAAATATAATTAAACCTTCCAAAAAAGCTTCGCGTAGACCAATGTCCCACTCCGTCATTTACCAATTGATCTCCGACTGCCGTACTAATCGACGGAATGGCATCACTCAATAGGAAGAAACTTCTTGCACCCAGGTTGCTGAAGTTGTACTCCTCTTGTTGGTACCCAAGCATCAATTGAAGGTCGTGCATTCCCAATACCCTGGAGTACGACGAATAGATGTTGGGAGAAAGATAGGTATTTCTTCTCAACTCGTTGTGATACTCCGTGGACTCCCGGTTCTGTGGAATAAAGTCAATTTCACCACCAGAAAAATTAGGGCCGTCACCGGGCCTGACCCAGGGATATTGCAGGGCGGTTCGGGTGTCTTCCACTTGCGTGGACGTATAGTTCAACTGTACTGTCGTCACCCAGCCTTTTATTGGTTCTAAGGCTATTTTTGGTGACAGCACAATCTGGTTATCCGTAATCGTTTGCCGTACTTTTCTCCAGGCCTCCACATTGGTCTGTTGGGTCCAAATATCGGTACCGGGATACTTGGCTGGGGTACCAAATTTTATTTTACCAATCCAGTTCATGTACCAGGCGCGTCCAAAGTTCTGGTTCCAGGGAAAATCCTCATTTTCTGATTTGTATTTAACAAATAGATCCAGGTTCATCCAGTCGGTTACTTTGGCACCGATTTTCGCATCCACATTAAATCGATTAAAGGATTCATCCCCGAAACGCAACAATCCGTCTTCCTCATAAAAGCCAGTGGATACATAATAATTCACGTTATCGTTTCCACCGGAAACAGACAGGTTATGTTTCACCCGGAGCGAATTGTCCTTCATGATCAAATCTCGAATACCGTCATTCGCCACACCTCTGGTACCGGTATTCATTAGGTCCCAATTATCGCCCGAACCAAGCGGCAACATGCCCGGGGCGCTACCCGGATTGGCCAGGTTTTGTTCCAGACGCTGAATTGCTTCTTCCGGATAAAATGGAGAGGCCCCAAAATTGGTCCGGGCATCGTTTAAGGCATGCGCCCAGTCCGTTCCTCCCTGTAGCTCTGGCCAGATGGTAGGCGTACTAATCCCGACATTGGTGGAATAGGAAATTCTGGACCCTTTACTCCCTTTTTTGGTGGTAATCAGGATCACTCCGTACGCGGCCCGCGCACCGTAAATAGAGGTGGAAGCGGCATCTTTTAACACCGACACGGATTCGATATCGTTGGGATCAATGTCGTTGATACCCATCGGAACCCCATCCACGAGTACAAAGGGGGCAGTATTCCCTTCAAACGATGCCAAACCCCGGATGGTCATAGCCATATCTGCTCCTGGCTCTCCTCCTGCGGTATTGGGCTGAATGACCAGGTTACTCACCAGCCCTTGCATGGCCTGCTGTACGTTGGTGACCGGACGATTGGCCATGTCTTCTCCTCGTGCTGTGGAAACAGCACCAGTAAGGTTAATTTTCTTTTTGGTGCCGTATCCCACGACCACCACTTCATTCAGGGAGGATAAACTTGCCTGTAGGGAAATATCAATCTGGGTCCGATTGCCCACCACTACTTCCTGACTTTCAAAGCCGATAAAGGAAAACACCAGCGTGGATCCCTCCTCTACCGAAAGCGTGTATTGACCATCGATATCCGTGACCGTCCCGTTTGTCGTACCCGCCACGGTGACGGAAGCACCAGGAAGAGGCTCTCCGGCATCGTCGGTGACGGTTCCACTGACCTGTATTTCTGCCCGCAGCGCAGCTTCGTTGGGTATACCTGCCTCGGTTAGGCTGACGTTCAGCTCGATACGTGCCAGGTTGGACCCGTTTTTAGCTGTAATTCCGGCCAACAAAGGGCTCGATATCCCCAGAAATAAGCAACCCAGGAACGCGGAAAAACAGCCGGAAAATCTCGTGATAAAAGCGACTGATCGATTATCAGTCCTCTTATCCCTTAGTTTAACGCTATCAGTATCAGTTGTTTTCATAATAATTTGGTTAAATAAACGATGCTTAAATGTATCAAGATGACACGGCTTTCTTATCCAGTATTTTAACCAAAATGTGTCCTATGTTGACAAAGAAGGCTCCCAAAAATACCGGTAGGAAGGGATTCATCCCGATTTCCTGAAAAGTGGGCGAATACAACGCGTAAACATGGTCGGTGAGGCTGTATCTTTTTCATAAGGGAGCGAGCCGGACAGGAGAGGTGCCCGGATAGATCACCGTCCCCAATTTATTCCGATCGCGCCCATACCTGCATCTTTCCGTTTGCCCGGTTTGCCCATCGGTGGTACGGCACGTAGGTTAGGTCTAGGGATTCGTTTTTGGCATTCGTAGCCCGGGTTGTAACGGCGACCACCCCTTCGAGAAGGTCGCTCTCAAACGTACTTTCCAGCGTTTTGTAATGGATACGGTGATTTTCTTTGTCCCGAAAATACGCCGGATTGTCCACCTCTTCCAGGCAATAAACAAGTGGACCTCGCACCAAGGCTACCTTACCTTTTGTGTCTTCGATCTCCGGATGGCCGACTACAGGCCTTGCCTCCATGGGAAAAGAAAGGGATATCCGATCCCCCGGCTGCCAGGTACGCTGGATTAGCAGGTAGCCATTGGTATAGATAGGGTCCTTTAAGGGCGCACCGTTCAAGACGATGGAAGGGAATATCTGGTCATTAGCCAGCGTATCGGCATAGGCATACAAATTGCTACCGGGAAGGAAATTTCCCCTGCTCCAACCCGGGATTCGGATACGCAAGTCAAAAAAAGCCGCTTCTTTCGGATTCACATACAGAGATACGTTTCCCTCCCAGGGAAATTGGGATTCCATCCGAAGCGACACCGGTTGATCCTTCACCAGAACGTTCGCGTCGTTTCCAATAAACTGATTGACATAAATCCCCTGTTCGTCTTTGGCATATACCAACGAACCGATCGCTGGAAGAAACCGCACCATATTGCTCGGGCAACAGGCTGGATTAAACCAGGGCCTTCGTTGGTACGCTCCGTCGGATTCCAGTAAGTTTCGGTAAAAAAACCGGTCACCCTCCATCGAAACGCTGGAAATAGCCGCATTGTAAAGCAGGTACTCCACGAGATCGGCGTATTTACTCTGTCCCAGTAGCAATCCCATTCGATTGCTCCATAGCGTAAAACCAATACCCGAACAGGTTTCGCTGTAAGCGCTAGCGTTGGGTAATTTGTACGGGCTACCAAAGCCTTCGTCGCGAAACTCGTGGGTACCAATTCCGGCCGTTACGTACATTTTTTTGGTGACAATATCCGACCACAAAGAATCCAGTGCGGGAAGGTACCGACCCGACTGGGTTTCCATTTCCACGTCCGCCATGGCCGAATACATGTATACCGCCCGGACACCATGACCGCGGGCATGGTACTGCCGGTCCACGGGCAAATGGTCCTGTCGGTAAAACGGATGCCTCCACCGTAAAGGCGTATTGGCATAGGGATCGACTGCGGGAGGAACGGTGTCAACGCGTGCTGGATTTCCCCGTTCGTCCAGAAAAAAGGTGGCCAGGCGGAGGTACTTTTCGTTTTCGGTTGTTTGGTAAAGTGCATACAAGGCCAATTCGATCTCCTGGTGACCCGGCGCTTCCTGCCGCTTACCCGGACCAAAAATGGAATCAATGTGATCCGCAAACCTAATCGCCACATCCAACAGCTTCCTTTTGCCGGTCACTTCGTAGTACGCAACCGCCGCTTCAAACAGGTGCCCGGCACAATACAGCTCGTGGTCCCGGTTGATATCGGTCCATCGTTTGGTACGGTCACCGGCGATATGGGGGGTAAATAGGTAGCCATCGGGCAATTGGGCGGCGGCAATGGTGTCGATCAGCTGGTCGGTAAATGCTTCCAGTTCCGCATCCGACTCGTGATGAAGGGCATGGGCCACACCTTGAATCATCTTATACACATCCGAGTCACTGGCCATCATTTGATTATGCTCCCCCTGGCGCATGCCCGCTGCGATTGCGAAGTTGGCCAGGGAAGATTCGACTTCAGCGAAGACAGAACGCAGGCCGTTTACCCGACTCCGATGGATTTTAGAACCCCAAAAATCATCAACGATGCGAACATCCCGGTAAGAAACAGCCTCCAGGTAGGCGGGTTCATCCGAAGCGAGTTGGTCGGAGGCGGGCTGCTCGGTACAGGCAGTACCAATCGTTGCCGCCAGGAGAATCCAATGGTATACATTTTTAGGCATCATACGGTTTTTTTGTTTTTTTGCACTCCAGATAGCCAGGGAAGAGGGACCGTCGGTTTCATCCGCTGCCAGCGAGAAAAGGCAGGCCTCCCCAGTTCCTACCTTTTACTGACAATTTCACCCATGATTCTGGGTGGAGAAGGTGTCTGGATGCAGGTGCATCTTGCCGAACACAATCAACCGGAGCCCGATTTACAGCAGCCGGCACCACCGGAAGGACTATCTGGAAGCCCGTTCTAACATGCAGGGAAAGATAGGTACACCGGCTTGGAAAGGCATCCTTCATCTTGACCAAAATGCATGCTATGTTACCATTTCTCAACCAACACTTGCTTTGTAATGCCTCCTCCCCGGGCCTGCCCGATAGCCGGTTTTCCGTACGGGTCCCGGAATTCAGCATACGCGCTACCTGTACCACAATAAATGTCCTCCTCGGCCGCACCTATTCTACCCATGAATGAGTCGTGCTGCCTGCAGCAATTTTGCGCGGGTACCTACCCATTCCGCCAATCCACAACCCCGACCCGCTGTACCCATTCGGTGTCATTTTGGAGCAGGAAGGCGGCCTGTTCGGGAGGAGAAAAAAATAAGAAAACCCATACTTTTTTTGACAGGAACGGTACCAATATAAAGGGATTTTTTTATATTGATTTCGAATCCAACGTAACAGATTATGGGAAAATTTGAAGTGTACATCGACAAGGGTGACAAGTACCGATTCCGATTGAAGGCGTCCAATGGTCAGCCCATTCTGGCTAGTCAGGGTTATGCCTCAAAAGCCAGCTGTATGAATGGCATTGAATCCGTTAAAAAGAATGCTGGTGACGATGCCAAGTTTTTACGACTAACTGCAAAAGACGGAAGCCCTTATTTTGATTTGATCGCCGAAAACAAACAAGTCATCGGCACCAGTCAAATGTACAGTTCCAAAGAGTCCATGGAAAATGGCATCGCTTCGGTCAAGAAGAATGCCCCCTCCGCTCCAATTGAGGAACTATCTTAGGGCAGTGTTGATCGAAAGTGAAGGCCAGCCCTGCTTGGCCTTGCTTCACCCCGTACCCATTCCGGTAAAAAAATCAGACCCCCACGGCTTTCCGGGAGTCTGTGCTTCCCAGGTAGAGGAACCGTATCGGTTTCCTATGAAATACACGATTCGAAGGTTACGATGCGAGTAAGTTGGCACTGGAAATGGACTCTGAATTCAGACGTTTTGCCTGCAGGCTTACATACAAGGCAGAAGCCAGAAAAACGAAATGAACAAACAATACCCGCACAAGTAGATCAGGCAGGCCCTGGAATCGGAATGCCCCCTCTATGAAAATATCCGACAACAGACTGACAAATGCCACCCCAACGGTAGACCAGATCAATAACTGAAATAGGGAATAGATTACCTCTTCTTTCCGGCTACTAACAGCTACCAGGTAGGCAACGAGCAATGTAGATAGAAACACGACGAATACCTGGATCCAGGCGGAAACCTCCACTTCAGGAGAGGGCCGGAGATCGCGCATGTAGTCGATGGCGGTATGGCAGAAGGTCAGTGTAATCCCCACTTGCCAGGCCCAGGCGCTTCGATAAAGAGCGATCACTACAAACACCAATCCGTAAAATGCGTAGGAATCAAACACCTGAAAGAAGTGTAGCAATACCCCCCGGTCACCATCCGGGTAGAGGGTATTCGTGATTGCGTCAACGAGCCAGGGAAATACGTAATAGACCAGCGCCACGAGGATTCCGGACAGCAACCATTCCAAACCCAGAGAAATAGTTTTCGGTGCCTCGATATCCGGGTCTCCGATCTCCTTTCTGGACTTCCAGGCGGCGTATCCCAGGCCCGCTCCAAACAAAAAGCCAAAAGAAAACTCCATCATCTTCCACCAGCTCTTAAACAGCACCTCAGGAAGGAGACTTCCGAGGAATATCCACAAACCGCCTAGCCCAAATCCAAGGCCTCCCGCGATCAGTCCGTAACTGCTAAATCGAACAATCAACCTGAAAAGCGGCTTCTCGATCGTGAATCGCAGGTAGCCAATCAGCGCAAGTGCACCCAGCAACAAGCCTGCCCAGGATTCCGATCGGGGTTTACTTACCGGATCAGAGAAATAAATCAATTGGGGTGCATTGATCAGCGCAATTCCCAGGACCAGCCCTACGATCAACAGGACGAGTGAAAGAACGACCGTAGATTTTTTCAGCTGATGATGAATAAGGCCCAGACCGAGCAATGCACCGCCACCCAGGCCCCAAACCGCTCCCTTAACGGTTGTTCCGATGCTTCCCCACCACAGCGTATCGGGATCGCGCAAAAACCCAAGGGTCTGACCATAGGTCATTTCTCCGCCGAGGCCTATGCCTACCACCCCAAAAACAACTACCATCGAAAGGAAGGAAGGCCTCAGGCGCAGCAAAATCCCGATGGCAAGGGCGACCATCGCTCCGGGTATCATGGCTCCAAAAGGCCCTCCTCCGATATAGCCACGCAAGCCCCAGCCCAAAAGCATGGCAACTCCCGGAAAGAACAGGAACAGGGAAAGGGTGGGTATGGATGGTTGTTTTTGCATAAGACGCAATTGATTTTTTGCAATACTATTAAATTTCAACCCAAACACGATTAAAAAAATCATTTTTTCCCGCCTGTTTGGTTTAACCGGCCATAACTCAGGTTGCATCAACCATTTCCCTGGCAAAAAAACGAGCCCTGCACCGACCTGGCTGCCAATCTGGAAGGGGTATTTCTACCTGTCAACTAGCAGCGCAGGCTCAGCGATTCCCCCAATCCACAACCCCAACCCGATTGGCCCATTCGGTATACTTTTGGACCAGAGACGAAGTAATGTCGGGGTGAACCGTTGCCAAATTCCGCATTTCTGTTCGATCGGCCTCCATGTCGTACAATTCCCATGCTGTCTCCGGTCCTTTGGTCGCTACCAGCTTCCACTTCCCATCCCGAAAACCCCGGTTTCCTTCGTGTTCCCAGCCAATGGGCGCGTGGACAAAGGATTGGTTTTGAAAAACCGGGCCCAGGCTTTGTCCTTCCATGGGTAAAATGGTTTCACCCCGGTATACATCGGGATACCTTGCCCCCGATACGTCCACAATGGTAGGCATGATATCGATGATGTGTCCCAATTGCCGGGAAATCCGGGAAGGATTCCGAATCCCCTCCGGCCAGAAGGCAATCAGGGGGGTGGAAATCCCTCCTTCGTGCACGTAATGTTTGTACAGGCGAAAGGGCGTGTTGCTGACATTGGCCCACTCCGCCGAATAGCTCATGTAGGTAGCCTCCGGACCGGGCATGACCTGTACGTCGTTTCCCCGGAGCAAGGGAGAACCGTCACGCTGGAACGCGGGAAAATGCAGGGACCGGGGCCAGCGGTCCGTCAACACCTCGTGGCAGCCCCCGTTATCCTGCAAAAATAAAATCAAGGTATGCTCCAGTTGCCCCGTTTCCTCCAGGGCCCGGATAATCTTGCCGATTCCCTGATCCATGCGGTCCACCATCGCCGCATACACTTCCATGCAAGCCGCCCACCAGGCTTTGTGTTCTGTGGTTTCCCAGGAATCGATTTCCGGACCGCGTGGGCTGAGCTTCCAATCGGCTGGAATGATGCCGCTTTTTACCATGCGTTCCATCCGTTCTTCCCGGAGCCGGTCCCAACCGGCGTCGTACTTACCTTTGTATTTGGCGATGTCTTCAGGTAGCGCATGCAGGGGCCAATGGGGGGCCGTGTAGGCTATGTATCCAAAGAAAGGCGCATTCTCGCTTGCAGATGCCCCCAGGGTCCGAATCTGCTCGGCGGCATGATCGCTGATGGCGTCTGTATAATAAAAGTTTTCCCCCGGAGATACCGGCGTGTTGTTTTGGGTAAGCGTGGCGGGATCATAATAGCTGCCAGCACCGTGAATGGTGCCAAAAAAGGTGTCAAATCCTCGCTGCAGGGGCCAATTATCCTTGGATGTACGTATTTTCTGATTTTCCGGCAACCAGGTCCTCCAAAAATCCACATGCTTGGTCACATGCCATTTTCCGGACATAAAGGTGTGGTACCCACTCTCTTTAAGCGTTTCGGCGATGGTTACGCATTGCCGGTTAAGGTCTCCCCGGTAGGAAGCAACCCCCCGGTCGTTGGTCATGCCACCCATCCCGGCCTGATGAGGGTACAGGCCGGTGAGTAGGGATGCCCGCGTGGGACAACACCTGGCCGCATTGTAAAACTGGGTGAATTTAATTCCCCCTTCCGCCAGCCGATCCAGGTTGGGCGTTTCGATTTCTCCTCCAAAGCTTCCCATATCGGAATAGCCCATGTCGTCCGCCATGATCAGGAGAATATTGGGTCGTTGTTGGGCAGAGAGATGGCCGAAAGCGAGTGCAAAGAAAGCCGCAAATATCGGCAACGAACGGGAGATGTTCATGGCAACTGGTGGGTTTAGGATTACTCTTTTGACTTAAATTTATTCGAATTTTTTGGTTCTGCCCCATTTGACCGCCAATAAATACTATCGCAACCGGATTCACCTCCTATTGCTCGTCTTGCCCCCTACTGGGTAGTTGATTCGAAACGTCAGCCGCTTTTACCTGGTGCCGGTGCCAAAAAGCGCCTCTGTCAGAAAAACTTCATCGTTTCATAATACAGCGCTGGGCCGGGAAAATAAACTGCTGCGTATTTTTGACGTACGCATTGTTCGCTTCAAATGACTGCTATTCTCCTTTCATTGATTGCCGGCCTGGTCTTGTTTTTGTTTGCCGTTGGGAATTTGTCCAAAACCATTCAACGAAGCATGGGAGACAAGGCGTCTTACTGGATCCAACGGTATACCTCTACTATCTTCAGCGGTATTCTGGTCGGGACCGGAGTAACGGCACTTTTGGGATCCTCTTCAGCAGTGATCATCATCGCCATCGTGCTGGTGAACGCATTGGTTCTCCCCTTCCGGCACGCCATGGGTCTGGTCCTGGGTGCAAATATCGGAACCACCATCAGCAGTCAGTTGATCGCATTGGATGTGGGCAAGTACGCTCCGGTGCTGCTGCTAATCGGATTTCTCCTGCTTTTTCTTTCCAAATCGGAACGAGTCCACAACAGCGGCAAAATCATTTTTTATTTTGGCCTGTTGTTTTTTGGCCTGCTTACCATGGAAACGGCCGTCGCTCCCCTGAAGGAAGAAGCCTTCTTTTTTGACTGGATGAAGAAAACAGAAAATCCCCTCCGGGGCACCCTTACCGGTGCACTGGTAACCTTGCTTGTCCAATCCTCCTCGGCCACCGTGGGCATGGCCATCGTGCTGGCCAAACAGGAACTGCTAAGTCTTACCGGTGGCTTGGCCATCATGTTGGGCGCGGAATTGGGAACCTGCAGCGATACACTGATCGCGACGATCCGGGGAAATGCCGCCGCCCTGAAGACGGGGTTGTTTCATGTGACGTTCAATTTACTGAGCCTGATTGTGGGTTTGTTGTTCTTTTTCCCTTTTGTCCATCTGGTAAAAACCCTCAGTGCCGATGTACCGATCGAACGAATCATTGCGAACGGACACATGCTGTTTAACCTACTCGGGGTAGCGTTTTTTGCCTGGACCATACCCCTCTTTGAACGGGTGCTAAATCGGCTACTTCCCGACCGGCCCCTGACGGATACCGGCTTATCAGGCGGCTAAGCCTGGCTGGCCGGCGGGCCTTACGGATCCGGAAACCAGGTCTCCTCGAATTCTTTCCGAATATCTTGCAGCGCTTCCCGGTAGGCTGGGTCTTCCGTGACGTGTGTGGTTTCGTAGGGATCCGACGTCAAGTCCATCAGACGCTCCTCAAAACCCGCTGCATCGTAGCGAATGTATTTCATTCCGTCTTCCCGGATCACCGCCCGGCTTATTTCCCCTTCGATGCCAAGGCTTTGCCTCCATTCCACCGAACTCCCCTCAAACAACGGTCGCAGGCTCCTCCCACGTGGATCCGTGGCGGCGGGCAGGCCGGCATACGCAGACAAGGTAGGCAAGAGATCCAGACCCACCGAAACCAGTTGCCGGCTAACTTGTCCGGGAGGGATCCGTCCTTTCCACATGGCCGTTAAGGGTACCTTTACCGATTCTTCGTAGAGCACATTCTTGTGTTCCAGTCGATGCGAGCCGTCGTTATCCCCATGGTCGCTGGTAAAGATCACCAGCGTGTTCTTCTCTTTTCCGCTTTCGATCAGCGCATCCAGCAGGACCTGTACATGGGCATCGACCATTTCGGTCAGCCGGGCATACGCCCAACGGTGCATGCGCCACTGTTCCTCGCTGTAGTCCCGTCGGGCCCCGGCCCGAAACGAGCGAGGATCCCGGTTGAGAAACAGTTCAATGGCTTTTGCTTCGTCTTCCTGGGGCTCAAAATTGGGTGGAAGGGGCGGACAGTAGTTCTCAAAAAACTCCTCCCGGCTGACGCCTGCCGGCAATTCCAGGGCTTTGTCCAGCAGGGCCAATTCCGTTGTAAAATTTCGCTCCAATTGCAGCCGGTAGCTGGAATCGGCGAAGTCCCGAATGGCCATAAAACAGATATCGTGTGGGTTGATCAGGGAAACCACCATAAAAAAGGGGTTTTCACGGTCCTCCCGGATGCGATCGGCAGCCTTTTGCGCCAATTCTCCGCGCGCATCGTTGGTCAAGACCTGAAAGCCGAGCAACTCGGGGTCCAGGAAAGAGGGCAGGTGTTTTTTGCCTCCGTATACCAGGTCGTAGCCGGCTTTCCGGAGGTAATCGGGCAAGTTGGCCCGGGAGGCTTCCGGTAGGGAAGCAGGTATATCCATGGAGCCCGCATTGTTGCGCACCAACTGCCCGCTGGAATCGGTAAAAAAGCCGGGAAATCTTCCCGTCA
Source organism: Cyclobacterium xiamenense (assembly GCF_900109255.1). Lineage (NCBI taxonomy): Bacteria > Pseudomonadati > Bacteroidota > Cytophagia > Cytophagales > Cyclobacteriaceae > Cyclobacterium > Cyclobacterium xiamenense. Next base: position 198,202 of record NZ_FNZH01000001.1, on the reverse strand, counting down.
ACATACTGACCCGGGAAGGGGAACATACCGGATTGGTGACATAGGCGCGGGTAAAGCGGATGCCGTTTTCAGCAATGTAATCCATGGCCGGTGTATGCAGGTAAGGATTACCCGAACTACTCATCATGGATTCACTCTGCTGGTCCGTAACGATCAAAATAATGTTTGGCGGGCTCGTCTGTTCCATACAGGACATTAAAACCAGCAGCGGCAGCAGGGCTACGACAGCGGAAATGGTTGGGTGTTTCATGGGGGTACGGGTGTATACCACCGCATTAAACAAAATTTACGCAACATTTACAACTACTCCTTAAAAAAGCGGGCAGGTTGTTATCTGTCTTTGCAACGTCCAATGGCATTTACTGCATACATTCGATTCCAGGCAATCGGGCAGTGCTTCCGGAAGTTTTCGAGGGAAAAAGCAAATCATCGCAATCTTTCGAATAGGCGTATTCCAGTTCAATTACTGAAAGCTTGCGGTTCCAGATACGATTGGTAGTTCGAATGGTATTTATTGTCTCAATGGGATCGGTTGGGGGTTCCCGAAAGCCCAAATAGGCAATAACACACCCAATTATTGGTTCATAATCCTTGTGAAAGGGTTCGTTGAAGTCAGTCAACACATCTGTATACTCTTTTCGATTCGTCAACTTCTCAAAGGTGGATGAAGTTGCCTCCTGATTCTTTAGTGGGATTTCGGCCCAATAAAGTGCTTTGCGGAATTCCTGAATTTGCCAGTTGCATCGAATCAATAGGCCTACCACCTGAAAGTAAAGGGAAGGATGGAGATATTGGGCTAAGTTTTCGGTGACTTTCTGAAAATGAATAATCGCTTCGACGTGCGCATTTGCCTGCCAATAGCAAAACCCGATTTGCTTGCGGAGTTTTACGTAGAGCACATCCGGATCCATGGTCGCCTTAACCGTCGCAGCGTAGCTAGTTACCCGTTCAGATTTGTCGGTTACATTCCCAGGCAGGGATGTCACGACACAAGCTGAGTACAAGTTCCTTCGGTAAAAAATCGGTTGCTAATTGCGCTTTATTCATGGAATACTGATCGGTGGAGAAGGCCGTGTACAATAAGTGTCCCTTTCTCCTTTGTTATTGAAAATTTTTGCAAGTTTTCTCAAAATGGTCATTATTTTAACCGAAACAGGTAGACTGATTGCCTCTTCCAGTATTTTTAGCCTCGTTTCGGTGACAAATGTTTTTTTATTAACATAAACTTACAGATCGCACGCTATAAATACGCCCGCCTATTTAAGGAGGCTATACAAATCCGAAATGCACCTTTTTTTACATGTCTATTTCACAAAAAATAGGCATGTGATCACTGAACTCTAGCCATTCACCTACTTGCCCGATTTCAAATTTTTTCAGCCTTTTTCGGAATTTTTTTGAAGCAAACACATAGTCTATGTGATAGGGCCTTTCTCGTTTTCGCTGAAAAAATAACGTCGCTTTGGTTTCTTTCCCCTGCTGTTCGCCAGTATGCGCATGATATAGACTTTCTATACCAATCTGTTTCAACGCGTTTACTACGTCGGGGTGGTTCCACCACCTGTCCCATTCATCCCAAATAGCATTGCTGTTAAAATCTCCGGCAACGATCGATGTATTCAATCTGGCTTTATTGACCTGCAGGTACTTCCAAAACTGTCCAATATAGCCGAAATTTGGCGAATTGTTTCGGTGGGTCCAAACGGCAAGAAGCTCAAAATCCCGATTGATCCGACAGGGTAAAAAGTGTTTTACGAAATGCCCTTCAAACCGGTTCGACCAATCGAGTTTTTCCAGATCAATCTCTGGTCTGGCAAATACAGCAAGTCCCTTGTTTTTGGTATCTCCTGTCCAAATATGGTTTTTTGCCCAACGCTGATACGGAGGATTTCCGGATTCGGCTGGGTTTTCACATTCTTGAATCACATAGATATCAGCGTCGAAGCCCGCTACTTGGGAAAACTTCTTTCTAAACGCTCCATTACAATTCCAGGTTACGATCCTCAATTTTCTGTGACGTTAATGGTATACGAGATTTTTCATTCAGAGAAAACTACAAGTTAATTTATAAAAAGCCTACTGCTTTTATTTTTCTATACGCACACGTCAGCTTCGGGGCAACAAACTTATTTCTGCGATACTGCAAAAATACCGGGACAGCCACGAACAATTCAGAAAGCCCCCATTCCCGCATCAGGCTCCCTGCCTGCTACCCCCCGCCAACGACCCTCCTCTCCGGCTTGTGCCATAGAATCCGGACTTTTCCAAATTCATTTTTATGTATTTAAAATGCTTTTTTATGAACTTTTATACCAGTCGCGTTCTTTTTCCCGCAATTTTCTCTATCTTTCCCTCCTATTCCAACAAACCAACCCGCATGTACCGAATACCCCAACTGCTTTGCCCCTTATTGTTTTGGGCAACGGCTGCTGCTGCCTTTACCGGAGACCCTGCGCTTATGCAGGTGACCGGCACTGCCACTGCCAGTTCCTCCGCCGCCAATTTCCCCGCCCAAAACGTTCAGGACGGTGACCTCAATACCTCCTGGCTATCCGCTAATCCCTTTCCAAACGGATATTTCAGCAACCCGGAACAAAATATCCTGCTGGGACAGCCGCTCAGTAGCCCCGCAGGCACCGACCTTCGCCTTGCCACCGATGGAAAATTGGGCACCTATAGCCCCCAAATCCCCCTGGTCAATGGACAGGCGCGTGCGGAACTTTTCTTTTCCGAGCCGAAGACCCTGCACCTACTCGGCCTGCGACTTGGTGGCTTGCAGGCAGATGTGGTCCTGGAGATCTGGGACGCCGACGGTGGCATTACTACCCTGCAGTATACCCCCCAGCAAAACAACGCTACCGTTCGCCTGACGCCCAATGTCGAAAACACGGTAAAAATCAGCCTGCGCAGCGAGGCTCCTTTTTTTATTTACGATCTGGCGGCCCTGGACCAACCCGCCGTTGAATACCTCACCATCGACCTGGAGCAAGCCCAGTGGATCAAGGAAATTCGTAGCAAGCACTGGGCCGGCTGGGGCAATGCCTCTGCCACAGCCCTGCTGTTGGGCACCCACCTGGACAGTTTGGTGCAGGTCGCCAGCCTCAACCCCTCGGAGCTTTCGGTGGTGGTTACCGAATTGCCGCAGGCCATAAAAGCCCGTTACGTCCGGATTGCGCATACCCTGGTGCCGGAAAACTACAAAAAAGTATCGGTCTTCGAACTAGAGGTGTATAGCGAGCCCGCCCCCGAGCCACCGCCTTCCCGTACCTGGGACCCTCATGCAGGGCTGTACCCTTCCCTCTCCTCCGAAGCAGGGGTGCTGCCAAGCTCCACCGCGCCCGGGGAGCAAAATCAAGCGGAGCGGGTACTGGACAATGACTTTTCCACCGCCTGGGTATCGAGTAATCCCCTACCCGACGGGTACGTTTCCAACCCCCGACAAAACCGGTTGCTCGGCAGAAACGGGGAGGCTTCAAACGGCGTGCCCGTGGACCGAGCCACCGATGGCTCGCTGGGAAACAGCACGCTGGCCATAGCGCCTGCCGAAGGGGAAAGCCTTGCCTGGTACCGACTCGCCCTTCCCTCCCTCCCCATTCACCGACTGGGTGTGCGGCTGGCAAGCAATTTTACCGAGCCGGTAAGCATACGCCTCACCCGTTCGGACGGGAGCGTCACCACACGTAGTTATGCCCTGGGAAGCAGCGGACACCAACGCTTTGTTATTGAATGGGACGAGGTGGTCGAGATTTTTCTAAGCTCGCCGGCAGCCTTTCGTATTCAGGAGATCGCCGCCTACAGCGAGCCACTCACCGAATACCTGACCCTGGACCTGGGCGAGACCAAACCCGTGTCCTGGATCCGTTCCCGGCATTGGAACGGTCGTGGTACGGCCCTCTCCGCCCGGCTATTGCTGGGAAATTCGCTGGACAGCCTGGTGGCCGTGACCGAGCTGGACCCAAACCTGCTGGATTTCCAAACGATCCAGTTGCCCAAACCGGTACCGGCCCGCTACGTACGCGTGGAAATAACGCTGGCCGATGAAAATTATAAAAAAGCGGCCATTCACGAAATCACCGTGTACGATGAATACGGCATTTACGGACCCGCGCCCGCAGACCGACCGCAGGACCGGAGTTTTGGCGAACTCTTCGGCCTAAATACTGTCTGGGCCTGGGGAACCAAAAAGGTACCCAACCTCCAGGGACCCGACGAGGGAGCCCAGAAATTCATCCGGGCTGCTTCTCAGGCACGAAATTACCACAACATTCACTGGGATACACCCGACCCGGACCAGATTCCCAGCTATGACCCGGAAAACCTGCAGGTGCACCTGAAATGGACCCAATGGGAACAGGAATATTCCGATTGGAAAAACAAAGGATTTACAGTGGATGCCACCTACACCTTCGACCGCTTTCGGGAATCCGATTGGGATAGCCCCTACGCTTCTGCGGAAGCCCTCGGGCAGGCCTTTGCCGGTACCTTCGGCCCGGGCAATCTCAACCTGATCCGGTCTGCCGAGATCGGCAACGAGCCCTGGGATTACAGCGATAGCACCTACCGCCGCATTTTGGAAGGCATGGCAAAGGGCATGAAATCCGCTGATCCGGACCTGATCGTACTGCCTGCAGCATTACAAGCCTCCAACCCCGAGGCCGGGAATTCGGGCATAAGCAAAAATTACATGGGCTACAAACTGTCCGAGGACGCCGCTCCCTACCTGGATGGCATCAACCTGCACCTGTACAGTTACATTCGAAACGAGCAGGGCGTCCGACTGGCGGTGCACCCCGAGCATCCCGCTTCCGAAATACGCGCCCTCTTTGCCGGCTTGCGCTTCCGGGACCGTAACCTACCCGGAAAGGAAGTGCATGTCACGGAATGGGGCTGGGACGCCTCGAGTGCGAACGAAACCGCATCCAACAGTGAAGCCGTGTCGGCCATATCCCAGGCGGTGTATGCCGTACGCGGATTGCTTTGGCTCAGCCGCATGGGCGTGGATCGGGCCCATTGGTACTTCTATGCCAACGTGGACCTGGAAAGCACCGATTCCGAACGAAATTACGACCGCTCCGGCCTTACCGATTCGCGCAACTTCAACTTTCAGGAAAAACGGTCTTTTATTGCTGCCGAAGCCCTGCAAAACACCATGGCGACGCTGCGCTTTCAGGAAGTGCTGAAAGAGGACGAGGATGCCTATATCTACCTGCTCCGCAACGAAGCGGGAGATGACAGCCATTTGGTCGCCTGGAGGCCGGTAACGGGAGACGATACGCTGGCCATTAACACACCTTTCCCGTATGCGTTCCCGGCGCAGGATGCTCGGTACCTTTCCGGATTGGATCCCCAGGGGGAAGCGGTCAACGTTGCCTACGAAAACGGGGCCCTTCACCTGCCCCTTTCCTCCAAGCCGCTCCTGGTTTCCCTGGCATCCCCCGCTGAAGCGAACCTCCGGGTCCGACAGGAGGCGCAGTTGCTGTCCGAAGAGGAAGCAGGTAAAGTCAAGCTTACCTTGAAAACCGGAACTCCCCTTGAGCATGTGGAAAGCATTGCCTTGACCCAATCCCTGCAGCCGTCGGATGCATCCCTGGTATGGGAAGCCAGCGGCGAGCGTAGCTGGCAGGCCTACCTGGAACACCTCCCTCCCGGCAGCTACACCACGGCAGCACTGCTGCGCGGAAAGGACGGGGCCTTGTTGCAAACCAATGCGGTAACCTTTGAGGTCAATAGCCACTTTTCCCTACAGCCCAATCCCTCTAGGGGTTGGATCAGCCTTCGGACAAAGCGCTCCTTTCCGGAACCAAGCCAGCTATCCATCCTCTCCGTAGACGGGCAGGTCCTGGAAACCCATGTGCTTCCGGCAAACGAAACGATGCTGCTGCTGAACCTCCATCACCTGAATACCGGACTGTACGTATTCAAGCTGGAAAACAGCGGTTTTGTTGATCGGCTTCGGTTTTTGAAGGAATAGACGCAACCGGTTTTATGCCGCATGGCTTACCTGCCGGTAAAAATAAACGATTTGGGTAATCGGCTCGTAGGCGGTGTCAATCGTTTATTCTTCTTCGAGTTGGTTGGTTTTTTCCGCAATTGATCGGATTACATCGTCCAGTTCGCCTGCAGATGTACAGACATGCGAAAGAAATTCCTGGGTTTCGTTTTCGTCCAATACTTCCTCGCGCAACAAATCCACCAGACCCAGCAGACGGGCAAGGGGTGCACGAACCAAATGAGATTGGGTCCAGGCAATGTCTCGCAGTACCGCATTTTGTTTTTCCACCTTTTCGAGGTAATTGAGGGTCTGAGTAATGTCATTGGCAACGACAAGTTTCCCTTTTCGACTGCCTAGGTCAATAGGTATGGAAGACACTTCTACCTTGATACGTTCGCCCGATTTTTTTTGATGGACAAACTTTTCTTTAAAAATACCCCTGTTATCGGGGATGCTTTTTATTCGGACTTTAAATTCCGCTGCTTCATGTGGGGGGCGCAGGTCGAGTATTGTTCGTTGCAAAAATTCTGATTTCGTGTAGCCATAATTATCAATTGCAGCCTGATTGACATCCAGTATTGATAAACTTTCGGTACTGAAAACCCACATGGGTATGGGACTGTTATGAAACAAGTCGCTGTATTTTTTTTCTGAGCGCATTACTTTTTCCAGGGCCTCCATGATATGTTCCTGGGCCTGCTTTTGTTTGGTAATGTCTGTTCGTACGGCCAAATACCGGTGTACCTGATTATCCCGGTCCCGAAGTGGAAAAATACTGGTCAGTACCCAGTACTCGGTGCCGTCCTTACGTTTGTTTTTGATTTCACCTTTCCATACTTTTCCAGATTGAATCGTCTTCCACATATCTTGGTAAAAGGCACGCGGATGATGGTCCGACCGGTTGATTCGGGTGTGGACGCCCAATAATTCTTTGCGTGAATAGCCGGAAAGGTCGCAGGTGCTTTGATTTACATCCAAAATTATGCCCTCCAAATCGGTGAGAATAATATTGGTGCTCTGGTCCAGGGCGGTACGAAACTCACTCAATCGCTGGTAGGAGGATTTCAACTTGTTTTTAAGAACCATTTCGCGATTGATATCTCGCAAGGAACCGATCATCCGTAGGGCCTTTCCTGTTTTATCCCGAAGCAAAAATCCTCTTTCCAACACGTAAAAATAATTGCCCCGATGGTTTTTAATCCGGTACTGCCAAGACCAATGCTTTCCAGAGGAATTCAGCAGAAATCTGCTAAGCGCATTGGACGCAGTCTCCAGGTCTTCCGGATGAACCCAGGATTCCCAATCTCGCAGCGAAAACTCGCTTCCTTCTGGTTTCTTGTGGCCCAGGGATCGATCAAAGCTACCTCCCCAAAAGATTGTTCCTTCCAGCAAATCAAAATCATAAATGACTTCATTGGTAGCCTTGTTGACCAATTCGTGGCGCTGGTTCGCAATCAGCACTTCCTCCAACATTTGCTTTCGATCGGTGGCGTCGGTTACGATTCCGACCAGCCCAAAAACCTCCCCATTTTGGTCGATCATCGGAGACAGCTTCGTCAAAAACCATTTCCTGGCATCTCCCTCAGCCATGGACCATTCATAGTGAACGTGGTTACCGCAAAGCGCAATTGCGTAGTTCTTGCCATGTACCTCAGCGGCCTCTTTCCCCAGGAGTTCTTCCGCTGTCTTGCCCAGAAAACATTTTTCTGAAATGCCGGCATACTCCAGAGACCGGCCATAAATCCCCGTATACCGTAACGATTTGTCCAGGGTAAAAATCAGGTCATCCATGCTGGACACCAATTTTTTAAATTTCTCATCGGATCGGGATAATGCGGTCTCCGCCTGTTTTTGGGAGGAAATATCCAGAAAAATCGCTTCCCAAACAGGTAACCCCTCATCCTGCCCAAAGGTCCACCAGGTTTGGAACCAAAACGTTGCCTCCGGTACCTGGATGCAGACGGGATAGAAAAATGACGTCAGGTTTGCTGTTGGATGCGAAATACGTGCCTTCAAATAGGCCCGGTCTGTTTCTGAAATACTGTTCCACAAAACTTCCTGTTTGTATACACGCTCGGGTTGCACCCCGGTAAATTGAGCTACCTTGTCTCCAAAAAATACTGCCTCTTCCTTCCCTTCGGCGTTTGTAAACAACCGAATAAGAAAACCTGGAAGGTGTTCTTGAAAAAAACCAAAAACCTGCGAGTTCTCCGGTGTCCTGTCTAAACCCTGAAGGCTACCATACATCTTTGAAACCCGGTCCCCCTCGTCTAAGGCATGGGCGATAATTCTGACCCACCGGTGGGTACCCGACGAATCGACCAGGGAAACGGTCTTATCGAACGATCGGCCTTCTCGCATGCACCGATAAAAATGGCGCAGCAAACTTGTCCTGAGCGGGCAGCCTGAAAGAAGCATTAGCCCCTCCTTTAGGGTTAACTGTGTTCGTTGGCCGATGCCCCAAATGGATGATACCGCTTGGTCCAAGGTCAGCACATGGGCATGGAGGTCAATTTTCCAGCATCCAATCTTCGGCAAAACCTCGACCCCAAAGCTCTTGGGGTGTTCCGGCCTTTCTTCCAGGGACAAGGTCCAGAGGATGTGCTCGTTATCGGAACATACAACCGGGCAAACACTGACCCCAATCATCCCCGAGGAGCGTCCCGGCAATCGGGCGGAAAACGACCGATTTGGGCCTTCTGAATCTGCTAGCTTGCTTCCGATAAAATCACCATCCAAAAAAATAGATTTCAACTCCTTACCCCGCCAGTTTGGCGCCATGTAGCGCCTGATGTCAGCATTTGCTTCAATCATCACACACCGACTATCGGTAAGCACCACCCCCACCTTTAAGGAGTCAAACAACGGACTCCAATACGTACCAACCGATTCCATATCTACATAAAAGTATGTTCGAAACCCATGAAAAAGAAATACTGAAAAACACCTGATCGGATTAAAAACCGATTAACCCGAAGAGTCAATCGTATGGATCATCCAAACCGTAACGCCCTGTCTTAACGGGGAATGTATTACGAATTTTCGTAATGCACAAATCTAATGAACATTTCCTACCAATAAACCAAGGGAACAGTAAAATTGCTCAAAAACAAATAAAATTTGTAAAAAAAGACTATTTATTCGGACCGGACCCCATGAAAATCCCGTTTATGCCTTGCTCCGACACCGCGAAAGCCAGGCCCTTTCCGGTCCAGGCACAACTTCTTTCTTTCAAAAACGCTTGTTCGGATGAGGTAGCCAAGGGTTCCTGTAACGAGAGTAGGAATTGAGTTACGGCGATAATTATCCCCAGATTGCCAAAAAAAATCAACCGAAAGCCCGTTTGTGTACCGTTTGCATGCGCATACCCACGCCCCTTTCAGCTAATTCTCCGACTTAGATTCCTTTTTCTCGGAAAATCGCCAGCTTTCCAACGAAAAACCCAAGGAATTAACCCATAGCATTGTACATTTAGACTTGTGTATTATCCGGAACCGTAAAAAATCCCCTTCCAACCAAATGAGACCGACCTTTTCATTCATGACCCGGAACCTTTGCCTACCTGCGCTCGGCATACTGCTGTGCCTGGTTTCCATGCAGCGTACTTCCGCACAAACCGGAGAGGATACCACCGTGTACCACAACGGAGGAAATCGGGTGCATGTAGTGGATTGCATCCGGTTTCAGCGACTCGGCGCAGCTGCGCAAGCGTCCATGCAAAAAATGACGCTCGCGGCGGCGCGAGCTCAGGGACTTGCGCTTTGTTCGAAGTGCCCGGCAGATACGGCCTCCCAGCAGCAGACCGATCTTCCCCGGTCTTGGGTAAGCCCGGCGCCTGCTACAATACCCACCCATGCCTTCGAACCAAGCCCGCTCCAGCCCCTGGTAGCCCCGGGCCCGGACGGAAAGCTCGTATACAAACCCTACAGCGATCGGGGTGACCGGATCCTCGATTGGTCCCAAACCGGGTACAAACAAAGCAATGTGCCCATTCCCGTGGTCCCTGTCCGGAAGATCATTCGCCCTTCCCATGGAGAGATACTTCCGGACGGCTCCATGGCCTATCCCAAGGGACCCGATAGTTGGGCAGAAATTCAAGACGCCCTGCAGGCCGTCGGAAACCTTAAGCCCGATAGCCTGGGCATAAAAGGCGCCGTCCTGTTGAGCGCCGGTACCTACTACATAAATGAAAGCCTGCAGGTCCCCTCCGGTGTGGTCCTTCGCGGGGAAGGCAATGCGGCGGATGGCACCCGACTGATCTTCCGCACCGACAAGGGAGGGGGAAATGCCATTGTTATCGGTGAAGGAGAAATCAAGCAGTTTCCGGAAAATGCCATTCGCATCGCGGACGACTACGTGCCTTCCGGCAGCTACGAACTGTCGGTAACGGATGCCAGCTACTTTGCGGCGGGTGACTTTGTCTACGTCCGGAAAACCGTCAATCAACAATGGATAGATGAACTTGGCATGGGCGAGCGGCTCCGGCACATTCGCGGCGGAGAAGAAGGAGCAAAGAAAAAACCCTGGAAGCCGGAGTCCTTCCAATTTATGCACCTGCGGCAAATCGAAGCCGTGCAGGGCAACACCCTTCGTCTTCGGGTCATGCTACCTCAATCTATCGCAAAAGAACATGGCGGCGGAGAGGTATTCCCGGCGGATTTGGGTTCGCTGGCCACCCACTGCGGGGTGGAGTCCCTGTTGATCGTGTCCAATTACGACACCCGGGTGGAAGATACCGGCAAATCGGCAAATTTTATGAATTTCAGAACGGCCGTCTCCATCAGCAATGCCCGAGACAGCTGGGTTCGGAACGTTCGGGTCAAACACCTGCAATTTGCGGCAGTTGCCCTGGGAAAGGGCTCGCAACAGGTGACCGTTCGCGACTGCGCCTACCTGGAACCCGTTGGCCCGAACCGCGGTGGATTCCGGTACGCCTTTGTGATGGGAGGCGGAACCGGCCACCTGGTATACAATTGTTATTCGGAGGATGCCCGACACGATTTTGCGGGGGGTGCCCGGACGATGGGTCCTTTTGCCTTTGTCAACTCCACCGCGGTGCGGGGACAGCAATCCGAGCCCCATCACCGCTGGGGCACGGGCTTTCTCTACGATAACATCCGCACCAAAGACGGGAGCATCGCAGCCATCAACCGCGGGGATTCCGGCACCGGCCATGGCTGGTCTGCCGCCAACACGGTGATTTGGAACAGCGATGCGCCCAGCATCGTCGTTTTCGATCCGGAAACTGACGGAGAAAACAACTTTGCGATCGGCTATACCGGCGATAAAAAAGAAGGCTTCGATGCCAATGGCGTCCGCTACGCCAACACCCGATCCGGCTACTGGGACACGCCCCAACAGGGAAAATTTTATGGATACGCATTGATGGGCAGCGGCTATATCGAAAGTCCGGATGCACCGGTTGCCCCTCTAAGCCTGTTTGAGCAACAACTCATTGACCGTATCGGGCAGCAGCAGGCGATGCGGGTACTCTCCGATGCGCCGGAAGCGGCGCCTCAAATTATTTTTGAAGATCCGATGACGGGGGACTGGAAGGAAAACTGGTTCCTGGATGGAAAACACGCCAGCCTGCGCGCATCGGCCGATGGCTTGTTTTTCTCCGGAGGAACCGTGACCAAAGAGGACGATTCCCTGGCCTACCATGCCCATCACGCGGTACTCTGGACCAAAAAGGAGTTTGAAGGTGATATCAACATTAGCTACGAGATGCGCCGCATCGACGAGAGCGACTACGGTACCACACTGCTATATATCCAGGCGCAGGGCATCGGTACCCCACCCTATCTGCAGGATATCTCCACCTGGAACCACCTTCGGGAGGTTCCCGACATGGGAATTTACTTTACCTACATGGACTTATTGAGCCTGAGTTTCCGCGAAAACCTCCGCAACAAGCGCTACCCCTGGCGGGACGAGGAGTTGAACTGGTATCCCGGAAGAGGGCTGATTGAGCCGATGGTGGACTATGGCGAGATCCTTCCTGGGAAAACCTATCGGGTGCAGGTGGAAAAGCGCGCTGCTTCCCTACGGCTCCGTTTGGTAGAAAAGGACAGCGGCCATTGCATGATTGATCATACCTGGAACACCGATGCGATTTCCGGGGGGATCGAACCCAAACGCATCCATAAAGGCCGCATCGGTTTGCGTCACATGGCCACCCGTCAATTTGTCTACCGCAATTTCAAGGTGGAACAATTTTGAACCCGGAAAACTGTCCTTTAGGCAGTTGTCGGAACTTCCAGGTGGGTTATCGCATGGCAGGCACCCGTAACCACTTCCCGCATATTATCAAAATCCAGCGTATCGATGGTATCCGATGCCAAATGATAATGGGGATTCCGCACAAAAGACGTATCGTTGATCATCAACGCGGGGTATCCAAAAGTCCAGTAGTTGCGTTGGTCGGAAAGCCCGGCTAAGCCGGTAGCACCTGTTTCGGCAGGAAAACTAACCACCTGTACATCGATCTGTGCCCGGTCGGCCATCAGCTTTTGCACACTTTTATTGAAAGCATCGTACCGATCTATTCCCACCACGATGATAAAATTAGCCGTACCAGGGTACCGTCGCGCCAGTTCGGCTGAAGGGAAAGGTTGGGAATTTGGCGCATCGGAGAAATAGCCAATCATCTCGTAACAAATCATCCCAACAACCGCTACCTGCTCTTCAAAAAGCGACCGGGCATGTACGTAACTACCCATCTTTTCGGTGCCAAAAAAGGGAGGCTCTTCCAAACAGTAGGCCACCAATTCGATGCCGTAATCCGTTTCCGGCTGATGCTCGCCCAGGAGTCTGGCCGTTTCCAGCAATCCAGCAACGGCACTGCCATTGTCATCGGCACCGGGTTGATCGCCACACACATCGTAATGGGCACCGACAATCAGGCGCTTGGACATCTCCCCCTTATACCTGCCGATTACATTGGTGTATTCCCTCCCTGCTGCAATCCATTTCTGCAGCGATACCTGCAGCCCAGAGGCCGTAAATGCCTCCACTATGTAGGCAGCCACTGCTTCCAGACTCTCCATATTTTGGTAGTTTCGATACGGTCGCAATGTGGTTAGGAATGCTAAATCGTTGTACAAGCGATTTTTCTGTGCGTTCATCATATGTTTTATTCGTTTAGTAGCAATCGTGTTTTCGCCAGACGGCATCCGCAAGTAGCATCTTCCGGTTTGGCTATTTTCGGCAGCAAGCCCTGGAGTACGCCGCTTCCCGAAGCATCCGGCACCCAGCCGGTAGGCCGTATTGATCGGGGACTGTCCCCGGCTATCATCCGCGCGTTGCGTTCGGTAATCGGCTAGATATCCGGTGCAGCGGCTGTCTGCCCGGTGGCTTTCCCATCGTGGGGCCCTTCGATCAACTGCGCCACAGCGGCCCGAGCGGATTCGCAGGCCCCGTGCACCGTCGCCTGGTGGTCGAGTGAAAGTGCTTCCCCAGCAAAATAAATTCTGTCCCTTACCGGCTCTTTTATTTCTGCAACGGTGCGGCTTCGGTTTCCGTCAAAAGAATAGGAATAGGCGCCTTGAATAAAGGGTTCCTCGGACCAGTTTTGCAGGACGTGCTTTACATAATTGGCCGATGCTTTTCCCTCAAATATCTCGTCCAATTCGATCAAAACCTTCTCGACGATCGCTGCTTCGCTTTTCAGTTGGGTGTAGGCAAGTGCCTTTTCGTTGATCGCAAACAGTCCCAAAATATGCTTGTCTGAATCTTTCCGAAAAGCTGCATCATACAAGAATTTATTTTCCTCGCGCATTGCGCGAAACAGTTTGTCAAAAACCAGTATATCCGGATAAAACCGCTCCTTGAATTCAATAAATAGCTTCATGCCCTCGCCCATATACACCCGGTTGATGGCCCTTGTTTTGGCAAGGGGCAAGGCGGGTACAAAGGCAATTTGTCGCTGCTGAAGGGTCTTGATCGAGCTGGTGAGGAGCACCTTGTCTGCCTCGTAGTGCTCGCCGGCCTGCGTTGTCACGCGTACTTTTTTGTTTTCATAGTTGATTTCGGAAACCGGTGCACGAAGTACCAGCCGATCGGAAATCGTTGGCACGATGAATTGCTCAAAAAAGTCAAACCAGGTCGTGCTGGCAAATTTCCATTCCCGGTAAAAATTCCGGATGAAATTGTGGGAGTTGAGTTTTCCCGCATGCCAGCTTTTGATGGTTTGGGGATGGTAATCCATGATTTCGACCGGGGTAGGCGCTTTGGGATCGTTGCGAATGGCCGACAGTACCCTCGGGTGGGTATGAATCGATTCTGCACCCAGGTCTAATGGGAAATCGGCAAAATCATTGATTTTTTTTAGCCGCCCGCCGTAGACCGGGGCCGCTTCGATGAGCAAAAAATCAATTCCGTACTGCTTGAGCAAATACGCTGCGGAAAGACCGGCGGCACCCGCCCCGATCACGAGTACTTTTCCAGAAAAATTCCTTGGAAACTGCGGTAAAATGGACCGCTCGCCGCCGAAAGTGGGTAGCAAAAAAGAAGGAAGAAAGGGCAAGCAAACACCCATCCGCAGACTTTGCTCCATAAACTCTTTTCGTGTCATTTTTTTTATTTTGAAGGGTATAGGGTTCAGCCAGAAAGGCTGGCAAACCAGTGGTTCCGATGGTTTTTTTCGTGCATCGCTTCGGTAGCGCCACAGCATCCCTGGGCATGCCGCCGCCCCGAACAGCTCGTTGTACAGGTCTGCGAAACAGGGAACAAGAACGGCCGTTTCTGCTTAGTATCCGCCCGGTGCTCCCCGTATCGGCATCTCAGGCCCTGGAGACCCGGCTAAAACAACCGGTGGGCAATACCCAGGTAAATCACGTTGTTTCGCAACTCCCTGTCAGCGACAAGCCTGGTCAATCCATGGCAGTACCGTATCCCGATGGACCAATCCGTTTCAAATGCGTATCCCAGTCCGGCATTTATCGAGAAATCAATCGTTTCCACATTTTCCAGCCGCAGGTTATCCGGTACGGACTTGCTGGTATTGACGGTAAGGAAGCCCAGTTGTAGACCCAATTCCGTATAAAACTTCGCCTCCGTCCATTTCAACATCAGCGGTACGTTGATGTAAGAAATTTTGTACCGCCCGTTTTCCTCCGATTGCTCCCCTTGCAGGGACCAAATCATTTCGGGCTGTAGCTTCAGCACTTTTGAGACCTTGAAAGCGGCATAGGCACCCACCGAATAGCCGACTTTTCGGTCACTTTCCGGAAGGGCATCGTTGCCCCATAATTCGGCAAAATTGACGCCTGCTTTGATCCCGTAGTGCACCTCCGCTGCTGCGCTCGTTTCTTGCGCGCGGAGCGGAACGGCGTTCAGCAGGGTAAGGCACAACACGCAGCCCACCAGGCCAGGGAATCGTTTACTCGGGTTTTTGGGTGCCGGTATCGGTAGGTAACGCATGGGCTCAGTCTTGTTTTTTGCAAAATTCGCTAATTAAGCCGACACGGCATTTGATTTGGATCACAAAATCACCTTGATCGAAGGCGGCTTAGGGTTTCCCGGGATATCCCCAAATAGGAAGCGATGTAGGTAAGCGGTACCCGCCGAAACACTTCCGGTTGATGGGTCAACAGGGCATTGAACTTATCGGCGGCAGCTTTCATGTGCAAGTCAAAAATTTTGTCTTCCATAAAAAGAGCGTACTCGAGGATGGTTTGATTGACAAATCGCATGATCTCCAGGTTCTCCAGCATCAGGGATCGGAGTCCGGGAATATCAATAGAAATCAGGATGCCATCTTCAAGCGATTCGATGTTCTCCCGGGAAGGGAGCTCGTTGAAACTTCGCAGCGAACCGATCACTTCATTTTCGAACGCAAACCAGGTGTGTACCTCCGTCCCGTTGTGCAGGTAAAAACTTCGGGAGGCACCTTTGCAGATCCAATAGAATTTGGTACAAATCGTTCCTTCCCGTACCAGGAGCTGCTTTTTGGATACAGCAACCTGTGTCAGCAGTGGCTGCAGCAGGACAACGGCCCGTTCCGATAGCTGCGGCTGGAAATTTGCCAAAAAATCGGCAACATACGGTGTTTTTTCTGTCATTGAATACGTTTTTAGCAGGGCCTGTACGGGCCAAAAAGGACCGTCCCTTTCGCCCATCAGGCTATGGGATGGTACCGACTGTAACCCAATATACCGGTAAAGCATGGCGGAGTTCGGTACGATGCTGCGCTGTCCGCAATTCATGCAGTAGTCACCCCTATCCAGTCGATCATCCGAAGTAACAAGCTACGGAAAAAACGGCTTTTCAGGAAAAAGCCAATAAATACTTACTCCCCTTTTCCCAATCCTGGAATGCGGTGGAAAAGGACGGTGGCTATTGTACGATCGGTCATGCCTGAAACACCGATGCCATCGCCCCGGAGAAAAATAAATCCAAAAGGTTAATTTTAGAGCCAGATTCTCGTACTCCTCCTTACCAAACGTGGAATTCTCCTTTTATTTTTACCTGCTTTTTTTTAATTTCCGAAAAAGTTTCCACCAATGAAAAAAAGAGCCTTCCTAAAAAACCTCCTGGCCCTGGGTGTTACGGCCAGCCCCGGCGTGAATTCCTTTGGCCAACTCCTGTCCCGTTACGAGCACATCCCTCCTGCGCAACTTGCTTCCAACGAGGACTTCTGGGCTGGAATCCGGGCCGGGTACCGGCTCAAACCCGATTACATCAACCTGGAAAACGGCTTTTATTGCTTTGTCCCACAGGAAACTCTTGAAAATTTAATCGGGCACGTGCGGGAGGTAAATTACCAGGGATCCTGGTACATGCGAAACGAGCGCAAGGGAAACAAAGCGGCCACCACTGCCCGCCTGGCCGAATTGGGAGGCTGCAGCCCCGAGGAGGTGGTCATCACACGAAACGCCACCGAGTCCCTGGATTTGATCATCACCGGCATTCATTGGAAGGAAGGAGACGAGGCTGTCATGGCCGAGCAGGACTACGGCGCCATGCTGAATCAGTTCAAGCTGGCCGCCAAACGGTATGGGGTGGTAAACAAGGTGGTATCTGTTCCGAACCTGCCCCAATCCGACGAAGAAATTGTGGAGCTCTACGCGGCTGCCATTACGCCCCGGACACGGCTGCTGATGGTCTCCCACATGATCAACATCACCGGGCAGATCTTGCCCGTGCGGAAGATCTGTGACATGGCCCATAGCAAAGGGGTGCAAGTGTTGGTGGACGGGGCGCATGCCTTTGCCCATTTCCAGTTTAACCTACCCGATCTGAACTGCGATTATTACGGATCCAGCCTGCACAAATGGCTGAGCACGCCGCTTGGTGCGGGCCTTTTGTACGTAAAGAAAGGGAATGCGGAGCATGTCTGGCCCCTGCTTGCCGAAGGAGAGCGTGACCCCAACGACATTCATCGCCTGAACCATATTGGTACCTACCCGGCCTATACCGATCTGGCCATCAACGATGCCATCGATTACCACCATGCCATCGGCGGAAAACGAAAAGAAGAACGCCTCCGGTATTTGCAAACGTACTGGACCAGCAAAGTCCGGGATATCCCGGGGGTAATAGTAAATACGCCCAAGGACCCTGGGCGGCATTGCGGCATCGGCAACGTGGGCATCGAAGGCATGAAGCCTGCGGAACTTGCGAAAGTGCTGATGGAGCGGTACAAGATTTTCACGGTCGCGATCGACGGCTCCAACGTGCACGGCTGCCGGATCAGCCCCAACCTCTACACCACACTGGACGAGTTGGACGTGCTGGTGAAAGCCTGTATCGAGCTGGCAAGGGCCTAGGCAGCCTACCACAAGCAGACTGCTTGGGGCGTGCCAAAGAAACCGATTGACAAGCGGTCAGCATGGGTTCTACCCCAGAGGCAGCAATTATTTGTTGACCCGAAAAGGGGCGAATTCCGCAGTGGTTCCGGGTCCATTTTTCCAATCAGCAGTACCAACGTGGCGGGTATACTGATCCGTACAGAGTAAAAATTGGCTAACACATCTGCACTAGCAAATGCTATCGGGCACCATGCGGGCTACAGGCTTTTCAGGTCGATCACCTCAAAATTCCTCGCATCAAAATAATCATCCAGTCCATAGTCCGTATTGATGATGATACCTCCCAATAAGGTTACCTTGTCCGCATGGAATTCATCTTTACAGGTTTTTAGGTATTGGCGAATCTTGTTGTCGATAATACCGTAGGTAGCTTCTGTAATGGCTTTTGGGGGATTTTCGCTGGCAAGTATCTCCGCTCTAAAGGGAAGTAAACTTTCTTCCAGCTTCATCTGTTGGTAATCGTCGTCATTGACGATGGGCGTGTACCCATCATGCTGTAAACGATCCAGGGCAAGCATCAGCGCCCCGCATGAATTGCCCTTTTCCTCCATTCTTGGTCGGAACATTTTGCCCAATTCTCCATCCAAGGTAATGCCAATGTGAGGCCCATAAAAGATAAACGCACTTCCTTCATCCGGAATATGGTGGGCATAGGCCGTCATCCCGGTTTTTCCAACAAATGGAACGCCTCCGAGTCCGCCCATTACGAAGGGGCCAAACAGAACGTTGAAGAAGGTAGTCGATGGCACATTGATATCGTCCGAACAAACGGATGTTGCCATAAGAATTTTTGAGACATCCAGTTGATGCTCGATTTGCATTTTTCCTAAAAAATGAATAGACGTGTCTTTCGCATCCCTGGCATTTGGGAATTCCTTTTTTACTATTTCGTCAAATTTCCTTTGTAACATAGGTAGATGGTTTAGCTTACCCACTAATTAGCCTTTTAAAGGTAGGCAAAATTAACAAAATGAAAAATTACTGCAGGTCGCGTTGCATTGAGAACCGCTACCGCTTTGCCCGCCAGGATACGGTAAAGTCGATGTTGCCCGGTGACAGGAAGTGCCTCTGCTAGGGAACAATTGCGCATTCCGGACCATTGAAAGTGGCTATAGTCCATTATTTTATTTCATTTTTGAAAAACTATTGTTTTTTGTCTAGCAATTAATTTGACCGTTTTTTGATTTACCAGCAAATGATACCGTCACCTTTCCTTTTTCACCAGCGGGTCCTTCATGAACACCTCCTTCAAATGAGCCGGTACCCGACTGCGTCAGGGCCAGGCAACGAACTCCGGATAGATCTTCCCCACCAAATCACCCTGTCCATTAGTAGGTAATACACGTAATTATTCCTTTAAAGATCATCGGAAGAAACATTTTTCTGCTATGCTATCAAGGCTACAAAATTTGAAGGAAATACCCTTTTCTCTGTTTCGCCGGAAAGACGATGCCTGTTTGGAAGGAGATCAGCGAGTAGTATCTCACTTCCCCGCTGCACATAGGCGGATCCAATGCCTCGATTGAAGGATTGCCTGTTTTGGAACGCGTCTCCGGTATAATCAGCCCCATCCGGGGTTGGAGATAGTTTTGCTGGCAAACAACCGTAGGCGGCACCCACAGTTAATATTGTTTAGGCGCTTCAGGCCGGCATTTACAGAGCGAAACAATACAGGCAATTCCTGTACCTTCTTCTACCAATATGTTTTCAGGAACATAGTCATTAGAAAAGAAGCGGATTGCATCCTTTCGACAACACTACCGCCACAGGTAATTTCCTGTAAGCTAAAAAATGAGGCGGCCAAAGGTTTTTTTAAAAATTTGTTGGCAGATTAATAAAATTATTTGCATACTGTCACTATTTTCAACAACAAATTGGCATTCGCTAAGATGTTTAACTTCTCCATCAAGGCACTGGAAAACAAAAGTTTAACCTGGAAACAATTTCGGTACTATGAAAAAAATAACAGGAAAGATCCTGCTAGTGGATGATCAGCCCTATGAAGAGTTATTACTTAAAGAAGCATTAAACTTGATAGACCGTTTTCCTGAGGTAGAATATATTTCAGATCCTAAAAAAGCACTCGTGCACCTTAGAGATAATCGCGACAAGATTTTTCTAATCATTTGCGATATCAATATGCCGGAAATGAGCGGTCTGGATTTTAAAAAGGAAATTGAAAAGGACGCTTACCTGCGTGAAAAATCCATTCCATTTGTCTTTTTTTCCAGTGAAGATTCCAAAGAAAGGGTAAAACAAGCCTATACGTATAATGTGCAGGGTTTTTTTAAAAAAGCGGATAGTATTGAAGCCCAGGGCGAACTTCTGAAAATTATTATTAGGTACTGGGCAACCTGCCTGCATCCGATTATGGGTGTTGAGAAGTAGCTAAAAAATTATCGTAAAGGAGTGTTTGGGGAGTGTTAGCTCAACTCTGTCTGGCTTCTTTTGAATATTTAAAATGAGTAACCGATCAGAAAAATATGACCATTGCTTTTTTCCGTGTCAATGGTATAGAATTCTTCCAGTCTATAACTAAAGAAAAGTTCATGTTCATTTTTTAGACTTTTGATTACCCTTATTCCATAGTCTCTCTCATTAGGAAATCGTTCAAATGTAGCTGGATCTCTGATAAAGAACCATTCAAAGTAAGGGCGGATGACCCAGGAAGATTCCTCTCCGCTCGGTATGGGGATATCAACCCCTATTTGATAGCGTAACCGTCCATAGTTTTCTCTTGTTGAGTTGTATCCTTCGGTATAGAAAAACCGCCATTCGGATTTCAGTCTTTGCCTTAAGGTAATCTTCCCAGCAATTGGAATCGTGTATTGAACAGCGGACAATGGACGCACTTCAAAGAAGTTTGTGATATCCCTATTGAAGGTGTAATAACTATTTATCCCACCAAGTATTCTAAAACGCTTAATTCTTCGAACACCGGCAAATGATACGCCCCATCTTCTCCACGCGGGTTCGTCATATAGGTGTTTAAAGTTGGCCTCACCGATAAATTCCCATTCTTCTTTCTCTAGCAGTGTTTTTTCAATGACTATTTCATGGAAAAACTCATCCTGCGCAAGTGCCTGATGACTCAAAATAAAGAGTAGGAAGCTAAGAATACCTAGTGAATGCTCCTTCATATCTTTTCCAATACTATTAATATTTTAGGTATATTGATTCTACACGTATCTTTAGTTCTTTGTTGAATCTCTTATACATTGCAGTCATTTTATGCTCAGCAAGAAAATTAAAAAACTTGCTGTGAGGGCCGTGTAGTCCATCTTCTTGTTTGAATAATGTAGTTCCACTTGGTGTAGGTTCTAGGGAATAGACATGATGATCCTTGATTTTTCCAATAATATCACCAGACCAACCAAATTTCACTCCCTCCTCATACTCGGTGCATATATGTTCCAACGCTATGTTACCGCTTGATAGCGGATTCTTAAAGTAGGATACAAATTTCTCTCCCTTTACAGGTTTACTTACAGAAATTCCTATGAAAGAAGAGCTCCATTCTTTTAACATATTCCAATCCGTCAACACATTCCATACCTGCTCTGGTGTCGCTTGAATTTCTATTTTCGTAAATACTACATTGTTCTCGTTTTCCATAAATTCTTGCTATCAGTTCGTTTAAAAATTATATCCTATGGAAACTGCATACCGAAAGGTCCAGTACCAAAAATTGATTTCCGCTTCCGAACTATTGAGCTCGATTTCCCTGAAATTTCTTCTAATTCCAAAATTTTGGCTTAAAGCATCTGACACCTGGGCAAGTTCGTCATTGCTTAAGGCGCTATCCGCATTAAATTGAATCCAATTGGGCGCATAGCCCAAGCCCCCAAACTCAAAATCAATGAGCCAATTATTTCGTTTGATTTGATAGCCCACCAACCCCCCAAAATTCAGAGATCTAAAATTTGTTTCAATCCTTGTGTTAAGATGGGTACTGCTACTCCCAAATTGCAGATCGGAGGAAAAATCCACACGATTGTACCGAACAAAGCCTCCTGCATAAAAGCCATGTGGTGAGACAAGACCACAATCACAGAAACCAATGTAGCGGCGTACTTCAGCTAAGAAGTAGCGATTTTGAATGTCTCGATTTAAAAAACTTAAGTCGGCATCTGAGCTTAAAACAAAATCAGATTGATTGCCCCTCAGATTGGCTCCAATACCTGCGACAATACTCAAATTTGGGCGTAAGAAACGCTCATAAGATACTTCGCTTGTAGCACTCAAAAGGGGAGGTAGAATATTAATTTTGAGTGCATTTTTTCGATGATTTTCACCCTCAGATTGACCGTAAGCAATAGAAGAAGCGATACAAAATACAAGTAGAAATAGCGATTTTATCATTTCGCTTTGTTTAAATTTTTCAGTAAAACTCGGGCATTTTCGTGGTGTCGTTGGGTATAAAAAAATTGAAAGAAGATGAATAGATATATTCACGTGTTTATTCATTTCTTCTGTTTTTGTTTTTTCCACACCCTCACGCTATTTTTACTTAGAAAGGCGTATGATAAGACCTGTTCCAATATCGGCCTGGATAAAATAGGCTCCCGCACTTGCCTGAAGACCGCTACCACCACTTCCTGCATAAAACCCAAAACCGTTGAATTGTACGGGAAAATTTAAACGCCCATGTAACCTTAACCCGATTCTTTCTGTTAGATAAAGGTTCGTGCCTGCTTGCAGCCCAAAGGACAAGGCAGCCTCGTTATATCTGTTAGGTGAGGAATCCAAATTAAAGTTTGTGAGTCCTAGAGATGCTCCTGCGAATGGTACAACTTTCTCATTGGTAGCAAATCTTTGTCTTACACCTATATGGTACCAACTAACTCGCAAATCAGAACGCTGATTATTGAGGTCCGGATTGAAATAATCCCGATAATCTCCGATAGTAGGTTGATAAAAGTATTCAATTTGAAAAGAGATATTTTTATTCACAATGTCAAGTGATATACCATAACTCTCGCTATCTTTTATATTCAGATCCCCAAACCGTCCATATATTTTTCCTCCAAAGGTATAGTTAATCTGAGGAATGATCTCTATACGCTGTGCCTGCGCATGAATGGTAACTGCCAGGAAAAACACGAATGTCAATTTAATATTTTTAAACATTGGTTTTTATTTTGGTTTGTGAATTAATGAATAATCTCCCATTGTTGGAATTGTGAAAAAGACTATCAAAACTTTGCCAGCCCCTTTCATCACAGGTCTCTTTAATCCACTCTAATGGTATAATCTTTGTTTTGTCCTTCAATTTTTACGTTTTCAACGGGCAAATCAAGTTTCGTTGTAGTGATGTGATTCACGCCGGAAGATTTAAAGGTATCGTATCGCACTTCTCCAGAAATGGGATCAGCATTCATTTTAGTGGAAAAGCTCTTGCTAACGTATCGCTTGGTTTCTGCGTCTATATAGATGATCAGCTCATCACCAGCCACATAAATATCCTTTCCTTTTGCAATGAGAACGCCATTTTGTTCAATAACCTCCGCTTTATCGAAAAAGTCAAGTAGTTGACCTTTAGTCATGTAGGTATAGCTCAACGCATATTGCATAGCTTTTTCAATATATTCAGCCTTGCTCTCGATTGCATTTTGCTGCATTTTACCACGAACACCAGGTTTCTTTTGGATAGTGGTTTCTCCGCCTACCAAATTGATGTTCAACGCTCCAGAGTCATCATATTTAAACTCACTGATAAGTGTTATCTTATTTTCACCTTCACCAAATACATCTGCATGTAATTTCCAGATATACTCCTTCAATTTTTCTGTATTTTCAGCATCCACCTTGCTAACATCCAAGGCTAGTTGCTCTGTACTAATTTGAGAGAATCCGCTCAAACTGAAAGGGAAGAATGCTACAAATAGCAAAATACTTTTTTTCATCTTGAAGAATTTATGTTAATTTTTTTAGCGGTTTAATTATTCATTAATTAGCTTTCTAAAGCCAAACATGATGACAGCAAATACTGCTTTACCCGATTAGCCTTCGGGTAAACGCTATACCAGAATAGCGTAGTCCCAACCACACTTACTCAACTGATTACTTATGACTTGGTATATTTATCGTTGTTGCTGGATTTAGGTCTTCCCTAGGATCTGTAAGATACCCCGCTGGAAAGGAAGCGGATAGCGGTGTACCAGTTACATCCAGACAGAGTTCGTGGTTGTTATCTCCATCCCCTAAATCGGCAATAGCAAAGGGAGTTACCTCAATTTTGCTACCATCCTCTTGCTGAACCGTAACTTTGTATAGCAGTCGTTCCACATCGTTAATTTCTTCGCCACCCGGCTTGGTGACCCCTCCGGCCCAAGTTACTCGGACTACTTGCTTGGTACCTTCGGGAGCTCCACTGCTACCGCCCCAAACCAGTGCGGTTGCTTTTTTGCCCAAATCCCAATCTTCTTTGGGAACAACTTCCGCCCAAATCATAGTTGGACCATCTTCTAGTGGTGTGATATCTATGTTCGTTCCTTTAAAGTTCAGCTTCCCATCAATAGAAAGCACGTTACCAATAACTTCAAATTTGACCGGCTGATCTTTGATGCTGCCATAATGACCTGCAAACAAAACCGTCCGAAACTCGCCTTTATCGTCAGCAGGAGCAAGGGTAACCCAATCGATTTCACCATTTTTTCCAGAAGCTGTGGTAATCCTAAAATCACCAGGCTGCAAGGTGCGTGGATCAATTTCATGTGAAAAGATGACAGGCATTCCATCTGCTCCACCAGCCCCTTTACCAATACTTTTATTTGCTGGACGGGGCAAGGCATCATCAAGACCGTAAAAGGCTGAAAGTAAAGTTGCTTGCCTTCCCATTCCGTCGCGATTTGCGGTAATATTGGTACTTGTTGTATCCAAAGCCGATGAATTAGCTGTTAGATTTTCATAGGAACGGAGTAACTTAGCTTGGTTTAGAGAGCCACAACTCGTAGTGATTAGTAACACCCAAACAAATGAATATATTTCTTTTTTCAGCATGTCTATTTTTTCGTTTTCAATAGGTAAAGGTTGTAGTCAATGAATGAAACAACCTCCCTAGAGTCTCAACTTAATTTTTTGAAATTTTCTTATTTCTCCTTCTTCGCCAAATCAAGAAACTGATAGCAGCAGCGATTACACCAACAACCACAAGTAGTAAAGGTAGAAATCCCCTAATCATGCTTTTGGTTGCATTTTTAGCAACAAATCCTTGGGCGGAATAACCCTCAGGCATTTTAAGTACACCTACTTCTTTTTCGTATTCGGCATAGGCTGCGAGCATTTTTTTGAATAGTTCCGGTTCTTGATCAGCCAGATCTACCACTTCTCCAGGGTCGCTTTCAATATGATGAAGATGCCAAATGTTATCTCCATCCGGAATATTGTTTTTCACAATTTTATACCCATTCATAAAGTAAGCGGAGCTATTTGCCACTTCTATTCCAACGCCTTCGTTTTTATTATAAATGGGCTTGCTCGGATCATTTATGTGTGGAAGTAAACTTTTACCGGTGATAGGAGCATATCCTGCTTTTGCAGAAGTGGAAATACCCACAATGTCATAGATAGTCGGGGCAATATCTGTGAAGAAGCTGAATGCATTAGAGGTGTTTTTCGGAATATTTCTTCCACTGATGATCAGGGGGACACGTAAGCCACCTTCTCCCGTGTAGTACTTGAAATAGGAAAAAGGGGATGATACTGCATTGGCAAAGCCGGTACCCATAAAACCATAAAAGTGTTTTCCTCCTTTGTTATCAAAATCTCTATGATACCCATTTTTTATGGCCCATGGTACAGCAATGCTAAAGTCACCCCCATCAGGCCCATTGTCAGATGTTACGATAAAAATGGTATTCTCCATCTTTCCTTCCTTAGTCAGGTATTCAATATACCTTCCTATATGGTAATCCATAGCTTCCAGCATACCGGCTGTAACAGCCATACTTGTGGTGTAATCCTTTTGTTCTTTTTTGCTTAACTCATTCCACTTTTTAGCGTTCGGGATATTGTCACTCAATTGTGCACTTTCAGGAATCAAGCCGAGTTTTTTGGCTCTTTCATATCTATCTTGACGCATTTCGTCCCAACCTTTGGAGTAAATATCCATATAGTGATCCACAAACTCTTTTGGTGCTTGTACAGGCGCGTGGATTGCTTGGAAGGCAATATATGCGAAAAATGGATTGTCTTTGTTTTGTTCCTCTTCGTGAAAAGAAATGATCTTATCAATGTATGTTTTAGAAGAATAGAAATCTTTAGGTAGTTCCACCTCTTTTCCATCGGCATACCAATGGGCATGCGGCTTTTGTGGTAGGTAGCCTTTAGAATCGTAGTTGCTCGCTCCTGAGCTACCAAGAATATACGATCGATCAAATCCCCTTTTGGGGGGGAGTGTTTTTTCGTTGTGTCCTAAGTGCCATTTTCCAGTTACATACGTGTTGTAATTGACTTCCTTAAGCCGAGTGGCAATGGTCTGTACCCGATCATTAAGTTCTCCGCCGTACCCTGGCTTGGACTGATACTCCTCTGGAAGCATTTCAGGCAGATTAGCAACCCCGGCAAGGTGACTATCCGTTCCTGTCATCAGCATGGCCCTAGAAGGGGAGCAAACGGGAGAGGCATGCATATTAGTAAACATGAAACCACCTCGAGCCAGCTTGTCAATAGTGGGGGTTCGTGCTTCGCCACCATAGACACCAAAATCCATCAATCCAGAATCATCTACCAGGATGAGAACGATACTAGGTTTTGAACTGACAGAAGCGTTTTGGCCAAATGCATCTGCTGAACCCTTAAAGATGAGTAGGGATAAAGCGCATACGATTATTAGTTTTTTCATTGTAATTCCGTTAGTGTTTTCATCATGAGATGGGCAGTTTCATGACTTGAGTTTTGATTTTGTCCCGTAACAAACCGCTTTTCTTTGTCTATAACCGTCAAGGTGTTTAAGGGCTCCAATATTTTTTTGCTCTCCGCTTTGTAAATAGCACCTGCCTTTTTCAATTCCAATTCAGGATGATACGGTGTGTATTCAATACCAAATGTTTTAAGCTGTCGCTGCGTCACACCCGTCATTGTTCTACCCTTCACTAAATATCCTCCGTTTTTATCTTTGGCTTCGGTGAACGCCAACGCTCCATGGCAAACGCTCCCGAAAATAACATCGGAATTATAATAAGCGTCAGACACTTTAGCAGCAACAATAGAATCATTCATATCGTAAGCTGCTCCCCAACCACCACCGAAAAATACTAAGTCATAATCCTTGAAATCGACCTCAGCCACCGCGAATGAATTTTCAACCTTCGCTTTATAAATGTCATCATCCAAAAACCGCTCGTCTTCAGGAGCACTCACGAAATAATAGAACGATTGTGGATCAATAGGAACTTTTCCACCTTGTATACTAGCAACATCTACTTCCATATTAGCATCTAAAAAGTCATAATAGGGAATTGTCATTTCAGAAGCGAATATTCCGGTAGGCTGTCCTGTAGTTTCACCAGGTTTATTGAGTACACCATGACTTGTCGTTACAATAAGTGCCTTTTTACCTGACAAATCGAATGTTTCACCATCATAGTCAGGGTGCAATCCACGGAAATGCAGTATGTAGGGTAGTGCTACGGCTAAAATAACTACTAAAGCCAATAGAGCAGCAAACACGTAAATTAATTTCTTACTTGGTTTCATGGTACGTAGCTTTTAAGTCTAACTGATTTAAAAATTTATGTATTAGTGGTTCTTTCTTAGTAAAGTCAGGGATTAGTTCCCTTGAGTGTTCTCTCCAATGAATGGAAGTAGAGAGTAGATATTTACTTGAATAAGGGAACTAAAGTAGGTCTCAAGTTGCCAAAACTGCGCAGCTTTTTGAACCCCAACCTCTTTCTTCATCTTTCTAAAATAGGTCTGCTGAAGTTTGGCAAATGATTTTCTAAAGGCGTTAGTCCTCTTGAAAAGCTCTATAATCTTTTCGTCAGTAATGTTAGGGTAATGTTGGGCGTATTCTGAGATGACTTGGATTCTTTCGTTCCCAAGCTTCTTACGTGCTGCTTCATATTCGTCGTAAATTGCCCAGAAGTTTTCCGCATCCGCTCCCAAGTCCATAAAATTGGCAAGGGCAGCTTCCTTTTCAAGACCGAAAGCTTCTTGAATGATTTCCACCTCTGTTTGAGAGGTTTGGGGAAATGCTGTATTAACAACAGCTAACAAGACCAGGAGCGTGATTGACGCTTTGAGAGTGTAAGGATGTTTCATGGTGTGAAATTTTATTGTTTGATGACACAAATCTCACACCTCTTAACACACTATCCTTTTACATTTGTTGAAAAATCTCGATTGTTTACTTTTTTTCTTTTCTGATTCTACTAAGTTGGGTTTGGGTCACCCCGATCATGGATGCTATGTACTTGAGTGGGTATTTCTTGAGTATTTCGGGATTAGTCTCCAAAATATACTGATATCGTTCTTTGGCAGTACCATTTAGAAACATCAGATGTCTTTTGACTAATTCCATGGATCGATCCCCTATATATTCTCTAATCAAAATATTAAATGTTACGTTGTATTCGAGCAAACTCCAAACGCTTTCCATATTAGCAACAAGCACAATCGACTTTTCTATAATCTCTATAATTATTGGGGATTTATCTCCAGTCCTAACACTTATAATGTCTGATAGAAAGTTATTGATCTGAACGATTTGATCCGTAATTTCATCTCCTTTATCATTTATAAAATAGTTTCTTGCGCTACCTTCTACGAGAAATCCCAGTTTTTTTATAGCTGTATTTTCCTTTTTGAAGGGCTCTCCTTTATTAAATTTTTTCTTGGAGAAAATGGATAAAATTTCTTGAACTTCATGATCTTTCGCTCTTTTTACTCTTTGGTAAATAAAGTCTTCAAATTGTTTTTTCATGCCAAGTCGGAATTGCAGCTAATCGGTTCAGGCAATGGAATTTTACCCTTGTCATTCCAGTGAACTCCCGAAGAATCAGGGGCGCTTCATGTTCTGGTCACTGTGAATATAGGAATATTAATGGTTGAATAAATTTCCAATGATGGAAGAAAGGACAGAAAGGTATTTGTACCGCTTTCTAGCGCCCACGAACGGGCGCCCTTGGTGTACAGGACATTTACCTCTGTTAGTAGCCGCAGGTTTTTATTCGCGTTTACTAAACGTATCCTCTGCCGCCGTATGTGCGGCAGCAAAAGTCGGTGTTGAAAACTCCCCAGCACGAGCCTCTTCGGCAGGCAGATCCGATGTTTTGGGATTCTGCCATTGGTACGTGCACTGGTTTCCAAGGTCATTCAATGGTCTCTGCCATGCAAAGTGCCTCAAAGGCATAGCCGATACGTATTATTGGCTGAACTACCTGTTTTTTCTTTGCGTTTTTCTACACTGCATTTTTCTGTTCTTGCCCATACTTCCGAGAAATTGGCCCATTTGGAAGGTTTTCCGGGCAATACATGCTTTCAGTAATCCGTCAATTTAAGTTGCGTTCTTTTAAAACCTCTTCCAAATCCTTGGTTTTGTTTGGACCTTTGAGCATCCGATAAATAAAAACAATGGGTATTACCATGGGAATAAAGAATCCCAAGTTTTTGTCCGAAGAGAGACTCCAGGAGACAATACCGAAAATGAGTATGCCTCCAAGAAAGCCAATCGCTGCTGCATTAAAGATCTTGGATTTATTTAGTTTCTTCTTCTCGACTACTAGTTCTTCGTCAGTCAATTGGTACAGGTCTTTCTTTTCCATTTACTTGAGTTTTGTAAATCTTTACCTTGTTTGATCAATTTCTATTGGGCAAGAGGCATCTAAGTATTTTTTATTCGCATCAACGTATCGGCTACCTGGATTTTCATTCAGTCCAAAAACAAAGCAGGCGTCAACATGTCCAATTAGAACTATTAATGTAAGATTTTTGTAATTCATTTTTTGGTCAGGTATCTGTAACTATTTTGGTCGGTTTCCCTTTATTGGACATACCGATCGGCAGCCCTCGCAGTTATTTCCCTACCGGGCGCTGGACGCAACATCGTTAAATATAGAAGAATTTGGAGGAATTACAACTAGCTTTGTGATTACAATTTTTCTTAGCCATTTAACCGATACGGAATCGTCCGCGTTGGATTCGCGATTCCAACCGCTTATCCGGGCACCCTTTCCCAGAGGCATTTCTTGGCATTGGCCCGGAAGGTACTGCCTGGCTATGCCCCATTCGATTACGTTAAGAAAAAAGTGCTCGTAACAACAAAATAAACCGATACCAGAGGGAGCGTTCTCTCCCAAGCCCGATCTACGATTGATCGGCAGTTTTTTGATGATCTTGGTTCCAGTAGCTCAGAAATCCATCAGCACTTTGCCACAGACGGATGCAAAGGGTATAGGGGCCGTGTCTGGGACAGTCGCACGTTGGACCTTCCAGCATCCAAATGTGGGATTTCAAGGCAGTTCTTGTCCGCCTACTATATGGAAATCTGTCTATGCCCGATTGAAAGCAACTCGACCCGAGGATCTTTACCTGGGACAATATTTTAAGCCATTCCTTTTTGAAATCAAGCATCAAATTAATTAAATTTATCCAGCAGCATTTAATCGCATATTGTATATGCCATGGCAAGGTTATACTTCTATATTCAGTTCATTAGAAGGTTCTTTTTCAAATGGTGTTTGTTAGGATTTAGTTTGGTATACCCAACGTCGTCGGTAGTAGGTCAGTTAATTGACGTGAGCCTTCGTCACTTTTCTACCGACAGTGGCCTGGCTACTTCCATGGTCAATGACCTATATCTCGGCCATGATGGGTATCTTTGGATCGCTGGGTTGGGTGCTTTGACAAAATTTGACGGCACGGAATTTAACAGCTTTGCTCCAACCGGAAAAGAAGCTAATTCTATTAACTTCACGTCTGTTGCTTCAGATAAAAAAGGCACCGTTTATGCGGTCGGCATTGACCGTTGGAACACGTATCATCTTTACAGATTGCTTCCTGATTCGGAGGAGCTGATGGTGGTAGGCAATGACTGGGTCTCTGTTCAACCCATTCGGGCTGTAATTCCTGCCAAAAACGGAGAATTATTATTTATCACCACCAAAGAGGAGGTCATTTTGTCCGATGGTGATCGGGTATCACGGTTGTTCGAATCGCCTGGGCAAACCCAAATCATCTCTACCTACTGTACGACTGAAAATTTCTTCTTTCGGACGTCAGGGGACATTTTTAGCGTGAGTCGCACGGGAACTTTCACTTCAATAAACGAATCCGAACTACCTCCCTATGAAGAAACGATACCGTTAGGGGGTAATTATTACCCAATCCATAATGTACCATCAAACGATCTTTCTTACTTTTTCCCCATGTTACGTAGCCTGCTGTATTCGCCAACGGTATCCTCTTTTCCTGAAACATCCTACATTTTTCTTGACCCGACAAGCTCTTCGCAATGGAATATTAAAAAAAGGAGGATTACACACGTGGATCGTAAGACCAAAGAAAGTAGAGACTTCTCGTTTCTTTTACAAGATTTCCCGAAAGCCCACGGTATTAAGTGTGCTGTAATGGACCATTTCGGGCAGGTATGGCTGGGCACAAACGACGGCGTTTTTGCCATCAAACCTACATTTTCCATCGCGCAAAAACTGTTTACGGGAAGGGATAGGTTTGGCAATGCCTTTAGCTTCCGGGGGATTGCCCAATGGAGGGGGAAATTGTACGCCAACAGTTACTCGGGAAGATTAATCTACCAATTTAATGAAGGAAGCGAATCACCGTTTTATAATAACAAGCCTGTTGTGCATCCACTGGCAGCCCATGCAGGAACCGAAGGCTCTCTTTGGCTATCAGATGGTCATTACCTGATGCGATTTCACGATGCAAACAGGGAGCCCACTGTCTTTACACTTCCGCTCTTACCTAACTTTGATTACACCAGCTTGAACATATGGAGCATCTACGAAGACGCTGAGCGCAAGGTATGGCTTGGGACCAGCGTAGGCCTTGCCGTTTTGGATAGCTTGGGAGGTCAGATACGCTTTATTTTCCCCCCATTGGTCCCTTCGGATTCCATAGCAAGGGTCAACCACATACATCCTGTACAAGATGGCCTTTTATTGGCTACCACCCTAGGTCTGCGGCATTTTGATTTCAAGCATGGGTTTAGTGGGCAAGCGGGAGTTTATGATTCATTGGTAAATTGTACCAAAGACACGCCCATTTACCACCTACACATAGACAAGCGAGGCATTTTTTGGATCGCCAGCCATGGAAAAGGGTTGCTGCAGTGGCATCCGGAAAGGAAGCAGCTGACCAGCTTTGATGCATCTAATGGGATAAGCAGTAACGAACTGCACGCCGTTTACGAGGACAATAAGGGAGGATTATGGATGCCTTCCGAGGACGGGCTTTTTATGTTTGATCCATCGGAACAAAGAGCCGTGCGCTACGGAAAGGAACATGGGCTAACTGATGATGAGTTCAACCGCATTGCTCACTTTCAAGATCAGGAAGGCCTCCTTTATTTCGGGGGTGTGGCGGGCATAAATTTAATCGACCCGGCCGACATTTACCGAAATTACACAGATAGTACGTACTCGCTTAGATGGAATGCCGCTGTAGTTTCGGCCCAGGATGGAAGCTTCTCGGAAGATATTACTTCTGCGGTTCTTTCTAAAAAACCGATCGTCCTTACCAGCGAGCCTACTACCCTTACCCTAAAGCTCTTTAATTTGGGAGGATACACCTCATTCGAATACAGATGGAAATCTGACAGTGCGGGTTGGCAAAGGTCGAACGAACCCTTGCTACACCTTGTGGACCTTCCGGAGCGACGGGATGAACTCCTTATTCGGGCACTCGATAGTCGGGGTAGCGTGGCCGGTATGCTACATCTGCCCCTGGATGTACAACACCGCTATACCATTCAGGAACTACTAGTGCCCACAATGATAGGAAGTGCACTGCTTGCCGTAGTGGTTTTTTCCTTCTTTTGGCAAAAGAAATCCAGTGACAAGAAACACCGTTCCAGGCTAAAACAACCTAGATTCGCTTCCCCATTCGATCAACCTGTAGAACCGCTTTCTGAATCGCTGGATGGATTTGCCGAAAAGATTGAGGGAGTTGTAAATCAGCACCTGTCGTCTCCGGAATTTGGCGTTAGCCAACTCAGTGAGGAGTTATGTTTGAGTAGAAAGAGCCTCTATCGTAAAACCAATCAGTTAATCGGAAAAAATCCCAACGAACTAATCAAGGAAAAACGGCTAGCGTATGCCAAGCAG
Organism: Cyclobacterium xiamenense; assembly: GCF_900109255.1. Taxonomy (NCBI): domain Bacteria; kingdom Pseudomonadati; phylum Bacteroidota; class Cytophagia; order Cytophagales; family Cyclobacteriaceae; genus Cyclobacterium; species Cyclobacterium xiamenense. Next base: position 165,113 of record NZ_FNZH01000001.1, on the reverse strand, counting down.
TTGCTTTCCTATTCCGATCTCAACATTGCTGAAATCACCTTTAAGGTCGGGTTTAATTCAAGCAGCTACTTTACTAACTGTTATAAAAAACAGTATGGGCAAACTCCCAGGGAATATAGAAATCAGCTACTGAAACGAAAGAACTCCTAAACGCAAGGGGTTATTCAGCGTTTTTTGTCCCCAATCTTTCTTTTTTTGACCCAAAATCAACATTTTTTTACCTCCAAAAAGGCCAGATTTACACCGAATTTCAATCCACTTACTATGAAAAAGGGTCTATTCGTTTTATGCTTAATGGGGCAGATTTTTGTTGCATATTCTCAAATGATCGCCAATGAGGCTGGCATCGGAATACAAGGCATTGCAAGAGATGCCAATAACAATGCCCGGTCAAATGAAGCTATTACCTTGAGGTTTACCCTGTATTACCTGACAGAAAACAATACAGAGGAAACCATTCTAAACGTAAACGAAAACCTTCAGACGGATGCTTTTGGGGTTTTTTCCTATGTATTCGAAGTGGGCCAGCAGCATTACCCGGTTATTGCCTATTACGAAACCTATCTAAAGATAGAAGAAGGCTCCACTATCATCTCCGATGAAAAACTAAAACAAGTTCCGTACGCTGTAAGTGCAGGAAATGGGGTGCCCACAGGATCCATTATGCCTTACATTGGAGATACAGCACCCCAAGGCTGGGTGCTATGTCACGGACAGGATGTCTCAAACGTGGCAGGCTCGGAAAGACTGCGAAATCTGCTGGGTAAAGCGACCGTTCCCGATCTGAGGGGGATGTTTTTAAGAGGTACCGGTCAAAACCAGGAATTTGGAAAGGAAGGACCGGACCTTTTGCAAACACAAGCGGATATGCTGGGAACACATCGTCATGAAGCAGGCGCTGACATGGAGGCAGTAGGAGGAGAACACCAGCATTCCATTCGATCGGATGGCGCACTTGTAGCAACTGGACTATTTCGCTCTATTACAAACTATATACGTACGAACGGCGGTTCCATGACCGATTTCTTTACACAGCCCGACGGGGCCCACACCCATCCGATAGAAGGAAATACCGCCGAAACGGGAGGAGATGAAACACGCCCCATCAACACAGGTGTAAATTACATCATCAAACTTTGAGCCGACAAATGAAACGGCTGCTCATTATATTGCCTCTGTTGGTCCTTTGCATTGGTACTGTCTTTGCACAGCGAGTCAATGTGAAAGATGTTACCGCTTCCCAAGCTATTCGTAATCAAGGGTTTACATTGCAAGTAGGAGTTCCTATACTGGGCGCCAACAGGGCAGTGTCGGAACGAAAGTTTGCTCCGCTGGACATCCGATTTCCTTGGGACATTTTTTATCAATACCAAACCTTTGCACCCGAGTTTTTTGAAATATCGAAAGGATACTTTGGTGATAAGGTCCGGCTAAACTGGGAATTTCTAAACAATCAAGACCGCATTACCAGCGTAAAGATATATAGAAGAATATACAGCGACAACTCACCAGGCCCCTTTCAATTGCTGGCCAACCGACCAGGTACTACGACAGAATTTGAAGACGCGTTTGCAGAGGGAGGCGTGCTTTACGAATATAAAGTAAAGGCAGAGGGTATTTTAGATACAGAAATGCCATTCGTGAACTTCATTACAGGCATTGGCTTTCGTTCTCCCACGGCTACGGTAACAGGCAATATCTCCTTTGAAGGCGGAAATCCAGTGGCCGACGTTACGGTTTATGCGGAACCAACCGGTACGCCAAACAATACCGGAAGTGCATTACAGATTCCGGGAGAGAGTGTACTGCCGCTGAACCTGGTTAACCGCCCACTCGAGGGATCGGTGGTTTTCCAAGCTTGGATTAAACCCGATCAGGAGGAAATCAATCCAACAGGTAGGATCTTTCGTATGCAATATTTTGAAGAAACACTGGATGCGCACTATGCTTTTGATGCATCCAATCAAACCTTGCGTATCCGGGTGGATGGATCTACCTTCGAGATAAAAAACTACTTGCCTAACGGGAATATTGACGCACGTGGGGATGATCTCCTTGTGCCCATTGCCAACTTTGTCAATCAATTCACGCACTTCACCATCGTTCTAAAAGACAATGATCATCCGCAGCTATACCTGAATGGCCGAAAAATTGGAAAGGATTATTTAGCGCTGATCAATACTACAGAACGGCTGTTGGATCCTACCTATGCCCGAGGCCCCATGGAGATCACCACCAACAGCGAGCCCCTGGTACTTGACCGTGGAGGAAACCAAGGCAGGTGGCAGGACTTCCGCATGGGAGGAGAAGGACAGCTGATCCTGGATGAAATCCGAATTTGGGACAACCGCGAAAACCGGTTGGACTCTGCCACCATACGACAGGACTTCAAGCGGTATATCGGAGGCAACGATCGATCGCTGATCGCCTATTTTAGAGCCAATGAAGGCACCGGCCGATATGCCTATGATCTCTCAAGAAACGGTTTCGAATACAATAAAAACGATATCCGCTTGTACACAGCTCTTACTCCTGAAGACCAAAGACCCAGATGGGTTCGAGGGGGCGGAAACATTCCCAACAGCGACCAACTGGGCGTGATGGGAATTACCAATAGCAATGGAAACTATGAGATCAATGCCATTTCTTATTCTGGCACCGGGGAATCGTTCAATATTACCCCACTATTCGGTCAGCACAAATTTGATCCCGGCCAGCAGATGGTGTTTTTGGGAAGAGGCTCTGAGGTGGTCAACAGGATAGATTTTACGGATATCAGTTCCTTTATTTTCAGGGGACGGGTCCTGTTTGACACCAGAGGCGTTTTCCCCTCGTTTGTAGAAACCAATGGAGGGCAGTTTGAAAATCTCAGCGAAGGCATTGAATATGTTTCAAACCCCGGGATTATCGATGAGGGGTACAATTATTACGAAAAAGGGGGGCTAACGTATCCAAAGGGCCAGTATTGGTACAACGATAACGGAACACCGGCAGACCCTGACGACGATTACCTGGAGCAATATGCGACCATCAGTCCGCAGGAAATCAGCATTCGCGTGGATGGACAGATTGTAATGGGACCCAATAATCGTCCGGTGCAACCCAATCAGCAAGGAGAATTTGAGATCAGGGTACCCATCGGTGACCACGCGATTTCGGTGGAAAAAACCGGGCACCATTTCTTATTCAACGGCAGATTCCCTGCCGAAGAAGGAGAATTCAAGGAGTTTTTTGAAGATGCCACAGAGACCGTGTATTTTATAGACACCACCCGGGTAACAGTGGTAGGTAAAGTGGTAGGGGGAAGCGTGGAGGCCGAGAAACCGATTGGATTTGGTAGCGAGGGTATCCGGAAAGAAAGGTACCTGGATAGAGAAGGGGTTGAAATAGAACAGGTAATTAGTGCCATCAATAATATAGGACTGGCAGAACTGGTTTTGGACCACCTCCCTGGAGGAAGCAGTCCTACGGAGGAAACCCGGCATAGGTTTCATACCCATCCAGCGTCGGGGGAGTTTAGGATCAAGGTTTTGCCGCTTCAATATGAAATAAATCACTTAAACGGGCTTCGGATTTCTTCAAACCCCACGCTTTCTTTGTTGGAAGCTACTGAAGAGTTGAATTTTGAGCAGATAAGGCCCGAAATAAGCCCGGAGTTTATCCTTCCGGATCAGCGTAAGGTCGTTGGAGATCCCTTTCAATACGAGCTAAGTTTTATTCATCGGTCGATGCCAGTGCTCAGGATCAATTCCCAAACCGTTGACCCAACGCTTCAACTAAATGATTCTACAATCATTAGCACAGAAGGAATGCCCTACCCCATCTTTACGCAATTCAGAGAGTATGAAATCGCTATGAGTAGTTTTGAACGGTATGTAAACTTTGATGGCGGTGAAGAAAAAGAAGACAAGGTACCCATTTTGGATGGGGAAATGGTCGTCAATAACAACCTTGCCTTGGATAATTCAGAGAATTTCCTTAGAGATAAAGAAGACCAAAGCATCATCCGATATACCTTCAAAGCCGGCAGTCCGGCCATTTCGCCCCCCTTTACCAGAAATCTCGACATTCGGTTTCGCATAAATGGGGTGGATTACCCAGCGGAAAATTACCTCAGTGAAGGGATTATTTTAGGAGGGGAATCCGATGGAAGCCAGACCTTTATTACAAAGGCTCCCGATATTCCGGACATAATATTGAGAGATCCCCCAGGTTCGAACAGCTTTGCCGCTATCGAGCAGGGACAACGGGTGAGTTTTACCAGTAGGGTAAGAAATGCGTTTTCTGGTGGACTTTCCTTGAACTTGAAGGTCCTGTTCGGCGTGGAAGTTGCCGCTGGCGGTGGGATAGTTGGTCCTTTAATTACGACCGAAACCATAAATGATATCGCATCCGGAATAAACCTGGTGACAGGATCAACAGATGGGGAGTCGCTCACCAAAACCTATACCTTTACCCAGCGAATGACGACCAGCAACGATCCCAGGTTTGTGGGTGCCAAAGGCGACCTGTACATAGGGCAATCAAAAAACATTGCCTATGGTCAATTTGACAATGTACAGGCCTCCCACGCTCGAATTGGGAGCAATCCCTACCTTGAACTCCAAAATAAAGCGGGTGAAAGCGCCTTTATCAGTACTCAGAAAGCCATATTCTTTAATGAACGGCCTACCGAAACGTTCTTTGTTTATACACAAGATCATATTATCAATCAATTGATCCCAGAACTCGAAAAGATCATAGAAAATTTGGATAATGGCCTTATTCAAGAAGACGATCCCGGCGTGTTAAGAAGAGACGAGTACCTCGAGCAAATTTATCAATGGAGAAAAACCATCCAAGACAACGAACGGGCTAAAAACCTGGCCATAAGGGACAAATTCTTCTTTTCGAGAGAGTCCAGACTATTTTTAGAGGAATACAATACGGATTTAGTGAATTTAATCAATGACTCCGACCTTCAAGGGGCTGGGGCGGGTTCCTACGAAGGCAGATTAAGAAACCGGCTAACCCGCTCGGAATCGTTGTTGGAATTGATCAATCAAAGCCAGGTAAACAATATTTCCTTTGATGCGGGAGCGGGCGAAATTACAAGAACCTTGGAAACAGTAATCGTGAATGAAAACACGAAGGAATTTAACCTTACCATTGACGAAACTTTCGCATTTCGTACGGGATTCCGCCTGAATAAAGCGGGATTACTGATTTCAGGTGGAGGATTTGCCAAGCAAGATATGAATGCCTCCTTCACAGAGGAAAGTGCCTCAACCGTAACCATCTCCTATACCTTGAAAGACCCAAATCCGTTTAACCTTTTTAGTGTAAATGTGATGAACACATTCGACGGAAACGGGCCCATTTTCAGCACGATTGGGGGAAGTACCTCCTGTCCGTACGAAGGGGAGGAACTTTCCCATTTCTATTCCCCCAAATTTCAGGGAAGCACATTCCCTATTTTACCGGTACCGGAGGAGCACCGTGTTCCCCTAAGTAATGCTACCCAACGCATAGAAGTCCCGCAAATCAGCGTGGAAACAGCAGACTTGGCCAATGTCCCAGAGAGCCAAAACGCGGAGTTCACGTTGATCCTGGAAAACAACAGCGCCGCGGAAGTAGACGGGTACTATCAATTGATCGTAGACAATACGAGCAATCCAAACAATGCCATTTTCAATATCAGCCAAAACGGAACGGTGGTATTTATTCCTTACGGGGAAAGGGTAGAATACGCGCTAACGCTCGGCAAATCTATCTCAGATGTCTACGATTACAAGGATATCAAGGTAATCTTGCAGTCTCTTTGCGACCCAATAAACACCTTTGACGAGGTGGTGATTTCCGCCCAATTTGTGCCATCCTGTTCGCAAGTTACCCTGAGCGCTCCTCTCGAAAACTGGACCTTTAACCGAGAGACGGCATTTAACCTGGATGGCAGCAGCAATCCCTTATTGATAAATCTGGGTGGCTATAATCGAAATTTCGGTGGCTTCGAACGCATTGATCTGGAATACCGCCCTCTGGGCTTTCCCACATGGAGCAGGTTGCACACATATTACAACCTGGAAGCCAGCTACCAAAATGCGTTAGCCTCCAACAGGCAGCAGATAAGCCTTATCGCCACCCCAAATCTGACATTCCCATTTGATATTGTGGAAAGGGGCCTTGCCGATGGCCGGTATGAAATCCGGGCCAGAAGCACCTGTACCAATGGTACCGAATTCGTTTCGGAAGTTGCACAGGGAAGGGTAGATCTGAATGCACCCCTGCGATTTGGAACCCCCTCTCCTACCGACGGCATATTATCGATAGGATCAGATCTAAAAGTAAGGTTTAATGAGCCCCTTTTCTTTAATCCCGCAGTATCGTTGGTGGAAATAAAAGGACAAACCAACCAACTCCCGGTAAACCATGCGGTTTCTCTTCGATTCCAGGGGCAGGAAAACGTGATGATCCTGGAAAATCCCCAAATTCTGAATGAGGATTTGACCCTGGAATTCTGGATGAACAATGCCACGGAAGCACCTTCCGCCACGCTGATATATCAGGCCGGAGGATTGGATATTTCACTTGAAAACGGGGAATTGGCCTTCACCCTTGGAAATACCCGGATCAAAGGCCCTATCTCAGATGATGGTCTGTTTCATCATTATACCTTCACATACGATCACCGAAATGGGGATATTAAAATATACGAAGAAGGTACCGTGGTAGCCTCCGGCAATGGAGGCACAACCATGAGTATCGCCTCAAACAACCCCATTGTCCTGGGCGGAAACACCTTTATCGGCAACATCCACTCCGTTAGGATGTGGCGAAGAGCCATTTCCCTGCAAGATGCTTTTGCCAATATGTACAACAAACTACAAGGAAATGAACCAGGTCTCATAGGCTACTGGCCACTTGACGAAGGCAGGGGAACTATTGCCCATGATCTCGCCCGATTCAAACATGCCCGAGTAGAAACGGACTGGGACATTAGACCCAAAGGAACAGCCTATCATTTTGACCAGGCACAGTACATGACCCTGGACAATGTTGGATTTGTACAGCTTACCCCGACCATGGATGCAACGCTTTCATTTTGGGTTAAAACACCAGCAGGTCACGAGGGAACCCTCTTTTCCAATGGGAAGGGCGATGGTACAGACATCCGGCAAAGCAACGGATTTGCCAATAAGTGGGCCATTAATCTGAATGCAGAAGGTAACCTTTCCTTTGCCAGTGAGGGCTTGGAACTTCCCTTGACCTCCACGTCCATTGCAGACGATACCTGGCATCATATTGTCCTATTGCTCAATCGTTCCGGGAATTTAAGAACCCTGGTGGACGCCCAAGAGGTGTCCTCTCACCTGTCAACGGGTATTGGCGGATTTTCGGGAAACCGGATATGGATCGGTGCCAGAGGCAGTGTGTCGCTAGATGGCGCAGAAAACGTGGACCGTCCCTTTCAGGGGCAAATCGACGAATTGAGGCTTTGGAACACACTTAGGAATCTGGAGCAAATCAGCCGTGACAGGTATTTTGAAATCGACGAAACCTCCATCGGCCTACTGCTCTATGCCAGGATGAATGCCCCCGAACAGCTGAATAATAGCGGCCCCAGGTACTTCCATGCCTTTCGCAATAACAGCCTGATCTCGACCCCGGCATTGCTTAGTCACGGAGGGGTAAATTACAGCGCGGACGGTCCGCCGATCAAACCGGTTCGAAACCTGGTAAAATTCCAGGTAAACCAAATCATCAACGAGGATGAGATGATCCTGGAACCGGTTATCAATCGTTGGGCCGAAATTGAAGGTCAGGTATTGGACATCACGGTACACCGAATGTTCGACGGAGCAAATAACCAACAACAATCCCCCGTCACTTGGACTGCCTATGTACAGAAAAACGCCGTCAACTGGTTCGTGGAAGGGCATACAGCGCCTGTGGACCTGGTAAAAGATTCCGAGCAAGACATGACGCTGAACCTGGTTGTTCAAAACCAGGGCGGCACACCACAGTCCTATAGCTTTAGCGGAGTTCCAAGATGGATCAGCCTAAGCAGGACCTCAGGAACGCTCCCCCCGCTTAGCCAGGTAACCATTCAGGCGCATATTGCCCCGGAAATGACGCCCGGGGTTTATACCGAAAACCTGGTCCTGGATACCGATTTCGGATTCCCCCAAAGCCAGGTGGTCAATCTTAGGGTGCTTCCCGAAAGCCCAGACTGGAAAATTGACCCTGCTGCTTTTGATTACAGCATGACCGTAATCGGTAGAGTCAGACTCAATGGTATCTTCAGCCGGGACGGGATGGATCAGGTGGCAGCTTTCCATCAAGGAGCCCTGCGCGGGGTCGGAAATCTCAGCTACGACCCTGCATATGATGAATACTTTATCTTCCTAACGATTTACAGTAACGAGCTCTTCGATGAACCGATTTCCTTTAAAATCTGGAACGCGACCAATGGCACCATTTATGAGGCTACGTTAAACGACCAACTGACTACACCTTTTATGCTCAATAAGGTAATAGGTAGTTTGCAGGCCCCTGGAATAGTCGCGAATACCGAAGTACAGGAACAAGCGATACCACTGAATCAGGGTTGGACCTGGATTAGTTCTCGGGTACACGATCCCCTATTTGCCGATCTTAATCAACTGACCGCCAGCATTAATTTGCATACCGATGACCGTATTCAGAGCCACTCCCCCGCACTTTTGGAGACCTATTACAGAGACGAACTACAGCCTGGCAACAGCACTTGGTCAGGTACCATCAGCAATAGTGGCGGGCTGAGTGCGGAACGTATGTATAAGGTCTATTTACGGGAAGAACAATCGCTCCAACTCCGAGGTAGACCCGTGGATCTATCCGAGTGGTACTTCGATGTGCAACCCAACTGGAACTGGCTCCCCTTCCCAATAGGGCAGAATATACCCGTGAGAGACGCCCTGGCCGGCTTTCAGGCCACAGAAGGTGACCTGATCAAATCCCAGTCCCAATTTGCCATATATGACGCACGTAACGGCTGGAGCGGTAACCTGACCTTTTTGCGGGCGGGAAGAGGCTATATGCTTAAATCTGCAAGTGGTCAGCGCTTTGCCTATCCGTCCATTTTCCATGCCAACCTCCGAACCCAGCCCAATAAAAGCACCCAGGCAATGGCACCGGATGAAGGAGGGCGGATGCAGCCTTCCTGGCTTCAGTATCCGGAAACCATGAATGCCATCGTTCAACTGCCAAAGAGCTACGAACAGGTACTAGTCTATGACGTGAAGGGTGAAATAAAGGGACAAGTAGCGCCCATGGAAATTGTCGGCAAAACCCTAGGCTTTCTCACCATTTATGGTGATCAAAAAGAGAAGCTGACTTTCTATTTGGGGCGGGGAAGCGATGAAACAATGACCTCCACCACCTTTGAGTTTTCGGGAAATACGATCCTGGGCACACTCAGGCAACCCGTAATCCTGCAGGTGGCCGAAAGCCAACTCAACGTGATCCCCAATCCCTTCGACCATAAATTTATGCTTCAATTCGGTGCCAAAGAGGTGCAAGACGTTTTGGTACAAGTATATACCGTGGACGGCAGAAAAGTAGAAGAATCGCTTATCGCCGCCAAAATCGGAAAAAACCAAATAGAATTCCAGCCGGCCATTGCAAGCGGGATGTACATCCTGCGTATCCAGGTCGATGGCCGAGTACTCCACAAAAAGATCATTCGACGATAATGACACGATCCATGCAAAAAATCATCTGTTTCGTTTCGATTGCTTCTATTTTCCTGCCAGCATGGGGTCAGAGCCCGGACTGGAAAGTATCGGAGCAGGATTTCGAACATACCATGTCTTTGGTAGCCTTTGTCAATGTGGACGGAAGAACACTTACCGGCTCCGGGGATCGGGTAGCTGCATTTGTAAACGGAGAATGCAGAGGCGTTGCCGGTTTGACAGAAGTATCCAGCCATCAGGAACATCTGGCTTACCTCACGGTGTTTGGCAACACCAACAATGAAGTCGTGAGTTTTAAAATATATGATGCCACTGCCGATCGGGTCGTCGACGTAGCGCAGCAACTGGTGTTTCGAATAAATGCCCACGAAGGAAACCTGCTCCAGCCCTTCAGCATCGCACAACCTGCACTAAGTGCCGCCGCCTCCATTACCGAGATCAGCCTTGCCGGATTGGAGCCATTGAACGTAAAGGTAGCGGACCAGAAAGTGGTCTTCCTGGTAGAAAAAGACACACCCATATCGGCCCATACCTTGCTATTTACGTTGACTGCCGGTGCCACCCTCTTTTGGAATAATCAACCGGTCATTTCCGGAGAGAATCTCCTGGATTTTTCCCAACCTGTCAGTTTACAACTTCGCTCGGAGGATCGTTCGGTGATCCGGTCATGGACGGTCGCTATTGAGTTTGCCAGTGAACTTTTGGTATACCGGCGAAATGCCACCTGTTTCGAAGCGGGCGCCATTAAAGTTACCGGAAGTAGCGACGGGCAACCCGTTTCGTTGATTCGGAGCGGTCAGGTAATCAGCAGTCGGTCCATGACAGGTGGTGAAGTACTCTTCGATCGCTTGGTACCGGGAACGTATACAGTGCAGACCATAGCATTTGAAAAACTGGTAATCATCGAACAACCATGAAGAACAAGAACACCCTGCTGACAATACTTGTTACCCTTTTACTAACCGCCTGTAGTAGAGATGAGGAGGTTATCATAGAGGCCTTGGGAGTAGATTTTGGCTATCGAAACGGCGAAGTAATCCTTGAGGGCGATTGCGTTGATCCCAACCAAAATTTTGCAGTGCTGGTGCACGCCACCATGGGTAACTTCGGCACGCTTACGCCTCGGGAGTTTGACGTCTTGGTAAACGATATCCTGTATAACGTGACATTTCGGGGAGAGGGCACCAAGCTGATTCCCGTCGAGCTGAAACAGGGTGAAAACATTGCCAGGATTCCGGGAACGAATCACGAAGCACGGCTTGTTAAAAATGCTGCTCCAGCATTTGAACGGGTAGAGTGATGGATTCTTTCCGGTTCGTTTACTACCCGAAATGATTCGGTCCTATTGCCCAAACACTGCTAAAACCCGTATGCATGATACTCAGGACCGTGCTGTCGTTCTTTTTACCTCATGCGATTCAAATACCTCTCCAACAGGGTATGTCCATCTGATCTGATAAAATGGTATTTCCATTTACTGGCTAACAGCAACCAGTGCCGATAGTTTCCTTGTAACTACATTTCTTGCCCTACTACTAGAGTAGGAAAATTACGCAAAACACCAACCAGCATTTTTCTATTCATTGAACGAAAAGTCACCGGGTAGCCGATCAAATCAAGCGGATTTGTGCCGCTCCTTTTCACCTTGGGATTGGACCAATAAAAGAGTCCTGGCAGACGATCCCAACAGAACCAATTCCCTTAGCATTTCTTGGTAAAACCAACCCAAAATCGGATTTCTATGCGATAGGCAAAGGCCAATGGGCCCCAACTGCCCCTCATTCCAAAACTGAAGGCGCAACCAGGTACTTGTCCCGTATGGCTTTTTACTCGTCCAACTCTCGGGCGGTCCAGGGTTTGGTTCGCCCGGAGACCTCCGCACGGGTTTTCGCAACCATTTCCGGAGCAACCGCACGTGATCCGTTACCAAATTCCTTGCGGATGTACGTGAGGACATCAGCGATCTCCTGATCGCTCATTCCACCCATGGGAGGCATGGGAATGGACTGGGTTCCGGCACCGTATTGCTCTCCCGCTACGTCTAGGGGACCGGTAAGCCCATTGAGCACGATTTTGATAAGCTTCGTTTCGTCTCCGGTGACCCGCTTTGAACCCAGCAAGGGTGGATACACCCCCGGCAGACCCTTACCACCTGGCTGATGGCATGCCAGGCAGGCCTTTTCATACAGGGCTTCGCCAGCTGAAACGACCGCAGGTCCCTGATCCAGAAGCTCCCGCAGAAAGTCATTTTGAACCTTGGATGTGGGGTTAAGTTCCCCCTCCTGAAAAGGAGTCTCCCAGAGAAGTTGAAGGGACCTCGCACTCTGCCTCAACGCGTACTGCAGGAAGGGGTCCAACGCGTGTTCGAGCGCTGCGGTTACCAATTCGATCGCTGGGGTCTCCCGCAGGTAGCTGGCGGCTATCACGGCCTCCAGGCGGACCCTGGGGTGGTCGTCATTTACGAGTTCCCGTAGCCGACCAAGGGCTCCACCTTCCATCCGGGACGCCCAGTCTCCCAGCACACGGGCACCATAAGCCCGAATCCGGAAATCCTTCGAATGCAACAGGCGATCGAGCAGCTCCGGTCGAACCGTCTCATGCGCCTGATAAACCCCGATCAATTCGAGGAGAAACCGGTCTTTTCGATCGTGAAGCTCCAACGCATCTGCCGCAGCCACAACCGTTTCCGTTGGCTGGTAATAAAGCAGGCGCTTCGCCTGGTAGCGCAACCATCGCTCCTGAGAACCCAAAAGTTCTAGCAGTTGGCCCTCATCCATTGCGGATAGCTCGGGGTAGGTTAAGGACGACCTGGCATCTGCGGTGATCCTCCAAATACGGCCATGTGACTTGTCGCGACGTGGATCGGCATAGCTCGCCTGGTAGTGACCGATGATCGGATTGAACCAATCTGCCACATACAATGCCCCATCAGGCCCCACAGAGACATCCACCGGGCGAAAGGAATTATCGGCCGAGGTGATCAATCGGGGAAGCTGTCTGGTAGCAAACCCTGCACCTGCATCCTGGAATTGGTGCACTTCCACCACCGATCCGAAGTATCCGCCGATCAGTGCCGCGCCTTGTAGCGCTTCGGGCATGGCTGATGTTCCAATGATTTCCAGGGATGTGGTTTTGGGCGAAGTCTCAAAAAGGGGGCCTACGTCGTGATATTGCTCCGGATTGTTCCTTTGGTAGGCCTTGTTCGGATCCTCATGGTAGCGGGAACCGTCCTGTTCCGGAAAAGGAACCAATCCGGGCACGGTCCAATAGCCTTCCGGGCGGTCTCCGGTCTTGTGAAAGACCTGGCCGTAGTCATCAAACGCGACGCCCCAGCAATTGGCGCCGGCCATTCCTCCTCCGAAGAAACTATCCAATTTTAAGCGGCGGGGGTGATAGCGCCAAACCCCGGCCCGGTCCAGACGGGCAACGCCATGTGGGGTCTCCACGCGGGAAATGGCGTGGAGACCCTGGGTAAACCACAGCGTCCCATCCGGTCCATGCGTAATGCTGTTTACCAATTGATGCGTATCGCCTACGCCAAAACCGGAGAATAGTACCTGCCGCTCATCAGCCTTTTTGTCTCCGTCGGTGTCACGAAGATAAAGAATTCGATCGAAGTCGCACACGTAAAGCCCGTCTGCACCCGGTTCTAAGCCTTGTACCATTTTCAGGTTTTCGGCAAAGCGCCAGGAGCTATCTGCGACCCCGTCGCGGTCACGATCCTCCAGGACTTGAATGTAGTCCTGCGCAGGCATCCCGGCCAGGGTCTGCGGGTAGGAAGGTGAACATGCGACGTAGAGTCTTCCGTCCTCGTCCCAGGCGAATTGCACGGGATTCACGACTCCTTCCAGCTCTGAAGCAAAGAGATTGACCGAATACCCTTCGGCGGTCGTGAACCCGGCCAGTTGTTCTTCTGGTGTCAACGCATCCATCTCACTGTACACCACCGGATCAACCGAGACTCCTGGTGCTTCTTTACCAGCTATCCGGTCATAAATGACGGCATCTGCGTTTTCCACAAGGGGCAGCTGCTGCTCAAAAGCGACCTGTAGCGAGGGCTCAGCCCCGGCCCCCTGCCCATACAGCTGATTCACACGGTCTCCATAGACAAAGGACCAGTTTGCCGGCCGCCAGAAATCAAACCACAGGCGATTTTTTTGAACAATGGCGCGACGGACCTCCTCCGAAGGTAGCTCCCCGATTTCAACATCCAACTGCCGGGCAATTTCCTCACTCACCAAGCGTAACCCCTCCGGTGTCAGGTGGATTCCATTTTCAGTGAGCCGATTCCCGTATGGCATCCTGGTCAAATCCACGAACAGCGCGTTGCGTTGGGAGGCGATCTTTTCCATCGATTTCACATACAACTGAAGGTCGTCATTCCTTTCCCTTAGATCGGGTGCGTGGGAAGCGAGCGGTTTTTCAAAACGGATGGGAGACACCAGCACCAACTTGTGGGTTCGGTGGGAAAATTTTTCCAGCAACTGGTTGTAGGCTGCTTCGAAATCCGCCAGTCGGTTCGGTCCATCCAGTGCTTCCATCTGACCAAATTGAGCCAGGATCACCGTAGCGCCCACCGCATCCAGTTGATCGCTCCAATCCCCGAAGTTCAGGTCACGCCATTGCTCATAGACCAGATCCCCTTCCCAGGCCATCGAACGAAAACGGGGCCGTTGCCTGGCAAAACCTGCCGCCAACAGCGACTCCAATTCGCCCGATCGTTGCTCACGCACAAAATTCTCCTGACCTACAAATACGACCACATCTTCTTCTAGCAACTGGAAGGTGCCGTCTTCGAAGGCAGGAACCGGCGCCCGGGTCTGTACGCTTCCGAAACGGCTCAGGGTAGACTCATTGGATGGGATGACCGTATCATCCAACTCCTCAATATGCAGGTTTCGGAACGAGATTTCTGCGTTGCTGTCGCCATGGATCTGCAAGGCAATGTGTCCTTCCAGCGGAATATCTCGCTCCTGCTCCCGATAGGTAATGGTCCGTTGGCCGTTGAGAAGGATCGTCACCTGCCTGCCACGGGCAATGACTTCGTATCGATTCCATTGGCCCGGCCGCTCAATCGAAGCAACGAAATCGGGGTCTGCTTCCGCCAGGAAACGTTTGCGCCGCGACTCATCGTAGAGGTAGCCCGTATAGCCTGCACCGATATCAGCCTGGTAACCGATCATCTCATTTGCCGGGTGGCTGGTTCGTTGGCTGTGAAACTGTACGCCACCATTTACGAATCCTTCTGTGCCCACAAGCCGGTATTCGAGCCGCAGGTGAAAGTTTTTGTAGACCTTGTCCGTCGCCAGGAATTCGTTGCGCGGATTCCCCTTCAAACTGCCACCCGTAATGACGCCATTCTTAATGCGCCAAACCGATGCTGTGTGGGCATTCCAGCCCCTAAATGAATGCCCGTCAAAAAACGTATCCGAAGGAATTTTGGAGGGAGCACATGCAGACAGCCAGGATGCGAAAAAAACGAGCAGTAAGCATCCAATGTTCCGACGAATAGACGGACAATGGGTTAATGGGAAATTTACCCGCGCCTGACTGGCTAAAGCGGTGATGGGGATTTTTGCGGATTCAATACCAGGATTGCGTTGCCGTTGGCATTTTCTGCTGGATACGCGTTTAGTTTTTGGCATTATACGATCAGTTAATTGGTTCCTTTGTGCAATCGGGTCCGGCAGGGAGTTTTCACTCCCACCTTCCCACGAAACGCCCTAAAAAAACGGGACAGGCTGTCCGCGAAAATCTCCCTTCACACTGCCTGCCCCGATGCATCGGGAGCTCGTCAGGCTGTTGTCACTGTGAATATAGGAATATTCATGATTGGATCGATTTCCAATGATCGAAAAAAAAGGTCGGGGTATTGCTGGTGTGGCTTCTTGCTTCAGGGAAGCGCATTGTAGTTAATAAACTTAGCATATAAGTCCTTCTTTTTCCAATAGTTTAGCTGAATTATTTCCATACTTTTATTCCGTAGCAATTACCCCGCATAACGCTTATACAATGTAGTAGGTTGTATTTCATTTGGGTCAACCGCTACAATTTCCCCGTTCCTTACCACGATCATCGGACTTTTCTTTTGCTTTTTGAATTCGACAAGCTTTCTATAAGTCTCCTCCAGGCCTTTGACTATTTTGTGCCGTTCTCTTTCAACTGTTCTTTAATTCCCATAGTAATTCTTTTATAATTCTTCCCATTGTTTTGCATTGGTACTTGTCTGTTCATTCAACGCTCCTTCAGCGATAACTTCATACCGTACTTCTTTTTGAAATAGGGTTTTTCACTACCGCTGGCGACTATGACTTTGAGGATCTCCTTGCCTTCACTTTCTTCTTCCACCACGTCAAATAGACCCATGGCAGATGGAGCAATATTATTCTTGATGCGGTCTTTAATTTTCAGGGCATCCCCATCGGTATCCGGAACACCCAATACCTTTCCCGTTTTATCAATGCCAAAATAGATCAATCCTCCTTCCCGGTAATTCAGAAAGGCCACCACCTCTTTTTCCAAATTCAGGTCTTTGGTTAGTTGGGCTTTGTATTCTATGCGATTGGTTTCGGGCAGGTATTATTGTCTTTGATAGAATTTGTCTTTACCCCAATTGGCCGGGTTGTTTATGATGTAATCGGTAATGTTACGATATGAATTTTCATTTCGGATAATGTGGTCGTAATAATTGCGTTGCCACAATGTTCCCATTGTTTCGTTTTTTGATTTATAAATATCCAAAGAACCATTGGCGACCAATGATTTATATGCACCAACAATATCCGATACCGTAGGGGCAATCCCTCGCGGTTGCCCATCATTGTATGATTCCCAATCAATGATTTGCGGTTGCCTGGCATTTTGGGCAGGGGTAAACCCTGCCCCTATGGTGGGGGTATGCAACGATATGATCCCGTGAATATGATTGGGCATAATTTGGAAAACATCTATTTGCATATTGTTAAACCGTTCGAATAATTTCATCCATTCATCGTATGCAATTTGCCCGAATTCGTTTAATTGCATCTCATCATTCTCAATATACCCAAAACGGCAAATCATGTCCTGACAACATATTGTAATAAAATACAAACCCTCCCGGCTGTAATCGTACCCTTTTAACCTGATAGACCTGCGATGGTGGATGTTGGGCTTGTATTTCATACCACCTCCCTCTCTTTTTCAGCTTCAACTTTGGTCATTTTTGAAAGAATCGTGGATTCAACCTCCTTGAGTTTAAGACTATATTGTTCGCTCGTTCTCAACTAGTTATGAATTGCTTTCTCTTTCATCGCAAATACTCTTTGTACCTGCAGAGAAGGAACGAATATTTTATAATTATTTAAGTCTCCTGTTGTGATTTGTGACTGTGCTGAACCGCAATCCAATGATCTCACGTTATTATACTTTAAGTAGTACCAGCAGCATCAATTTTTTTGCGAAGCTTGTCAGCCGATTCCCAGAGCGACGCTTCCAGTTGGCCGACCGGTTGTTTCGTCAGTGGATCCTTTGTTTTCTTTGCCATTTACGTTATTACTTTTCTTTGTCAGTTTTTAGAAATACTCACTCTGCAAGGGCGACGGCCAAAAAAAACAGGCTATTTAGCTCGCGGAGCGACAGCCTTTAGCCTTCGGGCAAGTATACTATGCCTTGAATGGTGAATATAGGTCAAAAAGTTGACCGTTGCAACGGATAAAATATTACTTGTGTAACAGGTTGAAGGCAGGAAGGTTCTGCCTCACAATGGATACCTCCACATTTGGCAAGTGAGTGCCGATTTCTCTATCTCCACCAGTTAAATTTTCAACACCTGGTTAGTTCCCTTGATCTGTAAAAAAAAAGCCCTGCCAGTTGAAGCTGACAGGACTAAACTCCCTAAAGTATCTTGGTGAATCTGCACAAAATCTGCACCAAAATCTAGTGACTAGCTGATAATCACATTATCGTGGGCCCACCTGGGCTCGAACCAGGGACCTCCTGATTATGAGTCAGAAGCTCTAACCAACTGAGCTATAGGCCCGATCTAGCAACTACTTGCTGCTACTTATTCCCGCAACAAATCCAGCGCCTTTTCGTCGGTTTTGCCTTGCTTTTGGGACTGCAATGTTACATATTTGATTTTAATTTCACAACTTATACCTGCATGAAAAACCGTCCGGAAATCCAACATTTGATCTTTGACCTGGGAAATGTGATCTACGATATTGACTACCAACGAACCTTTGACAAACTCTACACCCGACTGCCGGCCGACAAACATCCCCTGGTCAGGGAGTTTATGGTCTCCCCCATCCACATGGACCTGGAAACCGGCAAAATCGACGAGCCGGGCTTCCGAAACGGGGTGCGGGACTACTTCTCCGCCGACTGGGAAGATACCTGGATCGACGAGGTCTGGAACAGCCTGCTCGTGGATATCCCGCAGGAACGCATCGCCCTGCTACTGCAACTCAAACAACGCTACCCCCTGTACCTGCTGAGCAATACCAATTCCATCCATTTTAAAGTAGTGGAACAGGTTTTTTTACAAAAACTCCCCGAAAACACCTGGCCGCAGCTCTTCGATCACTTGTTTTTAAGCCACGAAATGGGCCTGCGCAAACCGGGGGAAGCCATCTACCAATCGGTGCTGCAAACCATGGGCGCCAAACCGGAAGCATGCCTGTTTTTTGATGACTTGAAAGAAAACCTTTTGGGAGCGGAGAAGGTTGGCATACAAACCCACCACATCGACCATCCAAAAGCGCTGATCCATTTTTTCCAACAACATGTATAGCACCAAAGACTACCTAAAACACGGAATCCTTTTTCTTTTAACCTTGGTCGCCACCACCCTCGCCGGAGGGGAATGGCTGTTTGGACGAAGCATCCTCTCCAGCGAAAAACCCCTCACCTGGCCCTACTTCTTGCGCTCCCTGGAATTTTCCATCCCCTTTCTGGGCATCTTGCTGGTACACGAACTCGGGCATTTGCTGACGTCCATCTACCACCGGGTACGGGCTTCCCTCCCTTTCTTTATTCCAGCCTGGCTGGGATTTATCGGCGCGCCCTCCATCGGTACCTTCGGCGCCGTAATTCATATGAAAAGCCTGGTCAGCAGCCGTAAAAAGTTTTTTGACATCGGCGTGGCCGGACCCCTGGCGGGCTTTGTACTGGCCATCGCCGTATTGGCCTATGGATTTACCCACCTGCCGGAGGCTTCCTATATCTACGAAATCCACCCCGAATACGCAGATCCCAACTACGACAAAGCGGCCGATGAAAACGTGATGGACCTGGAACTGGGCTACAACCTCTTGTTTTGGCTGATGCAGGAAACCCTGGCTGACCCGGACAGGATGCCGGAAATGGCCGAGGTGATCCATTACCCCTACTTGTTTGCCGGCTACCTGGCCCTGTTCTTTACGGCCATTAACCTGCTGCCCATCGGGCAACTGGATGGAGGGCACGTGGTCTTTGGGATCTTTCCCAAACAGCACAAGGAACTGTCCCTGATCGCCTATACGCTGTTTTTGTTTTTTGCCGGACTGGGCGTGGTAAGCCCATACGAGGATCTGAATTACCTGATTTTTGCCCTTCCTCTTTACATCGGCTTTCTTTACATATGTTTTCGAAAAGCAGGAATTTCGAATACCAACCAATGGATAATCGCTTTGGGAATGGCCGCGATTCAGTACACCCTGGCTAGTTTTTTTCCGGGTATTCAGGGCTATTCCGGATGGTTGTTGTTTGCCTTTCTAATTGGCAGGGTATTGGGAATTAATCATCCAGAAGTACCGGATGGCCGACCTTTGGACCAAAACAGAAAAATCCTGGGATGGATTGCTATCGTGATTTTTATCCTCTGCTTTATCCCCAAACCTTTCATGATCGAGTAATGGTTATTTAGTTAAAATGCTTGAAAAAATCCCCCTTGCCCCCTTTAAAAAAGGGGGATTTGCTTTCGATCAGATTTTTAGGTACGTTTCTGGCGTTAAGATTTGTTCCTGGACCTTGCTGGACCGTAGCAGCCCTGCGCTACCCGGGAAATGCGAACTCGCGAGATTTCAGTCCTCTTCCTCCAATTCCCGATACGCCAAAATCCCACCCAGCACGTTTCGCACCTTGGGAAATCCCTTGCTTTCGAGAAATTGCTTGGCATTGCCACTTCTGGCGCCCGAACGGCAGTGGATGATGATCTCTTCTTCTTTGTGGGGCTCCAATTCGGCCAACTTGTGCGGCAGTTGGGCCAGCGGTATCAGCCAGGCGCCGAGGTTGTCTTCCTCGTATTCGTAGGCCTCCCGCACATCGATGAACACAAATTTTTCGTTCTTATCCAGCCGTTCTTTTAATTCGTCTACTTCTATATCTTTCATTGCTTATTTAACGATTATACGCTCAGTAACCACGCGGGTACCCTGCGTGTATTTGATCAGATACAGTCCCTTTTGGACAGCTGTAAAAGTAAGCATTTTCCCATTTTTATCCCCTTCCTGTGGAATTTTTATCTCCCTTCCCTGAAAATCGTAAACAGCCACATCCTGTACCTCTCCCTGAATCCACAGGCGCTCCGATACGGGATTGGGATACAGGCGGACTTCCGGGTCGGCTACCCCGGGATCGTCCGGAAGCAATTCCGTACTCAGATGCGGCCGAATCATCAGGTTGCCTCGTACCTCTTCGTTTTGCTGCCAGGCACCCAACACGTTGTAAAAGATCCGCTCGCCGGTATCCCCGCTTTTGTCCAGGCCCAGGTGCAGGTAGTCGTTGGAAAATTGGGTATATCCTACGTAAAACGTATCTTCCACCAGTACCGTGGTATCGATGGGAAAAAAGGCAAAGCCATCCGGACCAGCCTCCGCAGGAATGACCACCTCCTGCCGCAGCAGAGGCTGGTTTTCCAGGGAATCCCAAACCATCAATTCGATGCCGTTGCCACGTTGCAGGGCGTTGGTAAATTTTATACTGACCCCGGTCAAGCGACCCGGATTCAGTGCCCGGTACTGCAATGCCAGCATGCCGCCCCGCTGATTGATTCCCGCCGCGTAATCTGCCGAACCATCGTCGTAGGCATAAAAATCCCGAAAGGGAATGACGATGCGGCTGGTATCGTTTATTCGGAAATCCACCGTTTCCTGAAACACGGTGTCTTCGCCGGTAATGGACTCCACCAAAAACCCGTCTCCCGCCGAAAGCTGCACCTGTACCTCCAGGTCAAAGGGGCTGTCAGTCAGTAATTCGAGTTCCTCGGACAAGCTGCTGAAAAAATCCCTGCGTTCCAGCGCCTGAGGCACGGGATTTATCGGGCTGTTTTGGTCCGGCCGGGCAATCAGCCGCCCCGAGGCCAACTCCCGCAACTCCACCGTGAACTCCATGGCCCGGAAGCGGTTGGTCAGGTTCTTAAACTGGCTTTCCACCCTTCCGGAAACCTGATCTGCCGTAAATTCAAAATGGGGAATGGCGTAATAGGGCGCAAAAGGGCTGCCGGGTAGCCGGGTCAGTGCCCGGTCGCTTCGAAACAGGTCCTGCGCATTTCTACCTTTGTTGAGAAAAACGTAATCGAGCACCCAGGTATCAAATGGACCGGACAGGCGGCCGGTTTGGCTGAATTTGAACCGGAAATCCACATGCTGGTACGCGGGCGGTACGGGAAGGATCTCCTGTGCAAATTCCATATCGGAGAGGTCCTCTCCGCCCTGTTGGGTCCAGACAGGTACCCAGTCACCTTGTGCATCCAGAAAGGACAAGACCAGGGCATCCTGCGCATCCGGATGTTCTCCCCTGCCGCCTGCCTGCCAAAAAAAACTCAGGTACACGCTGCCTTCATCGGCAACACTGATCCCGCTCAAATCGATGGGATGGGATGTCAGGGCATCGCCCTCTCCGTTTTCCAATGCGTTTCGGGAATAGGGGTTGCCACCGGCATCTACCCCATCCAAATACACCACGCCCAGCGAGGGGGGATTGATGCCGATGCTGTAGGAAGGAAAAGCACCCTGGGTTTCCCACTTTTCCTTCGACAAACTGCCGCTGGAAAAATCGTCCCAAAAGGGCAAGTTCAGAGGAACCTCTTGCGTCCGCATCGCGCGCTTATCGGGCAGTTCCTGCGGATTGCCGGGTGCCAGGGGCAATTGGCGAAATTGCGCCAGGGCTTCCTGCTGAAGCACCAGCCCTAGCAACACGAGGCAGCAAGAACCGAGGATTCCGTTAGCGGTCATTCAATCGTTAATTCATCGGTAAGTTTGGACACCCACACATCCACCCGCTCACCGGTCTTCATGTCCAGTCCGGGAGGAGGCAACTGCTTGATGACCGTCCCCTTGGGTACGGTGTCTATTTCAACGTAATTGATGGTCCCCATGCTCAGGCCTGAGCCAAGAATCAGGAATTCGGCTTCCACATCGTCCATTCCGATGATATTGGGCATTTCCAAAATTTGATTGCCCAGTCCATCTCCGACCACCAAATCTATTTGCGAGCCTTTGGGAATCTCAAAACCTTCTTTGATCTCCCTTCCCCGGTATTTTTGCTCCAATACGGCGTTCAGGCCGATGTCCGGCACGTACACGATGTCTCCCCGGACCAGGCCAAAATTTGCCAGGATTTCCTGTGCATTCTTCAGTGGGGTGTTGACCAGATTGGGCATGCGAACCATGGGGGCATTTCTGGCATTGAGGGTCACGTAGATTTTCCGGTCCTGCTTGACTTTGGACCCGGGTTTTGGGTTCTGCTTCAGCACCTCCAGGGGTTCGGCCTCGGCCACAAAACCACTGTCGGGCTCGATTTCCAGCAAGAGTCCCCTGCCTTCCAGGTAGGACCGCACCTCCTCGTAGTCAAAACCCTCCAGATCGGGCACCGTTACGGATTCACCGTGGTGGGTGTATCCCGGCAAATAGATTTTAAAAAACACCAACAAGAGGGCAAACGCGATCCCCATGATGATCAATAGGTGCATGCCTATTTTTTTTAATCCTGTTTTTAATTCACTCATCGTAGTACACCTTGTGTCCCGGTACGGCCAATCGGCTTCCCGGATTGATTCCTAACTAGCGGCAAATTACAGCTATAATTTTAGAAGAAGTAGGATAAAGCGGGTATTTTTACGATAAAACGTGCGTTTCGACGGTTTGGTATCATTGAATAAGCAATCTTTTCACCTGGGTCCAGCGTTCTCCGGTAATCTTCACGACAAAGAATCCCGGACTCAACAGCGCCTTGCTAAACGAGTAGGTTTGGTTGAGGGTGTTGGGAAACAAGTTATCGTAGGCCAATTGCCCGGAAGTGGTGTAAATCTGTACCCGTACGTCCTCGTAGTCTTCCAGGTTGAATGCCAGATTGAACACCTCGTTTGCCGGATTGGGATAAAGCAACACCTCATCGGAATCCGGCACCACCGGCTGCGGATTATCTGATAGAAACAGTTCGATATCGTCCAGGTACAGCACGGATTCCGGACGCCGCACGCCTTCCACCTTGAAATACACACGTAAATCCTCCAGTCCTGCATAGTCATTCAGGTTGATAAAGGCCGACTCAAAGGAGTCCTTCGATTCCGGAAAAACTCCCGATGGGCCGGGAAGCGTTTGCAGAGCATTGCCGTTCTGCTCCCAGATCTGAATTCCGCTTAGGCCCCCGTTCGTGCTGAGCCACACGGAAAGGGATCCTTCTTGTTGGGCGAGCCCGGACCCTGCCCAGTCAAAAAACAGGCTGGCACGGGAAGTTCCTGCCAGGGAAAACTGAGGTGAAGCCAGCCAATAGGTATTGTCCGGCTCCATCCGGGTAAGTACCAGCAATTCGCTTTCTCCGTTGCTTTCCGTATAGGGCTCCCAAGCCAATTGATTCGATTCCGGATTGATGCTTACCCAGTCCTCAAACTGCTCCGGCCGGTCAAAATTCGCCCGCCAGGGACTGCGTACCCGGGTGCTATCAAACACCAGGTAGTGCCGCAGCTCGTCGGCCGCCGGTTGGTTTTGATCAAAATTGGGATCACGCAAAACATAATCCAGTCGGTTTAACCCCAGGCGTAGCCGGTTGTCATTGGGCAATGTTACGGTGGCCGAAGTGCCCGCCGGTAGCTCCTCCTCTACCACCAGCGTGTCGGTGGTGCTGATATTGGTCGTGCGGACTACCCGAAACCGTTCGATATCAAGGTTCCCAACATTTTGCACGACGAGCCGTTCCCTTCCCTGATCCCGACCCACCACGGGCAAGGGATTTTGCAGGGAGGTCAGCTCAAATTCGTAGGTGAAAATCTCCTCCGGCTCCACGCGAATGTCTTTGATGTACAGGTTATTTCCAAAGCCGTTGATGGAAACAAAGGCGATCCGCACGTCCGGATTGCCTGCGTAGGGAGACAGGTTGATAATCTCCTTCCGAAACTGCCCGGAGTTGGTCGGAACAAATTCACTAAGGGTCTCTGGCTGAGTGGCCAGGCTTTCGGCGGTTTTATTATATGCCGCCGACAACAGATCAAAGGTATTGCCGCAATCGGTAGAAATGGCCACCAGAAGGCTTTCCTGAAGGGTTGGGTTATCGTAGGGTGCATAGGCCATTTCAAAGGACAGCTGTGGCCGGGGGAGATTCGTCAGGTCAAACCGCGGGCTGATCAAGTAGTCCAGCTCCCCGCTTCCGTTGTAATTAAAGCTGTTTACGTAAAACAGTTCTTGCTGCGTTCCGTCTTGGAGGAGGGAAATAGGTTGCCAGGTAATGGAATTATCGGGATTCAGGATGTCCCAGCCCGTTTGGGCAAGGTGCCCCGGATAGGCATAGGGTAAATTTTCTTCGCGAACCAACCGCGCATTGGTCTGAATGCGGTTATTAAACGGATTGCCGTCTGTACGGCCATTTACCTGAGCGATGCTGACCTCCAGGTTGTTTTCCAGCCCCGGGAAAAGTACCGGGTCGAAGGTAAGGTCCGCCTGTTCCTCCGATGCCAGATTTACGGCAAAGGTCTGACTGATCAACACCTGCCCGTTCAAGGCCAATTCCAACGCGACTGACGTTACGGTGGATAATCCGGTATTGAGCACGCGCACCTTTGTGGGAACCTCTTCGGAGCAGTTAAAGCCCACCGGCGAGAGGAATTTTTCGAGTGCCAAATCCAAATCGAGCATTTCCGGCTCCTGCAGGGCACGGCTGGTAAGCAGGGAATTTCTACGCGGACTAAAGGCCAACACCGCCTCCATGCGTTCTACCTGACCAGCTGTAAACAAACTCATGCACCGGTCGGGGGTATAATCCATGAAATTCTCTACCATATCCCGGGAATTGCAGGTTTCCCGGGGAGTGGGCGAGCAAACGGCATTGAATCCGTTCTGCAGAGGTGTATCTGCGACAAAATCGTCTACTTCACAACCCCCGTCTCCCCAAATATGCCGCAGGCCAAAAAAATGGCCCAACTCATGGGTAGCGGTCCGTCCCCTGGAACTTTCCGTAACGTTTCCCAGGCTGCCGAAATGGAAGGTATCGATCCCGATTCCGTCCATTTCCCGAAAGGTAGGCGGATTGGTCAGCCCTTCCAATTCGTCAGAAACGGGAAAACTGGCATAGCCCAACTGGGTGGGCACCAGGGGAAGCACCCAGATATTTAGGTATTCTTCCGGAGGCCAGGACACCATGTCGGCGACCAAGGCGGCATCCCGGGAACTGTATTCGTCCTTGGGTCCTTGTACCCGGTTGATGCCATTGGTAGGCAGGCCATCGGGCCGTTGTTTGGCCAGCACAAACTCCAGGTTGGGACTGGCTGCCACGCCTAAAAATTCGGTGGGCGTGTTGGAAAAATCCGGGTTTTGTTGTTGAAAGTCTTCGTTGATGATTCGGAGTTGATCCAGAATCTGAGCTTCGGTGATGTTGGTACCCGATCCCACCGACTCTCCTTTGTGAATCACGTGGATGACGACGGGAATCTGCCGGAGTCCCTCGGACTGTCGGCGGCTGTTCCGGGAAAGCTCGCTGAGTTGCTCTTTTTTGGCGTCCAGCCAGCCTTCAAAGTAGACCCTAGAGCCAAAATAGCCCAGCTTATCGGCTTGCTTTTTTTCGATAAAAACAGCCCCGCAACGCTCCGAATGAACGTGTGCATCCGGCAGGGAGGGGAAGCCCTGCCCGGAAACCAGACCTTCATACCCCAGAAAAAAGAATAGCACTGATACCGCAATCCGTATCAGTGCTTGAATGTTTTTTGTTACCATTACAGGATCCGCATCAGGCCACTTCAACATTAACCGCTTCCACTTTGGTGATTTCCGGTATGGCTTTCTTGATGGCCTCCTCGACGCCCGCTTTTAGAGTCATGGTGGACATGGGGCAGGAACTGCAAGCGCCGGTCAATTCGAGCTGCAAAACCATGTCGGACGAAAGCCCGATTATCCTGACATTCCCTCCATCCGCTTCCAAATAGGGCCTGATCGTATCCAACGCAAGCTCGATTTGATCTTTATATTGTTCCAGCATTATCTATACTTTTATCTGTACTACCTCTGTTTTACTCATTTCCGCATTCCGGATAGCCACCTGCCGGGCCACATTTTCGGCAAATTGGCCAAAGGCCTCCCCAATCAACCCTTCTTTCATCACGGCAGGATACCCGCTATCGCCACTTTCCCGAATGCCCTGTACCAGGGGGATTTCACCCAGGTAGGGCACCTTGTATTTATCTGCCAGTCGTTTACCGCCACCTTCACCGAAAATGTAATACTTATTATCCGGCAACTCTGCGGGTGTAAAATAAGCCATATTTTCCACAACTCCTAAAACCGGAACGTTGATCTGGGCCTGCTGAAACATGGTAAGCGCCTTGGTGGCATCCGCCAGGGCTACTTTTTGCGGGGTAGTCACGATTACCGCACCCGTCACCGGCACGGTCTGCACCATGGTCAGGTGAATATCCGAGGTACCCGGCGGTAAATCAATCAACAGGTAATCCAATTCTCCCCATTCCACATCACCAATAAACTGCTTCAATGCCGAACTGGCCATGGGTCCTCTCCACACCACGGCACTCTCTGCCGGCGTCAGAAACCCGATGGACATCAATTTGACTCCATACTGCTCGATGGGTAGGATAACGTTTTTTCCGTTCTCTTGTTTGATCGCGGGTTGTTCGCCCTCTACATTGAACATGGTGGGCACGGAAGGTCCAAAGATATCGGCGTCGATCAAGCCAACCCGGGCACCCGATCGGGCCAGCGAAACGGCCAGGTTGGACGAGCAGGTACTCTTTCCCACACCCCCTTTGCCAGAAGCTACCGCAATGATATTCCTTACCTTGGGCAAAAGCGGGGCATTGTCCCGAACAGTGGTGACATTTGAAGTCATGAATATATCGGTCGCCACCGCATCTCCAAAGGCCTTTTTCAGCGCCTCTTCGCAATTCATCCGAATAAGCTCTTTCAGGGGACAGGCTGGGGTAGTCAATACCACCTTAAAGCGGATGGTCTGATCAGCCGTAATTTCCAGGTCCTGAATCATTCCCAGCGTAACCAAATCCTTTTTCAAATCCGGGTCTTCTACCGTTGCTAACGCTTTTAGTATGTTTTCTTTAGAAAGGGTCATTCCTGTTCTGTTGATTTGGCTGCAATTTAGGGTTAATCTGCCGTTTATTAAAATTAAAACCGGAGGTAATCCCTCCTTCGTTACCTCAACTTTAGCCGGTAGAAAATAGTTTCTTTTTGGGAAAAGATAGGTTCCTACCATCTTTCGCCGATTAACCCTATCTTTGTAGATTGATCGTTACCTATGGCCATTTCCAATGATACCACCGAAAAAGTCAGGGAACGCGTTGACATCGAAGAGGTGGTCAACGATTACGTTACCCTAAAGAAGAAAGGGCAAAACCTGTGGGCTTGCTGCCCGTTTCATCAGGAAAAAACTCCTTCCTTTTCGGTCTCTCCGGCCAAACAAATCTACAAGTGCTTTGGCTGTGGAAAAGCCGGCGATCCCATCCAATTCATCATGGACATCGAAGGGATCGGTTTTGTAGAAGCCATCCGGCACCTGGCGACCAGGTACGGAATAGAAATCGAGGAGGAAAGCAACAACACCGACCCGGAGGCCATACAGGCCTACAACGAGAAAGAAAGCCTCTTCATCGCCCTTAACTTTGCCCGTGAATTTTTTCAGCAAAACCTGGGCACCGAAGAAGGGCAGTCCATCGGTTTGAGTTATTTCAAAGAGCGGGGATTTACGCCGGCCATTATCGAAAAATTTCAACTGGGCTATGCCCTGGACAGTTGGGATCGGCTGCTGGTACAGGCCAAAAAATCCGGGTTTGAAACCGGAATTCTGCTAAATGCCGGCCTCATTCTGGAAAGAGAAAACAACCCCGGCAACTACTACGACCGATTCCGCGGGCGGGTGGTATTCCCTATCCACAACCTGAGTGGCAAACCGATCGCCTTTGGCGCCCGCATCCTGACCCAGGACAAAAAACAACCCAAGTACATCAATTCTCCCGAAACGGCCATCTACCACAAAAGCGATGTGCTGTACGGGATTTTCCAGGCCAAACAGGCCATTCGGCAGGAGGACAATTGCTACCTGGTGGAAGGCTACACGGATGTGATTTCCATGCACCTCTCCGGGATCGAAAATGTGGCCGCCTCCTCGGGGACATCACTGACCGAAAGCCAGATCAAGCTGATCAAACGGTTTACCGATAACGTAACGGTCCTGTATGACGGAGACGCTGCCGGTATTCAGGCCTCCCTGCGGGGAGTCGACCTCTTGTTGGAGGGGGGACTGAACGTAAAAACGGTGGTATTTCCGGACGGGGAAGACCCGGACAGCTTTGCCCGGAAAAAAGGTTCCGCCGATTTCCGCCGATTTATCCAAACCCAGGCCAAGGATTTTATACAGTTTAAAATCGATTTTTTTACCCGGGACGCCGCCAACGATCCGATCAAAAGAGCGGAAGCCATCCGGCAGGTAGTGGGCAGCATCGCGCGCATACCGGATCCCATCACTCGCTCCGTCTATGCCCGGGAATCGGCTCGCTTGCTGTCCATGGAGGAGGACCTCCTGCTGGCCGAGCTCAACCGGCAGCTGCTAAAAACCCATCAGAAGGCTTCCGGACAGTCGCGCGAACACCCCACCACGCCGGTGGAGGAACTTTTACCGCTAGACCCGGAACGGGAGGAAAAACCGGTCCCCAGGCAGCAGAAGGAAGAGCGGGAACTAATCCGCATTCTGATCAACTATGGCTTCGAGAAAGTTTCCGACGAAATGCACGTATGCGAGTACCTGCTGGAGGAAATCAGGGAACTGGAATTCGCCACCCCGGTGCACCAAAAACTACTGCAGCATTACAAACAGGCCCTGCTTCAGGGCATTTTGCCCAAATTTGACCATTTTCTGAAAATCCAAGACGCCGAAATCAAACAAACCGTGGTGGACATGATTGCCCAAAGCCGGGAAATATCCACGAATTGGGAGTCGCGGCATCAGATATTCACCCACCGGGAAACCGACGATTTGTCGGCAACCACCTACCGTACTTCCCTGCGACTCAAGAGTGCCTACCTAAAAAAAATGCGCCTGGAAGTGCAAGAAAAAATCAAAGTTGCCGGGGAATCCGATGTGGAGGAATTGCTACGAATTCACATGGAAATCACCCAGTTAACGACCAAAATTGATCGGGAACTGGGAAACGTGATTCCTTCCAAAAACTAAACTAAAATTTCGTAAAAACGGTTAAGAAAATAATTAATCGTAATTTTGCAACTTGATTTATCGCATAGAACAAATAAAATGAACGATACCATCCAATTAGATCCGATCGAGGACGCCATAGATGCCATAAAAAATGGAGAGATCATCATTGTCGTGGACGATGAAGACCGGGAAAACGAAGGAGATTTTGTGTGTGCGGCCGAGATGGCCACCCCGGAGATCATCAATTTCATGGCCACCCACGGCAGGGGTCTGATTTGTGCACCGCTAATTGAGGACCGCTGCGAAGAATTGGGTCTGGACCTGATGGTGGGCACCAATACCGCCACCTTCGAGACACCGTTCACCGTTTCCGTGGACCTGATCGGACACGGCTGCTCTACCGGGATTTCTGCCAGCGACCGTTCCAAAACCATCAAAGCCCTGATTGATCCGACTATCAAGCCGGAAGAACTGGGAAAACCCGGCCATATTTTCCCGCTGAAAGCGAAGAGAGGCGGCGTATTGCGCCGGACCGGCCATACGGAGGCGGCCATTGACCTGGCACGCATGGCAGGCCTGCAACCAGCAGGTGTACTGGTGGAAATCATGAACGAGGATGGGAGCATGGCGCGACTGCCGGATCTGGTAGAAGTGGCCAAAAAATTTAACCTAAAGCTGATCTCCATCAAGGACCTGATTGCGTACCGACTCAAACACGAATCGCTGATCAAGCGGGAAATCGGCGTGGAAATGCCCACGGAATGGGGGGATTTTGACCTCATCGCCTTCCGACAGACCAATACCGACGAGATTCACATGGCCCTGATCAAAGGTAAATGGGAACCCGACGAGACCGTCATGGTCCGGGTACATTCCTCCTGCATTACCGGGGATATTTTCGGTTCCTGCCGCTGCGATTGCGGTCCGCAACTGCATCAAGCCATGAAGATGGTGGAAGCAAACGGCAAGGGCCTGGTCCTGTACATGAATCAAGAGGGACGGGGAATCGGGCTGATCAATAAGCTAAAAGCGTATAAGTTGCAGGAAGAAGGCATGGATACCGTGCAGGCCAACCTGGCCCTGGGCTTCCCCATGGATAAGCGGGATTACGGGGTAGGTGCACAGATACTTCGCGATCTGGGTGTGAGCAAAATCAAACTGATTACCAACAACCCCACCAAGCGCGTGGGCCTATCCGGATACGGGCTGGAAATCGTGGATACCGTGCCACTGGAGATCAACTCCAATCCGCATAACGAACGGTACCTGCGAACCAAGCGGGATAAAATGGGGCACCAAATTCTCTCGAACACGAAAGAGTGAGCCGACTTTTGGTCGAAACCATTCAACAAACCGCACAACAATTACGTATCAGGGGTAGAAACAAAAATCAACACAGTCATGAAACGAGCCATCTATACATTGTTACTACTGGTACTGATTTCCTCTAGCGCCTTTGCGCAAGAGTTTCCTTCACAGGTCTGGCACGACGGCAAAGTATTTCTAAGCTCCGGGGGAATCCATGAGGGAAAAGTGAAGTACGACCTGGAAGCGAATATCGTGCAGGTTCAGTCAAATGTGATAGAAACCTTTAGTTCGGCCTCCATCAGTCATTTTGAGATTTTCGATGAAATCTATGGGGGTATCCGGGTCTTCTACAGCCTGCCTTATGCGCTAAACTCCGATTACAAAACACCGATTTTCTTCGAATTGCTTACGGAGGGAGAAGATATTACCCTACTCTGCCGGGAATTTATCACAGTCGATAACCGCAATTTCAATACCATGGGCATGCGAGGCATGTACATGAATCCCATGTGGGGAATGCCCATGGGAATGGGCTTCAACCGGCTGGACTTCGAGTATTTCTTTTTTCGGGATCAAAAAATCTACCGATACAGCCAGAAAAAGCGGGAGTTGTTCAACGATTTTATGGATGACCGCTCCGCCGAGGTGAAGCTTTACATGAGAAAAAACAGGCTTTCGCACGACAAGCGTGGAGATTTGCTCCGAATAACAGCCTATTACAATCAAATAAAAGAAAATTCTTAATGACAAAACCGTTAATCTTGGTTTCCAATGACGATGGGATCACCTCCCGGGGAATTCGGGTACTCGTAGACGTAATGAAGCAGTTGGGTGAGGTCGTGGTCGTAGCCCCGGACAGCCCCCAATCGGGCATGGGACACGCCATCACCATTGGAAACACCCTCCGCCTGTCGGAGGAAGAAATTTTTCAGGATGTGTTGGCCTATAAGTCCAGCGGGACTCCCGCAGATTGCGTCAAACTGGCCAAACACTATGTATTGAAGGACAAGAAACCCGACCTGATTGTGAGCGGGATCAATCACGGAAGCAACACTTCCATCAGCGTGCTGTATTCCGGTACCATGTCGGCGGCCATCGAAGGAGCCATTGAGGGCTACCCCTCCATTGGCTTCAGTCTGTGCGATTACAGTTCGCAAGCGGATTTTTCGCATGTGGAGAATTACGTGTACCAGATAGCAAAGCAGGTTCTCGAATTCGGTATACCCAAAGGCGTGGCCCTAAACGTGAATTTTCCGCCAAAACGAAACGAGGCGCTTAAAGGGATCAAAATCTGCCGACAGGCGCGTGCCAAATGGCAAGAGGATTTCGAAGAACGGTACGACCCCAATGGACGGAAATATTTCTGGATGGCGGGAAATTTCGTCAATTTTGACAAAGGAGAGGATAACGACGAATGGGCCATCGCTAATAATTTCGCCGCCGTGGTTCCCTGCCAGTTTGATATGACCGCCCATCATGCCATCGCGCAGATAAACGATGACTGGGATTGGGAAGGACTTAAAACCAGTATTTGATACCGGCTGGTAACAAATCCATTCCTCCAGCATTTCCTTGCTGTTGAGGAAAATTTTCGGAAACAAAAAATTAAGAAAACCAATTGGAAGCCGTTCCCAATGATTCTTACATCGTGCCCGCAGGTACCCGTATTGGACACGTGCACTTAAAAGTAGCGGATTTGGACCGCTCTCTTGAATTCTACTGCGGACTTCTGGGCTTTGAACTGACAAGCACCTATGGTGAAGACGCAGCTTTTATCTCGGCCGGTGGATACCACCACCACATCGGGCTAAACACCTGGTTCAGCAAAAATGGAACAGCTGCTCCCAAAAACAGCTCCGGCTTGTTTCACACGGCCATTCTCTACCCTAGCCGAAGGGACCTTGCCAGGATCCTTCATCGCCTGCTTCAGGCGGATTACCCACTCACGGGGGCGGCTGATCATGGGGTTTCGGAGGCACTGTACCTGGACGACCCGGACAAAAATGGCGTTGAATTGTATTGGGACCGTCCTACAGATCAATGGCCCAAAAAAGTGGATGGCTCCCTGGAAATGTATACCCGCAAACTAGACCTAAATGGCTTGCTACGGGAGTTGACCTGAGCGAAAATCCGGTAGCGATTTCCGTTTTTGGCCTGTTATTTGTTCCGATTAGTACATGATATGTACACCGCACCTAAAACCATCCCTAGTACTGACCGGTCTGCTTTCTCTGCTTGCCTACGCTCCTTCCTTTGCCCAAATGCAGCCCAACATACCCCAGCCGCGGGGGCCAGTGGACCTAAGCGATACCAGCAACCTGATTATTTTTATCATCCTTCCGGCTTTGGTAATCGTCCTGTATTTTTTTTGGAGAAGGGCGATCAAAAAAAGAAAAGCCGAACGGGAACAAGAAGAATAGACCCGATCAGTGGTTCCTTAGCCGCTCGATTAATTCGTTTTTTCGAAGCTTGCTGATTCCAGATAACCCGATTTCACGGGCTTTCTCGTAAAGCTCCTCGCGCGTCCATTCTTCGTAAGGTGGAGCAGCACCTCCTTTTTTACCGGCTACATGATCCGGAGTATTGGCGATTCTGGCGGCCTTTTCCTTGCTATATCCCTGTTCTTTCAGGGCTTCGTACTGTTCTTCGTTTTTGATTTGGGGGCGTTTGTCGGCTGACATGGCTTTTTTTGTTTAGGCGTTGTCTCTTCTGAACCGATCGCTTTCACTGCTCCATTCCTTATCGGCTTCCTTGGCGCGCATCAGTTCGTCTGTTGCTTTTTTTGTTTTTTCGGTGGATTCGGTTTCGCTGGAAGCCTTGCCGGCAGGGGCTTCCTTGCCGTCCCTGGCCTCCTCCTGGGCTCGTTGAAAACTATTGTCTTCAAAATTTTCGGGTTGCTCTTTTTTATTCTTTTTCGTCATCATGGGATTATTTTTCTGTGTCTTCTGCCCTTTTGTAATCCAAAACCATTCCAAAACGACCACAATGGATTATTTCACAGGAAAATTTTACCTGAAGTACCATTTTATTTGCTTATCCTTTCCCAAGGAAATATATTCACGTAGCAATAGTTCGAAAAAATTTTATAGAAATATGAGCGATAATTCAAAAAAATCCAGAAGAAGCTTTCTAAAAGGAAGTCTTTTGGCGCTGGGAGGCATCAGCATTGTCCCCCGACACGTGTTAGGCAACGGATACCTGGCACCCAGTGACCACCTGACCAAAGGGATCATTGGGGTAGGCGGTATGGGAAGAGGCCATTTCAATTACGCAGGCACCAAGACCGTGGCCATTTGCGACGTAGATACGCGTCACATTGGCATCGCACAGGAAACCTTGGGCCAGGGCGTAAAAACGTTCTCGGATTACCGGGAATTGATTCAGTTACCCGAAGTGGATATTGTTCATATTGCCACGCCCCCACACTGGCACGGGATCATGGCCGTGGACGCCGCACGCGAAGGCAAGGACATCTGGTGTGAAAAACCCATGACCCGCACCATCGGCGAAGGAAAAAAAGTTGTGGAAGCCATCAAACAGCACGGAAATATCTTTCGCTTGAATACCTGGTTTCGGTTTGATGCCAATTTTTACGGCATGAACACCGAAGTGAAAAACATCAAAAAGCTGGTGGATTCCGGCATGTTGGGCTGGCCATTGAAAGTAACCGTGGGGAAACTTACGGGGTTTGACTGGAAATTTTACTGGGTCGGACGCACCGGACTGGATACCATGCCGGTACCCAGGGAACTCGATTACGATCGCTGGCTGGGACCTGCTCCCTTCAAGCCCTACCACGAGCACCGTACCCACGGCACCTTCCGCGGCTATTGGGATTATGACGGAGGCGGTCTGGGAGACATGGGCCAGCATTACATGGACCCCATTCAGTATTTCCTGGGCAAGGACGATACCAACCCGGTGAAGGTGGAAATCGATGCGCCCCAGCAGCACCCGGATGCGGTAGGCACCTGGCGAAAAATCACCTATACCTATGCCGACGGTTGCCAGATTATACTGGACGGAGAGGGAACCACCGAAGCCCCCTACATCGAAGGTCCCAACGGAAAAGTCTACCGGGGGTTCAAATCGGATATCCCCAACATGGAGCGCAAGCTGGCACAGTTTCCCGATCCGGCACCGCAGGTAACGGACTTTGTGGATGCCGTGAAAAACCGCAAGAAATTTGCACTGAACGAGCAGAACGGGCACCGTTCCTGTACATTGGTAAACATGGGCCTGGTCGCCCTTCGCCTCGGCAGAAGTCTGGAGTTTGATCCGGAAAAGCAGGAGTTTATCAACGACGAAGGCGCCAACCGCCTGGTCGATCAACCCATGCGTGCGCCGTATACCATCTAAATGCAACTCATCTTAAAGGAATAATCAGAACGATGCAAAAACACCCCATTCTAAACATAGCCCTGGTAGTAAGCCTGGTCCTCGGACAGGTATTTTTCAGCCTGGCGCAAAATCAACTGGACCAGGGACGGACCACCGCCACCAAAATCGCCGACCTGCTCAATCGGTTTCCTGCAGCCAATGCACAGGAAATGCAAAACGCCATGCAGCAGATGGAAGACCTGGGTACAGAAGGAATTTCCCAGATGGCCTTACTACTGAAACCGGGTTCAATCAACGAAAAACTGGAATACGCCCTGGCAGGCTTCGCGTTTTATGCCAGCGACCCGTCCCGGGAAAACCTGGCCCGCATGGCCGTACAAGCCTATGGGAAAGCCCTGGACCAATTGGAGGACCCGGAAGCGAAGAATTTCCTGCTGACGCAATTTAAATGGATCGGAAAAGAGGATGCTACCCCTTATGTGGAGCCCTATTTGCAAGACGATCGCCTCTCGGGCACCGCAGCCCGGGTTATGGCCAATATTGGATCGGAATCTGCTGAACGAGCCCTGGTCCTGGCTTTGAGCGCCACCGATTCGGATGCAAAAAAGGCTGATTTCATCGAAGCGCTGGGAAGTTTCTCCAGCCCCGAGGCCTTGGATGAAATCACTCCCTATGCCAGCTCTTCCAATCCGGAATTGAAAAAAGTGGCGCTGTATGCCCTTTCCCAAATCGCCGATCCTCGTAGCGCAAAGGTGCTCTACGCAGCGGCGGAAAATGCGGGTTTCACCTACGATCCCAGCAATGCCTCTGGAGAATACCTGGGCTACATCGCGGGGCTTGCAGAAAGTGGAGAAACAAAAACAGCGCTAAAACTGGCGAAAAAAGTCTATAAAAAAACCAACACCAGCGATCAGTTCCATACCAAAGCCGGTGCACTGGGCCTCATGGTCCAGCTACAGCCGGAAAAAAGCAGCGACCTGTTGTCCGAGGCAGCCTTGGATGCCCATCCCCAATTCCGGGGAACCGCGTTGAGCCTGTTGACGGATGAAACCTTGGTCGCCGACCTGGATACCTGGAAAACTACCCTGGAAAAAGGAACAACGGAAGCAAAAGCAGCACTCATCCGACGGATGGGAAAGGTGAAGGACCCGGCCGTGGCCCAGGCCCTGCTGCCTTACCTGAGTAGTGATAACGAGGAAGTGCGGATGGCCACCATTCCTGCGCTGGTAACTGCCGGCGACGAGCTTGCGCTGGAGCCCCTACTCGATCGATTGGAAGCGACCGGGAACGAAGCGGAGACCGAAACCTTACTCACTGCATTGAAAACCATGAAAGGTGCGCGGGTACCTGCCGCGATTGCCGATCGAATTCCCGATGCATCTGCAGCGACAAAAATTCAGTTGATCGGATTGCTGGCGTCACGCGCAGCTGAAGCGCAGGTAGGTGTCGTGTTTGAGGCCACAGCGGACGCAAATCAAGGGGTGAAGGAAGCGGCACTTTCGGCCCTGGCCGATATGGCCAGCCCGGGAGACCTGGATGCGTTGGTGGGCTTGTTACGGAATGAACAAAATCCTGCCAATCTGGAAAAAATCCAGGAAGCCATCATTGTAGCCAATGCACAGAAGGACGATCCTGCCGCGGAAACGCGCTGGACCATGGATCTGTTGCCGCAACTTCCTGCAGACAAACAAGCCTACCTGTACAAAGTGCTGGCAAAAACCGGCGGAAAGGTAGCCCTGGATAAGTTGCAATCGATTTACGAGACCGGAAATCCCTCCCGGCAGGCCGCCGTGGTAGCTGCGCTGAATCAGGCCGACGATGCAGCCGCCAACGTGGCCCTGCTTCACATTGCCCGGCAAGCAGAAAATGCCGCGTTGCGTGAAGAAGCCCTGATGGGGTTCATTCGCCTGGTACCCGCCGTGGAAGCAACAGCCACCCAAAAGGTCCTGATGCTCCGCAATGCCCTGGCCCTCGCCCAATCCGATGAAACGGTGCTCGCTGCCCTGGGACAATTGGGCAACTACCCCACCCTTCAGGCCTTGTTGGTAGCCACCGATTACCAGGAACAAGCCGCCTACCAGCAATCTGCTGCCAGAGCGGTGATGAACATCGTGCTGAATAACGAGGAAATCTACGGAGACAAGGTGCGGGAGATCGTATCGAAAACCATTGCCGTTATCAGCGGGCAGGACAGCCAGTATTACAAAACCTCGCTACAGAAATACCTGGACGAGATGCCGGAGGGCAAAGGCTACTATTCCCTGTTCAACGGAGAAAACCTGGACGGATGGAAAGGTGTATTCAGCAACCCCATCAAGCGTGCAGAAATGAACGAGCGCACGCTTGCGCGAGAGCAGGCGAAGGCGGACGAAATCATGGAAAACGGTTGGAAAGCCGAGGACGGCCTATTGATTTTTACCGGAGAAGGACAAAACATCGCCACCACCAAAGACTTTGGCGATTTTGAGTTGTTTGTGGACTGGAAAATAACGGAAGACGGCGATGCGGGCCTTTACCTGAGAGGCACACCTCAGGTTCAAATATGGGATACCGCCCGTACCGACGTGGGCGCAGAAGTAGGTTCCGGCGGCCTGTACAACAACCAAACCTACCCCAGCAAACCGCTACAGGTGGCGGACAATCCGGTGGGCGAATGGAATACCTTTCATATTCGCATGCAGGGGGAAAAAGTAACCGTTTTTCTCAATGGCGAACGGGTGGTGGATGAGGTCCCTCTGGAAAACTACTGGGACCGCGAGCAAGCGATTTTTCCCGAAGGGCAATTGGAATTGCAAGCACACGGCACCTATGTGGCCTACCGGGACATCTACATCCGGGAGCTAACGGGAGCACCTACCTTCGAACTAAGTGAAGAGGAAAAAGAAGCCGGATTTGAGGTACTGTTTGACGGAAACGATCTGGACAAGTGGACCGGTAATAAGACCGACTACGTGGTAGATAACGGTGTATTGGCGATTTATCCGGATAGGGGCGGCAGTGGCAACCTACTGACCGAAAAAGAATACGGGGATTTTGTCTTCCGCTTTGAATTCAAGCTCACTCCGGGTGCCAATAATGGCTTGGGAATCAGGGCGCCTCTGGAAGGAGACGCAGCCTATGTGGGCATGGAATTGCAAATTCTGGACGATACGGCTGAAATCTACAATCAACTGAAAGAATACCAATACCACGGTTCCCTCTACGGTGTAGCCGCCGCTACCAAGGGCCACCAAAAACCGGTGGGCGAATGGAACTACCAGGAAGTGATCGTAGAAGGAGACCGCATACAGGTCATTCTGAACGGAACGAACATATTGGATGTAAACATCGCCGAGGCCAAGAAAAACGGCACCCTTGACGGCAGGGAGCATCCGGGACTTTTCCGGGACAAGGGACACATCGGCTTCCTGGGCCATGGAGATGTGGTATTCTTCAAAAACATCCGCGTGAAAGCGCTTTAACTACCCATTTATCACCACAAACAAGAGGTTGTTTCTTCAGGAGGCAGCCTCTTTTTTTTACCACTTCCACACACACTACCTTGTATCCCGAATCCGCTGACGCGATATCGAGCGATTTCTAAAAAAAGATCCCCAAAACCGCTGCAACACCGCAACAAAAAGAACCTTACCCAGCAAAATTCGGCTTAGTTTTTGCATTATTTTGAAAAATTATAGCGACTTATTCTATTTTTTTGCGGATAAGCCGTTTTTAACGCTCTAAAACCAATCTGCTTCCCATGCAAACGAAACGAATTTTATGGATCATTGCGCTTCTATGTTGGCCGGCCCTGGTACAGGCACAATACGAATCGGTTTCATTTTCCGCCGAAAAAAATCAATTGAACGGAGGGCTTCCACTACCTTCTGAAACGCCATTCTACCTGGAAGGAAGCCTGCCGGAAGGAATCAAACGCGTAGAGGTCCAGGTTTTTAAAAGTAAAAAAACCGAGAAACAGGCAGATTTTTATTATTGGAAAGCGCCCTACCTTCGTAGCCCGACCAATTACGAACTCTTTGTCGCCTATCCCCTGCGCAGTAGCGAAAATTACACACTGAGATTTTATTTCTACAGTGCGTCGGATGAGGAAGAAACGGCCTCGCTAGAAAATGCCCTGCACGAAAACCTGGAAAGTTACATTCAGGCCACAATCCTGGCGGGAAAACGGGGCACCGAAACCTTGAGTCGCCCCGCTGCCATGTTGGACCACGTAAACGAGATCGTCTGGCAGGGGTTAAAAAACTTCCAACACCCGCTGGACCAGGAATTTGAGGGATTTTCGGATGTGGTGAAGCAAAAAATTGCCCAACTCGATCGGGTAAAGCTTAAAAAGGCCCGATTTAATTTACTGGCAAAGAAAACGGATCCAGACATTCAGGATCAAGCGCTCTTTGCGGATCAGTTAAAACAGGAGCTAATCAAACTCCTCAAAGCAGAAACCAGTCAATACCTGCAAAACCAGATGCTGATGCTGGTGGACGTACGTGTCATTGACAATTACCCCACGGAAAACAAGCCTTACTACCTGCCCCTAAGTATCGGGTACGCGGGTACGTATTTTCGCGGAGATTTCAATAACCTGGATTACGGTACCTCGGCCTTTGGCGGGATATCGCTTCCACTGGCCAATAAAAATTTTACCAAAGTATTGGGAAATGCATCCATTTCAACGGGCGTCTTTTTCAGCAATATGCGGGATAGCAATGAGCGAGAGATCAGCGGCCCCCTGATTGGCAGGCCGGTTTATGTAGGCCTGGGCTACAGTTTTTTCCGGGTATTGCGCTTCAATGCCGGTGCCGTACTTACGTCAACGGATGTAAATTCCAACATTGAAGACGTCACCATTTACCCTTTTGTTGGCTTCAGTGCGGAGTTCAGCCTATGGTTGGGATTACGAAAATAAGAGCCGATGAAAACCAAAAACTGTATCTTGCTACTCGTCGTCTTTTTCCTTTACCTGATGCCGGGGCTATCCCAGCAGTATCGGTGGCGAATGGGACTTTCTACCGGGTACACCAACTATTACGGTCAACTGCGCCCCTATTCCTCGGAAATATCCGCTACTTTGAGAGAAGCATTCCGCCCCTCCTTTCCCCTGAGGCCGGAATCCAATTGGAATGCAAGCTTGGA
This sequence comes from Cyclobacterium xiamenense, assembly GCF_900109255.1. NCBI lineage: Bacteria > Pseudomonadati > Bacteroidota > Cytophagia > Cytophagales > Cyclobacteriaceae > Cyclobacterium > Cyclobacterium xiamenense. Next base: position 124,995 of record NZ_FNZH01000001.1, on the reverse strand, counting down.
AAAACGGTTGACTAGCGGTTTGGGATTGTCCTTCTACGGTGGCAGACAGACCCTCTCGGGCAACGGAACCGACCTGTCCGAAATATCCCTCAAGGACCAGGCTCCTACCCTTTACGAGGCAAAGCTTTGGTCCATGGGGTCGGCACTGATTTTTCGGATGGACAACGGAAAGCTCCTTCGCCAAACATCCTTTCTGGCACCCTACGTGCTGCTGGGGATTGGCTGGCGTCACTGGGAAGGGCAAACCCATAGGCTGCTTTTCGACAGCCCCCAAGCAGATTTTGCCGAAAACGAATCCGGCCCCCTGTTCAGGCAAGAGCAAAGCGGATCGCACTATTACCTGGATATGGGTCTGGGACTACGGCTGAGACTAAGCCGACAAGTGGAACTGTTTATTCAATCCAATGCGCAGCCAAACAATACCCCACTTTTTGAGAAGCCGCGGCGGCTCCCGGCAGGCGCCGAACTCAGGGATCAAGCGAACCGATCCGATCCCGCTACAGACTGGTTATTTCAGCACCAATTGGGCATTAAGCTGAGCCTTGCACCGCGAGGAGCTGTATTTAACGCCAGTAGCGTCAGCCCGTCCGGCCGGTTGGTTCGAATCCGGAGCGAACCGGAGATAAGCAGTACCGAAACAATCGCAGGCAGACCCGAGGGCATGCCGCTGCCAGCTTCATCGGAGGAGAGGTCCGCTATTTCTCCGGATCCGAAACCCGAGCACGCACTGGAATCTCCAGTCGCCCCTAATTTGTCGAAAGGTACGCTGGAATCCAATACAACCGCCCCTACAGAAAACAAACTGGCAAGCAGGTACTTTTTGGGATCCGGCGAAACCCTACCCTTGGAATCGGATTACGTGCAGGAGCGAAACGCCCCCTATCCGTCCTTCCATTCGGTTTATCCGGTCTATCCGGAACCGCCATCGGAACGTAGCGGCGGGACGTTCCGGCAGTTGCCGCAAGCCCGATCCTTTCCTCCCAGACAATACGCTGACAACCGCCCTGCCCGATCTTATTACAGACTGTTTGTCCCGGTGCTACCTCCCCTCGTCGGCAGACAAATGGGTTCTTCTCCCGATACAAGCGCACGAGACAACCTTCCCAAACTGTCTAGCGGCATTTCAAAAGTTCCGGCCGCTATGCCTGCAAGCCCCGGGCTGCGGTTGCAACCGCAGGTACCTCTTTGGTCCGGCTCGATCCCGGAGTGGTGGGGCGATTTGCCGGGAATCTGGATAGGCACTACAACCACCACAATCCCACCTGAGGAAATAACCCTGCCGCCTTTATACGCCGCCATCTATTTTGAAATCAATCAACATGCGGTATCCGCACCTGCTCTGGCCAAATTGGCGGCAATTGCGGGTACCTTGCGCCGTTTTCCGGATACCCGGGTAGCGCTTACCGGCTATGCGGACCATACCGGAAGTACGGCCTACAACCTAACCCTGGCGGAAAAACGTAGCCGGTCGGTGGCCCAGGCGCTGGAGGAACGTTTTGGCATAGCCCGGGATCGAATTCAACTTTTTCCTGGCGCACAATTGGTCCGAGGTGCGGTGTCGGCTGCACAACCGGAGGACCGAAAGGTGGAAGTTCAAATTTTATTTTTAAATTCAGGCATCGAATAACGAAACCTGTCAGGTAGGATGGACAAGCCGGAAAAAAAACACCTGGTCGTATTGACCGGAGCCGGGATTTCTGCGGAAAGCGGAATCCGTACGTTTCGGGATGACAATGGCTTGTGGGAGGGCCACGATGTGATGGAGGTGGCCACGCCCGAGGGCTGGAAAAAAAACCGGGAATTGGTATTGGATTTTTACAATCAGCGGCGGAAAGCCTGCCGGAAAGCCCTTCCCAACACGGCACACCTGAAGCTTGCGGAAATGGAACAGCAATACCGCGTAACAATCGTCACGCAGAATGTAGACGACTTGCACGAAAGAGCGGGTTCCACCCGGGTCATCCACCTGCATGGAGAGCTTTTCAAAGCGCAGAGCAGCCTGGACCCCAGGCTGGTTTACCCCATGGAAGGAACGGAAATCAACCTGGGGGACACTTGTGAAAAGGGCTCCCAATTGCGCCCTTTTGTCGTCTGGTTTGGTGAACCGGTTCCCATGATGGATGCCGCCATCGCTGCAGTGAATGATGCCGACGCCTTCGCGGTGATTGGTACCTCGCTATTGGTGTACCCGGCAGCAGGCTTGATCGACTTTGCTGCGGCAGAAATCCCTAAGTACATCCTGGACCCAAAAATGCCTGCCTATTACCCAGCCGCAAATTTGATTCCGATTGAACAAACGGCAGGAAAAGGGGTCTTGCTCCTGGAAGCGTACCTGCAACGACAGTTCTTTCCGCAGTAACCTTTTTTTCGTACTTTTGCTTCCAAAACAGCAGCCCTTGAAAACAGCCATAAACACGTATTCCAAAACCGATACCGGTATTCTACTCGCAAAAAACATCCTGAAGCTCAGCATTGCCGGCTTCTTCATTGGGAGTTTTCACGCACAGGATGCCTGGGTAGGCGTGATTTTGGCACTATACCTGGCCTATTCCCTGGTCAAAAAATTCCGAATTCATGCGGAAGACCGATACGTTTTCCTTACGGGTTCCCTGTTGGGAGGGCTGTTAGGAGTTTGTTGCGAAGCATGGGGAATTTACTACGGTCATTGGGAATACCATGATCTGGGAGGGCGTACCTTTCCCTATTGGTTACCATTTGCCTGGTCCCTCGCCTTTACTTTCGTTTATCAGCTGGAAAAAGACCTGTTTGCATCCCTTCGCATGGAACGTACCCGTGACAAGGTAATTCTTACCTTGTTGGTAGCGCTGATATTCCCTACCTACGGAGAGATCATCACCATACAGATGGGCGTATGGACCTATGCCTGGCCTTACCAGTTTTTTGGCGTTCCCTTATTGGCCATCTTCCTACTGGTCGTGTTCCATACCGGTGTCAATTACCTGATGGTCCAGATTTGTCGACGAATGGGATGGCAAAACGAGGTGTTCCATCCAGCCTGATTTAGCGAACGAGCGTTTCCAGCGTAGCCAGATACACCCATTTCTGATCACGTGAATTCAGGCCCGCTTCTACCGCCTGCTGCTGCGCTTCCGTGATTTCCATGTCCTCGTATTCCATGGAGTTGAAGAATTGCAGGTAGTTGGCATAAATATTCATGGTCAGGTGGGTAGATTTGGCCTCACTACCGGTGGGAAGTGCGGTGCGCAGGAAACACCAGTTTTCCATCAGGTCTGCCTGTATCTTTTTCTGATGGATGGGCAAAAAGACCTCCTTCTCCGCCCGTTCGTAGTCCTGAAATTTGCCTTCTACGGCTTTCATCAGGTCAAAGGAAGCCAGCATCCCCGGTTTAAACTCAAACGCATCGGAGGTCCTGGCCACCTCCACCATATAGCTTCGTACGGCCAGATCCCGCATGTCCATGGCATCCCTGATTTTGTTCCGCACCTGATCTTCGTCCATCTCCGGAAAGGCACTGATTGCGAGGTCCACCAGTTGATCCGGATCGTTTCCGTTCATCATTTTAACAGGATCCTGGTAATAGGTGACGGTAACGTACTGAAAATTTTCTCCCTCCAAATCGGAACCCGACTGCAGAGACCAGAAATCCCAACCTTCGATGTGGCCTTCCGATTTCGAAACTTTGTGTACTTCTGCCAAAAAATCTTTGTACTCCAGGTAATCCAAAACCCGGTTGGGTTCAACTTTGATAAATTCAAAGACCAAATACTGCTGTTCCTGTGCGATGAGGCTTAGGCTTACAAGTAGTGCCAAAAACCCCGTAATTAGCTGCTTTTTCATAACTCGGTTAATTGGGTTCCCAGTTAAGGTACAAATTTTTAAACAGAAAAAATACCGATTATCCGTTTTTCTCACCTCCCGAACGAATTCCATTGCAAAATAAAAGCCCTGAATGGTTGAAACTCCATTCAGGGCCTGTTAAAATCGACGTCTAAAACAGGTCTATGCGCGCAACAGCTGTTCGATTTTCGTCAGTTCTTCCTCCGAAAAATCAAGCGCCTGCAGGCTGTTTACGTTGTCGTTAAGTTGTGCGGCTTTGCTGACTCCTACCAAAACGGATGTAATGCGGGGATCTTTTAGTAGCCAGGCAATGGCCATTTGGGCCAGACTTTGGCCTCTTTTCCTGGCCAATTCGTTGAGTTGCTCCACGGTAGACAAAAGCGCTGGGGTGATCTTGTCGGTCTGGAGGTACCTCCCATCCTTCACGGCCCGGGAGTCTTCCGGAAAACCTTTCAGGTACTTGTTGGTAAGCACCCCCTGCTCCAGGGGAGAAAAGGCAATCGCTCCGATTCCTTCGGTCTCCAGCACATCCAAAAGTCCATCCTCCACCCAACGATCCATCATGCTGTAACGCGGCTGGTGAATCAAACAGGGCGTTCCCAATTTTTTCAGGATTTTCGATGCCCGCGCGGTGTCTTCCGCATTGTACTGAGAAATCCCTACGTAGAGGGCCTTCCCCTGTCGTACGATCAGGTCCAGGGCAGCCATGGTTTCCTCCAGCGGGGTGGCCGGATCGGGACGATGGTGGTAAAAGATATCCACGTAGTCCAGCCCCATGCGGCGAAGACTTTGATCCAGGCTGGCCACCAGGTATTTTTTGGAACCGAAATTTCCGTAGGGGCCTGGCCACATGTCCCATCCGGCTTTGGAGGAGATTAGGAGTTCGTCCCGAAGTGGCTTAAAATCTTTTTCAAAAATTCTTCCAAAGTTTTCTTCCGCGGCACCGTAGGGTGGTCCGTAATTATTGGCCAGGTCAAAATGCGTGATACCGAGGTCGAAGGCCGTGCGAAGAATGGTTCGCGCATTCCTGAAATCATCGCTATGCCCGAAATTATGCCAGAGACCCAGGGATAGCATGGGCAGGTCGAGGCCACTTTTGCCACACCTCCTGAATTTCATGGATTCGTACCGGCTTTCTTGCGGTTGGTAGGGCATCAGTGGATCCAAATCGTTAATTTTCATGGGTAAATCGTAGGTTAGTTGGAGCGCCAAAGGTACACTTTAATCCAGAAAATGGAAATCAATCTTCTGCCAGAGGTATGATCCGGCTTTGGGGTAACTTCGGCAAAAACGCCTGCAACAAGGCTTGGGTTTCCACCACACGCTTTACGGGCTTCAAAAAAGAAAGGACTTCCCCACTGTGCTGCAGGTCTGTCGCCTGATCGATGTAGCCAAATGCCGCCAAAAATCCATCCTCCACGAGCAATACGGCCTCCTCTTCCGGGTTTCTTCCCCGGTCTTTTATCAGAAAGCGCTCCCCTGCCCGGCTACCGCCTTCCTCCCACAAAACAGCAGCCTTTCGGTTGTACGCCTCGGGAGCTTCGAAGCCACAGCAGGCACCGGCACATTTTCCAAGGGCAAAATCGTAGCAGGCTCCCGGTGTTTTCTGTATCCCGGTTAGTTTTGGGCAGAGCGCGAGTTCACTGGTTTTTTCCAACAGTTTTTTCCAGGCTTCAGCATGACTGCTAAAGGTGAGTATCGGTTTTACGCCCGGAAAAATCTTATTGACCTGAAACCGCTGAAAGCCCTGTTGGTCCGAGTACGCAAAAATCCCCCAGGAGGCTGCTTTTACTTTCAGGGAGCGGTTGTATTTCGGCCACAACCGCTTTATTTCCAGTGTTTCCAGCAATAGCGCAAGCAGTTCACTTCCCGTGACTTCAAAGCTGACGGCATGTATTTCGGATTTTAGGCTTACCTTCGACTTGCCGGTAAAATGGCCTTCAAATCGGCTTTTGATATTGACTGCTTTGCCCACATAAATGACCTTACCGTTTTTATCGTGAAAATAGTAGACGCCTGTGGCCGTGGGCAACTGCCTGTACTGTTCGTGGCTGATATTTGGCGGAAGTACGCGTGCCTTTTCCTTCCCTTTGATGGCTCGGGGAATTTCTTCCGTACGGTCTTCCCGAAGCATTTGCTCAAAGAGCAAAGCCGTGGCCCAGGCATCTCCCAGCGCCCGGTGCCGGTCTTTTACCCGAATACCCCGTGCCTCACACAATTGACCCAGGCTGTAGCTTCTGAGACCGGGAAAAATCTTACGACCAAGCCGGACCGTACACAAGCGGCGGGGTTTGAAATCCTTGTTTTCCTGCGCAAATGCCTGTTTGACAAAGTTATAATCAAAACTCACGTTGTGCGCAACAAAAATTTTTCCCTCTAACAAGTCCCATAAATCATTGGCTATCGCAGAAAAATCGGGCGCATCCGCCAACATACCGGCATCAATTCCGGTAAGGCCCGTGATGAATGCCGGCAACGAACGCCGGGGGTTAAGCAGCTGCTGGTAATGGCCCGTAATCTTTTCTCCATCGTGAAAGACAACGGCAATCTCAATGATGCGGTGCTGGGCAGCAAAGCCGCCGGTAGTCTCAATATCTACGATGGCATACATAAGCAAAAGATAAAATAACGGCTATTGGCTGGAGAATCAAAAGGAATTGATTTAAATTCTTTCTTGAATTCCTCTTATCATTTGCGTAATATTAAGTTTTGATGGTTGGGAAACGACTTTTATTCACGGCCCAGGTATCAGAAAGGATAAACCAACGAACCCGCTACGCAATGAACGAAAAAGCCGATGCCTGGCAGATGGAACTGACCCAGATTACCTGGGATGTGGATACGCTGCTAAATGGGTACGACCTGACTACCCTCAATCAAAAGCCCGGCCCGGAACAATGGAGCCCCATGCAGGTAGTACACCACCTGGTGCTGGTAAACCGATCCTACTTCCCCATTTTTGATCAACTTATCGAGCAGCGCTACAAAGCGCCACTGCTTGGAAAAATCCCTTTCTATGGCAGGAAATTGGGGGAACTGATTCTTTCCGCTAACCAAAAACCTGCCCGTATCAAAACCTTTTCCCCCTGGGAACCAGGTAATTCCCTGCACGATAAAGAACTGCAGCAGGCATTCGTCGACACCCAGCATCGGCTATCGGCCTACCTTCAAGAGCTAGAGCCTTATTTTAATCGAGGTCTGATGATCGCCTCTCCCGCCAATCGCTGGCTAGTCTATCCCCTGGATACAGCCATTGACATCATCATTGCGCATGAAAAAAGACATTGCAAACAACTGAAATCCTTATTGGCTTCGGAAAAATGAAAACAGAAAAAGAAAAAATGCTCGCAGGCGAATTGTACCTCGCCTCCGACCCGGAGCTTTCCAAAGAACGGCTTCAAGCCCGGGTCTTATTAAAAAAGCTAAACGACAGCGCCCCGGATGAAACGCTGCTTCGGCAGCAGGTACTTTCCCAATTACTGGGAGCGGTGGGTGCAGACGTTGGATTGGAGCCTCCTTTTTTCTGCGACTATGGCTACAATATACGGGTGGGCGACCAGGTGTTCTTCAATTTCAATTGTGTGGTGCTGGACGTAACACCGGTACATATCGGCGACCGCTGCCTGTTTGGACCGAATGTGCAGATTTATGCAGCCACGCATCCCCTTGATGCAGCCACCCGGGGATCTTTATTGGAATACGGGAGGCCCATCCGCATCGAGGACGATGTCTGGGTAGGCGGCGGGGCCATCATCTGTCCCGGGGTGCACATCGGCGCACGCAGCATTGTGGCAGCGGGTGCCGTAGTCACCAAAGACCTGCCTTCGGATGTAGTGGCCGGAGGCAATCCCGCCAGGGTCCTAAGAAACTTGAAAGCCGATGAGCGGAGGGCCTAGCCTACGCTTGTAGCTTTTTTTCGTGGTTTTCGCGGATTACCCGCCGAAGTATTTTTCCAACGTTGGATTTGGGGAGTTCGCTAACAAAATGGATTTCTTTGGGCACCTTATAGCTGGTCAGGTTTTCCCGGGAAAATTCGATTAATTCCTCTGCTTTAAGCGAAGGATCATTGCTCACCACGTAGGCAATCACCCGTTCGGTCGATTTCTCGTCCGGTATCCCAATCACCCCTACTTCGTTGACCATCTCGTGTGCCGCCAACGCATCTTCCACCTCGTTGGGGTACACGTTGAATCCCGAAACCAGGATCATCTCCTTTTTCCGGTCAACGATGCACAGAAATCCATCCTCGTCCAATACGGCGATATCCCCTGTCTTGAACCATTCCCCGTAAAATGCGGCGGCGGTTTCTTCAGGCCGTTGCCAATAACCCGGCATTACCTGTGGACCTTTCACACAGAGCTCACCTCGCTCGCCCAAAGGCAACTCATTTCCGGCATCGTCCACCACCTTAACCTCCGTATTGGGAAGAGGCACACCAATCGTGCCGAGCCGTTCCGTTCCATCGATGGGATTGCAGGAAACCACCGGAGAGGTTTCGGTAAGGCCGTACCCTTCGGCTAGTGGGGTACCGGTCACTTTCTGCCAGCGGCGGGCAACGGCCTGCTGCACGGCCATTCCCCCGCCTACGGCTATTTTCAGGGATCCAAAGTCCAGGGATCGGAAGGCCTCCTGATTCAACAAGCCATTAAAAAGGGTATTGACACCTGTAAACACACTAAATCGGTGTTTCTTTAGTTCCTTGCAAAAACCGGGCATGTCCCGGGGATTGGTGATCAGCACGTTATGTGCACCGATCTTCATCATGGCCAGGCAATTGACGGTAAGGGCAAAAATATGGTACAGCGGCAGGGCCGTTATGACCGTCTCCTCCCGTTCCCGTAGCTTTGGTTTCATCCAGGCAGAGATTTGCTGCATGTTGGCAACAATGTTGCGGTGACTCAGCATCGCTCCCTTGGAAACTCCGGTGGTACCTCCGGTGTATTGAAGAAAGGCCAAATCGGCTCCCTCCATTCCCTGCTTTTCAAAGGCCTTCGGATTGCCTGCTGCCATTGCCTTTTTGAAAGACCAAGCATCCGGAATGGAATAGGCAGGCACCATCGTTTTCACGTATTTCACGACCAGGTTAACAATCGCTCCCTTCAGTCCCCCCAATAGGTCTCCGATTTCGGTAACGACCACGTGATTGATTCCGGATTCTTTCCGTATTTTCTCCAGATTATGGGCAAAATTTGCCAAAATCACCACCGCCTTTACACCGGCATCGGTAAACTGATGCTTCATCTCAGACGCCGTGTACAGCGGATTGGTGTTTACCACAATCAGCCCTGCCCGGAGCGCGCCAAACATGACCACCGGATATTGCAGCAAGTTGGGCATTTGGATACCGATGCGGTCCCCCTTTTTCAGCTGCAGCTCCTGCTGAAGAAATGCCGCAAAGGTCTTTGATAAGACATCCAGTTCATTAAAAGAAATGGTTTTTCCCATGCACTCATAGGCAACGGCATCTCCATATTTCCCGATGCTTTCTTCCAATAAATCCACCACACTGCTAAACTCGTCCGGGTCTATCGAGGTGGGTACCGATTTGGGGTAAAATGTAAACCAGGGGGAATCTTCCATATCCAATACATTAAGGTTAGGTAATTGGGCTAATTTCACTAAGATATTGAATGTACGCTTCTTTTAAAACGTTTTGTAAAATTTTGTTGTAAAGGGGGGATTTGCGAAGAAATTACCCCTTTCCCGGCCGGCCAAGTTGCAAGCTCCCCTTTTTCTCCTTTCTTTTACAAAACCGTTTGCAGGTATGCGTAAAAACACGAAGGTATGATGAGGTTTTTGGCTGGGATCGTTACTGCCCTTTTGTTGTATGGATTGATCCAGTTGTTCGTCCGTCAAACCAACGAAAAACAGGAACTCCAACAAAATACCGCCCTGCTGGAGCAACAAATCCGGCAGGTAGGAAAGCTGGTGGTAACCGAAGGCTACTTTTCCCAGGTGTTGAGTTACAAAAACTCCCGTAAAAACTACTTTGATATTTTTTCTGCCAATAAAAAAGCATTGGTCATCGTCAATGCAAAAGTGACCGTGGGATACGATTTGCGCCAACTAAAAACAGAAATTGATACCGAAGCCAGGCAGGTACGGATTGTACAGCTCCCGGAACCAGAAATCAACATTTACCCCGATTTGGAATATTACGACGTAAGCCAGGATTACTTTAACGAATTTGATGCGGACGATTACAACAAAATCAAAGGAAGCGTGCATCAGCTGCTGGAGAAGAAGATCGCGCAGTCTGACCTGAAGACCGATGCCCGCGAACGCTTGCTCAGCGAGCTATCAAAAATATACATCCTCACCAAAACCATGGGCTGGACGCTTCATTTCGAAGAAGAAATCCCGCTTTCCCCAGAGGAACTGGAGCGGCTCAACTATTAAAAAAGCAAGGATCTTCCTACATGGGATGGATTTTGCCCGTCGTTTCGCATGCCTTCACCCAACTGGTTGGGAACGCTACTTTCCGGGGATAACTACCCCGACGACGGGAAGCCCGGTTGGCCTTACTGCTCTTACTGGGCTGGTGGGGACACCTTGAAAACGGAAAGGCTTTCGGCCATCAGGATCCCGATTCCATTGGAAATGTTCGAAAAAACCTGCACCGGCTGGGCAAAGGGATCTCCCTCGTTCCACCATTGCAATCCGTACGTCGTATGAAATTGGAAGTAATTCCTGGAGACGGTTTTCAGGGTAAATCGAATTTCACCCCCCTGGGCATCCGGAGAAAACGAACTTTCGATAAACAGCTCGAGATTGGCTTCCTGCCCCTCAAACAGGCGATCGTCTATTAACAATTTCCCATAGGTATTGTAATCGCGTTCGTACGTAGGATTCTTCGGCTCCAGGTAGAGCGGATAGTTGTTTTCGTACAGTACGGTGTTTCCCTGCTCGTCCACATACGAATAATACCCGAAATAGTCGGCGGAAATCTCGTAATAGTTTTCACCTTCCGGATCGTCAAATAGTAAACGGACGTCTTCCCTGGATGACCAGGAGTCCACTTGCACCCGGCCCTGGTACACCACCTGTTTAATTGGTACCGAAAGCGGAATACTTTCGGTGGCACGAACGATTTCGTATCCGGGTAACTCCGCTTCCAGGGTATAGGTATTTCCTTCCCGTAGCAACAGCTGCAAGTTTGTGTATTCGCCGGTTTCCTCATTGAAGGTCAGCGGAAAGCGTTCATTCTGGTGAATCAGGTTAACGGCCGCGTCGGGAATGGGGCTAAATTCCCACTCGTTGTCCAGGATGTGCTTGCTGTAGGTCAGCCGTACTGCGGGAAAAAGGTTGTTTTGGAGATTGGCATTCATCGTCACCTGGGGTTTGTCGAAGGGAATTTCGATATCAACCACGGTTTCACAGGCGAACAAAAACGGGACAAGGAGAAGCAGGTAACCCAGCTGGCTGAAATTCCGGATATAGTGAAGGCATGTTTTCATTAGCTTTTAGAATTTAAATGCGTAAGCAAACGACGGAATGATTGGGAAAAGGCTGTATTGCATCAACTTCCGGTTTCCCTGCCGGTCGTAGCCCAAATCCATGAAAAACGGATTCATTCGGCTGTACACATTGTATATTCCCAGTGTCCATTTGCGCTCGCCCCATCGTTTGGTTTTCCACCAGCTAAAACTCAGGTCCAGGCGGTGGTAGTCCCGGTTTCTGAAATTGTTTCTACTTTCGTAGTAATTGACGTTCGGTCTGATTCCTCCACTAAAGCGGTTCATTTCCAATCCCTCGTACCGCTGGGTAGGCAGAGAAACCGCATTTCCCGTTCCATAAACCCAGGCCAGGGAAAAATCCTTGTTGTCCTTCCATTCGTGTGTCAAGGCAAAACTTACGTCGTGCCTCCGGTCGTATTTGTAGGGAAACCACTCCCCAAAATTGACTTCGTCAAACCTTCGTTCGGTATTCGATAGCGTATAGCCCAGCCAGCCCGAAACCCTGCCGACCTTGCGTTGTACAAGAAATTCGGCGCCAATGCTTTTGCCTTCGCCCACAGCTACTTTGTCCTGCCAGTCCTGGTCCAGGTTCAGGTACGTAGCCCCGTCCTTGTACTCGATCAAGCCGTCCATGGTCTTGTAATAGGCTTCCAGGCTGATTTCGAAACCGTTCACGTTTTTTACGCCACCTACGGCTACCTGCATGGCTTCCTGTGGGCCAATCCTGGGCGTAGCGGGTACCCAAAGATCCGTGGGAAGTCCCAATCCCGCATTGGTCAGCAGGTGGATAAATTGTGCCATGGTCACAAAGGAAGCCTTTAGCGAAGTAGAGGCATTCACCAGATAGCGTGCTGCGATGCGGGGCTGCAGGGAGCGGTAATGCTGCCCGTCCGAGATAAACCCGGAATAATGAAGCCCCAGGTTGGCTTTCAATCGGTCGCTGAAGTTGATGTCGTCTTCGGCATAAGCGGCGTATTCGAAAGAATCGAGCTCGTCGGCTCCCAACCGGAGATCGTTATCGGCCGCACTACTTCTGCTCGCATACACCCCCGGAGAAAAGCGATGCAAAATTCCATTTACGCCAAAGCGGATGTAGTGATCGGGATTGGGAATGTACTCAAAGTCCGACTTGGCTGCCCAGTCCCGAATCCCTGAAAAATACCGCTCGGAATAGGAACTCCTTTCGTCCACACCTGCTCCCGTAATCCGCTCATCGTAATTGCTAAACAAGTCAAACTTATACCGGCTATGGGTAAAGGTATGGTTGCTAAAGAGACGGCTGTTGATCACATTGTTCCAGCGAAGCGCGGTGATGAAATTCCCCCAACTCAGGCCAAATTCATCTTCGTAATCCGTTCGCTCGTTTTCGAAAACATAAAAATCCTTATACCGGGAATAGGCTTTATCGTCTCCGGAATACACGCTCAGGTACAGCCGGTTCTTATCGTTGATGATGTGATTGATTTTACCGTTGAGGTCGTAAAAATAATACCCGATATTTTCCTCGCCGGCCGTGGTGGCTTTGATAATGGGACGTGCCAGCAAATCCAGGTAGGTTCTCCGGGCAGAGAGAATAAAGGAGGTCTGATCCTTGACAATGGGGCCTTCTACCGTCACTTTGGAAGCAATCAACCCGATTGACCCTTCGCCTTTGTATTCCTGCATGTTGCCCTCTTTCATGCTGATATCGATCACCGATGACAAACGACCGCCATAGCGGGAGGGAAAACCTCCTTTGATCAATTCCACATTGTTGATGGCATCGGCGTTAAAGATGGAAAAAAAACCGAAAAGGTGCGAGGCATTGTACACGGGCACTCCGTCGAGCAAAATCAGGTTTTGGTCCGGTCCCCCTCCCCTTACGTACAAGCCACTTCCACCCTCCGTGCCCGATTGCACGCCGGGCAGCAATTGCAATACCTTGAACACATCCACCTCGCCCATAAATGCGGGCAATTCTTTGATTTGCTTCAGTGGCACGTTGATCGAACTCATCTTGGTGACTTCCTGAATCTGGTCCATTCCTGCCGCCGATACCACGACTTCCTCCAGATTCCCGTCGGGCAGCAGCGACACGTTAACAACGGTGTCCTGCGCTACCTTCATACGGAAGTTTTTGGTCTGAAAACCGACAAAACTAAAGTAAAGGTCCACGCTATCGGCTGAGGTAGTATAGCTGTAAAAGCCAAATTGATTGGCAACCGCGCCTTTTTCGGATACCCGATCGAAAACATTGGTGCCGATTAGGTGTTCACCCGTTCCCGCTTCCGTCACGGTCCCGCTAATGGAAATCCGCTGCGCAAACCCGGAAATACCAAGTAGCAGGAAAAAAAACGTTAAAATCTGGTGTTTCATTGGAATGCCACAGTCATGCAAACTCAGGTGCATATGAAAATTTTTTCAAATTTATTTGAATTTTTCGATCAACTAGAAATAATTAGTAAATCTAACACAAATTTAATTTCACTTTTTTCAGCTCAAGGCCTGGCGGGTTGGTTTCCGAACAGAAAAACGTCGAATTGAGGTTTACTACCACATCCGGTCTGCAAACCCACGCTTCCGAAGACAAGACGGATAAAATGCTGCAGGTGAGACACCCGAAAGGAGCTATTTTGAAGAATTTTTCAACACCGGAGCCTTTCTCTTCCAGGGGGGTAGGCTAAAGATTAACCCGCTTCCATTGGAGGGGAGGCATGACCCTTCGCCCTCACAGGTGGCACGGGTTAGTAAAATCCCTAATGCGCACACGCCATGTTCCTGTTGGCGAGCATTGCCTATAGCAATCGTTTCTTTAAGAGAAATAGCACGCCAAATGCAGTAGCGGCAAGCAGCAGCAATAGCAGTCCGGAACCCGGGTTGCCGAATAAGATCGACCCGGTCCCAAACAAAAAGGCGTATACAGCGGTAATCCCTGCGGCGAAAGCCAACAACGCAGCCTGAAAATCAAAATACTGCCTGGTGTCCACCTTTTGGCCAGTTTTTTCCAGGTAGGCATGGATTCGCTTCCAGCCGGGGCCGGGGGCCTTTGTTTTTTGCACAAAAGCGACTAGGACCTCTCTGTCCGTGGCCCTGGTCCAATAAGCCGTTAGTACCCAGCTCCCCGTTGTGAATAAAATACCCGCTATCAATTCGGCGGCATTTGGGAGCGGCTCGAAATACAGCTCGTGCAAAAATGCGAAATACAGGGCAACCAAAAAGGAGGCGGCCATGGCCACCAATTCGCTGAGGGCATTGATTCGCCACCAATACCAGCGCAAGATGTAAATCAATCCCGTTCCCGCCCCGATCTGAAGCAAAATACCAAAGGTCTGCAATGCATTTTCCAGGTGCAGGGCCACGTAGCCCCCCACTACCATGATTCCTATCGTGGTCAGCCGCCCGACGGCAATCAGGTGTTTTTGGGAAGCGTCGGGTCGGATAAATCGCTGGTAAAAATCGTTCACCACATAGGAAGAACCAAGGTTAAGCATGGTGGAGAGGGTAGACATGTAGGCGGCCACCAGGGAGGTGACTACCAGTCCCATAATCCCTACCGGCATGAACGATAGCATGGCGGGATAGGCCATGTCGTCCTGCACAATGGAAGCATCGGCATTTGGAAAAGCATCCCGCAATGCATCCATGTCCGGAAAAACCAGGATGCTGCACAGGGCGACCAGAATCCAGGGCCAGGGGCGGATGGCATAATGCACGATTGTAAACAACATAATGGAGGAAAGCGCATGGTTTTCGTTCTTGGCTGCCAGCATCCGCTGTACGATAAATCCGCCCCCGCCCGGCTCTGAACCCGGATACCAAACCGACCACCACTGCACAAATACCGGGATCAGAAATACCGCCAAAAATAGTTCCCAATGATTGATGTCAGGGATAAAATTCAGTTTATCGGTAATATCGGGATGCTGAATCAATTGATCCAACCCACCGACAGCAGGATGATTGACCGACACCCAAGCCGCGGCGATGGCCCCTGCAAGGGAAAGTCCAAATTGCAGAAAATCCGTAAACACCACGCCACGCAGGCCACCCAGCGTGCTGTACAGTACCGTGACAAACCCGGATATCAGCAAAACGGGCAAGGGACTGAGGCCCAATAGCACCCCTCCGATTTTGATCGCCGCGAGTGAGACCCCGGATATGATCACCACATTAAAAAAAATACCCAGGTACAAGGCGCGAAATCCCCGAAGAAACGAGGCCGGTCGACCACTGTACCGCAACTCGTAAAATTCAATATCGGTAAGTACTCCCGAACGCTTCCATAACCTGGCAAAGAAAAAAACCGTCAGCATGCCGGTCAGCAAAAAGCTCCACCAAACCCAATTCCCGGAGACGCCATTTTTCCGTACTATATCGGTGACCAAATTGGGGGTGTCGGTGGAAAAGGTCGTGGCAACCATCGATATTCCCAATACCCACCAGGGCAAATTGCCGCCCGCCTTAAAAAACTCCTGAACGTTTTCGGATGATTTTTTGGAACTGTACAAGCCTATTCCCAGCGACAATGCAAAAAACAGAAGGAGGATCAGCCAATCAATGCCCTGTAGTAACATGCCCGGAATATAAGACATAAACTGCAAACTAGTAGCAAGTTCGCCGCAAAACCAACCGACATTGATGGAAACACGGCCAATACCCCGGCCATTGCATCGCCACTCGTCGGAATAGGCTAGCGGCGCAAGAAAGAAATACCCTGAACGTAGGCTGCAGTCCATCTCACAAGGCTCCGGCGGGAGTCCCATGCGTTTGTACCAGGGAACGAAATGAATGGCCGGAAAACCAATTTGCCTCTCCGAGACCTAACAGGAGTCGAATCAGAAAGTGGCAGTGGCTGGCACATTTCAGCCCTAAAAGGTAATGGTAAACCGCGCCCCTTCTCCCGGTTTGCTGGCTGCCTCGATTTTACCTCCCAATGAGGTGATATGGCTGTGAACCAAATACAAGCCAATACCCTTGCCGTCTGCGTTGGAATGAAAGGTCTCTCTAAAACCGAACAACTTGTCTCCAATCTTATCCGTATCAAATCCAATCCCATTATCCGAAAAAACCAATTGGGTACGCTCGTTGACCAGCTGCGAATGGATGGAAATGAGGGGAACGGTTCCCGGCTTCGCGTATTTGATCGAATTGGTAAACAGGTTGAGGAAAATACTTTCCAGGTAACCGGCATTGAAGTTGACCCTGTTTCCTTTGGAAAAATCCATCAAGACTTGGGTCTTGGACGTTTCAATGAGCGACCGAATGGAATGCATCACCTTTTTACAGCTTGTGTCCAGCTCCACCGGTTCCAGCGATACCGCCAACACATCCCGCTGACTCAAATTGTCGACGTAGCCGTCCAGGGTGTTTTTTAGTCCTTCGGTGGAAAGCTGCATCATATCGATAAACTCCAACATCTCCGATTTTTCCATGGTGCGGGCATTCACCAAGCTGAATAGGGCCAGTAAATTGTTTACCGGGGAACGCAGATCATGCGAAGTAGTAAAGGTCAATTCTTTTAATTGTTTGTTGGATTGGGTTAATTTGGCGATCAACAAATTTCGCTCTTCTTCAACTTTCTTATTGTGGGTGATGTTTTTGGCAATCGCGTAAATCAATTGCTGTTCCTTGTCTGGAACCGATGTCCAGGAAAACCAAAGTGTTTCTCCTTCCCTGGATAAATACCGGTTTTCAAAATGCATCAGGGGCATGCCTTCCACAATCGTGTTCCGGGCATGGGAGGTTCGTTTCAGATCCTCGGAATGAACAAAAGTATCGATTGAGCGGGTATACAATTGCTCATCGGAATAGCCCAGCACTTTTTTCAAGGCAGGATTGATTTTCTTGAAATAGCCGTCAAATCCTGCGATACACATTAGATCCAGTGACAAGTCAAAAAACAAATCCATCCGGAAAGAATCCACGCGGATTGGAGTTGCATTTTCGTTAATCGAACGCATAAGAATGATTGCCAATTACTGTTAAAAATATGCTTTGGTATACACGCTACCAAAACCAAAAATAATTACCGCTGTTTTCGTCCTGCTAAACTATCAAACAATTCGATACTTTTACCGATTTCTGATAATTTGTTTTGAGTAAGGAGCTGGACTTGCAAAAAAACAAGGGCTTTCACTGACAAAATCCCCTTCATTTCGCCAAAAAAAATCACAGCTCATCGACGGGTGTCCACCGCCACGCCACAGTTTATCTGGGTTTGATCCAACGCCATTCCGATAAACATGGGGTAACTCCAGCTTTTGTACCGGCCCCAGATTTCGCCACTGTATTTCGGAAAGACTTCGTTTTGAATGGCAGCCAGCAAGGGTTGGGCGTTCTCGCCCAACTGCCGCACGCTGATCGCGGCCTGCAATACCTGTACCTCGTCTTCCTGTTTCAATAGTTCTTCCAATACGGCAAAAGCCTCCGGATCATTTTTTCGTCCGGCCAAAATCTCAGCGGCCTTGGTTCGTACGGCTGGCATTTCGTCCTCAAGCAGTCGGCGCACCGAAGGCATTACCGCATCGATTTCACCAGAATAAGCATCCAATGCCACCAGGGCCCAAAACCGCTGTGCCGGTTCGGTGGCTACAAAAAACGATTCCAGTATCGCCGGGTCCTCCACCTTTCCCACCAATTGGGCCACCTCCAGAATGGACCGAAACCGCTCGGGAGAATACTCCCGGGCGATTTCGTACACGCTTTTCCCAGCCGCTTTGGCCTGCGCCATCATGATTCCTTCCGAAATCAACCCGGTATCCCGATGGCGAATCATCCAAGCATCCAAGGCTTCACGCAAACGGGAAACCCGTTCCGCCACTTCCAGATTAGCGACCAGGTTGGTTTGTTCCAGGGGATCGTTTTCCAAATCGTACAGCAATTCTACCGGCTTGGGTAGAAAAAATTGCCGGACCGGCTCGGATAACTGCCCCAGGGCCCTCAAGCGATTGATCTCTTCGTAACTCCCCCCCTTATTAAATATCAGGGCATTCTGGTAATAGGGCAACTGTGGCATAAAATGACGCACGTACAAATACCTGCCGTCAAACACCGACCGGGATACTTCGTAACAATCGTCCGCCCGGTCCCGGTAGCCAAATATAAATTCTTTTTCCTCCGCTGTTTCGCCCAAGAAGTTGGTCCCTTCCATGCCTTCCGGGACTACGGCTCCCGCAAGCCCGATCACCGTGGGGGCAAAATCCACAAAACCCACTTTGTGGTCAGTTACGGGAGCGGCTAGGTTGCTGACGAGGTGCTTGTATTTGTCCGGAACGTGCAGAATAAAAGGAACCTGTAAACCTGCATTATCCAACCAGCGCTTGTGCCCGGGCAAACCATGTCCGTGATCCGAGAAGACAAATACGATGGTTTCCTCCAGCAACCCGTCGGCTTCCAACTCGGCAAGCAGCCTACCCACTTCCTGATCGAAAACTGCCAGCAAATCGTACATATGGGCCCAAATTTCTCGCATTTTTGGACTGTCAGGAAGGTGCGGTGGCAATACTGCCTGATCGGGCGCACTGAAGACCTGCAGCGACTCGGTATCGCTGTCGCGCAGCGCATTTATCGGCCCCTCATGGGTCATCATAAAGTTGAAAACACTGAAAAAAGGCTGTCCTTCGGACCTATTGCGCCAGTGGGCTTCCCTGCTGCTTTCGTCCCAGCGACCCTGATGATCAAAATTGTAATCGGTTTTAACATTGTTACTCGTATAATAGCCCGCTTCACGCAGCACTTCCGGTAAAATTTTCATCCCCTCGGGCACCGGAATTTCGGAGCGCAAATGCTGTGTTCCCAACGAAACGGCATACCTGCCGGTAATCAGCGTGGATCGGGCAGGCGCACAGATTGGCGCATTGGAAAAAGCCTGGGTAAACCGGATGCTCGTCTCCGCCAGGCGATCAATATTCGGGGTCCGTGCATAGCTGTCTCCATAGCAGCCGTATATGGGACTCAAGTCTTCGTGGGAAATCCATAGAATATTGGGGCGATCCAACGATGCTTCGGGCGCACCACAGGCGACCAATCCCAAGAATAGCAGCAGCAAGGGTAGAAGGCCGCCTCCCCTGCGGTTTGTATGGACTGTATGGTTCATGCTTTGTATGTCTTACCGTTTCGTTTTTTTCAAAATGCTTTCGAATCTATCCGCCGCACCGCCAGCCAAAGCATCGCGATAGGCTCATGCCGACATTGACGCTGCCTTGTTCGCAGTTATTTTTTTACGAGCAGCGCAATGCTGCCATTTCGTACCGGACTCTTTAATGTGAGGGTTTCATTTTCGGAAATATTGCTGGCCGACAGCCATTTTGCGTCGTGTACCGAAAGCCAATGAAGTACGCCGGTTCCGCCCATGGCGGAAATATCCACTAGCACTTCTCCCTCATCTGGAAAATAAATCAGGTAATACCTTCCCTCGTTGGCGGCACAGTAGGCCTCGTTTTCCTCCCGGTCAGCAAGCAGGTCCATGCGTGGCTGCATTTCCCAAAACCGTACTTTTTCCTCCACTTTTCTTACCGACGCGATGGCCCGCATGGAGGGAATCGAGAGCCCCAGACCGGATGGCGGACGATGAAAGCGGCTCGATGCAAATCCGCCAAGGATATTGCGAAAGAACGTTTCTACCGCGTGCCTGCCGTCAATTCCCCGGTTTACCCAGGAACTGGTACTACTGCCATAAATTTTGGTACTGTTGACTGGCCTGGGATTGGGTTCGATGTACTCAAAGATGGCCCGAGCCTTGTCCCAGTTTTGTTGCCCGGTATTGTGGCTGTTTTGGGACAGGTCGATGTAAGAGAAGGTATCCGGTCGATCGAGTGTTCGCCGATGCATGGCAGAGGTGATATCCCAATCGTCCCACATTTGGGTGACCATGATTTCCTTTTCCCCGGCTTCTTTTTTTAAAAACGCGGCCCAATACAGCGCCCACGCGTCTTCCCCTTTGGTTTCGTTGTCGATGCAGTACAACACGTGGTCATAGGGCAGGGAATGCGTTAGGAGTTTTCGCACAAACGATTCCTGGTAGGCCAATAACTCCGGATTGTGATCCAGGGCTGGAACCGTATAAAAAAAGGGCTGTTCGTTGGCGCCGGGGTGATTGGGATACAAGCTATCCAATCGGGCACTTTCGTAGGTGTAGTTGGTATTATTTGCCGGGTGGTAGGGATCCGTTAGCCAATTATCCCGGGAGTGATCAAAGCGGTCCCAAATTTCAATTTGTACGACGATATCCCGTTCGGCCGTCCACCGCAGCAGGCTGTCAAATTGCCGCCAATAGGCCTCGTTCCAGGTATTCAAATCGTATTTGCCCTCCCCGTTTCGGGCGAAAGCGCGTAGGTCTCCCGGATCCCGATCGCTCATGGTATTACGGATATAGTTTCCTCCCACCGCATGCAGACTGTCCAGGTGGGATTTCAGGTGGAGGTTCTGAAACAAATTATCGTTATCCGTCGCTCCCAGTAGAAGTACCGGTTCGCCCCGGTATTCCCAATAGGCCGGGTTCGCTGCCCAGGGCCGGATTCCGGAGGGCGCTTCGGCTTCCGATCGCTCAGCCGGTACCGACTCGCATGCCGCAGCCAGAAAAGCAAGAAATACGTACAAAGTTGTGCAACCTGTTTTCATTCCGAGGAAATTAGACGTATGCGCTTATAGGCAGTCAGGGAGGGGCTGCCAGTATCCCGCACTTCAAGAATCAGGTGAATGGCCTGCTCCGGAGCCAGGTCTGGCATGGTCAGTGTCACCGCCGTACCGGCTGCTTCGTATACCATTTGAAGGTCTGCATCGGGACGGTAAATTTCCTCGTACACCCACCAGCGGAACGCCAGCTCCTGCCCGTCCGGGTCGTAGGTTCCCTCCGTCTCCAGCCGTATAAGCTCCCCTGCGTTCGCAGAAACAAGTACCGGTTCGGTACCGGCATGCCCGTTCACTACCACTACTGGGTTGTGATTTGCTTCTCCGTAGGAACGATGCGCCCATTGCACGCGCGCCATAAAATCGGATTGAAACGCCTTGCGCCAGCGTGCCACCGAGTGGCGTTCGTTGAGGGTGCCGTCCAGGAAATCCGGGGCGTCTATGTAAAGATTACCGCGCAATCGGCGGTACCGGCCTCCCCAGCCTCCCCATTCCGGTTGGTAGGGTACATTCAGCCCGTTGGCAAGTAAGCCCAGAAAGGAGGGGCTATCTCCTTCTTTCATCCCGTTTGTCCCATGCCCGTGCAATTGATAGCGCTCGCTAAGCGGGCCGTTTCCGTGGATATTCGCCCGTACCCAGTCTCCGTCCTGCATGCTTTGATCGCCGGTCATGTACATGCCCCGAAAAGCGGATAATTCCCGAATACCCGTAAAACCCTGCCAGGCAAAACCATTAGCAATAACGTTTAGCGCCTTAAACTCCCGGATCAGGTACTCCCGATGCCCGTCCTGGTCCCCGATGGCATGCACCTGAATTTTTTGGCAGAAGGCATCCACCGCCTCCGGTGAACGGCTTTGTTTCACCCGCCAAAGGGCCTGCGCTAGTTCCCGCGAACCACCCCAAATCGGGATATGAACCAACGCATCGGACCGGTCGACCAGGTCGATGATGGCTTCCGAGGCATCGCTATCAAACCCCTCCCCAAGGTCTTTGGAATTCCCCAGACCTTCCCGAACCCGGGAAAAAAGCGAGTCCGGATGAGGGAAATCATCCGAATGCAAGCGCAGGTTGGGATAAATTTCTCCATAGGCGTCCAGCTGCGCCCGAATGATCTCAGGTCGAATGTCCTGCCCGTGTCCCATCCTACTCGTGGCACATAGCGCCAGGATATCAAAATGATCCGCGTAATACAAAAAACGCGTCAGGCTTTGCTCGTCGTCGGTATCTCCTCCAATATCCGTCAATACGATTACCTGGGGTTTCTCCTGGCACATGCCGTTGCCCGGCAACAAAAAGCAAGCGGCTAGCAATCCAAGCAGTACATGGGTATATCCTTTCATCTCGTTTATTTCTTTTACGGGTAAACGTCGAATTTTAAAAGAAACGGCGCCATTCGCCAATCAGGCCCCTTCGCAGGTCCTATTTCAATTCCAGGGCCTCCGTATTCACAAAGCCTTCGCCCCGGATCGCAATGAAATCCTGCAATAGGGCTTTCAACTTTTCGGGGTGTGACTCGGCCAGGTTTTCTTGCTGTCCCTTATCCCGACTCAAATCATACAATTGAAAATCCGTATCGTTTCCCAGTTCGATGTTCACCTGGGTATTTACCGCCGGACCACCGTAGGGGGGAATGAGCACCCAGTCTCCCTGCCGGAAAGCGGTACGCGTGGTTGCTTCCAGCACCAGGGATTCCCTACCCTGCTCTGACTTTCCGAGAAAGGTATCCATTAGGTCCTTTCCATCCGCACTGCGTTCGGAACTGCCCGTCAAGGCGGCCAGAGAATTCAACAAATCCAATTGGCTGACCAATGCATCGGACTCTCCCGGCGCGATGGTCCCTTTCCAATAGGTAATAAAGGGCAGGCGTGTGCCTGCTTCAAACAAACTGTATTTTCCTCCTCGAAACGGTCCCCAAGGCGTATGGTCACCTAGTTTTTCCACGGCCTCATCGTAATAACCATCGTTTAACACCGGACCGTTGTCACTGCTAAAAATCACCAGGGTATTCTCCAGCAAGCCCGCTTCCTCCAGCGTTTCCATAAACTGTCCGATACACCAATCGGCTTCCAAAATCACATCTCCCCTGGGCCCCATGCCAGACTTGCCGACAAACCGTGGGTGAGGTGTACGCGGCACATGGGGTTGCTGAAAGGCATAGTACAAAAAGAATGGTTCTTCCCGATCTTCCCGTACGTACGCACTGGCTTTTTCCAGAAAATGATCGGCCATATCTTCGTCCACCCATCGGGCTTTCTCCCCGCCTTTCATATAACCAATGCGGGGGATCCCGTTGACGATGCTGTTATTGTGCCCGTGGTGCCAATTCATGGTTAGCAGCTCGGGGTTGTCCTTTCCTGTAGGTTCTCCTTCGAAGTTTTCGCTATAGCTCACTTCAATGGGATCGTTGGGGTCCAGGCCCTGTACCAGTCCGTTTTCCAGGTAAACGGTGGGCACCCGATCCTGGGTGGCCGCCATGATGTAGGAATAATCAAAGCCCACTTCATTTGGTCCCGGGCTGATCGGTTCGTTCCAATTTACCTGGCCGGTACCCAAACCCAGGTGCCATTTACCCACCACGGCCGTGGTATAGCCCTGTTTTTTCAACATTTTCGGGAGTGTCAACTCGTCCGTACCAATAAGTAGCGGAGCTGTTCCTGGCAAGATTTTGGCATTTTCGTTACGCCAGGGATAGGTTCCGGTAAGCAAGGCATAGCGACTGGGCGTACAGGTAGCAGAGGAAGCGTAGGCCTTCGTGAATTTCATCCCTCCATTTGCCAAAAAATCCATGTTCGGGGTTTCCAGGCTACCGGCCTCGTAAGCACTCATGTCCCCATATCCCAGGTCATCCATGTAGATAACAATGATATTGGGCTTTTTTGGGAGGGTTTGCTCCTCGTTCTTTTCGGAGGAACAGCTGGAAAAAAAAGTGAAAATACAGCTGAAAATCAGGGTTACTGCAATTGGGAATCGAGCCATGAACGGAATATCGGTTATTGGTGAAGAAAATTTTCAAACCAAGATAGAGAATTTTTGTCAATTCCCTCCGGAAGGCTCCGCTGATTTTCCAGCCAGAGCTATCGATTGCCCCAGGGTAATAAAAAAAAGGGCACCCGGTGGATGCCCTTTTCTAACAGATATTGCCTGCGATAATCCGCAATTAATTATCCCAGAAAAGTGGGGTGGTCAGGTTATCGTTGGCCTGTACGCGCTGGTAATTCTCCAGGTTATACGTGGCTTCCGATCCTGGATAAATCCATCGGTTGGGAGGAAGACGCTGCTGGTTGGAGCCATCTTCCCAGAATTCAAGCTCAAATTCGTCTACGCGTCGCATTTCGGCCCAGTTTTCATTGGGTTGTACCACGTTGAAATGTAGCCATCGCTGCTGCGCAATCCGCTTCATCTTTTCGGTCATGTCCGCAGCCCCATCCCAGCTAATATCCGCATCGGCAAGGTAGGCATCAATGGCCGCATCCGTGGGGGGGGTGGCCTCAGGAGAAATATTATTGTTACTCATGCCGCGAAGCATGTCGTAATAATGCACGGACTCGCGTACGCCTGTCTCGTAATGGGCCTTGGCCTGTGCGTCCTGGCCTGCCTTGAGGTAATGCTCTGCCGCCATAAAATGTACCTGGCTGGAGTTGATCAGCATTCCGGGAAAGTACTGGTTTCGGCTTAGCGTGGAGCGGTTGTAAATGGCCACCGTGTTGGAACCGATCAATTCGGTCTGCACGGAGGCACTCAAAAACGGATCCAGTCCGATGTATTCCCCTTCGGCTGCTTCACCTGGCTCAAATACATAAGTCAGTCGGGGATCGTCGTTGGTGAGCATGTGCTCCAAAATTACCTTTCCCGCTACGTTGCCATCCCAGTCCTCCAGGCCACTTTGAAAATCATTGGCTCCGATAAGGGTTCCCAATTCGTGCTTTCGGAAGGTGATGTTATCCGCATTGGAAGCCACGATGGGATAGTTGGTAGGATTCGACAGAATCGCATTGATCTCGGCGGTCGCACGGGAGGAAAATTCCGATGTTCCACTTACCCGGGTCAGCATGCGCAGGCGTAGCGAGTTGATGTATTTCAACCACATGTCGATATCTCCCCGGTTAATCAAGTCCTGGGTACGAAAACCGGTCAAAATCCCCGGGTTAATGTTCATGGTGCGTAGCTCATCGGCAAATCCCGCCAAATCATCCAGCATCTTGGTGTAGATGGCCTGGGGTTCGTCGTAACCTGGATAGGATTTACCAAAGTCACCACCGTTGGTGCTCAACATCCCCGCTTCGGAGAAGGGAATGGCGCCGTGCAAGTCCACGATTTTCTGGGTGTGGTCGTACAGATAGGTTGCCGCTGCAATCATGTACACCCGGTTATTCTGCTTTTGAACATCGGTCAGTTCGGCATATACCTTTTCCAACTCCCGGTACTGGGCCAGAAACTGGTAATAGTTGTTCCATCGGTCGTTGATGGCGGCCGATCCGGGTACGTATTGATTCTCCTCGTTTGCCCATCCGACGGCCTGCGTATACCGGTTAAGTGTGATACGCAAAACCACGAAATAATTCCAGTAACTGGGAAGTACGTACGTCCGGTTTGCAATCATAAAACCGGTAAATTGCTTCTCTACAGAGGTCTCCGAAACCTTGGAAGGATCGGTGTAGTTTTCCTCAAATTCGGAATACTGACAGCTCGCGAGGCTGGTAAGCAGTGCCAGGGTCAGTATGACTAGTTTATTTTTCATATTGCGCTTATTTTTTATTCGTGTTCGCTTAGAACCTGGCCCTAAGCATTAAACCTACGGTACGTGTGGCCGGATTCGTTCCCGCGCTGGTCAGCGTCTGTGCCCAACGAGAACCTCCCGTCAACACTTCCGGATCCAGATCCTTGATGTTTCGGTAGAAGAAAAACAAGTTTCGTCCAAAGGCAGAAACGTTGATGCTGGTAGCTCCCAATTTCTGAGCAAAAGCAGCAGGAACCTGATAGCCCAGGGAGAGTTCCCGCAATTTCATGTAAGTATTTTCCTTGATATACAGTTCGTATCTGGCCTGGCTGTATTGTGGACCACCCCAGTTGTACGTTCGCTGGTAATACATGGCTTGAGAAATCACGTTGGTATTGGGGTTTCCATCTGCGGTCACACCTTCCATAAGCATACCATCGTTGTATACGGTCTCTCCGTTGGGTCCCTGAGGGCTGGAAGTTTGTACACCCTGACCCTCTGCATTGAGGTAATAGGCCAGTCCTCCGCTTTCGGCATCCATGTACTTCAAACTTTCTTCGGTCAATCCCCTACTGATCATCCAGTTGATACCGGTAGGCATCACGTGTCCACCGATCTGGAAATCCGCCATGATATCCAGGGAGAAGTTTTTATAAGCCAAATTATTGAAGACACCACCCACCGCTTTTGGCATGGCATTGCCCGCAAGAATCCAGTTGTTGGCGTCGATTTTATACATTCCGTTTGGCTGTACGATCTTTTCTCCATTCGCATTGGTCTCTACGGGACGGGCAAAGAAATCACCCATGGGGCGCCCGACTACGGAACGTAGCTGTGCTGCATTGCCATCGTAATCGGCGTGTAGCAATTCGGTCGCATTGTTGGCGAGTTTTTCTACCACGTTCATGTTGCGGGCAAAATTAACGCCTGCCATCCATGTCAATCCACGTGCCTGGTACAGGGTACCGTTCAAGGCAATTTCGATTCCTTTGTTCCGCAGTGTACCGATGTTCGCTAAAACGGAATTGGCTCCGGACGTAGCCGGCAGGGTAAGAGGCAGAATTTGGTCCCGAATCTGTGCATTGTAATAGGAGAACTCCAGGTTTAACCGACCGGCGAAGAACCTACTATCCAATCCAAATTCAAATTCGTGTTTTTGCTCTGGACGAATGCCGTCGTTTCCAAAACTGCTGGGAATGTTGGTATATAAAACAGGGGCACCGCCCGGCTGTTGTACGCCCAGCGTATTTTGGTTGTAAGCGATATTGGCACGGTATACGTCCGGATAGTTACCCACGATACCCCAGGATCCACGCAGTTTGGCAAAACTTACGAAACTTGGCAAGTCCACGGCATCCGACAGGATAAAGCTGGTGTTGGCAGAAGGATACACAAAGGAGTTATTGTCCGGGTTCATGGTAGAGGTACGGTCCCGACGAACGGTACCTTCGACAAACCAGATGCCTTTGTAGTCCAGGTTTACGGTACCCAGTGCGGCATCGATTACCCGTGAGGTTCTTCTGGAACCGTTGTTGGGAATGTTTACCGAAGCAACAATATCAAAGAGGTTTTCCGAACTCAAGCCACCATTGGTACCTCGGGAGATCGAGGAAAAACTCTCCTTATTGGCGGTGTAGCCAGCCATGGCACTGAAGGTAAAATCATCCGTCAATTGCTTGCGGTAGGTAAGCAATAGATCCCCATACAAGATATTAAACGTCTCGTTGGACATGCTAAACCCTCCGGAAGGACCGAAAGCCAGAGGCCGGGTCGTTGATGTTTCATTCTCGCTAGACCTGTACGTAAAATCCGTAGAAATCCTGGCACGTAGTGTTAGTTCGTCTGTAAAGTCAATGAAGTTGGTGATGCTACCGATCACCCGGTTGCTCAACTCCGATGCCCTGTGCTCGTTTACCCGCCAGACATAGTCGCCGATGGCTCCCTGAAACCCGTTAAAGGTGATGTTTTCATCGGGCGTCAGGCTTTGTCCATTTCCTGTCACGAAGCGGTATCCCAGGCTGGTCTTGTATTTGTCCAGGTACCAGGCACCGTTATCGAAGCGGGTCATCATCCCACCAAAATTGTTGATCAATCGGTCTACGGAATAGGGCCGGTTGGCCGTGTATTGGTTGATGTAGTTTACCATTACGTCCGTACGCACCTTTTTAGACACGCGGAAAGTAGCGTTCAAATTGGCGATGTTTTTGCTGTTTTTGGAATTCAAACTCAGCGCCTCGTTGTCCTGACGGGTCAGTGAAACCCGGAAATCGGCTACATCTGTGGAATTGGAAATGGCCACGTTTACCTGCGAACTAACGGGGTTGTTAAACAGGGCAGCGTAGTTGTCTTCCTGCGCTACATAGGGTCTCATTTCCCCATCCCATGACCTTGCAGGCTGTCCGTCAAATCGAGGCCCGTAATTGATATTCGTGTTGGGAAGTCCCCGGGAACCGTCTTCGTAAATAAAGAAACCGTCTTCGTTTACGCCGTTGTTTGCCCAACTTAGCGCCTGTACGTGCTGGGGAGCACCCGGGCCTCGTACGTTTTGATACCGTGGTAAGTACGCGATCTCATCCTGGGTGTAATTTGCGTTGAAATCAACGGTAAACCCTTTGGAGGTACCTTTTTTGGTGGTAATCAACACCACACCGTTTACCGCTTCGGATCCGTACAATGCAGCAGCAGAGGCACCTTTCAGGATCGATATATCGGCAATGTCCTCCGGATTGATGTCCAGCAGGCCATTTCCTCGCAAACGTTGGTCGCCCCAATAGTTATTATTGGTTACCTCTTCGTTCCGGATGGGTACCCCGTCCAGAATAATTAACGGTTGGTTTCTTCCAGTGATGGAGTTGATCCCCCGAATGGTGATGTTTACCGCTGAGGTGGCACCACCAGCGCCGGCCTGAATCCGAACACCCGGAGCTTTACCATACAAGGCCGTAGCCAGGTTGGGTGTACCTACCTTTACAAGTTCGTCGGATTTAATAGTAGTGGTTGCGTAGCCCAGGGCGCGTTGTTCCCGTGGTACCCCAAGGGAAGTCACCACAAACTCGTCCAGGCTTCCCACGTCTTCTTGCATGGTGACATCAATGGTACTGCGGTTTCCTACCTGAATGGTTTGGGTTTTAAAACCGATAAAGGAAAACACCAGGGTGGCATTGTCTGGAGCATTCAGGCTGTATTTCCCTTCTATATCGGAAACCGTACCCATGGAGGCTCCCTGTACGGTAATGGTTACACCCGGCATGGGCGCATCGTTTTCATCGGTAACGGTACCCGATACCCGGATATCCAGTTCAGCGGCAGCCGCTTCAAATGCTGCAGGCGCTGCCGGATTGGTAGCAGCCAATGCCTGTGTTGCTAACACACAGGCCAGCACGATTCCCTGAAACAAAAAGAATACGTTCCTTTTTATTCCAACGGAGTTTACTAGTAGTTTTTTCTCATTTTTCATTTGTTGATGGGTAAGGTCCAGGTACGCCTCGGCAATGCCTGAACATTTGGATAAACTTTTAACTAAAATTTTGTTGATTGGACAATCGGCAACGATTGTCAAGCCATTTTTCCCATAGGCAATACCTAATTTTACGTGTAACGATGGTTTAGTAGAATCTATTAAGGTGTCAATTACACAATTTTTTTAAACAAAATCCAGTAGTTAATTAAATTTTTTATTTTGGTAACAAACTTTTTTTTAAAATTCAAATGAAAATCCGTATCTGGTCCATTTTTTACCGATTTCTATTGCGCTCGGGAAGCGCTTCGTTTCCTGAACTTGCCGTTTCGACAAGCGCATGACGATTCGATTTTCTGTAGTTAGGAATAGCAAACCATGCGGTATACCCGCCGCCAATGGCCCATTGGGTACCTGCGCGCGTAGTATAAAAAAATCGATTCGTGTGCATGCACATTTACCGTATAATTGCTTCGATTTGCCTTACCCTGGTTGGGTTGGGGATACAGGCCCAAGACCGTACTTCCCTACCTGCTGCGCCTAATATTATCGTTATTTTGGCGGATGACCTGGGATATGGCGATTTGGGTGGATTTTTTGGTGGGAAAGCCCAGACACCCCATCTCAATCGGCTGGCGGCCGAAGGGATGCTGTTTACCGACTTTCACAGCAACGGGGCCATGTGTTCGCCTACCCGGGCGGCCCTGTTGACCGGAAGGTACCAGCAACGAGCAGGCATAGAAGATCCCCTACCTGGAGATTGGCAGAAAAAAGGAGTGGGCGCGATCAAAGGGATCGCTGGAGACGGATTGTATTCCTCGCCGACCATGGCCGACTACTTGCAGCGGGTCGGTTACGCGACCGCTTTTTTTGGCAAATGGCACTTGGGAAACCACCCCAGCGCCAACCCCCTTCATTTCGGATTTGATGAGTTCAGAGGACTAACCTCTGGCGACGGCGACTACTTCACCAAAATGGACCGTCACGGGTATCCGGATTGGTGGCACAACGAAGAGCTAAGCTTTCAGAAAGGCTACACCACGGATGTGATCACCGACAACGGGATTCAATTCATCGAAAAACACAAAAACCAGCCATTTTTTCTCTACCTGGCCCATTTGGGTGTGCACTTCCCCTGGCAATCCCCGGATGACGGGCACTTGGAAACGCGAAAGGAAGGTACCGATTATACCTCCAGCCAACCCGGCCCGGCAAGCAAATTAGGGCCCCACGCGCCCGCTGAAATACCGGATGCTTTGGTGGCGATGATCGAAACACTGGACCGCAACGTTGGCAAACTCCTTGCCTACCTCAAAGCCGAGGGGCTGGACCAAAACACCTTGCTATTCTTCACCGCCGACAACGGGCAGTATCTGAGTTACCAGGGAGATACATGGCCTGCTGTGGGTTCCAACGGCGTGCTTCGCGGAGAAAAGGCCGATTTGTACGAAGGAGGACACCGGGTACCCAGCATCGCCTGGTGGCCCGGGAAGATTAGGGCCGGTAGTCGCTCTGAGGCAACGCTAGCCTCGTTCGACCTGCTGCCAACCTTTCTCGACTTGACCGATCAGCCCCTTCCTGATCCCGAGGGAGCCGACTGCTTGGATGGACAAAGCTTTCTTTCGGTTTTGCTTTCGGGAAAAGTCATCCCGGAGCGAACCCTGTTTTGGCGGACACCAGAAGCCATTGCCGTGAGAAAAGGTCCCTGGAAACTACTGGAAGACCGGGAAAACGGTTCCCTCGCACTCTACAACCTCGAGGGAGACCTGTCTGAAACAAGGGATTTAAAGCCGGACCATCCGCAGTTGGTCCGGGAACTAATCCAAGCGCGAGATGCCTGGGAGAAGGAAATGGATAAAAAACCGTAAGCGTTTTTCTTCCGGGGAGATCGGGGAATTTCTGATGTGCGGAAATGCAAAAGCTGTCAGCCCTTTCACTCTCCGGTAGTCGTTTCCCGAACGTGCCGGTATCGCAGGTCCAAGACGAACACTTTCAAGGTAGCAAAGACCTCGAAAGCTAGTGAAAAATCCTCAGCGCCTGAAGGAAAAAAGGCAGGATCTAGGATCCTTTCACCCTGGCAATCCACCGCCTAACCTCCGCTTCCAAAATCCCCAGAGGGAGGGCTCCCCCACCCAAAATCGTATCGTGGAAACCGGCAAGGTCAAATTGCTCGCCCAATTCCTGTTCAGCCAATGCACGGAGTTCCTGAATTTTTAGCATCCCAATTTTATAGCCGGTGGCCTGCCCGGGAATCACCATGTATCGGCGCACTTCGGCTCTGATCGCCCCCTCAGAAATGGCGGAATTTTCCGAAAAATAACGGATAGCCTCTTCTTCCGTCCATCCTTTGGCATGCAGCCCTTTATCTACCACCAGACGGATGGCCCGCCAGATTTGGTTGACCAGGCGGCCAAAGTCGTAATACGGATTTTCATAGCCCCCCATTTCTCTGGTAGGTACCGACCCTTGCGGTTAAACCTCATAAAATCGTTTCCCATCAGGTTTAGTAAGAGCCATTGGTAAGCGTAAGTACGGAGCGGGCAGGAACAAGCAGTTCTTCAATGGAAGAAATTTCCCCGAAGGCCAAATCATGGTCCGGGTCCGTCAGGTAAGCCGTCCATTTTTCACCCGATTCTCCACCAAGTACCCGTACGGCTATTTTTGCTGCTACAGAAGTAGCGTTTACCAACACCATGACCAGATTACCCGACTTGGGATCCCGATACGCCGAAGCCAACAAATCCCCATCCCCAGATTGATCCCCATGCAGCTTGGCGGAAACCCGCTGGTACCCGGGTCGGATAAAACGGCTGTAGTTTCCGAGGGTCCAGAGCATCTTACTGTCTTCCAATTCCCCGTCGGCTTCTTTCTTGGAAATATATACCAATCCGTCTTTGTAATCGTACGGAGAAATGGCCAGCCACCAGTGCCAGGCAGAGGCGTTTGCCACGACCAGATCGTTGTGAATCACCTGGGCCATGTACAGGGCAGGGGCCATGCCCAAATCCTTCTTATCGCCGGAGATTTCCCCGTTATTCCCTCCGAGGATGCAGTATTCCGACATCCAGTATTTCAGCCCCGGCACTTGCCGAATAGCCGCTGCCAATACTTCCCTTTGCTCGACGGCTTTTTGGAAAGGGGACGTGGTAAAATAGCTGTGACCGGAGATCGCCTGACTCACGTGGCTCAGATCTCCTAGAAAATTAGGGCTGCTGCTACCAAAGAATTCTACGATCTGATTGGACCTACCAGGACGATTATGTTCCTCATACAGGTACTCGATTTGGCCTGCTTCGGCAATATCGATCTTGGTAGGCAGGCCGCTATCCTGCAATGCTGCATTTAGGTATCGTACAATACCAGCGATTTCGTGGTTCCAATAGGGCGTACCTTCCTGCCCGCCATCGTCCCAGTCCCATTGAGGTTCGTTCACCGGGCTGATGAAACCCACGGATAGCCCTTCCTCTTGGAGGCCGGCGAGGGAAGCGACCATAAAATCGGCAAAGGCACCGTAATTTTCCGGGGCCAGGTTGGATTGGGTACCACTATCCGCAAAAGCTTTACCGTTCCGGGTCAGCCAAACAGGGGGACTGTTTAAAAACGTCAGCAGGTATTCCACATGTCGTTGCTTCGCTGCCTGGGCCAGCCACAATTGCCCTTTTTGCCCCGCTTTATCGAAATTCCCACGTTCGTCCACAAAGGAGGGTGCCCTTCTCCAGGGGTCTTTTATCCCGCTTTCCGCTCCTTGCCCGGCACTTCCTGCGCCCAGGTTCATCCGCCACATGGAAAGGCCGATACCTAGGGGATCTCCCGCGGCGTCCACCTCTTTGCTAAACAGCCAATCGGCAATGGAGTTTTTTTTGTGTTCGGGCCAGTTGCCCACAAACTGCCCGGACCAGGCATCAGAGGCGCCAAAATGATCAATGGTCTGATAGCCGATTTGCGGGTCGACCCTTAGCGTAAGCATGTCCGGATCCGGTGCCTGCCCGCACAGGCAACCCGTATTAAGCACAAACACGAAGAAAAAGATCAATTTTGACATACAGTTAGCAATTTTTAAGGTATCTCATTTTTCCACGATACCGATCAACCTACGTATTGCAATCGCTTCAGATACCGGCCCAAAACGAACCACCGCTGGTGATCCCACTGAGCCTGCCGTAGCGCCTAGGCTGAGCCTGTCGAAGCGTTTAGGCTGAGCCTGTCGAAGCCTCACCTTACCGGCACCCACAAAACGGCATCGGCTACCACATTGCCATCGGCATTTTTGTTGGAGACTTCTACAAAAGGTGAGGTATTGGGCTTAAAATCATAATCTCCCAAATGCACCCATTCGCCGGAAGTCTGCCCCTCTACCCGGATATCCTCTTCCTTGATCACCATTTCGTGTTCCTCAAATCCATCTCCCAATACGATATGGGTTTGAGAACTGGCCTCGGCTACCCGGGAAAAATACACGTATACGCCATATTTTCCTTCATCCCTGATGGTGGGGCGAAACCGGACGGAATTATTACCGGCACTACCTGCAACTAAAAAGCTGGGGCCATACCCTCCCCTACTCATCTTTTCCCAATTTCCTACCAGGCTCACCTGTGCCACATCGTCGTTGTCCACCAGAATATCCGCCGTACTACCATCCGCCAGCGGATTCGTCTTGAGTTCTTCCTGAAGGGCCGGTACATCTACTTCCTGAACCGCCTTTCCTCCGTCAATGGCCATACTGGCAGCTACGGCAGTCGACTGTCCCAACACCATAAATACCGGCTCCATGCGGATGGACCCGTAGGCAATATGACTGGCGGACAGCGCTACGGGCACCAGCAGGTTTTTTGCATCTTCCGATTTGGGAATAAGGGAACGGTAGGCAATGGGATACGGACCAAATCCGCCTATTTCCACGTTTCCTTCGTTTTTGACCATCTTTTTGCCTTCTTTTTCGATCACAATCCGCTGAATATTGTGGGAGTCCATGGTGTAGGCCGCCATGCCAACGCCATCGTCCACTACCGCTTCTCCCACGCAATTGGCCTGGGTCATAACGTATTCTCCGACCATGCGCCTGACTTCTCGCACATAGAGTTGGGGAGTCCAGTGTCCATTGTCCACGTACTCGTCTTTGGGGTAGCCCCATTCCTGTATCTGCTCCTGTAGCTCCGTTGGTACGCGGGGATCTGTTTTGTAAAAATAGAGCAGGGATTTGGTGTAGTGGGTGTGCGCATCGATGATTTCCTGACGGGTTGCATAATCTGCCTCCGGGTAATCGTGGTTCATGCCAATCATATCGGTGGAAAAGCCGCCCCGGTTGTTGATGTCCGTTTTGCTATTTGGCATACGGCTCCAGATAAAGTAATTGCCAAGGCTGCGCCGATCGGGTTGTGCCTCAAAGAGCCGCACCAATAAATCGAACATGGAAGGGTCGTAGCCTTCGGGTTCAGTAATTTCTATGCGATTTGCCGGATCATTGGTCAGGCAAATGCGGTAGTTATAGGCCTGGATTTTATCGTCGCCGGTACCATCTGGTTCCAACGCATCCTCACTGATCCCCCAAAGCAGGCCACTCGAAGGATCACCGGGAGTTTGGTAGGGGTCTACGCCGTCGGGAAACTGATGACCGGTCATCAATTGTACGCCGTTATACGTTTCGCCGTACTGATCGTTGGGTTCCCTACCGATGGTGTAGGAAACACCAGCCCGAGCCATCAGGTCTCCCTCGTAGGTAGCATCGATAAACATCTTTCCGGAAACGGACCGTTTTGCCCCGGAGGGATCCGCCGTATTTTCCAAACGAATTTCGGTAATCCAACCCTCCTCTTTCGTTGCAGCGTCTATTCTCCATCCGTACTGCACCTCAATTCCCACCTCATCCAGGTAGTCCTGAAAGGTCTTTTTGGCCACGCTGGGTTCAAATATCCACTGTTCGAATTTCCCATAATGATCGCCCAATCTTCGGTAAAAATCCCGGGAAAGTCCCGTGACGGCATATTTATTGCCGATATCCGTATACCCGAGGCCCCCGGTGGTTAGGCCGCCCAAGTGTTGGCTCGGCTCTACCAGCAACACGGATTTTCCCATGGTTTTGGCAGTATAGGCCGCAATCACACCGGAGGACGTAGCCCCGTACACGACCAAATCGTAGGTTTCATTGGATTCATTTGCTTCCTTGCAGGAAGACAGGAGCATCCCAACCAGGCAAGCCCAAAGGAGCATGTTTCGTTTCATATTCGTTTACGTTTATTGGGTTATTTCAACAGGTTTGACTAGCAATTTTTGTACGTCCATCACCTGATTTCCTGGAATTCGCAGGGCTTTCAGGCTAATCGTTTGTATACCTTTCTTCAATGAAATGCTGCCCAAGTGCATGGGCTTGAATTCTTTCACATAGGACTCCATCCGTTCGATCCGGTCGTTTTCCATTCCCTCAAGGGGAGGATCGTGTGCTTCCTTTACCCGAGCATCCAGGTGGGTTGTCCCTGCCTGTAGGCGAATTTCGGCACCCACATCTCCCTTCGGGCAGGTGTAGTACGCCTCCACCCGGTAGTCGCCTGCTTCCAGGACCTCGACCTCCCAGGTAATGCTGTCTTCCAGACTGACCCAATGGGTGAAAAAGGAATCGTTGGGAAAACGGTTGGATCGTTGGATCGACCCGTGGGCCATGCCATCTCGTGCGGGCAACTGTGTCAGTGGCGCCTGCGGTGCGCCCAGGGTAAAGGGGCGGTTTTCCGGATCTTTCGTCTGTTCTTCCACCATCGCCATTTCCCATTCAACCAGTGCTTCCCGGAGATTTTCGGCAACTTCGGGGTACTGATCCTGAACCGGTTGCTGCTGACCAGGATCGGATTCCATGTCGAACAGGTTCCCGTCCTTATCCAACCGGTACTTTTGCGTGCGCAAGCTGCTGTTTCCATTCCAGTGGCTGAAAATCATCCGGTCAGTCCAGGAGGGGTCTTCCTTCATAATCAGCGGCTTCAGGCTTTTGCCGTCCAGCGGCTTTTCGCCGGAATGGGTCAGGCCCGCCATATCCAGAAAAGTGGGAAACAAATCGATGGCTCCGGCAATTTGGGGGATCACTTTCCCTTCCGGAATGTGGCCTTTCCATTGCATAAAGAAGGGGCTCCGCACGCCTCCCTCGTCTGTGGAGCCTTTTCTACCCTTCATGCCTCCGTTCCAGCGAAAGCTATTGGGTCCGTTATCGGTAAAATAAACCACCAGCGTATTTTCGGTAAGTCCCAGGTTTTCCAGCTTTTCCAGCAGACGGCCGACATTCCAATCGATGTTTTCACACATGGCCAGTGCAGCCCGGGTAAAATCCGGATCTTCTCCGGCTACCAGACTATCCAGCGGCTTGTTTTCGAAACGTTCCCACCAGGAATCCGGAACCTGCATGGGAGAATGGGGCGTATTCAGCGGTAAATAAACCAAGAAGGGTTCGTCCCGATGCGCATGCATAAAGTCCATGGCCTTATCGGTCAAATCATCCGGCAGGTAGCCCTCTCCTTGAACGGGGATGCCGTTTTCTTCCAATGGGGGGCTGAAGTAATCCCCCCAATGTCCCGAACAGAAACCATAAAAGGTGTCAAATCCTCTGGAATTGGGATGGTAGGGATGCTGCATGCCGTTATGCCATTTGCCAAAGGCAGCCGTGGCGTATCCCGCCTGCTGAAACAGTTCCACAAAAGTGGTTTCGTCCAGGTCCAGTCGCTCCTCTCCGGCGGAGGTTCCCCTTACCCCTCCTCTCAGGTGGTACCGCCCCGTCAGCATTTCCGCCCGGGTAGGCGAACACACCGGCGACACGTAAAACCGATCGAAACTTACGCCCTGCCGGGCAAGCGCATCGATAGCTGGTGTAGAAAGATGGGGATTACCGGAGTAACTCAAGTCTCCCCATCCCTGATCGTCGGTCAGGATTACCAGCAGGTTTGGTGGGCGCTCCGGGGCTGCCTGCTGACAAGCGGGCAGCAGCGCTCCACCAAAAACCAGCAAAAAAAGATACGCTATCAATCGATGCATTCGCAAGCTGGTTTATTGTATACGGTCTTCCAGGGTCAGTACCTGCCCGTCGGCAAGCAGGCGCGTTCGCAGCTCGGCATAGGGCAGGTCCTGCACGGGAATTCCCTGCTCCATGGCCATGACCGCGGCGGTGGCTGCTGACTGACCCAATATCATAAATACGGGCTCCATGCGAATAGAGCCAAATGCAATGTGGCTGGCGGAAACCGCTACGGGAACCACCAAATTCTGAATTTCTTCTTTCTTGGGAACGAGCGATCCGTATGCGATCTCGTACGGTTGTGGCAAGGGTACGCCGATATCCCCTTCGTTGTGCACGTGGCCGTTTTCATCCACATAGCGCTGTATGTTATGGGAATCGATGGTATACGAACCCATGCCCACGGATTCGGGGGTTGGCTTTTTCTGCAGCAATTCGTTTTCGGTCATGACGTAGGATCCGATCATGCGCCGTGCTTCGCGAACATAAATCTGATGCGGCCAGTTTCCGTTATCGGTAAACTCATCTTTGGCCAATCCCCATTTCTGAAATTCCTCCTGCGTTTCTTTTGGCACCCGAGGATCGTTTGCTACAAAATACAGCAGTCCTTTTTGGTAGTCCTCGTGTTCCTTGATGATCTCCTTTCTGCGTTCGTAACTTGCCTCGGGATAGTCGTAGTTCATGCCGATGTTGTCCGAACTAAATGGTCCGTGATTATTGGTATCGGTTTTCCGGTTGGGAATCATATCAAATTTCCCAAACCACTCCCTCCAGCCGGCATCAAAAATCCGAACCAGTAATTCGTACTGGGTGGAATCGTAATTCGCTGGTCGGGGGAAGGGTACCCGGTTATCCGGATGGTTGGACATGCAGGTACGGAAGCAATAGGCTTGCACTTTGTTATCGCCTTCGCCCTTTACGCCCGGGTCCTCGGCACTTATCCTCGGCAAGAGTCCGGAGGAAGGATCTCCGGGAATCCAATACGGATCGATGGGCTGGTCCAATACCTTAAAATGGTGTTTGTGGTGGTAGACGCCTGTTTGCACGCCGTTCCACGCTTCACCGTATACGCTATTGGCCTCTCGTCCGACATGGTAACTCACCCCAGCGGCGGCCATCAGATCCCCTTCGTAGGTTGCATCGATAAACATTTTCCCGGTAAATTCCTTTCCACTCAGGGTGCGGATCGCGGTGATTTTACCTTCTTCAACGGTGACGCCGTTTTCGCGGTCCAACCATTCGTCTCTGAGTACCTCAATTCCCAATTCCTCCACCCATTCGTCGTAGACTTCTTCGGCCACATGGGGTTCAAATATCCACATCGTGCGAAACGCACCGTCTATGGCCGGCGTACCCTGGCCTTTGTTTCCAAAATCCTCCCGGTCCTCCCATTTCCAGGCACCTTCTTCCTGGTACTTGTCGTAGACGCGCTGGTAAAACTCTCGGGACAGGCCGCCGATGACTTCCTTTTTACCGGTATCCGTCCATCCCAGTCCCCCTGCGGTCAGCCCGCCCAGGTGTGTATCGGGGGAAACGACGATCACGGATTTCCCCATTTTTTTTGCTTGAATGGCCGCTGTAATGGCACCAGAAGTACCGCCATAGACGATTACATCGGTGATTTCTTCCTGCTCCTGGCCGGGGCCACAAGCTACCAAAACGGGCAGCAGGATGAGGGCCAGCAGGGCATGTTTAATTCGGTTTAACTGGATCATACGAAATAAGATTTAACGTGCGTGTTGATTATGTTATGATGGTATGTTGCTTGCTCTGTTTTTTTTGCTCAGGACGCATTTGGCCGTATTTCCATTTTTTCCGGATCCCAGCCAACGATTTTCTTTTCGAAATAACTGATATTTCCAGCTTCGGTAGGCCCGGAAGCCCGCAACCCAAACACCGCATCTTCCACGACCGGTTTGCCGGTTCGGATGGAGTCAAAGAAGTTGACAAAGTGTTCGTACCGGTCCCCTTTGTAATCAGCAGGTACCTTAAATTCAAAGACCGAAGGCCCAACCAGGGAAGCTTTTTGGGGATATTTTCTGTAATGATCGGCCTTAATGGCTTCCTGCATGGCCTCCGGAAAACTGTTGAGGGACATGCCGGGGTCGGCAGGAAAGGGGGTTTTTCGTAGCACGAGCCCGGAAAATCCAATGGAGATGTCTCCTTCCGATCCCACGATTCGAAACAGAAAATTATCTCCTCCCCCACTGACCAAATTGGTTCGCAATGCCAGGTTAAAGGCCGGATGTTCCGGGGTTTCGGGGTAATCGAATAAGCCCACATGCAGGTCCGGAACATCCCTGCCGTCTTTCCAGTACCGAAGTCCTCCGGTGGCCAATATCCGGTTGGGGCCCTTGGAGCCGGTGACAAAATGGAGCATGGATAGCATGTGTACGTACAGGTCTCCGGCCACTCCGGTCCCGTAGTCCCGGTAGTTTCGCCAGCGGAAAAAACGGAGCGGATCCCAGGGCCTTTTGGGAGCCGAACCCAGGTACGTGTCCCAGTCCACAGTCTCCGGTGAAGCATCCAGGGGAAGGGTGTATTGCCAGGCTCCCCGGGCGCTATGCCGGTCTATTTGGGCTTCAGCAAAATTAATCGCTCCGATTTCCCCCGCCTCAATCAATTCCTTTGCCTTGGCATGAATGATGGAACTCACGTATTGACTACCTACCTGAAAAACCTTACCGGTCTTTTTTTGCATGGCAATGATCGCATGACCGTCTTCGGATTTTTGAACCATGGGTTTCTCACAATAGACGTGTTTGCCACTTTCCATGGCATCCAGGCAAATTTTCTGGTGCCAATGATCGGTCGTGGCATTGATCACGGCATCGATATCCGAACGCTGCAGAATTTCCCGGTAATCTTTGGTAGTATACAAATCCTTGCCCCATAGTTCCTTTGCGCGAAGCAGGCGGCCGTCGTACAAATCGCAGGCAGCCACCACTTCTACCCCGTCCACGAGTAGCGCGGTATTGACATCGCCGATTCCCATGCCACCGCTGCCAATGACCGCGATCCGAATGATGTCATTGGGGGCGAATGATTTGTTTTTTGCGGGAATACTCAGGTATTGCGGGCTACCGGGTCGGTTCCGGCCGGCAGACATTGCCGGTGGAACTCCGGCGGCAAGCGCCGCAGACGTACCGATTTTTTTAAGAAATGACCTGCGGTTTTTGTTGGGTTTCATGCGTTCAGCGATTATTTTTTTCGACTTTTTATAGGTACGGGAGCATGCGCCGATAGGGGATCATTCTTTAGTAGATCAAAGCCATCGTCCGCTCGGCCTCAGGCGGGCTCGATTTTATTGAT
Source organism: Cyclobacterium xiamenense (assembly GCF_900109255.1). Classification (NCBI taxonomy): domain Bacteria; kingdom Pseudomonadati; phylum Bacteroidota; class Cytophagia; order Cytophagales; family Cyclobacteriaceae; genus Cyclobacterium; species Cyclobacterium xiamenense. Next base: position 84,637 of record NZ_FNZH01000001.1, on the reverse strand, counting down.
TTTTAGTAAACAAGATTCTCCGGTGCATGCGAATGTATTTCTTGCTAAAGGGAAGAAGCAATGCGACGATTCGATCCGGTTCAACACACCGGCCAGGATGCGATTCCAACTCTATTACCGGTGTTCCAGAATTTGTCCATCGGCTTTCAGTTTGGCGCCCAATACCTGATAATCCAGCTCCTGAACGGATACGTTCCTATCGATGGCCAGTGAGGCGGCGGTGGCGGCGGATTGCCCCAGCACCATGAATACCGGCTCCATACGGATGGACCCGAAGGCCACATGGGTGGAACTCACGCATACGGGTACCAGTAAATTTTCTGTCTCCCCTTTTTTGGGTACAATGGCGCGGTAAGGAATGGGGTAGGGTTCTGGCACATGGGCCTCAAAGTTGCCTTCATTCTGCACGTACCCATTGTGGTCCACGTACCGCTGCACCATATGGGAGTCCATGCCGTAGGCTGCCAACCCTACCACGTCGCTTACCGGAGGCTCCAGGCCTTCACAATCCCGCTGGGTAACCACGTAATCGCTGCGCATCCTTCGCGCCTCGCGGATGTACAGTTGGGGTGTCCAGCCCTCACGTTGTTCAAATTCGTCTTTGGCCATCCCCCATTTGGAAACCACATCTCGTACTTTTTGGGGAATGCGGGGATGGTAGGCCAGTGTCCACATCAACCCTTGCTGGTATTCCAGGTGGCGCTTAGCGATGGCCTCCCGCTCTTCGTAACTCGCATCGGCAAAACCGTGATTTTGACCGACAAAATCGGTAGAAAATCCTTTTTGGTTATTGGTATCCGTTTTTCTATTGGGCATGGGGGTATTGATCCAGGGCACGAGGGGGTCTCCGTAGTGATACATTTCCTCCAGCGGGCCAGTGGCTGCCTCGTAATTTCTGAACAGCAACTCGTATTCCAGTTCCTTGTAGTTGGCGGGCTTCTCAAAGGGAATCCGGTTATCCGGATGATCGGTAAGGGTCATGCGGTAGCAATAGGCCTGTAGCTTATTGTCTGCTGTTCCGTCGATACCCGGACCGCCTTTAATGACGAAGGGAAGCAAGCCGCTGGAGGGATTACCTTTTTCTACATAGGGATCCACACCGGGGATAAAATTGTGGTGAATGGCGTTGCGGGAGACCGCATTTTTCAGGGTCCGGTTGTAGTAATTGGCTTGAACGCCATTGAGTGTTTCACCAAATTCGCTATTGGCTTCCCTTCCAACCATGTAACTCACCCCTGACGCTGCCAGCAAGTCGCCTTCGTAGGTAGCATCGAGAAAAACCTTTCCCCGATAGGTTTCCCCACTTTCCATGGTGATCGCTACGATGCGGTTGTTTTGTAGGGCCACTCCGGTAGCACGATTAAGCCGCTTTTCGGTAACCAGGGTAATGGTTTCAGCGGCCATCATCTCTTCGTACACGGCTTTGGCTGCGGAGGGTTCGAAGGTCCACATGGCATCTTCTCCCTCTTTGGACCTGCCCTGGTCCGGACGGGTAAAGTAGTCGGACCGTTCCTGCCAGGTCCAGTTGTCCGGGTTGTCGTAGTACCGTTTGATCCCCTGATAAAACTCCCTGGAAATGCCGCCGATGGCCTGTTTGTTTCCAATATCGGTAGCCCCAAGGCCGCCTGTGGTGAGTCCACCGACGTGGGCAGAGGGCTCAATCAGAATCACTGATTTGCCCATGCGGGAACTTTGGATGGCGGCGGCTACACCTGCGGAGGTCCCTCCATAGATGACAATGTCAAACGATTGGCCTTGTGCCTGAGCCGGTTGCAGGGTCAGGACTGAAAAAACGAAGTATATCGTTAATAAATAGTTTTTCATGCTTCTTTAATTTATGTGATTGAATTTAGGGATTTTTTCCTATTCCAACCGTTGTTTATGAGCGATTAATGCTGATTTTAATTGTGCGTAAGGCAAATTCTGAACGGCAAGGTCGCGATCGATGGCCAATGCCGCTGCCATTCCAGCAGACTGACCCAGGACCATAAATACCGGTTCCATGCGAATCGAACCAAAGGCGATGTGTGTGGCGCTTAGGCAAACAGGCACCAACAGGTTTTCCACCTCTCCTCTTTTGGGAACAATGGCCCGGTAGCTAATGGGATAGGGGCCGGGCACCCCTCCCTCCACATTCCCTTCGTTCCTGACAAAGCCATTTGCATCCACGTACCGCTGCACGTGATGGGAATCCATCCCATACGCCGCCAGCCCGATGGGATCCTCCACTACGTCAAGGCCTTCGCAATGCCGTTGGGTCATCACCACATCAGCCAACATTCGGCGGGCTTCCCGGATGTACAATTGTTCCGTCCAGCCGTCCGCCCGACTAAATTCATCTTTGCAGGTACCCCAGCGCGAGACCTCCTTGCGAACCCTTTCCGGAATTCTGGGGTGGTAGGCCAGGGTCCACATCAAGCCCTTTTGGTAGGCTCGGTGTGCTTCCTTGATCTTTTCCCGTTCATCATAGCTTCCCTCCGGGTAACCATAATTTTGGCCAATAAAATCGGTTGAAAAGCCGTGTTTGTTGTTGGTATCGGTTTTTCGATTGGGCATGGCCGAATTGGCCCAGGGAAGGTATGGTACTCCGTAATCGTACATGGTTTCCAGATCGCTCGCCGCCTCGTAATTCCGGAAAAGCAATTCGTAGTGGGACTCGTCGTAGGAAGCCGGTTTTTCAAAGGGAATGCGGTTATCCGGGTGATCGGTAAGTGTCATCCGAAAACAATAGGCCTGAATCTTCCGGTCTCCGCTCCCGTCTACTCCCGGACCATTGGAACTGATGTGGGGCAGTAAGCCCGAATCGGGATTGCCGGGTATTTGGTACGGGTCTACGCCTGCCAGCAAATTATGGTTTTGGCCATTTTTTGCCAGCCTGCCCCGCAGCGTTACACCATAGGAATTGGCCTGTACACCGTTTAGCGTTTCGCCGTATTGGTCGTTGGACTCCCTTCCCAGGGTATAACTCACCCCAGCAGCAGCCAACAAGTCTCCTTCGTAACTGGCATCGATGAATACTTTTCCATGAAATCGCCTGCCACTCTCCATTTCGATCGACCGAATCAGCCGGTTTTCCCGAATAACGCCTGTTGTGCGCTCCAACCTTTGGCCGTAAACACTAACGATTCCCGACTCCTTTTCAAGCATCTGGGTAAAAACCTGAAGGGCAGCAGAAGGCTCAAAGGTCCACATGGTTTCTTCTCCATCTTCCGTACGGGAATAAGCCACCCCTTTGTACGTTTCTTTTTTTTGCCAATCCCAATTTTCTGCCTGATTGTAATACAGGTAAATATTGCGATAAAATTCCCGGGCAATCCCTCCGATTGCCTGCTTGTTGCCGATATCGGTTTGCCCCAGGCCTCCGGTAGTCAATCCACCCAGCCGATTTCCAGGTTCGATCAAGGCTACCGTTTTTCCCATTCGCGCTGCCTGTATGGCCGCTGTGACACCCGCAGAGGTCGCGCCATACACTACCAAATCGTACGTATCCTGTGTGAAACCCGGTTTCGGATGCCAAAAGACCAGGCACAAACCTAGAAAAAACAACAGGGGAATTGCTTCCTTTTTTGTTCCGGGAATCCCGGAATTTGGCTTTTTTCTGAAAGAAATGGAATCCCACTGCTTGGATAAGCAGCAGGATTCCAGGGCAACGACTATTCCGTGCATGGGGACAGGATCAATAACCCGGATTCTGGGTCAAGGTGGTATTTGTTTCCAGTTCAATTCGCGGAATGGGCCATAGGTAATCCCGCTGAGGATTAAAATTACGGGTCTCGATCACCACCATGTCTTCTACATTGCTGATGTGGTCGTAGCTTGGCGTACCGATGGGATCGATCCTAGGTGCTTCGCTTAGCCAGCCCCCTCCGCCGTACCGATTTACCCTACCGCGGTAAGGCCCCGGGATAACCTCTTCGGCAATTCCCCAGCGACGGATATCGAAATAGCGAAAGCCTTCCATGCCCAATTCGTGCCGCCGTTCTTTTCGCACCAGGTTTCTCATTTCCTGCTGGCTCTTACCGGGATCGATGGCGGGCATTTGCACCGACTCTCGCTGCCGCAGGGCATTGATCGCGTCGTATACGCTTTCATCAATTTGATTCAATTCCACCTTCGCCTCGGCATAATTCAACAAGACCTCTCCGAACCGGAAAATGGTCAGGTTTTGGTCGGTAGATCCCACATCCGTAGGGTAGTTTGCCACATCAATGTGCTTTCGGTACAAATAACCCGTAAAGGAAGCAAAAGCATGTTGGGCTTCGATATTCGGTACGCGTACGCTATCCTCTCCGCGAAACTCCCAGGTCATGGTGCTATCCCGATGGGTTTCATAGATCCAATTAACCAATCGGGAACCGGGCACCACCAAGGTATAATGCAACCGGGGATCCCTGTTTTCAAAGGGACGTAGCGGATCGTAAAGCGGTGATTCATCGATCGGCAACCCGTCGATACAGTCGTAGGTATCCACAAAGTCCTGCGGTGGCTTTTTATTGGAGTGGCCCAGGGCCATTCGCGACCAGAAATTTCGAGGCAGGTTATGGGTCTGCACCCCGCGTAAGTATTGAATTCGGGTGATTACCTCCGGAGAATTATCCCCGGCAAACGTAAACATGCCCTCGTAATTGGGATCCACGGAGTAGGTTCCCGAATCGATCAATTCTTTTGCTGCGCTGGCAGCCACATCCCATCGCTCGTTCCACAAAGCCACTCGGGACATAAGCGCCAGTACGGTACCCCGACTGATTCGTCCCTTTTCGCTAACATCCAAGGGAAGGTGGGGTTTGATCGCATTGAGTTCTTGTAAAACAAAATCAATGACCGCTGATTTTTGGGTACGTGGCGTCTGCGACTCTTCGAGGGTAAGCGTGCTGGTTACCAACGGAACATCCCCGTACAATTCCGCCAGGTAGGCATAGAAATAGGCGCGTATGAATCGGGCTTCTCCTACCAGCCGGTCGTATTTGGCCGGATCCATTTCGTCCCGTAGGTGGTCTGCCCGCGAGGTGATAAAATTGGTGCGGTTGATTGCCCGGTAGAAGTGTGCCCAAAAACCATTGGTATAGGAATTATCGGCATTTTGTTCGCCCCTGCCCAATGCCTGCAGGGGGCTACCATTTCGATCCCACCCATCATCGGAAGCAAAATCAAAGGATAAAAACCAGGCAACGCCTGCCGGCCAGTACCAGAGGCGGTTGTATACCCCGGTCACGGCCATTTCCAGTTCCGTTTCGTTCTCAAAGAAGGTTTCACTGGATGGAGAATCCAGGGGGAGTCGCTCCAGAAATGCATCTTCACAGGAAAATGAAAGGAGCAGAATAGGTATCAATAGTAGATAGTTACGTATATTTTTCATCGGTTGCTGCTGTTTAGAAGTTGACATTCAAGCCCATGGTGTAGGTAGCCATCTGCGGGTACCAGCCGCCATTGCTGACCGGTGCTTCCGGATCGTACCCCTCGTAAAAGTCCGTTACGGTAAACAGATTTCTGCCGCTCAGGTACACCCGTACGCTTCCGATATTCATCGGGTCCAGCACGCGCTTTGGAATGGAATAGCCTAGCTGTACGTTTTGTCCGCGTAGATAGGCTGCATTACGCATCCAAAAACTTGAATTCTGCTCATTATTGGTTTGATTCCAGGCCAATCGGGGAAAGGATCCATCGGTATTGGTCGGCGTCCAGCGATCTTTGTGCTGTTCATGTACGGTTCCTCCAAGGAAAAATGGCATGATCCCCTGGCCAAAGAGGTAGCCATCTGCCTGGCCAACTCCCTGCAGAAACAGGGAAAAATCAAACCCCTTATAGTCTGCATTCAGGCGCAGCCCAAAGGTATGCCGGGGAATGGGGCTTCCGATCACCGCCAGATCGCGGTCGTTGATCATACCATCCCCATCCACATCCCGGTATTTGATATCTCCCGGCGCTACGTTACCGAATTGGTCGGCATGATTGTTTACTTCCTCCTGGGTTTGAAACAAGCCTTCGGAAATGTAGCCAAAGAACGACCCTATAGGATACCCTTCTCTGTTTACGGTAAGTCCGGTATTTTCAATTCCGCGCATGTCGACAATTTCGTTGCGCACGTCCGAATAGTTGAGCATGATGCCGTAATTGAGTTCCCCAATCTTGTTCCGGTAGTTTACCATCAATTCGAAGCCGTTATTTTTCACCTCTCCGGCATTCTGAAAAGGAGCACTTAGACCGATGGTTTGGGGGATGTTCAGGGCAAGTAAGATGTCCTTGGTCCTTCTCATGTAGTAATCGGCGGTGACATCCAATTTGCCCCACAGGTTCAGCTCCAATCCGATATCTGTCGTTTCGGTGGTTTCCCACTGTATGGAGGAGTTGGCCATGCTATTCAATGCGGCTCCGGGTGCATTGGCTCCATTAAAGGCGTAATCCTGACCACCGCCCCCGAGGGACATGAATGCAGCAAAGGGGTACAAACCGATATTTTGGTTGCCCAGTTGCCCCCAACTGGCCCGTAACTTCAACTGGTCAATGATCCCGGAGGAACCCTGCATGAAGCTTTCTTCGGAAATCCGCCAGCCTGCAGAAAAGGAAGGAAATACACCGGAGCGATTTCCCTCGGCAAAACGAGAAGATGCATCCCTACGCACATTTCCTTCCAGGAGGTAGCGTTCGTCGTAATTGTAGGTCACCCTGCCGAAAACCGATTGCAAGGCCCAGTGAGAGGCGGCACCGCCGGTTTGCTCGTTTGCCCGGTTACCGGCGTTGATTTGCTGGTATTGGGGAAGCGGAAATACCTCCCGATAAGCAGAAATCCACTGATTGGTTTGGTCTTCCTGCTGGTAACCTGCCGTAATTCCAAGGGTATGCAGCTCGCCAAAAGTTTTGTCCATCGACACGATGGCCCGGATATTATTGTACCATTCGCGGTCGTACCGTTCCGTGAGGGAATTCCGCTGGGGCACGAAGTGCGTGGGTGTCTCCCCGTCGCGGGCATAGGTCTGGGTGATGTTTGAAAAACTCTTGGTATGGGGGTTCCAAAACTTTGGTGCATACATCAATTCGGCGGATAGCCAATCGGTAAATTTATAATTCACGCGAAAGTTGAGGATGGCATCAAGGCTCTCCACGGTACGCAGGCCACCGTCCCGGGCACGGGCCAGGGGATGGTCCCCGTTCCAGCCTTCTCCGTATCGCCCATTGGAAAGGATCCCTACCTCGTTGGCGGGAATGCGGCGCATCCAGTGAAACACATAGCCGGTACCGGAGGATGGTTCACGCTGAAACGACCTGCTCAAAAATAAATCTGTGGACAGGGTAAGTTTTTCCGAAACGTTCACGTCCGAATTGAGTCGTAGGTTAAACCGGTTGAAATCGGTGTTTGGAATAATTCCGTCCTGGTCCAGGTAGCTGATGGAGCCAAATACCTTGGCTTTCTCACTGCCCGCATTGATGCTGACGTTGTGATTTTGCATAAAGGCCGAATTTTTCATGGTCAGCGCCTGCCAGTCCGTGTCGGGATACTGGTCGGAGGGCATGCCTGCCCGGTAATCGGCGAGAAATTGTTCGGAGTATTGGGGGTCGTTGCCCACGTTGGTGAAGGCTTCATTGGCCATTTCCATGTGATCCAGGGCTCCGACGATCGTCGGCAGCCGGGTAGGCATCTGGAATCCCGCGTACATATTATAGTTAACCCGAACGCCTTCCACACCTCGTTTGGTGGTAATCAAAACCACGCCATTGGCCGCCCGGGCACCGTAAATGGCGGCGGAAGAGGCGTCTTTCAAAATGGAGATGCTTTCTATTTCGTTGGGATCCACGTTATTGATGCTGGTCTCGACGCCATCCACCATGACCAGCGGATTGGAATCTCCGAGGGTTCCCACGCCCCGGATACGAATGGCACCTCCATCCCGACCCGGCTGCCCACTTCGCTGTGTAATGGTGACACCGGGCGCTACTCCCTGAAGGGCCATGGAGGTCTGACCTACCGGTTGATTGACGATGTCCTCCGAGGTGACCGTGCTCACGGCTCCGGTGAGGTTTACTTTTTTCTGCGTACCATAGCCGACCACCACGATTTCATCCAGGGAGGACAGGTCTTCGGAGAGGGTGATCGTGAGTTCATTTTGATTGCCTACTTCTATTCGCTGGGATTCGTACCCGATGTAAGAAATGACCAGAACGGCATTGTCTGGTACTTCCAGGCTGAAGTTCCCATCAATGTCTGAAGCCGTGCCAGTAGCAGTTCCCTCCACCAGAACTGTTGCCCCGGGAATTCCTTCTCCGTTGGCGTCAACGATCTTTCCAGTGATCGGGCGGGCTTCGATGCGTATTTCTACGGCCGATTCAGAAAGAGAGCGGTTCCCCTTTGCTACATAGATGGAGTTATCCACCTGTTTAAATCGAAGGTTGGCGCCAAGAGCGATGTCTACCAACAACGCATTGACCGTTTGTCGTTTGCTATTGAGGGTCAGTAGGGTGGAAGTGGTCAAAATTTCTTCCGGAAAGACGAACTGGTAATCCGTCTCTTTTTCCACTTCGCGGAAAACTTCTCCAAGATCCCAGTCGGCTTTTTTCAGCCGAATATAGGATTCATCGATGGGTATGATCTGGGCGTGCATCTCGTGCGCCATCAATGTTGTCAGGAACAAACATTGAAGTACCAATCCGTACAATAGGTTCTTCGATACCATTTTGATTAGGTACAGTAATTTTCTTTTCATAATTTTAAATGATTTTAATTGTTACTGATTGAAATCTGCAGGGTAAAGCATTTCATTTGGCGATGGGAGTTTTGCCCTGCATTTTTGTTTAGTTCATAGGCTTTCTTTTTTAATGACAACCATTTTTTCATTTATCTCAAAATCAAATCCCATGGAAAAACCCAGTCCTGTGAGTACATCGGCCAGGTTTTTGTTTCGAAAGGTCCCGATCACCCGGGCATTCAGGTCCAGACTCGGGTCAATTTTCATATCCACGCCGTACCAAGAACTCAGGTCATCCAACAAAACCTTCAGTGGTTTTCTGTCTAACACCAATTGTCCTTCTTTCCAACCTATGGTCCTGCCTACATCAAAAGGCCGGACGTTTAGGGCATCCGGTTCTCCCTCCGTATACAGGGTAGCCATTTGACCCGGCTCCAATTCGATTCGCTTTTTGGCAGCATCTACGGCAACCTTTCCCTCGGTGAGTGCCAATGCAAACCGTTCGGAACGTGCATAGGCATTAAATTCCGTACCCAGGGCCGTGGTAATCATTTTTTCAGTATGTAGCTGAAAGGGCAGCGCTGGGTTTTTTGCAATGCTAAAATAGGCCTCTCCCTGGAGCTGAACAATCCTGTCCCCCTTTCCAAAGCCCGAAGAAAAAGACAACGTAGAATTAGCATTTACGGTGATTTGGGTACCGTCCGGCATTTGCAAGGTCAGCTTTTCTCCAGGTCCGGTCGTTTTTGTAATAGTGGTTTCGGCGATTGGAGCCGGTGCGGGTTTTTCGTAGCGCAAACCCTGCATCAAAAAGAAGATACTTCCGATCAACAAAAGCCAGGAGGCAGCGACCCGCAATGATGGCCCCAAACGCCAGCGTCTCTTGCTGTTTCTCTTATTTGAATTTGGTTGGATCGTTTCGTGAATACGCTCCAGAAGCAGGGAATAGTCCGTGAGGTCCGCATCCTGAGGAAGGGATTGCTGCCAGGTTTCCTTTAAAAATTGGTCAAAAGCTTCCCGGGCATCCTCTTGCTCCAACCATTTCAGAACCTGCTCCTTTTCGGACTGACTGGCGCTGCCATTTAAAAATCGAATGAGATGTTCGGTATTCACTGGGTTTATTGCTGTTTGAGGTATAAACCGCCAGCCAGTCGATTTACTTAACCAAAAAGTAAAAAAATACGAACAAATTTTTCTTTTCCACTATTTTTAAAAATAATAAAACTATGTTTTGAAAATAACCGAAATTAACCGATGATTCCAAAGTTAATACCGAGTACAAACATTACCTGAAAGGAAGGATACTGAAGCAGGCTTTTTTTCAGCGTTTTGGTGGCCAGGTAAATGTGGTGTTCGATGGTACGTTTGGAGAGATTCATTTGCAAAGCGATCTGCTCGCTATTCATACCATCTAGCTTGTTTAGTTTAAATACCTCCTGTTGCACCTTCGGCAGGTTGTTGATCAATTCCATGGCCAGGTCTTCCAATTCCTGATAGGCCAGCTCAGTTTCTCGTTGCTGTCCGGCCAATTCGACCTGACCGGCTGCTTCGTCGAGACAGCATTCCTTTTTTCGATTTCGAACGTGGTTATACATGTAATGCTTCGCTGCCTGAAACAGGTAGCTCTTAAACGACTTGGACGCATCCAGTTTATGCCGCCGCTCCCAAATCCGGACAAATACGACCTGAACGGCCTCTTCTGCCAGGTGCTGGTCAAAAAAAAAGGTGCGGGAAAAGGCCATCAGCTTTTTTGCATACCGGCGATACAATTCGTCAAACGCTGCGCCATCCCCCTGACGGAGGCAAACCAGCAATTCGGTATCCGTATGTTTGTGTAAAACTCCCATGGATTGGTCTCGTCGTATCGCGCTTCAACGCACGGAAAGCGCCGGGATGGTTCAATTGATTTGGCGGCTTGCGTGGTTCAATATACCCTATTTCATTTTAAATAAAAAACTACGTTCTTTGACGATATACAGCTCAGAATTGTCCACTTCCGGTTTTGGCTGTAATCCAACGTATGGCGTAATACTCGCATTCTCCTGTTCCCACATTCCGGATACCGTGGGGATCCAAAGCGGACAAGAACACCAGCGACTCTGGTCCCAGTCGGTACTCGGTTCCCTTGATATGTTCGCTCACCTCCCCCTGTAGCACCAAGATAATCTCTTCATCCGCATGTACGTGGGGATCGTGACTCTTTTCACCTTCCTTTAAGGTTGTGATGTGCATCTCCAACTCTTGCAGGGTTTCTGTCGCGGCTCGCATCACCGAACGCCTACCCCCCTTTGCTGTTTCCTGATAGTCCATCGAGGCATACTGAAAAATCCGGGGTTCCCAGCCTTCAGGCTCGGTTTCGCGGGAAGCCGGGTCTACGTCCCAGGCAATCAAATACAGGGACACCTGGGCATCTTGGGGGGATAGCAGGACTTCCGTTTGCCGGGGCAGCCAGGCGACGCTTCGTTCACCAAGCGTTTCGGCTTTTTCCCCCGTTTGAAATTGGAGGGCACCCGCCGTGACTATTAGCAACATTTCCCGGTCTTCGTTTAGTTGAAGTGGTTCGCTTGCCGTGAGGACACGATGCTGCACGCGGAAATTTTCCAACGTCTTGGTGGGCCAATCCATCAGCTGCCTTTCTTCACCGTGCGTATGAACTGCTGCAGGAAGCATCGTAAACTCAAACGCCGACGAGGGATGGGGAATTTCCTGTTGCGCATGTGACTGGGTGAGGGCAAGCAGAAATGCCAGAGAGAATAGAAGTTTCATGTGGGGATTTGGGTTTATGTATTGGTGAAAATAACGTTATTTTTTTAGCAAAACAATTTTACCGTACAGGCAATTTCCGGTAAAAATCACCTGCCTGTACCGACTATCCGTTCACGCTACATTTATTGCGCTCTTACCGATACGTTTTCTGCCATTCCTCTGGTCTTGATCTCAACCTTTAATAAGGCTCCCGGTGCGGCATTAAAATCAGCAGTTACGCTGAGTTCATTCCCGCCTTTTTCCAACCAGGGAACCGCCTCCGGGCTTGCCATTTCGGAGAGCTTGTTCCACTGCCTATCGTACACGACCAGGCTACCGTCCTCATTCAGTTTTACGTGCTGATTTGCCTGCAGCCTTACCGGAACTTCCCAGGAATGAAATTGATTGAGTGTCAGGGTAATGTTGGTTGCAGTCGCCTGGCTGCCGCCTTCCTCCGGAATCAGGCTTAGCATGCATTGAAGGGCTTGTTTTTCATGGGGATTGTGCCAGGTAAGGTCGGTTTGGGTAGGTTCACCCGGCTGCTTCAAACGATTGGCATGCTCGATTCGAACCAACGCGTAGGGAATAAGCTTCCATTGGTCCGGTCCGTCGGATTCCAGGCGAAATTCGTTTTGAATGTCCTGCATCCGGCGTTTCTGTCCGTCCGAAAAAGCTCCCTGCATCCGCGCGGTTTCCCAGGTTTTGATGGCCTCGAAAATGGCTGTTGACTGCCCGTTTTTTGCTACAGCATCTAAACTCAGGTTAAACGCAAATCCGGCATCAAAACCCGCAGCTCGGGCCAGCAGCCATTCCGTATCTTCCAGGCTGGTTTCCGGACGCATGCTGAACCAACCCAGCATGGCCGGTAATAGGTTTCGCTTGTAGAAGTCCTGATTCATCAGCCGGTAGTTGGTTTGGCTTTCCCGAAATCCCGCATACCAGGGCTCTCCCCAATTGTAGCGCGTATTGATGTGCCAATTGAAATGGGAGGGGTTGCTAGCGTCGTTGATTACCGTTCCCTGTAAATCCGGGTTCAACTCGTCAAACCAGGTTTTGGTAAATAAGCTGCGTGCGTATTGTCCCATCCCTGTAGACCAATTGCCTTCCAGTCCGTCAAAAGAAATCTGCTTCAATCCGGTTTCGTTAAACAGTCGGGCCAGGGTGCTGGCCATTTCGCGGGAAAGATCCACATCGCCCAAAAATACCTTGTAGCCGTGATCGGTTAATTTCCCGATTTCAGCTCCGGCCGAATGGGCAGCAGGCGCGGTACCGAATGCGCCACGCAGGCAGCCCTCAAGGCGCCAGGGAGCCTCGGTGGAAACGGAGCGATAACGGATGATTTCGTTTCCAACCTGAACTGCCTGCAGGGTGTTGTTTTCCATCTGGTTAAAAAAGTCCGGAGATTCGACAAACACCGCTTCATCTGTCCGATCAAGCGCACGCGAAAGGCGGGAATACCCCACCTTGGCCAGCCGGGGATCGGGAACGGGTGTCACGTAGAAGTCTTTGGTGGAAATAAAATTGGAAAGGGTATGTACACCCAGCGCTATTCCCCGGTCCCGAGCGCGGGTAACGGCCACCTTCATGCTTTTCCAATTTTCAGGAAACGCTTCGGCTATCAAATCAAAATGACCCCAACTTTTAAAAGGTCCGCCATGGTACAGGTAATCCAAGCCGGCTTTTTCGGTTAAATCCAATGCCTCGTCAATCGTGTCCACCGTAAAATCAATGATCAGGTAGGAGGCGGTGGCTTTTCTGGATTTTTTTGCCCAAACCCCATCGATCATCGGATGCGGCAATCCTTCCTGCAATTCAATTTCTCCAATCAGGTCCAGGGCCTGTGTTGCCGGGCAGCCAAAAAGCGTAATGGCCGAACCCACCGGCCCACCGTCTTCGTAAGCCGGTGCCAGGTACCGATCGTGCCCCAGATTGGCAATCACCCGGTCTTCCCCCCGATTCCGGCTATAGACCTGAAGCAGGCTGCCATTTTCAATTACCTTTGCCGTTTGCCCCCGGTAGAACTTCTGGTTTCGCCAGCTGGCTTCCACATCCACCAAATCCCCTGTTTCAAAAATATCGTAGGCCGGCTCGATATCACTTTCAGCATCGGGAAAGCCTCCCAGTGTTTTGACATTCAGGGCCTGTATGCCCACCGCAAAGGACTCGTTGCGTACAACCCCCACCGTCTCACCGATGATTTCCTGTATGCTGGTAGCAAAGGGACCCCATACCACCCAATCGACCCGGTCCTCGTTCGTGATCGAACGAATTTCAAACCGCAGGTAATTGGGAAAGATGCGCGGCTCAATCTCAATCTGAACCGCAGGCACTGGAAAATCCAGGTACAGGCGATCTTCCTGTACCACCAGTTTTTCCGGAAAAAAAACTTCCCCGGATACGCGTATTTGCATGAAGAAACGGGAGTCCGTTGCTAATCCGTACTCGGTTTGGTGTACTTTATCGAATAGGCTTTGTACCTGACCCTGCTGATCAAGTACCAATCGAAAGAATGCGGTCTCAAATGCAACTTCCTGTGCGAAGCTCCGGCCGGGTAATACCAGGAGGCAGATGCAGATCCAAGTGGTTAATTTCATAGGCAACAAGTGCGCAACAACGGCCACGCAGTCGATTTGGTGAATGGAATCGGAATATAAGGAAATTTGGTAATAACCGGCCTATTCCTACGCACTCCGACACCCGGCTATATTTCGGCATTCGCCTGGAACGGAATAATTTACCCCGGACTACGAGCTGCCGTCAAAAAGAGCCACACGTTGTTCAGGCCGAAAAAAGAAGGTAGTTGCTCGTGAAGGCGCTCAGCTTTGTTTGCGCTTGGCCTTTTCCCAGGTGCTTTTTTGGCTACCCCTCAAAAACCGAATCAGCCCGGCAACCACGGCATAATTCATTAGGCAAAAGTAGTACGGGACGAAAAGCACCTTTACCCGAAGCTTTCTATTTTCCAGGACATAGCCCAACGCGGCGGCCCCGTAAAAAAACAACTGCCCCACCATCAATGCCTGGTACACCCAGCCCTGGGACCACAAAAATAGGTTGGCGATAAAGATAAACACCAGTAAAAACGGCGTGATGGTCCACCTGAGTACCCGGTGGGAAAAATACTGAAAAAACAATACGGGTTGCTTAAATGGCGTGATTCGGGAAAACAATCGTTTCATGGACTGCCAGCCACCGGCACTGATTCTTATTTTTCGTTTTAATTCTTCCCCGGTGGAATCGGAGCCCGTTTCCATGGCGTAGGCATCGGGTTCGTAGACAATTTTATATCCCTCCGAGGCGATCAACATGGATTGCATGAAATCATCCAGGATGGTGTCTTCCGGAAGGCACTGGTAAAGTGAGGAACGAAAGGCTACCAGTTCGCCCGCCGCGCCCACGGCCGAATAAAGCATGGAGTCCAGTTTTTTCAAAAAAGATTCGTATTTCCAGTACATGCCCTCTCCGGCGGCGCTGGCTGAATCAGCGTCTTCTATGAGCACGCGTTTCTCGCCGGAAACACAGCCGACCTGCTCGTCCGAAAAATGCCGCACAATATTTTTGAGGGCCATTTTATTCAATAGGGTATTCGCATCGGTAAAGACCACAATCGGGGTATCGATTTCTTTCATGGATCGGTTTTCTGCAGCGGTCTTGCCCGCTCTGCGGTCTTCGTGCAAAATTTTTATTTGCGGGAACTCAGCCAGTACTTCACGGAAATTATCGGTGGACCCATCCGTGATAAAAACTATCTCGCATTTCGAATCCGGATATTCCAGAGAGAGGGAATTCGTTGCTTTGCTTTTCATAATATCTGCCTCGTTAAAGCAGGGGATCACCAGGCTTACCCTGGGCCAATCGTCCGGTTCGTTCCGGTCTTTTGGCGTTGAAAAAGCACCTTTTGCCTTAACCAGAATATATAAGACAACGCCATATCCTAAAAAAGCATAAAAAACTACGCCTATGGCCAACCAAAACAGTACATCGAGCATGGGATATAATTTTGCGCCTTGATTTGATTTTTAAATTAAAATCTCGAATTTGTAAAAATAAGTGGAATGATTGGAAAGCATCATGGTATGAACCAAAAATTTTCGTTTTTTTACTCAGCGAAATGTACGATTTATTTCTTTGAGCAATTGTCATTAATTTCGTAGTAACTTTAGAAATCGATCTAACCGCCAACCTTCAGTATTCGCACCATGAATAAAGGTAATTCTTTGAGAGGTAATAGCAAAGGCACCAAGGCTTCCGGGTTTTACCTGGGAAAAGGTGTCCCCAATGAAAATTTTGACCGTATCGTGTTGTTAGCCAAAAAACTCACCGGATGCGCACATGCTTTCATCGCTTTTCTGGATACCGAGGGACTTTGGTTCAAGTCCAAATCGGAGCTCATTCAACCTCAATCCATCCCGGAGGCCGATCCTCTGTATCTGTGGCTAACCTCCGCGGAAAAATTCCAGGAACTCAGGGTCGTAGCCAAACACCATGAGCTGGAGAAAAGTGAATTTTTACAGAACATGAAAGAAATTGGGTACCTGGCTGTGCACCCGGTCCCTGAAACGAGTGGACAAATTTTGGGTTACCTGATGGTGTTGGACGGCACGGCTCATGAAAACACCGAGATGATCGAAGAAAACCTGGGTATTTTATCCAAGGCCACCTGGGAGCAGATACGGATTAAAACCGAGATTTTTGAGGATCGAATATTAAGCAAGGCGCTTTCTCTATCGCAGGACCTGATTACCGTCATTCGTTTTGACGGAAAATTTATCAAGGTAAATGCAGCTTTTGAAACCTTGCTAGGTTACGGCGAGGAGGAGCTTTCTGAAAAACCCATGGCCGATTACATCCATCCAAGTGATGTGGATCAAACCATGGTAGAAATCAACAAGTTAATCAAAGGCGAAGCTAGTAGTAATTTCAATCACCGCTTAAAAACCCAGGCTGGTGACTACAAAACCTTTGCCTGGACTGCTACAGGGGACCTAAAAAATAAGTGGATTTTTGCTATTGGGAGGGACATCACGGAAGAAAAAGACAAAGAGGAGCGGCTGCTATCCAGTGAAGAAAAGTTTCGGTCTTTTTTTGAAAATAGTCAGGGATTGATGTTAACCCACGATCTGGAGGGCAATTTCTTGAGCTTTAATAATTACGGTGCGCGGCTCCTGGGCTACACCGTAAAGGAAATGTTATCCAAAAAACTATGGGACATCATTCCGTCTCGTTTTCATTCGGAGATAGACAGCTATTTTGGAGAATTAAAAAACGATGGAAAAGCCCAGGGCCTGATGACCACCCGTCAGGCAAATGGAACCCTAAAGGTGTGGTTGTACAGCAATACCCTGGAAAAAGACCACGCGGGGGAGAGCTATGTCATTGGTAATTCCATCGACATCACCGAGCGGCTTCGTCTGGAACGAACCATCCAAAACGCCAAGGAGCTGCTCAACCAAACGCACATGATGGCAAAAATCGGGGGATGGAAATACGATGTGGAGAAAAATTTCCTGAGTTGGACCGATATCACCAAAGCTATTTTTGAGGTAGAGGATGGCTACAAGCCAGATTTGCAGGATTCCTTCCGGTTTTATAAAGATGGATTTTACCGGGAACGGATGGAAGAGTTGTTTTCCCTGGCCAGAGAATACGGCAAAGCCTGGGATGAAAAATTAAAGATCGTAACCGCTACGGGAACAGAAATTTGGGTCCGCAGTATCGGGGAAGCGCACATTGAAGAGGGAAAATGCCTGTACCTATTTGGGACCATTCAGGATATAAACGAAGCAGTGAATAGAGAAAACCAACTCATACAGAAAGAACAGATGCTTTCTGCCATTTCGAAAGCCACCGACGAATTGCTTTCGAATCGAAATCTAAACGAGGCCATTTCCAGAAGTCTGGAGCTCATCGGAAAGGCCGCCGATGTGGACCGGGTATATTACTGGGAAAACAGCAAGGCGCCGGATGGCACCACCCTCACGTCCCAACGGTTTGAATGGAGTGCCGATGAGGTAGAACCACAAGTCAATAACCCAGATTTGCAGGATGTCCCGATCAATTTTTTTGGCGACTTTGTCCAACCCATGGAAAACAACGAAGTGTTTCAGGCCATTCTTTCGGAGATGTCAGAGAGTTCATCTACCCGGGAATTTCTGGAAGAACAAAATATCAAGTCCATACTGGCGATTCCGATTTTTACGGAGGAGGGCTTTTGGGGTTTTACCGGATACGACGATTGCAAACTGGAAAGGCAATGGTCGCAGGCGGAATTGTCCTTGTTAAAGAGTTTTGCAAACAGCATCTCCAACGCCATTGACCGCAATATCCTGGAGCGTAATCTGGTGGAATCCAAAGAGCTTGCCGAAAAAGCCAGCCTGGCAAAGTCCGAGTTTCTGGCCAATATGAGTCACGAAATCCGTACCCCGCTCAACGGCATTATTGGATTTACGGACCTGCTCTTAAAAACCGACCTGAACGAGGTTCAGAACCAATACATCGGGATTGTCAATCAGTCCGCCAATACCCTGCTCAACATCATCAATGACATCCTGGATTTTTCCAAGATTGAAGCAGGGAAACTGGAATTGGACATCAGCAAAACGGACGTCTTTGAGTTGGCAGGACAGGCGACCGACGTGGTCTCCTACCAGGCGCAGAAAAAAGGGGTTGAAATGCTGCTGAATCTTGAAAAGGAGCTACCCCGCTTTATCTACATTGACGATATACGACTCAAACAGATTTTAATCAATCTTTTGGGCAACGCTGTAAAATTCACCAAAGCAGGAGAGATTGAGTTAAAAGTCCAAACCCTGCAGGATCTTCCGGATGAAAAACAGCTCATCCGCTTTGAGGTTCGGGATACGGGTATTGGCATATCCGAGGAAAACCAAAAGAAAATCTTTGACGCATTTTCCCAGGAGGACGGCTCCACTACCAAAAAATACGGAGGTACCGGTCTGGGGCTAACCATTTCCAACAAGCTATTGGCCATGATGGGCTCCGAGTTGAAACTACATAGCAAATTGGGTGTGGGAAGTCAATTTTATTTTGATATCGAGCTTACCACCGAAAACGGCGACTGCATCAAAAAAACCGATACAGACTTTATCAAAAAGGTACTGGTGGTGGATGACAATGAAAACAACCGATTGATTCTAAAAGAAATGTTTTCCTTAAAAAACATTCACATGGAGGAAGCGACAAACGGTTTCGATGCGCTGCAAAAGATCGAGTCGAATGGAGGCTTCGATACCATCTTGATGGATCTAAACATGCCCTACATGGATGGATTGGAAACTGCCGAAAAAATTCGAAATAATTTTTCCGGGGAAAAAGCCAACCAGCCCATTGTGCTACTGCATAGTTCGGCAGACGATGACTACATCCATAAAAAATGCAGGGAATTGGGCATACGCATCAAATTGGCCAAACCTATCAAAATCAAGGACCTTTACGATGCCCTCGCTCAGCTCAATCCAGGCACATCCCTTCCGAAATCAGCAGCCGCTGAAGCGGTCTCAGAGGAATCCCTACGCCATAACTTTAAAGTATTGATCGCTGAAGACAATTCCATCAACATGTTTTTGGCAAAAACCATCATTCTAAAGGTGTCGCCCGATACGGAAATCCTAGAGGCCACGGACGGTTTATCGGCGGTTGAAATGGCGGAAGCACACCTACCGGATATCATATTAATGGATATCCAAATGCCGGTTTTGAGTGGTCACGAAGCCACAAAGAAAATCAAACAATCCCCTGCGCTCAAAGATATTCCGATCGTGGCCATTACTGCGGGCAATATCAAAGGAGAACGCGAAAACTGCCTGGCATCCGGAATGGTGGATTTTGTCGCCAAACCGATCGTAGAAAAAAATATTCGAACCATTTTCGAACAATGGTTGCCTGCCAAAAAAGTGGGGAACTCCGGCGAAGCCGCACCCGCGGCCCCCACAGAAGCCCTTCTGACGGAGCCGGTGAACCTGACGGAAACGGAGTCACTCAACCATTTTAATTTAGGCAAAGTCAAGGAATACCTGGGGGATGAACCGGAGGTGATCAACGAAGTACTCAAGCTCACCGTCAAAGAACTTGCGCAGTCGGATAAGGTATTAAAAAAACACTTTTCTGAAAAAAACCTGGAGGGGCTGTCCTCCGAAGGACACAAGTTGAAAGGTTCGGCGCTCACCGCCGGATTGGACGCATTGTATGCCATTGCATTGGATTTAGAATCACTGGAACGATTCGAGGAGAAGGCGATCGCAAAAATGCTAGATGATTTCTCAAAGGAAAATGCCCTGGTGACAAAACTGATCCAACGGCACGTCAACGAAGAGTAGTACGGGCGAAAAAAGTTGCAGGCTTCCCTTGCTGGGTAGGGCAAGGGGAACTGCCCCTTTTTTATAGAAAATTAACGCTGTTTTTTAGCTGTTCCTTGTACTTGGCACCGATGGGAATAATTTTTCCATCCACCACCGCAGTATCGCTGTCAAAATCCGTTAGGTAGTGCAGGTTGATCACGTAAGAGCGGTGTACCTGTACAAATTCCGGATTGGCGGCCAACTTCTCCAAGAAATTCGAAATGGTCGATTTGATGGTATAGGTCTGGGACTTGCATTTCAGGCTGATATAGTCTCCCTTTCCTTCGCAATAACTAATGTCAGCGAAGAGAATTTTCTTGTACAATCGGTCGTCCTTTACGAAAATAAAATCCCTGGAGTAGGAATTGGGATCGATGCGTACCTCGGCTTCTTTGAATTTTTCAATCCCCTTCAAGAATTGGGTGTAAGAAAAGGGTTTGGGTAGGTAAAAACAAGCATTTGTTTCAAACGCCGATATGGCGTTTTCGTGATTGGCCGAAATAACGATCAGTGCTCCATCGTATTGGCTGTGTTTCAGGATTTCAAAGCCATTCATTTCCGGCATTTCAATATCCAGAAAAATCAAATCAATCGTTCCTTTTTTTTCCACCAAAAAGTTTAAACCCTCGATTGCATCCGTAAATTTAGCCACCAGGTCCAGTGACTTTGTTTTGGAAATGTAATGCGACAGCACTTCAATGCTTGCCGCATCGTCATCTATAATTACACAACGATTCATTTTATCTGGATACATTTATACGTTTCTTCACAAACTAGGCCCTAGAATCCTCCTGTATGGCAGGCTCCGATTCGGGCGTGGCTAATTTTCTGATAACCTGAGCAGGCACTCCTCCCACAAGGGTATAGGGAGCTACGTCTTTGGTTACTACGGCCCCGGCCGCTACCGTGGCACCCTTTCCAATGCGCACGCCTTTGAGTACCATACAACGGGTAGCAAGCCAAGCCCCGTCTTCAATGGTAATGGCGCCGGATTTTCCCTTCTCGGAACGGTCATCCACCCCGTGAAAATCACCGTCCATGATAATAACCTGATTGGCTACCTGACAGTTTTTTCCAATTGTAATCCGCTCGCTTGCAGAAATGATGCAAGCGGTATTGATGAAGGTACCTTCCCCTATGTCCAAAACCGCCCCTCTATCGGCATACAACTGGGTGGTACCCATGTGCGACCAAATGGTGCATCGGTCACCCACGCGAATCTCTCCCAATCCTTCCACCCGTAGACGCCCTCGTACCGTGACCAGTTTTCCTAACGCGGCGCATTTTCTCAATCGGTATTTTGCGTTGACAATCCGGTAGAGGCCCTGCATTACTTCTCGCAAAAAGGCCCAATACAAGCCTATTTTTTCGCTTGTGTTGCGTGCTTCCCTGCCGTAAATCGCTTCGCTTTTTCGGGACAATCTGTCCGCTAATTGCTGCTGAACCATCGATCTTTTAAATAATTAATGAATATATGCCGTGAAAATTTAAATTCAAAAAAAAAGGATAAATTAAAAATTTTGTTACTTTTATTTTAAAATTCAGGCAAAAACAGTAATTTATTTTACATAAAACAATTTTTGTCATTGATATATAAATAAATGAAATTCATGTTAAAAAACCCTACAAGGCCTCTTTTCCTGAGCCTGTTTTACTTTTTAGGATTTTTTACCTTTTCCGAAGGCTTACGTGCCCAACAGGCGGCAGCTTATTTCGAGGACCTCGATTTGAATGTTTCTCTTGAGGATCAATTGCCTCCATTGGACAGCCTGATCGACATGGCCATTGCTCAGCATCCGACCATCCGCCTGAATGAAGCCCTGATTGGATCCGCAGAGTCACGGCTGAATCTTGCCAAAAAATCCTGGACCAATTTATTGCGTGGATACATCGATTACGGGTATGGAAATCAAGCCATCGTCACCACTGGAACCCAGGGAGCCGACCTGTCGAATATTGCCAATGGTTACCGGGCAGGTGCCAACCTAAGTATCCCCCTCTCAGAGATTTTTAACCGAGGCGATCGGATCAATCTTCAAAAACAGGAAATGGAGGCTACTTATTATAAAACCAGGGAAATGGAGTTGGTGATTGCCGAGCAAGTAATCGAACAATACAACACCCTCATCCTCGCCCAGCGACTGATGAATATCCGAATGCAGATGCAGGAAAAGGCGAGAACCAACCTATTGCAGGTAGAAATGGAGTTTAATCTAGGTAATCTGGACGCGTCCAGTTACATGAGGAACGCAGAAATCCATACCATAGCCCAATCGGAATACGAAAACGCGCGAAGTAGTTTTTTTGTTGCCGTTCAAAAATTGGAACTATTGATTGGTGTGACATTGACGCAAATAATCCGAAAAAATGAGCCTTAAACAACTTTTTCGCCTTCTTTGGAAGAATAAATTCCGTATTATCCTACCGCCGATTCTAGTCGGTCTGGGGGTGTTTATGCTCACCCGAAACATGACACGCGAATACGAAAGCAAAACCATCGTGTTCACGAATCCAACAAGTAACCGGGGAGCTACCGATGGGGGTGTGATCCGCATGGATTTTTACACCTCTAACAATTTGTTTGATAACCTTACCCTGTTGGTAAAGTCACGGGAGACCATCGAAGAGGCTTCGCTTCACCTGCTGGCCTTACATATCTCGCTCCCAGAGCCCGACCCATCCGTTATTCACAATGACTGCTGGCTGGATCTTCGGGAGCACATTCAACCATCCCTTTGGCAGGAGTTATCCGTACCCGGCGACGAGAAGGAAACCTTTGCCCGAGTAAAAGCCCACTACATGCGCGAACCGAACTCGCCCGTCGAATACCTGCTGCGCGAGCACCGGCATTATGCAATGGCAAAGATCCTGGAGCGATTGAGTGTCGCAAGAAAATTCTCCAGCGATATGATGGAGCTGTCGTACCGTACAGACGACCCCGGAGTGTGCTACCATACCTTGCGCTTGCTAACTACGGCCTTTATGGAACGCTATTCGGGGATGAAGGAAATGGAGAACACCAATTCCATTGCTTATTTCCAAAGCCAATTGGACATCGCTCAAGGGAAATTACGGGAGGCAGAAGATAGGCTCAAGTCCTTCATGACCGAAAACCGAATCCTGAACTATTACGAACAGGGGAAATACCTGGATATCGCCAAATTGGAACACGAGCAGGACGAAGAGCGGTCCAAGCGCCTACTATCCGGAACCGAATCCAATTTGAATGAAATCCAGGAGATGTTTGAAAATTTTGACAAGCGGCAAGTGATCATTCAAAACATCTCCGCCCTTCAGGACGAAATTGTGGTCCGGGACATGGAGATTCAGGGCTTGCAGGCCCAGAATAGCGCCGGACCAAAAATCACGCAATTGGAAGACGAAATCGTCCAATTGAAAGACCAAATAGCAGCGGATTCGAAGGAGTTATTTCGAAATAGCAACTCCCTTCAAGGCATAGAACGTGAAACGGTCTTGGAAGAATGGCTGCGGCTAAAAATTCTTTTCGAAGAACAAAAGCAAGCCCTGGACGTCATGCAAAACCGAAAAGCATACCTCTCGGAAAAAATACAGGAATTTGCACCCCTGGGAGCGGAACTAAAAAAACTGGAACGGGAAGTAAGTGTAAACGAAGACCAATACCTATCCATACTGCATGGACTAAACATGGCGTACCTGCAAAAATACGATCTGGAAATGTCTTCTTCACAAAAACTGATCGATGAGCCGTACTATCCCAAATCCCCTCTACCTTCCAAACGAATGATCTTTATTATCGGAGGCAGCCTGGCTACGGGATTCTTCGGATTTTCGATCGTGATCCTCTCTTTTTTTATTGACCGTACCATTAAGTCCGTACCACAGGCCGAAAAAGTAACCGGACTGAAGGTTTCCGGAGCATGGATTGATGAATGGGGCCTAAGTAAGGCAATAAAAAAAGACGTCCTCTACAACCGACTGCGGAAGCAGGTTTACAACAACCTGGGTAAATACCTACCCCAACAGGGGAAAAAAATCGTCCTTTTTTACAGCCTTAAACCCGCAGAAGGAAAAACCTTCCTTATCCGCAAGTTGGTGGAAGAATTAACCCTCCAAAACCGAAATATTGTGTACTGGGGACATTCGCGGGACACAGCGGATATGCCTTGCGATACGCTTTCTTACGATCAACAGGCCATCCTCTATGACCAACGGGATGCCTATTGGGAAGAGCGAATTGCTCAAACGGAGAAGGAGTTTATTTTATGGGAATTACCCCCAATCGAAGAAGTCCCACTAAACTATCCGTTGATCAATCAAGCCAATGTGTTGGTCATGGTATTGGATGGGCAGCGCAACTGGAAGCCCGCCGACGAACGTTTTCACGAAAGCCTGAAAGAAATGGTCAAGATCCCGCATACCGTCTGGCTAAACCGGCTGCAATCCGATGAACTGGAGGACATGAACGGGGAAATACCTCGAGACAGGTCCTTTCTGCGGGCAAAGATGAAAAAATACCTTTCCTGACGGCCATGGAATATTCCCGAACCCATCTCGCCTTCCCCGTTGTCGCATTGATTCTTTCCCTGCTGATCAGTGTATGGGTGGTGCATGCGGAGTTCCTGGCAATCGCCACGCTTTTTGCACTACCAATCGGAGTGGCGATGGGTGTATTCATTCTCTGGCACCCCTCCCATGCCTTGTATACGGCATTGGTACTCGCTTTTGTTTCCATCGGAGCGGCCAGGTACATTCCCAATTTGCCCCTCGGGCTGACAGTAGATTTTGCGCTTGTACTGGTGCTACTCAGCGCCGTTTTTCACAATCGGGTAAAAACCGACTTCACCCAGCTAAAAAACCCGCTAATTGCGGTAACCCTTATTTGGATGGCGTATAACGTTGCGGAGATTTTTAATCCCGAGGCAAGAAGCATAACCGCCTGGGTCTATGCGGTACGCGGTACGGCCCTCTACATGTTTCTGACCGTGCCGATAACCTTGTTGTACGCCAATACCGAAAAAGACCTGAACCGAATGATCAAAATCATTTTTGCTTTTTCGATCCTGGCGTCTTTTTGGGGATTGCGGCAGTATTACATCGGCCTGGACTACGCGGAAAACCGATGGTTGGACCAGGGGTCCCGAAGCACCCACGTTTTGTTTGGAAACCTCCGGGTATTCAGCTTCTTTTCGGATGCGGGGCAATTTGGAGCGGGCATTGCCCATTCGGCCATGATCGCTCTGGTACTTGCGCTGGGACCTTTTCGGGTAAAACAACGGCTGATCTTTGCAGGCTGTGCGCTCTTATTTTTTTACCTGATGATCATGAGCGGTACCCGCGGAGCCCTGATGGTGCCAGTGGCTGGATCATTGGCCTACCTCTTTGCATCGAAAAATTTTAAATTAATGGCCATCGGATTGGCGGCACTCAGCCTGGTTTTTATTTTCCTAAAGTTTACCAGTATTGGCAATGAAAACTACCAGGTTCGGAGGCTTCGCTCCGCGCTTGATCCCAACGATGCCTCGTTAAATGTGCGGTTGGAAAACAAAGCAAAGTTCTCAGAATACCTGAAAAACCGCCCTTTTGGTGGAGGCATTGGCACTTCCGGATTTTGGGGACAGCGCTTTAGTCCGGGTACTTTCCTGGCTGAAACACCTAACGACAGTTGGTTTATAAAAATCTGGGCCGAAATGGGTATCGTTGGGCTATACCTTCACATAGGCATACTCGCCTTTATTGCATTGCTGGCCCTTTTCCGAATATGGCAGGTAAAAGATCCCCGCCTTCGGCAAAAGCTACTTGCGCTTTTCTCCGGTTATGTCGGAATTGCGGCTGCATCGCTAGGAAACCCCCTGTTGGGTCAGATGCCCACCGGGATCATTCTTTACATGTCCTGGGCCTACCTGTACCTTGCTCCTTCACTTGAAACGAACGCAACCAAATTGGATAACCATGGATAAGCCACTGATCTCTGTCATTACGATCAATTACAACGGATTGACCCATACGCTGGATTTTTTAGCGTCTTTTCAGAAGGTGAGCTACCCGCATGTCGAAATCATTGTCGTTGACAATGCGTCGAGCGAAGACCCTGGGGCAATTGCCGAACGCTACCCGAACACCATTCTGGTTAGGAACCCCAAAAATGAAGGATTCGCAGGGGGAAACAACCGGGGTATGGAAGTCGCAACCGGCGAATATTTTTTTCTAATCAACAACGATACCGAAGTTGCGGAGGACATACTGGACGTGCTACTCGAACGGGCCAAGGCAAGCCCCAAGGTCGGCCTTATTTGCCCCAAAATTTTGTATTACGACCAGCCCGATACCATACAGTATGCGGGATTTTCTGCGATCAATCCCGTTACCGGTAGGGGAAAAGGAAAAGGGTACCTGGAAAAGGACCTCGGGCAGTACCAGATAGCCGAACCCACCCAACTGGCGCACGGAGCAGCCATGTTTATTCCCAAGTCTGTGGTCCTCGAAATTGGCATGATGGCCGAACTCTACTTTCTGTATTACGAGGAAATGGACTACTGCGAGCGCATCAAAGATGCAGGATACACGCTGTGGTACGAGCCAGGAAGCCATATTTTACACAAAGAATCCATGAGTGTGGGGAAAAACTCCCTGCTAAAAACCTATTACATGAGCCGAAACCGCTGGCTATTTTTGCGCAGAAACGTGACCTGGCCCCTGTTTTTCTTTACTGCGGCCTATTACTTTGCGGTGGCCTTGCCCAAGAATATCCTCGTACACCTGACCCAAGGCGAATGGTCCCATGCCAAAACGTACTTCAACGGATTTGTAGCCGGCCTTTTTATGCAAAACATTCAGGAAAACCTAACCCTAGTCCATCATGAGAATCGGAATTGAAGCGCAGCGTATTTTTCGCAAAAAACGACACGGAATGGACATGGTGGCCCTGGCACTCATCCGAAACCTACAGGAAATGGACCGGGAAAACCAGTATTTCATCTTTGTCAACGAGATGGAGGACACGTCCCCGCTACGCCCAACTGAGAATTTTACCATCGTCCCGCTGCCGTCCAGCCCCTACCCCATCTGGGAGCAATACCATTTGGCAAAAGCCGTTCGCTCCTACCGCCTGGACCTGCTGCATTGCACCAGCAATACCGCCCCCGTTAATTGCCGGGTACCTTTGCTAATTACGCTTCACGATATCATCTACCTGGAAAAAATAAACCTAAAAGAAGGCACCCTGTACCAACGTTTCGGGAATCTTTACCGCCGTTGGAATGTACCTGCAGTGGTAAAAAAGGCCGTCGCCATCTTTACCGTTTCGGCCTTCGAACAAGAACGCATCACCCGGCATTTTCACATGGATTCCTCCCGTGTGCAGGTCGTATACAACGGCGTGGCCGGGCACTTCCGAAAAGAATCGGTGGAAAGGCAAAAAGCAGTTCGGGAAAAGTACACCTTACCGAATACCTTTATCCTGTTTTTGGGCAATACCGATCCCAAAAAGAACCTCAGAGGCGTGCTCAAAGCACTCGCCCTGTTGGAATCGCGAAAGGTACCCTTTCCGGACCTGGTCATGCCCGACATCGGAAAAGAAATCCTGGAATCCATGCTCGCCGAGATCGGTGCTCCCCAATTGCTCAATACGATCCACCTGACCGGGTACATTCCCAACGAAGACCTTCCAGCCATTTACAGCCAGGCGGTCCTATTCCTCTACCCATCGCTGCGTGAAAGTTTCGGGCTGCCGATTTTGGAAGCGATGGCTTGCGGATGTCCGGTCGTTACCTCCAATACCTCCTCCATGCCCGAGGTGGCAGGCGATGCCGCCTTGCTGATCGACCCCACGGCTCCTCTCAGCCTTAGCGAGGGAATCGAACACTTGCTTGCCCATCCGGATGCACGGAGCAAACTCATTGAAAAGGGCTATCTGCGCCCACCCCTTTTTGATTACAAAAAAGGAGCTGTCATTACATTGGATTGCTATAAAAACCTGGTCTCCAAAGCATGAGCGATAAAAAATATTGGCTCAAAAGTGGATTTTTTACCATGATGCACCGCGGGGTGGACTTTCTCCTAGGCTTTGTCGGCTTCATGCTATTGGTACGTATTTTGTCACCGGAGGATTTTGGGGTTTGGGTGCTGCTGATCACCATCACCGCTATTCTGGACATGGCTCGAAACGGCTTTATTCAGAATGGAATGATTAAATTTATCGTTGGTAAAAATTCAGCCGTACAACGGAAAATACAGACAGCAGCGCTTTTGCTAAATACCTCATTGACTTTGTTAATACTTGTGCTGCTCGTGCTGGCGGCTTCTCCGCTTGCCCGCTTGTTCCATGCGCCTAAACTAGCAGAAATTCTGACCATTTATGCCTGGGTTCTCCCGGTGTTGGTGTTTCATACCCACAATTTGGTGTTGATGCAGGCCCGGTACGACTTCAAGGCCTACTTTTTAGCCGGAATTAGCAAGAGCCTTCCCTTTTTCTTGATCATCGCCCTGTCCTACTTGTTCAAACAGGAACTGAGCCTCTACGCACTCGCCTGGTACCAAAACGCTGCATTTGCCCTGGCCACCCTGATGTCAGCCTATCAGGTACGTACGTATTTTCGGGTACAGTGGAAGGCGAAAAATTACTGGCTGGCAAAGGTATTTCACTTTGGGAAATACGTGTTTGGGACCAACCTGATATCCATGCTTACCAATGGCCTGGATAAATTTCTCCTCGGCGCGTTACTCTCCCCCGTACAGGTGGCCATGGCCAATTCAGCCGGGCGAGTAATGAATGTGGTCGAAATTCCGGTAAACTCCATTGCCTCCATCAGCTACCCCAAAGCGGCCGAAGCCCACGACTCAAAGCAAACAGCGAGCCTGGGAACCCTTTACGAAAAGACACTGGGAATGATGTTGAGCCTGACCATCCCTTTTTGGCTGTTCTGCTTGCTGTTTGCACAGCAGATAATCCTGCTTATTGCCGGTGAGGCTTACCTGGAGGCGGTCCCTTTTCTTCGAATTATGGCATTTTTGGCGTTAATCAAACCCTTTGACCGACAATCCGGTGTGTTTTTGGATGCCATCGGCAAACCCTTCATCAACATGATCATGGTCCTGGGTACTTTTCTCTACGGAGCGGGGTTGAGCTGGCTGTTTATCCGCTGGATCGGATTGCCTGGGGCAGCGTATGGCCTGGTAACTGCTGTTTTTTGTACGGCATTGATCAAGCACCTGATTTTGCGAAAATACCTCCCGATCCGCTTTTTTCACTGCCTGCTGCAGGCGGTAAACATGTATCCCAGCATGCTACGTTCCATCCAGGAAAAAGTAGCGAAACGTTAATCCCCGACACAGCGGAGTTTATTTCCACCAGTTTTCCAGGTAACTGAATTCCTCCTTCCGCTTCGCCCATAGCGGTTCGATTTCCGTTATTTCCTGATGGGTAGTCGCCATAAAATCCTTATTGGCTTTGCGTATGTGGAGCATACCCGAAAGTTGTCCCCAAACGAAAAGTGGAATTTTCGGTATGGCCCTCAGTACTTCCGGGGGGCTGTGATTAAAGGCAAGCAGGGTCAAAAAGCCCAATGCAAACAGGACCATGCAACCGACTAGCAGGAAGAAGTAGCTGACATTTACCCACAATGCCAGCAGGGCCATCAGGCCACTTATCCCCACGAGGATTACCATGGGAGGCATGGCCACCATCAAGGCAAAATAGATGCGGTTCCAATCCAGAGATACCAGGCCTTTTCCCAGTAGGCGAAGGGAAGCGGGTAATTGCCCGAAGAAGCTATTCAGCCACCTGCCCCGCTGCCGACCTATCTGCGTCGCAGCGGTGATTTTCTCGTCAAACAAGACGGCCGCACCCGCGTAGGCGATCCGAATACCTCGCTCCACCAGCTGCAATTGCAGTGACTTGTCTTCGGCGACTACCACCCCTTTTTCTTCCAAAACCTGCATCTCACCGGCGATATTTTCCCGATACAAGCCAATCTCCAGCGACATCCCCGAACCAGCAATGGTCGAGGAAGAACCCAGCAAATAGGGCACATTTCTGACGGCAAAATCATAGTAATATTCACCGAGGGCATCAAGCGCCGCGTAGGTTCCCTCCGTGTTTTTAGCGATTCGCTTTCCTTGCACCGCCTGAAAGCCATTGGCATGGTACCGGTCAATGACCCGCAAAAAATGTGCGGGGACGAGATTGTCCGGATCGAAGATAACCACATGGCTGTGGCCGTGGTCCATTTTTTCCAGGGCAAGGGCAATAGATGCCACTTTACTATTTAAAAAAGGCCGCGGCTGAAAAATTTTGAGTCGTTGATCCTGTACCTTAGCCTCGAAGTCTTCATCGATGCCGTCTGCTACCAGGTATACCTTAAAACTCGGATGATCCTGTTTCAGCAAGGCCCGAACCAGGGGCCAGGCAATGTCTTTTTCTTTATAAACGGTGATAATGCAGGCGAAATCCGCAACATAGGATTTTTCGTCAAGGGCTTCCTTTTTTCCTAAAACCGCGAATAGACCACTTCCTAAGGGAAACACAAGGTAAAAACAGCAAAGCCAGGCGATAATTTCAAACAAGATCAAAGCTTCAAAAATTAATGATTATTTTTATCCTAAATTTACTATTTCTTAAATACATTTCGACAACTTGCACCGATAAAAAACGAGATTTTTATGCGTAATTTTTCTCTTTCCAAATTTAAGCAACTTCCAATCGTAATGACCAGTATGTCTCGTTGGGACGGCGATTTTTCCTCGGCTTCCTGGTCGCTAGCCAAAACCTTCGCCCGGGACCAGGTGGTAATCTACGTAGACTACCCCTTTACCTTACTGGATTTTATTCGGGAACGAAAAAAACCAGGCGTAAAGGCAAGAAAGCGGGCCCTGCTTTTCGGAGAAAATTGCCTGATACCGCTTCCCGATTACGGACCCAACTTATACGCACTGACTCCCCCGCTCATGCTACCGATTAATTGGTTGCCACCGGGCTGGCTCTACCGCACATTGGCAGAGTGGAACAACCTGCGCTTAAGCAAGCAAATAACGAAAGGATTGCAGCATCTGGGGTGGACTGATTTTATTTTTTTTAATTCGTTTAACCCACTTTACTTGAGCAGTCTCCCCGAGGGTTTTTCCCCAAAGGCCTTTATTTATCAGTCACGGGACAACATACGGGCGCTTGAGCCCTATCTACGTAAACACGGTGCTTACTTGGAAGTTGAAGCCATACGAGAAGCCGATCTGAGTCTGGCCACCTCACGTCTTCTGCAAAAAGAATTGTCGGAATTGTCCGGACATACCGTCGCCTATTTTCCGAACGCGGCTGATTTTACCCTTTTTAAATCCGCCTACGAAAAAGCATTACCGCTACCCGAAGAGCTGCAGGAACTACCCAGGCCCATCATTGGGTATACCGGAAATATATGCCATCGGATCGACTACGAGATAATCAAGGGAATCTGCGAGAAATACCCCGAGAAAAGTGTGGTGCTTGTAGGCCCACGAAACCATTGGGGGCATACGAATATCGACCTGGACGCCCTCCCCAACTTGCATTTTACCGGACCGAAAAAAATTGAACAACTGCCCACATACCTGGCCCATTTTGACCTGTTGGTGTTGCCGTTTCTATGCAATGACGTTACCAGAAGTATTTATCCCCTGAAAATAAACGAATACCTTGCCTCCGGAAAACCCGTGGTGGCAACGCCTTTTTCCGAGGACATCCAGTCGTTTCACCCGCACATACGTTTGGAAGGTGAAAAGGAATCGTTTATTCGGGCAATTGACGAAGAATTGAAGCAGAACCTGCCTGAAAAAGCAGAAAAACGGTACCGGGAAGCCGCAGCCAATACCTGGGAGGGACGTGTTTCCCTTTTTTGGAAACTGGTCAATCAAACGTTTTCGCTTTGAAACAATGCCGGAACGGTACGCAGTAGAATTTTTAGGTCAAACCAAATGGAAAAATTCTTGACGTAGTCGTTATCCAAACTCAATCGTTCTTCTTCCGACATTTCGCCTCTTCCCCGTTTTTCTACTTGCCAAAGGCCGGTGATCCCCGCAGGTCCCAAAAAACGCAAGGAATACTTGTCCGTGGTGATCTTTTCAGCCTCGTATAAGGGCAACGGACGATTGCCTACCAGGGACATGTCGCCTCGCAGTACATTCCATAGCTGGGGCAACTCATCGATGCTGGTATTCCGGATAAATTTACCAATCCGGGTGACTCTGGGGTCGTCTTTGATTTTGATAAAGGCGGCTTCCTGATTGCCAGCCTTTTTTGCCAAAAGAATTTTCTCGCAGACCATTTTGTTATCGTCGTACATGGGCTGCAAGCAACCACCGCCAGCTTGTTCGCAAAATTCACACAACTCCTTCACTTCAGAAATAGAAGGGGCCGCCGTTTCTTCCTGCGCCGGATCTTCTGCCTTTTGGTATTGGTTGAGGTGTTTCAGTTGTTGCAATTTGGCATCGGCATCCGGATCCATTGATCGAAATTTATAAAATTTAAAAATCGTGTATCCGGTTCCAACGCGGTAAGAATAGTAAAAAATGGGACCTCGGGACTCCCATTTAATCAAAATGGAAACAATCAGGAACAAGGGAGACAGGGCAATCAGAATAAGCCCGGACACCACGATATCGAATAATCGTTTGATCAACGGCATCTTGTATTCTTTGACCGGTGTGATTTCGGACTCCTTGATTTTGCCAATAGGATGGCGAACCTGAAACTCAAGGCGGGTCAATAACTTCCCTGGATCAATGGGTTTCATGATGAAATCCGAAACTCCCTGCTTGATTGCCTGATAGATCTCTTCCCGGCTAGCCTGATCTACCAGCAAGAAAAACGGTAGGTGGCCAAAACCCAATTTTTCTATGGTCTGCTTCAACGGAAGTCCATGAACTCCCATCATCGAAGAATCACTCAAGACCATGAAAAAATCTCCCTTTAACTTGGATAGGTGATTGTAAAAGGTAATGCCATTCGAAAAGGTATTCATCTCGAATACGCCATCCACTGCTTGCGTGACCTCGTCAACGATGCGTTGATTTTCGGAAATCAACGCAATTTTTCGGACAGATTTATCCATTTATTGTTTGCAAAGTCGGTTTCCCGGTCCTTCGTAAGATGGAATTAATGCGGGCTTCCAATTCCTTTGGGTTGAATGGTTTTACCATAAAATCATCCGCACCAAGATTTAAAATATCAATCTTCTTTTCGGAGGATTCGGTCGCAGAAAGAACAATCAGCGGGATCGCCGAGAAAAAACCACTGGCACGAATCAATTCGACAAATTCGGTTCCGCTGATTTCAGGCATATTTAGATCGCAAATAATAATATCCGGCAGATTACCCTCGTGCATGGTAGCAACGGCATCTGCAGGCTTATTGAAAACATTCACTTCAAATTTACCCTTAAAGTAATGTTGGATGATCAATAAAACAGAAGGCTCATCATCGATAGCAAAAATTTTATAACTGCTTTTCATGACTGCGTAGGATTAAGGTGATTAGTATTGCCTGGTAAAGATACCAATCACCAAACAAATAAAAAAAGGTTTTACCTGTTATTTTTTAATAAAAATGGATTATTGTTGTTGAATATTTAATTTTTATTTTGATTTACTATCAAATACAAAATTTACTATTCGAACACCTAAAATCTGTGTTTAAATTATTTTTTTCTTTTCACCTGCTCTCCGACCTGTCCCCATTTCCAGCAGGCAAAAAAAAGCATTGTTTTCGGAAAATCGAAAACAATGCTCGGAGCGGAATTAAACCAGCTCGTTAGTACAATCCTTCGCGAAGCACCTGATCAAAATAGGCAATCGTTTCTACCAGTCCTTCCCGAAGCTGCACCTTGGGTTCCCATCCCAGCTTTTCCCGGGCCAAATCGATGTTTGGCTTCCGTTGCATCGGATCATCCTGAGGAAGAGGTAGAAATCTCAATTTACTTTTTGAACCGGTAAGTTCCAATACGTTCTCTGCCAACTCCAGCATCGTAAATTCGACGGGGTTTCCAATATTAACCGGACCGATAAAGTCACTTGGACTGTTCATCAAGCCGTGCATGCCGGCGATCAAATCACTTACGTAACCGAAACTTCTGGTTTGTTTTCCGTCACCAAAAATGGTTATGTCATCGCCTTTCAATGCCTGAACGATAAAATTACTTACGACCCGACCGTCGGATGGATGCATGCGGGGTCCATAGGTGTTGAATATCCGCATCACCTTAATTTGGAGCTTATGTTGTCGGTGGTAATCAAAAAACAAGGTTTCTGCGCACCGCTTCCCTTCATCGTAGCAGGCCCTGGGCCCGGTCACACTTACACTGCCTTTATACGATTCCGGCTGCGGGTGAATCTCCGGATCCCCGTATACCTCACTTGTACTTGCTTGCAGAATCTTAATTTTTAACCGTTTTGCCAACCCCAGCATATTGATTGCACCAAGCACGCTGGTCTTGGTGGTCTGTACCGGGTCAAACTGGTAATGGACCGGACTTGCCGGACAAGCAAGGTTGTAAATCTCGTCTACCTCCACATACAGGGGTAGCGTGACATCGTGGCGTAGAAATTCAAAATTCTTGTTGTCCAGCAAGTGATGAATGTTTTTTCTCCTGCCGGTAAAAAGATTATCTGCGCAAACTACCTCGTTTCCTTCACCTAAAAGTTTGTCGCAGAGATGGCTGCCCAAAAAACCAGCCCCTCCCGTTACTAAAATCCGCTTCATGTTTTTGAATTAACTAATAAAGAATAAAACCTAACAATAATTACAAAAGATAAACCAAAAATAATAAGAAATTTTCCATTGCTATAATTTATTTTTAAAAGTAGTGTTATTTTATATACTTTTGTGATCGGATTACCGGTTTTGGTTCCGGAAACTTACCATTAAACACAATATACCATGTTTAGAAATAACCCGTTACTGCTTGGGGGCAGTTTGTTAATGTTGGCATTTCTCACGGCTTTCACCCAATCACAGGCCCAGGATGGAAAAAGAGATCTGTACGAACTGAAAATATACCACCTGGAAACAGCGGCCCAGGAAAAAATGGTCGATGATTATTTGGAATCGGCCTTTATTCCGGCTGCGCATCGAGCCGGCGTGTCGAATGTGGGGGTATTCAAACCCTTGGCATCCGAAGCTGACGCCGGAAAAAAGATTTACTTGCTGTTGCCATTCAAGAATTCGAAGGAATATTTTCAATTTCAGGGAAAGTTAGACAAGGATCAGGCGTATCAGGCCGCGGGAAAAAGCTATATTTTTGCTGCCCACGATCAGGCGCCCTTCGTTCGTCTGGAAACGTTGCTGCTGCAAGCCTTTACCGGTAGTCCCCGAATGGCAACACCTAGCCTGACGGGGCCAAAGTCTGAACGAGTTTATGAATTGAGAAGTTACGAGGCCGCCACCGAACGTCTTTACCGGCAAAAAGTAAAAATGTTCAACAGCGGTGAAATTGACATTTTTGACAGGCTCAATTTTAATCCGGTTTTCTACGCCGAAACGCTTGCTGGAGCCAACATGCCCAATCTGGTCTACATGACCACCTTTGAGAACAAGGCAGACCGTGACGCCCATTGGGACGCCTTTCGGGTAGACCCGGACTGGGAAGCCATGAAGGACCTGGAAGAATACCGCAACACCGTGTCAAAAAACGATACGCGCCTTTTGTATCCGACCGAATATTCCGATTTCTAATCGCAAGCCGTACTTACACACGATACACCTCGCTGTCTCCTTTCATGGGGACAGCTTTTTTTTACTTCGGGCTGCGGTAATACAAGGCTGCCGTCGAAACTTTCTTTTGGATTAGCTTCACTTGGGCCAAAATATCCATGGTTTTTTGCAAGTGGCTTTGCGCTATCTCCGGGGAGGTGGCCCAGCGGGTTTGTCGCAACCATTTCTTTACGTCTGTAGCCTCCAGCTGGTACCTGTTGGCAATGGGAGACACAATCGCTTCTTTATCGGCCATTAGCCGGGCATTGGTACGGTAAATCTCCTCGAGCAGCCTATCGGCGAGGTCCGGATGCTTGGCGAGAAAATTTTCGGAAGCCACAATTACAAAACAAGGCCAGGGAGTAGGAATTTCGCCAATACGACGAAACCAACCCTTGGTTACCAAAGGTTGCGTTGTGTATTTTTCCCAAAGAAAAGCCTTCGGATTGTTGCTTTTTAACGATTTAATGGCGCCTTCGAGGTTCCCGATGATTTCAAAATCCATCGATCCGGTATCCCACCCCTGTTCGCTCGCGAGAAGAAAAGCCATCAAGTGGGAGCCCGAGCCCAGCCGACTTACCAAAAAAGGAACATTACGCAGCTCAGCTGGGTGCTGAAGTGCAGATTTTGCCGGTACGTGTATGCCCCATACCAACGGAGAATCTACGTGAAAACCGATGATTTTTCCAGGGTTACCTTCGATTTTATCTTTCACAAAACTCTCCGTGAGGATGATCGCCAAATCCGCATTACCCTCTCGGATGGCTTTGTTCATGGCTCCTGATCCTCTGGGTTCATCTTCCCAAACTAGCTGAAAATCATCCTCAAGGAAAGGTTGACTTTCGACCAGATTTAACCAGGGAAAATTAAAATGTTCGGGTACACCCGTAATGGTAATTTTTTCCATGGACAAAGATAAAAAGGAAATTTTATAGTTTCTAATATAGAAAAAAACCCCGTGCTCCCTCGGTTTCTTTGGTTTATAGGTTTTTTTCATGCACTTCATAAGGCAATTGTTAGCCGGTATTCCTATCTTTGTGTTTTGATACGGTTTTTCCTGAAAAAAGAAGCGTACGATAAATCAACCAAAAATCATTCCTTATGAAATTCAAACCTGGAGTTAAATACGGCGAAGAGCTGAAAGACCTGTTGGCTTATGCCAAAGAAAGTGAGTTTGCCATGCCGGCCGTTAACTGTATCAACAGCAATACAGTCAATTCCGTACTGGAGACTGCTAAACGTGTCAATTCTCCCGTGATGATCCAGTTTTCAAATGGTGGAGCTCAGTTTTTTGCGGGAAAAGGACTACCCAACGACAGACAGCAGGCTTCCATCGCCGGTGGCGTCTCCGGAGCTATGCATGTGCATAAAATGGCGGAAGTATACGGGGTGCCTGTAATCCTGCACACCGACCATGCCGCCAAAAAATTGCTTCCCTGGATAGACGGGCTCCTTGCAGAAGGAAAAGCCTATTATGAAGCCTTTAAAAAGCCCTTATTTAGTTCCCATATGCTGGACCTGTCGGAAGAGCCCCTCGAGGAAAATATTTCAATTTCGGTAGATTATTTTAGAGAGTTTGCCAAACTTCAAATGGCCATCGAAATCGAATTGGGCGTGACCGGTGGGGAAGAAGACGGAGTGGACAACACCGATGTGGACAGTTCCAAGCTGTATACCCAGCCGGAAGAAGTCGCCTATGCCTACGAAGCATTAAAAAAAGTAGGCGATCTGTTCACGGTCGCAGCCGCCTTTGGCAACGTTCATGGCGTGTACAAACCGGGAAATGTATCGCTGAAGCCCGTCATTCTAAAAAATTCCCAGGATTATATCAATGAAAAATTCGGTACGACCGGAAAACCCGTAAACTTCGTTTTCCACGGAGGATCCGGTTCTACCGTAGAAGAAATTCGGGAAGCAAACGGATACGGCTCCATCAAAATGAATATCGACACGGACCTGCAATGGGCCTTTTGGGAAGGCATTCTGAAGTACTACCAGGAAAAAGAAGGGTACCTGCAAACGCAACTGGGCAACCCGGATGGAGCAGACAATCCGAATAAAAAATTCTATGACCCCCGTGTATGGTTGCGTAAGGGCGAGGAAAACTTTGGCAAACGTCTGGAATTGGCCTTCGACATGTTGAATGCAATCAATCGAAACTAATGCAATTGAAACGTATGTATAACAAAAAAGCCATCCCTCGGGATGGCTTTTTTGTTAGTAACACTCCCCTATCTGGTTTCTCAACGTGGATATAGAGCCAGCTGACCAGCTGGTACTTACAGCTGCTTTCACAATTATCGATCTAACCTACCCCACTTGCAGTGTAAACGTGTGCACTGGTTCTTGTGAGCCACTGACTTGTTTCGAAATCGGTGATACCGAAGCACATGGGCCGTTATCGGTACGCCATTCGCACCGTTTCCAGTTCCCGAAGACTCCGGCTCAAGGTTGCAGCCATTGTTTCAGATACGCCTTTCTAGCCTCTGGATCTTCTGTTTGCACATAGTTGATTTTTTCCAGATGCCCTCGTTCCGGTAATAGGCTTCCACTCTCGGATGGACTCCCGAAAGTGCCCTGAATTACCAGCGGATTCCTATCCACCAGGTTTTCCAGTAAGTCCGGCAAATCGTAGTAGGGCAAAGCGTTAGCCACGGAGTAAGCGATTAATGAGGGATCGTATTCCTTGCGTTCTACCAATTCCCGGTAAGAAATCATGGGATCGATCAATGCGATCGATTGGTAAGCATCGCTGTAATTGGCGGCGTGCAACAATACGGCCGACATGGCTCCTTTGGCAACCCCGCGGATGTTTTCTTTACCCGAAGTTTCTTGCAGTACCTGTACCAGGCGATTGGCGTCTCCGGCATGCAAGCCAACCAGGCTTCGCCCGATCAAAATGCTCCCAAACCAGTGATTGTACGAATTGCCGCCAAAGTTTGAATCTCCATTAAAGGCGCCATCGCCCATTTCTCCGGTATTGAGCAAGTCCGGCGCCAATACGGTAGCACCTTCCCTGACGAGTGCCTCAATTTCGCCTCCTACGGCTGCATCAGCCGCTTTTCCCTCCGGATGCAGGTAAAGCACGGCTTCGGTACTTCCTTCGTTTGGCCGGAATAGTAGAAAAGGGAGCCAATAGCCGCCTTCTCCCTTTACCAGGTGCTTTTCGACGGTATACCCATCGCGTTGGTACCTACCGGTCATCATACGGTCTACTACTGGGGCAGGCTCCCGGTAGCCAGACAGTTCCCGTGAAGAAGCAACCCGCTCTGAGAGGCTTCCCTCCGGTCCGTCCACTGCCAATTCCTTGCTAAGCTCGTGTATTGTCTTTCCCGGATAGGTATCCAAGAGTTGTCCCGTCGGGCTCACGCGTAGTTCGGCCTGAGTCAGGGTGTCGATGGGTTCGTCCAGCGGCTTTCCGGGGTGCCGAAGGTGTTTTTGGAAAAAAGCGTACATGGCCTCGCGGTTACTTTTGGTGGAGGCATGGCCAGCGTCGTCTTCCACCATTTCCACGTTTTCTGGTTTGCCGTAGGCAGCGTAAATCCGACTAAGCTGGTTTCCTGTCTCCTTCGCTCCTTCTATATTAAATATATCCCTGGTCGTAGCGATCAGCAGATTTGGCTTGGGTGCCCGCACCAAAACCAGGTCCGGCTGATCCAAACCCGAGGAAATACCCCGGTAAAAATTCTGCTCGGCATCCTGCGGTCCATGGGTCAGCCACAATCGCTTGAAATTTGTCAGGTAATTCTCGGGAGCGGAAGCGTGAATTCGCTCGTCAAAAGCAGCGATATAGGACGCTTGCGTACCTCCACCCGATCTTCCGGTAATACCAATCCGCTCCCGGTCTACTTCGGGTCGGGAAATCAGGTAATCCACGGCCCGTATGCCATCCCAGATCATGTACTTCGCCTGGGAAGATCCGGCAATGAACGCCTGCGCACCCGGGTAGGAGTGTTGTTTGGTAGGACCGCCAATCGTTGGTTTGCCTGTCTTGGAATCGAAATACTCCAGGCGTTCGCCCTGACCCACCGGATCAAAGGCAAAAACAATGAACCCTTTTTTCACCAAATTGAGTATCACATGCTGGTAGGTGACACTGCGGTAAGCTTCGAGCGCATGCCCCGAACAGTACACGATGGCGGGCGCTTTGCCTGGTAATCCATCCGGTATAAAAAGTGTTCCGCTAAGATAAAAACCCGGCTGTGATTGAAAGACCAGGTGATCCATGCGGTAGCCTGGCTTTTGAACGGTACGGGTGATCTCTGGATGTAGCGGCGTTTTTTCCGGAAAGGGTCCCACCACCTCCATCAGCTTTGCTTTCACCTGCTTTTGCCATTCTTTCCAATCATCCAGTGTTTGGAGTTGCGCTACCGCTTCCTCCCGGGCATGCAGTAATTCAAAAGCTTGTGCTGCCTGGTATTTATACAAGGCATTGGGACCATCGGTGAAATTAACCCACTGTGGCTGAATCACCTTTAAATCCTCCTGGCCCAGACCAACGGTGGAAAGTAGTAGAACGAATAAAAGGGTTAACGAGACGTATTTCATGCGTTTTCTGGTTTTAATTGGAAATTCTTTCCTTCCATGCAGGGCAATCTTTTGATTGGGACTTTCCGGGAAAGCTGTTTGTATTTAATGACAAAAGGGAACGACAGTATGCCTTCCCTTTTGCCTTTTGTTGACCAGTTACGCTACCCGGTCTTGGATTAAACCTGATCGGGAATCACGTAGGGTGGACGGCTGGGTCGGGTCAGCAGTGTGTCTGCCTCGGTATCGTTGGCGAACTTCTCGTATTCTCCCATGAACTTCAGTTCTCTTCCCAATCGGTAGGAAATGTTTGCGATCAGCGGTAAAGCGGAGGAGTAGTAGCCCTCCCGGATATCGCAATGCAAGCTTTCCTTTTTGCCGTCACGGATGGCATCCAGAAAGTTGGCATAATGCTCCGCACCACCGGGTGCTGCCAAGACGTTTGAACCAGCAGATCCTTCAGCCGTCGCTGTTTGCGAGCCGGCGAAGGGTTCTTTTTCGTCTTTTCTAAAGGCTTTCCAAGTGCTCCCATCGAGTTCCAGGTAGCCGTCGGTTCCGTAGAACATGTTTCCAATTTTGATTCCCAGGCTGGACTCTCCGTGGGTATACCTGCCCCGGGTTTCAAATTCCAACACCTTACCATCGTCGTATTTAAATAGAGAAGTCTGCGTATTGGGTGTTTCCTGGGAGCATTCCTGAGGAGTCATGCCATAAATTCCACCGGTGGAAAAAACGGATACGGGGTGTTCGTTTTTATTCAACCCCCATCGGGCGATATCAAATTGATGGGGTCCCTGGTTTCCGGTATCACCGTTGCCGGTATCCCAGTGCCAGTGCCAGTTGTAGTGGCCTTTTTTCTCATTGTACGCCCGGTAGGGAGCAGGGCCTAACCAGAGGTCGTAGTGCAAGCCGGCCGGTGGCGCACTGTCTCGCGCGATTCCAAAGGAATTTCTAGGCTTGTAACAAAGTCCCCGGGCCATGTATACATCCCCAATGTTTCCATCGTGCAAGAACTTCATGGCTTCCATCACATTCTGAATGGATCGGTTTTGGAAACCCACCTGCACGATGCGGTTGTACTTTCGGGCGGCTTCGATCATCTTCCGTCCTTCAAACACATTGTGGCTGGCAGGTTTTTCTACATAAATGTGCTTCCCCGCCTGACAGGCCCAAATGGTACCCAGGGCATGCCAATGGTTTGGAGTAGCGAAAGATACGGCGTCAATGTCCGGATCTTCAAAAACCGTCCGCATGTCGTAGGCCGTTCCGGGCTTGTCCCCTACCCGATCGTTGACCAGCTTTACTTTTTCTGCCCAGGTATTTTCGTCGGTATCACAAAGGGTTTTGATCACCACGTTGCGGCTTTCTTTCAATTTACAAAATTGGTTGATATGGTTGGTTCCCTGACCGCGTATCCCAATTATTGCCAAATGCATTCGCTCGTTGGCTCCCAGGATATTACCGTAGGACTTTGCACTCATGGTTATCCCTGCCATGGCAATGCCTGCACTGCCCAGCAGGCTCTTTTTAATAAATTCTCTTCGTTCAGTCATGCGTAATTTTCGGTTTATTTTTTGTACTACTTATAGTTTCTTCATAAAATTCTCGACCATACCTTTCTGCTCGATCATGGATGCGATTTTATCCAGGGGATTGCTGTGCGCTTCCAGTAAAATCCAACCCCGGTATCCTGCCCGATCCAACAGGCGGAAAAGTTGCTGATAGGGATAGGTATTTTCATTAAACGCCCGCACATGCGTGGTATCCCCCAATCGGTCTTGCACCAATGCAAAATTGGCTTCAAGGCCGGGTTCCATCAGATCGGTATCGTTGCTATTCCAGCAAATTTTCACGTTCGAAGAGGTAACTTGATCGAAAATCGCCTTCATCACCGGCAATTGCTGGGTGATTTTTCCGTGCACCTCTACCCGGATCAATTGGCCGTGGTCGGCTGCAAACGCGCCTATCTCGTTAAATGATTTGGCAATTTGAGCGATGGTTTTCTCCCGGGACACGCCCTCGGGAAGGGTGTTGGGTTTTACCTTGATCCCGGTAGCACCGATATCCTGGCATAACTGAATATAGGTCTTGGTCTGCTGCAGGTTTGCTACCAGCACGGCCGGATCCGGGCTATGAAATTCAAAGTTGCTACCGTACCCGATGCAGGTGACCGAGCTATCTTCAAACTGCTTGCGTACTTCCCTTCGTTCTTTTTTGCTAAGCGATGCTTCCACCCCGTGGGCGTGTTCCGTCCGCAATTCCACACCCGCATACCCGGTTTTCTCACAGGTAGCTATGAGTTCGGGCAAAGCCCAGTCTTTTCCCCATAAATACGTCACCAAACCAAATTTCATGGGTGTGCTTTTGGGATACCAGGACGACAGGCCGCTCAGCACAAGTCCAGAGATCAACGTCCGTTTGATGAATTCACGTCTTTCGGTAGATTTTTCACCCATGATTAATCCCATTTTACGTGAAAGATAGAGGTGATTCCGTCTTCTGGAAAGGGATTACCTGCGTCGAAGGGATACAAGGCTTGTTGCGGTTCCAGTACCACTTTTTCTTCGTTGAGACTTCCATCGGCATGCAACGCTTTAGACAGATCCAAGCCCAGGTGTTTGGCAAGAAAGGGATAAACGGCCTGCCGTTTTTTGGCATCGTAACCGTGGTTATCCTCCGGTATGTGTACATTCTGTACCTGTTCGGGCTTGCCCTTCAG
Source organism: Cyclobacterium xiamenense (assembly GCF_900109255.1). Taxonomy (NCBI): domain Bacteria; kingdom Pseudomonadati; phylum Bacteroidota; class Cytophagia; order Cytophagales; family Cyclobacteriaceae; genus Cyclobacterium; species Cyclobacterium xiamenense. The sequence continues at coordinate 41,923 of NZ_FNZH01000001.1, read as the reverse complement.
TTCGTAAATGTATTGCAGGTGTGGGTATTCTACTTCGGGGGTGTTTTTGGTCCAATCCCCACCCACCGACACCAGCAGTAAAGGCTTGGGAGCGACCAGTGCAGCTATTTCCACGTTATTGGTTTGAAAGTCTTTGGACCGGTGAATCGGCATACCGCTTTCACACACGCAGCCACCAAAAAAATGGGCCGAAACCATGACAACCGGGGCGGAAACATCTATCCGGTCGTCCACCGCGGCGAGTAGAAAGGATTGAGTTCCTCCCCCCGAGGCTCCGGTTACTGCCAGGCGCTCGGGGTCAGCACCCAGTGAGAGTATAAAATCCACACTTCGGATGCTGTTCCACAACTGTAGCTTAAGGATTTCACCGTCAGCCCGGTGTTCCCATCCGAGTTCCTTTTGCTGTCCGTACCCAATGGCATCGTAAGCAACTACCAGTGCTCCCATCCTTGCCATTGAAGCAAATCGTTTCTGTGCATCTGCCCGGTATCGACCAACCTCCCCTTCCTGGTCCCAATGTCCGTGCGGACTCAGAATTCCGGGTAATTTTCCTTCCGGGTCAGTTGGTTGGTAAATACTTCCTGTCACGTATACCCCCGGCAAGCTTTCAAAGGCTACGTTTTGCACCTTATACCCATCGTATACCCGCACTTCCCCTAAAACAGGATTCAGTGGGGTCTTTTTGGGCATTTTTGTCAAGCCGGTCCCTTGCAATAGTTGTTTTCGAATGGCTTTTGCCCGCCTATCCCAGGCTTTTTCGGAAGGGTAGGCTTCCCGCATGGTTTGAAGAAAAGCCGCGCCCTCTTCTTCGGTCCAGTGTGCGCCCACGCAAAGCATGTCGGAGGCTTCGGTTTGGGAAACTGCCGCGGAAAACGGCACAAGCAAACAGGAAAAGAGTATGGCCCATAAACCGGTAGTTCGGTACATTGACTGATGTTTCATAGGAATTGGGTTAGTTTTTAAGCCATTTGTCCCACCAGGCAAAGGCTTCCTGCTGCATGGGTTGATCAAATTTGTGAGGTCCGGGATAATACGATGCCTTGTATCGATCGGAAGCGCCGACCTTCTCGTAGATACGCTGTAGGATTGCATCTGCTTTTTTCATTTCGGGAAGGGTATACAATTGGTCTTGCTCGTCATTTAAAACCAGCGTTGGAAGGGGAACCCGCAAACCTAGTATTTCCGGAAAATCAAGCTCTTCCGGCAACCTGGGTACGTAGGTCATCCAGGTATGGGTGAAGGATTTGTGCAAAAGGAAGTCGGTCCAGGTACTCATAAACCCTACACACACGGCACAGCGGATGCGCGCATCCAGCCCTGCCATCATCACCGTCCGCAGCCCTCCACCGGACAATCCCCCACAACCCAGGCGGCTTTCGTCCACATCGGGGCGGGACGCCAGGATATCCAGGGCCATTTGATCCTCCGCAAAGAAAACGCCCGGCCAGGTAGTCCCCCCACAAAACAGGGATTTTGCCATCACGTGTTCGTGCGCCCCTGCCCATTGGTTATACGCCTCGATGGACGTGGGATTTTCCGGATCGCTATCGTTCAGGCCCGAACGCTGATTTTCGGGAACATCCTCCAGCATTACCCGCCGACTGGCAAAGGTGAATGCATCGGAAACCATGACCACATAGCCCCTTTTGGCTACCTCATTGGCCCAAGCCATTCCTTCGTAGTAATGCTCCTGATGCGATTTCATCAGCGGGTGCTGTTCTTTTCCTGTTTTGGTGATTTTTCTCCAACCAAAATATTTATTTCCACCGTGGTCGTGAAAAGCCAAAATGCCCGGCAACCTGCCCTCCGCATTTTCCGGTTTCAAAACCAATGCTTTGGTGGGTCGTCCATAGGGAAGTTGCCAGGATACTTCCTCTATCCGCAGACCATCGTACGTGTGGGAGTCATGGACCGTCACACGTGGACGCTCACCGAGGACGGGGATGCCCAACCGTTCCCGGGTACGGGAGAGGGCGAGGGTTTTCCATTCGGATAAATCGGTAAAGGAATCGTTTCGGAATGAAAGGGAGGGTAGTTCCCGACTCATGACCCGGTCCAACCAGGGGCCGTAAGGGCCGATGATACTTTGCTCTGCCCGATACCGACTGTCCGAGGCGGGCGTAGGTTCGGCATTTGATGCGCTCGGTAGGGAAAACCCCGCCGCCAGACTTGCGCCAGCAAGTCCCGCTTTTTTGATAAAATCTCTTCGCTCGTTTTCCATTACCGGATACCGTAAGGTGGTTTATTTCGCGAGTTCCAGGCCCTGAGTGGTTACGTAGTATTTTGCCAGCATGTTGGGTACTTCCCAATCGGGTAATTTACCGGCAGTGAGGTACCGAATATAGGCCTCGGTCACCTCCCGGAAATGATCTTCATGGCTGGTTCGAAATGCCTGTGGGATAACGATCCTCCAGGAAGCCTTACCCGGCACCTTCACCACGTCCAAGCCTGCAAATCTACCTGATAGTTGCTGTACTTGTTCCTGCACGGTACTTTCGAAAGCTTCGGTATCTACGCCTTCAACCGGTTCGATGTACAGTTCGGTTATATAATCCTGTTCGGCATCCTGGCGGATTATCAGGTTGGATTTGGTACCTCTCATGATGGAATAGTGGGTATCTGCAGAGCCTTCCGGAGCGATATAGTTCCAGATTACTGATACTTTGGCATGAATGCCGTTGATCTTGTAGCTTATTTCTCCATTGCCGTAGACCTTCAGGGTATCGTCCTCCACCACATTTTGCAGGTAAGCGGGATACGCATCCAGCCCCGTTGAGCGGGAAAACTGTTCGAGGGTCAGGTCGGTAGTCCATCGTTCGGCCTCCAGCATTTCGATATCGGTCTCGTAATTGATGATTTTTTCAGGAAAACTCTCCCACTGTACCAGGTCTACAAGGTGCGTCGTGACGTCCACAATGCCATTACCCTGCTGGTTTACGTCGTAAAACCAGGCTGGACGAATAAGGGGTTTGCCCGAAACCTGCTTGAAAAAGTGGTGTACGCTTTCTTTGGTGATGGCCGGATCGTCCAGACTGCCTTCCACCAACGTGCCAAACACTTCGGGAATCATGGAAAATTCTCGCTGAAGAATGGTGGAAATCTCAAATCGCTCCGTCATGATATCGTAGAGCAATACGTTATTTTCCTCAGCCGAGGCAAAGGCCTCCTTCAGCAATTCAAAACCAGCCACATCAATGGCCATGGGTTTGTCTGCCAGCACGTGAAAGCCGGCATCTACCGTGGCTTTGATATTCGCGGTCTTTTCCCGGTTATTGCCCGCCGTCACCATGACATTTCCTTTCCGTTCCCGAATCATGCGTTCCAGGAAATCGTCTCCTTTGTAAACATCCAATTCCCAGGAGGTGGGATTCTCTTCACGGGTATTGAAGCTTTCGATGGCCTGAAGGTAGGCTACTAGTTCCGGCCCATCAGGGGCATAGACATGGACTTTGGGGTCTACCTGCTCGTACATGGATTTTTTCACGAGGTGTGCGTGAAAATGCCCGGGGTCGAGTGTGAGCAGTTTGATTTCATTTTTCTCACCAGAAAAGGTTGTTTTCACTTCTTCTTCCACATTTTTTTCGTTGGTACATGCGATGGATAAAAGTAAAATTGAGGCAGCGACAGGTGACCAAAATTTACTATTGAACTTCATAGAGCGATTTTTAGAAATGTATGGATTAGTAATGGTTGTAGTTTGTTTAACCGATTTTTTTGACAGAAATGGATGACAAGCGCCGAATCTACGTCGAAAACGGCACCGAACTGAATAATGGACTAAAGATAAAGAATATCGCAAAAGAATAAAACATATATTAGCGCAATCGATTGCATTTGCTGGATTATTTCCTTATTATTCATTTTAAACGGCAATACGACTGTTTTCTAATTTTCGCTTTTCCGAAGCGCGCTAATGAAAAAAAAAGAAAAGATTACGATTCATGACATTGCCATGGAGATCGGGGTAACCGCATCTACGGTTTCCCGGGCATTGAATAACCATCCCCGAATAAGTCCGGCGACAAAGAAGATGGTGCTGGAAGCGGCTAAAGCTATCAACTACAAGCCAAACCGCATCGCCGCGGCGCTGCGCCATGGAAAGAGCAAACTTATTGGCATCATTGTTCCTACTATCAATCGTAATTTTTTCTCTTCCATCGTCCGGGGCATCGAAGAATACGCCAACGCACGGGATTACAAAGTAATGATCAGCCAATCCTACGACGATTACCGGAAGGAAGTAGAAACCATCGACGCGCTGCTGGACGCCCGGGTAGACGGCATCATGGTATCGCTGGGAAAAAACACCCATAGCTACGCCCATTTTGATGCCGTCCTTCAAAAAGGAATCCCCCTGGTGTTTTTTGACCGGACCACGGATGAGTTAACGGTAAATCAGGTGGTAATTGATGATTTTGCCTCGGCTTACCAGGCCACGCATCACCTGCTGGACCAGGGTTACCGGCACATTGCCCATTTTACCAGTCACATGAAAATCAAGATCTATCTGGAAAGACTGCGGGGCTACAGCCAGGCTTTGCGGGACTATGGTATACCTTTTGATGAACGATTGGTTGTGGAAAGCAACATGCAATTGGACGGAGGGCAAGAAAGCACCCGGTTTCTATTGGAACAGGGCCTTGGATTCGATGCCATCTTTTCGGCCAGTGACTACGCGATCGTGGGTGCCTTGCAGGAGCTAAAAAAGATTCAGGTAAAAATCCCTCAAGAAGTGGGACTGATCGGATTTAGCAACGAGCCCTTTACTGAATTTACCGAACCGGCCCTCAGCACCGTCGATCAGAAAGCCATTGCCATGGGACAGACTTCTGCTGCCCTCTTTTTTGAGATGATCGCGGACGATGGAAAGCCAAAAGCCATGGTCAAAAAAACCCTGGATGCCAACCTGATCATCCGCTCTTCTTCTAGCAGAATTAGCTAATTCCAACGTTAAATCACATTCGTATATTTCAACTTACTTATGAAACCATTACACAGAAAAAACATTCCTACCCTCCCACCGAGACCTTTAAAAATCGTGCAATTTGGTACAGGTAATTTTTTAAGGGGCTTTGCAGATTGGATGGTTGATCTACTTAATGAAAAGACGGCATTTAATGGAGACATCCAAATGGTACAGGTGCACAGCCGCAAGCCCGCTGCCGGCATAAATGCCCAGGATGGCTTGTATCACCTGCTCACGCGTGGCTTCCAAAAAGGCCAAACCATCGAAGAAAACCGGTTGATCCAATGCGTCCGGGGGGCCATTAATCCGTTCGTTGATTACCCGGCATTTCTGGCTTTGGGCAATGAACCTGACCTGGCCTTTGTTTTCTCCAATACCACAGAAGCGGGCATCTATTTCGACGAAAAAGACAAAGACCGCACCCTAACCCCCGAAGCCTTCCCAGGAAAGCTGACTGCCCTGTTGTACCAACGGTTTTCGCACTTTAAGGGCGATCCTAACAAAGGACTGGTGCATTTGCCATGCGAGCTGGTAGAAAACAATGGCGATAAGCTCAAAGAAAATGTCCTGCGCTATGCCCGGCTTTGGGAGCTGCCCGTAGCCTTTGAAAACTGGCTGGAAGCACACAATCACTTTTGCAACACCCTGGTGGACCGCATCGTGCCGGGCTACCCCGTCGAATCGGCCGCCCAGATACAGGAAACGCTTGGTTTTCGCGACGAGCAACTGGTGGTGGCGGAGCCTTTTCATTTTTGGGCAATCGAGGGGCCGGACTGGCTTCCCGAGGTCTTTCCTGCTGAAAAACTGGGCTTAAAGGTAATTCTGGTGAAGGATCTAAGCCCCTTTCGCACCCGAAAAGTCCGGATCCTGAACGGGGCCCATACCTGCATGGTGCCGATGGGGTACCTCCAGGGAAAGCGACTGGTCAAAGAAGTATTGGACGATCCTGAAACCGGACGTTTTATGGAATCCACCATTTTTGACGAAATCATCCCCTCCATGAATTTGTCCAGCGATCTGGTGGTACCCTTTGCCCACGATGTGTTGGATCGATTCAAAAACCCGTTTATCAAACACAAACTAATCGATATTTCTCTGAATTCCATCGCCAAGTGGAAGGTACGGGTGCTCCCCTCCTTATTGGAGTACGCCATCACCGAAGGTAAGTTACCCCTTCACCTGTGTAAATCCTTTGCAGCACTACTGGTGTTTTACCGGGGGCATTACAAGGGAGCCCCCATTCCACTGCGGGATCGGGAAGAAAACCTGCACTATTTCGATCAGCTTTGGAAGATTAAGACGCCGGAGGACCTCGTGGGCAGCGTGCTTTCCAGAATCGACCTTTGGGACCAGGATTTGAACCTCGTTCCCGGCCTTAGCGAACTGCTTATAAAAGAAGTAAAAGCCCTGCTTGCAGCAGAATGACAGGCAACCAAAAAAAGGCTTCCCCGGGTAAGGGAAGCCTTTTTTTAGCCCGAAAGCGATGCATCAAATGTATTGATTCAGGATATTTTCGTACATCTCTTGCTTGCCGCTGATCATCTCTGGTTCGCCGATTTCCAGCGCATGGGCTCTCAGATCCTCCAGACTAAGTTTACCCATTTCAAAGTCTTTGCCTTTACCGCTATCGTAGGAAGCATACCTTCTTTTTCGCAGCAATTGGTAATCGGATTTTTCCATGATCTCGTTGGCAATCAACAAGCTTCTGGCAAATGCATCCATGCTGCCCACATGGGCGTGAAACAAATCCTCCAGATCGGTGGAGTTTCTGCGAATCTTGGCATCAAAATTCACCCCACCTGTAGTGAAACCGGGACCTTGCAACAATACCAACATGGCTTCTGTTAATTCCTGCAAATTGATGGCAAACTGATCGGTATCCCATCCGTTTTGGTAATCGCCTCGGTTCGCATCGATGCTTCCAAGCAAACCGGCATCCTGAGCGACCTGCAGTTCGTGCTGAAAGGTATGGCCCGCTAGCGTGGCGTGATTAACTTCGATGTTAAGTTTGAAATCCTTTTCCAATCCGTAATGACGCAAAAAACCGACTACCGTGGCCGCATCGTAGTCGTACTGGTGTTTGGTTGGCTCCATGGGTTTCGGCTCGATGAGGAAGGTTCCTTTGAATCCCTGCTTGCGTCCATAGTCTCTGGCCATGCCTAAAAACTGCGCCAGGTGTTCCGTCTCACGTTTCATATCGGTATTCAACAGGGACATGTAGCCCTCGCGGCCACCCCAGAAAACGTAATTTTCTCCACCCAGCTCAATGGTGGCATCAATGGCGTTTTTGATCTGCGTAGCCGCCCGGCTCAGCACATTAAAATCCGGATTGGTGGCCGCCCCGTTCATATAACGGGGATGGCTGAACACATTGGCTGTGCCCCAAAGCAGTTTGATTCCGGTTTCCTGTTGTTTCTGTTTTGCATAGTCCACGATGGCCTCCATGTGCTTTTCATAGGTAGCGATGTCATCGCCCTCGTCGATCAGATCTACATCGTGAAAACAGTAAAAAGAGACGCCAAGCTTGCTGATAAATTCAAAAGCGGCATCCATTTTGTCCTTGGCCCGCTGGATCGGGTCAGCGGCTTTGTCCCATTCCCGGACCATGGTACCTGGTCCGAAAGGATCGTTGCCGGTCGCGCAGAAGCTATGCCAGTACGCAATGGCAAAGCGAAAGTGATCCTTCATGGTTTTCCCGTTAATGATCCGGTTTTCGTCGTAAAAGCGGAAAGCTAACGGGTTTTTAGAATCCCTGCCTTCAAATTTGATTTTTTCGATACTGGGGAAAAATGTTTTTGACATGGTAAACTATAGGTTAAGATATTTAAAATTCGTATTATTTGATTAGCTGATGCAGGCTCTGCTCCCAGCGTTGAAATACCTCCCGGTATGCTTCGCGTTTTTCTTGCTCAGGCTCCACCACTTGAAGTCGCTCCAAGCCCTCAAAGGCTTCGGCAGCATTGGCGTAAATGCCCCGACCAATTCCTGCACCCCGGGCAGCACCCTGGGCGCCATCGGTATCGTACAATTCCAGGGAGACCTCGTTCATGTTGACAAAAGCTTCCCGGAAGAGCGGACTTAAAAACATATTGGCTTTTCCTGCTTTCACTGTTTTGAGGTTTAGCCCCATGTTCTTCATGATTTGAAAGCCATAGGTAAGGGCCGAAACGATACCTTCCTGTCCGGCCCGCAATACGTGACGGTGATCGTGTTTGAGTAAATTTAGCCGGGATAAATGCGCTCCCACTTGCTTGTTCTCCATGATTCGTTCCGCTCCATTACCAAAAGGAATAAAACGTAGTCCTTCGGCTCCAATGGGCACCTGCTGCGCCAGTTGATTCATTTGCTCGTAGTTGAGTTGTTCGTTTCCCAATAGCTTTTTGAGCCAGCTGTTGAGGATACCGGTACCGTTGACGCAAAGCAGGACACCGTACCTGGGATCTTCCTTCCGGTGGTTGACATGCACAAAGGTATTGACCCGAGACTTCGGATCGTATACCGGCTGCGTACTCACGCCGTAAACGGTGCCCGAAGTACCGGCTGTGGTCGCCAATTCCCCTTCTTCCAGTACATTCAACGAAAACGCATTATTCGGCTGATCCCCAGCCCGGTAGGTAACCGGTATACCGGCATCCAATCCCAATTGCCGGGCCGCTGTCTCGGACAGGCTACCTTGATTTCCAAAGGAAGGAACCGCCTCCGGAAGCAGGGATGCATCCAGCCCGTAGTAATCGAGCAAGCGTTTGGAGAGACCATTGGTCGTAAAATCCCAAAACACCCCTTCGGAAAGTCCGGTTTCGGAGGTTTGTATTTCCCCGGTTAATTTCATGGCAATGAAATCACCTGGAAGCATGATTTTGTAAATGCGTTCGTACACCTGGGGTTCATTGTCTTTGACCCATTTCAATTTGGATGCAGTGAAATTTCCCGGAGAGTTTAGGAGGTGTTGCAGGCAATATGCTTCTCCCAGTTCCTCGAACGCCTGCCTTCCGATCCCTACCGCCCGGCTATCGCACCAGATAATCGCCGGACGAATGATTTCCCTATCCTTATCCACCAACACCAGCCCATGCATCTGGTAGGCAATGCCGATGGCGTTGATTTCACCGGTTTTTACATCGCCCTTCCGCAATACTTCCAGCGTGGTGGCCTGTATGTATTTCCACCAAAGCTCCGGGTCTTGTTCGGCCCAGTCTGGCTTTGGTGCATGAATGGTCATTTCTTCCTTGGGCAACCCTTCGGAAGCCACGACCTTACCGCTGTCTGCGTCCAGCAGCGTGGTTTTTACCGATGAACTTCCCAGGTCATAGCCTATCAATAATCGTCTCATGTGCGCTTTTATCGGTTAATAATTACCAGAATACAATGTAAAGGGCGGCGATGATTCCCGAAATCAAAATGGCGCCAATCTTAAACTTCGTACTGGTAACAAAGAGATCTTTGGTGATTTCAATTCCTTTGGGATGGTCCTTCCCTTTCCCTTCGTACAAGCTGATTCCAATGATTAACACCGAAATAATAAGAAACACCAGTCCCATCCGGTCAATAAACGGAATACCCGGAGTAAGGAATTTAAACGCCGTTGACAAAGGAATCGTCAATGCAGCCGCTGTAAGTGCCGCATTGGAAGTGGCCTTTTTCCAAAAGAACCCAAAGATAAAAATAGCGAAAACTCCCGGTGACACAAAACCCGTATATTCCTGAATGTACTGAAATGCCTGATCTAGTTCGCTCAGCGCAGGCGCGACGATAGCCGCAATGAAGAAAGCAACAATGGCTGTAATTCTTCCTACCCGTACCTGCTTGTTTTCGGATGCCTTTTCGTCAACAAAACTCTTGTAGATGTCCAGCGTGAAAATGGTAGAGGTACTGTTGGCCATAGACGCCAGCGAGGAAACAATGGCCGCAGTCAAGGCAGCAAAGGCCAGACCTTTCAATCCCGAGGGAAGTAGTTGCAGTAAGGTGGGGTAAGCCCGGTCGGATTTAATGATGCCACTTTCCGGGTCGGTCATCGAGGAGATAAAGCTGGTATCCAGCCCCTGATTGACAATAACAAAGGCTGCAATACCTGGGATTACCACGATCAGCGGCATGAGTAACTTTAAAAACCCGGCGAAAACCATTCCCTTTTGGGCTTCGTTGAGGGATTTCGCAGCCAGCGCCCGTTGGGTAATGTATTGATTGAAGCCCCAGTAATTCAAATTAATTACCCACATGCCCCCTATAAGAACGCTAATTCCGGGAAGATCCAGGTAGGCGTCTCGTTGACCGCCTGCCCCGTCCGGAATCATCATTTCTCCTTCGTTGATGATCATTTGAAAATGAGAAGGCGCTTCCCGAAGCAGGGAAGTAAACCCGGCGATCACGTCCCCGGAACCAACAATGGATAGGGCAAGGTAGGTCGTGGCTAATCCACCCAAAACCAGAAAAAACACCTGAACGACGTCGGTCCAGGCTACGGCTTTTAGCCCTCCATAGATCGAATACAGCATGGCAAAAACTGCCAGTCCCGCAATCCCATAGACGAGTGGTACGCCAAGAATTGTTTCCAGGCTCAAGGCACCCAAATACAGCACCGACGTAAGATTAACAAAAACGTAGACCAGCAGCCAGAAAACCGCCATCACTGTCCTGACGCGTGAATCGTAGCGCCGCAACAAAAACTGGGGCATGGTACTAATCCCTTCCTTCAGGTAAACCGGTAAAAAGAATATTGCCACAATGATCAAGGTGGCAGCGGCCATCCATTCGTAAGTGGATATGGCCAGTCCCAGGGCAAAACCGGAGCCGGACATGCCGATAAATTGTTCAGCAGAAATATTGGATGCAATCAAGGATGCCCCCACCGCCCACCAGGGCAGTGCTTTTGAGGCGAGAAAGTAGTCGTTGGAATTTTTTATGTGTCCCTTTTTTTCCCGGGACACCAGGTAGCCCATGGATAGGATTAGTAGGCAATAACCTGAGAAGATGGCCAGGTCTAACGCTGTGAAATTCATGAAGAAGTGGATTAATGGGTTTGGTCTTTTGTCAATTCATTGGGTAGTATTCGGAAAATTAAAGATGCAATATAGTCAAATAAGGTTTTTATAAAATTAAATTGATGCAGAAAGTGAAGCGGTGGAAGATGCTGGGATCGTTCCCTTCCTGTAAATCAATGACCGTTTAATCCAATTGACTGCCGCTTTGTGTGAGGCAGACCTTGCTACCTGTAAGGAAAACAGTATCTTTGACACATTAACCATTTTCAAACCTCCGCATCCCATGGAACCGAATTTGTCTACCTTTCGCTTGTTATTTTCCAGCCGCAAGTACCTATGGTCTCCACTGCTCTTTCTGCTTGGGGTAATCCTTACAGTAGCCTGCCAATCCAACCAAAAGGAAGAAGTGGATGCAGCGTCGGTTACACCAAGTAAATCGGTACCCAAAGTTGCGATTAACGATATAGAGGCCGGAATCAAGGCATACATCGATGCAAAAACAGCGGAAAATGAGGGGTATTTCCTGGTTAGAGACGAAGACAAGCTGCTACGTTTGCGACTGGTACGGGTACACACCGAATACCTGTCAAATCTAGGACCAAATAGCCATTTTGCCTGCGTGGACCTGGCCGATGTCAATGGAGACGTCTACGATGTGGATTTTTTTCTGGAGGGAAAACCCGGGGCAATGGAGGTGACCCAGACCTCGGTACACAAACTCAATGGAAAACCGTTCTACAGCTGGAAGCAGAAAGAAGACAAAACATGGTTCCGTCTGCCCATTGAAGAGGCAACCAACGAATTAATGGGCGTAATCGAAGGGGAGGACCGGTTTCAGTTTCATTACAAGGCAACCGTTCCGCAGCTTACAGCGGATGCAAAGATGTGGATTCCTATTGCCGTGAGCGATTCCTTCCAACGTGTGGAATTAGAAACCATGCAGGTGCCCGGAACCCACCGTTTGATAGAAGATCCGGTCAATGCAAATACCATCCTGTACATGGAACTGAATCCCGAACACAGCGGGCAGGAAATTGCGCTTACCTACCGTGTATCGCGTAAGGAGAAAGGTCCCTACGAAGAAAGCGGGCAGGTAGCTGACCGGTACCTGGCTTCCAACCGGCTGATGCCGGTGGATCGTAGGTTTCGGGAAATCGCCATGGAAGCGATTGGAGAAAAAAGAAACGATAGCCAGCTGATGAAAGCCCGCGCAATATACGATTACATTATCGACAACATGCGCTACGCGAAATCAGGCGAATACGGCAAAGGAGATGCCGTCTATGCCTGCGACACCAAAACCGGAAATTGTACCGAATTTCATTCGCTGTTTATTTCCCTGGCCCGATCCGTGGGCATTCCGGCTCGATTTTCCATTGGAGCGGCCATTCCTTCCGATCGGAACGAAGGCGGAATTGACGGGTACCATTGCTGGGCAGAATTTTATGCTGAGGGCAAATGGTGGCCATTGGACATCAGCGAAGGCAATAAATACACCGCATTGGCTACCTACTACTTCGGCAGGCACCCTGCTAACCGGATCGAGTTCAGTCGAGGAAGAGACCTGGAACTAACTCCCGGTCCGGAATCGGGACCCATTAATTTCCTCGCTTACCCGCTTCTAGAAATCGGGGGGCAACCTGCGGTAGCCGAGTCCTCCTTTTCGTTCACACGCCTTCAGTAAGAAAAAAGTGACGAACGGAAACAAGCAGAACCAGTCACTTTTGGAATAAAATTCCAACCGTGAGGGAATCATGCATGCTTCTATTCGTCACTCGCCCTTCCCCTTATTGATGGGGAATGAATTGGGTGGGAGGCACTCCGAAAGTTATTCCGGATGCTCGTCTCCGCCTTCAGGATGTTCTCCGCCTTCTTCTGCTGGATGCTCGGCATCTCCTTCAGGATGTTCCGCTGCCTCTTCGGTGCTTTCACTTTTCTTGTTACCACAGGAAGTAACGGTGGCAGAAAAGAAAAAACCCAAAAGCATCAGTAATAAGACGGTCGATTTCAAACGGTGTAAGAATTTCATTTTCTATTTGGTTAATGGTTTTACAACTCTGTAAAGTTACACTTTTTACAAAAGGATGCAATTTTCAAGGGGTAAAACCCCGGCATGTGGCCTACGCAAACTTGCAGACCCGCTAAATTGTGCGTATTTTAACCGTATATACCAAACCAACCCATTTTAGTACCCACTATTTACTAACCCATACTCCGAAAAATGGAAAAATTAACCCACAAAAAAAAGGTGATGGAGCAAGCCATTCGCTACCAGGAAGCCATTGTTGCAGATTTTAGAAACCGCATTCAGGAACTCAGAGAAGGTGAACAACAGACTCAGGATCAGTTGTATGAATACGACCAACAAGGACAGGAAGACGAAAGCGCAATTGTCATCAACCGCATTGCAGACGAGTTGAATTTTGTGATCGAGGAACTGGATTTTCTAAAGCAAATGAAAACCGCAACAAATCTTTTTGAGGAAGTTACGCTGGGAGCCATCGTAAAAACCGATAAAATGACTTTTTTTCTCAGTGTGAGCATTGAGAATTTTGAAGTTGATGGAGAAAATATTTTCGGCATATCCCGGAAAGCTCCCATCTATAAAGAAATGGTAGGCAAAAAGAAAGGAGATTCTTTTTCAATGAATGGCCGTACCTATACCATCCTGGACCTCTATTAGCCACTAGCAAGGCCTGTGGGAAGTGGTTTCCCCTACCTGATTGCTATTGCTAAAGCGTGAGATACCATCCAAATTTAAACCAGATGCGCTGCCGCAGTGCAGCATCGAAGAACCGGTCGGTTCGGTGATCGATACCGACCTGAAACTTCTGTCTGTTTCGCGACAAATGGCCCAGGGCCGCCACAAATCGGTTTTCCAGTCCGCTATCCCGGTCCTGATAGCTATAAATGAGCTCATCTGCTAACACGAGGTAATATTCTCCGGGGTCAACGGTCTGTCCCTGAAGCGCAATTTCGGCAGAAAGCTGGTACCGTAGCCGGTACTCAATTGCCTCTGCGGCTGCGAACGTCTGATCGGTTCGAATCCGATGCCCCAGGCGAAAGGTACTTTTACGTTGTAAAAAGGAAATCTGCTGGATGGTCCGGTGGCTGTCGTTGTTTCGGCCATCCAATCGAAATTGGTAGCCGCCGGTCAGGGAGACGAATGGGTTGATCGAAGTACCCGCAAACCCTTGAAAATCGGTAAGCACGTGCCGGTAAGCCCAACTGGCCTCATTTCCCTCAGGCAAGGAAGCCATGCCGTGTTGACTTTCAATTTTACCCGTTAACCGAAGTTTTTCGCTTGCCTTCACCCGAACCTGAAGCTCGGGGAAAAAGCCCAGATTGGTGAGCCGCCCTTGTGCCATGCCCTGATGGCCCACTATCATCCCAAAAATAACTACCAGAATATACCGCATCAAAAGAACAGGTGATTGGTGGAGGGTATGGCAATTTCTCTCCGACTTAGCAAGTTTCCGTTTTCATCAAACAGACCCTCCCAAAGTTGTTTACTGGTTTCATTTTCGCCGTAAAATTCAATTTCGTACCGGGTCGTTGCTGTTACAAAATCCGAATTTTTCACCGAATCCTTCAAGTCCTCAGGCGCTCCAGTGTATTGTACCTGAATTTTTTCAATCCGGTATTTTTTAAACGTGTCATTGAAATACCTACCGATTGACTCCCGTGTAGATTCGGGTAACGCTTCCCAGGTGGTTTGTACTTCTATGTCTTCTATCCTGCCAGATAGGTCAAATTCCACGCTGTGGGTCGCTCCTCGGAACACAAACTTGGCCTCATAGCTACTTTTCCCGGAGGTTTCTTCAACATACCATTTCACCTTACGTGGCGATCCAAACGCCTCGTACAGCCAATCTTTGGCCGCTTCCGGCACTGTCCCGGGCTTGATGCGAAATTCCCGCTCAATTTTCTCCTGCCCATATAACGTAAGGGATGAGAACCATACAAGACCGGTAACGACCAGCCATCTACTTATCCAAGTCATCGTTTGTCGCATGCATATTTAGTTAGATTCCCGCGCATGCCTCGGATATATCGACCCAAGGAAGCGTGGATGCGCAATTCGGCCTTTCGCTACCTGTCAAAAAGAAACTACCACCGAATGATCCCCGCCTGCCCCACAGATGCTCTTTTTCGGAAGAATCATCGATCAACATAAAATAGGCAAGGTAAATTTTTTTTTACGAAAAGAGCCGTTGCGGTGTACACGTCCATTGTCCCCCACGCTTCCTTACGATGAAATGCGAATGTGGTTCGGTGAAATCGGTCCGTCGCATTGCATCGGGCGAACTACCGCATTTCCCCATCCGAATCGGTACGCCAACCGCACACTGCCATCCCGCTTTTCATTCCTCATATTCGTGAGAAAGCGGCACCAGGCGTGCGCTCAAGTCCGGCGTTTCCATTTCCGGATCAAACGGGAACATGGGTCGGTTGATTCGCTTAAACTCCAGGCGTTCCAGGTCCTGATCGACACCTCCCGGGGTAAGTGCCATGATCCAGTCGGCTCGCATGTCGTACAGTTCTGGAACGAGGTAACCGATCTTTACCACCACAATATCCGATTCCCGGGGGTTTAACCCCAGATTGGTGAAATCACTTTCCCGATGGTAGGGTTTGCGCTTTGCGGTGACGATCACCCGGACACTTCCTACTGCCACCACTACTTCCGTTTCCGCATTTTGATCACCCTGTTCGATGGCCGTTACCGTTCCACTCAAAGTGATCGGGGGAGAGAAACGGTCGTCTACGGCCGCTCCCACTTTTGCGGTTACCTGACCGCCCACACCCACTTCCAGAGCGGCATCCACCAGTTCCGGACCCGGAATAGAAGCATAGATCAGCGAGGGACCATCCGGCGATTGGAACTCAGGCCTGGCTAGAATCTCCCGAAGGGTCCAGGTCACATCGCCTGCGCCTCCTGCTGTGGGGTTATCACCCATATCGCTGATCATAAATGGCTTTTTATCACTCGCTATGGCCATGTCCAGGCTTTCGCGAAGGCTTGCTGTAGGAGCAATGAATTCAAACGCAAACCGTTTTTCCCAAAAACTTGCGGCCAGTTTTTCCGCCGTTTCGGTAACGGTAGACCGATCATCCCCCGTCACCATGACCACCGCATGGTTTCTGGGTTCATCCGCCCAGGCATAGCCCACCCATATCGCCGCATCGGTCACACCTTCCTGATCAGCAGCAGGGTACACCTCCGCATACAACGCCTTTCCGGGGTCCACCCGGGTGCTGGTCTTTTCTCCGGGTAGCAGGATGGGAACCGGTATCCAGGCCTTGTAGGCTGGTTTTCCCATTCCCGACTCCAACCTTTCCAATAGATTATCCACGGCCCTTTTTTTGGATTCCAGGGCATCTTCGTGAGGAGCCATCCGGTAGCAAGTGATGAGATCGGAATGCGCAGCAAGGCGCCAGGAAACATTGCCATGCAAATCCATGGAAGTGGAAATTATGGTTTCTGTACCCACTACCTCGCGAACTCGTTGGATAAAATCTCCTTCCGGATCATCCAGGCCTACCACACTCATGGCTCCATGGATATCAAAAAACAGGCCATCGTAGGGAAGGTTTTCCCGGAGCCGATCGAGGGTTTCTCCAACCAGGGATTCATAGGCCTCGCGAGCCACGATCCCCCCCGGAATGGCATGTCCGCGCAGGGTTGGAAACCAGGTGGCCCGGGAACGATTCAGCGAATCCTCGTGCATAAAGGGATAATACCCAAACACCTCATCCCCTCTACGGGCATGAAACGCGTCCTCTTGTGTCACCGCCGGTGAAAAAGTGCTGGACTCAATCGCCAAACCCGCGATGGCAATTCGTGGTAAATTCGCAGATTTTTCCTGGATTTGGGAATCCCCGCTTCCACATGCCCCCAACGTCAACGCGTACAGGGCCAGGTAAAGTAGGTGAAAAAAAGCGTGCTTCGTGGTCATAATTCGATTCATTACAGATAACTTGATAAAATACGCAGGCTACTATTGGGTTCAAGCGTTCTAAACGGTAGGTCGGTGGAATCGCCTGAGCGGCTGATCCCGGTACTAGTGTTGCTTCGGTAGTTTCTCGAGGATTTCCCTCAGCAAATGATTTTGCTCTTCCTTCAGGTCGTTGTGCCTTTTGGCCCACCTGAAAACCAGCACAAAAAAGACCAGAAGTAGCAGCGAATAAAAGGCGGAAATAAAAACCATGAGCAGAAATGATTTGGTGAAACTAGCTTTCAATCATGAAATAACCAAAAAAACGGTTTCTTCAATTTTTTTTTGCAATCTAATGAAAGTAACTGGCTTTTTGTGCCAATTTGTGGGTAAATTAAGCCTGTTAACTACAAATTACTTTTATCAAGTAAACCAAGGTGTTAGCCATGACCCTCAATGAGCGTAATCCCAGTGCTTCTACGCATTGGCAACATCAACTGGATCGATTTTGTAAACAGGAAAATCTAAAAGGACTCATCCTTTCCCTGTATCAGGAAAGAAAGGATCCGATCGCCTGGATCGGGGCATCTGGAAACCTCAACAAACGGCAACCCTATTTTATTAGTGGCCTGGCAAAACTCCATATCGCTGCTTTGCTGATAAAATTAAAGATAAGAGGTAAGGTGAATCTGGATGAGCCGTTTAGGCAGTATTTGACCGGACCGGAATACGCCGGTATTGGCCGCCGGCGAGGTACCGACCGTACGCCGACGATCACGCTGAAACAACTGCTGACCCATCAGTCCGGATTACCGGATTACCTGCAGCTGCCCATCGGAGGAGAAAAAAAATTAAAAGACGAACTTTTTTCAAGAAATGACCGGGAATGGACCTTTGCTGAAGTACTACAGGTAGTTCGGAATACCTCTTCCTTATCCCGGCCGGGTGCTTCCCAAAAACCGCACCCCTCCGAAACCAATTTCCTACTATTGGGAAAGGTAATCGAAGAAGTGACCGCCCTTAGCCTGGAGGGGGCTTTGGAAACCTTTCAGACCAAACCCCTGGCCATGACGGAGACGTATGTTTACAAAGACCCCTACGATCGAACGCCCACTCCCTTTTACAACGGAAATGAAGCCGTTCAAATCCCGCGGGCCATGGCCTCATTTGGAGCCGCAGGGGGCATGGTTAGTACGGCACAGGACTGCATGAACTTCCTCAAATCGTACCTACACGG
Source organism: Cyclobacterium xiamenense (assembly GCF_900109255.1). NCBI lineage: Bacteria > Pseudomonadati > Bacteroidota > Cytophagia > Cytophagales > Cyclobacteriaceae > Cyclobacterium > Cyclobacterium xiamenense. The sequence goes on along the minus strand of NZ_FNZH01000001.1, from coordinate 23,803 downwards.
GAAATTCTTCCCTCCCAGCGAGTTAGACGTGATCTTTGACTGGCAGCGAGAATCCGCATCCCTGTCTCATGGCCTGGGTATCTGCCGCTACCAAAAGCCTTGGTATATCCTACCATGGGGGAAATCACAGGCGATCATCGGACAAACGGGAATCACCGGCGCTTTTTCCTTTTTTGTCCCGGACCGCCACCTGTATTTGACCGGCACGGTCAATCAATCAGACAGACCGCTCCTTCCTTACAAACTCGCCCGATTTATTCTCCATGCGCTGAGCAATACGAATCAATCTCCGGTGATCACTTAAGCCAATCCGGCTTGGTGGTATCAATGGATGCCTGAAGTTGATTCAATAGATTATAAAGACCGAAATAGGTCCGATTGATGTACAAGCCATGCCGGGAACCTCGTGCCTGTTTCGATTTCCTGAACATTTTGTCGTTCGATATTTTGTCCCCGAGGGCAAAAATCTGCTGGAAATACGCATCGTCTGCGAAGTCAAATCTTTCTACATGAAACGGCTTGCCTAGCAGCGAAATCATTTCTTTGAAGATGGCCTTAAAATACAGCTTCTCTTCCTCGGAATCTTTGTCACTAATAAACTCCAGGTTGTAGAAAATTTGATTCAACTCGTCTTCCCGTATGAGAAGGTCCTTTTTTATTAAGGAGAAATAACCTTGATAGAAGTCCTCTGGAATCACTTTGACACATCCAAAATCGATAACTGCCAATTGGTTTCCCTCCTGAATGATGAAATTACCCGGGTGGGGATCGGCATGCACCTGTTTCAATTCGTGCACCTGGTGGTGGTAAAAATCCCAAAGGGCCTGCCCTACCCTGTTTTTTGCGGCTTGATCGGGCTGCGTAGCCAACCACTCCTTCAGGTGCAGTCCTTCCATCCAATCCATGGTAATGATACGCGAACTGCTCAGTTCCTCGTAGTAGTTGGGGAAATTCAGATCGGCAATGTGACCGCAAGCCTTGGAAATTTCCTTGCTCCGCTTCACCTCCAGTTCGTAATCTGTCTCTTCGAGTAATTTTTCCTCCACCTCTTCCATGTAGTGGTCCAATTCCCGCTCGTTCATGTTTAAAAGGCGGAGTGCGAATGGTTTTACCAATTTAAGATCGGACTTTACGCTGGAAGCCACGCCCGGATATTGGATTTTTACTGCATATATTTTTCCATCTTTCGTAGCCTGGTGCACCTGGCCAATGGAAGCCGCGTTGACAGCAGAGGGAGTGAAGGTATCGAAAAGGTTTTCCGGTCCGGTTTTAAAATATTGCACAAAGGTTTTTACCACAAGGGGATAGGACAAGGGCGGCGCGCTGTATTGGGCCATGGTGAATTTGTCCTGGTACGCCCGTGGCAACATGTTTTTGTCCATGGCCATCATCTGGGCCACTTTCAAAGCACTCCCCTTTAGCTCACTTAATGAAGCATAGATATCGGTAGCATTGTCCCGGTGCAAGTCGTCCTTATTCAGGGAAGGATTGACTACCTTTTTTGCATAATGCTTCATGTAGTTGCCCCCAACCCGCGCACCGGTACTGATAAATTTGGCAGCCCGCTGTACCTTGGAAACGGGAATACTTTGCTGTTCTTTTAGTTTCTGAGTCATGGTCTCTACCTGGATTGAAATAAAAATTTGGCAAAATCCACGAAACTATCCACTGCGGACTTTCCCATTAGATCAAACGCCAGATTTACTGATTTTTCGATGGCCGCATCGGTCTTTTCGAATGCTGGAGAGTCATCTTTCAGCCAAAATCGAAACAGAAAAAGCACCTGAAGCCAAAGGGCTTCGTCGTACCGATCCGACAGGTAGGGTCGCTCGGCAATTTCCTCGGTCTCCTTGCCCTCAAGTATCAACTCATTAACAAAATCCTTAAAACTACGCTTAAATTCTTTCAGCTCGGTCGGGAAATTTTTATCCTTGAATGCAGTATCTCCGTAGACAGCCAGTAAATAGGAGCGCCTGCTTTTCAATTCTTCCACCCAGGTAAAGTAAAATCCAAGTAGCTTTTCACGGGTAGAATACGACTTGTAAACTTCCTGACTTTCCAGGTTAGCGAGTGTGGCCTCGTAAACGCGAGCCCAAACAGCTTTTTTGATGGATTCAAAATTGCTGAAGTGATCGTAAAATGCAGCTTCCTGCATTTTCAATTCCTTGGTGAATTTAAAAACCGACGCCGGTTCGTTGCCTGTCTCTAAAATATGGTTGATGTACGCATCAATTATCTTATTCTTTTCTGTCTTTTGACTTTTTGTTTTTTCTGTCATTTCCTCGTCATTAATGTACTCCAGGAAAATAACACGTTCGGGGTCCAAGAGGTTTGTTAAAATGTGTAAATAATTTTATCGGGCACCCAAACAGGTTTGGTGAATTAATTGATCCGATAGATTTGTTTACCCAACGTGCATCCAATTCGGGTTTTTTTTCGTTAATGATGGGGGAAAATGAAAAACAGGTTATGGTGTTGCTAGTAAGGAAATATTTTCTTGGGCTTTTTTTGGGACTTTCGGTGTTCCTCGTTTCCTGCAATCGGGAATTTGAAGAAATGCCCAGCAGTGAATCGCTGGTCAAAGAGGCAATTTTTGAAAGCATGCAGGAATGGTACTATTGGAACGACCGTTTGCCAGCAACCATCAATTCGGGCAGTTACCGGAGCAACGATGACCTCCTGTACGATCTCATGTACCTACAACTGGACCGTTGGTCCTATCTGACCACACAGGAGGAATTCAACAAGGCCTTTACCGGTCAAAATGCCGGACATGGATTTGGTTTTGGTCTTGGCGAAGATGGGAAACTGTACGTGTCGTTTGTCTACAAAGACTCACCAGCCGGATTGGACGGCTGGGAACGCGGCTGGGAAATCATTGAAATCAACGGGAAACCCATCGAATCCTACCGCTCGGCGAACGGATACAATTTTGAGTTGGGGGAAAGTACACCGGGAGTTACCAACACCTTTACGTTCAAACTACCGGACGGCAGTACCACTACCCGAACAAATATCAAATCCGAATACCAGGCGAACTCGGTTCTTCACCGAGAGGTATTGGAAACCGGAGGCAAAAAAGTAGGCTATTGGGTGTACAATAGCTTCAAGGTAAGCCCTGGTGTCAGCCCCAACCGCAGCCTGGAGGTGGAAGAAACGCTTTCCTATTTTGAATCACAAGGTATAGACGAACTCGTTTTGGATTTGCGGTACAATGGCGGTGGTTCTGTGGATGTCGCAGAACAAATCATGAATGCGCTCATACCTGCTTCCGAAGACGGAAAACTCATGTATACCAATGCCCTAAACGCGGAAAAAACCAATTTTAACGAGACCTTTCGGTTCAGTAAAACCGGCAATCTGGAATTAGATCGACTGCTAGTCATCACCTCCCGCGGCTCTGCCTCTGCAAGCGAGCTAATCATCAACTGTTTGGATCCGTACATGGACGTCATTCTGGTAGGAGAAAACACCTACGGCAAGCCCGTTGGCTCTTTTCCCCTATCCCAATTTAACGAAGTGCTGTCGCAAAACCAGGTGGAATTAGTCCCCATTACGTTTGCTATCGCCAACGCAAATGGAAATGCTGCGTATTACCAGGGTTTTCCGGTAACCATCCCTTCCAGGGACAACCCCGCCTTTAACTGGGGCGATCCGAAGGAAGACAACCTGGCAAGTGCACTTACCTACATTCAATATGGGGGCAGTGCGTCAAACAACCGACAGCGATTTCAGCCATCTACCTGGCAAATGATTGACAGTTTTACCGGTCTGGAGAAAGAATTTCCCGTTTACTAGGCTGTTTTGTTTTTTGTCATTCGTCTTCTTTAAGTTAAATCTACCGTAAACCGCCGACTCTTCCTATGAAAATACTGCCCATTGGTTCGTTTCAATTGTTCACGAAAGGATTGGCTTTTTGCCTGCTTGTTGCCGCTTGTTCCCCACCGTCGGCCGAAAATCAGGTGAATAAAGGGCCTGGTACCCTCGCTTTCGGTTCATGTAACCGGCAACACCTGCCACAACCACTTTGGAAACCCATCCTGGAAGAAAAGCCAGATGTCTGGGTTTGGTTGGGAGACAATATCTATGCGGATACGCACGATATGCAGGAAATGGCTGCTAGTTACGAAATGCAATACCAGCAGCCGGACTATCAGAAGTTACGGGTAACTACCCCGGTCGTGGGCATATGGGACGACCACGATTACGGGATCAACGATGGCGGCAAACACTACAGCCAGAAGGACTCCAGCCAGCAATTGTTGCTTGATTTTTTAGAGGTGCCAAAAGAAAGCCCCAGAAGGTCTCAAAAAGGTGCCTATGCTGCGCACACGTTTGGTTCCGGTGATCGGAAAGTAAAACTACTCCTGCTCGATACACGTTACCACCGGGATACGCTTCTAAAAGTCAATGGCAGCTATGTTCCGAATGAGGAAGGAACCCTCCTCGGAGAAGCCCAATGGAAATGGTTGGAAGAGGCTTTGGAGAAGACCGATGCCGCCATCCACATCCTCGCCTCGGGCATTCAGTTTCTGCCGGAAGAACACCGGTTTGAAAAATGGGCCAATTTTCCAGCCGAGCGTCGGCGATTGCTGGCGCTAATTGAAAAAACGAACCCCAGCGGAGCGGTGTTGATAAGCGGGGACCGGCACATTTCGGAGGTATCCAAAATGACCTTAAATAACGGCTACCCCCTTTATGAAATCACCAGCAGTGGGTTAACCCATGTGTATTCGGACTACTCGGGAGAACCAAATCGATACCGACAGGGGGAAGTCATCCATGAACTCCATTATGGGCTGCTGACGATCGATTGGGAAGAGAAACGGATGAAATTTCACATAAAAGGAGTAGAAGGACTGGCGCTACTGGAACAGGACATTTCGTTTTAGCAAGGGCAATTTATAGAGAAATATACAGGCTAATTTCGCAACAAAATATGACAAAAGCTTCGGTAACATTTTTTTTGGTTTTTTGGTCGGCCTGTCAGCTGGTACAGGCTCAGTCTTTTTCTTTCACACAAAAACTGGAAGAGGAAATGGCAAATTTTGGTGGGGAAACCGGTCTGTATGTGGAACATCTGGCAAGTGGAGAAATTTTTGCCATTCGGGCGGATTCTCTTTTCCCGACCGCCAGTGTCATCAAAGTGCCGATCATGGTGGGTATTTTCAAGCAAATCCATGAAAAAAAATTGGAGCTGGATACGGCCCTGCTTTACAGAGACAGCATCCGGTATGGAGGTTCCGGGCTCATGCAATATTTTAAAGACAGCACGGAGACCGACTTGGCCACACTGCTCTCACTGATGATCGGCTACAGCGATAATACCGCTTCCCTTTGGTGTCAGGAACTCGCTGGAGGTGGGCAGGAGATTAATAAACTTCTGGACAGCCTGGGTTTGGAACACACCCGGGTGAATTCCCGTACAGCGGGCAGGCAGGAAGCCTGGGAAAAATATGGCTGGGGTCAAACAAGCCCCAGGGAAATGGTTTCCTTGCTACGAATGATTCGCCACGAAGAATTATTCTCTCCCGAACTATCTCAAAAAATGTACCGGCTTATGAGCAATGTGATCTATGATAATTACGCGCTTTCTGCCATACCTCCCTACATTCAGACCGCCTCCAAACAAGGGATGGTGAGCAGTTCCCGCTCTGAACTGGTAATGGTCAACGGCCCGTCGGGCGACTACGTATTCTACATCGCCACCAAAAATAATCGAGATACTAGCTGGGATGAGGACAACGAAGCCTACCGACTTCAGCGAAAACTATCCGGAATGCTATGGAATTACTTTGAAGCAGAACAGAACCAATAAATTAACTCTCCTAAAAAACGATGGGAAACCTCTCCAATCAATGATTTTTCTACCTTTCATAAAAAATTCCGTGACTAAGGCTAGAATCCGAAAATTTGGCTTTAATTTTACGGTAGTAATCAAAATTAAATAACAGTGATTTTAATCGTTCTATTTCTTCTGCATTGGTACTTTTCGTTATTCTGTCAGAGTTTTTTTCTGCACCGGTATGCTGCCCATCAGATGTTTGTAATGAGTAAGTTCTGGGAAAAATTTTTTTACATTTTCACCTGGATTGCTCAGGGCAGTTCGTACCTTTCCCCCAGAGCATACGCTATCCTGCACCGCATGCACCATGCGTACAGCGATACACCAAAAGACCCGCATAGCCCCCATCATACAGAAAATCTGTTTACCATGATGTGGAAGACAAAAAAAATATACAACGAACATTTTACATTTAAGGTCAAACCCGAAGAACGGTTTTCAAAAGATGTGCCGGATTGGAACCGCTTTGATCGGTTTGCAGATACCATGTTTCTACGAATCGGCTGGGGTTTGGTATACGTAGTAATATACGTGTTAAGCATCAGTGTATTTGAATTGGCAGGAACCCACTGGTGGATGTACTTCCTGCTCCCCATACATTTTATGATGGGCCCAGTACATGGAGCCATCGTCAACTGGAGCGGCCATAAATACGGATACGCAAATTTCGACAACAACGACCACTCAAAAAATTCCCTGTTTTTAGATTTTCTCATGTTGGGAGAATTGTTTCAAAACAATCACCACCGCTTACCTAAACGGGCCAACTTTGCCGTCAAATGGTACGAGTTTGACCCCACTTATCCCATTGTTAAATTACTCCATGCAACGGGAATCATAAAATTAAAACCAATGGGTTAACTCCCCTTACAAATCAGCTGTTCACGGACTTTGAGGACAGCTGATTTTTTTGCGCAAAAAAAAGCCAAGGCCCAAAAAACATTTAACTTTTAGTAGGATTTTTTGAATAATTCTTTTTACAGCATATTTTTTTTAAAAAAGCTTTGCAATTAAAAAACTAAATGGTTAAGTTCATGCGAAATCACCTACTTTAGTAAACTTATGAGAGAATTAACAAGAGCAGAAGAGCAGATCATGCAGATTCTATGGGACATTGAGAAAGGATTTGTCAAAGATGTCCTGGAAAAAATGAAAACGCCAAAACCGGCGTATAACACGGTATCGACTATTATACGTATTTTGGAGAGGAAAGGTTTTGTTAAGCACCGTGCTTATGGCAAATCCCATGAATATTACCCCATTGTTTCGAAAGACGAATACAGAAGTTTTACCATAAAAAATCTTCTATCAGGATATTTTAGTGGTTCATTCGCCAAATTGGCCTCTTTTTTCGCCAAAGATGAAAAATTGGATGTGAAGGCGCTCGAAAAAATTATGGACGAAGTAAAAGACGATGTAAAAAGCACCTGATCAGTAAACGGGTAACAAAAAAGGGTGATTTCTCACCCTTTTTTGTTCCAATTCTCCCATAGGTGCTTTTCAATTTTTAATCTGCGGTCCCAATCGCATGCACCTGAAATCCAATGGATCGTAGCGCCTCTTTATCAAGAATATTTCTTCCATCAAATACGTGGGCAGGTTTAAGCATCCCATCGTAGATACGCTTCCAATCGTAGGTTTTAAACTCATCCCATTCGGTCAACACCGCTACTGCGTGAGCTCCTTCGCAGACCTTGTACGGATCGGTACCCACCGTTAAATTTTTACGATTTTCTTCCGACGACCTGCTCCCAAGATAGTCAAGATCTGTATATACCTGTTCTTTTTTCACTTTCGGATCATACGTTTCTATGAAGGATTGCTCGTTTAGCAGATGATCCGCTACATAGATGGCGGCCGATTCGCGGGTATCGTTGGTGTCTTTTTTAAATGCCCAGCCTAAAAAGGCAATCTTCTTCCCACTTACCGTATTGTATAGGTTTTTGATAATCTTCTTCGCAAAACGCCGTTTTTGATGGTCGTTCATAATGATTACCTGCTCCCAATAGTCAGCCACTTCGTTCAAGCCGTAGCTTCTGGAAATGTAAACGAGGTTCAAAATGTCCTTTTGGAAACAAGAACCTCCAAAACCCACCGAAGCCTTTAAAAACTTGGGACCAATGCGCGAATCGGTACCGATTGCCCTAGCTACTTCATTGATATCTGCCTCCGTAAATTCACATAATTCCGAGAGAGAATTAATTGAAGAAACCCGCTGTGCCAGATAAGCATTTGCAGTAAGTTTAGACAATTCAGAGGACCACACGTTGGTCGTCAGGATTTTATCTTTGGGAACCCACCTGGCGTATACATCTACCAGTGCCTGAATGGCATTCAAGCCTTCCGGTGTCTGGTCCCCACCAATCAATACCCGGTCCGGATCCATTAGATCCTCCACTGCAGTTCCCTCAGCAAGAAACTCCGGATTGGAAAGTATCTGGAAACTTAATCCGTCTCCTGTATGCGTCAAAATATCCTTCAGCGTACTGGCTGTACGAACAGGCAAGGTAGATTTCTCCACAACGATTTTATCTCCCTTAGCTACCCGGGCGATCTGCCGGGCACATAATTCGATCCATTTCAAGTCCGCGGCCTGTCCCTTCCCTTCTCCGTAGGTCTTCGTAGGGGTATTTACAGAAATAAAAATCATTTCGGCTTCGTCAATGGCTTTGTCCACATCTGTGGAAAAAAATAAGTTTCTTCCCCTTGCCTCTGCCACTACCGCAGATAAACCCGGCTCGTATACCGGAATATTATCTACGTTCTCATCATTCCAGGCAGCAATGCGCTCCTGATTGATATCCACCACCGTTACCTTGATGTCTGGACATTTTTTTGCAATCACCGCCATGGTCGGGCCTCCCACATATCCCGCCCCGATACAACAAATATTCTGGACTTTCATTTTTTTTTTGGTTTAAATCAGCACACGTGCGGACAGTATAAAATTAATTCTACTTTCTTTTATTAAAAATTTAATCTAAAATTCTCGCGGAAACCGTTGTAAGTTAGGAGGCAAAAATAATTCATTCCACGGATTATCAAAAATAAAGCGTGTTTTTGTTGATGAATTTGCATTCCTACAGTAAAAAATAGTGCCTGTTTGTAGCGAACCAACTTCCATTACCGGCCAAACGAAAAAAGGGAGCTCGAAATCGAACTCCCCTTCCCGTTACTTTTATACTAGCCAAATTGGTCAATTGGCTGTTGTCACGAGGGAACTTCTGCTTACTGGCATTATCGAACGATGATCAATCGCTGCATATCCCTGTAACCCGAATCGGTAATCGTGCTGACAAAATACAACCCTGCCGCCAGATCATTGACCGAGATCTCATACGACTTACTGAACTGATCCTCAGCCGGCACAAAGGTATTCACCAGTCTTCCACGCAAATCGAAGATCCTAACCTCCGCAATCTGTTCCGTAGGATGATCCAGTCTCAAATTCACGAAAGTAGAGGCTGGATTCGGATACATCGCAATCGTAACCGCTTGTTCAACCACCGACTCACCGTCTTGATCCTGCGATTCATCCCAAACTGTTACCATCACTGTTTCGGTGTACAGCGGAATACCGTATTTACCAATCCTGGCCTTTACTTCGTACACACCTGGCTCGGTGAAGATATTCACCGGATTCTTTTCTTTGGAAGCGTTGCCGTCTCCAAAATCCCAGTAGTAGCTCAATTCAGGATCTGCAGTTCCCAGCAAGTCGCCAGAAAATTTGACCATCAATGGACCTGATCCCTCCATGGGGCTTGCGACCAGTAACGGTGCTGCTTGTTGTTGATTCGTACGCAGCCCGGATCCGTCTATTTCGATAACCTCAAACGCCGAGAGTTTTGGCTGATCCGCTCCGCCTTGTGCAGAGAAGTTCATCGTCAGCTCGCCATCACTTACCGTGACATCGAAGGTTTTCGTCAACACCGTACCCGGCGCCGCTTCCGCGTTGATGTCAAAGGAACTCAGCACCGGATCCCCTTCGATGTTCACATTGAACACCCGCTTGCCGCTGCCTCCGGCAACGCCGCTTGCCACTCCCCAGTAGATCTCCGCAAAGTGAAGCACTACCTGGTAGTCGCCATTTGCTAGCGGTACCTCGTAGGCAAACGTTTTCGTTGTCGAACTTCGCTCTGTCTGGTACAAGGTCGGAAGCGATGCACTGCTGTTCGTATAGGTTTTTCCTCCCACAAAGTACGTGTCCGCAGCAAAGTCCTTGCCCTCGTACGTCAACGCCGGTCCACCTGCGTTAATGCGCAACTCGAATGCCGGATCAACTGGCGGTACCACTTCCGGAGACACCACAATCGTCAATTGATCGCTGGCTTCTTCTCCCTGCTCATCCGTTACCGTCAGTACCACGTCGAAGGTACCAAACTGATTGAACGTATAGGTTGGATTTGGCTGGATTGAATTAAATCCATTTCCAAAATCCCAGAAGTAGCTGATCGCTCCTTCTGCATCACTGCTTCCATCTCCGGTGAAACTCACCGTCAACGGTGCGGTGCCCGAAGTTATGTTTGCCGCCGCAACAGCGGTGGGTGGCTGATTCGATGAAACCTCAATCGTGATCGTAGCCTCATCGGTCAATCCGAGCTCATCCGTAACTGTCAGCGATACCTCATAGGTGCCTGCCGAGACAAAGGTATAGGCTGGATTCATCAATGTACTGGTCACATCGGTACCAAAATCCCAGAGATAAGTAAGGTCTCCCTCTGCATCCGTACTGTTGGAGCCAGTGAAGTTTACCGTGAGTGGAATAAATCCACTTGTCATGTCTGCCTCAATAACGGCTATCGGTGGTTCGTTCGCTGCCACTTCCACGCTGATCGTGGTTGCATTGCTTTCGCCTTGCGCATCCGTTACGGTCAGCGATACGTCATAAGTACCCGCTTCAGTAAAGGTGTACTCCGGATCCGCCTGTGTACTCGTCACACCGGTACCAAAATCCCAGAGGTACGTAACCGCTCCTTCTGCATCCGTGCTGTTGGAGCCGGTAAAGCTTACGGTCAATGGAGCAAATCCAGTTGTTACGTCTGCTTCTGCCACGGCTACCGGCGGTTCGTTCGCAACCACTTCCACGCTGATCGTGGTCGCATTGCTTGCACCTTGCGCATCCGTTACCGTCAGCGATACGTCATAGGTACCCGCTTCAGTAAAGGTGTATTCCGGATCCGCCTGTGTACTCGTCACACCGGTACCAAAATCCCAGAGGTACGTAACCGCTCCTTCTGCATCCGTGCTGTTGGAGCCGGTAAAGCTTACGGTCAATGGAGCAAATCCAGTTGTTACGTCTGCTTCTGCTACGGCTACTGGCGGTTCGTTCGCAGTGGTGGCTCCTTCGATCGCAATACCGGAAATACTTGGACGGTTTGCACTTGGATTCATGGTGATCTCCAGCAGGCCGTCCGTAACTTCGATATTTGCAAAAGTCAATTTCACCGGACTGTTTCCTGACTCAATGAATAGATCCAGGTCATCTTTCACCAGTTCTCCTTCCAATAGGATATCGAATACCCTACTACCTGCACCTCCTGCCACTACTTTACCAAAATAAAGCTCGTTGTGATAGGTGCTTACGGTGTAGGTTCCATTTGGCACCGCAATACTCAGGGTAAGGGAGGCCAGATTAGCTCCCGATCCTCTTTCCGTTTGGTAAAGTGGCTCTGAGCTGGCAGCGGCATTGGTATACGTATGATTGACATCGTAGTACGCCGGAAGATTTACGTCCCCAATGAAGGTCTTGCCCTCGAAACTTACATCCGCCGCACTTCCGGTATTAAGGTAGAGCGAGAAGTCCGGGGTTACCGGTTCCTCGACCACACTGAGAATTTCGAAGGCAGCCAATTTGGGTTGATCGGTGCCGCCGACTGTTGCCAGGGCAGAGAAATCCATATTTAGTTGCCCGTCGTTCACCTCCACTTCGAACACTTCTGTTACCGGTGTTTGTGGTCCTACCAAATCATTGATATCGTAATCGTCCAGAACCAGGCTTCCCTCCAGACTAACGTCGAATACACGCTGACCGGCGGTTCCGCTGCCGCCGCCGCCAGTAGCGCCGTGGTAAATCTCCGCAAAGTGCAGGATTACCTCATAGGTACCATTGGGCACCGGAACGTTGTAGCCAAACACCTGAGGTGTGGAACTACGCTCGGTCTGGTACAGGGTTGGCACGGTCGCATTGGTATTGGAATACGTTTTACCTCCTTCAAAATAGTTATCTGCTTCAAACACCTTACCGTCGAAAGACACCTGCGGTCCACCTGCATTGATTCGCAAGGCGAATGCTGGCTCAGATCCGGGGTCGTTAACGACTACTTGAAGTTGTTTTTCGTCTTCATTTCCAATTCCATCCGTAACGGTAAGGATGACGGTATAGGTACCTGGCTCGGTGAAGGTATAGGTTGGATTCTCTTCGTTCGAAGAATCGCCATTTCCAAAATTCCAGAAATACGTCAGGTCATCCAGGTCATCGCTGCTGCCATCTCCAGCAAAGGAGACCGTCAACGGCGCATTTCCACTGGTCACATTGGCCTCAGGTACTGCCACTGGTGGTAAGTTTTCCTGAACCGTTATGGTTAGTGTTGTCTCCGCGGTATCCCCAGCATCGTCCGTCACCAGCAGGGTAACGGTATAGGTACCGGGCGCTGTAAAGGTATGCACCGGACTAACCAGGGTGGAGCTATTGTCGTCGCCAAAATCCCAAGCATAGGAAACGATAATGCCGTTGGCTTCAGACTCGCTGGCATCGAACTGAATGGTCAGCGGTGCAATTCCCTGCTGCACATCTGCCGTAGCCACCGCTATCGGTTCTTGCAAATCCACCACGTTGATGAGTTGCGTGGCAGAACTTGTAAGGCCGCGATCATCGGTAAGGGTTAGTTCGACGGTGTATTCTCCGATGCTGGTGAAGGTATGGGTAGGGTTGGGCAATTCGGAAGTTGTTCCGTCCCCGAAATCCCATTCAGTAGCAACGATTTCACCTTCATCGGTGGAGTTCTCACTGCTAAATTCCACGGTAAGCGGTACCCTTCCTTCCGTAACCGATGCTTCCAGAACTACCACCGGCGCTTTATTGATCAACAGATTCATTTGTGCATCAGCAGTCAATCCATTCAAGTCCGTTGCCGTTACCGAAAGCTGGTAGTTGTTTTCCTCGTTTGCTGGCACCGTTCCGGAGAGTACTCCCTGTCCAGAGATGTTCAACCATCCCGGAAGGGCTGATCCGTCGGCAAGCGTCGCGCTGTATTGCAGCTTGTTGCCTGGATAACCCTTGTCAAAGGATCCCGAAAGATCCGTACTGAACGTTGCTCCCAGATCTACCAGGTAATCGTCGATGGCTGCTGCCGTAGGCACAGCTTCCGGACGTATGTTGATGTAATAGAACGTATTGTCGTTCCAGTCACAATTGGCCGATCCGGCACCGCATCCGTTTTGTACAAAGTCTTGTAACACGATGTACTCGTTTGGAATGATGTTGCCATCCCTGTCAATTGCCTTGTAAATCCGCAGACCCAACAGGTCCGGTCGGTCTCCGTTAATGTTGTTTCCTCCACTGGATAGGTAGTTGGAAACCGCAATTCGGAAAGGAACGGAAATGGTATTGGCCACATCAAAATTGATGGTCTCGTTGTCTCCGCCTTTCGGAAGCAGGGTTTGGTACCAGTCGGCCTGGTGCCCAAAACTTATGCCACCGACCGTTCCGGTTCCGTTTACCTCCACCAGTCGGGAGCTGTTGCTCGAAGGTCCTCCGTGTAGGGCCGACAATTGGATTCCAATCACCGGTTTGGTAGGATCTGCCTGCACAAAGTTATCGGACAGAATCAGGTCCCCTTCGTACCCGGCATCAATATTTGCCGGAACCGGATAATTGGAACTTGGCCTGAAGGTGATCGTATTCGGTGGATCTATGGTTCCATCGTCATTGACAATGCTCAGCATACTGGACTTGAATCCGAAGGCATCAAAGACCTGCTGGGCATCGATTTCTTTACCTCCCTCCGGCACCGGTACGTAACCACCGTGAAGCGTCGCCAATGCGGCGGCTCCATTGTCGGCATTGCTGACAATTTCGATGGTTTCCTTCATCATGGTAGTGGTATTACCGTTTGCTCCAATGAAGGTGATGGAAAGATCCCGCGAACCGCCGGCTGGTATGGTCAATGGCAGCGTTGTAGATTCAATTCCCTGCGGTACGATTGCATAGATAAACCGGTTCTCATCCGAGATATTGATTGCTTCGATCACCAACGGTTCCGTTCCCGTATTATTCAATCTCATGACATTGGCGTCATGGAAACGAGCTCCGGTAGATCCGGTGTTGTTGATTCGATAGAAGGTAAAGTAATCCTCTGCCGGGAATCCGCGGTCCGTACCTGGTACTTTGGTCATGTTTTCCATTTCCACCAGGGCTCCCGTGGGCGTTTCTATGCTAAAGGAATAATTGCGGGTAGTGGTATTGCCATTGGCATCCACTGCTTCTACCAACAATTGAACCGCTCCTAATTCATCCAAAACGAACGGTCCGTCAACGCTAGTGAATGCCCCGCCATTGATACTGTATTCCAGGCGCTCTATGGCACCGCTTTCACTTTGATCTTCAGCAAACAGGGTCACAGTCACCGGTCCTCGGTAGACTCCTTCTGCTGCCTCCAGCCCTTCAAATTCTGCACGTAGGGTGGGTGGCAGGGCTGCCGTGTTGATTGGCGCAATACGGATGTAGTTCGGCTTGGCGTTCACACCTTCCGGCGCCAGGCTCAATCGAAGTTTCCCATCGGTCACCTCCACGAGCTCGGTGTTTTCGAAATTCAACAGGTTATCCGGATTACCCGCTTCCTGATTGAAATCGACTACCCGTGTGCCGTTGACATCGAGCGCATGGTAGCTATCGGTGAAGTCGGGATCGCCCACGCTGATGTTTACGTTATATAATCCATTCGGAACCTCCAGCAACCAGTCCCGCTGCGGGAACGTAGCCGCCGTGCGGTGACCAATAATGGTAAAGGTATTCAGCAGTGGCTCCTCATCTGCCAGGGTATTACGGTTTCGACCGTTGGCACTGGCATCCGCTGGAGTCTCTGTATTCGGAAGTACCCAGCCAAAGTTCAATTGTCCCAGATCGGTGGTTTGCAAGCCGTAAGGCGCGCCCAAATCGTCAATATATCCTTCTGGAGATACAGACACCTGCTCCGGTGTTTGGAAATTGAACTGGTACACATAGACGGCCTCCTGGGTAATATTGGCCCGTACTTCCAGCGTAGCGGGCTCGTAATTTGGCGCATCCGCTGTAAGTGTAACCGTGTAATTACCAATGGCCAATCCTGCCTTGTCAAAACTGATTTCAAAGGGCGTACCCAGTTCAAAACTGGATGGAAGGGTGATCCTTGGATCAGAACTGGTTAGCGTAACCTCTCCTGCAGTCAATCCACCGTTTGCAGACAGGCTGATCTGCTGCAGCAGGGGATCCGGATCATTGATGCTTCCGTTCAGCACCACTACTTCCGGATCGAATTCCAAACGTA
This sequence comes from Cyclobacterium xiamenense, assembly GCF_900109255.1. NCBI lineage: Bacteria > Pseudomonadati > Bacteroidota > Cytophagia > Cytophagales > Cyclobacteriaceae > Cyclobacterium > Cyclobacterium xiamenense. Next base: position 8,434 of record NZ_FNZH01000001.1, on the reverse strand, counting down.
GCGTGCCGTCTTCAAACGGAATGACATTCTCGATGACGAACATGTAGTCCTGGTAGTCACCGTTTGTGGCATCTTCAAAATTGATCAGGTAGCTATTTTCTACCGGATTACCTTCCCTGTCGATCACTGGATAGGTCCGCACCCGTCGCGCTACGCCTCCTGTATTCAGGTCGTCTTCGGTGTAATTGGTGCGATTGAATACCTGCGAGGTGACGTATACACCGAACACGGCTCCCAGAGGATCAAAAGTGTCAGTACCCGATGAAATTTCCGGGTAAAGGGTTTGGTGTTGCCCGAATACACCGGACATCACGCCCACCTCATTGAGGGTCACTGTTTCATCCCGGGTATACCACCCGAAAGGAATTTCTTCGTTTGGCGAGTACCTGCCAACAGGTGTGATTTTCACTGCTTCAGGCCCTGCTTTCACCCATTGCTGCACCAGTACTTCGTCTCCTTTCAATACGGCCTGGGTACCGTCCGAGAGGGAGGTCCAGCCCACATTGATGGAAATACCCAAGGCATCCACCACGTCCTGCAACGGAGGCTCATTGCCACCCTCGTAACCGGTTTTCTTCAAGGCATGCAGCCCTACTTCCAGCAATGGCTGATCCGGATTGTCCGTTGCAATCTCCAGCACTGCTTCCTGATATCCAAGGTTACTGCTAGTCAGATCCGGTGCGTAAGTAACCGTGTACGTGATGGATTCACCCGCCTCTAGGGTAACGGGACCCGCAGGCGTGACCGGATCGTACTGATCAGCAAACGTCCCGGCTATAGTCGCGCCATTGATCGTGACTCCTTCGTTTCCTTCATTGGTGATTTCCACCGTCTTGGACTGAGACTGATCGCCTTGCGTATTATTGGTAGTTTCGAAGAGCAACTCGTTCGGCGCAGCTACCAACTCTGCCTTGAGCGTAGCAGGTATGGCTGCCCGCAACAGTGTCAGTCGCGGTGTGCCGTTGTTATCCCGGTCGTATTCCGAAACGTATATATTACCCGTTTTGGGGTCCTCCACCAAATCCAGGGGATCGTCAAATCCACGCATGCCCGGAATCTGATTGTAAACCTCACCAATATTCCCGTTATTATTTGGCTCCATCACCAAAACATCGTTCTGACCACTGAATCGTACGACCATAAGCAAGCCCTGAAGTTTTCCGTCAAAGGCATCGCTTTTGTATTCGATGACTCCATTCGGCGACTTGTTGTTGCCGAAATCGTAGGCAGGCGTTCGGTAATTTGGATCAGGGCCCAGGGTGATCGGGTATTTCGCCACATCTCTATAGGGCTCGGTTTCCTGCCCTGGCACCCCGCTGTATGGCAAGCCGCCGTGGTTCAGAATGAACTCCCCTCGGTACGGATTGGGGTGTCCGTGGTAGCTTCCTCCCTGGGTTTTAAACAACCAGTCTTTCTGAGTTTCTCCGCCCGTTAGTTTTGGCGCAAAAGGAATACTGGTCAACCCGTCAATTCTCCTGGCAAGCGGGTAATCCGCAGTGCTTGGCGAGTTTGGTGAATTGTTGTTATTCCCGGCCGTTCCGTTGGTGGGTACATACAACCATCCATTGGAGTGCCAAAGCAGGTCGTAGGCATTGCGGACCCCGGTGGCAAAAATGCTGACCGGAGAATCGGCCGAATACGGGTTGTAGGTCGTTCCATCACCCATCAAGAGACCCGTAGCCGGTGCGGCGTTGATAACCGCGATATCGTCTGTTGTGTACACACTTAGCGGTAGATTGGCCGGCAATTTATCCAGATCAACTTTCAGTACAGCTGCTGCCAACAAGCGTTCCGGTCGGTTATTCCAGGCCGGATCGGGATCTCCACCTGCTGAGTTACTTCCCTGAGCAATGTACATTAGGCCGCTGTCGTCAAAGGCAAGGCTATTTGTCAGGTGATCCTTGGAAGACCGCGGCAAATGAATTACCAGGTCCTGCACGGTGGAAAGGTCCGGACCGGAAAGACGGGTAAGCTTGCCATCCCATTCGGGACCATTGGTCAGCGAGGCAGCGCTGTGCGTGATGTAGGCAATCAGGTTATCGGCCGTAGAAGCCGGATCAAAGACCAATCCGATAATCAAGCGGTTGTTGCCTGCCATCACTCCGGATACAGGATGCGGCGATCCGTTTAGTTCGGGACTCAACACCTCCAGGTTACTTAAGGTACCATCGGCCGCCATGTCCCAACGGAAGATCTTTCCATCCGACTGGAAATCTCCAATCGTACTTCCATACAATTTCCCATCGGGTCCTACGACCAAACTGGAGAATCGCTCGTTTTCTGTACCTTCTCCCAAAGCCGTTCCTCCAGGAACGATGGTAAACGCCACGCCTTCCAGATCCCGGATGGGAACGGGCAAGTCATCCAATGAACCCGTTGTAAAGCGGGACTCAAAGGTGGCGAAGGTAAGCCGATCGGATAGGTCACCGGAACGGTTTGCTTCTACCCCCGCAATTCGGAACAGATACGGCGTGTTTTCCTTTAATTGGTTGATCGGCGTCAGGGTGATTGCATCCCCTCCCCCCGTATCGTTGGAGTTGCTTGGTACCAGGACCTCCCCGTCTGTCGTCAATTCGTAGAGGTTGACGTTTCCGGCAAGCGTACCATTATCCAACTCGTAGCCATCAGGAGTCAATATCTCCACATTCACCTGTAGGTCATTCAGCGAAACATTGGTGGCGTTGTTTGCGGGAGTTACGTTGGTAAACACCGGCACATCCGAACCCGATACCTGTACGATTTCGATAGAATTAATTTTCGTATTGAACCCACCATCGGCGTCCACCGTGAGCCTGCCGTCCAACACGGTGACGGTCACGGTAGTGGACGTCATCCGCGTGGATGCTCCATCCGTTCCGGTTGGAACAAAGGCGTTTACCGCGTTAACGTTTTCAACCGATACGGTGTGAGAAGGAGTGGTGTTCTCCTGACCGTCTACCTCCGGATCGCCGACACCAACGGTCACCTCATAGGTGCCGTTTGGTACGCTGATTTCCCAGATTCCCTCGGTGTTCACTCCGTTTGTTCCACCAACATCACCGTATTGCATGTGAATAATGGTGTTTTGCACCAGGCTCACCCCTGCCAATGCCCTGTTTCGGGTATTGGCCTCCAGGTTAAGTGGTGTTTGCCCATCTGTGGTTAACCAACCGTAGGCATATGCATTTCCACGATCACCGTAAGCAGCACCTGCATCTTTAATGTAGCCGGCTGGCACGTCGTCGATGGCCCGCGAGAAATTGATTTTTATGGGATCAAAATCGCTTGGAGGCAATTGATCTGGAGTGATTTTAAATTCGGTAAAGGTATACACGACTTCGGATACTTCCTCCCGCCGTTTGCTCGCAAAAATTCCCGCAAAGGTCAGGTCCTGATGGGCAGGATTGCCGTTCAGGTATACCGCAGGAAGTGCCACCGAACCCAATTCAACTTCGGCCCCGCTATTTAGGCTGTAGTAGGCAGTAAGCAGGCTGTTTTCGAGGTCCACGTACAAGCGCAAGGTAACCGCACTGCTATGAAGGCCCGCCACATTGTTCGCCTGAACGTTGTTGGCAGCATCCGCAGGGGCCAGACCATTGAGCTCCCGAAGCAGCTCCACCTTGCCACCGTTGGCTACCACCAACTTAACAAAGTTGTCTTCGTCCAAACCGAACCAAATACCTGCCTGCTCGGAGTTATTGGTACCGTCGCTGTAGGGGTTTGCTACCGTCGTACTAATGCTGAAATTGCCGTAGCCATTGGCATCCACACCCACTCCCAATGTATTGATTTGAGAGTTTACATCCGTACTAGTGGTAGCTGTGGTGCCATTGGTACGGTATGCGATCCCGTTAGTGGCATCTATCTGTAGGTTTCCACCGGTCAAGCTAAGCCTGGAAGGCTCGTATCCCGGCACGTTCGGGTAGGAAACCGGACCATCTAGCACCAACCGGGCGGAGGGGTCGTCCACCATGGTAAAGCCGGTATTGCCCAATCCTCCTTCGTCTCCGCTAAACTGCAGGCTGAAAGGCAAGGCAGCCTCCAACTCGTCACAGTTCAGCAAGCTAATCGGCGGACATCCGTCCAAAATCCCCTCAAATGGCCGCACATTTCGGGCAATGACCACGATGTCCTGGTAATCAAATCCACTCACATGTTCCTCGGTAGCGATGACGTAGGCATCTGCTTCACCCGGCAAGGCGTATACCCGTATGTGGTGCGGGATGGCCCCGGTGAAGGTGTTTAGCGCATCTTCGCTGTACAGGAATCGGTTGCCGAAGAACGGCCATCGGTTGTAAAAACCAAAGCTTGCGGTTCCCGGATCAAATGACGTAGTCCCTGTTATGACCGGATTCAGGGTTTGCCCGTTTCCGGCAACGGTATTTTGAACCGTGAACAATTCCTGCGTAGAACCGCCATCTCCACTGGCATACCAGCCAAAGCCCGTGATCGGGTTATTGGCTTCGGGGCCGTAAACGGCCAACAGTTCAAGTTCTACAGGCGCATCGCTGGCACGCTGAAATGCCTGAATATCCAGTTCATCTCCCAGCAAATTATTGTAAGAACTTCCGGCCGGCAAGTTGATAAGGTTGGTAGCCGGATCTGAATCTCCTACATCGATCAGGCCCTGACCCAATTGGGTATCCAAAATCCACTGCAAAGAAGGCTCTGAACTTCCACCCGTTCCGGTTTTGCCCAGCCCACTCAGGTTGATTTGAACCGGATCGGCTCCCTCTCCGGACAGCGTCAATTGGGCAAATTTCGGACCATTGCTGGTCGGCGTGAATACCAGCGTAAACGATGCTGAGTTCTGCGCATTTACAGTTGTGGGTAATCCGGTGACGGCAAACTGGTCGCTATGCGTTCCGGAAATGCTTGCCGTGATGCCATTCAATGGAGCATTACCCAGATTTGACAACAAAATCTCCTCTTCGTAGGAATTCTGTCCGGTGATGGCATCTCCACTAATGGTTTCGGTACTTACAGCTATGGAAGGCGCAGGAGCAGCCTGGTTGCTGGGTTTGAGCAGGATAATCTCGCTTGTGGCGTAATCAGAAACGTAGATATTGCCCGTAGCCACATCCTCAATCAAATCCAACGGATCGACAAATCCCGTGAAACCCGGTATGCCCTCTTTAAATGACGCGATGTCTCCGTTGGGTCCGTCCGGAACCAGCGCGATGATATCGCTTCCACCGCTGTATCGAGCCACCAGCAGAGCGCCGGTCAGGTTGCCATTCTCGGCGTTGCTTCGGTATTCGATAACGCCGTTTGGCGATTTATTGAATTCAAAATCAAAGGCCGTACCCCTGTAATTGACGTCTGGTTCTACGCCGTTGTACACACTATTGGTTACATCCACATCGCCGCGATTCAACACGTACTCTCCCCGGAAAGGATTGGGATGTCCGTAATAGCCCAATCCGGCAGACGGATCCATTCGGAACAGCCAATCCCGCTGTACGTTATTATTATTGGATGCCGAAATGGGTGGATAATCGGCATTGGCATGGTCGTACACCGTTCCGTCGGGTCTTCTGGTGCCGCTGACAGAGGCGGGTGAATTGCTGCCTCCCGCCGTTCCGTTTGTGGGCACGTACAGTTGTCCGTTGGAATGCCAAACCAAATCGTACGCATTTCGAACCCCCGTAGCAAACAAGGTTAGCGGTGCTTCCACGTAGTAGGGGTTGTACATCCCGTCAAGTGTGGGCGAATTGATATCTACCGCATTGATAGCCGATTGGTTGCGGGTGGTCATCACGTCCAGGGGAAGCGATGATGGAAGTTTTGTCAAATCCAGTTTCAGGGTAGCCGCGGAAAGCAAGCTCTCCTCCCGGTTACCCCAAGCGCCATCCGGTGCACCTCCAGCACTGTTGCTTCCCTGGTTGAAATACAGCATGTTGGGCTCGCCGGGTCGGAAAGCAATGCTGTTAGTAAGGTGATCCCGAAGAGACCTGGGAAGATTGGTAACCAACAATTCCTCGTTTTCCAGATTTGCTCCGGTCAGTCTGGAAAGATTGCCATCCCAATCCGGTGCACTGCTCAAGCCGGAAGAATTGTGCGAAATATAGGCGATAAGGTTGCCGGCGGTGGCGTTGGGGTCAAATTCCAGCCCCACAGCCGTGCGCCCGCCATAGGCCGCTTTCCAAGCGGAGAGCGTCTGCTTCCCGGAGAGCGTACCGTCTGCATTGATGGTCCAACGGTGAATGTCACCGCCGATGGTCAACCCGTATAATTTACTGTCTGGCCCTATGGTAAGCGTGGTGTATTTCGCTCCCGTGGCTACTGCCCCCTGTTTCGTAAACGATACATTGTCCAGGTCGGTCGTGGGACCGGTGGTTCCCCCCGACCCGGTAGTAAAGGAAGAACTAAAGAAATCAAAGGTTTCACCGGCAAGGTCTTTTACCCCATCTACTTCAAAAACATACGTGGTATTGGCTTCCAATGGCAAATTTGGAACCAGATTGATGGCATCGCCACCACCCGTACCGTTTACACTCGCTCCAACCGGGCTGGTACTTCCCTGCTTAAATAGCTTAACCGTACTGTTCGTGATGGTGCTATTGTCCACGCTGGTCAGTCCATCCTCATTCGGATTAGGGAGGAAAAGGCTATTTGCCGATACGCTTGTATTCACCGATACGCCCCCTGCCCCGTCAGCGGGGTTTACACCCAGGATGCGTGGAGTTTGCACACCACCCGCTCCCGGAAGAATGCGTACGAAATTAATTTTGGTATTGAATCCCGTTCCGGGCGACAGTGTCAACCGCCCGTCGGTAACGGTTACCTGAACCGTTCCGGAAGTAAACCGTCCGGTCGTTCCCGCGGCTCCGCTGGGAACGAATGCAGCGATGGCGCTGACGCCCTCCACGTCGATCGTATGGGAAGGCGTGTCTTCTACCGAACCATCAACGGCCGGATCTCCAACGCCTACCGTTACCGCGTAAGAACCGTTAGGAACCTCGATTTCCCAGCTGGCATCCGGCAAGTAGCCGTTGGCCGCATTATTGGAAACATCCCCGTATTGCATGTGGATAAGCGTATTTTCCAATACGCTCACGCCTGCCAATTCCCGGTTCCTTCCGTTCAAGGTAAGGTCAGCCGGGGTACTGTTGGCAGCATCGACCCAGCCGTAACTGAATCCATTGCCCCGGTCCCCATAGGCGTCTCCTGCGTCTCGAACATAACTGGCTGGCGGTGCCGTTTCGGGATCAGAAAAGTTAATGTTTGCTTCAAAATCCGGTGTGCCTGGATCCACGGTTGCTTCCGTAATCTCCAGGAAAACTTCCATTTCCGCATTTTCATAGCCGAGATCCGGCTGGTCAATGGCGATGACCATGGTGGAATACGTACCTACCGGCAGATCTTCCTTTATACTGAATTCCAACGGACCTAAAACGGGTCCCGCCGGCAAATTTAACCATTCCCCGGCATCCGGATCGTCGGATAGAACAATTGTCGGATTGCCGCTGTTCGCCGATAATTCCACGGTTTGTGGAGCAACGACTGCCCCTTGCTCAGCTGTAAAGTTGAGTTGGGATACCGAGAAATCCAGACTTAAAACCGGACTTTCCTGATCCACTGAAAAATAGGCAAAATCGGTATTGAAAGGCGTGGTGCCGTTTCGGTAGGAGGAATAAATACCTGCAAATGCAATTCCCGTCTCTGATCCGACCGTAATTCCGTCAAGGTATTCCTGAGGTAACGTCATGACTTCCAAACCGGCTTTGGTCAATTCCACAAAATCACCAGTTCCAATTGCATAATATCCACGGATGGTCCTATCCAGAGGATCAATAACCAGACGAAGGGTTACGTTTTGGCCGGTAACTCCCACATTGGTCACCTGTATCTGGTCCGGTGTGCCCGCCCCATTCACTGAAATGGCATTGACTTCCTTGCGAAGTTCGACGTTATTGGAATTAACATTTAGTTTTACAAAGTTATCCTCGTCCAATCCGAACCAAATGCCCGACTGGGCCGCATTTCCTCCGGTAGTGATTCCGAGCATCTGGGTTTCAATCACCAGTGGTTGCGTAAGGTCGGTTATACCCACACCCAGTGTATTTACCTGGGTATTGGTATTGGCGCTTTGACCGGGATTGAGATAAGCAATGCCTTTGGAAGCAGTCAAGCTTAGGTTTCCTCCGTCTACCGTGATCTTGTCTGGTTCGTATCCGATTACATTCGGATAGGTTACTGGCAAATCAGCTGTCAATCGGGCTTCGGAATGCGGATCGACCATGGTAAACCCGGTACCTACTCCATTGCCATCAACGAGTCCGCCCTCGGTACCATCAAATTCCAACCGAAGCGGAAGAGCCTTGGGAATACCGTTGCAATCAAGTAAGCTCCAGGGCGAACAAGGCTCGGGTGCATCTACCGTTACCGATACCGTCCATACCTGCGCGCTGCCATCTTCTGCCGTGACGGTGTATTCCACCGGATTGGTGAA
>NZ_FNZH01000004.1:456874-572891 GCF_900109255.1 Cyclobacterium xiamenense | reverse complement strand
AAATGGCCTGTACTGCGTTCCTGCCAACTTTACCCCGGATGCGGTGTGGCCGGTATCTTCCGGGCGTCTGCCACACTTTGTCACAGGTACAAACGTAACTACCTGTTTTACACATCATGATTTGCTTTCTCGAGGCTTCATCACTGGTTTATTTTCATTCAGCTCCATCTGCACTTACCTACGGGGATCACTGTCCCCGTTTTTCCTTATCCGCTCACCACACCAGCATTTCCGCTAAATGCAGCGCAAGGCGATTTGATGGCTGCCCCGGCAGGCCGCCATCGGAGGGCCTCTCTATTGGTTGCCCACTAGTCCTCCATCCATTTCAAAGCATTCTGCCCCTAGGGGCTGATTCAAGTCACACACGGTCTCGACTTTGCGTAGTGCGGGATTAAAAAGCACATCACTTTCTGTTTAGCCGTATGTTTGTTAATATTCATTTACTATCAATTTAGCACAAACCCCCGCATTACGTATAGCTTTTGTTTTGCGGTCGGCTTTTTCATTTTTAGAATACTGTGTTTTCTTCCTTCCATTCACCATTGTCAAAACTCGAAAATATCGCTGCGTCCAAAAGACAAGGATAAACATCAGCTTTCTCACAAAGCTCTTGGATTCCGTCCGAAACAAAATGATAATATCCTTTGTCTCCAAGTGGAGAAGAAGTCAATGCTACTGGAAAACCAAAATCATTTAACCAAGTCGTTATTCTTGAGTCAATCGGGATTTCATATTTCGTAAGTCCAAGTGCTTGAAGAAAGTTTCTAGCCTGTTTGGGTCCAAATCCGTCAAAATCATTGGCTAAATTGTCGGCAACCTTTCTCTCATCACTTTTTGAATCTGCGATTTTTAGCTTTTCAAGTTCTTTTATTATGTTCCAATTTCTATTAACAATTTGCCTGTAGTTTGAAGCAAAAAAAGAACCAATCCTGTTCACATATCTTGTCAGACCATTTTGTCGTAAAGTACCCTTTATAAATTCTTCCACATTGCTGGCGGTTGTCAATTTTTCAATCGTTATAGGAAATGGGTCAAGTCTTAGAAATTGTCCAACCGTGGAATTTGGCCCCGAACGTTGTTGTGAAGTCAGAAGGCACATAATCATTATCTTTACGATAGAGTCCTTATCAATCACAATATTTTGCTTTTCAACATTTCTTAATTGTCTGGCTCGTAAAAAGGCGTTTTGGTTGTCCGTTAATACCTTTTTTACTTTATCAATGTCAGCTTGTGATATGTTCCAATTAATGTTCAATGTTGTCTTTTTTTAGCTGCCGCACAACGTTTTGGCTATGCGCAGTATCCCGAAGGGTATTGCGTATAGGTTTTGTTGTAGAGCGTTTTTATAGACTTTAAAATGTATTTCGCCTTACATATTTCCGTTCAATATTACGATTGGTATCGGAAATTCCCACCATCAATAATTCTTTTTCGTTCACCTCTATTCTCCAACTTTCGGCAATTTTTCCTTCTGTATGAGGTAGTAAAGTTATTTCAGACCTATGACCGTGAATGTGCCAATAACCTGTGAAAATCTCACCTTCTGAATTTCGATTGCGATAAATTCTATCCCAACGAATATGTAAATAGTGTTTTCCATTAGGGTCAAACTGATCCAAAATAGATACTCCATCTTTTGTAATTGACTCAATCCCCCAAACTCCCTTTAGAAAATCAGCTGGAGACATAGGTAGCTCATTTACAGGCTTTAAAGTCACTTTTACTGGCATTCCGTCTTCTTCTCTTTCCCAATACATATACTCTTTATCAAAAGACACTTTAAAGGCACCAGCTTCATCCTTTATTCCAAGGGGATCATTACTGCCGAATGTGCTTTTTCCAGCGTCATATTCCCAAGTCCCATCGTAATTTTTTAGCCATCCATTTCCAGATTCGGTTGTTCCGTCTTCTTTGAAGCGAAACCACTTTGCTACTGGAGTCATATTTTCTTCTCCGACATCCACATTTATGGCTTCCCATAGTCCTATCATTCTGGATTTTTGACCATATGATGATTGGGTTAAAAATATTGATGAGATTATAAATAATTGAAGAATGTATTTCATGATTAAATATTTAAAAGATTTACAATTTGTTGTGCTAGTTGTATTTCATCGGTTCTATTACCCACATTGCTCAAAAAACTGATTACGTATTCACCTCTATTGATATTTATGAGCATTGCTTTGTAGCCCTCAGTACTGCCGCCATGGATGATGTAGGGTTTTTTGGTGCCTAAATCGACCATTCTACTTTTATTTTCACCGTCTATTACCACCCAGCCATAACCGTAGCTAAAACTTGCATCTATTTCGGCTTGGTGGTTTTGCTGCATCAAGTTTAAGGACTCTGCTGCTAGCCAACCTGGGTTATCCATTGCTTGCGCCCACCTGTTGAGGTCAGAAGCTGTAGAGAATACTCTCCTGCCAAGGCTCAAATCAATGAATAGATTTTGATGCCACTGTCCAGTTTCGTCTTGGTAGTTGTATGCATTTGCCAGTTTTGATATTACTACCTCGTTTTCACTTTCGGAAACAGTATTTTTCAAACCCAAGGGGAGTGCCAGTTTTTCTTCCAAAATCTTACTGAACGGCTTTTGGTAGGTTTCCTCCAATATGATTGGCAATAAATGATAAGCAAAGTTGCTGTAGTAAAATTGCTGGCCCGGAGTGTTAATAGGCTCAATCTTACTGATGAAGTCAACGTAATCCTCGTTGGTAAATCGCAGACGTTTGAAGGGTAAAAATTGATTAAGCTTCAAATCTTCAGCTACACCCTCATAATCGGGCAAGCCTGAACTATGGCTTAGCATATGATGCAGGGTAATTTCAGGGTGAAAACTTCCTTCGTAAGAAAAACCTGAAAGTAAATCAACCAGATTGTCTTCCAAATTCAGCCTTCCTTCTTCAGCCGCTTTTAAAACAAGTGCGGCAATTATCGATTTATTTACCGAAGCGATATCAAGCTTTACATCTTTATCAAAGGGAATGTTCCAGCCTCTATTTGCTAGTCCAAAATAGTTTTCATAGACCGTCTCACCACTGTGCGTAATGACAACACCACCATGGAACAAATCTTGGCTATGGTGAGCGTTGAATAGGGAATCAAACTTTTGATTGTACAGAGGCGCAATTTCCTTTTTTTTGTTTTGACACCCGTTACTTAGAAATAGAAACATCACTAAGGAAAGTGCCGTTATCATTTTCATCATTAGCTTACTTTTTTGCAAACATAAACCTTCAAAAAGCCTTTTGAGAAGTGCTATAACGGTTTAGGGATGAAAATTCACGATGAGGGATGAAAAGAATAGCTAGTCAAGAAAGTGTTTTTGAAATTGCTTTGATACGGGTAAGCTCGTCCCATTCATTTCTACAAATACTTTTGTTTTGAGTTGCTTTACCGCTTGAATGTTACGGCTATTCAACAAATAACTTCTGTGGATTCGCTTTACTTCAGGATATGCATTTAACTCTTGCTCCAAGACTTTTAATGGCTTGCGAATGAGGTGTTGCATACTCTTACTATTTGAAGTATAGAAAATCGTAATATAGTTTTCAGAAGAATTGGCGTACATAAAGTCCTGCAACCTAACCTTCAATTGGTCTTTATCATTTTCAGATTGAAACAATAAGTATTCTTCCTTAATGATGTTGGGTTTTATAAGTGCTATTAAGACTAAGTAAAAAGATAATGGCAGTGCCATCAAAAGCGGAAATTCTTTCACTATAAGCAGGTAGGCTTCAACGTTCCACTCCTGCCAATTCCAAAAGAAATTGAATAAGAGAAATATAAGTTGGCTGCCGATAATCAATAACCCTATATACCAAATTATTGAATGGCTGAGCCTAGTAATATTCAATTTTGGCTTCATCCAAGTTTCGAAAGCAGTCAGGTACATAAAGGTTAGTACCCCAAAACTTATACTTCTGAAAAGATGGGAATGGCCCGAATATGATATCCCTTTTTGAATACCATAAGCTCCGAAAAAAAATAAAAAGTAGAAAACAGAAAAGCCTGAGATAAGGCCAAGAGCCAAAGGAAATAGTCTGTAGAAATGTTTTTTTGTAAATGTCTTTACCATTGACCTTGAAAACACCTTATCCATTTTAAATCATCTTTTATATTCGGGAGTTTATTCGCTTTTAATGCTCTACAACTCGTATATATACCTGACTGAGTCAGGGTTATGGATCCATATTTGGGTGGATAACCCTTATAAAATCACCTTTTTTATCAGGAGATAATACTACTAAAAATTTCACTAAAAAGCCCAAAAAAGCTACCACTATCCCGTAAAAAACAGGTACGGGCACCCCAAACAAAACCCAGCCAGCAGCCAAACCGTCGTTTTCACAAAAAATTAACCCCCTCGCTTCCCATTCCCTGACCAAATTCGGTATCTTTATTCCACTAATTTGATCACCCTGCGCTCCATGAAACAATTCCTCGTACCGGTAATGATGGCCCTGCTTTTGGGGTTTTCCTGCCGGGAACCCCAGCTGCTCTCGGAAATCCCCGCTTCCCACTCGGGTGTGGATTTCCAAAATACGCTGCGCGAAGACGAGTTTATGAACATCCTTACCTTCGAATATTTCTACAACGGCGCCGGTGTGGCCGTGGCGGATTTTAACGGGGACGGGCTAGACGACCTCTTCTTTACCTCCAATATGGGGAACTCGGAGCTCTATATCAATACAGGGGATTTTACCTTCGAAAATCGCACGGCTTCCTCGGGAATCACTACCCAGGGAAAATGGGCTACCGGCGTCAGCATCGTCGATATCAACCAGGATGGCCTGCGGGACATCTATATTTGTTTTTCGGGGCCCTACGGTTCCCCCCAACGCGCCAACGAATTGTACGTCAATCAGGGCGACCTGACCTTTATCGAAATGGCGGAAAGCTACGGACTGGCGGACCGGGGATTCAGTACGCAAGCGGCCTTTTTTGACTTCGACCGGGACGGGGACCTGGACTTGTACCTGCTCAACAACATGACCGATGAAACGGGTCCCAATATCATCCGCCCAAAACGGCTTCAGGGGGAAATGCTCAACACGGACAAGCTGTACCGCAACAACGGGGACCAAACCTTTACGGATATTTCCACCGAAGCAGGCATCACCATCGAAGGCTACGGACTGGGGGTAGCCATCACGGATAGCAACCGGGACGGATGGCCGGATATCTATGTCAGCAACGACTACCTGTCCAACGACCTGCTCTACCTCAACCAACAAGACGGTACCTTTACAAATGTGGCGGGAAAGGCCTTTCCCCATACCAGCTATTCTTCCATGGGAACGGACGTGGCGGATTTCAACAACGACGGACTCCCCGACATCCTCAGCGTGGACATGCTGCCCCCGGATACCTACCGGCAAAAGCTGATGTTCGGAAAAACCGGCAACGACCGCTACCTGTCCGAACTCAAGACTGGCTACGAACCGCAACTGATGCGCAATACCTTGCAGCTGCACCGGGGCACCACTACGGAAAACCTACCCCTGTTTTCGGACATTGCCCCGATGGCAGGCGTCAGCGCTACCGACTGGAGCTGGGCCCCTTTATGGGTGGACCTGGACAACGATGGATGGAAGGACCTGCTAATCACCAACGGCTATCCCCGCGACATTACCAACCGGGATTTTGTGGACTACCGATCAAATTTTGCGCGGCTTAGCAGCCGGGAAATCAGCGAAGCCCTCAAAAACCTGGAGGGGGCGCATATCCCTAATTTTATCTTCCAAAACCGCCGGGACCTTACCTTCCGGGATGTAGGCGTTGACTGGGGCATGGCACAGCCCTCCTACTCCAGCGGGGCTGCCTATGCCGACCTAAACAATGACGGCGCCCTGGACCTGATCGTTACCAATACCTACGCAAACGCCGCCATTTACCAAAACAATGCCGGGAAAAAGGGCGCTCGCTTTCTGCAGCTCCAGCTAACCGGCAAGCGTCCCAATATCCAGGCGCTTGGAGCAAAGGTGTACCTATGGACGGATTCCCTGCAGCAGTTTCACGAGCAGTATTTAACCCGGGGCTACCAATCCTCGGTGTCCGAAACGATTCATTTTGGCCTGGGAACGGCCGAAACCGTGGATTCCCTACTCGTCGTCTGGCCAAACGGGGAGCACAGCCGGCTGACGGACATTCCCGCCAACCAAACCCTGGAACTGGATCAGGAAGCCGCTACCCCCGCTTCCAAGGAACCCGTCGGACCGCTTGCTGCGACCCCTACCCTTCGCCCGAAATCGGCACCGCAACTCCCGGTGTTTGCCCACGAAGAACGGTACTACGCGGATTTTAATCTGCAGCCCATGCTGCCCCACAAGCATTCCCAACTGGGCCCCGGAGCCGCTGTGGCGGACCTAAATGGGGACGGGTTGGAAGACCTGTATGTCGGAGGTGCCCACGGACAGACCGGGCAGCTTTTTATCCAAACCCCGGAAGGAAGTTTTGACCGCCGCTCCCTGCCGGAAGCGGATGCGGTGTACGAAGACATGGGCGCACTATTCTTCGATGCAGACGGGGACGGCGATCAGGACCTGTACCTGGTTTCGGGGGGAAACGAATTCAAACCCGGATCGCCCTATTACCAGGACCGGCTGTACCTAAACGATGGAAACGGTGAATTCCTCCGTGCGGAGGGATCACTGCCGGAAAATCCGGTAAGCGGTTCCTGTGTGATTGCCGGCGATTTTGACGCCGACGGGGACCTGGACTTGTTTATCGGAGGGCGACTGGCGCCCAATGACTATCCCCTTCCCGGAACCTCTCAATTGCTGCTCAACGAAGGGGGGAAATTCCGGGACGTAACAAAGGAGCGCGCGCCCGGACTGGCATCCATCGGCATGGTTACCGCGGCACTTTGGTCGGATTATAACAACGACGGTTGGCTGGATTTATGGCTAGTGGGGGAATGGATGGAAGTCACGCTTTTTGAAAATCAACAGGGAAAACTGGTTCGCAAACCTGGGGAAAAGGGATTGGCAAACAGCGCCGGCTGGTGGAACAGCATCACTGGGGCCGACTTGAATGGAGACGGACGCACCGATTACATCCTCGGCAACCTGGGACACAATAGCCGCTATCAGGCGCGGGAGGGCGAGCCGCTGCAGATCCACTGGGCGGATTTTGACGCCAATGGCAGTCGGGAGGCGATTATTTCGGAGGTACGGGACGGCAAGCGCGTCCCCCTGCATCCCCGGGACGATTTGTTTCAACAGCTGCCCTCCTTACGAAAAACCTACCCCAGCTACCAGGACTATGCGCGGGCAGATTTGGCCTCCCTGATTGCTGCCACGGGTGTAAGCGAACCGCAGCAGTTGTCCGCTGATCGATTCGCCTCCGGCATCCTCTTGAATACCGAAGAAGGTTTTCACTGGCTGCCGCTGCCAAACGAGGCACAGCTGGCCCCGGTTTATGGAGCCCTGGCTTCGGATTTTGACGGGGATGGACATACGGACCTTTTCTTAACGGGAAACAATCACCAGGCCGAAGCCATCAACGGTCCCTACGATGCCTCCTACGGGCTGCTGCTGCACGGCGACGGCAAGGGGAGCTTTACCTGTCCCCCACAATCGCCCTGGATCTCGGGGGACCACCGGGGATTGACCCATCTGCGGGTAGAGAGCCAGGGGAAAAACCTGGCCGTAGCCCTGAAAAACGATGCCCCCACGACCTGGCTGGATATCTTTCCGGACACACCTTCGGATTTTTCTCCACCAAACGTCGATCGGGCTGCCTATGTGGAGCTTCATTACCGATCGGGAAGGGTACGAAAAAAGGAATGCTACCGGGGAGCCGGGTACCTGACCCAACAACCCACTAGCATTCCCTATGAAAAAGAATTGATTCGCATCGACTACTTTGATCTGCAGGGAAATCGGCTTACCTCCTACCCCGTTCAATCAAATTTAGAGAAATAGCGAATCTCGAATCGATTTTGGTTGCCCCCCTTGAAGAGGGGCTGTTTTTCCGCGCGAAGCACCAGGTGATTCCGGTCCAATGCCAGAATCTCGTAGGTACTACTCGGTACCCCGGCTTCGTCCAGGTAAACTAATTGATTGCCTTCCAGCTCGTAAGCATTGGAAATAAAGGACCCTTGCGCCAGGGTACGGGTTTCTCCGCTTGGGAGAAACTCGTAGATCTCTTCCTGGTGCCAGCCGCCACTGCTGAAACTAAACTGGTTGTAATGGTAATACGCGGAGTCCAACTTCCATTTGCCCAGCAGCTGCTCCCCGGGAGTCCGGGTACAAGCAGCCATTGTTCCCAGGCCAAGGAGGAAGAAAAACGCAATTCGTTCCATCAATACCCGGGGTTTTGGGTCAACACACCGTTACTCAGATCAATTTCCCGTTGCGGAATGGCAAACAGATAATGCTTGGGCCGTTCGAAGGTTCGGGGTGGCTTCAAGGGACCCAGGTCTTTCTGATAGATGGCCACAATGTCCACGATGCCGGCCCGATCCCAGCGGATCAGGTCCTGATGGCGCTGGTTTTCACCGGCTAGTTCCACCCGGCGCTCGTGAATCAGGTGTTCCATGGTGGCATTGGTCAACGGGGCTCTACCGGACCGCTGCCGCACCGCGTTGATCTCGGCATCTCCGTTTTGTCCGGAGCGTATTTTCGCTTCCGCAACGATCAGGTACACGTCTGCCGTACGCAAAATGGGGTTATTGTGACTCATATTTAACCCGCCCTGTGGTCTCCAGGAACTGTATTTTCGAAAGTGGTAACCTGTCGAGGACAGGTCCTCGGTATAGGGTGTCAGCCCCCGGCTACCGCCCAGGTCCACCATGTCTCCGGGTTTGTAGACAGTGTAATCCAAGCGGGGATCCCCCTCTTCAAATTCATCGATCAAATCCTGCACCGGCTCGTGGAAATCCCATCCGCCCCAGGGTCTGGGAGTGGAATAGATCACGTGGTTATTTTCCCGCCAGCCTTGCAAACTTTGCACCGCAAACAGCATCTCGGGGTTGTTCTGAGTTTCCACCCGGAAGTTATCCCCAAAGTCATCGGCCAATGGATACGGACCATCCAGCACCTGCTGCCCGACCTGTATGGCGCCGGCAAAATTCTCCTGATACAGGTACAACTTTGCCAGCAATCCCCGGGCAGAGCCTTTGTGTGCCCGGCCCAAATCATCCGGACCGTGGGATTCCGGCAATAGGTCGGCAGCCGTGCTCAAGTCCGCCGCGATCTGCGCCTGCATTTCTTCCATGGTGGCCTTGGGTTTGTTGTACTCGTTGGCCAGTACATCTGCCTCCAAAATCAAGGGAGTGCCCCCATAAATGACCATCAACCGCCAGTACATAAAGCCGCGCAGAAAGTGTGCCTCGCCTAGTGTACGGTTTTTCAGGCTTTGGTCCATGGATATATCGGGTACGTTGATCAAGACCGCATTGGCGCGGGAAATGACCTCGTACTTGTGCCGCCAGCTGTAGTACAACTGGGGATTTCCTGCATCGAAGGTAAAGGACTCGATGGCCTGATCTTCGCCATGGTCACCGGCGCGAAATTGGTCGTCGGAAGGAATATCGAAGGTATGCTCGGCATGCCCGTAGAAATCATGCGTCACCAGGGGCTCGTACATGGCATTGGCTGCGGCGATGGCATCGTCCGCATTTCTCCAAAACTGGGAAGACGTCGATTGCCCATAAGGCACTGTCTCCAGAATGGAATCGTCACAGGCGCCTAGCAGCACCCCGGAAAGTAGTAGGTATAAAATCGTCTTTTTCATGGCTTGACTTAAAATGTAATGGTGGTACCGATGGTCCAGCTTCTGGCCTGGGGATATTGGGCAAAATCGGCATTCAACTGTAGGTTTCCGTCCGTATAGCCGAGTTCGGGGTCCATGCCGGAATAGCCGGTGAGGATGAATACGTTCTGACCGGTGACGTAAAACCGGGCCCTTGTGACCCCGATACGTGAGGTCAGCATTTCAGGCAAGGTATAGCCCAGCACCATGTTTTTGAGCCGGAAGAAATCGCCCCGCTCAAGGAACATATCCGAGGTGCGGTGATTGAGGTTGTCTCGCTTGGTGGTCATGCGGGGAATTTCATTGGTGCTTCCCTGACCGGTCCATCGATTGATGGTCTCGGCGTACATGTTGAACGGATAGGTGGGATCGATTCCCTGCATGCGGTCGGCATTGTAGATATCAAAACCTGCATTGCCCAGGAAAAACAAACTCAGGTCAAAATTTCCATAGCCCAGTTCGGCGTTCAGCCCGTAGACCACCTTGGGATGCGGATTGCCGATGACTTCCCGGTCGGTTTCGTCGATCAATCCGTCGTTATTCAGGTCGATAAAGCGTACGTCTCCGGGCTGAATCAAGCCGGCGGTCCTTCGGGGATCGTTGGCGATATTCGCATCGCTTTGGATCTCCTCGTTACTTTGATAAATGCCGTCTGCCCGCCAGCCATAAAAGCTGGCAATCGGAAAGCCTTCGTAGGTTCGGGACAACTCCTGGCTGGACCGGCCGTACAGCCGGGAACCGATGAAATTCCCGTCCGCTAGCTGGGTAACTTCGTTTTGGATAAAGGAAGCATTTCCACTAACGGAGTAGAACAACTTGCCCTTGGTTTCCCGGAATAGCAACTCCATTTCCAGACCCTGATTTCGCAGTTCCCCAATGTTTTGGTTGGGAATCTGAGCGGTGCCGATGCTACCAATGGTGGGCGGCGCAATCAGCATGTCCTTGGTGTTTTTGATAAAATAGTTGAAGTTGGCCAATAAGCGATTTTCCAGAAATCCGATATCCAGGCCAAAATTGGTCATTTGAGCGGATTCCCAGGTGATGTTCAGGTTGGGTATTCGGGTTTGGGCGGCACCAACCGTCTGGTTGCCGCCAAAGGAATACCTGCGTCCCGAACTGATGAGGGCCAGGTACTGCAGACCGGGCACGTTTTGGTTACCCAGGCTTCCCCAGCCCCCGGTTACTTTCAAATTGGAAATAAAGCCGATGTTCTGAAAAAAGTCTTCTTCGGATACCCTCCAGCCCAGGGAGAATGCCGGGAAGTACCCCCAGCGGTTGCCCGGTGCAAATTTGGAGGAGCCATCGCTTCGAAAGGTAGCTGTAACCAGGTAGCGCTCGTCGTAATCGTAGGCTACCCGACCAAAATAGGAGGCCAGGGCATCGTACGATTTCCCCCCGTTGATGGAATTCAGGGTTTGCCCCACATCCAAAAACCGCTGATCAAAAGACTCGTCGATAAAGTCCAGTTTGCTGGCGCTGAACCCATCTGAGTTAAAGGTCTGCGTGGTATACCCACCGACAAAATTCACCTTGTGCAGGTCGGCAAACACCTTGTCGTAGGATACAAAGTACTCGGCAAGTACGGAGTAATACTCGTTGTAACTTCTAGAAAGGGAGTTTCGGGGGTTAGCACGTATCTGGTCGTTGACGATGATGTTAAAATTAGAGCCGTCGCTGATGGCCCCTTCCAGGCCAAAATTCGCCCGCACTTTCAAGCCCTCCAGCAATTCGTATTCCGCCTGCACGTTACCGAGCAGCTTGTGGCTGGTATTGTTGTTATCCAGGTTTTCCTGGGTAAAAATGGGGTTGTTGATATCGCCAAACTCGCCGGAAATCTGGGAGGAGCTATAGCTTCCGTCCGGATTCTGAACGGGCAATCCGGGATGAAAGCGAATGGCACTCCACAAAACGCCCGTTTGGGCGGAAAGGGTATTGGGACTGACCTGGTCGATGGAAACCAATTGCAGGTTTTGCCCGATTTTGAACCGGTCGTTTATTTTGTGGTCGGAGTTCAGCCGAAAACTCAACCGCCTGAAATTGGAATTGGTTATCATCCCTTTCTCCTCAAAATAACCTCCGGAAAGCATAAAGGAGGAGTTTTTGTTGCCGCCGGTAAGGGTCAAATCCACGTTTTGCGTGGTTCCCTGTCCCAGCAGCTCTTCCTGCCAATTGGTTTGTTGGGTTTGGTAGGCGGGGTTTTCCCAGATGGGGTTGATGGCCAGGCCGTCGTTGGTATACCGTTCCCGCTTGAGCAAAGCCAAATCGGGGGCTTCCAGCACATCGATGGTCTTGATGGCATTCGATACGCCCGTGTAGCCGTTGAGCTCAAATTTCAGCGGTTGGTCAAAATCACCACGTTTGGTGGTCACGATCACCACGCCGTTGGCAGCCCGGGTACCGTAAATGGCCGAAGCGGAAGCATCTTTCAGAATCTCAATCGATTCGATGTTGTTGGGGTTCACGTCGTTCAGGTTTCCGCCCGGCACGCCGTCAATGATGATCAGGGGATCGGCATTGTTTAAGGTACCCGTCCCCCGGATACGGATGGACCCTTGATTTCCGGGAGCACCACCGTTCCGAACCACGTTCACTCCGGCAGCTCTGCCTTGCAGGGCCTGGGCAGCGCCGGAAACGGGTAAATTCTGAATGGCCGTTCCCTTGACGGACGAAACGGCCCCGGTAACGTCCCGTTTTTCCTGGGTACCGTAGCCCACCACCAGCACTTCGGTCAGGGAGGTCTCGTCAGGGGTCATTTGAATGGTAAATTCGGTTTGGTTTCCCACCTGAATGGTCTGTGTGGCGTAGCCAATAAACGAAACGACCAGGGTCGCATCGTCGGGTACCGTGAGGGAAAAGTTTCCATCGATATCGGAAACGGTACCTGCACTGCTTCCGGTCACCGTCACAGTGGCGCCGGGCAAGGGCTGTCCCGTCTCATCTAAAATGGTGCCCCGTATGGTTACATCGCGGACTGCTTCTCCATTCGCCGCAGAAACGGCGGGCAGGGGAAGACATACCGCAAGCAGAGCTAGCAGCTGAAATGCAAACAGGCAACGTCGCATTGCCCGTTCGATTGGTAGGGTTTTATTCATGTGTTTGTAAGGGTAAAGAACTGAAACATTGGTTTTAGAGAAATTGATTTAGGAAATTAAGTAATTGATACACTGTTTTTTACAGGCTAATCGTCGCGTTTTTGATTTCTTTTACCTGGCGGAAAAATCCCGCAAGGTGGATCCTTGGAGTATTTTCCAGAATGAATACTCTTTATTAGGCCGAATAGACTAAGCTTAATTCATTCGTTGTATTGGCTGCGACGGGCGCAACCTGCCTTCACCACAAACATCTTCATTAATCCCGGCGATTGACCTCAGGCCAGGGATTTTACCTGACCCCAAGGAAGAAACCAGTAACCCTTCTTGCTGGAGAAAACCCTTCTTCTTCCTCCATTGGGCTACAGTCAACCTCCCCTTCTCCTCCCTGCCAGCAACCACCTCACTTCTGCAAAACCTTTGCAATGGAGCGATGAATTTACAATTAAATTTTGTAAAAAAGCCTTCCCAAGCACCTTTAAATTGAAATTTAACGGTTGATTAATTAAAAATATTTATGATAATAATTTATTAAAGTAAAAAATTAGGAGTATTATCGAGAAATTCTAACTACCAGGGAAAGCTGCCCGGCCTACTGAGCCGACCGATCGGAATGGTTGCAGCAGTGCTCCTAAAAATCGCGCAAGTTTTACACGGTGGATAGTGGCGGTTTCGGGTAGTCGCGGCCCGTCCGGGTATTTAGGCGATACTGGATTTGCAGAGGTGTAGTTACCATCGGTAAAGGGCGTCCTATAATGGGCATTTCCCGGCCGACTTTAACGGCGTCGTTTCTTTGCCGCTTTCTTTTTGATGCCGGTTATTTCTTGCGAAATGATTCGGCCGCATCCGCTCCAAGGATTCATTTAGGACGGGGAGTTGTTCCGGTAATTCATAAAAAGTTCTTTCTTTGTAAAAAAACCAAACCCAACATGAACCGCCCTCTCCTTCTTTTCGGTATGCTTCTTTTCGCATCGGCCAGGCTCTCCCCGGCTCAAACTGTTCAGCAAGAGCGGCCCAACATCCTGGTAATCGTCCCGGACGATCTGGGATGGTCCGATGTGGGGTACCAGGGATCGGAAATCCGCACGCCCAACATTGATCGGCTGGCCCGAAACGGGAAGATTCTGGAGCAATTTTACGTCATGCCTACCTGTACCCCTACCCGGGTCAGCCTGATGACCGGAAAATTTCCCAGCCGGTTCGGCGTATTGGCTCCCGCTTACGGAGAAGTGATCGACTTGGGAGCACCCACCCTGCCCTCCCTGCTGCAGGAAGCGGGCTATTCTACCGCCATCGTAGGGAAATGGCACATGGGTTCGCCTCCCTATACCCCGCTGAAATACGGATTTGATCAGTCGTACGGGTACTTTGACGGACAGATTGATCCCTATACCCACGAATACAAAACAGAAACCCAACTAACCGACCGAAAATCCTGGCATCGAAACGACCGGTACCTGGAGGAAGAAGGCCACGTCACGGACTTGTTGACGGCAGAGGCTGTCCGCTTCATCCGGGAAAGGCGGGAAAACCCCTTTTTCCTGTACCTGGCCCATCACGTGCCGCACTATCCTCTGGAAGAACCCGAGGAATACCTCGACCTGTATGCGGATAAACCGACCATGCACCCTTCCCGAAAACTATTTGCAGCCAGCGTCTCCCACCTGGACGAAGGAATCGGCAAAATCCTGCAGGCCCTCGAGGAAACCGGACAACGGGAAAACACGTTGATCTTGTTTCTCAGCGATAATGGGGGACAAAAAAGCTGGAGCAGCACCGAGCAATACCGGGGAAAATATGCGGATAAACCCCATCGCGTTTTGGGAAATAATTTTCCGCTCAGGGGCTGGAAAGGAGACCTCTACGAAGGAGGTATCCGTGTTCCCGGTATTGTTAACTGGCCGGGCCGGCTGCCGGCCGGAAAAATCAGTACCCCCATCCATATGAGTGACTGGCTCCCTACCTTGTTGGAAGTATCCGGCACGGCCCCGCAAGCGGAAAACACTTGGGACGGAGCCTCTGTTTGGAAGTACCTGGCAGGCCTGCTGGAAAAACCGGCAAGCCCCCGTTCCTTTTACTGGAAGATAAAGGGAGCCTCCGCCGTGCGGCAGGGTGATTGGAAATTGATCGTACGGGACAACGGACAGCGGGAATTGTACCAGCTAAAAGACGATTTTCGGGAAGGCCGGGACCTGTCCGGGCAGCATCCGGAAATGGTAACCCTCCTCATGGCCCTGTTGGAAAACTACCGGAAGGACGATCGAAACTAGTCTACGCTACGGATGCAACAGGCCAGCCTGGCCAACCGTTTGTAATTTTTTGCAGCCTGCTTGGTTGATAGCCCATGCCATTGCCAAATCCGGCGTGGAAAAGCGCTCCCCCCCGGCGGGTACGTTGACCGGTTTTCTCCCATGTATAACCCAACCGAGCGTAGCTCCCGGGAGCCCTGGATTTTTCGGGAATAGCGAAAAGAAAGACGCAGCTAAACCGCTTGGAGGGAATGTTTTGCCTACACGTATCCCCACGGATCCGGCTGCCAACCCAACGTTTTTTATACACCCATTAAATATGTATTTTTTATATTTTTATTTACAATATTTTACTAATATAAAAGAATTATATTTGCTATGTTAATAAATCTTATAATTATTATAACGAAGCAACGTCATGAAAAAATCCCCATATTTTCGCCTAGTCATTAGCCTAACGCTCCTGATAGTGACCGTACTGGCGAGTACCAACAGCAGTTCTGCACAGAACAACAACCCCGGGCCCAAGTTTGGTATCAAGGGAGGGTTGAATCTATCCCAACTTTACGTGGAACAACCCGACGTAGAGGATGAAAACATGAAGGCAGGTATACACTTCGGGGTATTTGGTAAAATCCCAATCAACATTTTTGTGGCGGTACAGCCGGAAGTTTTGTACACCAATATGGGGTCCAAGGTTTCTTACGGGGGTTCCGATTTTGAAAACCGATTCGGTATCGAGACCGGTGAGATTCGGTTTAACCAGAATTACATACAGGTACCCATTGCATTGGCAGTAAATGTAGGACCACTGAATATTCACGCGGGTCCGTACCTAAGCTACCTGCTGTCGGCAAATGTCAAGAACTGGAATTCCTCCGAACTGAGCCCAAACGTCGTGCAGCAATTGGATACCAAAGATTTTAACCGAGTAGACTTCGGACTGGTAGTGGGCGTTGGATTTGATATTAAAAACGTCAATGTAGGAGCGCGTTACAATTACGGCCTTAGGGAAGTGGGAAATACCAATTTGGCCGGAAACCTAACCAATAACTCCAAAAATGGCGTAGGGCAGATCTACTTGGGTTTTGGTTTTTAATCGATCCTGACTTTTTCTGTCGACCATGCTTTTCTGAAAAGCATGGTTTTTTTTATGGCTTTACCGCCCGTGAAAAGCGGTCCTGGACCACCTGAAACATAAGCCAGCCAGGTATTTTTCACCCCCTTGATTCCTACAAGTCGGCACGGCAAACTTTCTACAAGGCTATTGCGGCTGATGGCCAAAAAATCCAGGTCTCCAGCAAGGAAAAAAGACCGAGATGATGTACACTAGATGGGATAATACAATCAATTTACAAGACATTCCAACAATTAGATTTTCTTTTTAGCGATTAACTAATATCTCTAGACCTGTAACCAATGGTGCATTTTTTACGATGTATAAAAAAAGCCTATCCGAACGGGACATTTGCACGAAGTTCATCACGCCTGCGCTGAAAAAGGCAGGGTGGGATATTCACAAGCAGGTCCGTGAAGAAGTTTTTTTTACTGATGGCCGAATCATTGCGCAGGGTTCCCTTCATACCCGGGGAACAAGAAAAAGAGCCGATTACATCCTTTATTACAAAAACAACATTACGCTGGCCATCATTGAGGCCAAGATTACAAAAAAGGGGTAGGTTCTGGCATGCAGCAAGCCTTGGAATATGCAGAAATTCTCCAACTGCTGTTTGTCTTTAGCTCGAATGGTGATTTGTTTACTAATTTGAATGTATTATGTGTACATTTTCACAAATTTATATTCAGGTGATATTCGCTGTTAAAGGGCGAACCAGTTTGATTGGTGCGTCGTGGGAGGAAGAATTGTATAAATACATCACCGGAATAATCACCAACAAGGGTCAAAAACTACTTGCAATTAACGGCATGCCGGACCATATTCATATCCTAATCGGAATGAAGCCCGCATGCTGCCTGTCCGATCTTGTGAGGGAGGTTAAAAAGGCATCCAATGCTTTTGTCAAAGAAAAGAAATTTGTGAAGTACAAGTTTGAATGGCAGGAAGATTATGGGGCATTTTCTTATTCCCATTCCGCTTTGTACAATGTAATTGCCTATATCCAAAACCAAAAAGAGCATCACAAGAAAATAACATCCAAGCAAGAGTATATCGGGTTTTTGAAAAAATTTGAAGTAGAATAGGATGAAAAGTATTTGTTTAAATGGATAGATGATGCGTACCATTAATTTGTTTACCGTCATTTACTAATCAAACGGATTAGGTAATAAACCAGACCTCGGAGAGGTCACATGTTTATAGATAGCATTTACGTTCAGCGAAATGCGACCCCGACGGGGTCGAACCAATCGATGCAAAAATTTCTATAAACATGTCATCCCTTCGGGATGAAAAATTCAATCAATATCATTGACTGCCCTTTCATCGTTCGTCTGTCCGTTGATTTCCCTGCCGACATTCTTTTTGTTCTTACCACCCCATTGTCTAAAGAAGAAAGCAACTTGGAATTGTCCGCCGGAAAAAGGAAAGAACACAGACCCGGAATGGGTCAAATGTTTATAAAGAAGAAGTCGGGATAGAACGATACGACCCCCTCGGAGTCGAATAAGGCGACAACTATCATCAAAGAGACGTACCTGGGTCAATATCAAAAAAAAACACCGACCCACGTTTTCCTTACCATCAAAATTTGGCTTTGCGAAAATATATCCGATAAATTGAGTTTTGTGAGAAATACGGTCAATTGATTCCTTTGGTCCATTTATGGACCTCATGACACATGGTCTATTCAACACTGGCTTTATTTTCCTAATAATTATTTGGGACAGGGTGCCGCCACTTCGATATACTCCATTGAGGTCTTGGAAAAAAGAGTTAAAATACGTCAATAAATATGTGATAAGACTATAATTTTAAATATATTTAAACTCCTGTTTTCCAGATTTTAAGAAGGATATTCGCCCGTAAAATGAATCCTAGTTGTTGACCGCAATCAATCCAAACCAATGAAAACTCCTGTACTTGTATTCAGTCTACTTATTCTTTTAGGCTGCTCAGAAAAAAAAAAACCGAGCCAGCGGCCCATGTTGATTTTTTATTGACACAGGATACGGTGGTCATTGATCCACAAGGCAGCATCATCAACCTGAAATACGGTCTTACCCACCCCGAGCTTTCCGCCGATGGTAACTACCTGTATCACTATAACTATGGCGAGGCCAGGTTTGATAAGGTCAATCTGACCGATTTGCTATTGGAGGAGACCCTCCATTATGAAAAGGAAGGCCCCGATGGAATGGGAGGATACATAGGCGGCTATGCATTGACCGGCAACGACCAGGTAATGGTCTGGTCCAATCGACTCAATGCCTTATTTGATCAGGAGGGCAAGAAAGTCAGGGACCTAAAGTTGACCAGAATTGCCTCGGAAATAGAGGGTCCGGAAACATTTCCCATACGCTTGATGGAGCATCCCAGTGATCCGAATACGTTTTATGGCCTGTACGGCAAGTGGCTGGACCACCAATTTTTTCTTATCCGGTTTGACCTAGAAACTGAGTCGTATGAAAAAATACCGTTGCCCGAGACCAGGAAGCTCAACGACTACCGGATGGAAATCGAACACGAGGGAAAACCCGCAGGAGGGTTCAGCCCAAAACCTATAGCACACGCGATCCAGGACAACAAAATCGTGATCACCAACGGCGCATTCAATGAAGCCTATGTGTACGATATCCGGTTGGATTCCCTGTACCTGAAAACCTGGGAAAGTCAGCTTACACCTAACCAAAATGAATACAAACTCCCAAAAACGGTGGAACTGCTGCAGGCGGAAGAACATTACATGAATTTCAATGAGTCGATTTATTTTTTACCTCCTAAATGGGACCCGGTATCTCAGCGTTACATCCGGCTATCGTTCACAACCCAATTTTCCGAAAACCTGGACGAATACGGAGAAGCAATCGAAACCGGCGCAGAAGTTTACCTCACCGTTTTGGACAAGGATTTAACGATGCTCGGTGAGACGTATCTGGAGCATTACCCTAAAAATCCAAGCCAACACTTTTTCACGGATAACAAAATCTGGTTGTACGAAAATATGGATGATGAATTGGGCTTCGTGAGGATTCGTCTAGACTGAAATACCGGATGGTTGTTTTACTTTACAAGATGAGGAGCCCTACATTTTGTAGACCTTTTACTTTTGTGGCTAGTTTTTAGCCATTGCAAATGACCTTTTAACAATTGCGTTGCTGAAGTATGTTCTCAAAATAGAAGGGTGTCGTGGATGCTACGCCCTGCGGGTGGTATCAACGAATGGAGCCCATGTATAGAAATTGCTCATTTAATGCGCATTTGCGGACCATACCAATTTCTGGTCTTAATCGGAAAACTTGCTTAAACAGGTTAAATGGTGTATTTTTACACCAAAATTGACGTAATGGCTAGACAAACAATAACAGTAAATGAGCCAAATGACCGTTGGATGAAGGAAAAAATTCAAGACAACGAATATGCTAGTAAAAGCGAGCTGATCAATGACTTGATCCGAAGGCAAAGAGAACATGAAGAACAACGAAATTGGTTACGTGCTGAACTAATTAAGGGAGAGGAAAGTGGATATTCCTCGAAATCAATGTCAGAGGTGTTGGAAGAGGCCAAGAAGCGAGCTAAAAATCGGCAATGAAGTTTGTACTGACACGTCAGGCTGAAGAAGATCTTATTGAAATTTATTTATATGGATTAAATGAATTCGGACCCATACAAGCTGAAAAATACCACAACTCACTGAAAAAGGCCTTTGAGCGAATCGCCGAAAACCATAAGATGTTTCCCTTGGCACTCAATATTCGTGAAGGATACGGGTACTGTGTCCACATTTCCCACACCATTTTTTTCACAGTGTCAGATCAGGTACGAATAGTAAGAATCATAGGCAGACAGAAATTCCCTTAATTTATTTTGGATTCTTTTTCACCCTCGACGTTGTTTGAGGTGTTAATCAACTATTATCTTAAAAAGACTTCAACCTCGAAGCTTGTTTATAAATCATTCCTCAATTTTTTTTTTCATTGCAAATGACCATTCGACGATTGCGTCACTCAAGTATGTTCTCAAAATAGAAGGGTGTCGTGGATGCAATACCCAGCGGGGATTTCCGTCCGATAATCCCTTGCTTAAACCATCAGACAAAAGGGGAATTGGATACGTGCGGTTTACCGATAACGGTATGCACGAGTAGTTTTTTCATTCCGTTTAAATGGTAGCTATTTTGCATTAATTGGGTAAACGTCTAGTCGATTTACATGCCCTAGTGGACCGCCAGCGTTTTCTGGTAGTGTAACTAAATCCCTCCGCCGCGGCGGAGGGAAAGGGGGATTTTCAGGCACAGATTTTCCAACCCGATTCGGAGCGATTTACCCAGCTCCATCCCTCAACCCTTCAAAAGAATACCAACTGATTCAAGATCACCTGTAAGGTAACTTCGTAAAAAAGCTTTCATTACTGAAAAGGAAAAAACAAATACATGTTGTAAATTGGTTCTCAATAGCCATGCGTATCCCTTGTAAATGGGTGAGTAATAAGCAACGAGGTAACCTTTTCGATTTCCGTGAAAAAAAAGCATCAACCGATCCCCCCTAAACCAAAGCCCTCCAACCGCAGGCGCTTCCTTAAAAGCAGTCTGTATTGCGGAGCGTTCGGAATGCTGAGTGGAAGCAGTTTGCTTCGGTTAGCACCTGAAACGAACGGCACGCCCCTTATCAAAACCAAACTCCGCCCGGTACTGGACGAAGACTGGTGGTTGATTGGTCCTCCCCCGGCACAGGGAAGCCATACAATCCCTGTCAAAATGGGTGATGACGGAAACCTCCTAAACTACGAATCGGTGGATCACCATCTCTTTCAGGCAAACGACGGGCAGTGGCACCTCTGGGGCTGTGTACGCCATACCGGATGGGGAAGAATCCTGTACCATTGGAAAGCCAAAAATCTAACCGACAGCCCTTGGGAAGACACCGGCGAGTTTATCCGGGCAAACGAGGCCTTTGGCGAGAGCATTAACGGATGGGGAAACGAAGAGTGGATCCAATCCCCTTTTTTCGTCAAAGAAAACGGCCTTTATTACATGTTTTATGGCGGCCACAGCACGGGAAGAAACCGGGAAGGCGTTCCGGCCCGGGGAAAAACCCGTAACGAAAGCTTTGACACCGAATGCCAGATTTGCATCATGACTTCCCCCGACGGGCTGCATTGGAGTAGGCATGCTTTTGATGACGGGCTCAGCCGGGCATTTACCGGTCCGGGAGAGGCACGGGATCCCTGCCTAATCAAGATAGACGGTCTTTGGCACCTGTACTATACCGGCCTGGAGGAAGGCGATCCGCGAAAAGGCGGGATGTTTGTGCGTACCTCCCGGGACTTGCTCCACTGGTCCAACTACCAACTGGTGCACCGGGCACATCAATATGGGAGTAACTGGTGGGAAATCGAATGCCCACACGTGGTGTACCGGGAGGGCTATTATTACCTTTTCCGGACCCAAAACTATGTGCAGGCGATTACCCATGTGTTCCGAAGTGACGATCCCCTGGACTTTGGCAGGGAGGATGCCTCTGCCGCGCGTAAATACCTGGGACAAATTCCCTGCGCCGCTCCGGAAATTTACGAGGTAGCTGGGGAGGAGTTCCTTTCCTCTAACCACAACCCCGCCTTGGGCACCCAACTGTGCCGGCTGCGCTGGGAGCCGGAAAGCTAAAGCTGCGAAAATCGTTTGTCAATGAATCTGCGCTGCTCATTGGCTAACTCTTTCGTTTTCTGATTCGTTCATGGCCGATGCAGCTGACTTTTTGCCGATTGAGGTGTTCAAAAAAAGATCTTGATGGAAAGGTGCCGGGTATACTACAGCCAGCGAGGTCTTCACTGCCTATCTGGAATAACTAGTATGACCCAATCTCCAGAAGCGCTATTTTTACAACGCATGTAATCAAGGTTCAACCCCATCCGGGGTTGGAGGTACTTGTTTGTTTCCTTTTCCGTGGGCTGCACCCACGGATAGTATTGTTCAGGCCCTTCAGGCCTGCTTTTACTGAGAGATTCGTCAACAGTCTAAATCAACGTCCATAGAAAATATTCTCCATTTAGCCCAATCCTCTGAAGTGAAGTCCCGCATAAACTTCCCAGAAACAAGCTTCCGTTCGCCTCCGAAGCCTGAAGGGCTTCAATACCAATAACTCCGGGCGAAACCCGGGGATCATGAGCAGGTCTATCCTGCCCGCAACCCCAGAGTGGGTTGAACAAGGTATAATCTTAAAAATTCATCTACTTCAGATTCAACCCCATCCGGGGTTGGAGGTACTTTTTTATTTCCTTTTCCGTGGGCGGCACCCACGGTTATTGGTATTCAGGCCCTACAGGCCTGCTTTTACTGAGAGATTCGTCAATAGTCTAAATCAACGTCCCTAGAAAATATTTTCCATTTAGCCCAATCCGATGAAAGGAAGTCCCGCATAAACTCCCCGGAAACAAGCTTCCCTTCGCCTCCGAAGCCTGAAGGGCTTCAATACCAGTAACCCCGGGCGAAACCCGGGGATCATAAGCCGGTCTATCCTAACCGCAACCCCAGAGTGGGTTGAACAAGGTTTGATCTTAAAAAGTCATCTACTTCAGGTTCAACCCCATCCGGGGTTGGAGGTACTTTTTTATTTCCTTTTCCGTGGGCTGCACCCACGGTTAGTATTGTTCAGGCCCTACAGGCCTGCTTTTTACTGAGTGAATACTTCCCCCAATAAAAAATACCTTTCTCGTGCCAGATTTCATGGATCAGAAATTTTTTCCAACTCCATCCATAGCGGAAAAATACTTCTTCCTTCCGTCACATAGTGGGGAATCAGGTCTACTTCCATTTCGGGCAAATAGACGTTCTCCAACGTAATTTCATCGGTAGGTACTGCTTCTATTTGCTCCTGAATAATTACCGAATTGGTTTCCAGCACCATTTTCCCCTTGGTTTCCAGGGGTTTGATAAATTTGAAGCGAATGTTATACCTGCCCTCCAGGGTCTTGACCTTCCACATGCCAAATACCTCTTCCTGGGTCCAAATGCCGCGCTCCCCACCGGCATCGTTGCGGTTGAGGTAAACCGGGTTTTCCTGCTCGCTGCCGATGATTACCCGCTGGGCCTGGTTGAGGTGGGGAGATTGCGTCAAATCGGCTATCATCGCATCCATTTCGGATTTCAGTGCTCGCGCAACCGGTTTATTCGCTTCCACGATCGAGTTTAATTCGTAGGGATCTTCCTTCAGATCAAATAGGTCAAACTCCCCCACCTCCGCATCAAAATCGGTATTCCCGACCAACTTATACTTTCCCTTTTGCAGGGCCACATTGGTGTACAATTCGGGGTACCTCCGGGTCCAGTAAAAGAACAAGGACCTTTCGTCAAAGCCGACCGCATCCCTTCCCTGAAGCAAGGGAACGAAGCTTTTGCCGTCAATTTTCCGGTCTGTCGGAAGGGACGCCCCGCATAGGTCAGCGAGCGTGGGCAGCACGTCGATATGGGCCAGGCTCGTGGAAATGTCCCTATTGCCTTCCAGTCGATCCGGTAACCGGAGAAAAAACGGTACACGTACCCCTCCCCGGAATACACTTCCTTTTCTACCACGCATCCCCCCCACGTAGCGGGCCTGCTGGGGACCGTTGTCGGTCATAAAGATCACAACCGTATTCTCCGCAATATCCAGTTCTTCCAACTTATTCAGTACCCTTCCCACGTTATCGTCGATATTGGATACCATGGCATAGACTTTTCGGGCAGCTTCTTTGTCCCGTTCGCTCATTTCCGGAAAGGGACGGCCGTCTTCGTCAAATCCGGCCGAGGGATCCAGGTCTTTGTACCGTTCATAATACTTGTCCGGAACCTGCAGGGGGGTGTGGGGAGCATTGAATGAAAGATAGAGGAAAAACGGCTCCGCTGCCTTTTTTTCTATAAAGGTCAAGGCCTCCGTGGTGAAAATATCCGAACAATAGCCCTGAAAGGCCTTTTGCTCCCCGTTGTACCAAAGAACGGGATCGAAATAACTACGGTCTCCTTGAAAATACGTGGTAAAATCTCCCGGCTGCCCCATGCCACCAGAAAGGTGAATCAGGGATTCCTCAAAACCCTGGTCGCCGGGTCGGGAAGGGTAATTATCCCCCAGGTGCCATTTTCCAAAAATACCCGTTCGGTAGCCGGTCGACTGCAGCATCTCGGCAAGGGTTACTTCTTCGGTAGCCATGATGGCTCCGCCGTTATAGGTATCCCGCACACCGGTACGCAGGGAATACCTCCCGGTCATCAGACTGGAGCGCGTAGGCGCGCAAACCGGTGACACGTAAAAGTTGGTCAAGCGCAGACTTTCCCTTCCTAGCTTGTCCAAGACGGGTGTTTGAACATGGGGATTGCCGTGAATACCCAGATCCCCGTAACCTTGGTCATCGGTGATAATCAGAATCACGTTTGGGCGCTCGGGCGCTTGAAATGCCAGCCCCTTATTTTCGTCAGCTAGCACCAATGCGAATGCCGCCAGCAATCGGAAGTAAATCGTTTTCCCCTTCATGTACGTACCTTTTTTTATGGATGATCGACGCATTTTCCCGTTTTCTGCAGATTGTGGGCTATTTTTCCAGTTGATTTTCTACCGGTACGACACCCGCCTTGTGTGCTTCCATGACCGCTCTGATTTCAGCGATGATCTCGGGATGTGCATCGGCTATATTGAAGCGCTCACCGGGGTCTACGTTGACATTGTACAGCAGCGGTGTATCCAATACCGTGGGTGTATTTTCCACAGTTACTTCCGGGCGGGTTACCGGATGTGCCGTAGGATTTCCGTATTCCAACTGCGTAATAAAATGTGCCTTGTAATCCCCTTTACGAACCGCATAAACCTGCTGACCCCGGTAATAAAACACCGTCTCCCGACCGCTTTTACCCGTACCTCGAAGCAACGGACTGAGGTCGTAGCCATCGTACACCCGGTCATCCGGCAATTCGGTGCCGGACAAGGCACAGAAGGTAGGCAGCAAATCCATCGTAGTGGCCATGTCCCGTACGACACCCGGTTTGATGCCTGCCGGCCACCAGAAAACCGTGGGCTCCCGCATCCCCCCTTCAAAGGTGCCTCCTTTTGCTCCTCTCAGCAGCCCGGCCGTACCCCCATGAGTTCGGAAGGTGTGCCAGGGGCCGTTATCAGAGGTAAAGACCACCAGGGTATTCTCGGCCACGCCCGCTTCTTTCAAGGCCTCCAAAATTTGTCCCACCGACCAATCGATTTCCTCGATCACGTCTCCGTAAATGCCAGCCAGGGATTGCTCCCGGAACTCCGCCGAGCGGAACAGCGGAATATGGGGCAGGTTATGCGCCAGGTAGATAAAGAACGGATCCTCTCCGAATTCATTGATTTTAGTCACCGCCTCTTCGGTATACCGGCGGGTGATGCTTCGCTGGTCCGTTGGACGTTCGATTATTTCCTTGTCTCGCAATAAGGGAACATTGTATGCCTGGTAGCGTTCCTGATCGGCCAGCGTATAGTGATCCGTTTTCTCTACCTTGTCCATATCGTTGGAATAGGGGATGCCAAAATAGCTGTCAAAACCATGATCCGTGGGCAAATGAGGAGATGAATGCCCCAAGTGCCATTTTCCGATAGCTGCGGTACGGTAGCCGGTACCCTTTAGAGCCCGGGCAATGGTAATTTCCGATTGGGGCAAGCCTCCTTTCGAATCCGGGAACAACACCCGCCGCCGATCGCTGGCCATGCCGGAGCGAATGGGCAATCTGCCGGTAAGCAACCCGGCCCTGCTGGGCGTACAGACGGGGGCCGCCACGTAAAAGTTGGTCCACTTCTGGCCTTCAAAAGCCATGCGGTCCAGGTTAGGGGTATGGATGGTCGGGTGTCCAAAAACCCCCAAATCCCCGTAGCCCAGGTCGTCGGCAAAGATAACGATGATATTGGGCGGATCGTTTTTTAGCCGGTCGGAAGTTGCCATTGAGGGCACGATGCCGTAAAAAAGGCTTAGCGCAAGGGGTAGTACATTTACTAAAATTGACTTCATGGTATATGTGTTTTTTGGGTTTTAGCTGCTATCCTATCAATCCGGGCGCTGCCAGGGGACTTTTCCACTTTCCTGAATCTGGAGCCGTAGCAATCGGTGCAATTCCTGGTAGACTTCCTGCTCGTCTTCGATGCGATTCGTTTGTTCCAGGGGATCTTCTTTCAGGTGGTACAGTTCCATACCCTGATAGGGGTTATTTTGCAACAGTTTCCAGTCCCCCAGCCGCAGGGCATGGTAGGCTTTCCCACCGTAGCGGGTTCCTCCTTCCCTTCGGACAAAATACAACGGACGATCGCTGGCAGGCATCTGTTTGCCCAGCAGCATTGGCAAGAAACTACGCCCGTCTATCGATTCGGGTAGGCTTGCCTCCACCAGTTCGGCCAGTGTGGGCAATACATCCATGGTCAGGTTTACCTGCGCGGATACCGACCCTGCCTGGATATGCCCCGGCCAGGAAATCAAGGCCGGCACCTTTAATCCCCCTTCGTACATGCTTTGTTTTCCGTCCCGCAAGGGTCCGTTATTTGCCTGACTTGGCAAATGCCCGCCGTTATCGCTGGTGAAGATGATGAGCGTGTTTTCGTACTGTCCGGTTTCCTTAAGCGCCTGCACCACTTGCCCGATTCCCTCGTCCATGTGTTCGATAAAGGCCAGCAGTTCGGCCCGGGTATCGGATAGGCCGGGTTCCCTGCGTTTTACCTTTTCCAGCCATTCTTCGGGGGGCTGTACCGGAAAATGGGGGGCATTGTAGGCCAGGTATAGAAAAAAAGGTGATTCGGCATCCTTCCTTGACTGAATGTAATCGACGGACCATTGGGTAAACAGGTCGGTGGCGTGGCCTTCCGCCTCGATGCTGGATTTGTTGAGCCGCAGGTAATTTCTCCCGTGCCGGCGGTGCGTCCAGTAGTCGTCCATCATGTCTTCCAACCAGCCATGAAAAAAATCAAATCCCCGTTCATTGGGCAGGTTGGGTGTTTCCAGGCCCAGGTTCCATTTGCCCACATGGGCGGTATGGTAGCCTTTTTCCCGTAGCAGCGCCGGGAGAAGTTTGGCCTTGGGGTCCAGGTATCCCCAGGTATTATCCGGAATCGAGCGAATCAGCCCAGGCACTCCCACCCGATCGGGATAGCGGCCCGACATCAGGGAAGCCCGGGTAGGGGCACATACCGGGGAGTTGGTGTAGAAATTATCCAGCCGCATACCGTCTGCACGGAGCGCATCGATATGGGGCGTTCGGATGTCCTTCGTTCCGTAGTAGGACACGTCGTGATACCCCTGATCGTCGGTTAAAATAATAAGAATATTCGGTTTTTCGGAGGGTATGGATTGTCCTGCCAAATGAATGGAGTAAAGAAACGGCAGTACCAGGAAGAATATTTTATAACGCATAGGGGGCCGGGACAGGTCATTTGAGCACGATTCCTAAATTACTGAATAATTTTTCAAATTGCCGTTGTACAACCTGATTTTATGCGAATAGGGCACATTTTCGATCCTGTAGGCGTCGAAAACCTCTTGCAGAGTTGCCGGTAAAAGAAAAAGCCAGGACCGGATGTCTTAGTAAAACCGGCCCTGACTGTTCTTCGATAAAAATTTAGGGATTTTTTTTGACCGAATTATATCACACCTTCCAGCCTTTTCGGTACGTTCTGGAAAGGTACCGATTGGCTTCTGCGGGTTGGCTGATTTTCATTCGGCGGGCATCCCAGGTAAGCAGGGTATTGGGCATGCGAATCGCCACGGTACCCAAAATCACCGTTTCGGACATGGGACCGGAAACGGCGAAATCGCTTTCGGTCTTCACCTTGCCCAGGCAGGCATCTGCAAAATGATGGTAATGGTCGCGTTCTTCGAGATCAGGATTGGCTACCGCTTGAAACTTGCTTTCCGGCAATAACACAGGCATTTTGGTATGGGGAATCAAGAGGGCTCCCTCGGTACCAATCAGCATGGCCGATTCCGCTGGATAGTCTTCCAGTGAATACAACGACCGAACGGCTTCGGGGGGATAAAACTCCCCGTCAAACCATTCTACCGTCAATGTATCGGATGCGGTCATGTCGTTGCCGGGAAACACCCAGGTGATGTGATTGCTCTGTGGCCAGGTATCCGCTCTCCGGGCGGGGGATTGCTCCCAGGATTCCTGCACCCGCGCAGTCACCGAAAGGGGTGCGGTCAATCCCATTCCTTTCCAGACAGCATCCAGAATGTGGCAGCCGATATCCCCCGACCAACCGGTTCCAAAATCCTGCCAGGCCCTCCATTTGGAAGGATGGTAAATTTTGGGTGCATAGGGACGCATGGGGGCTGTTCCGATAAATTGCTCCCAATGCACGTGGGCCGGGGGATTTTCACCGTTCGCCGGGCGGGGTCCTTCAAACCGGTAGGCCTCCGTGGCGCCGGGCCGGTTGGAGCAAAGGTACACCTGCTTTATTTTTCCAATATGCCCTTCCTTGATCCATTGCACAGCGGTGCGGTCTCCCTTACCGGAGGCGTGTTGGGTACCCAGCTGACTGACAATGCCTGCTTTTTTGGCGGCTTCGGTGAGTTTTCGGATTTCGGCCACGTCGTGGCACATGGGCTTCTGGCAATACACGTGCTTGCCTGCCTGTATGGCGCGGTAACTGATCGGAAAATGGTTGTGGTCCGGCACGCTGACATTTATGGAATCGAAATTCCCCATTTCATTAGCAAATAAGGTTCGCCAATCGGTATAGGTTTTTGCCTGCGGCAAGGCCTCCGATGCCCTGGCCAAATGGTTTTCGTCCACGTCACAAATGGCGACGATTTCCACTTCCGGATGGGATTTGAAGCGATTCAGATCGTGCCAGCCCATGCCCCCTACTCCTACACAAACATGCCGGAGTTTTTTCTTTCTCGTAAAAAAATTAGGGTAGTGCGAAAGCAATGGAGGCGTTAATGCCAATAGCGCTGAGCGGTTTAAAAATTTCCTTCGATTGATTTTTGTTAATTTATTCATCGTAAATGGGATTTTGGGTTTATTATGGAATATAATGTAAACTTCCCGAAAAACCGTAGTTTATCGGGAAGCTTTTACTAGTTAAAAACAAGGGGGCCGTTATTAGGGGAATCCCGGGTTTTGGGGTTGTAAATTGGGATTGTTCTGCATTTCAGGCAGAGGGTAGGGCATCAATAAATGCATGCTTTGCAAAGCCTGGTTGGAGCTCAGGTTGACATGGCCGACGAAATCGTCGAAACCGTCTGTCAACTCATTGTACGCTTTGCGCAAGCGCAGCATATCAAACCAGGTAATCTGCTCGTAGCAGAGCTCGTGCCACCTTTCCTTCCAAACAGCCTCTCTGAAAGAAGCAGCGGTAAATTCACCCAAGGAAGGTGTCGCAAGTTCTGCCCTGTCTCGGATCCGCTTCAAGCTTTCATGCGCCAATGCATCGGGGCCACCCACTTCATTTTGTGCCTCTGCATATATCAGCAGTACTTCTGCAAACCGGATCAACGGTACGTTGAGGTTATTCGCACGATTACCGGGCACGCCGGCTGTTCCCAATGCAGCTCGGTTGAAATGTTTGAATATATAAGGAGCTCCTAAATCAAATTCCTCGCCGCTTCCGTTTGTATAATAGGTGGTATAGAAGAAGCCTTCCTGATTTACCGCTCTCTTGTCACCCTCTTCATACGAATTATAGAATTCAATTGTAGGGACGGTGCTTCCAGTGCCAGAAGGACCTTGGAACGTTACAGGCTTAAAGTTCGGAAACATGTTGTTCATGGGATTGCCTGCTACGATCACATTGTATTGGAGCATAAACAAGTGTTCCAGCCGGTTGCCGTTGGTCTCATCGTGCAGGTCACCATACGTCGGGAATAAGTTAATTGAACCTGGATTCGCATTGGCATAATCGATCACCTCTTTGGATTTAGCTGCTGCTAGCTGGTAATGGGACGCACCCTTGCTTAACGGAAAACCCGCCATGGTCAGGTACACTTTGGCCAATTGGGCCTTAACGGCTGCCGCAGAAACCCGACCACTAGGATCCATCCAAGGCAAGCCCGCACTTTCGGCGGCTAACAAATCTTCTAAAATCAATTCATAAACTTGTTCCTGAGGAGCTGGTGAGGGTCTAAAATCCTCTGCACTTGCCGTTTGGGGAACTTTAATCAAGGGAACATTTCCCCAAAGCCGTACCGCATAGAAATACGCCCAAGCTCTAATAAAACGGGCTTCACCCAAAATTTTGGCCTTCTGGGCCTCGTCCATGGGCGTGATGGCCGGAACACGATCCAATACCAGGTTCGCCTGTGCAATCACCTTGTAAAGGCCGTTCCACCAGTTGATGATGTGCCCGGTTCTTCCGTCATAAATCAACCCGTACAGGTTATTCAAATCGGAATTTTGGGCAGTTTCTGTAGTGGAAGTCCCGGTAGTAGCTTCCAGAAGCTGCCAGGTGGAAGAGAAAATTCCCGAACCACCACCATAGAAACGCATGTCTGCATATACCGCAGCAAGTGCCGCTTCCGCATGATCCGGAATCGTGTAAAAGGACTCCGGCGTTAGGTTTGAGGGGTCCTCTTCGCTGAGAAATTCCTCACATCCTGTCGTAAAAATAAGCAGTGCCAGTCCTAGAGAAAGATAGGAATGGGACCATTTTTTTATAGTCAATTTCATTGTTTTTTTCATTTAGGTTATTCCAGATCAATTAAAGGGTTACCTGTAGGCCAAGCATGTACGTAGTAGGCTTGGGATAGGCATGCCAGTTCATGCCTTGAGAAAAGACATTGTTGTTATTACCTCCCCGTATGGGTGCCACTTCCGGATCACCGATAATTTCACTACCCGTGAGCAGGAAAAAATTCTGGACCGTGCTGTACACCCGTAACCTGCTTAACTTAATGCGGTTAGCAACTTCTGTAGGGAACGTGTATCCGATTAGCACGTTTCTACCCCTTAAGAAAGAAGCATCTTTTACCCAACGGGAATCTACGTTCGTTACGTAACCCGCACGGGTATCCCGGATCTCAGCCACCATGGTATTTTGGTTGGTAGGTGTCCAGGCATTCAACACGGTGCGGTAGCTGTTTGCCAGTGCCTGTCGATCTTCGCTGGGGTGCAGGTTCATATCCAGCAGGTCATTGCCGTACATGTATTGTAATTCAAGCGTCAGGTCCCAATTTCTGAACCGCAAGTTGTTGTTCAAGGCTCCCCACATGTTGGGGTTACCGTTTCCAATAATCATCCGGTCGGAATCGTTGATGGCTTTGTCGCCATTCACATCCAGGTACTTGACGTCACCCGGAAGGATCGTCAAGCCGTTTCTATAACTTACGTATTCTGCAGCCTCACTTCGCTCTTCTTCGCTCCAGATTCCCAATCGTACCAATCCCCAAAATGAACCCACAGGTTCTCCCACTCGGATAATATTTGTCGCATTGGTAAAGTTAGGTCCGCCCACGCCAAAAATATCTGCCGGGGTAGCCAGTGACAATACCTTGTTTCTATTGGCAGAAAGATTGAAGGAAGTATTCCAGGTAAAGTCCGCTTTCTCGACATTGACCGTATTAAGCGTAAATTCAATACCCTTATTCTCCATAGAACCCACGTTGCTTCGTATCGTCGCATATCCGCTAGTTCTTGGAACCGGAGCATCTAGAAGCATATCGGTGGTCTTTCGGTAGTAATAATCCATCTCCACCGTAACTCTATTCTGGAACAAGCCCAGTTCCAATCCAATATCACTTTGTGCCGTTTTTTCCCACCTCAAATCGGGATTGGCAAGTCGGTTGATGCCTGTACCTCCAACCTGAGATTCGTTATAGATCGCTGAATAGTTAGAGCTAAGCAAGGCAAGAGAAGAGTAGGGAGGTATTTCTGAATTACCCGTTAATCCATAGCTCGCTCGCAGCTTCAAGTTGGAAATGGTGCTGTTCCCCTTCAGGAAGCCTTCTTCAGATAATCTCCACGCCACCGCGGTGGAAGGGAAAAAGGCGTACTTGTTGTTCTCACCGAATTTAGAAGCACCATCCGCTCTTCCGGTAGCCGTAAAGAGGTATTTGTCATCCAGGATGTAATTGACCCGGGCAAAATAGGAGTTCAGTGAATGGCTATTGGCGCCGGATCCTACACGAGGTAACTGGGAACCTGCTCCCAGGTTATTAAACGTGAAAAAATCGGTAGCAAAATTTTGAATGCTGGCACTCATGGAGGTAAACGTATTTTCCTGCCAGGATACTCCCAATAAGCCGGTAAACGCGTGCCTGTCAGCGAAGACTTTGTTATACGTCAGGTAATTTTCCAAGGACCAAAAATTATCCCGCATCATGCTTTTGGAGGCAGTTCCGTTCTGTGCAATGGCGAGCGTTCGGGTGCTGGATTGGTTGTTTTCCTGGGTCATGATATTCACACCCAAAACCGTTCGCATTTCCAGTCCCTCGGCAAACTTGATGTTTGTATAGGCGCTACCAAGTGTCGTCTGGGTATTGAGCACATACCTTCGTCCATATAGCCGGTGCATGGAGCTCATGGTACCTTCGGCAAAGGGATAATCCCGGTTATTGGCAAAAACGCCATCCTCGTACCGAACAGGTAAGAAGGGGAAATCTTCCACAATTTGGCGGGGAACCGCATCACTAACATCCACCAGGTTTTCTTCCTGGGAGTTATAACTAAGCGTTCCTCCAATGGTCAACCACGATTTCACCTTATCTTCAATGGTAAATCGGGTGGAATAGCGGGTAAGGTACGATGTCTTCAACAAGCCCTGATCATCCCGGTAACCCAAGGATAAGGAGTAGGTCGTTCGTTCGTTTCCACCGGTAAAACCTAACTGATGATTTTGTGAAATTTTATTCTGTGTCGTTTCCTCCAGCCAATTCGTATCGTGCAGCGGGTTTCCCTGACTGTCAAATACCCGGGGGTCTGTACGCCTGAGGGCAGGATTCAGATACGCCCATCGGCCTGCATTCCATCCGACCGGATCGTATTTTTCCATGTTTCTCCAGGCAAGGTCTTCCACAGCCAGGTATTCTTCTGCATTGAGTACCTCCGGCCTGTTGGGCCCAATGGTATTCACACTCATGTCCACGTTATAGGTAAGGGTACCGTCGCCGGATTTTCCTTTCTTGGTGGTCACCAAAATTACCCCATTTGCGCCTCTGGATCCGTAGATTGCCGTAGACGAAGCATCTTTTAGTACTTCTACAGAAACGATATCATTGGGGTTAATATAATCGATTGGATTACTGGCTTGGGTCATCGTGCCCATGGGCAGCATTACCCCATCCACCACATACAAGGGGTTATTCGAGGAATTGATAGAACTGAAGCCACGAATACGCACATTGGTTCTTCCTCCTGGACGTCCAGAGTTGGTATTTACCTGTACACCGGCTACCCTGCCCGCCAAGGCTTGATTGAGCGAAGGGGCAGGACGCTCGCTTAATTCGGTCTCTCCCACTGAACCGACCGAACCGGTTAGGTCGGACTTTCGCTGGGTACCGTAACCGATCACCACCACTTCTTCCAAGGCCGAGGCATCCTGGCTTAAGCGGATGGTCAACTCGGACTGGTTGCTGACTTTGATGGTCTGGGCCTGGTACCCAATAAAGGAAATTACCAGGGTAGACTCCTCCGGTACGGTAATGGAAAATTTTCCATCCAGGTCCGTGACGGTACCCCGGGTGGTTCCTTGTACCGAGACGGTAGCCCCGGGAAGTGCTTCCTCATTTTCGTCCAGCACAGTGCCGGTAATGGTGATATCGGCCTCACTTTCAATCAAGTCGGGGCCTTCAGAGGTGGCAGCTGCAGCCTGAAAGGGCTGAATAAGCAACAGGCAGATCAGTAGGGGAAAAGCCAGAGCAACCCCTGCCCTTTGGAGCAGTGCTAATCCTGCCTTAGGTAATTTATTTTTCATTAGGATATTGGTTTATGAGAAATTGAAACGATCCGGGAAAATCATCAATAGCGCGCCGTGCTTTCCCAACTGATGGGGATTGCCAGACACTGCCGCAGAAAATTACCCAGATTTACTTTTGGGAATCGCCACTAACGGCGATTGAGCCGGGACTCGATCCTTGATGCCATCGTCTTGTTTGCAAGCTTCCCGCTTGGACTAAAGAAGCAGTCAATACTAAATACCGATGAAAAACACGTATCTCGGACCCGGATTGGGTCAAGATTAGGTACTGTTTTCCAGGTTCATTGGAGGGTTTGGTTTTTGTAGGTAGTTGGTTTTTCTTTCCATTGCCCATCTATTGTTGGCTAAAAGAAAGGCCCCAAACTGGGAAACCAGCGTGGAGGGCAAATTGAAAAGCATGTGATCCCAAAAAGAATTCGTTACTTTCCGGAATACCGGCCATTCCCTGAAGCGGAAATTGGACGGACATCCACGTAATGCAGCGGATCCAGTTGACGATTCAAGCCGTATACACCCGCACACAAAAAAGGAACGGGTACCCATTGGAAATTCGAAAAATAAGGAATTTCCAAAAACAAATGCTACCCGGATCAAGCAACAATTCAAGCAAAAAAGGCCGAAAAATGGGGAAAGATACAAGCTGTACGAAAGGAAAGGCTTGCTTTTCGTTCAATTTCAGACCGTAATGGCACAAACCAAGCGGATTTCGGGTTTAAGGCTAATAGGCTCGGGTTCCACTGCCCGGTAGGCCGCTGGCACTTCTGGCAACAGTGCTTCGCTGCAAACCTTTCCTAACTAAAAGAATTGATTGATAGGAAAATGGATTACTATAAAATTTACTTGCGAAATGTATAAATTTTTCAAATTATTCCCTAACTACGATAGATAAAATTAAAATTAATTTTTTGTTAACCATCCAACAATTAAGCAGCCCATACGGTCTCACAACCGAAAAGATTAAGCGGAAAGACAACCAAGAAATGGTCTTTTTTTAACCGAAGGAAAACTGGGAAAAGGGAATGCTTTCCTGCCGACTGGTACTTCGGCAGCATCGCTTAGGTTTTGGTAAGGGTCTCTTCCAGGTTGTACAAGGCCACGATGACCTGCATCAGTGCTGCTGGCCGCTCTGGAGTCTCGTGCACCTGTGAGGGGTATTCACCAGCGGTCA
Organism: Cyclobacterium xiamenense; assembly: GCF_900109255.1. NCBI lineage: Bacteria > Pseudomonadati > Bacteroidota > Cytophagia > Cytophagales > Cyclobacteriaceae > Cyclobacterium > Cyclobacterium xiamenense. The sequence continues at coordinate 537,618 of NZ_FNZH01000004.1, read as the reverse complement.
ACAATTCGGTAGCGGCCGCTCGGTCATCGCTGTACCGTTCCAGTTCTTCCTGAAAAAATGCCAGCAGCGCCTCTTTTTCCGCTTGATTGGGAAAGCGGCACAAGACACGTACAAAGGCTTCTTCTATGGCATCTTCCGGGGAATCCCCGCTTTGCGTCAGGTTTTCAGCCAGCACACGAGATGCCTCCAATACCATGGGGTCGTTCAGAAGGGCTAGGGCTTGCAAGGGGGTGTTGGTACGGTTGCGGCTCACCTGACAAATGTCCCGGTTGCTGCCGTCAAAGATCAGCAGTGCAGGGGGAGGCAGGGTCAGTTTTATAAACGTATAAATCCCTCTTCGGTAGAGTTTGTTTCCTTTATCCTGCCGGTAGATGTTTAGCTCGCCCCTTCCGGAACTGGACGCTTCCCAAAGCCCTTCCGGCTGGTAGGGCTTCACGCTGGGGCCGCCGATTTCGGGTACCAGTAGTCCGCTGCTGGCGAGCACAAAATCGCGAATCAACTCGGCATGCAGCCGCTTGCGGGGATACCGGGCCAGGTACACGTTTTCCGGATCCTTTTCCAAGTGGTCGGGCGCAATCACGGCGGATTGCCTGTAGGTAGCAGAGGTAACGATGCGTTTGATCAACTGCTTGATATCCCAGCCATTTTCCCGAAAATCCACGGCCAGCCAATCCAGCAGTTCGGGATGGGTTGGCAATTTGCCCTGCATGCCAAAATCACCCGCTGAGGGTACCAGGCCGGCTCCAAAAATCTCCTGCCAGATCAAATTAACAAAAACCCGCGAGGTAAGTGGGTGGTCCGGTGCCAGCGCCCATTGTACCAAACCCAAACGGTTGCGTGGCAAGTCGCCATCAAAAGGCTTGATGACCGCAGGTGTACTTGCCAGGAGCGGCTCACCGGTTGGCGCATCGTACAATCCCCGGTCCAATACACGGGTAGGCCGGATCGAATCCGGGAGGTCCTGCATGATGGAAACCGCCACCCGGGCCGTATCCGGATGATTTACAAAGGACAGGATATCCTGTGTATCCTCTTCTTCTACCCAAATCAAGGGGGTTTTCGCGCGAACCGGCGAACCAGCCCCGCCTTCAAACCCTTTCTCCGGGGTATTGTTAAAAAATGCGTACAGGCTGAAATAGTCCTTCTGGGAAACCGGATCGTATTTGTGATCGTGGCATTGGGCACATTCCATGGTTATACCAAGCGTGACTTTGCTAAAGGTATTGGTTTTATCCAGTACGTATTCCACCCGGTATTCCTCGTGGATAACCCCTTCCTCCTCGGTGATTTTATGGTTGCGGTTAAATGCCGTGGCCAGCAACTGTTCCTTGGTAGGATTGGGCAGCAAATCACCCGCCAACTGCCAGGTCAAAAAGGTGTCGTAGGAAAGATTCTTGTTAAAGGCATGAATCACCCAATCCCGGTAAGGCCATTGGGTACGGATATTGTCGTTTTGGTAGCCAAAGGAATCGGAATACCGGGCGATGTCCAGCCAAAGCAAGGCCATCTTTTCCCCATACGTCGGCTTGCTCAGGTATAAATCCACCATTTCCTCCCAGCTACGCTGCCCCTCCACGAAGCTTCGGACCTCTTCCGGACTGGGGGGTAGCCCGGTAATATCCAGGCTTAGCCGCTTCAACTGATGGGCTTTGTCAGCCTCCGGGTTGGGTTGAAGGCCATTGGCGCGCATTTTAGTAAAAACAAACCGGTCCACGGGATGATCCGACCAGCCCGGATGGCCGTTTTCAGGAGCTGCTTGTTTTTGCGGAGGAACGAAGGCCCAATGGGGCTGGTATTCCGCTCCCTGCTGAATCCATTTCCGGATCAATTGCTTGTCGAAATCGGATAGTTTTAGATTGGATTCCGGTGGCGGCATCATTTCTGATGCCTCTTCGGAAGAGATCCGGGCAAACAGCATCGATTCTCCAGGCTTCCCAGGTACAATGGCATGTTTGTCGGGATTTTCCTTCAGGGCCGCGTAGGCGCCTTCCTCTGTATCCAGCCGTAATCCTGCCTCCCGTTTATTGGCATCCGGCCCGTGGCAGGCAAAACAATTGTCCGACAAAATGGGGCGAATATGAAAGTTAAAGCTAACCTGATCGGGCATTTCTTCCCGCGTATCCACATCTCCGCATCCGTGCATCGTTGCACCAACAAAAAGCAAAAACAAAATGCCTGAATAAGCGTAGAAACGGTTTTTTACTTGCATGGCCATCGTAAATTCAATACGAAGTCAAATTACACGGTATCTTGCAAAATACCAATTCCACGCATAAAAAATACGGCCGCTCGTCATGTTAAACAAATAACGTGCAAGCCGTAGATAATCGTTCGTTACCCCTACCCGACAACCTTATTTTACTCTCCTAACGCCGGATACCGCCACCGGGAATTGGCAGCAGGTACGTGCTCGGCCGCCACAATGGCTTCAATGTCCCGGACAATATCCGGGTATTCGGCGGCCAGGTCCTTCGTTTCAAGTGGATCTGCGGCGAGGTCAAATAGCGCCCATTCGGACTCTCCCGCGTGAATTTCCAGGCGTAGCGCTTTCCAATTACCCATTCGTACCGCCATCTGCCCCCCATAGGATGGGAATTCCCAGTAGAGGAAGGGATGCGCTGCTTGCTTGTTGCCTGTCATCACGGGTAAAAAGCTGATTCCGTCCGAATCGAAGGGGGCTTCTACCCCGGCAATTTCCGCCAGGGTAGGCATCAGGTCGTAAAACACCGCGGCATGATCCGTACTGGAACCCGCGGCAATGGTTCCAGGCCAGGAAGCAATCATGGGTACCCGTATCCCGCCTTCGTATAGAAATCCCTTGCCGTACCCTCGTTCTTCCCGAAACGGGCCACCGCTATTAAACCAGGGAGAATCCGTACCTCCGTTAAACGTGGGGCCGTTATCGGAGGTAAACACAATCAGCGTATTGTCGTAGATGCCCTGCTCTTTGAGTTGCTGCACAAGCTGCCCTACCTGTTCGTCCAAATAGCTGACCATCGCAGCATAGGTAGCCCGGGGATAGCGGGTGGGGAAATAGGAGCGTTCGCCCAGGTACGGTTCTTCGTCGCCAAACTTCTCTACGTAATGATCGATCCATTTCCTGGGTACCTGCAAGGGCACGTGCGGAATCGGCGTGGCCCAATAGAGAAAAAACGGATCGTCCTCCTGCCCGGCAACAAAATCCTGTATCCGATCAAACATCAGTTCGGGAGCGTAATCGGTTAGAAAATAATCGGCATAACTGGCTGGGTCGTAGGGGTCGGCTCCCTCCGGCAGCCGGGTATTGGGAGGAATGGTGTCATTGTCCAGATAGACCCGGCGATCGTTTTCCCAAAGGTGTACCGGATACAGGGTATGTGCCTGCCGTTGGCAATTGTATCCGTAGAAGTAATCAAAGCCCTGCTGATTGGGGACACCTACTGTATGCGGGGCTCCCAGTCCCCATTTGCCTACCATGGCCGTGGTATACCCGGCCCCTTGCAATAAGGTACCCAGGGTGGTGGTACCGGCGGCTATGGGACGCTGCCCTTCCAGGGTACTGTCTGCCAGCATGGCCCGGTAATCCCAAACATCTCCCCGCTCGCCCCACTCGTCATTGCCCCTTACCTGTGACCGGCCGCTGTGCTGTCCGGTAAGCAGCACGGCCCGGGCCGGCGCACATACCGGTGAACCGGAGTAAAACTGCGTAAACAACATCCCCGAAGCGGCCAGCGCATCCAGGTATGGGGTTTCGATCTTTTCCTGCCCATAGGATCCCAGGTCACCGTAGCCCAGATCGTCCGCCAAAATAAAGATTATATTGGGTTTGGACTCCGTAATCGGGGCATCGGAAGAACAGGCAAGGGCTGCACCCAGAAAACAGGCAGCCAGCAGGTAAGCGGGGGTACGTTTCATTCGTTTTTTCTGACGTGACTAGTAAATTTCAATTACGCTTGCAAGGGTTGCGGGATGACCTGCAACTGGTTTTCTTCCAGACGATCCAGTGTCAATCCGGAAAAAACCTGTTCCCTGTTCGCACCATCTTCCCAAACACGCACGATGTGTTTGGCGTCGGAAAAGACCCTGGGACGGAAGTGCTTTTCCCGCACGCGTAGGGAATAGACCAACTCCCCGCTTTCCTCGTCCCTAACCTGAACAATCGGTTGTCGACAGGCGCTTAGGTCCAGTTCCGGTAGGGTACCGACAGCCGCCCTGGCGTAATTGTCCTGCTGGGAAATGGTCATGGGCCAGCCTGCGTACTGTCCATCCGGATTCTCTTCCGGATCTACGTATCGGGGCCAGCATTCCAGGTGCATTTCCTTCTGAACTTTATCAAAGGTGACCAGGCCGTATCCCGTGGCCCGGTCGTAGATCAAGGCAGGTTCCCGGTCCCTCTTTTGAGGATTGGCCACGGCATGAACGGTCATCTTGTTACCAAAGCCGTCTTCAAAATCACCGGTATAGGCTGGTTTTCCCGGTAAAGGCACATGCCCTTCGGGCAATTCCGGCCACCAGCGTCTGGGAAAAAGATTGTTCAATGCCGGTCCGGCAAAGGCATAGCCGGCATCCCCGTGTTCGTCTACCCCGTAGTGCACCACCGAGGCCAGGTGTTGGTCTCCGGCCACGTGAAGGGCGAAAGCTTTTCGTATGATCCGAAGCGCTTCGTCTCTACCTTTTTGGGGCCATCCGTTCGAGTCCATGTCCGTGGTGGGGGCATCGCCGGAGACGTATTCCCCCGGAGGCGGGATGGGCAATTTGGGTACGATGCTATCGATGATGCTGCCTTTTGGTAAGGTGGCCACCGTACAGAAGTTGGTTTGCGACAAAACCGCTTTCATTTCGGCTCCCTGAGTCCAGTCCGTGGACCAGTGCTCCAGAAATTCCAGTTGACGTTCACCCAGTAACTGTGCGTCCACGTCGTAGTGCGCTTTGATATCGAATTCGGGATTTTGAATAAAGCCGTTGAGTACCTTGGCCTCTTCGGGCAGGACATTTTTGGGTGCAGATTTGAACTTTCTATCTTCCAGAATAGCAAAGCTGATGCCACCGTAAAGCCAATCGGTATAATAGGTACCGATTCCTTGCTTTACCGGACGGGGGTCGTAGGGGTCCGGCAGGTGCCCGGTTTGGGTCAACTGCACCATGTTCACCCATTCGGGAGGCATTTTGTAGCCTCCCTGATCTTGTGCCACGTAGCCCCATCCCTCGTCGGTTGGTGCTGATTTTCCGCCTTCACCCCAGACATTACCGTGGTATACGTCGTGGTCATCGGGTATAAAGGCGCTGGGAATATGGCGGAAAATTTCCCGGTAAGACCAGCCAAACAGGTACCATTTGCGCAGGTAATCCAGACTGGATTTTTCCAGGGGCGCTGTTTGGATGCCAAAACCCCCGGTACTTTCGTAAAACTGATCGCCCAGAAACACCGCCAGGTCCGGTTGCTGCTTGCCCACGTTTACAGCCACCTCCTGATCGGGAAACCCGTAGTCGGCATTACAACTAAACAAGGCCATTTTTACTTTTTCTTCGGAAGTAGGTTCCCGGGCAATGGTCCCTTCGTAGGTATAGGGTTTTAGGCCTGATTTCAACGGTAGGTCCAGTTTCACCCGGTAGAGAACGGCTTCTTCGGCGCTCCAGTTTTCCTGACGGAAATGTGCAACCCGGCCGAGGGGATCGGGTTTGCTTTGTTGCACTGTGGTCCATTGACCGTTCTTTTTTACCTGCAAGCTTACCTTCAGGCCGGGAACCTGATCTACAGGGGCCAGCTGAGCGGCCAGTTTCAAGGTGCCCCGGTGCAGCGTGTACTGCGCAAAGCAGATGGGGCCGAATACCTGCTCCGGGCTGCCGACAATTGCGTTGCCGGAAATCTGCCAATCGGAAAAGGCTACCGAAGGATCGCTGTTTCCTTCCAGTGGGAAATGGGCACACAGGCCCAGGTTGCCTTCCCAGTTTGCATTGGGTTGGGTATAGGTCAACATACCCAGCAATTTACCGTTACCGGCATGCAGGGCTTTGAGTTGCAGTTCATTGCCTGTTCCATCGAGGCGCAGGGTTACTTCCGCGTCAAGCGGGATGGGCTGGCTGCCGGTTTTTTCACCGACAAACAGGTAGCCCTGACCGTTGATACCCGCGTCCAGCCCCTGGCCAAAAACGGCCGCCGAGCGGTAATCGTCAAATTTCCCTTTGGCCGCCAGGCGAAATCCGGCATAGGCTTCGGGAAGGCCTTTGGCTGCGGCGTTGAGCCATTCCAGGCTTACTTGCAGGGTAAAATTCCCGGTTTCGGTTCCCAATTGATGGGTAAGGCTGTACAGGGAACGATTTTTATTAGCGATCACACACACGGCTCTCCCCTGTCTGATTTCCCAGTCCTGCAGTCGATTTCCCCAATATTCCGGGCCCACCCAGGGCATATCCGGCCATTGTTGCCAGGTACTGGCAAAAGGCGAAGCGGCCATCGTTCTAAGGGTCTGAGGGCCGGGTTTAGCTGCTGCGGATGCGCCCAAGAGCAAATGAGGAGTAACCGTTCCGAGTGCGATTGCTTTTACTGCGTGTCTTCGTTTCATTTGTTTATATTTTTCTACAAGCGGCCCCATACCCGCCTGGATAACGCCAGTCGGGGGGGCTCGGTTTTATAGGCGATTAATCGGCCAGGTTTGGATTAATGTTCGTTTCAGATTCCGGGATAGGCCATTTATCGTCGACGCCGGGCCGAAAGCTTTTCGAGGTGACGTACCATCTGGATTGCGGGTCCAACTTGATTGAAGTGGTTGGGTACCTTTCCGAATCGGGAAACGGGGCTCCCCAAAAATCACCATTTAAAACGTCATCTCCAATTTCCCATCGGAAAATATCCCATAAGCGGGTCCCTTCAAATGCCAATTCTATCCGTCGCTCGCGTCGGAGGATATCGCGGAAATCATTAAAGAGAGGTAAAACCAAGGCCCAACCTCCAAGCATCTACTTTGAGGTGGGGCTTCTCTAGATTGACCTACCTCAATGTTGCCCCCTGCAGCGACTTTACGCATCCCAATCGAGTTGTTTGAATTGAGATGCGCTCACTTTTTTCGTTACATACCAAAGGGAAACGTATTAATAATAAAGCAAAATATTAGGCTTTCAAAGAAAATTACGGTTTCAAATTATACACCTCACTGCCCCACCAATTATTGCCTGGGTCAAACTCTTTGGACAGGAATTCCATCCGCTGTTTTTCCAAGGCTGGCATTCGAACATTTCTGACCCTTTCCAGGTACTCCTGCTCCTTCGCCGGATCATACTGGGGGTCTTTTTCGGGGTACAACGCGCCAACTTCCTCCAGGTAGTCAAAAAGCTGATTACTCAACTCAGCGGCCAATTCCACATGATCAGCCGCCACATCATGGTCTTCTTCCAAATCCTGATCCAGGTTGTACAATTCTTCCCTGCCATCTTCGTAATAATGAATCAGCTTCCATTCGCCCAAGCGTATAATGGAGGACGGCTCTCCCCCCTGATTGCCATAATGGGGATAATGCCAAATCAGGGACCTTTCATCAATCGTTCCCCCAGTAAGCAGCGGGACCAAGCTCACCCCATCCGTATGCGCTTCAGGTTTTAATTCCTCACCGATCAGTTCCAGTAACGTGGGGTAAAAATCCGTTCCTGTCACTGGGGCATCTGAAGTTTTTCCCGCATTGTCCAAAAAAGGAGTTTTGATAAAGTAAGGCTCCCGTATTCCTCCTTCGTACTGATATCCTTTACCTCCTCGCAAGGGAAGATTCGACGTGGCAAAGGCGTCGCCTGCTGACACACCACCGTTATCAGAGGTAAAGATTACAATGGTATTATCGTCCAAACCCAGCTTATCCAGCGTTTGCAACACATGTCCAACGGCATCGTCCATGGTTTCCACAAGTCCAGCATAGACAGGATTGTCTTGCTCCTGCCGGATCGGAAGAAAGTGCCCCATTTTAAATCCGCTTTTAGCTACTCCTGACTCTTCGGCTTTCTGCCGGTATTTGGACCATTTCTCTTTGGTGGTCTGAATAGGCGAATGAACCGCATAGAATGATAGAAAAGCAAAAAAGGTGGTATCTTGGTTATCGGTAATAAATTTTGCGGTTTCCTTTGCCAATTTCATCGATAAACTCATTCCTATTTCATCTTCATGGTCCTCCATTTTGGGGTTATTGAACGGAGAGAAATATCCCCCTGTATACGGACCTCCTTGTTCAAATCCACCCTGGTTGATATCAAATCCATGGTCTTCCGGGTAGGAACCTTCGCCACCCAGATGCCATTTCCCGGCAAAAAACGTGGTGTACCCCGCTGCTTTTAAGGCTTCAGGAAGAATTGTGTAATTCAAATCCAAATGACCTTTATTTTCCGGGGGAAGTAGTTTATTAAATCTTCCAGCTTCTCTCCAGGTTTCCCCGGTTTTGGCACCTATCCAATCGGTAATTCCATGCCTGGCGGGAAATTTTCCAGACATGAGGCTGGCCCGGGAAGGACTGCAAACCTGACAGGTTGCATACCCATTCGTAAAAACCATTCCCTCCGCTGCGATACGGTCTATATGGGGAGTTTCGTAAAATGAACTTCCCATACAGCTCAGGTCATGATAACCTAAATCATCCGCAAGAATGAATACTACATTTGGCCTTTTTGTGACAAGCGACTGGTCCTTCCCTTGTCGGCAAGAAATCACAAATAAGACCGTTATCAGCGTCAACGTGTTTTTGAAAAGCATAAAGCGGAGACAGTAAGTTTTCTGGTAAAATTGTGAGATTCGAACATATAGTATCACGATGCGTCTTGCTAATACCCAGGATTTTGTTCCAGATTGGGGTTTCGGTCGATTTCATTTTGAGGAATTGGAAATAGAACATGGTAATCAAAGGCATTCTTACCCCGTTCTATTGCTAATTCAATAAATTTTCCGTGCCGTATTAAATCTTGTCGTCGCAATTCTTCGGTGAAAAACTCCCAGCCCCTTTCTTCAAGGATATGATCACGGAGTTCTTCTTTGCTGGAAAAATCAGCCAACATTAGCGCAGGTACTCCTGCAACCTCACGGACCTCATTGACTAGTGAAATTGCTTCCTCAGATGGTCCCGCTATTTCGTTTAAGGCCTCGGCCCTGGATAAAAGAATATCGGCATACCTTAAAATGGGGAAATCGTTTCCCATGTTTGTACCAACTCCACTAGGGTCCTCTCCAAATTTGAAACTTCTGGAATTGTCAGGTCCCAGATCTATTAAATTCCCATTAACGTCAATATACTCTTGGATAATCACCTGCTTTCTTTGGTCATCCGTGTGAAAAGAGTTTACAAATCCATCCAATAATTGGTATTGTGCGGCAAAGTTTCCCCGAGGGGGAAATTTAAACTGATACGAAGGTGGCGCCGCGTGAGCTAAATAACTAGTGCTTAATCCAGGAATTGGTAGGTTTGGACGAATGTAAATAAATTCGTCATTCTCCTCATTTTCTATATCGAAAAGCGCACTCCTGGAGGATCCGTTAAACAAACTATATTTATTTAAATCAATGACTTGCTGGGCTGTCGCCGCTGCTTCCTGCCATTTCTTATTGTTTAAGTAAAACTTCGTCAATAAACTCAGGGCAATGCCTTTATTCGCCCGCCCGTAGTTCCTTGCCTCCACAGGCAAAATTTGGCTTACAGCTTGTAATTCATCTTCAATGAATCCAATCATCTCCTCCCGACTGGCCCGACCAGGCCTTGCCTCTATTTCCAGATCACTATTGGTGATCAAAGGAACAGGACCAAATACATCAAAAAGGTAAAAATAATTACTTGCTCTAATAAATCGGGCCTCTGCAATTATTTGTTGCTTTCTCGCCTCATCCATTTCGATATCGGGAACTATATCAATTATTAGATTCGATCGATAGATAGCTGTGTAGTCCCTACCCCATTGAACATCTAAAAACGGGTGCGTAGAGTCCCAGGTAAAATCCTCAATTAACTGGGCACTCCTTCGAAGGCCTCCTCCTCTTTGTATCAAGAGGTCGGATGTCAATTCGGAGAGCAACAAATAATCCCTACTGCTTCTTCGTTGATCCGATGCATACGCAGAATTAAGTAATGATTCAGCGTCCTCCGCTGTTCGGAAAAAGTTGCTCGGCCCCAATACCGAATAAACTTCTTCCTCCAATAGATCTGCACACCCTTGGATAGAAATGGCTAAAAAAAGGACGGTAAGTATTTTTATATGACTGATTTTCATTTTTTTCACGGTTTAAAGTTCCAAATTGATTCCCAATGTAAACATTCTGGTAAACGGGTACGCATTGTAGTCGGCTCTGACATTGGACGTCCCAAATGAGCTGACTTCAGGATCCATTCCTGAATAATTGGTTAGCGTGACCAGGTTTTGACCGGATAGGTAAATGCTTGCGTTGGAAAAATACTTACTAGATAGGTTTGGAATTCGATAGTTCAGTTGTACGTTCCTTAATCTTACGAAGGAGGCGTCTTCAATAGCCCGGCTGTTGACAGGCCCCCCATAAGCCACGCTTACTGGCTGGCCGTTCGTATTTTCGTTAGTCGGGTTTTCTGGAGTCCATCGATCCGTGTAAGAGACCGCCAAACGGTTTCTTCGGAAAGAAATGGGATTCTCCGACTCTACCCTGTTGAAATTAAATATCTGGCTTCCCTGAACTCCCTGTATAAAGAAGGATAAATCGAAATTCCGGAAACTGAATGAGTTATTGATACCATAAGTGAAATCTGGAAAAGGTGAACCCAATATATCCCTATCAGCGGGACTAATCTGGCCATCGCCATTGACATCCCTGTATTTTAATTCACCTGGCTTGGCGAGTGGTTGAGGTGAATTTTCTATATCGTCATTCTGTTGGAAAATTCCATCCACAACAAAGCCAAAATAAGAGTTTAAAGGAAGTCCTTCTTGTATTATGGATATATTCTGGGTGAATCCTGCACCACCCTGCAAAATGAATGGTAGTCCAGAAATATCCAACACCTTATTTCTTATCACAGAAAAGTTCAAGGAGGTATTCCAGGAAAACTCCCCGACAATGTTCTTTGAGGAAAGCGTGAATTCAAATCCCTGATTCTCCATGCTCCCTACATTTTGTAGCGAACTGTTAAAGCCTGTCGTTCTTGGAATCGGCAGAAACATCAACAAATCATCGGTCTGCTTGTAGAAATAATCCACGGCTCCGTCGATCCTACCGGAAAGGAAACTAAAGTCCAATCCTAAATTGAGTTGTTTGGTCACCTCCCATTTTAGATTTGGGTTCTGTGCCTGGGTAGTGGAAATTCCAACAAATGGATTCCCATCAAATTGCGCCTGTCCTTGTGTACCAAGTAATATGAGCGAATTATAGTTTCCAATTTCCTGGTTACCCGTTAGCCCATAACTTGACCGAAACTTCAATTCAGAGAAAAAATCCTGATCGCTCATGAATGGCTCATCGATGATTCGCCAACCGAGCGCAACCGATGGAAAGTAGCCAAACTTATTGTTCTCCCCAAATCGGGAGGAACCATCTGCTCTGAATGAAACGGTCATTAGGTACTTGTCAGCAAATGAATAATTCGCCCGACCTAAGTAGGATAATAATTGGTTCCTAAATTTATTGGTACCAATTGCAAACGTACCTTGAGACCCCGCATCTAAATTATTTGTAAGGAAAGCATCGGAAGGAAAGTTTTGTCCACTGGACCTAACGAATCTTCCTACAAATTCCTGATAGGTATAGCCAGCTAAAAAATTAATTTTATGATCATTAATTTCTTTGGTATAGTTGGTCGTCAGTTCCAGCAAGTAATTGCTCCTTTCATTGGATCGGACATCGGCAATTCCACCGTTAAATCCCCCTCGTCTTGTTGAAGTCGCTACATAGTTATCCCGTCTGGATGTTTGCCTATCTGACCCCAGGTTTAATTTTATGGAAAATTCATCATTCAAATTGTATTGTCCATAAACATTTCCAAAGGTTCGATTCGTCTCAGCCATGTCGTATACATCGTTGGCAAACGCAACGGGGTTTTCCAAATTGACAATCGGCGACTGAAAATAATTTCCATTTGCATCGAAAATTGGCATTGTGGGATCCTGATAGATCGAAGAATTAATAACGCCCGCATTTTCATTGATTCCAATACCAAACGGCACAAAATTATCTTCAATAAAACTTGTGTTTAAGTTCATTCCGAAGATAAATTTTTCTCCCGAAAGGTGTTCAATATTCATCCTTCCGGTATATCGCTTAATTCCAGAATTTATTACTACCCCATCTTGATCAAAATAATTCAACGAGGCAAAATACCTCGTTTCTTCGTTTCCCCCGGAAAATGAAAGTTGGTGGTTTTGAACAGAGGCCGTTCTGTAAATCTCCCTCTGCCAATCGGTACCACTTCCCACCTCGCTTATTTCGCTTTGAGAAAACTCCGGAGCCTGATTATTCTCTGCTCTTAAATCATTGAGAAGGGACATGTATTGTTGAGCATCCAACATATCTATCCGATTCGCCACTTCCTGGGTTCCATAATACCCGTTATAGTTGACTTTCATTTTACCCTGTTGCCCTTTTTTCGTAGTAATCAGAATCACACCGTTGGCACCTCTGGAACCGTAGATGGCCGTAGCAGAAGCATCTTTGAGTATCTCAATGGATTGAATATCACTTGGATTTAACGCATTCAATGGATTCCGGGGTGTGGGGTTATTAATTACTCCCGAACTTGGCGTAGATGCGCCGTTATCAATGGGTAATCCATCAATCACATACAATGGCTCATTATTGGCATTTATGGAATTAGCTCCTCTAATTCGTATACTTACCCCTCCTCCGGGTTCGGCACTGGCCTGGGTTATTTGAACACCAGCAGCCCTTCCAACAATCAATTGGTCCACTGAAGTGACTACCCCTGGATTAAAACCTTCTTCCCCAATAGATGCGACAGAACCCGTAATATCTCGCTTCTTCTGCGTTCCATATCCCACCACCACCACTTCTTCCAGCGAGGATTGGTCTTCGCGTAAGGTGATGTTTAGGTTGGTTTGGCTGCCTACCGTGATCCGCTGGGATTCGTAGCCGATAAAAGACACCAGCAAAACGGATCCCTCGGCCGCTTCGATGGAAAAATTACCGTCGATGTCGGAAACCGTACCGGTACTGCTCCCTTCGATCAATACGGTGGCTCCGGGAACCGGCTGCCCCTGCTCGTCCACAATCCTTCCCGTGATCTCCACAAATTCAATGGTGATCGATATCTCCCGCTGCTGTGCAGACGAACTGCTTCCACCAACATAGATCGCATTATTGACCTGCCTGAACTTCAACTTGGAAGCCTGGGCCAGTTGTATGAGCACATCGTTCACAGATTGCTTTCCGGCTTTCAACACGACCGGATCCCGGTCGACAAGCAAATCGTCCGGAAAAATGAATACGTAGTCGGTTTTGGACTCCAGGTTTTTAAACACGTCGCTTAAACTCCAGGCTTTATCGGCCATCCGGAGAAAGGTCTCGTCGATGGGCTTCACCTGTGCTTTGGAGTCATTGGCCAACAAGGTGGTCATGAATAGGCACTGGATAATACAGCCGTAAAACAGGTTTTTCGATACCATCTTGATTAGGTATAGTATTTTTCTTTTCATAATTTTAGGTGTTTTATTGAATTGATTTCAGTAAAGCAGCAGGGTAAAATGTTTCATTTGGCGATGGGAATTTTATCCTGCTTTTTGATTTTTATCATAGGCAATCAAAATTTTATTCGAACATTCTTTTTATCAATTTCGTAGTCAAAACCGAGCGAGAAACTCAAACCGGTCAAAATAGCGTCCAGGCTTTCGTTCTTGAAAAGCCCCGTAACTTTTCTGTTCGTATCGCCGCTGCGCTCAAATCGGACACCGTACCAGTGCTCCAGGGATTGCAGGATCTCGCCAAAAGGCTCGCTTTGGAACCGGATCATCCCCTCCTTCCATAACGTTGTCTGCATGGGATCAAACGTCCCTTTGCGTAATGCAGAATGGGCATTCAATTGGACCGAAGCCATCTCGCCCGGCTCTAGCGAAAGCTGTTCGTCCTCCCTGGCAACGGCTACCTTGCCCTCCGTCAGTGAAATCCGAACGACTTCCTCTCTGGCATAGGCATTGAATGCCGTGCCCAAAGCCGTTGTTTTTACCGTACCGGTCTTCACTTCAAAGGGCCTTTCCTTATCCGGTGCAACGGTGAAGAACGCCTCGCCCTCTAACTCGATCTCCCGGGTTCGAACGCCAAAGTCCGAATAAAACGTGATGGTGGAAAGGGAATTGACAATCACCTCGGACTGATCCGGTAAGCGTAGCGTCAACTTTTCTCCGGCCTGCGTATGTTTCTGTATTTTCGTGGGAGGAAGTGCTGCCAGCGGTTCTACGGTGTCTCTTTGAAGGAACGCCTCGTGCAGGTAAAAGGCAGTAAAAGCAACCAATAAAAAGGTGGCCGCCATTCGGCCAAACGTAAAAAAGAATCCAAAAACCTGCGAAGCTGGCCGCTGCCTCTGGTGTTTCACAGTGGCCCGATGGATCTGCTCCAGCAATTGCCGTTGCTTGGACTCGGTCACCTGTGGGAGCGCTTCCGCTTCCCACGTCTTCCGAAGCATGTCGATAAAGCGGTCTTCCGCTCCATTTTCTGCCAGCCACTCGGTGACCTCCCGATTCTCTTCGGGCGAAGTGCGGTTATTCAAAAATCGGATCAACTTTTCTTCTTTCAAAACGCGGGTTGTTTCAAGCAATACACTTGAAACAAACATATTACGTAAAAAAATAAAAAAATTATTCTACCCCAGCATCAACCGGGCAGTTGATGGAAATTAAATTTGGAATTTACAGTATAAATTGTTAGAAAATTTGGTTGTTTTTCAACGCAATGGGACTCGAAAACAACCGGTACTTTACAGAAAAAGAAACAGCAGCGGTCCGTACAGGGAGGTTTTATGCATCAGTTCCCCCTTTAGGAATTTCGTAGCCAGGTAAATGTGGTGTTCAACCGTCCTTCGTGACAGGCACATCCGGGAAGCAATTTCATTGGGGCTCAAACCCTCAATCTTATTCAATACAAAAACCTGCTGCTGGGTTTTGGGCAAATTTCGAATCAGCTCTGTGGCTGCATCTTCCAGTTCTTTGTAGGTCAACTTTTCAAAAACGTTTTCCGTACTTACGCAATACTTTTCCGGAATATCCTCGATGGTACAGTTTTTCTTTTGGTTTCTTAATTTATTGAGCAGCTGATTTTTAACGGATTGGAACAAATAGGCTTTGAAGTTTTTGTTCTCGTCCAGGGATTTTCGTCCCTCCCAAATTTTTATAAATATCACTTGTACGGTCTCCTCCGCCTCCATTTCATCGCTCAGGTACTTGTAGGCAAAACCGAGTAGTTTGGGCAGAAACCGGTGGTACAATTCGTCAAAAGCCTTCATATCCCCTTGCCTAAGGGAACGTACCAACTCCTTTTCACTTTGGTGTATAAGCGGTCTCAATCTCCGGGTTTAAGTTAATCGATGAAATTCCTATCGGGCCCTATGGCTAAAAACCGCATAAGAGCATACCGACAAGTTTTTTCTCAGGGTTTCCCCTATGACAACTAAATGTAAAAAAAATAACTGAATAAACTAATCCTTCGCTTAAAATCCAGGCTTATCGTAGCGAAACCGGGACCTAACTTATTCCGGTAATTCGGTCCGAAACTCGTCCCGGTACAGACCCATTTGGTCGAAGGGTAGGGCCTCAAATCCCTCGATTCGTTTGAATACCTCGGCATGGGGTTTCAGGTTGAAATTCCCGTTTTCGTAATCAACAAATCCCGGATCTTCGTCTGTCCGAAAATTGTTCACCGATTCGAATTGCGCATGTTCCCCACCCATTCGGTGCACCGGGTCTTCAGGCCCACCCACGATAAGGTTTCCTAACAGGACATTTCTACGCGCCCGCATGCCTTCCCATTCCTCGCCTTCAACTATCGGATGCAGGTAATTTCGTAGCCCGGGATACCGCTCTGAATAGGGTGGCTGATCCACAGCGATATTTTCCAACAGGCGCCTTCTCAGGAGACCGGCTTCGCCAAACATGGAAGGGCCTCCGCCACTATACCAGGTGTAATAATGAGCCGATACGACCGCCGTATGGGCTAGGGGCTCGATGACCATATTGTTTTTCATGGTCAAATCCCAGCCACTATTGGTAAAAAGCACACCGTGTTTGGTATTCATCTTATAAAACACGTTGCCGTATACCAGTACATCGGTGGTGGAATCATCGCAGTAAATGCCCATGTTCATGCGCTCGGGGTTGCCGCAATGGTGAAAATAATTGTACCGTAGCACATTGCCGCGGTCACTGGGGTCCCGGCCAATGTACCAGGGAGAGGTATCGTCCGAATTGAGCGTCACGTGGTGGATGTGGTTGTACTCAAAAAGGTGTTCGTTTCCATGCACGTATATTCCCTGCCACTCGGAATCGAATATCTCGCAATGACTGATCCGGTTGCCCACGCCGTCAACATTGATCCCTGCCCACAGAAATTTGTTGCGCCGATTATAGGCGTGCACCTTACAGTTTTCTACATAATTATTACCCGGTATCAGCTTGCGCTTATTTCCCCCGCTTACATAAATCCCGCCGCTACCGGTGTTGTAGACGTCGCAGCTCAGAATTCCGTGATTGGTTCCGGCTTTTCGGTCCCAGTGGGTGTATTTGTAAATATGCCCCTGCAAATTGCCAATTCTACGGGACACCGGCACGCCCTCGTAGTCGTCATGGGTAATGAATGGGAAGGTTTGCATTGCCCCCTGCCCCATAAATATCCCACTGGTACCGACGTTACGAACGGTGCATCCCGCTATTAAATTTCCGGTTCCCCGTTCCAGGTAGATACCAATGCCTCTGCCCACTTCTACCGTCAGGTCCCGAATGACCACATGGCTTGCTCCTTCCAGGCTGATGATGGGGTCTTCCAGCAGGGAGACCATTACGGAACCCTCGGCAATCGAGCTTGGTGGCCAAAAATACACCATACCGGACTGCCTGTCCAGGTACCATTCGCCCGGACGATCGAGTTCCTCAAGAATATTGTAGGCGACGTAGTGCTGAAAATCCCGCCCGCTCCCTACACCGTACAGGGAAGGCATGGCCAGTCTCACCTGTTTCGTTTTTGGGTTGATCGATTCCACTCGTATATTATCGTCCGCAAAGCCGTACATAAAAGTTCCCTGAAACCACACATCGTGCTGACCGACCCAGGCCTCGTGGCGGGGATCGGTGTATTCGAAAACTCCGCCGCGGTTACTGTAGTCCTGATTTCGAGGCACGGAACCGGGGTCAATGACTGTTCCGATTTTCACGTATCCTTCGTTCGGGTACCTTGCCAGGGTCATGGCTTCGGCATTGAAGAACAGCTCCAGGGGCGCAGGAGTAACGGGCATGGCATGGCCGTATTGGCGGATCGCCCCGAAATCGTTCCTACCCAATTCCTTCAAATTGGCCTGAAGTACTGCGTTTCGGGCACCGGTTGAAAGCCGCTGGAGGACGGTGGGGTCCGACACCTTTTTG
Organism: Cyclobacterium xiamenense; assembly: GCF_900109255.1. Classification (NCBI taxonomy): domain Bacteria; kingdom Pseudomonadati; phylum Bacteroidota; class Cytophagia; order Cytophagales; family Cyclobacteriaceae; genus Cyclobacterium; species Cyclobacterium xiamenense. The sequence goes on along the minus strand of NZ_FNZH01000004.1, from coordinate 520,080 downwards.
AATGCTTGCGCGGGAATGATTTTTCCTCCGGTGATGCGTACCTCCTCTCCGGGCATTGCCCGCCATACGATCGGCGCATCCGGCTTTCCGGAATCGTTTTCATTCAGGACCAGGGACTGCGTCTGCGCGTAGTGCCCGCCCGCAATCCAAATCGTTAGTCCTCCCTGGGGCAAGTCGTGGGTTACCGTGTACTGACGAAGCAGGTCGCGTGCTGCCTGCAAGCTGCCCACCGGTTCCTCCCGGGTACCGGGGTTGCTATCCTGCCCCCTACTGGAAACAAAAATATCCTGCCCCTGGGCTGCTACCACCAGATTGAATAAATAGATGAGGCTTGCAGTAATCGATCGTCTCATGGGATGCAAATGGGTTTTCATGGTGTAGTGGGGAGCGGAATTATCACTCCCGGCCTCCGCTTTCTTTTCTTGTTTTAAAACGTCTGCACGATGACTTCGCTCCGCATTTCGGGCGAAACGTGCAGGTAGGTGATTTTTCCGTTTTCCAGCTTTCCTTCCACGGTGGTGTTTTGCGGGGCATGCAACTTAAACGCCACGTCCCAGTGTTTGGGCCAGGCAGGAAACAGGTACAGTTCATCCCCCTCGTATTGCAGCAACATCCGCTGCAGAGCAATCATGGCAACGGAACCGTGGCATTGGTCGGGCGTCCAATCGTAATTTGGGCCCCACATGGTGGGAAAGCGGTAGGCAGTAGTACCGGCGTTGAAATAGGCAGCCATCAGTTCGGCAGCTTCCTCGGTAAGTCCCAGGTAAGCCGCCTTGATGGAATGCTGCTGCCAGCCCCGGTTTTCCCGGGACTCGCGGGCGATAAACGTACGTATGGCCAGGTCCAGGCTGTCTTTCCCAACGCCAAATCGACGGTAGGGAAAAATGGCATACAACTCTGGATTTTCAATATTCTGCTTCCCACTGTAGGCATGTGCCGGAGCCAATCGCTGCTCCCCAGCTATCTCCCGCACGGGAATTTCCGGTAGCTCTCCCAACAATCTGCGGTAGCTGGCTCGTTGGGCTTCGGTCAGGAATGACTCCGGCAATGCGAGTAATTCCGAACAAACCCTGGCGATCCCCACAATTTCCGGCAGGGGATTGACTGCCTGTTGGTAGGTCTCCAGGGCCATGGCCGGGTCAAACAGTATCTTGCCGTTTTCGTCCCGCTCCCAATGCTGATCAAAAAAGCGCATAACGGCGATGACCACGGGAAGAATCAGCGTTTTCAGGGTTTCATCGTCGCTGGTAAAGGCGTAGTAGTCCAATCCCATGAGCGAAAACTCCAGTCCGCTTTGCCAGTAATACCGGATAAAGGTATTAACCGGTGTACCCAGCGGAAGGCTATCGGGACGGTCAAGGCCGTAATTGGCCTCGGCAAATGTGCCCCAGTGCCGCATGGTCTCCAAATAAAAGGCCCCCTCGTGCCCGTAGTAGGTTTTCGTGGCGTATTTTCGGATGTCGAGGATTTCCCGGTATAAGCTGAAAAGCGGCTGCATCAAATCAAAGTCTCCTGCTTCCAGCATGGACCAATACGGGAGGCGGGTGTTTTGCCACCAGTAGGGCCCACCCCACTGACGGTAATCGGCGTCGAATCCTCCGTAGCGGTTGTCCAGGTGCTTGGTATCTACCGTGAAGATGGACCCGTTGAATTTGATCGGGTACCTGCCCCTTCCCGAACAGGCATGCATGTAGCGTTGAAGATTGTAATTCTTTGAGACATTGGCCACTTTTTCCTTTTCCTGTTCCTTTTGGCTGCTCACAAAAATATAGCTTCTGTCCCAAAAGGACTGCCACCAGTCGGCATGGGCTTCTCGGCGTTGTTCGCGGGATCGTGCAGTTACGTTTCGGGCGAGCTCACCGATCGCTTGTTCCCAATCACCCAGACTTTCGGTTTGGGCCGTCAATGCGACTACGGATACCGAGAATTGATTCAAGGCCTCCATTGATTCCAGTTTGCCGGGGGAGGTTTTTCGCAAGGCCTCCGAATGGATGAGCGCTCCAAAAGTCGCGTGTAGCAAAGGATCCTTTCCTTTCGCGATAAACCCTTCCAATCCTTGCATTTTGAGGTTTGCCTCCCATATGGACGCTTCGTTTCGGTGCGCCCAGACCAGGCTTTCCGGATCCCGGTCAAGGAGGCTGTCTTTCGCTACCTGGATGGACTGCAAGCCGTAGGCCGAGTGGATTTCCACCTTATCGGCGATCTCCCGTGGCTCGAGTCTCCAGGGTTCGGTGGTCACCGATGCGCTGATCTCCTTCCGGCTTTTTACGTCCAGTTCTACCACAGGGTGGTTGGCGTCGACCCAGACCTCTATTTCTACCCGGTCTTCTGAATTTCCCGCCTCAATGTGTATGTAGCCGTCCCGCAGGATCAGTTCCTGCGAAAAGGAATTTCCTTCCCGAAACGGGTTGGGAGACAGGGCCAAGCGCACCTTTCCCAACTTCAGCAAACGCGCATTCCCACTCCAGGCATCGGTTTTGGACAGGTAAAACACGACATCTCCATTTTCCTCCACCCAGAAGTTGATGCCGATATCGCCATTTCCGGCCGGCATGGAGCCCAGGGAATTTTTTGAGGGACTATCCCAGCGAACGTTGTAATCGTCCAGCCCGGGAAGGAACGGCTTGCCGGAGGGTTCAGCCGTCTGCGCCTGGGCCAGCTGCCCGGTAAAAAAGAGTAAAAGAACAAAAAGGGTCTGAACATACATGGTTTCGGTACGTTAGCGCGGGGTTATTTTAACACAAAATAGCGGTATCCCCGTGCAGGAATGGTGACTTCCACATTCAGGCTGTAATCGCGGGCTACGGATAGGGTCTTCGGTATTCCCCATTGGTCTTCCAGCTGCACCTGCTCGTGTAGCCCGGTATAGTATACCGGAACCCGAAGGGTTCGGGTGATTTCCTGGTTCAGGGGATTGTACAGCATAAGCAAGCCTTTTTCTTCCCCGCTTGGGTTTACGTGCAGGATACCGTCCCAATTGCGGCCATCCGGCCGCCTCAGGTGGATGAGGTCTGCATCCAGGACCTCCCGGTGTTTTTTATAAAAGCCCACCCATTTCTCAACCAATGCTTTGGTTTCGGGCGCATCGTACAATTGCGGACCACGGTAGCAGGCCTGCACGCCGGCGCCAAAGAGGTTGGCCAGGCGTTGTTCGTAATGCGGCAGGTGCGCTTTTAGTGGTTCGATCGTGGCGGCTTCCCCTCCCCCATGGTATTGTACCAGCGGCACAAACATCCAGCCCATGGAGGGCGTCTTGGTCCAGGTCCCGTCGTAGATATTTTGGCGCTCGATGATTTCCTGCTGGGCCCGGGGCAGGGACCAATTGGTTTCGCGGTAACCCATACCGGTTTTGTTGCTGCCTGTAAGAAAATAGTAATCCGGGACGTTCAGGTAAATCCCCCGGGAACGGGCCCATTGGTAAAATTCCGAAATCCGCCGGTATTGGTTCCATTGGGAATCGGCCAGTCCCTTGTGTCCGGGATGATCCGTTGCCGCACACACATCGCCTGGATACGAACCGTCGTGCTCCAGGATATCGAGTCCGGTAGTGCGGTATAGATTATACAGGGTTTCAAAATAATCGTGGCCCCATTCGCTTTCCAGACAAGGTGAATTGCCAAACCGGGGTGTCATCCCCTCGGGCATTACCACGTCGTTTCCACCTCCAACGCGGCGACTGGCCAATAACGAATACCCGCCCAGGGCGATTCCCTTTGCATGGGCGTAATCGGCCAATCCTTTCAACCTGTCCAGGTTTTCCGGACGGCCATCTTCGGCATTGAATCCACTGCCAAATGTCATGATCACCATTTCAAATCCCACCTCGGCACTCTGGTCAATCGCTTTTTTCACCGCTTCCGTGTCCGCCGAACGGACGTGCATCAGGATGGGGTTTTCGGTCACCCAGGGCGCCAGGGAGCGCATCATGCGCCGGTGCTCCAAGCCTTTTCGTTCGCGGTCCCAGCTATCGTGTAGCAGTTCCCATACCCGATACGATGAAAAGGAGGCCCCCGGGTTCAGCTCCTGCTCCGGCCCGTATTTGGGCGATACCTCCAGCAAAACGGGCATGGTGCGCTCGTAGTTGACCTGAGTTTTGTACAAGGGATCCGGTTTCCAGGCAATGCTGGAGCGCAAGACGTTTTCGGAGGTCATGCCGCCGAAGTTGTAATCGGTTTCGATCGTTACATTGGGAAGCTGCCACTGCTCCCGGCTATCGACGGTACTTTCGGGTTCAGTCACCGCCAGGATTTCACTGGTAAACGAATTGACGGTCACCAACCTGTCGGAGCGATTTTCAACGGTAATCCATTTGCTGAACACCGGGAGGCCGTCGTATAATTCGTAGTGCACGTTTACGGTTATACCCAGCAGGTAGCGGTAGGATGCCAGGCTGGCATCTTTTGCATTGGAAGAAATTTCCCCAAGCATAAAAAATTCGTCGATTTTGCTGCGGCCAATGGCTCCTTTTTCGGAATGGTCGGTATTACCGCCCGATGCATCCATTTTACCAATACGGACCTGTTGTGGCGCCTCCTGCTGTGAAACCGTACCCACTGCCTGCCAGTCCTCTTTGTCGTGGGACCAGCTCGCCTGCAACTGACCCTTGGTCCATTCCATCCGCAACCAAACCGGTTTCCCGCTTTCCGGGCCGGGCAGACGTTGCTCCTGCTGCCCGTTGTAAAACCCGATCGCGTTGTCGCCCGGACGAAGGTTGACTTTGATCACCTTGTCGGAAAACACCAGTCCGAGCCCGGGTCCCCAACTGCTGCTCCGGTCCGTACCCGGATCAATTTTCGCCAGAAAAACCCTGGCTTCCGGAAGCACCGGCTGCTCGGCATACACCGCCGTATGGGCCAAAGCCATGATTTCTCCCGCTTTCCCTTCGTTGATAAAGGAATTTCGTTCGTGGGCAGGTGATTCCATGCGTTTCCAATTTTCGTGCAGGGTAGCGAAAGAGTCTCCGAACAGGATTTTGCGACTTTCGTCCGCGATTGATCGTTCCGAGAGCACCTGTATCGCCTCTTCGTCCAATTGGTAACTAAAGACAAGTTCCTTTCCCGGTGCCGGCCAAGGCATGTCTTTGGGCATCCATTCGGGTCGTTTTTTCCAGGCAAAACGCTCCTTGGTGTTTTCGACGGTATGAGATACCAGTTTGAAGGACCCTGGATCTGCTTTCATGGAAGCGATCCATTCCGGAAGCAAATAATTGTGAATGGGCTGCCCGGTTAGTCCGCCCACGTCAAAAGCGATTCCGTTCAACTGAATGGCTGCTTCGGGACGCACCGAGCGCAAGAAGGACTCCCCGGTCTGCAGGTGTTCCAGTCCGATGGTCGCCCCGTTCGGCGCGGTGGCAAAGGTCCGGCTCACCAGGCCGTTGCGCAGCACCAGGTGACCGTCTTGGGTGGTTTGCACGCTGGCGGGCTGATTGGAGCGATAGAGAAGCCAGTCGCTTTCCGCGGCCAATGGTGCCTTTTGAGCAATGGGTGCTGCCTGCTGTGCCGGGGCAAAGAGAGGGCCTACGCAGCAAATTAGGAAAACAAAAAAGCTAATTTTCATCTGTTTTTACTTTGATTTTCTTAGGTCATACCTTGTTTTGTACCGAAGGTCGGGATGGAATCTCGCTTTCATTATCATCCCTTCCTGTGAAGGGTACGGCAGCCCCGATGTCATGTGCTTATCATGGCTTCTTGCCGGTCACCACTGCCACCGATTCCAGATCGGGAAGACCGCCTACAGATTGTAATCTTCCATAGCCGCCGATGTATCGCATTCGGTAGTAAACCAGGGATGGTGTGCGCCCTTCTTTAGGGCTACTTTTCTCTTGATCCGGTATTTAGGGAAGAATGGTGCCCAGCGGGTCGTTTACCGCCCGCTGTTGATCGGCCAGTAAAACCAACAACTGCCGTTTCACTCCCTCATAGGCCGGGTCGTCCGAACGATCCCGTAATTCTTTTGGGTCTTTTTCCAGGTCAAACACCAGGGTTTTATTCAATTTCGGGTAGAAAATCAATTTGTATCGGTCTGTCCGTACCATCCGTTGCAGGTTGAGGTAGGAACTGTAAATGCTCGGATAGGCGCTTGGCGCATCCTCCTTGATGTAAGGCATCAGGCTGTTGAAAACGGTAGTTTTTGGTTTTTCGATGCCAGCAAGGTCCAGGATGGTGGCACTGACGTCTTGCAGGTACACCTGTTGCTGGTATTTTTTTCCTTTCGGCACACCCGGGCCTACCAGTAGCAGGGGAGCGCGGACGCTGTGGTCAAACATGTTTTGTTTTCCCATCAAGCCGTGATGGCCCACCGCCAGACCGTGATCGGCCGTAAATAAAATGTACGTGTTGTCGGCTTTGCCGGATTGCTCCAGCGCATCCAGTATTTTCCCGATCTGCGCATCCATGTGGCTGATGATGGCGTAGTACTCCTGTATGTTTTTTCGGACCGAATAGGCGGTCCGGGGAAAGGGAGCCAGGGCTTCGTCCCGTAATTTTTCACTCAACCCGATGCTGTCCTTATACGGGTACCTATCCATATGACTGGCTGGTAAGGCAATGCTTTCCACGGGGTACAAATCGACAAATTCCTTCGGCGCCTGCCGGGGATCGTGGGGGGCATTGAATGCCAGGTACATCATAAAGGGCGATGCCCGTTTGCTCGCCTGATCCAGAAAACCCAACGCATCATCCGCCAACACCTCGGACCAGTGCTTACCTCCCTTCCAAAACCCCTCAAAGCGCGTATCCCAGGGTTGCCAGGTGGTATCTGTCTCGCTTTTGGGGCGGCTGTAGCCTTCAGGTGTTTGGTTGGGCATGCCGGGTCTGACGTGTACCACGTTTTGAAAAACGCTTTCTGCATCCGCTTTTACGTGCCATTTTCCCGTCATGTAGGTTTCATAACCTGATTTTTCGAGCAATTGGGGCCAAAACTGACCCGCATCGGCCATTTGCTGAAAGTTTTTTTCCTGCGCCTGCGCATCCCATACCGAAAGGCCGCTGATCATCATGGCCCGGCTGGCCACGCAAACGGCACCGTTCCAGGCGCCCATATTATAGGCATGGGTAAAGGCCGAACCTGCTTTGACCAATCGATCCAGATTAGGTGTAAGCACCTCCGGATGCCCAAGGGCGCCGATCAGGTCGTAGCGTTGGTCATCGGAAAAGATGAAGATAAAATTGGGTTTCTCCTTACCGGATTGCTGCGCTTGTGCTAGTTGCATAAGCGATAAGGTAATCCCTAGAAAGAGTAGTTTGATGTTCATGATTTGGGTTTCTGTTAAATACGTGTAGGAACAGGATCAATAATCTGCTCCGCGATTGCTTTTTTCACAAGAGAGGAGCCAATTTTCCAGTTCCCCGGATAATGCGGCTACTTTTTGAGGATGTGCCGCAGCGATATCGGTTGTTTCACCGGGATCATGGATCAAGTCAAATAAGGCGAAATTTTCTCCATTATCTGCCGAATACAATTTGAATTGGTTATCCATGATGACCTGTTGGTTTTGAAACCGAAAAGCGATGGTGGATGCTCGCGTTTGCTCATTTTCCTGAATTAGTGGAAAAACATCGGCACCGTCCAGGGGCTTCACTCCCTTTTGCTTATCAATGCCCAATATACCCAATAGTGTCGGAAAAATATCACTGGTAGAAATCGGAAGATTGGTTTTCTGTCCCCCGTCAATTTTTGCCGGCCATTCGATCAGGGCGGGAACGCGGATACCGCCTTCGTACAGGCTGCGTTTTCTCCCCCGAAACGGTCCGGCTGATCCCTGAGTCCGGTTGACCGGTTCCGGCCCCTCCGGTCCATTGTCGCTGCAAAACAGAATCAGGGTATTTTCGGCAATTCCCTTCTCCCGGAGAACGCTTCGTAGCCGTCCGATCTGTTCGTCCATGGCCGTTATGCTGCCGTAATAGTGTTGTTGGTCTTCGGACAAACCGGCATACAAATTTCGGTATTCGGGTCCTGCTACCACCGGTAGGTGGGGCGTATGAAACCAGATGACCGATAGAAAGGGTTGGCCCGTTTCCGCAGCCCGGTGGATAAAGGGAATGACCCGATCCATGATGACCCGGGAATCGTCTCCGGAGAGGTTATCCGTAACTTTTTGGTTTTCTCCCGACCAGTAGTAGGTACCAAAATGCTCGCCCGGCACCCGCTTGCCAATATCTCCCGCAGTAGGGCCCGGCGTGACCATGGGGTCCCAAGTGGGTACCTTGGATTCGGTAGAAAAGGAGACGTCGAAGCCGTTTTCCCAGGGCGGTGCATAATGGGCTGCTCCCCGGGGGCCTCCCCGATTGGCATCTTTTTCGGTCACCGTCAAGGTCCCCAAGTGCCACTTCCCAAAATGGCCGGTGGTATACCCTTGTACTTTTACCAGTTCGGCCAGGGTGAGTTCTTCTTTTTTCATGTGTCCGGTATTGGCATGGGTGATGCCGTATCGTTCCGGGTGCCTGCCGGTGAGCACACTTGCCCGCGTGGGCGAGCAAACGGCGGAGGCCGCATAAAAGCGACGCAAGACCAGACCATTTTGAGCCATGGCATCGAGTGCTGGGGTTTGGATCATTTCGTTTCCATTAAACCCCACGTCTCCCCAGCCCAGGTCATCGGCCATGATCAGGATGATGTTGGGGGAATCTGGGGTTTGCCCAAAACCCATGGTCCCCAAAAAACAAAAAGAAACCAGAAATACAAAACTAATTTTTCTTTTATTATTCATGTAGTTATACTTGTTACGTGACGATCACCTGCCTTGCCCAATGTGAAATCAAGAGGATCTCGCCTGTTTCCTCCGATATTTTTCTGGATTCGGCATCTTCAATTTTCCTGGCTGCATAGATTCTGGGTTACCTAAGCCGTCCACAACCAGTGCTTGCTGATGCCCCGTTTTCCGCCTTGGACAGAAACGACGGTCACTTTTCCAACTCACTAACGATCTCCTCAAATAGCGCTATCCGCTCCTTATCCAGACTTGCCAGTTTTTTCCATTCATCCGACCCATACACACCTGCCTTTGAATAGTCAAAAGGCTTGAAGCCAATTTTACGGGCTATGGACGGGGATTTCAGCCGGTAATCGTGGTTCTCCGCGTCAACAAACCCCGGGTCAGCCAGCAGGGAATTATTGTCTTTTTGTTTTTCCCAGTCCGAAAAGGACATGTTTTGGAAAAGTGGCTCCGCAGTACGGGTATCCCAATAGCAATTGTTGCCCATCTTGACGTTTGCCTCTTTCCAATCGCCCAGCAACATCTCACCGGTATGGGTGTAGACTATGTTGTGAGAAAATTCAAAAGACAGATGCGCTTCCACCCGGGTAAATTGCAGCTGCCCCTTCAAATTAGAGGCAAAAATATTGTTTCGTATTCGGTTCTCCTTTCCGTAATGTTGGTGGAAACCGGAATTTTTGCAAGCATAGACCAGGTTGTTCTCCATACGCACCTGCGTGGCCCCCTCGTCGGTATACAGGCCCCAGCCTCCGTAGGTGGCGGAATAGACGTGGTGAATGACATTGTGATGAACCTGCGTCCCGATGGCTTCGGACAGCACGTACACGCCCCCCATGTCGGAAAGCTCCCCCCATCCCAGGTGGTGGATGTGATTGTAGGCGATCTCGTTGCCCGTAGCGGGGCTCTTAAACGGTCCTTCCGTCCATTCCGGATTGCCGTTTTTATCCGGTATCTGGGTCACCACCCCGCTCGCTACATAACCCCACATCCAGCCAACCGAAACTCCGGAATAACTAAAATCCGCAATCTCATTATGGGAAATCTCATTGTCTCGGGAGTGAAAAATAATGACGCCTACGGCGCTTGGAAACAAATGCCCTCCATCCCGGATGATGCTGTTGTGGACAAGATTGTTTGCCGAAACATTCGTGTCTTCTTGATGGTAGAGAAAATCGCCGATCTTCACGCCACCGGCCCCCAAGTCGTGCAAGTAACTATGCCTGATCCGGCTGTTGGTGCATTGCCCCCTGAACCAGATGCCATACAATCCGGTATGCGCCACCTCACAGTTGTCGAACAGGATATTGTCTGCGTAATCGACCGTAATGCTGGCATCCACCGTAGCCGCCGCCTGTAGGGGATCGTGCCCCTGCCCGGGCATGTGATAGCCCGCCACTTTGAAGCGGATGTTTTTAAATGCTTTGTTGCTGACCGGATTCGATGGGTCTCCGCTGATGGTCATAAATTTGTCGGTAACGGGCACATAGGCAGCGATGGACTCCAACGCCTCTCCCTCCCTCGGGATGTAATACAGGTACCCGTCCTCTTTCCAAAGCCATTCACCGGGAGCATCCAATGCAGCCGGTACGTTTTCGATGGTATAGTTCGTACGGGCATCCAGCCGATTCCAGGGCTGCATGCCCTTTCCCCGGATGTATACCAGGGAAGAATCCGCATCAAAATGGTCGATGAATTTTCGGGTGACGTCCCACTTGTGGTACAAGGAAATCACGGCCTGCTGGATGTGCTCGGGATTTTCGTTTTTTAGCAAGGCAAGGTCCTCGGGGTTTAGCCGCAGCTTTTGGATGGCAAACTCCGGCAAACGCCCCTGCCCCTGTTCCAACACCGTTTGTTCGACACCCATCACCTGAAAAAACCCGGTGTTGGGCATCCTGGCCCGAATGGCTCGTTTATCGTTTACAAAGAGCTGCTCTACGGGGAAATTACCTGCATAAGGCGGGGGAACAGCCGCTCGCCACAGTCGGTCGCTTACCTTTTCCCAGCTGCTCACCGCTACGCCCCCATACAGATTGACCGGATCGCCCATTCCTTCAAAAACGATCGGTGCCGCATCGGCAGCGCTGAGCTCCAGGGGAGCCGTCAGGTAATAATCCCCCGGGGCAATTTTAACCCATACGGAATCGGCCGTACCCAGCTTCCGGATAAAATCCCTGGCTCCGGTCAGGGAAGCCAGCGGTTTCTCCAGCGTACCGGGATTGGTATCGGCCCCATGGGGCGCCACGTAAAGGATAGTTGTCCTGGGTACCCCGGAGGCCCACAGCGTAAGGAATAATGCAAGTAACCCGATCAGGTTCATTTTTGCGACTCGTTTCGGTTTGTATGAAAATCCAAACTTTACCTCGTATTACCAAATTTTTTTATCCATTTAACCCAAATCAGGCGGCTCGAACGGGAGCACCGCCCGGGGCTACCGTACTGCTTGATCCAACCATTCTACCAGCACCTCCTGCTGATCTTTTTGAAACCGGCACACATCTTCCGGGGCCAGGAAGGTTAAACCTCCCTGCCCGGTCCAGGCCGTTTGGGCTTCTTTGATTCCCTGGCGGATGTCCTCCGCGTCGGCAAACCGATCGCGTAGGGGCGCATAAACCAGCAGCTTGCGTGGAGCAATCAGCCGAATAAGATCCGGGTAATCGTAGGGAATTTCGGACTCCCTTCCCTGATACAACCCCAACTTGGGCAAGACCTGGTGCCACTGCCACAAACGGCGGATCCCCCCTGTAGCCTTTTCGTCGGTATCCGTTCGCATGGGGGTAAACCCGCTAAACGAAGCCAGACCGGCAATTCGTTGGTCGAGGGCCGTTGCGTACAAACCCACCATTCCTCCATAGGCAAATCCACAGATAAAAATCTTTGCGGGATCCGTTGACGGAATTTCCTCCGCTGCTATCCCTTTGCCCGCCAACAGATAATCGATTACATCGCTCACATCCGATACGGCCCTACCCAGCAGCGATGCGTGCGGGTTATTCGCATAAAAGCCAAAGGCGGCGGTAAGCTGGTCACCAAACCCGAACTGATCGTACCCGACCACCAGGTATCCTTCCCGGGCCAGGCGCCAGTATACGGTGGTTTCCTCCACCCCATACCCTTCGTTGCTTCCGTGGGAATAATTCCAGGGATGCAGCCAGATTACCGTGCCTTTGTAGTCGCTCCGGTTGGGATCAAAATACACATTGCCGTTCCTATTTTGACCAAAGGCAAAAGGTACCCGTTTTAGTCCACCGGGATTCCATCGGTCCCTCGACCAGGCCGGGACACCCAATTCCTCCTCGGTTTTTAACCGGTATGGCGGTTGGCCTGCGGCATCGACCGCATGTTCTCCCAGCATCCAGCGAATTTTTTCAGGCAGGGGTTGGTTGGTTTTTGGGTGTAAGTCGCTTTCCCGTTGTTTTGCTTTCCAGCCTTCAAAATCGAATTGGTGGTGTAGAACCTCCGGGAAGTCTTCGCGGGTGAAGGAATTTCTTCCAAATGTATGATCGAAATAATCAAACATGTGTTGGGTGTGGGCTTCGGTGATCGGATTGTGTTGCCCTTTCCGGTAGCTCAGGTAAATGTTGTCCTCCACGCCCAAAAATGCATACACTTTTTTTGCATTTACGTAATTCCGTTCCACCCCGAACGTTGGGTCACTACCGTCATTGTATGCGGTGTGGAGCATGAGATTGCGAGGAGCGATGGTAGCCAGGAGGGCATTGCCTTCGATGGGCAATTCGTGTTCCCGTCCCAAAAACTCTTTTAATGTGTTTTTTGCCCATACATCCGGAAAGTCATCCACCGATTCCATAAAGGTATGCCGGGAAGAGAATCGATACGAAGTGCCTGTTGGCGAACCGGAACTACGCGCGATTACTGTTTTGATGCGCCGATCGAAGGCCGCTACGTAAATCGCTTGCTTTCCATACCGGGAGTGCCCGGCAATGCCGATCGCACTGGTGTCAATGCGGTATCCTTGGGCCTCGTCCAATAGGTAATCAAGTGCCCTACTGGCCAGCCAGGCCTGAATCCCCAGCGATGAGGCCCAACCTGCCTCGGGATATTCTTCCTGAAACTGCTTCCAGACCGATTGGTAATCCGGATACGCTTCTTCGGAATGGTGGGCGTCTAAACCCGGGTAGAGGCAGACAACATACCCGCGTTTGAGCGCTTCCTCCGCCCAGGGCAGCTGGTAATCTTTGGGTTGGGTCAAAAACAACGGCCTGCCTGTTTGGTGCGCATTGGCAGGTTCCCACAGGGCGATTTCAAAGGATGGTTTGCTGGGTGTATCAAAGGTCAACAACAGGCGTTTTCGGGTGCTGCCATCCGTTTCTTCTGCGATGGTGCGAAGCTCGGCCGACAGCAGTGCCGGAACCTCTTTGGGGTAATGCCCAATAAAATAGGTTTGCCAAAGGTCGTGGATTTCATTTCTCCGTCTTTCCCAATCAGCTCTTGTCTGCACCTGGCTCCCGTCCAGAAATGTCAGGGCATCGGGCAGGTCGGCGTTTGCATAGGTTTGGGCTTGGAGGCTGCCTAGGGAAAGCAGCAAGATGGAAAAAAGAAGGGTGCATTTGTTCATCTGCGGATACATTTCTTTCAGTAGCTGGCGCAGGGGCTAAGGCTGCGCATGCTTAAAAATGCAGAAATTATGCGGATTTCGGTGAATTGTTAGGGATAAAAATGGGGAGATTTGTAATAGAAACAAATTGAAACGCGGACCAAAGTAACCTACTCTTTCGTTACGCCGTGTATACCTTGGCCCGCGCTATTGCTATAGGTGGAATCAGAAGTATCCTGGATTTTGAGTCAAGCCGGCCTCTGTGTTCGTTTCAATTTCTCTGAAAGGAATTGGCCAAAGGTTTTGGTGGTCCAAAATGGTATTGCCTGTTACAGGACTTCAGGTTTTGACTCGATCAACCGATAAACATAATTTGTGTACCGCTAAGAAACGAAACTCCTCCCACGAAAATTCTCTTGCCCTTTCATCAGGAACATAATCACTATTCACTTCACCAGCAGACACATCACTGGCCTTTACTTTTCGTTTTAGAACATTGATATCGGCCACCGACTTTTAAGGTCTCAATTCTGCAAATCACCTACCAAAACAACAAAGGCATTGGCGGTTGGTTGTTTCAAATTCCTTGCTAACAAGACATAGGGCTGGATGCCAGCAGTATCAAGAGTGATATAAACGTTTATTTACTTATTCACAGTTCGTTTGTTAAAAAAGGGCTTGAAAATCGCTATTAAAAAAAACAAACTATTCATTCATCCAATGAAGTTGCTTCCAGGTTTCCGGTCCATCGTTTTTCTGAAGTGCTCCCGGAGTGCTTCTCCCATTTTGTATATAAGCGGTAAGAAGGGACTTCAATTCTTCCATTTTGCCAGGGTGGTTAGTGATTAAATTTTGCTCTTCTCCAGGATCCCTATCAAGATTATACAGCTGCATGGCTGGCAATCCTTCTAATTCTTCAGGGGTTCTCGGAAAACTCCAACCACCAGACCCCGGGCATAATATAAGTTTCCATTCGGCTTTTCTGATCGCAAAACTCCCATCTATGGAATGATGTACAACTGCTTCTCTCAAGGGTTCAGGCTCATCAGTACCGGTCAATAGTGGTAAAAAACTAAAACTGTCTTCCCCTGCCTGTTCTGGTAATTTGTAATTAACAAGTTCAGCAACCGTTGCCATCAAGTCGGTGGTACATATCGTGGCCGATGAGGTTTGGGCATTTTGTGTTTTTTCCGGCCAGTGAACAATAAAAGGAACCCGGTGTCCTCCTTCATATATATCCGCCTTATGGCCACGATAGATATAGCTTGGATCGTGGTTTACCCGTTCGAGTTCCGGAAAACTGGCTTTCGGGGAACAGCCGTTGTCACTGGTAAAAACAAGAATTGTGTTGTCCAGTTCTCCCTGCTCTTCTAAAGCCTGAATTACCTGATCGACAACATCGTCTACCTGTAACATAAAATCTCCATACATATTGGTATTACTTTTTCCCATAAATTCGGTTGTAGGCAGGATAGGAGTATGTGGGGCAGGAAGAGCAAAATACAGAAAAAACGGTTCGGGTGCATTGGACTGAGCTTGGATATATTCCACCGCCTTATGGGTAAGGTGGGGCAACACCTGAACATGATCAAAATTACTCCCGGTTGGGCCTTCTCTCCAAAACCCTTTATCGTCAACATTGACGGTAACCCTATCCGGGACAGCAGTAATCCTGCTGTCTTCTACATATACATAGGGCGGCATATCCAATGAGCCGCTAAACCCATAAGAGTAAGTAAATCCTAGTTCTTTCGGTCCATTTTTTATAGGTTTCGTGTAATCAACTTCGAAGTTATTGGCCAAGTTGTCAATATTGCTGGTGTTTTCCTCAAATGCCCAATCCCATCCCAGATGCCATTTCCCCACAAAAGCCGTATGGTACCCTTTTTCTTGAAGCAACTTTCCCACAGTAAGTCTATCATTGGGTATTAGGGGTTTGGAGTAACCTCCCAAAACACCGTTTTTTAAGGTAGATCGCCAGTTGTATCTGCCGGTAATGATTCCATATCGGGTAGGAGTGCAAACCGCAGAACTTGTATGTGCATCGGTAAATTTCAATCCACCGTTAATCAACCGATCAATGTTTTTTGTATGGATTTTTGAATCAGGGTTGTAGCCAGAAACATCCCCAATTCCCAGGTCATCGGCTAATATGTATACAATATTGGGATAATCTGTCGAATTGGAAGTTTGGGCAAGGGTTTGAAAAGAAACAACCAATAAAACAAACAAAAACAACGTTTGGGGTCTTTCTACAATATACATAGTTGATTAATTTAGTGTTATGATTGTTTTTTATTTTTTTTTAGTTATTCTTTTCCAATAGCAGGATAACCAATTAATTGATTTTTTTTTAATAGGATAAATGATCCATAAACAGCAGCCGAATAAACGCGAACGGAAACATTGATTTTACTTTATACATTTTTCCTATCAGAGTTAAATTTTTCCTGATATAAAGGCTTAGGTGAATCGTGGATATCATTCAACATAAATGATGGAATCAAACCACTCTCCAATCAGCTCCCCGTTTAAGGTGAGATCAAAACTTACTATTCCGACCCCGGTTTCAGCTGCTTCCGTTGCCTCAAGTTCAACCAGAAAAGATTTCTCGCCCAGGTCGGAAATTTTTACCTCAATTACCTCAGGATCTGAAATGATTCCTTTTGGTGTCCTGATGTACACCTTGTAGATTTGTTCATACTCCACGAAATTTCGGATGACCACATTAACTCTTCCTGTTTTTCCTTTGGTCAGTTTTTTCCTGTATGGTTCAGCTTTCACCCAAAAGGGGTCAAACCAAAACCGATAATCGGGAAAAGTACTCAGGCTTTGAAAGGCTTCCCGTAACTCATAGGACCATTGTCGGTATCTCTCTATTAAATCCCGGGGATGATCGATTACCACCGAATGCCCCCCAACAATCCGATCAGGATTAAGCTTTGCTAAATATTCTGCTCCAAAAATATATCCTTCTTCTAAAACGGTACTGTTATGGGCCACAACAGCAGGATTTCCCCTGTTATTGGGGGCAGGACGGATATTGTCTCCAGTGAAAGCTACCAATTTGCCATCAATCATTCCATGCAAACACATGGCAAACTCCGTTTGTCCAGGCATCCAATCCACAGTAAAGGTAAATTCCTCCCATTCGAAGGTTTCTCCAGCTCCAAACTCCCGATCAACCTCTAACGAAAGGAACTCTTTATTGTATCCTGGAATCATTGCTGAATAATTGAAATCAAGCGGTCTTTCGATTTGAGGTACCATCCGATCCAGCGCCCAAACCTCTGCTCCATACTTTTCCTTTATAAATGGGACCTGTAGAAAATGGTCTCCATGCATGTGGGAAATCAAAACTGCGTCAATTTTTATTAATCCCAACTTCTCCTCCATCTGTCGGATTGCGGTTTCTAAAAGTTTTTCATCAATCAATCCGCAATCGACCACCAATGCCCGTCCACTGTCAGCAATGATGATCGTGAAATTGGGGAAGAAGTTGGCATGTCCCTTGAATTTATATACATGCGGGGACACTTGATTCACAAAAGGAATATTGGTAGGAACAGAAACCTCGTCCTCTATGGACGCTGCATAGGTAAATAAGGGATATCCCTGAACCAATAAATTGGCCATATTGGCCAATTTTACCTGGTAATCTTCTAATTGTCTCACTGGATCCTCCACTATCTCACCGTGCGAAGGGAGTAATATATTGGGACTGAACTGTTTGACCATGGCCGCGGAATTGTGCAGCGCATAAATACCAGATGCAAAGCCATAATCCCAGTCAGTATCGAAAAAATTATGCATTCGCCCCCCATCCAACATCAAATCACCGCTGAACACATTCCACCCTTTGTCCGTTTTGAGGAAATAAGACATTGATCCGGGACTGTTACCTTTGGTTTCCATGCACCGAAACTCAAAATTGCGCCAGGTAAACGTGTCCATTTTTGCAAAAGTACGATCCACCTTGATAGGGAATACAGCAGGCCGAACGTAGCTGGCACCCACAACGGAAAAGGGATCATTGTTGGAGGGATCCATTTTTCTAAATAAAGAAGGTTTTTCGAAAAGCGGCCGCTCTTCTTTTGGAACCGCAACCTTTGCTTCCCACTTCTTTAAACGTGGGTATCCCTGGCTCTGCTCTCGGTGATGATGGGTAAACAAGACCCATTCTACTTTTTCTATTCCAATGTCACGTAGATGATCGAGTACAGATCCGTTTCCCAAATCAATTAATAAAGCAGTATTATTATCTTTTATTACGTAAACATTGCTGATATCCCTCCACAGGTAAATATGGTTATCCAATTGCTCAAACTTTCCCTCCGAATACTCGTTTGGGAAAGTTTGAGCCATCATTGCCGTAAATGATGCACAGAAAACAATTAGAGAGGACAAGTAATAAAAGCCGTTATTCATTAAATATTGGAAAGCTTCGGATAATACAATCTATTTAGCTGAGGATCATTTCTTCATTTAAACCAGATTCCCATTCTTTATAGGCACTATTTAATTCCTGATATACTTCTGGGAATTCTTCTTTTACATCCGTTGTTTCCTGAATATCCGTCGAAAGGTCATATAGTTTTTCCTCCCCATCAATTTTCACCAATTTCCAATTGCCTTTTCGCGCCGCACCCTGATTTTTGAATCTCCAGAACACCGTCCTGTCCGCTGTTTCGGCGGCTGACTTTGCTTCATGAAAAATGCCGGACAAATCCTTTCCGGACAAGCCCATTGGCGCCTCTAAATCTAAAAGGCTGGCTATCGTTGGGAATAGGTCCATGGACATTACCAATTGGTCAGAGACTCCGGGTTGTATTTTGTCCTTCCAATAGAAAATGGCCGGCACTCGGTGCCCTCCCTCATACACCTGGCCTTTATACCCACTAAAAGGAGCATTTGAACCCACATTTCTGGTGCCTCCATTGTCTGAACAGAAAATCACAAGCGTATTCTCCGCCAAGTTGTTCTTTTCCAGGTAATCCACTACACCACCTACACTCCTGTCCAGCGCCTCTATCATTTCCTTGTAGGCGTTAACTTTGTCTTCCCGGCTTCCTTGAATCGGAAAATCACCACCTACCGTTCGGTCTGCCTTATCATTTGGACCCTGGTAGGGAGAATGGGGTGCCCCATGGGCTAGATACAAAAAAAATGGATTATCCTTGTTTCTTTCCTCCATGTACTCAAGTGCCTTACCTGTGATCAAATCAGTCAAATAACCAGCTTCTTTTTCCAGCGTTTGATTATTCCACCAATCCTCGTATCCTTCTTGATCTATATGGCTGAAATAATCCACATTGCCACTTACAAATCCTACAAACTGGTCAAACCCTTGCACATTGGGACCAAATTCAGGTTTATAACCCAGATGCCATTTTCCAAATAGCGCTGTAGCATAGCCCGAATCCTTTAAATATTCAGCCAACGTAAAATTTTCCGGGTCCATCCCTCGTTCCCTATGGCTCTTGGCAGTTACAACACCTTCTACACCTGCTTCCTGGGGATAAAGCCCCGTCAAAAGTGAGGCACGTGTGGGACTACAAACTACCCCATTGGAATGGTAGTCGGTAAGCTTCGTACCAAAACGGGCTATACGGTCAATATTCGGTGTTTTTACTGTGCTATTCCCGAAGCAACCGAGGTCATTGTAACCAAGATCATCTGCCATTATAAGAACTACGTTGGGTTGTGCTTTCTGGGAGGCGAGTGTTTCCTCCTTATCTCCCTTGGGGTTACAGCCCAACGTAGCTCCCAATGCCAGTAAGCCAATCAACGAATTAACTTTCTTCATACGCTTGTCTCTTAATAACCTGGATTTTGTTCACCAAGGCGCGCATTGTTCACAAATTCGATGGCGGGGAGTGGATAGAGAAAATAATCCTTTCCTGTGATGGGGTGCGAGATAAGACGCTGTTGGGGAAAATTTAGGCCGGTATAATCCATTTGGCTTTGTACCACATTCTGCACTATTCCGTACCTATTTAGATCAAAATACCTTTTGGTTTCGAAGGCCAATTCGATCCGCCGCTCGTCCCTGAGCTTAAGCCTAAATGCTTCTTGGTTAGGAAGCTCCTCCGAACTAAGGGCAGTAAGTCCAGCATTCAATCTTATTTCATTGAGCAAATCAAAAGCTTCCCCATCAGCTTGGTAGCCCAACTCGTTCAGCGCCTCAGCCCGGTTTAATAAAACTTCAGCATACCTGATCAATGGAAAATTCCAAGTACTCAGTGATCTAGGATCAGAGGTATTATAAAACTTATTGACATAGTTAAGACTTCCGTCGGGCATAGAAGGATCTATAAAATTAGACAGTCCATAATCATCTACTATTACCCCCATTCGGTTATCACCTGCTTCAAATAATTGGACGAGTCCATTTCCTGAAGACAATCCACCACCTTCACCATTCAAATTGTCATCTGTAGGTAATAGGAATGCCGCCCCATTGAGTAAATCAGGTGGAGCGAAAGCAACACTTTTTGAAGTTGTAGTCTGCCCAATTACGCCGCCATACTGCACTTCAAAAAAAGAAGCCTCACTATTTTCCTGGGAACCATTAAAATTAGCAGCGTAATCCGCTAATAAACTACCTTTTCCTACAAGATTACCCGTAACCTGCGCAGCTTCGCTCCATTCTTCCAATTCCAAATGAACAGCAGATAGTAATGCTCTGGCTGAATTTGATGTCGCTCTGCCGGTTTCCATACCTATTCCACCGGGAAAATTTTCCGGTAAAAGGCCAATGGCATCATTCAGATCGGATTTTATCTGTGCATAGATGTTCAATAGGCTTTCACGCGGTAATTCCGCGTTCTCCCGCGTCTCTATCTCGTTGATGATTAACGGCACTTCGCCAAACAATCTGACAAGATTAAAATAATAGAACGCTCGTAGGAATTTTGCTTGACCTTCTACGGCATTTTCCATTATAGGACTAGAAAAATCTTGCACTCTTGAGAGGTTGTCCAAAACTGTATTGGCACGGGTAATTCCTGAATAATGCAAGCTCCAGGTTGTTTGTATATAGCCTAAGGTCGGATCTACGTTGTAAATATCTGGCTCGGTCTCCTTTCTCCAGGTCCACCCATCGTCACTGGCCAAATCCGTGAGTTGAAACATGACGTTTTGATACAAGGGGTGTAAAGGCTGATAGACTCCATTCACTGCAGTGATGAGGTTACTTTCGGTATTGAAAAGGTCCTCCATGGGAACAAGGCCCTCTGGTGCTGGTTCCAGAATAGATTCACAGCTCAAAAACAAAGCAACTAAAACTATTCCTATATACTTGGGTACTTTTAAATTTTTCATGGTTTTCTCGATTTCGGTGTACGACTATCAGAAGGTCACTTGCGCGGATAATGATACCAATCTGGTTTGAGGATAAGGTGTATAGTCTATCCCAGAAGATAACAAACTAGTTCTACTAGATGCTTCAGGATCCAGCCCGGTATAGTTGGTGAATATCAATAAATTTGTACCCGTCAGGGTAAATTTGGTGCTTTGAATGGCTTTCCCAGCAAACCACTGCTGGGGAAGATTGTACGATAAGCTTAGATTCTTTAGACGAATAAAATCAGCTGTTTCCAAAAACCGATCCGACACCATGGTTACGAGTGTTGTTGTATTTCCACCCTGTGAAGGTCTGGGGATTGTTGTACTTGGATTTTCCGGCGTCCAAAACCCATTTACCTCTGCGAAGTTTTGGACAAAAGGAACTCCTCTGGCCAACAGATTTCTCGCCGTATTGTAAACCTGGTAGCCCCCTGCGAAATCAAAGAACACAGAAAGATTGAAGTTCTTATAACTAAATGAATTATCTATACCCCCAAAGTACCTTGGGTGGGGATTACCGACAAAGGTTTTATCTCCTACATCAAAAACTCCATTTCCATTTAGATCTTTATACTTCGGATCGCCGGGAACCGCTCCCGACCAACTTGAGGCTTCATCTTCTTCTCCCAATTGCCAAACACCATCAAACTGCCACATATAGAATGCGCCAACTGGATGTCCAGCCCTTGATAAATTAGCAGGTTGATTGGAGAGCGGTATATTCTGTCCAGGAATTTCGAGCGATTCTCCAATAGAATTTTCACCTATATCCAATACTTCGTTTTTATTAAAAGAAATATTAAAATTGGTACTCCAGGCAATTTTCCCAACCGTATTCCTCGAATTGATCGAAAACTCGAATCCGGAATTCAAAACCGAGCCGAGATTAACGATCGGCTCCTGTGCAACTCCCGCAGTCAATGGGATTGGACTAGCTACCAATAAATCTTGAGAAACACGGTTATAATAGTCCGCTGTGGCATATATTCGGCCATCAATAAAAGACATATCCACGCCAGCATCAAATTGTTTCGTGCTCTCCCACTGCAAAAATGGATTACCGATGTTTTGAGGTGAGTTTCCTATGACCAAACTATTTCCAAAAACGTAGGGAGTGGATGCCGCTCGGGTCAAAAATGCAAAATCTCCGATTTCTTGATTTCCTGTGAGTCCGTAGCTAGTCCTTATTTTTAAATCATCCAAAAAATTTGAAGACTTTAAAAACTCTTCCTCCGATACTCTCCATGCGATGGACCCGGATGGAAAAACACCAAATCTCGTAGAGGGACCGAATTTTGACGAACCGTCTCGACGTACCGTTCCGGTAAGCAATAGTTTATCGTGATAAGAATAGTTTATTCTGAAAAACGAAGAAAGTAATCCGGAACTTACTTTGGTGCCGCTTGCGTTGAAATTAATCTGGTTAGAGAGCTGATTCAACGAATTATTAACCGTTCCTGCCCCGGTAACAGTACTGTTGTTAAATACAAACTGCTGCGCTGAAAATCCGGCCAACAATTTGAAAACATGTTGGTTAAAGGCCTTCTCATAATTCGCAGTTATATCTGAAACCCAGTTGATTTCTTGCCTATTTGGCACAGTTACACTCCCTTCAGGTCGAGTAAAGATACCTATTTGATAAACCGGCATGTAGCTATAGCCACTACCTACTAGTACATCCCCCCCAATGTTTGCAGAAATTGTTAGATCGTCTAGGGGTGTAAAATCAAATTTGGTATTTCCCATCAATCGGGTAACATCTTGCTCCCGGGCTGGCATCAAAAGGTCGATCAACGGATTATTGTTGGCTCCAAAATAGGGGGCAGCTTGATTATCGATCGCCGTCAGGTTACCATTCTCATCGTAGGCGGGTGTGTAGGAATGTTCAAAAGCTAGACTGCGGTACCCTGTCGAGCCCCAATTGTCATTATTTTGAAGGTTTTGTTTTTGATGGCTTCCGGTCATATTGGTAGACACCTTTAACAACTTGTTGATTTCCGAGCTCACATTCAGTCGCAAAAACCAGGTTTTCAAATCGGAGTTTACAAGGGTTCCCTTTCTGTCCAAATAGGAAACCGAACCTGAAAATTGGGTCTTTTCGGACCCCCCGCTGAAACCAAGATTGTAATTTTGCCTAACACCGGTGCGCGTACCCAGTTCTTGCCAGTCGGTGTCCACCTGCCATGCAGGATGATTGGGATCGTCATAAACGGAAATATTCCTATTGGAATTTTTAAATGCTTCAACAAATAATTCCCTTTGTTCCTGTGAGCTCATTAGGTCAAATCTTCTTACAATCTCTTCCACCCCAATATCCGTATTAAACGTAAACTGAGTTTTTCCTG
Source organism: Cyclobacterium xiamenense (assembly GCF_900109255.1). Lineage (NCBI taxonomy): Bacteria > Pseudomonadati > Bacteroidota > Cytophagia > Cytophagales > Cyclobacteriaceae > Cyclobacterium > Cyclobacterium xiamenense. Next base: position 497,120 of record NZ_FNZH01000004.1, on the reverse strand, counting down.
CCTGACCCTTTTTCGTAGTGATAATCACCACCCCGTTGGCAGCCCTTGCACCATAAATAGCGGTTGCAGAAGCATCCTTTAGAATATCTATGGCGGTAATGTCTTTTGGATTAATGGTGGAAAAATCAGAACTGAAAAGAGGTACGCCGTCCACCACGATTAGTGGATCGTTACTACCTGTAACCGACCCAATGCCGCGAATATTTATGGAAAATTTTCCATCCAGATCTCCCCCAGTTTGTCTCACCTGCACACCACTAGCCCTTCCTTGCAACGCATCTTCAAAATTTGCCACCGGCCTGGACTGTAACAACTCCTCAGATACCGAAGCTACGGAACCAGTAATATCTGCCTTCTTCTGCGTTCCATACCCTACCACCACCACTTCCTCCAACGAAGACTGATCCTCCAGCAAGGTAATGGACAAACTACTTTGATTGCCTACCGTAATGCGTTGCGACTGGTAACCGATAAAGGAAATGAGCAAAACCGCTCCCTCGTCGGCGTCCAAACTGAATTTTCCATCAATATCGGTTGCCGTTCCGGTAGACGTACCTTCTACCAGTACCGTAGCCCCCGGAATGGCCTCCCCATTTTCATCGGTGACGGTTCCGGTGATGGGTATACGCACGGCATCTGGCATGACCCGAACTGCTGGTTTACCAGTGGGAACCACGTCAATGGTGTGGTTTATTTGCCTAAAACTCACCTGCAATTGCTGTCCGGCTACTTGGAGACGCTCCTCTACCGTACCCGACTCCGAGTCGAATACCAGCAGCTGCGATTTATCCACTTTTTTATTGTCGTAGGCAAACTTAAAAGGCGTTTTTCGTTCTACTTCGTTAAAAAATTGCCGAACACTGAGTGAAGGGGCGGATAGGCGAATGCTGACTTCGTCGATCCGCTTGTACTGTCCCTTTGCTTGCATGATGCTGGCGAAATTGACCAACAGCATCTGCACAAGTAAGCCGTATAAAAAGCCTTTCGACAACATGAGTATTGCCTTTAGTAAATAATTTTTCATAATTTTGGATGTTTATTGGAAACTGATTTCAATAAGCCTGGTCTCTTGATGGCCCCATTCCCCAATGTACACCATCATCAGACCAGCCAGTAGCCGGTTGGTTTTTTGCCAACCGGTTTTTTTATGGCGCGTGAATGTATATCATACGTCTAAAACTTTAAGTGAACTATTTTTTCTTCTATACTGAATTGGAAGCCCTGTATGTAAGCCATACTACGCAACACCTCCTCCAGGGTCTGCTCCTTGTATTCGCCGGAAAACTCCCAGGCGGTGGGCTTCGAACCCTGTACCCGAAACGCCACCCCGTACCAGTTTTCCAGAGTTTGCAGCACCTCGTTGAGCGAGGCATGGTTAAACCGAATCCATCCTTCCTTCCAGCCCAGCACCACATTCGGATCAAAATTCCTAACGCGTTGCTTTCCTGAAACGGCGTCGTGGTGCAGGGCCTCTCCCGGCTTGAGCCAAACCGGATCGGATGCGGTTTTCTCCGTTACCTTCACGGCACCGGAGACCAGAGAAATAGCGATTGCCGATCCTTCCCGGTTGGCGATATTGAAGGTAGTGCCCAATACCGTGGTCACCAACCCATTGGTTCCTACATGAAAGGGCCGTAAACTGTCTTTTTCTACCTCAAAGTAGGCCTCACCTTCCAGCCGTACGCTGCGCTCCAATGAGTCAAACTTCTCCGGAAAGTAGAGTTTGCTGTTGGCATTCAACCAAATCCGACTACCGTCCCCCAGGGTCAACTGCAATTTCTCACCCGGTTGGGTAACCTTTTCGATCCAGGAAATCTCCTCTGCCAGCGTACCCGAAGAAATGGGCGCGGATGGGGGCGAAAGCCACCAGCCCAAACCAAAAGATAGGAGCAGAATCGCGGCAATGCGGTAAACTTGCCCGACAGCTTTCCAACCAAACGTTAGGACCCTTTTACCCGCAGCTTTTTCAGATTGCTCCTGGGGCTCCGGTTCCCGAAGCAATTGCTGCAGGATGTCCTCCCGGACTCTTTTGGGTGCCGGGTATTCTGAATACCGAACCCGGAGTAGGATTTCCCTGGCTAGTTTCAACTCCCCCACCTGACCGGGATTGGCCGCCATCCAGTTGGACCAATAGCGATCCAGCTGCTCGTTGGGATGCTTTACCCAAGCAATAAATTCTGGATCAGCCAGAAAATCCTCTTTGGTCTTCATGCTAGTTGTCTTCCTTCTTTCCAGTAAATGCGGACCGTATGCAAAACAACACCCAAAAAATTTACTTTTTTTCAAACTATTTTTGAATGGGAAAAATGTCATGTTATGATCGAAGAGTTGATGAAAAAAATGACCTCCCCCCGGCCCCCTCCTGGTTTCAGGAGGGGGAGACAAGGGGGTAAAATTACGTCACATTTAGTGACAAAGAATTGTCAAGCAAACCGAAATGGATATTCCGATTATAGAATCATTCGAATGGATCTAAGTAAGTACGGCTACCGCAGGGTTTCCCGCAAAAAGGCCAGCGCCTTGTACATCAGGTTGCGGGTGGTATGGTTACTATCCAATCCCATTAATTCCCGAATCTCCGCATAGGAAAGACCCTCGTAAAAAAAATAATAAATGATTTCCTTCTTCCTGGGACTTAGTTCGGCAATGGCCCGGTTCAGCTGCTCAATACGCTCCCCATCCAACTGCTGGTCTATCAGGATTTGTTCGTGGGATAACTCAAACCCAAAACCCTCCCGCTCTGCCAGGTCCACGCGACGCTGTTCCCATCCGTCCCTTAGTCGAAACAGCTTTCGTTTCAGGCATTTTAGCAAATAAAACCGGATATGGTTCGTAGGTCCCAGCTTCTTGCGGAGTCGTTTTAAATCGAAAAAAACCTCCTGTATCCCATCCTGGGTCAGGGATTCATCCGACGTCAGACGCATGCCGTAAGCAAAAAGCCGGTCAAAAAATTGCTCATAAACCTGAATAAAAGCCGCATCACTTCCACTCCGAAACTGATCCCAAAGGGCTGCGTCCGGGATTTTATCCACCGACCGGGCGTTCTTTTTTTCGACAGGGAGCCGCTTCGAAGCGTCAAAATGAGGAAGAGGCATGGTAGGGTTTATTGGTAAATACCAGATAAATTTACCAATAACTCGTGTATTTCCTACTATTTACCAACGAATATACCCTACTTTCCCATTTTTTAATCACCTGCTTTCGTCGTCGGGTAGGTCCGATTGTATGTAAACAGCTCCCACTTCTCTGAAAATTCCCAAAAAAATCTCCTTTCCTACCGTAGCCAGACAAACCGTCCCTTTTTCCGCGACTTTTAGTTGCTTCCTCAAGCAGCCTTTCCCCAATACCATCCCATCGCCAAACCGCATCCGGGCAGGCAGTCATCAAAACTCCAGCACATGCCCGCCACTAGTCACCATTAGTCCGGTGTAAGCTCCGGTGGTATTGACCAGGTCCGATGCAGCTACCGGCCTTCCATTTAGCCGGAGGTCATCTACTACCCCCTCTGGCAAACGGATTTCGGCCGATGAATTGCCCGGCACCTCTACTTCCCAACGGATGCGCTCCCCTTCCCGCTTCCAATGGGATCGGATCCAGCCATAGGGCGAGCGGTGACCGGCCTCTACCCAGTCCAGGTCATCGGGAAAAGATGGCTTTAAAAGTATCTGCTTGAATCCTGCTGCTTCCTCCACCGGCTGAATGCCTCCAAGCCCCTGAAAAAAGAAATCCCCAATGGACCCAAACATGATGTGATTTCTGGATTGGGATCCGTCCCAATTCTGAAAAAGCGTGGTGGCTCCCAATTCGTCTACCCAGTATCCCCAACCGGGAAAGGTTCGCTTATTGGCCATGGCATAGAGGACCTCCTGCTGCCCGTACCGCATCAGCACCTGTAGCAGGGCCTTTGTACCCACTACCCCCGCATCGATATGCCCTCCCTTTTCCTGAATGGCTTCCAACAGCTTTGCCAGAACCACCGTTTCCTGATCGTCTTCCACCAGGCCCACAAACAAGGGCACGGCCTGAGCGGCCTGCCCGCCGTGATCGTAGGTACCACCCTGCGGATCAAAATACCGGTCATTGAACGCCTCCCGGATCCTGTCGGCAAGATTGGCATAGGTTTGCTGGTCCTGGGTCTCTCCTGCAATTGCTGCCATTCGGGAGAGCCTATCGCTGAAATAATAGAAAAAGGCGGATGCCAGGAAAGGCCCCTGGGTTTTGTTCTCCAGCTGCTTGTGGTCGTCAATGCCGAAATTCAGGAGGTACCCATCGGCATGTGCTTCAAGGTAATCCACGTAGCGCTTCAGGTCCGGATAATACTTGCGGACAAGGGAACTATCTCCCGTAAACCGGTACAGTTGCCAGGGAACTTCGAGAAAGGCGCCTTCCCACTGGGGGCCGTAGCCGCGTTCGGGATCTGCACTTTGTTTGTAGGTATAGCCCCAGCCGCTTGTGGGGATGATTCCCGGCAGGTCACCGCTCTCCAGTTGTTCGTCCACAAAGTCGTCCAGCCATTTCCGATAGGCTGCGGTCAGGTCGAAATTGTACATTCCCGTCTGGGCCACCAACAGGGCATCTCCGGTCCAGCCCATTTTTTCGCGGTGGGGACAATCCGTGGGATAGCCATGGTAATTGCCCAGAAACGACCAGCGCAGGTTTTCCTGAAGCCGATTGAATAGATCGTTGGAACTTCGAAAATAGCCGTTATCGGCCAGGTCGGTATGGACCACATCGGCCTGTATATCCAGGAGTTCCACCTCGGGATCACTGCGTGTCACTTCCACGTACTGAAATCCCTGGTAGGTAAAGATCGGATGCCAGGATTCCTCTCCCCGACCTTTCAGGTAATACCGGTCGGTCTGGGTATCCCCAGTCCAAATAAAACGGCTGAGTTCCTCCACATCCAGCGTGCTATCTGGATAGATGCGTTCGCCATACCGCAACTTAACACGTGAACCCGCTGGCCCTGCTACCCGTATAGTCGCCCAGCCGGTAAGATTCTGACCAAAATCCATCATGACGGTGCTGTCATTGACCATCCAAGTGCTTTCCGGCGCCCGGCTGCCGGTCACCCGGATGGGCGGCATTACCTGGGCGGAGGGTTTGCCTTCCGGGCCGGAAATTTCAATGGCAGGCTGCCAGGAGTCGTCGGCAAATCCAGGAGCAGCCCAACCCGGCATTTCCTTGCGGGCGTCATAGGTTTCCCCATTGTGTACCCCGTCAAAAATAATTGGTCCTTCCAGACTGAATTTCCACTCTTTGTCTGAAACGATCCAATGGTCCACTCCGTCCGTATCCGTCACCCTTACTTGCAACCGGAGCGCCGGGGAATCCCTCCAGGGTGCCTGATCGAAGTCCCAGGCTTCACGCGTGTGTTGGTTGTACCAGCCATTACCCAAAACAACTCCAAGGACATTCTCGCCCTGTAGCAGCAAGGAGCTTACATCGTGAACCAGGTACTTGACCCGTTTGTCGTACCGTGTCATGGCCGGATCCAGTTCATGGTCTCCCACTTTCTGCCCATTGATGACCGCTTCGTGGTAACCCACACCGGCGATGTACAGCCTGGCGGATTGAATGGGCCCGGGTAGGTCAAAGGTCTTTCGAAAATAAGGAGCCGCGGTTAGGGGGGGAACATCGGTATCCTCCCCCAGGTGTGAAATCCAACTGGCTTTCCAATTCTCTTCCCGCAACAAGCCCATTTCAAACCAGGAAGGCTCGCTAACTGCCGTCCGGCCGGCTTGATCCCAAACCTGCACCTGCCAATACAGCCGCTCTCCTTCTCCGGGCAATGCTCCCGGATAGGCCAGGCCCTGAGATTGACTGGAGAACACTTTCCCGGAATCCCACCTACTTGACTTCCCGGATTCCAGGCTATCTGGATGGGTACCAAGCAAAAGTCGGTAGGCTTCCTGACTGAAACCGTTTGCTGCCTGGATTCGCCAGCCAAAGATCGGGTTTTCTTCCAGGCCCAGGGGGCGGTCCATGTGGTTGGTGGTTAGCGAATGGACCGCAACTTCGGGTTGCTGGCTGCATGCAAACCCGATACTAACGAACAGGGATAAAAGAAGCGAACTGATTTTCATGGATCGGTTTGTTGGGTAGATCGAATGTACCGGTGCTCCCCGGCTATGTGTACAAAGGGTTCGTATTTATTCATCCGCCACAAGGCCTCGTCAGGCATGGGCTGAACCCCGATTCCTTCCACTACCGAAGAACCGGAACCCGATAGGCGCTTCAGGTTGGTAACATAGAACCCAAATCCGGGGCCGTTTCCATCGTTGATGTGCCAGGTGCCCAGGTTGATTACCAAACGATCCAGTCCCGATAGGTCCAGGCCCACCGCTTGGTAATCCTGTAACCAATTGAGTTGGGTACTTCGCCATTGCTCATCGGGAGTCGGCAGCTGGTAATGCAGGAGTGGAACGTCTGCACTATCGGAAAAACGGTCCGATAGCTGGCTGTAGCCCGTCCCCAACCAATAGGCCAGGTTAAGCAGTTTGACGCTACCCTGAAAGCCCTCCAGCCAAACAAACCCACCTGCCCAACCATCCCTTTGCCTGGCGGTTTCCTTTTCGAGGCAATAATCGAACTGAATCAAAAATGGAGTCTCGCCTACATGCAGGGCCTGGCACAGGTGGTTGATGGTCTGGGGAAGCCGGTCTTGTCCGGGAATGTGGTATTTTCGTTTGGAAGAGAACAGGTAAAGCGCCCGGTATCCCTGAAAATCCCGGACTTCCATGCGGTTGGATGGGTTGTCGTCTTCCCTGTACACATACCGGGTATTCCAGGATTCCAGGCCCTGGGAAAAATCTCCGTTTTTAATAGCTGAAGACGCCTCCAGCTGCCATTTGTAGTTGAGCCATAGCGGATAGTTTTGCGCATCAAATGCCGGCAGGTTTTCCGGGTAGGCATATACTTCCTCCGTGACGGTTTTAAAAGAAACTCCGCAATTCTTCCCATCGATAGCTACTACCAAAATACCCTGGGAAGGTCCTCCGTGCATTTCTTCTTCTCCAAACCCCCGGGGACGGTAGCCGGCAGCGGGTAAATTGATCATTCGCATCCCCTTATACTCGGTAGCCGTTTTGAAAGAGGCCCGGATGGGAATGTGTACATGACCGCTAAAGATGTACCGGACATTGCCCTGTCGGGCCAGGGTATCGAGTAGCAGTTGCTTTACCGCCACCGACTCGGCATAATTGATCAGTGGATCGATGCCTATCGGGTGGGAGGGTACGTGTTGAAAAAACAGGGTAGGCCTCTCCTTGTTTCGTTCCAGATCCCGCGCCAGCCAGTCAAAATAATGGGGATGGGTTTCAAAAAAATCACTGCGCAGGGGATCCGGCCACACAATAAAATGCCAATCGCCCAGGTCAAAACTATAGAGCAGCCATTCCATTCCATTCATGGCCTTTTGTGCACCAAAATAGGCATCAAACTCGTCCATCCGATAGCCGGGTGTAAAGGTTGCCTGGTAGCGGGTTTCGTGATTCCCTATCGCGTAAAGAACGGGTGTTTGGATGTCTTTAAGGTAGGCATGCATGGCCTCAAAATGAGACACCTCCCCCTGATTGTCTACGATATCGCCCAAGACCAAGGAAAAGGAGGGTTTAGGAGTCAACTCATTGACGCGGTTCACGCTGTCCCAAATAAAGGCATTGTGGATTTTCATTCGGGTGGGATGCGCCTTTGGGGTCGCCGGATCTCCCCCTTGCGGATCTGCCATGACCACAAAGGAAAACTTTTGCCGATCCGGTACCATGCCGAGGGTAGCCGGATCCAGGACGCCGATTTCCTTATCCAAGAGGTAATTGCAGCGAAGTTGCAGCCCCTCATCCTCCGTAAAGGACAGCTGCTGCTCCTGTACCAGGGTTTCCAGGGTAAATTCACAGCTTTTGCCATTCAGCAGCAGGTGAACCTTCGTCCCGGGTTCCGGGCGATCGATCCAGGCGGCAAAAATAAATGGAAACGCTTTCCCCACGGAAAAGCGAAAGCTGCGCTTGTCTGCACCGCTGGTTGCCGGCTTGTTTGCAAATGGATAGGCGTTTACCCGGTTCAATTGGGCTCCGGGCTTTTTTACCTCCAGGAGCACTTGTTGTGGAACAACCTGTTCCACGGAGCGAATCTCCAGCCGCAATTGGAACTGCCCCTGCTGGTTTAGCACCTCGGAAAAACCGACGGGCTGAGGGTAGGAAAAGGGAGGCAACACAGGGCCTCGCTCTTTTTCCACGGCGGATCCCAACAGAAACAGCGAGGAACTGGCACCCAGCCGGGAAATAAATTTCCTTCGTTTCATGCCCTACCAATTCATATCGTACCCATGGTCCATGGGATCCACCTCCCATTTGGTCAGAAGACCTTTAGCCGCCCGAAGGTCGTAATGACTCCGGTTAAACTCCCCCACCATACCGACCATATCCAAAACGGCCTGTTGGGTAGCCGCTTCGCTATCTTCAATGCTATCGATGGCGTTCAAGGCATGGGTCCGGGCAAATGAGTTAGGGGTTTCCAACACTTCGTACAAGGCCTGTAACCCCTGCCCCGTATTTCCCAACCGGTACATGGCTTCGGCGGCCACCACTTTCACATTGGGAGAAGCATCTGCCAGGGCAGTTTGAAGCGCCTCTTCGGCTTCTTTCGCCTCGGTTCCCAGAATCAACAAGCCCGTGGCTCCCCAATACCGGACGGCTGCTTCTTCGCTGGCCAGCATCTCTTTTAGAAAAGGAATGTCGCCTTTTCTGGGATTTGAGGCCAGATTGGCACCATCTATCAGTGCGTTTAGGTCAATACCGGAGGTTCTCATGTAATCGTAAGCGGTGGTTTCCTGGGTACGATCGATCAACTCCGCCTCAGGAATAAAGCCCGTGTCGTTGATTTCCAACATCCAGTCCCTGGTAGCCGACCGCATGCGTTCCAACACCTCGGCGTATTGCGGATCGTTGGCCAGATTATTCACTTCCCAGGGATCGTTTTCGGTATCGTACAACTCTTCTGCTGGCTTGGTATTCCAAAATCTGGATTGCACCTCGTTGCATTCGCCGGCTTTGTAGGCCGCTTCCCAGGACTGAATGGAAGGGGCCCGCCATAGGTACTCTAAAAATTGCCCATATACCCGATAGGGCATGTAATTTCGAATGTAGCGGTACTTGCTATCCCGCGCGGATCGGCTCATGTCGTAGCGCTCGTCCATCCTGCCCCGAAACATAAAGGCGTATTCCGGGTCGTCCGTTTTTTGCTCTCCCAAAAAGGCATTCCCTTGTAAATAGTCCGGTATTTCCTGACCGGTAAGGCTCAACAAGGTGGGCACCAGGTCCACAAAACTGATCAGCCGGTTTACCTCCGAACCCGGTTTTTCGGCGGGATACAGGTGCTTGTACTTTTCGGGAATACGGACAATAAAGGGCACATGGGTTCCGGACTCGTACACGTAGCGCTTGCTGCGGGCCAGTACACCCCCGTGGTCGCCGTAATAAAATACGATGGTATTTTCTGCTTCGCCACTTTCGTCCAGTTCCCGAAGCAGCTCGCCAATAACCTGGTCCATATCTTCGATTTTGTCGTAATACTGTGCCCAATCATGGCGCATTTCGGGAGTGTCGGGGTGATACGGCGGCAGGGTTACGTCCTCGGGTTTGTGCCGCAGTTCTGCTGTTGGAATGGATTTGTGAATGGAGCTCTCGTGAGAAATGGTGGTATTGAATACCGCAAAAAAGGGCTTGCCTTCGGGCCGGTTTTTGTAATGAGCGGTTTTGCTGGATTCGTCCCAGATATTCTCATTCTGGTCGGGGTTAATGTTGTAATCCTCCTTTACATTATTGGTGCAATAATAACCTGCTTCCCGAAGCATTCGGGGATAAAAGCCCACCTGCTGGGATTTGTCGTAGTAACTACGCATGTGTTGGTGTCCACCCGAGTTGGCATACACGCCGGTTAAAATGGTGTTTCGGGCCGGTGCGCAAACCGGCACATTCGCATAGGCATGGGTGTATAAAAACCCCGACGCTGCCAGCGCGTCCATGTTTGGCGTGGTGGCGAATGCATCTCCGTAGCAACCGGCAAAAGGACTGTTGTCCTCACTCGTAATCCAGAGGATATTCGGCGGCGGAAGGTCCTCTTTAGCAGGTTGACAGGAAACCAGGTACAGGAAAAGAAGGCAATAGGTCAGGTGTTTCATTTTGGGTTGTTTATACGTTTACTGGGAATTTCATAAAATAAATCAATTTATTCGATTTTTGGTAGCAATCAGCTAAAAAGCAGCAAGCGAATCGCAGGAGCCCATCGTAGCCCGGTTCTCACGAAAAACCTGCAGGGGAAGCCTGCTTTAGTACGGAATAAAAAAGAATATTCGAAAAAAAGACAGGTTATACATAGAAAATAAGCTCAATGGATTTCATTCCATCGATAGTATTTTTTATATTGGGTTAAAAATAGCTCCGTCTCTATGTCCACTGTCCACAAAGGCCTTACCGTTACCGTCACACTGGACGAAAAAAAAATCCCTTACGTAAACGGGCTTCTCTCGGAGTACCGCAAAGACCTGAAAATCTATCAGGAAACCTACCGGAAATCCCTTTCCGGTACTTTTTTTATCAGTTGGCTGACCCTCCCGGTGCAGCACTATGCGGGGAAAGAACCCCTTCCCGCGCGTATTCTGTTGCTCAGTAGCTACGTGGGAAGCAAAGCTGCCCATCTCAAAGAGTTGGTAGCATTTCTAGGACCTCAGCTACGACAGGTTTTTGGCCAGAGTCCGGAATTTCCTTCAGGTGAAACCGGCGAGCAGGAGTTAATTCGTTTCTTGCAGCAAAAAAGCATTCCCAATACCTTTTACTCCGGATTCAAATTCATTACTACCAAAGAAGCAGACAAGGAAGCGGCACTGAAAGCGGCCGTATTGGACTACCTGCAGGGCCCGGGCAATCTGGGTTCCGAAACAGCCCCTGCCGAAGTAAAAGAAAAAATCGAACAATTTGTGAAAAACCACCCGAAGTTCCATTGGGCCTCGCGGGGGGTACCGTTTTCTTTTCGGAATAAACTCCAGATGCTAGCTCCTCTAGTCGTTTTTTCCCTGGTGATGGTTGCCTCCATCGTCTCGCTGATTGCTTTGTTTTTTTCAGATGCCGGGGTATTTCAGTGGCTTGCCTGGATTTTCCCGGCATTTGTGCTCACCTTGCTGCTGCTTTTTTTACTCCTGCGCCTCAACGAAAACAATCCCCACGAACCTTCCGATCCCCTACCGGACGAGAAGGTACGTGAGATCGTTGCGTTGGAGACGAATCCGGTAATCAATGAAATGACCGTGATTGCCCCCTTGAAGAAGGGATGGATCCGCCGGGTATTTTTGGCGGTAACCCTAAAACTGGTGGGGCTGGTGGCCTATTTTGCCTACATCCCCACCGTCCATACGGCCCGATGGCTGCAAATGGACCGGGGAAAGCGCCTGGTGTTTATCGCCAATTTTGACAATTTATCCGAAGCCTACGCCCATGATTTTGTCGACAGTGAGCGAAGGTCCATGAACATGGCCGTTATTTTCAGCCATGCCTTTGGCTTCCCCGCCACCCGCTGGCTGGTACACAAGCAATACAACCACCGCAGTGAATACATGAAGGGCGTTCGTGCCCACCAGAAAATTACCCAGTTTTGGTACAGCTACAACCGGGATTTAAGCGTGGAAAACCTGAAACAAAACCGGACCTTTCGGGAAGGCCTTTTTAAAGAATTGGACGATACCGCTATCCGGGAATGGTTACTAAGTATTTAATTATGAACAAACTGGAAAAAGAAGACATACAAGGGTTGTTGGTTCGGGGCTACGGCAATCTTCCTACCGCCCGGTACCTGCTGTATACCGGAACCGACCCGGGAATGACCCTGGCTTTTATCCGGGAAATCCTTCCAAAAATCACACCCGCTTCGGAAAAGCCGGCATCTGAAGCCTTTCAGGTAGCGTTTACCCATCCCGGGCTTGCATTTCTGCAGCTTCCCGATGCGGTGTTGGATTCCTTTTCGAGGGAATTCAAAGAAGGCATGAACGACATACACCGGCAGTTAATCCTGGGAGATACCGGCGAGCATGCCTCCCACCACTGGAACTGGGGCGATGAACCGCTGCATTTCTTACTGTTGGTGTATGCAAAAGACGAGCAGCAGTTGGAAAAAAGCATGGCCTGGCTCGACGGACTGAGCCAGACTCATGGGGTTCAGCTAAAGCAAGCGCTGCCCACAGGCCTGCTTTACGGACAAAAGGAGCATTTTGGCTTCCGTGACGACATCTCCCGGCCCATCATTCGGGAATTGGTCGGTAATACGGAGTTGGATCCGGAGACCAGTTTTCCCGCCGGAGAGTTTATCATGGGCTACAAAAACCTGTACGATGAGTTTGCCCCTGCCCCCACCGTGCCCCAGGCGCTGGATCCCCAAAACAAGCTTCCCCCGCACCCGGATTACGGCGAACAACGGGACCTGGGCAAAAATGGCTGCTACCTGGTATTCCGGCAAATGGAACAACGGGTCTCCGACTTTTGGCAGTACATGAAAACGACTGCGGGCGACGCCGATGCAGCCATAGCGCTGGCCAGTAAAATGGTCGGCAGGTGGCCCGATGGATCGCCGCTAACGCGCTGTCCGACCCAGCCGGACCCTTCCCTATCCGATGCCAATGATTTTGGGTTTTGGGAGGAGGACAAAGCCGGTTTGAAGTGTCCCATCGGTGCGCATATTCGGCGAACCAATCCCCGGGACCACCTGGTGACAGAACGAACGCAAAAGGATTCCCGGGAGATGGCAGCCAAACACCGCATGTTACGAAAAGGAAGGCCCTATGGTCCTCCCCTCAGCCCGGAACTGGACCCGCATGCGATCCTGCAAAGCCCGGACGACGGATCAGAGCGGGGCCTGCATTTTATCTGCCTGGTCACCGATATCCGACGGCAGTTTGAATTCGTCCAAAACAACTGGGTGAACTTCCACAAATTCGGTGGACTGGAAAACGATGCGGACCCCATTATCGGCAACCATTACCAAAACGAACGTAGAAAAACCGATTCCTTTAGCATACCGGAATACCCGGTACGGAAGGTTCTTTCGGGACTACCCAATTTTACAGTACTCAAAGGTGGGGCGTATTTCTTTTTTCCCGGAATCCGGGCCCTGCACTACCTGTCAGCCAATGGATAAGTTGTATACCGAAGCAGAAGAAAAAGACATTCAGGAACTGATTCAGGAAATGAAAACGTTTCTGCAAGCGACCTATCCCGAGGGTACGGTGCTGAGAAACTTCCATCCCAAAATGCACGGATTGCTGAAAGGAACCCTACAGGTGCTACCGGATATTCCTCCCGAACTGCTGCAGGGTTTGTTTAAAGAGCCGAAAAGCTACGATGCCTGGGTGCGGCTGTCCAATGCGCCACCCAAGGTGCAGTCTGACAAGCCGGCTTCCGGCCGGGGACTGGCCATCAAGGTACTTGAGGTAGAAGGCGAAATGCTGGAAGCGGATCCAATCGGCGTTCCCAGTCAAAATTTCCTGCTGACCACCAGTCCCATCCTGTCAGCCTGGAATATCCGTCTGTACAAAAAAGCAATCCGGGCCGTTTTATTTGGATTCTGGGCGCAGCTATGGTTCGCCCTAAACCCCCGGCACTGGCGAAGCATATTTCTCACCCTGACCCATTCTGCCAAACACGACAACCTGCTTTCTCAAACCTATTTTTCGGGAGGTGCCTTTCGGTTCGGACCGGAGCGGTACGTCAAATTTGTGCTCCATCCGCAGGATGCCTCACTGGGCTACACCCTGGACAAACCCAAGTCGGACTCCTTTTTGAAGGAACAACTGATTCATGATCTGGACAAAAATACCCATTCCTTCACGCTGTGCGTGCAAGTCCACGAGAATGAATCCGAACATCCCCTGGAAAACACCTCGAAAGTATGGAAGGCGGCTACCATTCCGCTCGCGACGCTTACCCTGCCCATGCAGAATTTTGATACCCCCGAACGGATCGCCCTGGGTGAAAAAATGGAGTTCTCGCCCTGGATAGGCCTGAAAGACCATACCCCGGTAGGAGGAATCAATCGGGCGCGAAGAAGGGTATACAAAGAGCTTGCGGCGTTTCGGAAGACGCAGTAAATCCGAACACGACCAAAACCCGCGGTTGAAGGCGCAGCACCTATGCTGACCAGAGTCGGGAGGTAATTCTACCTACCCATCCCATGTTTACGTGTACGATTTGATACGATTTTCGTCCGTACCCCCCCAACCACTTTCTGGCGACGATGTGCTGCACCCATCGCTGGGGGATGGCTCACATTCAATGCTGAGAATTGATACGATGCATTAGGAGCCAGACCCAATCGATAATAGGATGTCCCATCTGTTGAGTAGCAACGAATATAAACCCAAGCGCTGAAAGCGCACAACACCTATCCACAGGGCTTCACCCTGTGGATAGGTGTTGACCCCGAAATCCAAGCGCTGAAGGCACGAAATATAGGCGTCAATCCACACGCCAAATGCAGGAAGATATGCGCCCTTGCCTTAAATTCGGAAACCTGTATAACGACCAAGAACCGACCGATACATGAACCCCGATCGTTGACGAACCATTTATACCGTTTAATCATTTTTTTGAACCATAGAAGGCATATAAGAGATGTCGAGAGTGCTTCTATTCCTTCTAAAATTTTTTAGCGCCGTCTGTCTGGTAGCTTATGCTATTTTGTTAGTACCCCTTCTATGTACTTTTATGTCCGTATAAGGTTCCAATTATTTTTTTTAAGCCATTGAAGGATCTTGAATTCCTGGCGCTGAAAGCGCAAAATACCGCACCACAGGGTGTAGCCTTGGATAACAATACGGATCGCAGTATCCCATGCGCTGAAGGCGCGAAATACCAACGTCAATCAAAAAAGAACCATCCCCCGTCAAAAACCAACTTATAGGTACTTCTATGTCCTTATATGGTTCCAACCTTTTATTTGAACCACAGAAGGCATAAAAGAAAATTGAAGCAGCTTGAATTAGGTACGTATATACCCGTATAGGATTCCAACAAATAAACCTTCGAGGTCCCGAAGACGGCAAAGGTTGGATACGAATCCGGGCGCTGAAAGCGCGAAATACCTCAGCAGAGGGCGAAGGCCTGTGCTAGCTAACCGTCTTTCGGATCCGTGAATACCTTTATGATTGAAGAATTCGATCCAAAAACGCATTGCGGAAGGTATCTCCGCCAAAAAACTCCTGCTCCTTTTCCCAATCCGTAAACCGGGGGAATGCTTTTTCTACCATTTCCCGGTACCAAGGCTCCACGGAGAGGCCCCAATGTGGCACGGCGCCTATGGCCAGCAACTCCCGCTCCAGGCGCATAAACAAAGGCAGGCTGCCAGTCACACCCTTGACACTCACCAGCTCAATCATGCACATATCTCCTTGCTGCATCATGGACAAATGCGCCGGACACTGCTTCACAAACCGCAGGGAAAAGGGGGCCGCCAGGAGTTGATCGTAGCGTTGGGATTCCTCGCAAACCGCAATGATCCGGTCCACGGCTTCAAAAACCCGGTCAATGGGAAATCCAAATTCGATGGCGTATCCGTAGAATTTCAATTCCCCCAGTCCTTGGTCCAATACATTTCGGGCCAGGTCCTCGAACCCTCCGCCCGCATCGCCTTTGTGGTCTACCAGCCGTTTGATGGAATTATTCGTCATCCGGGGGATGGACAGGTGGTTTTTGTTAAACACCCAGGGCGAAAGCTTGCCCGAAATGGCAATCCCAGAGATAAAGGTAGAAATGTAATTCCGCTCCCTGCCTGCATGGTGCTTTTCGTGTACTTGCTCGCTGTAGTTGCGGGTCGTTACCAGGCATTTACGTTGTTGCTCCGCTTCTGTAGCGGCTTCCAAATCGCGGTAGGGATTGATCAGCACTTCAAAATGTCGGTGGGCATTGATGTAGGCATAGAGGTCTCCCTGTTGCATTTCGGCCTTTACCTCCTCCCAGTCCCGCATGATCCGCTCTTCCTGCAAGCGGTACTCCGGCTGCGCTTCCAGGATCAGGGAAAAAACAATACCCACAGACCCTATCCCTACCATAACGGCATTGAACTTTTCATCGTCCTGAATCAGGGTAATCCCGTGTTTTTGCACCATTTCATCCTTTTCAAAACAATCCGGATCCGTAATGCCATCGGTAGGTTCTACCCGATACACTTTGCCACCCTTGCCCACCAGCGTCATGGAACGCACAAAGGCAGGTACCGGACCAATGCTTATGCCAGACCCGTGCGTAGACGTAGCAATGGCCCCGGAGATCGACTGAATACTCGAGCCTCCCTGATTGATGAGGGCATAGCCGTGGTAGGTCAGTGCCTGAATCAAGTGCCGGATTTTGGTGCCTCCCCCGGTCTCAAAGAGATAATGCGTTTCGGTCCGCTTCTCGTTGCAATAGTTCACCTCCACCTCAAATCCATCCACGTAGGCCGCCTTGATGCAATCACGGGCCGGTCGCTGGGTCTGGTTCAAGTGCTGGGTGCAGACCAGGTAATCCTCGCATTGGGCCACTTCGGTTAGCGCGTGTCCCGATCCAACCGCCCGTATTTTCTTTCCGTTTGTTTCTGCTTCCTTTACCAAATCCACCACCTCGGCTAACCCCTGGTAATCGTAGCTGCTGCAGGATTCGGCCTCCGGCGAAAAATCTTCGTAGGCGCCGTTGCCCGGAACAAAAAACTGCAGGGGTTCCGAAAAATGGTTGCCGTACCAATTCCCCCACTTTTGGCGCAGGTTTTTGTCTTTGGAAAAAACATCCTCCTGCTTGAGTTCCTTGTCCAGCGATAGGAAGACCCGCTCGTGTTTGGCCATGTTTTTATTCAACCGATTTTCTATCAGTCTCCGAACAAGACGGGGCCCAACCAGAAAATTAATCGTGTTTACCCAACGGCTGCGTTTCTGCCGGGAGCAGTGATCGGTAAGGGTGTCGTCCAACAATTCGATGTGCCGGGGCACGTTCTCTCGATTAAACAGCACCTGAATCAACAGGCGAAATAGCACCCAGGAAACCAGGGTATTTCCTTTTTTCCAGGTTAGAAAGTTCGATACAGCACTCATTGGTTAAGGGGGTTTGTTTCAGTGTATTGCATACAGATCGGAAGTTCTAAATATAACAAAAAATCTTTGCCAATGCCTGAACCTTCTGGAAAAGGTTTACCAACCACAAGCAGCCGATTGGATGATCGGAAAAAATTGCCTATACTTGCACCAAATACATGCACGGGGTGCTTGACAAACGTCAGGCTGAGAACAGACCCGAAACCTGATTTGGATAATGCCAACGTAGGGATGCAAGCCAGCCAATTTCCAGTCTATTAGTTGTCGCTCCATTCCATTGGCCTTTTCAATCGAATGGAATTTTTATTTACAGGCAAATGAACGACATGGAAATCAACCCTTCAGGCACAACAGGCCTGCTACCGCAACACCAACAAAACTGGCAGAACCGACCGGAATGGTTCTTTAACCGGCAGCACACGGATACCTACGAACTTTGGTACGAAGGCCGGTACAAACGGGCAGAGGTCTGGCAGAAAAAAGTCATGGAGCAACTGGTCTCCGAAGACACCCGCATCCAAACCTTACTGGAATTTGGCTGTGGTACCACGCGTTTTACGCGCTGGTGGAAGGAGATCGGGATCGAAGCCTCTGGCGGGGATATTTCTCCGCTGATGTTATCCCAGGCCATTCACCTTTTTGACGGCGATCTGGTCATGGCGGATTCCCACCACATGCCCTTCAAGGACCATACCTTCGATGCCCTGGCGTTCATCACCACCTTTGAATACTACAAGGATCCGGTTCGGGTAATCCGAGAAGCCGCACGGGTAGCCCGATACGGGATCGCCATGGGCATGATGAACCGCAATTCACCCAAGGTGCTGCGAAGACGGGTGCAACAACTGTTTGGGAAAAATCCCTTTTATGTCACCGCCACCTTCTACACCCCGGATCAATTGATCCAAATCATTGAAGAGGCACTCAAGGGACGGAATTACACGATCGAATGGTCCTGCACCGGCCTGCCAAAATGGTTTCCTGTACAACAATGGCGGTTGCCCTTCGGAGATTTTTTTGGATTGTATGTCAAACTACTGGATAAAGGCTAAATGAGTAAACCCATTGGAAAAATAGACGAAGCATTTCTGGAGACCTTTATCGCCTCCCGCTGCGGAAAAGATCGGCCCGAAATACTGGTAAAGCCGGGGTTTGGACGGGATGTCTCCCTGATAGCCCTGCCGGGAAGACAGGTTATGGCCCTGACCAGCGATCCCCTATCCCTGATCCCCGGACTGGGATTGGAAGAATCTGCCTGGCTATCGGTACACCTGATGGCCAATGACATGGCAACCACCGGCTTTGCTCCCCAGTACGGGCAGTTTGTGCTGAACCTCCCGGCGAGTTTTTCCAGAGAAGATTTTAACCGGTACTGGGAATACATCCATTCCTTTTGCCGGAAAATCGGACTGGCCATCACCGGCGGCCACACGGGGTTTATCGAAGGGCAGCATTCCACCATCGCTGGGGGAGGTACCTTTATCAGCATTCTTCCGGAGGACCGGGCGCTCACCGCAACCAAAGCCCGGGCCGGCGATGTACTGCTGGTCAGCAAATCGGCGGCCATCTCCTCCGCAGCGATTCTGGCGATGAGCTTCCCGGAAACCACCCAAAACAAATTGGGAAAAGAAATCTACCAGCAAGCCTGCGCCTCCTTTTACGACACCTCTTCCCTGCAAGATGCCTTGCTGGCGGTGGGGGAAGAAGGCGATGCCTCCGTCACGGCCATGCACGACGTTACGGAAGGCGGCTTGTTGGGAGCCATTTACGAATTGACCAAAGCAGCCGGTTGCGGGGTACTGCTCCACAAAGAGCAACTCCCGGTCGGGCCGGTGCAGGCAGCTGTATGCGGGCTTTTTGAGCTGGATCCCTTGCAAAGCATTGGCGCCGGTTCCATGATCATTGCCTGCAAAGAATCGGGTGCAGCGGCGGTTCAGAGCCGGCTGGAAAGCGCTGGGATCCCCTGCACCCAGGTGGGCAAACTCACCTCGGCCGAGGACGGCACCTACCTGCAACAGGGGGACCGAAAGGAACCGCTGGTCTACCAGCAGACCGATCCGTACTGGGCCGCATACCTTAACGCGTACAACCTGGGAAAAAAATGAAACCACTCAACCTATCCGCTGAAAAAGAAATCTACCTGGTGGTAGACCCTGGTTCAAAACCCGAAGCCGACCTGTTTCAGGCCTTGGAACGGGTGTTCCGGTATCCCCTTGTCGCCTTGCAAATCTGGGACAATTTTTCCGATACGCGACAGAAGCAGCGCTTTATACAAAACCTGTGTTCGCTGGCCGCGCCCTACCCCTTCCCTGTATTGATCAATAATGCCTGGGAATGGGTGGCAACGACCGACCTGGACGGGGTGCATTTTGACCAAATCCCCGAAAAATTTGCGGAAATTACCCGGCAACTACCCAAAAACACCCTGCTGGGGCTGACCTGCACCAACGATCTCTCCGCCATGCGCTGGGCAGAGAAAAACAGATTCGATTACATTTCCTTCTGTTCCGTATTTCCCTCGCCCAGTGCAGGGGCCTGCGAACTGGTCAGCCAGGACACGCTACGCGCAGCGGCGGCGGAAAGCCACTTGCCCTTTTTTCTGGCCGGGGGAATTCGAACCGATAACCTGGACCAATTGGCGGGCATCCCCTACCGGGGCCTGGCGCTGATTTCCGGTATTTTGGGACAGCCCGACCCGGAAGCGGCCATGCATCAATTCACAGACCTACTCCAAACGAATCAGAAAAATGAAACGTGAAACGATTGACAAACTATGTTGTCCCTTTGACCGGTCGGACCTGGAACTGACCCGAATCACCGAAGATCTCGATGGAAAAATTGACGAAGGCTGGCTGCATTGCGACCAATGCAAACGCATCTACCCGATCGTAAAAGGTATTCCCATCATGAATCCGGATGAATACCGGGAATTTAGCCTGGAGCAACCCCTGCTCGACCGCTGGCAGAAACACCTGCAAGGCCGACGGGTGAAGGATTTTCGCCTACTCGACGCGGGAGAGGAAGGGGACACATAATCCGGAAACTCCCGGCAGCATTTCCCGGAGGAAAACGGCTCCGCCCCCTGACGGGTATCTCGCCAACTAAAAACTATGCAATTCTTCGGGGCGGCAACTATCTTTCAAGAGAATGCAGACATGCTTTACCAAAGCGATTCGTGTCTTGCATCCGTATTTCGGTATGTATCGCCCGTTTCCTTTCGTATTTCCCAATGCCCTCCGAAAGGGATTGGTAAATCAAGCGATGCTGAAAAATGACCGGCCTCATCCATTAGTTAGTCGGAGGAATTGCCTATATTGGAAGGGAGACAACCGCCACCTTCTTCTATTCCTGTATGCGCTTTACAAAACTCCGTATTCGGCAAAAAATTTTATTTACCCTCGAACGACAACTGGTAAAGGGCGCACATTACCAGTTGTTGCTGGTGGCCGCTCTGATCGGGATCATTTCCATCCTCGGCGGGCTATTGGTCATGCCCTCCGGTCCACCTACTTCCCGGTTTGGCGAATCGGTGTGGTGGGCCTTTTTGCGACTTTCCGATCCGGGCTACCTGGGCGACGACCAGGGAAGCTGGCGCAGGTTGATTTCCACGCTGATCACCGTGGCCGGCTACGTGGTGTTTTTGGGATCCCTGGTGGCCATTATCACCACCTGGATGAACCGAAAAATCCGGCACCTGGAACAAGGGCTGACCCCAGTTACGGCAAATAACCACCTGCTGATACTAGGCTGGTCGAACCGAACCATACACATTGCTGCCGAGATCTTTCAATCGGTGGGCCGAATCAAACGGTTTCTACTGCGCTTTGGGGCCAACAAGTTGCAGCTAATCATTCTATCGGAAGAGGTCGGGCCCTTTCAAATGCAGGAACTGAAGGACCATCCCATGATCGGGAACCGTGCCAGCGAAATCGTGCTGCGAACGGGATTGGCCATCGACCGGGAGCACCTCCGGCGGGTGGACAGTCTCAATGCTTCCGCCATCATCGTACCCAGCCTGGCATACGGACGACGGGAGCTGATCAATCCGGATATCGAAACCATCAAATGTCTCCTGTCCCTAAATGCGGAAGCCAGCATGCACCCGGGACACAAACTGCCCTATGTGGTGGCGGAAATTCAGGATGAATTCAAAGTTAAGGCGGCCTACCGCTCGTACACGGGCCCACTCGAAGTGGTGGGTAGCAACACGATCCTCAGCAGACTCATGGCCCAAAACATCCGTCACCCGGGCCTCTCGGAGGTTTATAACGAGCTATTGTCTCAAATTGTCAACAACAACCTGTTTTGTCAACAGTTTCCGGAGCTAGTCGGCTATAGCATTGGAAGTCTGAAACGAGCATTTACCCGGGCCGTGATCCTGGGCGTGGTACATTATCCGGAAGGCCAGGCAGTGCCTAATTTGAATCTACCGGACAACCATCTTTTAGCAACGGACGAACGTCTGGTAATTCTGGCCAAAAGTTCTGCCGATTTGGTCTGGAAATCGAATCTGCTATCAAAAAAAGCAACCCAGTCCCTGATGCGGACCCCGCTACCGGTAGAAGATCCCGCTGAAACCATCCGGGTACTGGTCCTGGGATGGAACGAACACGTACCTTCCCTGATTAAAGAACTCTGTTCCTACGAAGAGGAAAGCTATTTCGTCCGCCTGGTGGCTCTGCGGCCCTTGCAGGAGCGGGAAAAGGAATTGCAATTTCTCAACGAGCATCCAAAACGTGTATCCTTGGAGCACGTGGTGGCGGATTACATCCGGGAATCCGAGATCCAAAAGACCGAAGCTGGAAGTTTTGACCACATCGTCATGGTGAGCAGCGACCGAATGGAAGAAGAGGAAGAAGCCGACGCCCGCACCATGGTGGGCTATGTGCTGCTGGAAGAGTTGCTCGAAAAAGCACCCAAAAGACCCTCCGTTTTGCTGGAGTTGGCCGACCCCAGCAACGAATCCCTGATCCGGCGCTTCCAAGCGGAAGTTATCATCAGCCCCATGGTGTTGAGTCACCTGCTGGCGGGAATTGCCCTGCAGCGGGAGCTCAACAGCATCTATACCGAACTATTCACAGTTGGCGGCGCGGAGATTATTTTTAGAGAGCCAAAGGCCTATGGAATCTCCCCGGGGGAAATCGCCTTTCACGAAATCGAAACGCTGGCTGCTTCTCACGGAGAAACCGCCCTTGGTTTGGCACTCGATCCACGGAAGCACAAAAAAAACCACCTGCGTCTCAATCCAGACAAAAAAAGAAAGCAGATGCTTTCGGAAACCGACCACCTGGTGGTCCTCACCACGGTCTACTAAGGCCGTCCATACCGTAAGGCCGTATGCGTATTTTTTCACAAATTAATCCCCACCGTTGGTTTGGGTTCGGGAATTCAAGAATGTCTGAAATTTAACGGTACAAGCAGCAACTAGACAAACAGCCGGTTAGCAACCAGTAAGTTTTTTACAGGTACCCTAAATGAAAATTCTTCCCGGTTCCTGAAAGGCACAATAGCGTTTATCTCTCCTGCTTACCTAGACACGAATAGAATCTATTTTGAAAAAAACTTAGTAGTCCATATACTTTTTTCTTTCTTTTCCCAATTTGAAAAGGTAGTCGCTTAAGTGGGTAATCGACCCGCACTAAAAATCCAACTTTCTACCCGAAAGTCGGCATTTTTTTTGCCAATGCAACATTTTGTACCCTTTATAGACACAAATGACTACCCCTGTTTTCATCCGTTGTCTGTATCTTTACGTTATATAAGCTGGCGAACATAGCAATAGCGCTACTTATCAAATCCTATTTACCTAACCTGGCTACCGGTCTGCTGAATGTCCGGTAGTTTTTGTTTTTTCTCCTTCCGTATGGGTTCAAGATAGGAATGCAAAACCCTTAGGGACTTTCTTACCGAACCGGCATCGCAAATGCCTTTGCGCGTTCTTTACTGACATACGTGCGCGTAAAAGAATCCTACACGCGGAGAATGCCAGACACACGGAGGTGTCCTTCAAATGGTTTTTGGCATTTTCCTAACGAACCGGGATTGCAAATCCCTCGGCGAATTCTTTACCGAAATAATTGGGTAAAGAAAGATGCTACACCTAGTAGAGGCATTCCTTATTTCGTGCGGAGGCGGAGGGTACGTTGGACGTCTTCGCTGATGGCAGTAGCATCCGTTTGGCTGTCTTTGGAAAATGCCGCCTTGGCCATTTTAACTGCTTCCGGGTCAGCCAGCGCGAGTTTTTCCAGCCATGCGCTGCATTCAGGTTCCCATTCCACCTTTCCGAATACCCGATGTACCAGGCCTAGCCGCAAGGCAGCAGCTGCATCCAGGTTTTCTGACAAAAAAACCAACTCGCGGGCCGCAGCATCGCCGATACATCGCTGCAGCCGGTGCATGCCACCCCAGCCCGGCAACCAACCGTGTCGCAGTTCGGGACAGCCCATCACCACCGTCTCCCGGGCAAGCCGAAAGTCACAGGCCAGGGCCAATTCCAATCCCCCGCCCAACACATAGCCTTGCAACAAGGCCACCGTTGGCTTGGGAAAACAAGCCAGGTAATTGAACACCACGTGTCCTTTCCGGATCCAGTCTGCAATGCCTTGATCGTCCAATGCCTTAAATTCTCCAAGGTTGGCTCCCGTGGAAAAAGCCTTCTCCCCTTTGCCCTGAAACGCCACGGCCCGGATTTCCGAATCCGTTTCTGCGTCCATCAGTAGCTGCTCCACGGCTTCCAGTTCCAACATACCAAAACAGTTGTACTTTTCGGGACGATTGAGTACGATAAACAGGGTTGTTCCCTCGGTGTAGTGTTCGATATAGGCCTCACTCATTGGTTAAAATTGGCTAAGTAGGGTTTTGCCGCAGCAAAAACCGCGGCATCCATGGTTTTTAATTGACTGGAAATGCGGGGACGAAAATCCATCGCATCGAGTATATCCGTCTGCAGGTCGGCCCCCGGGGCGATTTCTATCAGTTCCAGGCCTCCGGCCGTCAGGGTAAAGAGTGCCCTTTCGGTCAGGTACAGGATTTCCTGGCCTTTCTCCAGGGCATAGCTGCCACTAAAGGTCACCTGTTCCACCCGGGAAACAAACTTTTTGAATGAGCCAGGATCCGTGATACGAATTCCCTGTTCTCCGGTTTCCACCACCGACCGGGCGGCAAAACCGCCGCAAAAAACCACTTTCTTGCTGTGCTGAGAGATGTCGATAAAGCCACCACAACCGGTAAGCTTGCCCCCAAATTTGCTGGAATTCACGTTTCCGTACTGATCCACCTGGGCAAATCCCAAAAAAGCCAGGTCCAGTCCTCCTCCATGAAAAAAGTCAAATTGGTAGCCATCGTCGAGGATGGCATCCGGCTGATGCATGGCACCAAAATTTAAACCCGTGGTGGGAATGCCTCCCAGCGGGCCCTGCTCAATCAAAAAGGTCAACTGCCCAAATACACCGGCCTGCCTGGCCACAATGGGAACGCCGTCGGACATGCCGTAGCCCAAGTTCACGAAGGCCCCGGGAAACAACTCCAGGGCTGCCCTTCTGCTGATGATGCGCTTGATGCCGGAAAGCTGCAGCTGCTCTTCCGATGCAATGGCCCCCTCTTTGGAAATAAGCGAGGCATCGTAGGGGGTAAGGTAGGTCATGGGCTGCTCCGGTTCCACGACCACGTAATCGATCAGGGCTCCCGGCACCTTTACCTGGATGGCGGGGGTACATCGATCAGGCCGGAGGGCCTGCACCTGTGCAATTACAATGCCCCCGTTGACCCTGGCCGCCTGGGCTTCCGAGAGCATGGCAAAACTGGCCACCTCCCCTTCCATGGACAGGTTGCCGTGCTTGTCCAGGCTGGTTCCACGAATCAAGGCCACGTCCACCGGATGGGTTTTGAAAAAAAGATGGGGCTCTCCAAGGATATCCACCCGGCTGACCAGGTCTTCCACAGCCTTTTCGTTAACCTTCCCACCCTCCAGTTGGGGATCCACAAAGGTATGCAGACCGGTTTTGGTGAGCAGGCCCTTTTCTCCACCGGCAGTGGCTCGCATCAGGTGACTGAGCACCCCCTGCGGAAAATTGTAGGCTTCGATCTGATTGGCTTGGGTCAAGGCCACCATTTTGGGGGCATTTCCAAAAAATCCCCCAATAACCCGCCGAGCCAACCCCGGCTGTGCCAGGTGGTTGAGTCCGAGTTGGTCCGAGTCCCCCAACCCGCAGGGATGCAATATAGTCAGTCCAGCGGGGCTTTGCTCCCGGGCATACCGCTCCCCAATGGCCTTCAGCAACGCGTCGGGAATGGCATGTCCCGCCCCGCCTCCACCAATACAAAGCGTCTGTCCATTGTTGACGAGTGCCGCTGCCTCGCCGGCTGTGATCTGTTGGGGGTATCGATTCATTCGATTGATGCAAATTTTGGCGCCAAGTTAAGGCATCCTCGGGTTCAATTTCAAGGAAAATACTGGATTAATCCTTTTTTTCTTGACCATTTTCTCAAATCGGGCAGGGTACGGCCCTCAGGCCTTTGCAAATTTCCA
Source organism: Cyclobacterium xiamenense (assembly GCF_900109255.1). NCBI lineage: Bacteria > Pseudomonadati > Bacteroidota > Cytophagia > Cytophagales > Cyclobacteriaceae > Cyclobacterium > Cyclobacterium xiamenense. The sequence continues at coordinate 471,495 of NZ_FNZH01000004.1, read as the reverse complement.
CCGCCCCTTTCGAAAAAACCAGAGAGCAATCAGGGCATGCAGGGAATGGCAAAAGGCGATCGTACTAAAAATCCCCAACGTTCCCAGGTCGAAAGTGACCGCCAGGACATAGGCCATGGGTATTTCCAGCAACCAAAACACCCCCACGTTGATGTAAGCGGGTGTGCGGGTGTCACCGGCCCCATTAAACGCCTGCACCATCACCATACCCACCGCATAAAAGATATAGCCCAAAACGGTTACTTTCAGCCCGGTGGCTGCGATTGTTCGCACTTCTTCCCCCTGTACAAATATGCCCGCCAGGCTATCGGCAAAAAGTAGGTAAATAAGGGTGACGGAGGCCAGAAAAATGAAATTGTACCGGGCCGTCAGGTAAGTGGAAAGTTCCGCCCGAAACGCCTTCCCGGCTCCGAGATTTTGCCCCACCAATGTGGCTGCGGCAGCCGAAAGGCCCCATGCCGGCATCAGGCTAAATAGCAAAATGCGAAAGGCAATGGTATAGCCCGCCACGGAAGCGCTCCCAAATTCTGCGGCAATACGGGTGAGCACAATCCATGCGGCCGAGTCCACCAGAAACTGCCCCATACCGCCGATGGATATGCGAATAATTTTTTTCAGGGTAAGCCAGCGAACCTTCAGGTTTTGCCGACCGATTACCAGGCGGTGCTTGCCGTTGACCAGGTGGTAAACCTGATACAGCACGCCCACGCTTCTGCCGATGGTGGTAGCCCAGGCGGCTCCGACCAGTCCCAGCCCCTCGAAGGAGCCTAAACCAAAAATCAACAGCGGGTCCAGGAAAATATTCAGGCCATTGGAAATCCAAAGTGCCCGCATGGCCAGGTGGGGAGCACCCGCACCCCGGAAGATCCCGTTGATTAAAAACAGCAGCATGATGGCCGTATTGCCGGCAAAAATGATCTCCGTATAGGAGGTACCCTGTTCCAATACACCAGTTTCCGCTCCCATTAGGCCCAGGATTTCCCGGGAATACAGAAAACCTCCCAGGCCCAAAGCCAGCGAGGCTAACAGGCCAACCAGCAGCAATTGGAAGGCAACGGTTCCCGCCCGTTGGTAGTTTTTTTCACCAAAGCGGCGGGCCACCATGGCCGTACCTGCCATGCTGATGCCCACGCCCAGGGAATAAATGATGGTGAGCACGGCCTCGGTCAGGCCCACGGTAGCGACGGCATCTTCGCCTAGCCGGCCCACAAAAAAAATATCCACCACGGCAAAGAGGGATTCCATGATCATTTCCAGGATCATCGGAACCGCCAGAAGTACAATCCCTGTTTTGATCGGAATACGGGTATAGTCCTGCTCCTCTCCCCGAATGGACGCCCCAATCAATTTCCAAAGTGGCATTCGTTTTTTCATTGGAAAAATTCCTTCGTAGGTACCGCCACCGGACTATTCCCGGTAGAGCTCAAAACTGGATTCCCCGCGTTCACCAGGCGTAGTATGGACAAAATTAATGCGGTAAATCCGGTCGCCCCATTTCTGCCCCACCCCTCTATCTTCCGGCTCGGTGAGGGCGATTTTTTCCACGGTCACCTCCATTTTGTCCGGATCGTAGGCAAGCAAAAAAGGTTGCGTTTCACCGGCCGCGTTCTGAAACGGAATGCGCACCTCTCCCGGGCGAACGACCTGAGCCGGAAACACGGTCATCAGGTGCTGGGTAATCGTGGACCCTTCCCCTAACTCGTAGCGATCGCTGACGCGAACCTTCTTACCCCGATCCAAACGCAGCGTACGTTGCCAGGATTGGATACCTGCATCCTCCGGATAGGCACCAGCCAGGTCCATGCTAAGGGTACTGTGATTGTTTCCGGTCCGGTAGTCCAGCTCCTTAGCGCGGTACAAGCTTCCGGGCAACTGCGTCAGGCCGTTGACGGTGGGTAAATTGTGGTAATCGGAGCGGTTGTACCAAATGGTATAACGCTCACCGCTAAACGTTTTCCGCGTGTAAGTACCCCTTCCTACATCGATCAAGAGCGGGAGGCCGTCGTAGTAGACTACGTAATTTCCGATATCGTTGTGGTTGTGGCTCTCGTCGTTATGGCCTCCCTTGGCGGCAAAAAAGAACCCCTCTGTACTGCCCTCCTGGTCCCTGGCCGCCATTACCTGAGTATCCGGAAGCCAAACATCTTTTGGAAGCGGAAGCCCTGTTTCGGCCTGGAGAAACTCCTCCTGCATGAAAAGCTCGAAGAACTTCCTAAAATAATGAAACCGCGGCAATGAGGCCGCTTCTTTCTCCCGGTAATAGGCTCCAAACCGCATCATGTCCGGGTCGTTTATGGCCTTACCGTAGCGGTAAATCATGGAGGCAGCCATGCTGGGCTGGGGATCGGCATCGGCAAAATTGAGGAAATAGTCGGGGCTAATCTGAGCGCGGTAAATGAACTTCCCCATGTTTTTCACCTTTTCGTCGGCATATACGTACTGAAACGCCCCTTCCGTGGCCAGGTCCAGCAGGGAAATCGTGTCAAAAAGGGAGGCTGCAGCCGCTCCCCAGTAGCTGGGCCCCTCGTCACAGCCTCCATCTGCCGGGTAGGGACCGAGAAACTCATCCACTACCTGCATGGCTTTAAAGATCAGTTTTGCCCGCTGATTTTCGTCTTCCTCGAGGAGGAGTGCGGCATTGATCCAGTTGGAGCAAATCCAGGGGTTCCAATTGTTGGGCGGACGACCATTTTCGTTGGCACGCATCCAGGCATGGTGCTGATTCATCAGCGGTTCAAATATCCGTCTATTGGTTTCGTAGCGGATGCGCTTGCGAATTTGCGGCGAAATTTCATCAAACTTCTCCCCAAGAAAATAATCCGCCCAAGCCAGGTAGGTGGCGGTTTCGGCAGCAAATAAATCCACAAAGGGTTTGGACACGTCCATCAATCCCGAGTACTCCTCGGTCTTTGGCAGGTGGGCGGGTACTCCCCAAAAGGACTCCTCACAGATGGACCAGATGCCATTGACGATGGGATCGATAAAACGGCCTTTGTTTTCGGCAATCTCTGCCAAAATCATGCTACCAAGGATTCGCCGCTTTTCGAAGGTAACGGCCTGGTACTCGTCCCGGTCTCCCGTCCGATCGATCAGCAAGGATTTGGTGGCAGGTATATAGGGCCACTGGTAATCCAGGTTTTCTTCGGCATAGTCCAGGTATTGTTTCAAAAGGGCGCGATCGGCCTGTTCCCAGGCAGACCGGTCGTCCAGCCTGGGGAAGGGCTGCCATTCGGAAAGGGGAATCAGTAATTCGGATAGATCGTCTTCGGTGTAGGTTCCGCTGACCAGCCGTTGGGCCTTGGCATACAAGGTAATTCCCAGGGCCAGCAGGGTAATCCAATACGTTTTTGCAGAAATCTTCATCGGGGCTTTTTTTTGTTGGTCAATTGGGTTGTTGCCATACCGCCTATCGGAAGGCCTATTCCCGTTGCACCAGTTCCAGAAATTAGCAGCCACGACCAGGTACCCGGCAGCCATTTTTGGTGTGTTTACGGGGTTTATTTTCTGGGAAAGATACGCATTTCTTTGGTATCGCTGTACCTATTATGTGATACAAATCACTTTTTTCCGGTACCGATAGGGGTAGCTTTGTACAGATAAAATTTACTGTAGTGTGAAAAAATCATCCCAAACCATATTGCCCTTGATCCGGGGACTTTTCGGCTTGTTGCTAGTCGTATTCTTGCTCACCTTGTTTGTTGCCGGTCTGGTCCTCAGTCAGTGGACCCAATCCGGCACTCCAGGCACTGCATCCATGCAACTCAGCCAACCAACAGCCCCTGCGGCACCGGATCCTTCCTTGATTTCAGCGGAAGGAATTTGGCAGGCACCTGACTGGAGCAGGGTGGCCGAAGCCCCCAATGCATCCCAAATCGAATACGGCAGGGAGTTGGTGGCGCATACGGCCGAGTACCTGGGACCGGAGGGGAAGGTGCTGCGCATTTCCAACGGCATGAATTGCCAAAACTGCCATTTGGAGGCGGGCACGGCTCCGTTGGGAAATAATTTTGGCGCGGTAGCGGCCACCTATCCCAAGGTGCGAAACCGCTCGGGACGCTCCGAAGACATCCCCAAGCGGATCAATGATTGTTTTGAACGGAGTCTAAACGGGCGCGGATTGGAAACGGATAGCAAAGAAATGCAGGCCATGGTGGCTTATATGGAATGGTTGGGACAAGACGTACCTAAAGGCCAGAAGCTTCCCGGAGTAGGTATCTACGAGGTCCCCCTGCTGGACCGGGCCGCTGATCCGGTGAAGGGAAAAACCGTGTACGACCGCCAATGTGTGAGTTGCCACGGAGCAGATGGCCTGGGCATGAAAACACCATCGGGAACGGCCTACCTGTACCCACCCCTCTGGGGACCTGCCAGCTACAATCAGGGCGCCGGCTTGTTTCGATTGTCTCGCTTTGCCGGGTACGTAAAAGCCAATATGCCGCTGGGTGCCACCTACAAACGCCCCTTGCTCAGCGACGAAGAGGCCTGGGACCTGGCCGCTTACGTGAATTCCATGGAACGCCCCACCAAGGACCTTTCCGGAGATTGGCCGGATATCTCCAAAAAACCAATGGACCATCCGTTTGGTCCGTATTCAGACCCTTTTTCCGAAGAACAGCACAAGTACGGCCCCTTTCAACCCATTTTGGCGGCAAAAAATGAAACCAAATGAAGAAAATCTGTTTTTCGCTGGTAGCGCTGCTGTGGTGGCTACCCGGCTTCGGTCAGGAAGATTCCACGCGCTGGAAACCGGAGCTGGGCGTCAGTCTGCGGTCCTATTTTATGAGTACTTCCTATTGGGAGGATTTTAAGGACGATTACGCCTGGGGGCAGATGGCACGGGTATCCCTGGGGAGCCGCCTTCCTCTGGGCTTTCAGCTAAAGGCCGATTACCTGGGATTTTTTCGGCTGGCCAGTTCCGATCTGACCCAACTGGATCCCCGCGTCCCCAATCTAAACCGATACGAGGTGGGTTTATTTGACGTAAATCACCTGGAACGGGCTGTTTTTGGGAAAATCGGTAATTTGTACCTGGATTACCGGCATGCCCGATTTCAGGCCCGATTGGGCCGAATGGAGATCAACACCCCCTTTATCAACGCACAGGATGGGCGCTTAAGCCCCACCTTTGTGGAAGGTTTTCGCTGGGAGTTGCAGGCGCATCCGAAATTGGCGGTAAGGCATCAGCTAATTTGGGGCATTTCTCCCCGGTCCACCGGACACTGGTTTGGTTTGGGCGAAAGCATCGGTATGTACCCCGTGGCCCGGGACGAATTTGGGCAGCCCTCTGCTTATTTTGGCAATACGCAGGCGGACCTTGCCCAGGTGCTGGAGCTGGACCTACAGCTACAACCGGGATCCTCCCTGCTACTAAACCATACCCTGGTGCAAAACATTTACAGTACCTACCTGGCACAGTGGGACCAAAGCTGGGAATTGCCCCTTCCACAGGTGCAGGGAATCACGGGACTGCAAGCCACCGTGCAGCACGGCATTGGGGAGGGAGGAAACGAGGAAATAGCCCTCCGTTACAAAAATCCGGAGGATGCCAATTGGATACTAAGCGGAAGGATCGGACTCCAATCCAAAAAAACACAGTGGCATCTCAACTACACCAAAATGCAGGGTAATGGGCGGTATTTGAGCCCCAGGGAATGGGGAAAAGATCCGTTTTACACGTTTATTCCGCGGGAACGAAACGAAGGAATGGAACAGGTAGATGCCGTTAGTACCTATTTTCAACAGGCTTTTCCGGAAAAATCCCTGCAACTATACAGCTACCTGGGCCTGTATTTCCTACCCGACCCGGCGGATGCAAAACGAAACAAATACGCTGTGCCTTCCTACGGGCAGGCAAACCTGGGGCTGCGGTATGCCCCAAAAACCTGGATAAAAGGGCTCAACCTGCATTTAATTTTGATGAGCAAGGTAGCATTGGATCAGGAAGACCTTCGACCTGCCTGGGTATATAACAAAGTCAACCTGTTTCATACCAACCTGATTCTTAATTACACAATGCCGGGAAATTGATCTTCCGGGAAATCTTTTAGCCGGACGGATACGGGCAGCAAACGTAGCTGCGCAGCCTCTGGGGTAAGCAGCGTCCCCTTTGGGAAATAAAAAAACCGTTGAATCCACCACAGGCCTCAACGGTTTTTTTGGGTATTCTACCTATTTCTTTCTCCTCTTACAGTAGGCAGGCATTGCCTCCCTACAAAAAATTCCGATCAGCCAGCATTAAGACCAGTGTGCAGGTCTACTTAGCTGGAGCAGATAAACCAGGGATTGAGCAGGTTTTCTTTGTTGTACAAAAGGGGGCTCTCTTCGTCCGTTTTTTTGACGGTATAGCCAAGCGGCAGCAATACGCCGTGCGCCGCCGCCGTGTCCCATTCCATGGTCGGAGCAAAGCGAGGATAGAGTTGGGCTTTTCCTTCGGCCAGAAGCATAAATTTCAGGGAAGAGCCCATGCTGATCACTTCGGCGTCGGGATACCGGTCGATTACCTCCTGGGTTTCCGGACTCAGGTGAGAGCGGCTGGCCACGATGGAGCGCACCGTTTGGTCCGCCGGTGCTTGCAAAGACCGCGCCTCAGCCTGCCCCTCCTGCTTCCAGGAACCTTCCTGGGCATTGCCCCAGTACATCCAATCCAACACGGGCGCATAGACCACGCCCAATACAGGCGTATCCCGATGAATTAAGGCGATATTGACGGTAAACTCCCCGTTTTTCTTGATAAACTCTTTGGTGCCATCCAAGGGGTCCACCATCCAAAAATAGGTCCAGTTTTTTCGCTCGGTATAGGGAATATCCCTACCTTCCTCCGAAAGAACCGGATAGGGGGTTTCCTTGAGGTGTTGCATGATTACCTCGTGAGCAGCCTTATCGGCGCGTGTCAGGGGAGAATCGTCGCTTTTCATTTCCACCCCAAAATCCGCCGAATGGTATATCTTCAGGATTTCCGCTCCTGCCTCCCTCGAAGCTTCGACGGCAAGTTGCGTTAATTTTGTAAGGTCGATCATCTGTTTCTGTTCAAAAATTTTTGATGAATGGGCACTGTTTTCAGGTGCCGGCTACGCTCGCATAAGCCCGGCGCGTACCCTTCGTCTTAAATCACCATTCCAGCAGCGACGGTTTCGTTGGTATTGGGATCGATCAGGATGATGGAGCCGGTTTGTCGGTTGCGGCGGTAAGGGTCAAAAAACAAGGGTTGGGCCGTACGAATACTGATTCTGGCAATGTCGTTCATTCCAATTTCGCCTACCCCTTCTTCCCGGTGCAGGGTGTTAACGTTTACCCGGTAAAGGATCTGTTTCACCATCACCTGGCACTCTTTGGTGGTATGTCGCAGCAGCAATTTGCTCCTCCCTGCCAGCTTTTGCTGGCTCATCCAGCATATCATCACATCCAGGTCCTGCCCGACGGTGGGTACGTTATTGGGCCGCACCAGCATGTCGCCCCGGCTGATGTCCAATTCGTCCTCCAACGTCATGGTGACGGACATGGGCGAAAAGGCCTCGGCGATGGGTTGTCCATTCAGTTCGATGGTTTTTATTTTGGAGGTAAATCCGGATGGCAATACCTTCACTTCGTCACCGGGTTTAAAGATTCCGCCTTCAATCCGTCCGGCATATCCACGAAAGTCCCGGTGCTCGTGTGTATGGGGTCGAATGACCATCTGTACCGGGAAACGGCAGTCGATGTGATTCAGGTCGGAAGCGATGTGTACGTTTTCCAGCAGGTAAAGCAGGGTAGGCCCTTCGTACCAGTCCATGTTTTTGGAACGATCCACCACATTGTCTCCCTTTAATGCGGAGATGGGTACGAAGTGCACGTCCTTGATTTCCATTTTGCTCGCAAAGGCCTTGTAATCCTTGATAATGGTTTCAAACACGGTTTCATCGTAATCCACCAAATCCATTTTGTTTACGCAAACGATGACATGGGGAATCTTCAACAAGGATGCGATAAAGGAATGGCGATACGTCTGCTCGAGCAGGCCTTTTCTGGCGTCGATCAGGATAATGGCCAGGTTGGCGGTAGAAGCACCGGTGACCATGTTGCGCGTATACTGTATGTGTCCCGGTGTATCGGCGATGATGAATTTCCGCTTGGGCGTGGCAAAATACCGGTAGGCCACGTCAATGGTGATGCCCTGCTCCCGCTCCGATTTCAGCCCATCGGTGAGTAGGGAAAGATCCACGTAGTCAAAGCCTTTCTTCTCACTGGAAGTTTTAACGGCCGCAATCTGGTCTTCAAAAATGGACTTGGAATCAAATAAAAGCCTTCCGATCAGGGTACTTTTCCCATCGTCCACCGATCCGGCAGTGGTAAATCGTAAGAGTTGATTGGTTTCTTGTATGTTCATGCGCGTTGAGTTAGTTCCGCGATCCGCATCGGAACCGATGCGATGTTCGTGGTTGTACGTATCTGGTTGGTATCACTTTCTACAGGTAGCTGAGACATCCGCTGTTTGTATTTCCGTTTGTTTGTATGCGCGGAAGGATTTTAAGTACTTCTGCGGCCTTTCGGCGACTCCTGCCCGAATGAAGCAAGGTCTGGTGTCAGTAGGCCATTTTCTCCAAATCGGGAAAAAGGTTTTCGAACCGCTCCTTTTTTTGAACGCCTAAATCCTTTTCTGCGAAGGGGGCGCTTCTTCCCTGGCTCGACGAAACGTTAAAAGTAGCCGCTTTTCTTGCGGTCTTCCATGGCCGTTTCCCCCCGCTTATCATCGGCCCGGGTACCGCGTTCGGTGGTTCGGGTGGTGGCGACTTCCGCGATGATTTTTTCCAGGGTATCGGCCCCGGATTCCACCGCTCCCGTAATGGGCATGTCGCCGCAGGTACGGTAGCGAACGGTCATGGTACGTATTTCCTCTTCGGGCTTCAGTTGGATAAATTCCGATCGGGCCAGGATCACCCCGTCTCGGACCACACAGTCCCGTTGGTGGGAGAAGTACAGGGAGGGCAGGTCGATGTTTTGGTACTGTATGTACTGCCAGACGTCCATTTCGGTCCAGTTAGAAATTGGGAAAATTCGAAAGTGCTCGCCCATGTGTTTTTTGCCGTTGAATAGGTTCCACAGCTCGGGCCGTTGATTTTTGGGATCCCACTGCCCAAACTCATCCCGGTGGGAGAAAAATCGTTCCTTCGCCCGGGCTTTTTCCTCGTCTCTTCTGGCACCACCCATGGCGGCATCGATCTTGTACTCCTCCAGCGTATCCAGCAGGGTTACCGTTTGCAAGGCATTTCTGCTGGCGTTGGCACCGGTTTCTTCCCGTACCTTGCCGTCGTCGATACTTTTTTGCACGGATCCTACGATCAGCTGTACCCCCAATTTTTCTACCAGTTCATCCCGAAATGCAATGGTTTCGGGAAAATTGTGCCCGGTATCGATATGGATCAGGGGAAAAGGGATTCTGGAAGGATAAAACGCTTTTCGGGAAAGATGCGCCAGCACGATGCTGTCCTTACCGCCAGAAAACAAAAGGGCCGGTTTTTCAAATTGGGAGACCACCTCCCGGATTACAAAAATTGCCTCCGCTTCCAGTTCTTCCAGGTGGGATAAATAGTAATGTGCCATAATCAACGTTTGAGTTTTTTATCTAATGCTTCTACCAGTTGGTGTACCGCCAAATCCAGGGGGACTTCGGCGGTTTTAATGACTCTAAAGGGGGATTCCGGTGTTTCATAGGGCGAATCAATGCCTGTAAAATCCTTGATCAGCCCTTTGCGGGCTTTTTGATACAATCCTTTCACGTCCCGTTCCTCGCAGATTTTAAGGGGGCAATCCACGTGGATTTCCAAAAACCGGCCGGATCCGACCAGTTCACGGATCATTTCCCGATCGGAGCGAAAGGGAGAAATAAAGGCCGAAAGCACGATCAACCCGGCGTCCATCATCAAGTGGGCCACCTCGGCGATCCTGCGGATATTTTCCACCCGGTCTTCCTTGCTGAAGTTCAGGTCCCGGTTTAGACCGGTACGTACATTGTCACCATCCAGCAGGTAGGTGTGGTACCCCTGTCCGTGCAGTGCCTGCTCGGTCGCATTGGCCAGGGTGGACTTGCCAGAACCGGACAATCCGGTGAACCAGATCAGCGCCGGATTTTGCCCCAACGCCTGTTGGCGGAGCTCCTGGGTAATCTTAAATTTCGACGGATGAATGTTTTCCTGCATGGACTTTCGCTTGTTGGAAGCGCTTTTGAATCGGTTACAAATAATACCATTGAATAAATACCATCACCACGGTACCGTAGATCAGGGTCAGGGGAAACCCAATGGCAAAATAATCCCTGAACTTGTAATTTCCCGGCCCCATGACCATCAAATTGGTTTGATACCCAATCGGCGTCATAAAATCTCCGGAAGCCGCAAAAGCGATGGCCACAAAGAAAGGCGTTAAGGGCTGCCCCAATTGCTGCCCCAGCTCCATGGCAATGGGGAACATGATGGACACGGCCGCCGCATTGGTAATCAGGCTGGTCAAAACCAGAGTCACCACAAAAAGCAAGGCCAATGCCCAAACCGGTGCCGCCCCCTGGGTCAGAAAGAGCAATCCCGATGCCAGCATGGTGGCCGCGCCGGAATTGTTTAGAGCCACTCCCAGGGAAAGGGAACACACCAGTATTAACAGCAAATCCAGGTCCACGGCTTTCCGTAAAGTCTGCAAATTTAACACTTTAAATAGATACAGGGTAAGAATTCCGGCAAAAGCTGCCATAAAAAGATCCACCCAGCCGATAATTCCGGTCAACAATAAACCCAATGCAAGTAGGGAAGGCAACCGCCGAAACCGTCCATTTTCGGCGTTGATTTCCCCGCGAAGGGTAATGATAATCAGGTCTTTGAGGTAATCGTTGCGGTTATGATCCTTGCCGGTCAGCATCAGGAACAGGTCCCCGGCCTGCACTTTGGTTTCCCCGATATTTCCTTTTAGTTGCGTTCCGTTCCGGTGTATGGAGATAATCGAGGCCTGGTACCGATTCCGAAAATCACTGTCCTTGATCTTTTCTCCGATCAGCGAGGAACTGGCAGGCACCACGGCTTCGGTAAGTTGAAAAAATCCGTAGTTGGACACGTGCCCCTCCTCCGGAAGGCTCAAACCGTTTTCTTCCTGAATCAGCTGCAGAATGGCATCCGTATTGCCAGTAAAAAAAAGCTTGTCTCCCTCCTGCAGCAGCTCGTTGGGGCCAACGGGAGAAATCTCCTGATTGCCCCGCTTGATCTCGGCCAGAAAGATTTCCCGCAACTTGCGTAGGCCCGCCTCTTTAACCGTTTTGCCGTGCATTTTTGAACCCAGGGGAAGATGGGTTTCTACCAGGTACTCGTTCAGGTGGTCGATGATTTCGCTTTTGTTTTCCTCTCGATCCGGAAGCAAGCGGTTGGAAGCAATGCTGAGGTAAAGTATTCCCGAGAACGCTACCAGCAATCCCAGGTACAAAAAATCCTCGAAACCCAGCAGCGGCAGCCCGTACTGACTAATCAGTCCATTCAATACCAGGTTCGTGGAAGTACCCACCACGGTGATCATTCCGCCCAGGATCGTGGAAAAGGAGAGCGGAATCAGGAATTTCGAAGCAGGAACCTGATTGGTCTTGGTCCATTCCTTTACATACGGAATCATAAATGCCACGACGGGGGTGTTGTTCAGTACCGCCGACAAACTTCCCACGAGCAACATCATGCGCGCCCGGAATATCCCCGGCCGGAGTTTCTGACTGAAAATCCGGAAAAAGAACCCCGTGCCGATATTCTGCTGTATGCCTGCCGTGAGTCCGATCAGGAGGAATATGACCACGATCTGTTTGTTGGCCAGACCCATCAAAAATTCCTCCGGCTGAATGATCTGCAGAAGCAACAATAAAAAAACTGCCCCCAAAAATGCAAAGGACGGTCGCAGCAGGTCCCGGTAAAGTACCAGTACCAATCCCGCTACTATATACAAGGTAATCAGGCTGGGGCTAAACATAACCAGGGTTAAGGACGAAACACAGCTTCGCCCGGTGAGTCCCGAAAAAGACCGAATTTATTCGCCAATCCGGAGCCGGGGGCAAAAAGCGGGCTCCTGAACAATCCATTCCTCGGACGAAGCCAACTTGTTGCGTTTACTCGGGGATTTTTACCGATTGGGTTGCCGGTATCCTGCAGGGTGAAGAACGATCTGCAAGTCACGGCTTTTCAAACGCCCAAAAGTAGTCGGGCAGGCATTTATTTCAAAATTTTCGAACCAATTATACCGGGACCTGCCAGCCCCTTCCAGCGATAATCCCAAACAGATTTGATGGGGGAAATTTTTCAAACACTCTATTTCGTATTTTATAATAAATTAACTGTTGTTAGAATAATTTTTAGCCAGCAGATCCGCTTTTGGAAACAATGAATTTTTTTTCCTGCTTTCCCTATGGGTTAGGTCGACAATTGACAGAATGTGCATTTTATTTAGCAAAATCGATTCCTTCGATTTACATTCGTACCTGTTGAAACAGCCTCCGTAATTTCCAATAGCTAACCGGATGTCGGGTTGCTTTCCGGAGAGTTGCAGCAATACCTGCGATCCCGATAACTGCCAAAGAGATGTGCAAACAAAAACCACCTGCGCGCCTCCCGGAGGAGGCCCAAACCTACCGGCCATTTTCGGCTGCTTTTCCCAACCGGATTTCCCGAAGCCGGCGTTCGAATTCGGCTAGCGGACCCGCCCCCACGGGCCAACAGTTCCCGAGAGGTGTAGCCGGTTTTTCGCAGACAACCCGGTATCGACAGGGGGCCCTGGCCCTGCTCCTTATTGGTTGCCTCCTTGCTGCCTGCGCGCCTCAGGAGCAAAAAATAGTGCGATTTATGGCGATGGGAGACGTTCCCTACCACCTTCCCGAAGATTTCGTGCGGTTTGAACGGATGATTGGGGCCATCAATGCGGCGGCACCGGATTTTTCCCTGCACGTGGGTGATATCAAATCCGGCGGTACGCCCTGTTCGGATGCCTATTTCGAAACCATCAAAAACTATTTCGATGCATTTGAGCAGCCGCTGATTTACACGCCGGGAGACAACGAATGGACGGATTGCCACCGGGAGGCCTGCGGTGGTTACGAGCCGGAGGAACGCCTGGACAAACTCCGGCAGCTTTTTTTTGCCGGGGAGCAAAGTCAGGGCAAACAGCCCATGCCGCTGCAGCGGCAAAACAGCTGGGAGGGGTTTGAGAAATTTCCCGAAAATGCCCGCTGGCAACAGGGAGGAGTGACCTTTGGTACCTTGCATGTAATTGGCTCCAATAATAATTTTAAATTGGATTCAGGTGCGCTAAACGATGAATTTTACGAGCGGGAACTGGCCAATAACTTTTGGCTGGAGCAACTATTTGCGCAGGCAAGGGAAGCGCAAAGTAAGGGTCTGGTGTTGGTACTGCACGCTGGTCTGAATTACCAAACCCGGGACGAGCGCAACGGGCATGCGAGCTTTGTAACCATCCTCCGCAAGGAAGTACTGGATTTTGGGAAGCCGGTCTTGCTGCTCTACGGGGACCGGCACCGATTTATGGTGGACCAGCCGCTTCGGGACAGCAGTGGCCGCACGATGACGAATTTTACGGCCGTACAGGTATTTGGCGATCGGGACATGCACGCGGTACAGGTAGAGATCGACCCGGATAACCCCAACTTATTCTCCATCGATCCTTTTTACGTGGCTGGCAATTAGTCCGTATCCGCGCGCTTCCCAGACAGGCGCAAGGAAGTACGGGAGCGAAGGAGGGCTGGAACGAAGAGAGGCCCTTGGGGTTTATCGGCCTAAACCCAATCACAGACGAAAGCCTGGTGCTCGAATAACACCAAGCGCTGAAAGCGTGGAACACCACAGCACAGGGTGGAGCCCTGTGCTAGTAAAAAGGGTATACCCGGACCTTTGGCGTTTATTGAGCGAATCCCGAATGTGTATGAAAAAAAAGTGCACAAAATAAACCTTCGCAGTCTGGAAGACCTCAAAGCTGATGACCTTTTGGGTGTACTGGTCTTAGCGGAAGGTGCGTGAAAGAAAGGTGCACAAAATATGCTCTTATAGGATTCGACACTTCTTGTTGTGTCGCTATTTTGAACCATTTAAGGCATATAAGAGATCCCGAACTCGCTCCAATACCGTTCACAATTTTTGAAATCCGTCTGGCAGATCGGTTATGCCATTTCGTTCGTACCCCCCCTTCTATGCCCTTAGATGGTTCCGATTTTTGTAACCATACAAGGCGATGACCATTTCCAGCGCTGAAGGCGCCAAACACCAAAGCCCAGGGTGTAGCCCTGTGATAGATCGTCTCGATCCCAGCATCCCAAGCCCTGCAGGGGCGAAATATACCCGTCAATCCACCGCGTCTGGAAAAAGTCTTCCGATTTACAAACGCCTACGTACAAGCTACAGACTGCCGCGGGTGCCAAAGCGTATACTGAAATCCGAATGCCTCAAATTGACTTACGCGTGGGCTGAGCCTGTCGAAGTCCACGCTTACGAACACATCCCCGTGGGCTGAGCCTTCCGAAGTCCACGCTTACGAACACGTCCCCCGTGGCCGCCTCTGCCTCCGCCTCCGCCTTCGACAAGCTCAGGCATCGGCCAGGACGGATACTTACGCGTGGGCTGAGC
>NZ_FNZH01000004.1:444020-456314 GCF_900109255.1 Cyclobacterium xiamenense | reverse complement strand
CCCCGTGGCCGCCTCTGACTCCGCCTCCGCCTTCGACAAGCTCAGGCATCGGCCAGGACGGATACTTACGCGTGGGCTGAGCTTGCCGAAGCGTTTAGGCTGAGCTTGCCGAAGCCCACATCAATAAAACCTGGGTTTTATTTATTAATTTTTATGGTTACATTTGCTACTTCATTAATTTTTTTATTTAATGCGAATAAACCAATACAGTGCTAACCGGTCAGCGGACCGACACAACCAAACGATCCATGAATAAAAAACTCCTTCTTGCGGGGCTATGCCTGCTGCTGAGCCCATTTCTGCTATTTTCCCAAACAGACCGCATCCTCCCCCAACCCAAGACCCTGGTCGCTGGAGAAGGTCAGTTGAATTTGCAGCCGGGTACTGTGCTACTGGCAGAAAGTGCTTCCGCCAGAAAATCTGCTCATTTGTTTAACGGCCTTTTGGAGGTCAAAACCGGGTTTCAACTTCCGGTCCAACAAGCTGCTCAGACAACAACTCCGGTCATTCTGCTGGAGGAAAAAATCGTCGATGGGAATCCGGAAGCCTACACATTGGACATTACTAGCGAAGGCATTGCCATCCGCGGGGGTAGCAGCGGCCTGTTTTACGGGCTGCAGTCCCTGTTTCAACTGGTGGAAATGCAGGGAAGCGAAGCAATGGTTCCGTTGGTGCGCATCGCCGATGCGCCGGCCTTTGGCTACCGCGGTATCATGCTGGACGTGTCCCGGCATTTTTTTAGCACGGAGCAGGTCAAAAAGATACTGGACCTGATGGCACAGCTCAAATTCAACACCATGCATTGGCACCTGACAGACGATCAGGGCTGGCGCCTGGAAATCAAGAAATACCCAAAACTCACGGAGGTCGGCGCCTGGAGGGATTCCACGATCATCGGTCAATACTACGATTTCAAGCCCTTTATCTACGATGGAGAAAAGCACGGCGGATATTATACCCAGGAAGAGGCACGGGAAATCGTGCGGTATGCCGCCGACCGACACATTACCGTGATTCCGGAAATCGAATTGCCGGGCCACAGTTCGGCCGTTCTTGCCGCCTATCCTGAATTTGGGAGCTTTGAGGTGCAGGGAGGAGCGGCCCGGGGCAGCATTGCAGCCGTAAACGAGAAGGGAGAACCGCTGAACAACGAAATCAGTACGCAGGTACCCGGTTATTGGGGAGTCCATTACAATATTTACGGGCCTACGCCCGCGGCTTTCGGGTTTTTGGAGGACGTGCTCACCGAGGTCATGGACATCTTTCCCTCGGAATACATTCATATCGGCGGAGATGAGGTTCCCAAGGACCATTGGGAAACCTCAGCCATTGCCCAAAAAGTCATCAAAAAGGAAAAACTGGCGGACGAACACGAGCTTCAGAGCTATTTTATCCAACGAATCGAACAATTCCTCAATAAAAACGGACGAAAAATCATTGGCTGGGACGAAATACTGGAAGGTGGCCTGGCACCCAATGCCACGGTTATGAGCTGGCGTGGGGAAAAAGGCGGAATCGCAGCCGCCAAAATGGGGCACGACGTGATCATGACCCCAAACAGCCACCTGTATTTTGATCATTACCAGGCCGAAGACAAAAGCACCGAGCCCCTGGCAATCGGCGGATTTCTCCCCCTGGAGAAAGTATACAGCTACTCGCCCATTCCCGACGCCCTGAGCGAGGAAGAGGCAAGGCATGTTTTGGGAGTGCAGGCGAACCTCTGGACGGAATACATTGGCAGCAACCAAAAAATGGAATACTTCCTTTTCCCCCGGGCCCTGGCCCTGGCCGAGGTAGCCTGGAAAACGCGCGAAGAAAAAGATTACGCCTCCTTTATTCGGGAACGCCTTCCGGAGCAGCTTCGGTCACTGGAAGCGCAAGGGGTGTTTTTCCGCATACCTGAGGCAGCCGTTACCATCAGCCTGGATGCCGCTGCAGGCACGCATCGGGTTCAGATCGAACCCCTGGTGGCGGGAGCAAAGGTGTATTACACGCTGGATGGCCACAAGGCCGACCAGACTGCCCGCTTGTATACGGGTCCCTTCCTGGCTCCTACACCCGGCTCAGGTCAGGAGCCGCTGGTGCTGCGGTACATTACCCTGACTCCCGAAGGCCGAAGCAGCAACGAATTTCAGGTTCCTATCGAATAGCCTGGAAAATAAAGGAAGGAACTGCATGCATTTCTATGGAATGCAATTACCCGAGGCTGTCGCTTTTTAGCGGCAGCCTCACTAAAAAAGGGAAGCATACCCCCCATCAACGGCGAACTTACCTGCGTCGCCAGGGTTCTGATCATATTTTTTAAACCAATTAAGGCATATAAGAGGCGTCGAACTCGCTTCAATACCGTACGTAATTTTTGAAATTCGTCCGGCAGATCGGTTATGCCATTTCGTTCGTACCCCTTTCTATGGTTCCGGTTTTCTTTAACCAAACAAGACGAGGACCATTTCTGGCGCTGAAGGCGCGGAATATATGCGTCAATCCAACTCGTCCGGAAAAAGTCTTCCGATTTACAAACGCCTACGTACAATTACAGTCTGCCGCGGGTGCCAAAGCGTATACTGAAATCCGAATGCCTCAAATTGACTTACGCGTGGGCTGAGCCTGTCGAAGTCCACGCTTACGAACACGTCTCCGTGGACACCTCTGCCTTCGACAAGCTCAGGCATCGGCTAATACAGACACTTCTCCGTGGGCTGAGCCTGTCGAAGTCCACATCGGCCTATCACCCTATCCTCACCGCATCGTCATTTTTAGCGGTAAGCCAAAACAACAGGACCGCATCAAAGGCGGCATGGGCGGCCATCGCGGTAAGAATTCCCGTCTCCTGAAACAAATAGCCAAAAAACGCAATCAAACCCACCATCAGTAGCCCATAACTACTGATTCGCCAATTAAAGGGATTCAAATATCCATGGATCAAAACGAATAGTACCGAAGTGGTCCAGAGGCCTAGCAGCGGTTGTAACCCTGCCCGGAAAAACAGTTCCTCCCCTACGCCCGCACAGATAGAAATAAACACAACTCCTCCCGGAGTCCAGCTCCATTGATTGATCAAGCGCTGGTATTTCACCCGCTCCTGAGAAAAGAATGGCCTGCAAATGACCCATTTTGCCAGAAAGGCCGAAAGTACTCCGGCCGACAGGCCCAGGAACATTTGAGCGAGCAGGGGCCAGTGTCCGGCGAGCAGCTCGATCATCGGGATTTCCTGAAAAAAATAAACCAGGCCCAAGCCCAACAGACCAAAGCCCAACAGGGTAGCCCAGCCCAAAAAACGCATGTATCGACTCATAGCAGCTGCAAGCCAGGTAAAACCGGAAATAAAAAAAAAATGCCGAAGAGCGTTCTCCGGCACTTCTGGGTTTTTATTGGATTGAAAATCAGGAAGAGAAACTGATTTTCAGCTCAATGGGCACGGCACTGAGGGCCTTGCTGATGGGGCAATTTTCCTTTGCCACCTCGGCTAACTCTGTAAAAAGGGCTTCGTCCATGCCGGGAACTTTTCCTTTCAGGTCCAGGACAATCCCGGTGATGGAAAATCCTTCGCCCACCTTTTCCAGGCTGACGGTAGCGGTGGTATCCAGCTCCTCTGCGGCAAAGTCTTTGCCGGCAATCTGAAAACTCAGGGCCATGTTGAAACAACCGGCATGGGCAGCCGCAATCATTTCTTCCGGGTTGGTACCCTGGGTACCGTCTTCGTTTTCAAACCTGGTTTTAAAACTGTAGGGAGAATTGTCAAAAAAACCACTGGGTGCGGTCAATGTGCCGCTTCCTTCCAGACCTGTTCCTTTCCAAACTGCTGTTGCTTTTCTTTTCATGTGATTATCGTTGTTTTTAAGTTGCTACATACCTGTCCCCATCCTAAATCGGGAGAAACCCTGCCTACGGGCAGGCCGCCTGCTTTTGTCGATACCTATCGGGGCATCCCTCTCTGTATCACTTGGGTCTTGCTCGGTTTTATTTGTTGATTCCGCATCAGGATGAATACCTTTCCAAGGTACCAATAATCTGCCAAAATTGCCAATTCTGCAGCCGTCAATCCTTCTGAATTTGCTCATCCAATCGTGCGACAGGTTTCCCGGCCCCGCGCTAAAACACCGTCACTCCCAGCGTTACCTCGAGTTCCACTTCCTCTCCCAGTACCCGCTCAATTTCCTGTTTGACGCGTTGCAACTGTTGTTCGTCCAGGCTGCTAGCAGCCACGATTTTCACAGCTAGACGGATAGGTTTGACGCTTCGGACGGTAATGTCCCGCAGCACCGTTCCGTTTACCCGGTAGCCGTCGAGTTTGGAGATCACGTCCTTTTCGCGAACCATATCCATAAAGCCAAAAAACAAGGGCAAGCTCACCAGCCCCACCACAATGAGCGAATAGGCAATACCCTTTCTGGCCAGACGAAAGGGACTAAAGCCCAAAAACAAAAAGGTCAGCGCCGCGGCCATCACCATGCCCGCCAGGTTGGTCATCAATAGCAGCAAGGCTCCCTGGAAAATACTCCATTCCATCCAGCCCAGGCCTATGCCGGAAACGGCAAGTGGAGGAACCAGGGCCACGGCGATCGCTACTCCGGCCAGGGTTTTGGCGATTTCTTCTTTTGCGCTGGCATAGGCTCCCGCCACACCGGAACCAACGGCAATGCCCAAATCCAGCAGGTTTGGGCGGACCCGGGCCATGATTTCTTCGTTGGACAAGTTCAAGGGCGTC
Organism: Cyclobacterium xiamenense; assembly: GCF_900109255.1. Lineage (NCBI taxonomy): Bacteria > Pseudomonadati > Bacteroidota > Cytophagia > Cytophagales > Cyclobacteriaceae > Cyclobacterium > Cyclobacterium xiamenense. The sequence goes on along the minus strand of NZ_FNZH01000004.1, from coordinate 451,606 downwards.
AGCCAGGTGATTCCCATGGCACAAAGGTATCCGAGCAGCATGCCCCATCCGATGGCTTTGGAGCTGTCGAGAATCAGGCTCTTATCCTGCCGCAGCACACCCATGGAAAGGGAAATAATCGGGGCCATCAGCGGAGCCAGAATCATCGCCCCGATAATCACCGGCGAGGAGTTGCCGAATAGGCCCAGGGTGGCGATGCAGGTGGACAATACCATAAGCACCAGGTAGCTGTTGCTGGTACGGGAGCTTGCCCGCAGGCTGGAAAACAGTTCCTTGAATTCTTCGGTGGATGCGTGGTTGATGAGGGGTAGCTTTCGCTTCAGTAATTCGTCCCGTACTTCTCCCCGGGGGAGTACCCGCACCTTAAAGATGTCCTCCTCCGAAGCTTTGCCTTCCATGTCCAGGTGTTTTCCGGGCAGCATGTTCAGGGCTTTGGGTCGAACTTCCAGCTGCAGCTTCTTGGCGCTTAGCAGGCTTCCATCCTGGGAATAATTGATCGCGTCTTCGCTGGAAATACAGAGGCTGGAGGTTTTGATATGGGCGGCAAAGGGTGGTAGCCGGGTTTTGCCCTTTTTTCGAAAAAAGCTATCCAGGCCAAACCATAAGAGACCCGAAATGCTTTTGGGCGCAAGAATCATTGCGTGCAATTTCCCATCGTTGATGTAGGAATCTTCCAGCACCTTTCGGCTAAGCAGGTTGCTTTTTCCATGTTGCACGATCACCATGCCAATGGCAGCGGTATCCAGCTTTTCCTTCTCCCTCGCCTGCAATTGATACCGGTGCGCTTTCGCCACCCGAAACAACTTGAAAAAGTAGCCGACTTTTTTCCAGAACCGCTGCCAGCTGTTTTTTGCCAGCGAGCCGGTCATCAGGCTCAGTGATTCTCCGATCACGACCGTGTTGAACACGGGTCGGCCGTTGAGCAGTAGCAGGTCTACCCGAGCGCTGTTTTCGGATTCCAGGACCTGCTCTAGGCAGGCCTCCAGGTCGCTATCCACGCCAAAGCCCTGTCTGCCATGAACCAATTCCGGATGGGGAAGCAAGGCAATTTTCCAGTCCTGTTCCAGCGCCGTGGGAAACAATTCCTTTAGCTGTGCGTCGGACAGGTAGGTCACCACAAAATCCTCCCGGCCCAGCTCGACTGTGAGCCGGTCGGTAAAGGGCAATTTGAGTTTGAGGTCGGCGCCGAGACGGGGAACGAGGGTTTTTTCCACCAGTTCCTCATTCGACGGATCGTACAATAAAATGATGCTCTTCATGGTAAAAGGATAAGGAAACCGGGTGGGTGCCTTCCATCCGGTAGTGAAGCTGGCAGATCGGAGCCAACTATGTGGCTTTTTCAAAAATAACCTTTAATCGGTTCCCAACCAAAAGCACCGAAATCCCTATACTTACCGATACCAGGGTGTTATTTCAATTTTCAACAATTTTAAAAATAAAAACCGCCTGAATAAACTGTTTTCCAATAAAGTAAAAAAGTCAAGCAAATCGGCATTTTTTATTTAAGATATTTTTCCACATTTTTGTTACCCCCTACAAAAGGAGTAAAGCTTTTTTTCCACTTTCAGTTAAAGGTAACCAATGAAATCAGAGGCGATAGCGATATGGACTGAATGTATGCGGATCATCGAAAAACACGTCAACGAACAAAGTTTTTCTACCTGGTTTAAGCCCATACAACCGGCAAGGATTGACGGATCTGTCCTCACCATCCAAGTACCGAGTCAATTTTTTTACGAGTGGTTGGAGGACAACTACGTGGACGTCCTGAAGTTGGCCATCAAGACGGTGTTGGGAGCCGATGGCCGCTTGGAGTATGCGGTGGTGGTAGACAAGGGCAATTCCCAAAACCAACCCTATATGGTGAGCTACCCGCAAGGGGTAAGCAACCCGGTTTCAAAAAAGAAAAAAGAAGCCTTCGCCGCAACGGCCCACTCTCCCTTCGACCTGTCTAGCCTGGACGAACAAACCACCCTGCAATCCAATCTAAGCACTACCTATACTTTTAATTCCTTTATCGAAGGGGATTGCAACCGGTTGGCCCGATCGGCAGGGTTTGCCGTGGCCAATAAGCCCGGCATTACATCCTTCAACCCCCTTCTGGTGTACGGTGGGGTAGGCCTGGGAAAAACCCACCTGGTGCAAGCCATCGGCAACGAAATAAAAAATGGACCGGAGGATAAATTCGTACTCTACGTTTCTTCGGAAAAGTTTGTCAACCAATTTATGGATGCCATCAAAGACGGCAATATCAAATCGTTCACGAATTTCTACATGCAGGTGGACGTGTTGATCATCGATGACATTCAGTTTTTTGCCGGAAAAGGTCGAACGCAGGAAATGTTTTTCCATATATTCAACCACCTGCACCAAAACAAGCGGCAGATCATCATGACTTCCGATTGTGCCCCCAAAGATTTGATGGGCCTGGAAGAACGGCTACTATCCCGCTTTAAGTGGGGCTTGACCGCCGATTTGCAAATGCCGGATTTTGAGACCCGGATTGCCATCATCCGCAAGAAAATGCAGTCCGAGGGCATCGATATTCCAACCAACGTGATCGAGTACCTGGCCTATACCGTGGATACCAACGTGCGGGAACTGGAGGGAGTCATGATTTCGCTCATTGCCCATGCCTCGCTCAACCGGGTAGAAATCAGCCTGGACCTGGCCAAAACCATCATGAAAAATATTGTCAAGGACATCGAAACAGAGGTCAGCATCGAATACATCCAAAAATCCTGCGCAGAATATTACGGCATCAAAGTAGAGGACATGAAAGCCAAAACCCGGAAAAAAGAAATTGTCATCGCCCGGCAGGTGGCCATGTATTTTAGCAAGGAGTTTACCAACCATTCCCTCAAATCCATCGGGTACCATTTTGGTGGGCGGGACCACAGCACGGTGATTCATGCCGTGCAGTCGGTAAACGACCTGATGGAGACGGATGCCTCTTTTCGTAACGCCGTTCAGGAGCAAAAAAAGCAGTTCAAAATTCGGTCCTACTAAGCCAGTCTTCCGAAAGCAGCCGGCAAAATCCGCAGGGAACCAATACCATCGCCCAATGGAAAGAGGCTCTCCTAAAACTACCTACCCTATTTTGCGTTCAGCGATTCGCCAGGGATCGCAGCGTACTGCTTTTGGCTCCCCAACGGGCGGTGGCAACTGCTCCCCATCGCTTTGGGACTGAATTGAACCAGCCAGGAAACTGCGGTACCCGCCGATGCAAATACTTCGCTTAATCTTCGGGTTGCTTCCTGGCGAACTCCCAGAGATGGGCGCTTTGTATTTGTTTGTACGTGTCTTTGATCCTCACTATTTATTGCCCCATCAAAAAAGCCCCACACCGTCGCCGGAGGGGCTGTACCAAAAGGCCTGTTTCGTGCCGGTGTTAGAGTTTTTCCATCTTCTTGCGGTCCAACGCTTCAAAGCGGGACTTTCGGCTGATGTATTCCGGAACCATGTATTTCATTTGGGCGACCAATTCCATTTCTCCCCCAGCCGAAAGGTGCTCCATCAATTTCTCCAGGTCTCGGCTTACTTTATCGTAGGAACCGGGACAAACCTGCGCGATTTTTATTTTTTCGTGGTGGGTGGCAAGGGATTTTTCGCTGTCATTCAGTACTTCCTCGTACAATTTCTCCCCGGGTCGCAAACCCGTAATCCGGATGGGAATATCTACGTCCGGAATCTTTCCACTCAGGTAAATCATCTTTTTGGCCAGATCCAAAATCTTCACCGGCTCGCCCATGTCAAACACGTAAATCTCTCCCCCATTGCCCATCACGCCTGCTTCGAGCACCAATTCGCAGGCTTCGGGGATGGTCATAAAATACCGGATGATGTTCGGGTCGGTGACCGTCACCGGGCCGCCCTCCTGGATTTGCCGGCGAAAGAGCGGGATCACCGATCCGTTAGAGCCCAGCACGTTGCCAAAGCGGGTAGTGATAAAACGGGTGGATCCCGCATCGGTCTCGCGCAGCCGGCTGTTGAGGCATTGCACGTACATTTCCGCAATCCGCTTACTGGCTCCCATCACATTAGTGGGATTCACAGCTTTGTCGGTACTGACCAGTACAAATTTCTCCACCCCGTATTTTACTGCCAGATCGGCCACCAGCTTGGTTCCCATGACGTTGCAGCGCACCGACTCTGCCGGGTACTTTTCCATCATGGGCACGTGTTTGTAGGCAGCTGCATGAAAAATCACTTCCGGCTGGTAGGTTTTCATGACCTTTTCCAAGGCCTGCCTATCCGTCACATCTGCCAGCACCGATACCAGGGGCATTTGGTTGAAGCGGCTTTCCAAAAAGACCTCCTGATCGTGCAAGGGGGATTCCGCTTTGTCGAGCATGATCAGAAAACCCGGATTGGCCCGGGCGACCTGCCGGCATATTTCACTGCCAATGGATCCGGCAGCTCCGGTGACCAGAATGGTTTTCCCGGCCAGGTAATCAATCACCGCCTGATTTTCCAACTTGATGGAGTCCCGGCCTAACAAATCTTCGATATTCACCTCCCGCAGATTGCCGGGCTTGTCCCCGCCGCTCACCCATTGGTTGACCGGCGTGATGGTCATGACGTGTACGCCCAGTGTGAGGCAGCGATCGATGATTTCCCGCTTTCTGGAAGGGGAAAGGTCCAACAGTACCGAGATGATGAGCTCGTTAATGCCCCTGCTTTCTACCAGGCTTTCGAGCATCTCCAGGCCGCCGAAAACCGGCTTCCCCTGGATTTTTTTGCCTTTTTTGGACGGGTCGTCGTCCAGAAAACCGTGGGTCACAAATTTGAATTGACTGTCCTTGGACAGGGCCTGATGGGTCAGGATTCCGGCTTCACCGGCACCAAAGATAATAACTTTCCGTTCGGGCAAATCCGGCTCCGTACTGGCTTTGATCAGCCGGAAGGCGTCTTTGACAAGCAAGCGGTAGACCATCAGAAAAAACAAGGCCAGCAGCGAACCAATGACTAGCACGGAAAACGGGAGCATGTGGCTACTGACTTCTGTAAAATTGGCCATAAACAGGTTGATGACCGTAATGCCCGCCGCAGTGAGGGCGATGGTCCACAGAAGGGTCATGGCATCCTGCAGGGAGGTATGGCGGACGATACCCACGTAGCTCTTGGTAAAAAACATGGCAAGGAGTCCTACCAGGGAATACACCAGGGCTCCCCGGAGTACATCAAAGCGCTCCATGTTTGACAGGTCAAAGTTGGCGCGCAGCCAGAAGGCAAAGAGTACGCACTGAAATAAAATCACCCCGTCGAGGCTGGCAATGATCCACCGGGGTATAATATTGATTTTCTTGCTGAAATTGATCATAAAAATAAGGTTGGTCATGCTGTTAGGTGGCTTTACTAGCCGCAAATTTATTTGTTTTTCCTTCGAAACAAAAAGTATTTTTACAATAAACGATAATTACTAGCGCTATTTGACGTTTCTACCGCATTCTAATACCAACCAATTTAATTAATAGTGCAATTCCTCATTCAAATAGCATTTAAATGTAATTAAAAGCCTGAATTCTACCAATCAATTTGGGCTTATTTTTATTTCCCTTTTTCGGTATTGGCCTGCCAAGAGGGCCAGAAAAGGAATGCTTACCAACATAGTATCAACTACTTATCCCATTGCATTCCTGAGATTTCGAAATCGGGAAGGACAAAAATAAATTCCCTACTGTCCCGGCATCCCTACCTCCCCTCTCGGAAAGCGGTGAAACGCCCCGTATAAGTGGTCGCTGTTGTATGCCTCTAACGAACGCTTCCTATCCTATTGGGCGGCTTTTTTACGGGATTCAAGAAACGGGTTTGTGTGCCAGATCACCACTGGTACATCAGCCCCAGCTGCAGCCGGAAATTGCCGCTAGACGGGGCATTGGCCTGCCATTGGTAATGATGGGAGCGGATATAGGTTCCGTTTACCGACACGTTGATTTGTTGGATTTTTCGTTCCCAAAGTAGCGCCAGTGCCAAATCAGTCCAGGGTTCCAGGTCTGCGTTGCTGCCGGCTGCGTAGAAAAAGTCGTTGTTTCTTGCCACCCGGTCCAGGCGCAATCCGGTTTTTTTCCAGCCGTCCACGTGGGAAAATTCAAGGGTTTGCAGGTTGGTACCCGAGCCCAAACCCACGCCCAGCGGCTCCCCGCGGTGAGAGAAGCCCCGAACTTGTGCATGACCATGCCAGTTCATGCCGGCGTTGCTTGCGTAGCGAACCAGACGGTTGATGGCCTCCTGTTGTTGGACCATTTCGCCCCGCACCTGAAAATGACCCCGTTCCAGGGCCCATAATTTGATAAAGCCCAGCAGGTAGGCCCGGGCATGCTCGGGATTCAGGGCAAATTCCCGCCAATTCAGGGCATGGTCGCGGCGACCGTATTCAAAATAAAGCTCCGTCTTTGCTTCTGGCAGCCGCCAGCGCCCAAACAGGGTCACCTGTTGGTCCCAATTTCCATCGGCATTGGTAAATCCGTAGTTCTCTTTGATCAGGGGCAGCACCACGGGCAAGAGGGAACGAAATCCCGGGGGCCTGTCCCGGTTGTGAATTTGGAAGGTACGGGAAGCTCCTGCGGATAAACCAGGCAGCCATTTTGGCGAATAGGTAAGAATTAGGGCATTGAGGTACCGGGGGTCCGTGCGGTGCGGACGGTAAAACTGCTGGTTCAACTGCTCCTCCTGTACGGGGGGATACGCGGTACTTTCCAACCGGCCGACGAGCAACTGCGCCTCAAAGGATCCAAGGACGGTGGAAAGGGGCGCGCGGCTGCCGAGGCTCAGGTGCGGAAACCCCGGTGCCTGCTGACTGAAGGTCAGGGAATGAAATTGGCCCGGTCCCCACCAGATCGACTGGGTGCTCAGGCTTGCTTCCCAATTTCGCCAATGCGCGGCAACCTTGGATTGGCCCCATCCCAACCGAAACAAGGCCCCGTCCCCAAAGCGTTCCGGGAAATTGAGGGTGTTTGGGTAGCGAAAGTACCACTGATTCACCTGCCGGGAATAGGTATCGGGATACCCGTCAAAGGCAGAATTTACGGCAACGATCGCCTCCGGCTGGAAGCGAATGGTCAACCAGGACCGGGTGAACTGCAGGCCCGGATTGATCCAGAGTTGCGGCCCCCGGGCGGGTACGGTGAGGTAGGGATAGGATCCATAGGGCCGTCGGGTGGAATGATCCAAAGACGCTCGAACGGGCAGCAGGCTCCAGTTTCCGCCGATGCGACGGGGCTCCTGCAGGCTGTCGCCCTCGATCAGGCCCGAGAGGTTAGCGGTAAGGGGTCGCAGCAGGTAGCTGACCTGTGGATCACCCTTGCCCAATAGCTGCGCCCGCCGGCTTACCTCCTCCAACATGGGCTCTCCTGCAAACATTTGGGCCCGTGCAGAAAAGGGTCCGGCGACTAGTAACAGGACGAGTCCTACCCAATAAACAGAAATCCGTGACGGTTGGTGCATTTGCGTCACAAGGTACATTTTTTTGTGTAAAAAAGAGACGGGTTTTGGGGAGTATTTCGATGGGCTTCGACAGGCTCAGCCCACGGAGACCTGTCTGTAGTAGCCGATGCCTGAGCCGATGCCTGAGCTTGTCGAAGGCG
>NZ_FNZH01000004.1:443447-443740 GCF_900109255.1 Cyclobacterium xiamenense | reverse complement strand
TGGGCTTCGACAGGCTCAGCCCACGGAGACGTGTCTGTAGTAGCCGATGCCTGAGCCGATGCCTGAGCTTGTCGAAGGCGAAGGCGAAGGCGGAGGCGAAGGCGGAGGCGAAGGCGGAGGCGAAGGCGGAGGCGAAGGCGGAGGCATGGTTCGATGATGTGGGCTTCGACAGGCTCAGCCCACGGGAACGTATCCGTCTTGACGGTCTGGGCTTCGACAGGCTCAGCCCACGGGGACGTATCTGTAGTAGCCGATGCCTGAGCCGATGCCTGAGCTTGTCGAAGGCGGAGGCG
>NZ_FNZH01000004.1:439193-443437 GCF_900109255.1 Cyclobacterium xiamenense | reverse complement strand
GGCTTCGACAGGCTCAGCCCACGGGGACGTATCTGTAGTAGCCGATGCCTGAGCCGATGCCTGAGCTTGTCGAAGGCGGAGGCGAAGGCATGGTTTGATGGTTTGGGCTTCGACAGGCTCAGCCCACGGAAACGTAGTCGTCTTGACGGTCTGGGCTTCGACAGGCTCAGCCCACGGAGCGTGTTCGTAAGGACCGCCTGTGCTTGTCGGACTGAAAAAGGATCAGCCTAAAAAGGCAGCCCGTGCAAATGTGAAGGTAAGGGGTAAGGCGAAGGGGAATCTAGGAGGGCATGCCGCGAAATTTTTCTACGGAGGTGCGGCCTTCCGGGTAGATCTGCTGACGGGAAACGACTGGTTTGACGGTCTTTAGCAAAATGGCCAGGTCCAGCCGCAGGCTGTGGTTGTCTACGTACCACAGGTCGTATTCAAATTTCTTCCCCCAATCCACGGTATTTCTGCCGTTTACCTGTGCCCAACCCGTGATTCCGGGCAACACCTCGTGCCGCCTACGCTGCTCGGGACTGTACAGCGGAAGGTATTCCGGCAACAAGGGCCGGGGGCCGACCAAACTCATCTCTCCTTTCAGCACATTTAGCAACTGTGGCAATTCGTCCAGGGAAGACGCTCGAAGCCAAGCACCCAGCCTAGGGACGCGCAGGTGATCGGGCAGGAGTTGGCCATCCGTGTCCAGCTCTTCCGTCATGGTACGAAATTTTATCAGGGTAAAGATTTTTCCGTGCTTTCCTGCACGCGCCTGCAAGAAAAACACCTTGCCCCGGTATGCGAGACACTGTAGCACGACGATTGCCAGGAAGACCGGCGCTGTCAACACCAACAAGGCAAGTGAAAAGCCGATATCTGTAAGGCGCTTTTTCATACAACCGCGCATCAAACCGTCTTACCGGTAGTATACAGCGTGCCGGCATGCAGCCGGGCAACCACCTCCACGATTCGTTCCAATTCGGGCGTTCCCAGCAAGCTGCTGCTTGGCAAACAGAGGCCGGTCCGGAACAAATTTTCGGCCACGCCTCCTCCCAGATAGCCTGCGTCCCGGTACAGGGGCTGCAGGTGCATCGGTTTCCATAAAAAGCGGGATTCTATGCCTTCCAGCAGCAGGGAATTGCGCAATTCCACCGCATCAAATCCGGCTTGCTCCGGTTGGATCAGCAGGGTAGTCAGCCAGCGGTTGGAAAAGTAGCCCGGGGGTTCCTCCAAAAACTGCAGCCCGGGAATGCCCTGCAGCAAGCGTCTGTACTCGGTAAAAATCTGTCTTCGTTTGCGGATGCGATCCGCAATTACCTGCAGTTGGGCAAGACCGATCCCTGCTGCCAGGTTGGTCATTTTGTAATTGTACCCGAGTTCGTTGTGTTCGTAATGGGCCACATTCAGTTTGGCCTGAGTTGCCAGGTAGCGGGATTTTTTTTCCAAAAACCGGTTTTTGGTCAACAGGGCTCCCCCCGAGCCGGTCGTAATTATTTTATTGCCGTTAAAGGAGAAAACGCCGAGGTCTCCAAAAGTTCCGGCAAATTGGCCGTCTATGGTGGACCCCAGGGATTCGGCGGCATCTTCCAGAACGGGGATGTCGTATTTTTTAGCGATGTGACCGATTCGGGACCAGTTAGCCGGCATGCCGAATAAGTTCACGGCCAGGATGACCTTGGGTTTTTTTCCCTGAGCGAGTCGTTTGCGAATGGTTTCTTCCAGCCTGTCCGGACACATGTTCCAGGTTTTTTCTTCGCTGTCCACAAATACCGGAACCCCTCCCAGGTAGCGGATGGGATTGCAGGAGGCTACAAAGGTAAAGGACTGGCAAATGACCTCGTCTCCGGAACCTACCCCTAATAAATGGAGCGCCAGGTGAATGGCGGAGGTGCCGGAATTGAGCGCGATGACGTGAGGGGAATCGAATTGCCGCTCCAACTCCTGTTCAAACTGCCGGATGAACCGCCCATTGGTCGCAATTTCTCCCGCAGCGATCGCCGCCTGGATAAATCCAATTTCGTTTCCTGAGAAATGCGGGGAAGAAAGGGGAGTGATTTGATTTTCCTTTGCCATCTACTCGACTTGCTGCGTCACTATTTTTTGCTGTTGTATACAAAACTAACCGATTTGCCAAGAATAGCAAAGCGAATTAAATCGGCCTTGGAAGCCCGAAACGACGGGTTTTACGGCCAAAAAATTTAAGTACATTTTTCCTGATGGCAGGTACGTTTTTGAAGTAGTAAACGCAAAAAAGATCCCAGGTGTCGGGAATCCCGCTAGCAAAAAAAAATAAAAAAAAATTCGATAACCGTTTGATCATGTGGGCTTCGACAGGCTCAGCCCACGGGGATATGTTCGTAAGCGTGGACTTCGACAAGCTCAGCCCACGGGGATATGTTCGTAAGCGTGGACTTCGGCAAGCTCAGCCCACGGGGATGTGTTCGTAAGCGTGGACTTCGACAAGCTCAGCCCACGGGAGACGTGTTCGTAAGCGTGGACTTCGGCAAGCCCAGCCCACGGGAGGCGTGTTCGTAAGCGTGGACTTCGACAAGCTCAGCCCACGGAGGCGTGTCCGTCTTGGCAAGCTCGGTTTCTTTGGACAGGTTCCGCCGGAGGTAGTTGAACGCCCCGACGGTCACCGGTTGAATCACAACCCGAAGCTCAGCGTTTTGAGGCCTGTTGCAGGGGCTCCGTTGGGGTTGCCCAAAAGCGTACCAGCAGGTAAACGCCCACTAATCCGGCGGTGAATACCAAGCCCGGCAGCCAGGAGAAGGTATCCAGGCCAATGCCCTCCATCCAGAGCCAATTGATCCCCAACTGCAAACCTGCATAGCTCAGGGAAACGAGTCGGTGGGGCAGTTTTTTTTCGTTGGCCAGAAACTGATACAGGTGGCTGCGGTGGGGTTGGAACAGGTTTTCTTTCCGGCGCAACCGAATCAACAGGGTAAGGACGGCATCCACCCCGTACAAACTGAAAAAAAACAGGTACCAGGGATTGCCTGTCAGCAGGATGATTTTTACCATCAGGTAACCCAGAATCAGGGCCATGCTGACCGAACCCACGTCTCCGGCAAAGACGCGGGCCTTTTTACGGAAATTAAACCAGGCAAAAACCAGGCAGGAAAGCCCGACTAACAGGATCCAATCCCGGTCGTCCCGCAAATCGGGTACCCAATAAAAGGTTCCCAAGGCAACCAGGGCGTAGGCTACGGTAATGCCATTGATACCGTCCATAAAGTTGAACAGGTTGATCCATCCGATCACCAAAAACAAGATCAGGGGAATCCACCCGAGTGAAAAGGAGGCCTGTTGCTGCCACTCCAGGACCAGTGCCAGGCTAGCTATCAGGTGTGCTGCCAGGCGGGGCCACTGGGGAAGCCCGCGCATATCGTCGGCCAGACTGACCGCACCAACCAGCACGACGGCCAGGCTAACCCACATGGAAAGATAGCCTGCAATCCAGGAAAGGATCACCGCCAGTACAAATACCAGCCCTCCTCCCCGGATGGTTTGCTGGGAATGCGAGGAACGGGCATTGGGATTGTCTACGATCCCGTATCGCCGGGCCAGTTGCAGGTAGGCCAGTTGGGCCGCAAAAAGGAGCAGAAAAAAAATAAGGAAGGTAAGCATGGTGGTATAGGGATTCGATTGGCGGATGGTTTGATGGAAAATGGGTATATTTTTTGATCCATTGGCTTCGCTGCGATTTACGCAGACGCTCCGGCAATTTCGTGGATGATTCGTAAAAATGCAGGGTAATTCGACAATTTTTATTTGATTGGTATAATTTATCCAATACAAATGACTGTTTTACAAGTGCTTGTGTAGAAACGAGGGCTGTTGCAGTGGAATCGACGTTCGGGGATGGTTTGATGATGTGGACTTCGACAGGCTCAGCCCACGGGAACGTGTCCGTCCTGGCTGCCTGGGCTTCGACAGGCGCAGCCCACGGGGACCTGTCTGTAGTAGCCGATGCCTGAGCCGATGCCTGAGCTTGTCGAAGGCGGAGGCGGAGGCGAAGGCATGGTTCGATGATGGGATGGTGTGGGCTTCGACAGGCTCAGCCCACGGGAACATGTCCGTCCTGGCTGCCTGGGCTTCGACAGGCTCAGCCCACGGGGACGTGTCCGTCCTGGCTGCCTGGGCTTCGACAGGCTCAGCCCACGGGGACATGTCTGTAGTAGCCGATGCCTGAGCTTGTCGAAGGCGAAGGCGGAGGCGGAGGCGAAGGCGGAGGCGGAGGCGGAGGCGGAGGCGGAGGC
>NZ_FNZH01000004.1:404556-438753 GCF_900109255.1 Cyclobacterium xiamenense | reverse complement strand
ATCGCTGAAGGATCGGATACGGGCACCGAACCCCGACAGGGGTGAAACGATGCTAGCCCCGGGTAAGCCGAGGGACGAGGCGCAGCCCGGGGTCAAGCAAACACCTCGTTTCGTGCATTGGCTAAAGAACTGGCTACCAATGGTACAAACATTCCGCCAATGCCGAGTCACGTATCGGACCACCCCCCGGGCCCCCTCCATAAACAAGGAGGGGGAGGGATTATCGAGTACGATTTTAACCCTTAACCACCCCTAATGAATCTAATTCCACCTCTACTGCCTATTTGCCCATAACTCCAACTCAACCCGTACCGAATCCTATTAACCCTTAACAACCTCGACTGAACCGAATTCCACCGCTCCTGCCTGGTTGCCCATAACTACAAATCAACCCGTACCGAGCCAATTAACCCTTAACCGCCACCCCTAAAGCCAATACCCGCTACAAATGCAGAAAGGCCAAACCCTAAAGCCCAGCCCCTATCGAACCCTATTAACCACCATGTCTGAACCCCAATCCAGCTGCACTGCTGCCAAAAAAATCTGTGCCAATCTGTGGCCATCTGTGGTGAATCAATAAACTTTTACCCCTGGACCTGTGCTCATAAATTTTGATTTCGACCTATAGACTTATCCAATATGAGCTTGCTTTTCAAAAAAAAGTTACTAGTTAAAGTGTTCCCTAAATTGTTTAAAAGATACAACCTTTAAGTTATCGACGTTTAGGTCCAATAATAATTTGTCTCCTGTTACAAGAAAATCGGATTGTGATTGTATGGCCAAATCAAACAAAAAATTATCTTTTTTATCTGGACACTCCTGGAAAATTGTCGAAATGGAAATAATGGTCGTCAAATTACGAATAAAATTTTAATAAAAATCTGGTTTAAAATGGAGTACCTTTGTAAATTTATCTCTAGACAAAACTTCTTCTAATTCTTCTTCAAGCTCATTACAAGAAAACACTATTAAATTGTGGTCTAAAATGAGTTTTGTAATCTCATCTAATTTTCGTCCTATAATGTAGCTGACCCAGATATTAGTATCAAGGATTATCCTTCTTCCGTTCCTCATACCGGGATTTTCTTACTGAACTGCAAGATTCGACAATTTCTGCTAATGAGATATTATTTTTTTGCACGGATTTATTCAGCCACTTAGCCTGAGTCATCATCAATTCTTGTTTATCCGCAACCCTCAAATCCATTCCCAGCTTTTTTGCAATATCCAAAAGGAGCTTCAGATCATCCTCGGAAGTACTATTTAAAATCAATGTTTCCATCTTTTGATTTACATTTTTGCCAGATTGCCTGTTTAATCTATTTCTCTACCAAAGTAACGAATTAGTAGAACAAAAGATTTAAATGATCTATGGTTTTTGATTTTTTTGAATGATGTGGACTTCGACAGGCTCAGCCCACGAAGGCGTGTCTGTAGTAGCCGATGCCTGAGCTTATCGAAGGCGAAGGCGGAGGCGAAGGCATGGTTCGATGATGGGATGGTGTCCGGCCTGGGCTTCGACAGGCTCAGCCCACGGGAACGTGTCCGTCCTGGCTGCCTGGGCTTCGACAGGCTCAGCCCACGAAGGCGTGTCTGTAGTAGCCGATGCCTGAGCCGATGCCTGAGCTTGTCGAAGGCGGAGGCGGAGGCGAAGGCATGGTTCGATGATGGGATGATTTGGGCTTCGACAGGCTCAGCCCACAGAAACGTCTGGGCTTTCGACAGGCTCAGCCTTCGGGGATGCTTTCGGTTTAATGGGTTAACTGGTTAATCGCTGAAGGATCGGATACGGGCACCGAACCCCGACAGGGGTGAAACGATGCTAGCCCCGGGTAAGCCGAGGGACGAGGCGCAGCCCGGGGTCAGGTAAATACCTCAGTTGCCGCATTGGCTAAAGAGCCGATTACTACTGGTACAAACATTCCGCCAATGCCGAGCCTAAGTTCGAGACCACCCCCCTGCCCCCCTCCTTAAACAAGGCGGGGGAGTAGCGCCACGAACACGATGCTAACTCGCAACCACAAGGAATGAATCCAATACCTGATATCCTGCCAGAAAGCCGATCACTACACCCCAGCCGGACAAAATGCTGCCTTAACCACCACACCTGAACCGAAAACCACCGCTCCTGCCTAGTAGCCCAAAACTAAACCTCAGCCCCTTGGGAGCCATTTTAACCACCACGGCTGGTGCTACACCGCCCCAAATGCAAAAAAGACCAGACCCAAAAGCCCAGCCCGTATCGAACCCTATTAACCACCCCGACTGAATCCAAGACCACCGCTCCTGAATCCAATGCCGCCCCAAATGCGAAAAGCCCTAACCCCAAAGTCCAGCCGGCACATAGGCGGTTAACCCTTTTTGAAGCCAAAATGCATCAACCCTCTGGGAACCTAAAAATATACATCTTCAACTGATCAGGGATCCCTAACGTTGTGACCATATGATGACTTTCAAAATTGATTCATTATCTTTGATAAAAAAATAATTACCATGATAACCAAGACTCAGATTATCAATTCCCTGGACCAATTACCTGAGCAACTAACGATTGATCAGGTAGTAGACCATTTGATTTTTCTTGAAAACGTCCAAAAAGGTCTTGATGATTCCGTGAATGGGCGGATAAATACCAAAGAAGAGGCAAGAGAAAAACTCAATAAATGGGTAAAGTAATCTGGACCGATACTGCCATCTTTGATTTAAACGAAATCGGAGAATATATCTCAAAAGATTCTGAAAGGTATGCACAATTAACAGTAGAAAGACTATTTAATGCGGTTGACATACTTGAAGAACAGCCACGAATAGGAAAAATGGTTCCTGAATTCCAAAACGATAAATTAAGGGAACTTATCCGATTAAACTATAGAATCGTTTATCATTTAGTTGATACCAATCGTATCGATATTATTACTGTTCATCGATGCGAAAGGTTAGTTAGAAATGCCTTTGACTTTCCGGATTTTGATACGGAATAGTCAGTAAACGAAAATGGTCCTCCCATATACTAGCCCCGGGTCAGCCGAGGCACGAGGCACGGCCCGGGGTCAGGGAAACATCTCGGTTGCTGCATTGGCTATACTACTGGTAGAAACTTGCCGCCAATGCCAAGCCACGTTTGGGACCAACCCCCTTCCCCCCTCCTTGACCACCCCCCGGGCCCCCTCCTTAAACAAGGAGGGGGAGGGATTATCGAGTACGATTTTAACCCTTATCCACCCCGAATGAATCTAATTCCACCTCTACTGCCTATTTGCCCATAACTACAAATCAACTCGTACCGAGCCAATTAACCCTTAACCACCGCCCCTGAATCCAATGCCGCCCCAAATGCAGAAAGGCCAAACCCTAAAGCCCAGCCCGTATCGAACCCTATTAACCACCACGCCTGAACCTCATACCACCGCTCCTGCCTATTTCCCCATAACTCCAGATCAAGCCGTACCGAGCCCTATTAACCCTTAACCACCACGGCTGAATCTAATACCGCCTCTCCTGCCCATTTGCCCGAAACTACAACTCCACCCGTTCCGAACCATTTAACCCTTAACCACCACGCCTGAAGCCAATACCCGCTACAAATGCAGAAAGGCCAAACCCTAAAGCCCAGCCCCTATCGAACCCTATTAACCACCATGTCTGAACCCCAATCCAGCGGCACTGTTGCCAAAAAAATCTGTGTTAATCTGTGGCCATCTGTGGTGAATCAGTAAGCGATTAAACATAGCAACCACGCTTGAACCCAAAACCAGACCCAAATGCAGAAAGGCCAGACCCTAAAGTGTCACCTGGCTTTAGGAAAAGGGCATGGCAGAACATAGGTTGTACTCCTTGTTTTAACGCCAATTCCTTTCGTACTTTATTCACTACGCTGCTCAGGACAGGCTTGATCCAAAAGTACCAAAAGATCAAGGCACAAAAATCCTTCCCCCGCTAACCTCCCGCACACCTCCTGACTCCCGTCAGGACAGGCCACTGACTATCGTCAGGACAGGCCACTGACTCTCGTCAGGACAGGCTCCGTTTTGTGCCGGCCTGCCCGCTTCTTTCAATCGTAGACGTTCGATCAAAATTAGCGGATGCTTCGAAAATTGGTACTACTGGTATAAACTTTCCGCCAATGCAGGCCCTCGTATGGGACCACCCCCCTGCCCCACTCCTTAAACAAGGCGGGGGAGGAGAGCCACGAACACGGTGCTACCCCTTCGATACGGCTGAAGCCGCATCCGAAGATCCTGCCACAAAGTCGATCACTACCCCTCAGCCATGAAAAATAGCCCCTTTTTATTCTCTAAGAAGACCTAAATAAATAGCTAGTTTTTTTCGGACGAATTTTACGTGACCACGGTTACTCCCTTTTGTTTTGATATTTATCCGCTAAAAACCCATTATTTTTTTCGCAGTCCAGAATTACTTACTATGCTTATTTATGGAAACAATTAATTCCAGTTCCCGATTGAGGAGCTCCGATAGTTTTTTTGCGCCTGTTCCATTCAGATGAGTGGCATTTCGGAAATCCGCGTCAGTAAATCTCGGATCATCAAGGAAGTCCCGGTAAAAAACATGGTCTTCCTCCACTAAACGCTCTACCATTTGATAGGTCAGGTTTAGTTGCTTTTCGTCGAGCCGAGACCTGTACTGATTTGACATGGGACTGGAATAAAATAGCACCACGATATCTCTTGCTTTTGCTTCGTGGATGAACTCCTGCAGGCACTTCAGATTTTCCTGCATCATCGATAGGTCGAGTTGGCTGTGTAGGGTGGCATCCCGTACACCTGAGGTTTTTAGGTCTTCCACGTATCCTTCTTTTATGTAGAATCCGCTGGAATCCGAAAAAACAAATGATTTACCTTGCAGGTAGTGTTTATAAACTCGTATCACGTTGGTTTTGAACCGAACGCTGAGAATTTCTGAGTAATGCTTCGGATCAAAGGTTGTCCTGAGCCCGTAATAAAGATGATAATTTTTCATCCGCCAATCATCCGAAGATGTAGAAGTCCTAAAAATCAAGCTTGGATAATCGATCGGAAGCAGAATGGCTTTTAAGTTACTTAGATGCGAGCTAAACCTTCTGAATAATGCCAGGTCTATATCCACCGATTGGGCAGCATGCCCGGCGTTAAAAGTACGGAGGGTAAAAAACGCTGGATTAACTCCCTCCCAGGCATGGCTGGTTCCCAGTACCAAAACAGCAATATCGTCGGCACCCGATTCGATCATTTTTCGTTTAAACAGATAGTCGTTTGGGATCGAGCGAATCAATAGTTCCAGCAGCAATCCAGATACCAGGAGGGGAAAAAGAAACGAATAAAGCTTTGTCAAGAACTTTTTCATCGGCATCAAAAGTCAAAATAAATAAATTCCTGCTTTTGATTAGCAAACCAAAAAATGAAGAAAGTCAGGGAATAATACGTTAACATGCGATAGGATTTGTGCCAATTAGTCATCCACTCCAGCGCATGTTTTCCCCTTCGCCCTTTCCATTCAACAATAAAAAAGAAAATAATAAACGATGCGTAAAAAATATTCTGATCGTTGATTAGATCGGGCCTGTCAAATAGGGTTCGTGAAAAAATCTTCGAAAAAATGGCAAAGGCTTGCTGCAGGGTTTCGGACCGAAAGAAAACAACGGAGAAAACCGTTAGCAAAAAGCAAAAAACCATTTGGGGGGCTTCTCTTAATTCGGGGATCGGCGATCGGCGATTTCTTCGCACACCTCGGCTTAGGTGTGTGGGTAGGAAATAAATTGCATGGAGAAATCCCCAAAACAAGAAGGTCCAATTCGCACCGTGCCAAAAGCCTACCAATACAAATACGATGAATACGTTGGTTATTTTTGTCCAGGTAGTGACCGCTCGCGCCTTCGCAAGGGGGATGTAGACGTAGTCTCTAAACCAGGTGGTAAGCGAAATATGCCATTTTCTCCAACCTTCCCCAAAATCGCGGGAAAAAAAAGGATAATTGAAATTCTGCATCAATCTAAAACCGAATAGTTTTGCCGTACCGATGGCTATATCGGAGTATCCGGAAAAGTCCGCATAGATTTGAATGGTGAATAAAAACGCAGCAATGAATAGGGTACTCCCGTGATGGGAAGCGGGATCCGCGAAAATTTCGTTAACCAGGGGAGCGCAGCGATCTGCAATAGCGATTTTTTTGAACAAACCCCAACCTATTTGACGCATGCCGTCTACTGCTTCGCTATACTGAAACGTTCGTTTAGTTTGAAATTGAGGCAGTAGATTTTTGGCTCGTTCAATGGGGCCTGCTACCAATTGGGGGAAAAAACTAACAAAGGCTGCGAATTCTACCGGGTCGTGGGTAGGCTCAATTTTTCGCTTGTAGATATCAATGGTATAGCTGAGGGTTTGAAAGGTATAAAAACTGATACCTACCGGAAGTACGATATGTAAGGTAGAGACCTCCAAGGGTTTTCCAAAAAGGGAAAAGGCTGCGTGAAAATTCTCAACAAAGAAATTAAAAAATTTAAAAAACCCTAACAAGCCAAGGTTAACAAATATACTTATATAGAGCAATTGCTTCCGGAGTTTAGGGTTTTTAGCACTTCCCAGCGCCTGCCCTACAATAAAATCAACGAAGGTACTTACCGCAATCAGCGTTAGAAATCGCCAATCCCAACAGGCATAGAAAAAATAGCTTGCAGCAACCAAAAAAATGTTTTGGATCCGCAACTGCCTTTGGAATACAAACCAATAGCAGAAAAACACAACCGGCAGAAACAAAGCGAAATCCAGGGAATTGAAAAGCATTGGTAATTCACGTGTATATTATTGGAAGTATACGAGTCCCCATCAGTTGGACCAAAAGTATCAGGTAATAAGTAAAATTAGCACACGTTTTTCAGACAATAAATGGCTTTGGTAGTGTTCCTTGCGCATAACCATTTCCCGGGGAAAGAGGAGATTGTTTTCTTAAATTAGGAACAAACGGGTGCACTAAAAGACCGGTGTAGGGTAGTTTTTTTTGCTGCATTGTAAGAAAAGTTGGTTGATCAGTTAAAGCGATATTATTGATTTATTGCCATTTATTGGTTTATTATCCTAATTGGTTTAAAGTAGAAACTGGATTTAAAATACGGTTTGTCGATTTTACTGCTTCTTTCTAAAAATAAATAATATTATATACAAGTATACTATATAAACTTGTCTATTACAATATCAAAATAGATTTTGCGGTAAATGAATTATCGGACGAGCACTCCTGGTGTCCTGAATTGGCTAACAAGCTGGATACTACTGGTACAAACTTGCCGCCAATGCCCAAGCAGGGTCGGTTCCAGGTTGACACAAATGGCAGGTCAAAGGCTTATGGTATTGGTAAACGCCAATTCCTTTCGTACTTTATTCACTACGCTGCTCGGGACATGCTTTGATCCAAAAGTACCAAACCTACCTATCGGCAGGCAGGAAGGTCAAGATCAAGACAAAAAAATCCTTCCCCCCGCATACCTCCCGAGCCCTCCTGACTCCCGTCAGGACAGGCCACTGACTATCGTCAGGACAGGCTCCGTTTTTTGTCGGCCTGCCCGCTTCTTTCAATCGTAGACGTTCGATCAAAATTAGCGGATGCTTCGAAAATTGGTTCCTGCAAAAAAGACTAGACCCAAAAGCCCAGCCGATAACGAACCACTTTACCCCTTAACAACCACACCTGAACCCAAAACCACCGCCCCTGCCCATTTGCCCGAAACTACCACTCCACCCGTTCCGAACCATTTAACCCTTAACCACCACGCCTGAAGCCAATACCCGCTACAAATGCAGAAAGGCCAAACCCTAAAGCCCAGCCCCTATCGAACCCTATTAACCACCACGCCTGAACCCCAATCCAGCGGCACTGCTGCCAAAAAAATCTGTGTTAATCTGTGGCCATCTGTGGTGAATCAGTAAGCGATTAAACATAGCAACCACGCTTGAACCCAAAACCAGACCCAACTGCGAAAAGGCCAGACCCTAAAGTCCAGCCCCCTACGGTGCCAGGTTAACTATTTCAAATACTCCGGCAAAACATCCAGCACCTGCCTGGGTTTCCAGCCTAGTTTTTCCCGGGCGAGGGTGTCGTCGAAGGTGAGGTCGGCCGTGATTTTGGCTACTTTGTCGGAAGTAATCTTAAAATTAGGGCCGAACAAATCCCCTACCCTGCCCAGGCCTTTTGCCAGCCAAAGCGGAATCTCTTTGGGAAGCGGCTTTTCCAATACCCGACAAATGGTCTCTTCCAATTCCCCAAACGACGGGTGGTACCCGTCGGTGAGGTTATAGACCCCGCCTACTTCGGCCAAGGGTGGCAGGATGGCGGGGATATCTTCGGCCAGGACCATGCTTTTCCGGGCGGTGGCCTTGCCGATGCGCAGGTATTTACCGCTCCGGATCCCATTGATCATGGCCCCCAGGTTACCGGGAGGATGGGGGCCAACTACCAGCGGCAGGCGCAGTATACCCAAAACGACTCCTTTTTCCTTCGCCCATTCGTACAGCCATTCCTCCGCCAAGCGTTTGCTTATGGCATAGGGGGTTTTCCCGTCTAGCGATGAGTTTTCGCCTATGCGATTTCCTTCCGATCGGCCGTAGACCGCTACGGTGCTGATAAAAATAAAGGCCTTGGGAAGGGACGGCAGCCGCTCCAGTGCCTGACAGAGGTTTTTGGTGCCTTCCAGGTTTACCTGAAAAAAACGCTGCTCCTCTGCGGTGTTCCCGGGTACCGTATGGGCTTTTCCGGCGGCATGAATGACCGTATGAACGGGAGGCAGTACGGGGATTTCCTGGGATAAATCACAGCCGATAGCATTTGTTGATTTGGTTCCCAGGGTTACCACCACGGAACCACTATCACATAGCTGCGTATGCAACAGCATACCCAGAAATCCGCTCGCCCCCGACAAGAGTACATCGACTTCCTTCATAGGTATTGTTTTAATTTCGGAAGAATTCGCTTAAGCGTATAAAATGGAGAGACCGGAACCCCATTCGTCGTAAACGCCCGGTAACATTCGATATTTTGCGCCAATATATTTTTCAGGTTCTTACTGGTTGCCCCGCCCAATCGCATCTTGATCAAGGGACGATTCAGGTAAGCGCTGTTAATGGTATGTTTTTCAAAAATGCGGCACATAAATTCAAAATCTGCGGCCAACTTAAAATCCAAATTAAACGACCCATATTTTTCGTATACGGAACGTTTTAAAAACAGCGTAGGATGGGCTGGGTGCCATCCGTTGGCAAAGGATCCTTTGGTGAATTCACCCGTTTTCCAATGCCTAACGACCTTATCCGTATTTTCCGCATCCACATAAAACAACTCCCCGTGCACCGCATCAAGCTCTGCGCGCCGCTGAAAAATTGCCATTACATCGGACACTACCCGGTCATCGATATAAAAATCATCCGAGTTAATCAGGCCAATCACATCGCCTGTGGCCATGCGAATCCCCTTGTTCATGGCATCGTACAAGCCGCTATCCGGCTCGGAAATCCATTTGGAAATATTCGCCGAATTTTCCTGAATAAGGTCCAATGTCCCGTCCGTAGAACCTCCATCGACAACGATATACTCTATCAAGGGATAGTCTTGATTACGAACAGAAGCAAACGTATCCACTAAAGTATTAGCGGAATTAAAAGTGACAGTTATAATACTTGTTTTCAAGATTCTGTTAAATAAATTAATGAGGAATTAAAACTATAAGATAATGATATAGTATAATCACTAAAAAAAAGGAACTACTACTAGCTATAATTAAAAATAAATAAAACTCTAAAGTTTCCTTAAATTAAGAAATTTTACCTAATTTATTAGGAAAAAGACTTTTACCCAAATAAATTTAAGCCGGCAAAGCTATGAGTAACCGTGTAAGTCAAGTCAACGACTTGAGATTAAAATGAATTACCATTTCTTTGTGAAATTTTTCTTCGGAAAAAAATGCATTCGCCTTTTCTTTAATTCCGTCGTGGTCAATATTTTTGTACGCAGCTAATTTTAATTTAGTAGCGCAATTTTCAACAATAGACTCATCAACCTCTACAACAGAGCTGTCGAACTTTTCCAAGATATCAGGGATCGCCCTCCATTTTGTACTAATTACGAAAAGCCCGCATAATAATGATTCAACAACACTTAATGGGTAACCCTCAGTCTGGTAACGTGTTGGAAACAAAAGAATTTTCGCTCTCGCCAAAGAATCAACCATCTCAGCGTTTGAATCGATGTATTTAAAGGACACGACATCCTGAAGATTGTTATCGTCAAGCAATTTATTAAAGTGACTATACACATCATCATTTAAAAACTTACCGTAACAAATCAACCTCCATCCATCTGCTGACAAACGAGACAAAATAAACGCCTTTAGCGCAACTATTACCCCTTTTTCTTCGGATAGAATACCAACAAACACGATCTCCTTTTTTCGTTCCCGGGGATTGAGAAGATCTAGCCCATAAAATTCGCGCCTAGCAATATTTTGAACTACAGCATATTTTTGACGATTATTTGTCTGCGGAATAAACTTATCGGACAAAACAATAATCCTATCTGCAAAGATCTCGTAAAAATTCCTAACAAATCCAACCGATAAAAAAGACGCAATTCTTCCACTATGGCTATGCGCCAAAACACGAAAGTTTTTTAATCTGCAGACCAGCAACAATAATAAATCCTTGAAAAACCCCAAATGGTTATCTGAAATGGTGATATATACCAACTCAACCTTACTTGATGTAAGCAGTTTAAGGGCGGCTACTACAAAATGAAACCGACTAGTCTCAATTGTACTAAAATTAAGAGCTTTAAAGTCCGATAAAATTTTATGGTTAAAATTAACGAGCCCATTTTTGTCAGGACCGAAATTAGATAAAAAGATTATCATGGGAATAATTGATAATATATTTTCTCCAATTGGAGAATTCTTTCATATAACTCTGGCGCAATTTCATTTCTATAAGAATCGTAATTTTTGACCTTAGTAAAGCCCTTATGTGACTTTGAACCAGAAGCCTCCTCAAGTTTCGCAAGGCTGGCAACACTGGTATGTCTTAGGATCATATCTGTATCAAAAGGGGAGATGCCTAAATAGCTAGCGATCGAATTAATTGCTGTTAATCGATCCTCTAATAATATCCTGTAGTCTAAAATAAGCCATTGCTTAGAAATCCAGGAATCATTACTAATTAATTTTAAAAAAAAATCTAGATGTTGAGTGTACCAAATAAGTCCATATTTACTTTTCAAAAAATCATCTATTGAATCAAAGTGCCTATTTGTATTTCTATTATAGTATTCATAACAACTACATAGAGAATCGAAAGGGTTTCTAAATATGAATATTCCTCTAGACCACAATACCAGTGGAGGAATATTATGGCTCTTAAAGCCGAAACTAATAATAGATTTCCTAGAAAATGGCCTACCAATTTCAGGCAGAACTTCATTCAATTCCTTATGCCCAATGGTTACATCTTTACCTGAAACCAACTGAGCTATAATTCGCCTCACGAGAGTATTTCCTGATTTAGGATAGGAGATAATAAAAAATGAATTGGGGACAAAAAAAATATAAAAAGCTGACCGAACAACTGAAGAGAATTTATCTAAATTCATAATAATTCTTCTAATTTCTTAAGCCTAAAATCCCAAGAAAGATTCCTTGTAGAAAAGGAAACTAAAACTGGGTTATCTGAAAATGATAAAATTTTATGGAACCAATCTTCTGATTTATTGGACGCTATAACTAACTCATCAGGCAAATCAATACTTCCGTAAACAGCAAAACTATTCGTGACAAAAGGAAGGTTACCACTAATACTCTCTAAAATTCGATTCTTAATTCCAGTTCCGGAAAACATCGGAAAGAGAAATATATCATTCTCTTTTCTCATTGTCTCAATACTCTCGTAAGGCCCTATAAAATTAAATCTAGCATTTCGACATAAATCAACTACTTCCCTAGAAGCCCTGGCTCCATAAATATTAAACCTAGGTTTAACCCCTTTTTGGATAAAAACCGTATTAAGCTCGACTAAAAACCTTAACGCTCGAAATGATTGCTCACTATCAAGGCTACCAAAAAAACCAATCCGATGGACTTTCGGACCAATTGTGACACTATAATTAGATACGTATTTGATCCCGTTTGGAATACATATTTGTTTATATGAACCATTTAAGACACCAAATAAATGATCTTTTCTACTTACCAATACTTTCTTAACAAATGCGGCTTTCATTAAAAAATTCCAACAAAGAATCTGTGCTCTCAAATACATTTGATAAAAGCCGAAACCGGTTTGATTGTTCTTCACTCGAATCGCTATATTTAGAGCCATATTATCGTAAATATAGAAGACATCATCCGAAAATTCACGATGATTAACAAGCCAGTTTGGACCAAAAAAAATAACCCTATCAAAACGTCGTTTCAATTCATTTGGATCCTTAATCTTAAAACCCCATGCACTTTTAGGAAGGAAAAAAAGCGATCGAAAAGCAACTAGCAAAGGGTTTACACAAGATACCTCTCTTTTGCTAAACACGGACACCGAATGATTGTTAGACAATGTTCGCCTAACCTCGGAAGCTATCACTGTATCCCCAAACTTTAGGTCAGTTGAATCATGGATTGTAATTAACAGTATTTTCATTTAAGCCTAAATATAATTTTTGTATATAAAAAAATTACGAAGATATCACTAAGAAAATTCGAAAAAATCCGATCAATATTCCCACTCAAAACTACAGAAAACATATAATAAACTAACAAAATATTTAAAAACACTAAAAAATCTGACCTATATAAAAGGAATTTACCTAAAACATATACGATAACCGATAAAAATCCCGTTATAAAAACAATGGAAGAATTCATGTAAACCAAAGCAGGCATACCTACCGCACCAGAATGCGAATACTCAAGCGGAACTTTTTGAAAGTAAAATCCAACGGCTCGTCCTAAAGACATATAAGTAGAAGTAACAAAAGGTACCACCCCAGCAATAACATTTGAAAATATCGACCAAATTTGCAATAATTTCAAAAATTCTGTTGAGGAATGGGACCTTGCAAGAAAAAAACCATCTAAAGCGCTAAGTCGACCCAATAAAACGTCACCCACTACCCTACTAAAAGAGACGTCTGCACCCAATCTAACTAGGAACATAAAGTAAAAACTACCTAAAGCAACGAGCAAAAGAAAACCTAGCCTAAAAAGATTCCGAAAGGACAAATAAACCGAATCCGATCTAAAGGAACTTACAATTAAAAAGGAAAATAACCCTTCCAAAATAAACGCTTTACTTTGTTGAAAGAAATTAATTAGTATTAATAATGCTATCGTTACCAAAACAGAACGATCTTTTTTATAAAAAATCAATATAAGCCAACTGAAGATCCAAAACAAAAAATCAGGAATTAACTTGTCAACAAAATTCACCACTGTACTAGCGCTATTTAATTTGCCCAATCCTAAAAACAGCACCAATGATAGTTTAATTGCCAAAAGTAAATTTACTAAAAAAATATTTTTGAATAAACGATTGGCTACAATATAAAGAGAATCTTGACTAATTGAATTACGGATGAATAGATTTATAATCAAACTTATAACGATTATAAATATAACCAATATATGAAGAGATAAAAACATCTCATTAGCATCGAAGGAAGACACCCATCTAAATGAATAAGAATTACCCCCAGTTGACGTGAGTGACTCAAAACGCAAAAACTGGACAACCAAAATTAATTTAATAAAAGCAAGAAATGTAGAATTGACTAACGAATAGCCAATCAAAGCAAGGAAACTCAATCCTACCACATAATGAAGGTCGAAATTCCTTAAACTAAAAAAGAACAATACAAAAACAACTATATTTAAAATATAGTTAGCAAGCCCAAAACTTAACTTAATCACTATTTTTTTTATAATCTATAGAATAATGAGAAAACTATCTAAAATTCTTTCTATCGGACAAAAACTGATCATAGGAAAATACTATATTAAAAAATCCAACGATATAAGCATTTTAACAGTATAAACAAACTTATTGATACTAGATAGATTCAATACGGTAGCAAAAAGTGTAACAATCAAAATTATCAATTAAACCTCTGAATAAACTTCCCATCGACCTTGTAAATATGATTCAAAAAAACAAAAATTATTCGTCTTTATCGAGCTCAGAAATACTATGGGAGCTGCATCCATGGTCTAAATAGATTAAAAAATAACTGGTACCCTATGTGACTTCACTTGACCGAAAAAATAAAATTACCCGCCAAAGGATTAAGAATGGACTTAAAGAAAATTCGAAAGAACTATTACGTGTATCAACATATAGATTATTATCGTGTTTTAAGTGCAACAATTTATTCCAAACCTTCTTCCTAGAAATAATAAAAAAAAATATTGAAGCCATCGACAAACATCTACAAAAACCTTGTTTAAACCTATACATTTCTGATTTAACAACTTTTCGTATCACCCCGGCAATTTGATGACCACCGAAACAACTTAACAAATTCTTTCTGGTTTTGGAAACCAATATTCGAAGCCTTTGAAATAAGACACAGAATTTCTTTCGTTAGCATATAATAAATACTACTTTTATTAACTGGATACCTGCGTATTTTCTATCGTTGCCCACAATCTTTGATTTTTTAAAACTTCTAAAACAAATAGCAATTAAAGGTTATTGAATTAGGAATTTGTTAAATAACTATTAACGAGCTGTTACTCATGAAACAAGAGACGTTAATTTATTGAATAATGCCAACGATTTCTTCCTTTTAAGGAATCCCATAAAACAAAACCATTTTTAGTCCTTAAAGACAAATATTCAATTATTTCCTAGGTGCCTAATTAAAAAAGATTATAATCCTATTTTTAAACTAAATATAAACGCAAATTAAATGGTCCAAGCTATGGTACATTTTTCGCGGCGTAGGCAACATCACTCGGTAGAGTTTAACTTACTTAGCGGCTATTACGTTTTGCAGCGCTTCTTTTTTTGAATTGGCAATATCAATACACACTAAAAATCAGTTAAAAACGATAAAGAAATTACTATTAATATAAATTACCATAGTCCAATCAAAATTTAGCGTTGCTAAAAAATATCAACTAAAAAACCAATATATTTTTCCAAATGTTCCTTTGCCGAAAAGATTAGCAAAAAATATATTAAAAATCACGAGTTAAAGGAAACGGAGAATACGCTGAAAAAACCTTAAAACCAAAATAATCAAATATTTTCTGTACCTTATCCTTTGTTTTGATATCCAATTTTTGAAAATTTTTCCAAAGGTGATCTTCACTTGACTGAACAAAACTACCATCAAAATTGGTAGAACTAGGTCGTCTAAAATCAATAGTATCGATAAGATTCTCGTACTCTTGAAAACCAATAAATTGTAAAATCCGTTTTATTTCCTCCCTTGGTTTTAGCAATAGATCCAAATAAAAAACCAAACATATCTCTGTTGTATCTAAATTTCTATATGTAATGCAGTTATTCAAGCACCAGTAAGCAATCATGACCTCCAACTTAGTCTCTAACTGATTTATAAATGGAGAATGTTCAATAAACCTATCGTTATTAATACATTTTGGAATAGGAAATTGGCCCTGCACTGGAATCTCCCCTAACTTTCCAAAAGCACGAATTTGGGAAAGATACGTGTCAATAGGATGTCGAACAAGAAAAATAGGATTGTGTTTGAAACGAAAATTTTCACTAAAATAAGGAACCAATAAATTCGCGCGTACAAACTTGGTTAAAACAATTTTACTGGCGATACTAGATTTAATAGTTAGTCTATTCCTAGTCCAAATTGAGTGAATCTTAAATTCAATCATTCTGGTAAATAGATTCTTATATTTTCTATTATTTTCTGTTATTTTCGTCCCATTGAATGTATGGCCTGCGGCCGAGATTAAGCTCACTAGGTACTACCCCGTTAGTAGGATGTAGAGGCTCCCAATTTACACATACAGGCAATATCTTCTCTAACACCTCCATTAACCAAGTACTACCCCCCCTTGCCTCACAAAATAACAATAAACTTTCTGAAGCGCTAAATCTCCTAAATTTTAATATTAGCCATATTGGTACTAACAATAAACCTTTATTCAAATACACCAATAATCTACTCAATTTTAAGAAGATTGACCCAAAATTATAAAAACCCATACTCGAAAACTACTTGAACTAATATGACACTAAACCAAAAATTACATTATATCATTCTCTGCCCTCGAAATATTCAAAATTAACTAAAGCATCATCAACGATATTTTCATACTTCTTAAATTCAAATCCGTTTTCTAAAATAGTATGTACCAAATCCATAATCTCATTAGGGGTTTTATCTCTGATAAGAAAACTGCTTTCAATACCCAAGTCCAATGACAAATCTATGCATTTTTGGTGATACGCATCGACCAACACCGGAGTTTTAACAGCATAACCAATTATAAATGCATGAAGTCTCATGCATAGTATAATAGTGCACTGTCGAATTAAAACAAAAAAATCAATCGGGTTGAGACTATACCGTATAAATTTAATCCTGTTCCGGTATTCAAGCGAAACACTTTCACACAGTTCCTCACAACAAAGGTAATCGCTCTGCCCAGGCAATTCACTGAAACTAAATAGCCAAACTTGCCGTTCATTATCAGCATTTAACCAATGCTCAACGATTGATTTATACTTCTTACGCCTGTCAGTCGAAAAATACCCAGACCTAAGCGAGATACCCATCACTTCAAAATTAACAGGAGTTCGCTGGGTATCTAGATTTACAAATTTGGGAAGAAGAAAGGCAAGATCGGCAGCTAACGAAACATTACAACGCAACTCCATTTCTTTACCCAGAGTAAGGGATCGTTTATCTCTTACAACTAAAGAATCTAATTTCCGTAAAAACATATTGGCACAGTAGTATTCATTATCTTTTTTAAACGGACCGATTGAGACTCCTAATGAGGCTACTCTAATATTTTTGGTTGCTTTTTTTGCCGCATCGATAATCCTACTATAAACGGTAGAAGTCGGAACGTTGTGAATTATTGAACCGCCCCCGATAATTATGATGTCCAAATTGTTAACAAATATTTTGGGGTAAACATAATACATGAAAAATCGACGCACTAGCTTAACCCGATCTATTATATCATAGAAAGATAGCGTTGTAATGATGGATCTCCGATCGCTATCCATATATTCCGCCAAATTGTTATCCCCTGCGAAAAACCTAAATTCCAAATCATCACCGTACCTACCAATAAAATAATTTATGATCACCGACGTCATTACATCATCACCGACATTTTTTTTACCATTCCAACCAACAATCCCAATTTTCATCTTTTCCTGAGTATTTGAAAACACGTTATGAATAATTTATTTTTAGGCCAAACCAAAACGACTAGAGCCAAAATTGATGAGTACCTGTCAAAAAGAAATTCTCAACATTTAGAACGATTCTTTTTCTACTTATTGGTCCTTCAAACGATCTTTGATGTTTTACCCAACAAATTATCTGCATGACGGGTACGTACATTAGCGCGAAATAGACCCAGATGTTAGGCAATTCTCCCTAACGGTACCATGAAACAACTCCACAGTGCCACTTCAATACAACATGTTTAACCTTGCCCGCAAACCATTCATTTCTAATCTAATCTCGATATCATATACTCCCCGCTACAAAAAGATACAGTCCACTATTAGTGAGAACCTACTGAACCAAGAAATGGATTACAATCCCATTTTTTTAAAGAATTTGAATCAGTCAATCTTTATTTAAACAACTGGTATGATCTACCGGATCACAAAAGATTGGTCTTTTACAGCTTTCCGGCCGTTCGAAAAAAGTTAACCACCCATTCCTTACCGAAGGTTGATAGACTTTCACTCAACTAGCGTCTAAAATTACTACTCAAAATTTAACCAGTTATAGGAGGTTATATACTTTCCACACGAATAGAGGCAATATTAAAAACAGACAGCTTGTACAAAGCAAAGAAATTTACCACCTTAAAGCTACCACAAAACCGAAAAGTTCGCATATGAAACCTTTGACTAAAGAACGAATACCCAGCGATTCCTTGGGTGGTTTTCCCCAAAAAAAGCCTCTGAATTTAACGGTGTAGCTCACTTTTTTCAGCAGCTTAACGTCTTTTGTTTTGCTTTCGCTGTATGCAAAAATATACTTTACCAACTGTATTAAATCATGTAAATTTCCGAGGGTGGATTCGCTACCAGCTATTTCCCAAGGCTCCACCGCTTGTGTTTCACTCAGAACTGGGTGATCACACCCTCATCGCTAATTTTACTTTTTACAGGACAAAAAACAAAAAACAGTACCAAAAATTGGGGCCATTCTTCCTCATTTGAGAGTCAAAACACCTAATTTGCTAGAGTACTAATCACTTATTCAGCAAAAATGATAAAGTTTTACAATCCTAAGTAAAATTTACAAACTAACGCTAGATAAAAGCAGGACGATAAAAAAGCGTATCCTCTAAGATGACCATATTGACCTTTGCTTTAAGCAAATTTTCAATTTGGAAAGGAATAGAACCAAAAATATTTTTTTTACGCTCGAGGCTCATAAACCAATTGCAGGACTAAAATAAAGTGGCATACAATGAATGAATCACAGTTATTTAATAAATCGCCTTTTTAAAAAAGACATTATATCGATTCGCTTATTCACTTTATTAATTGAAAAAACAATTGAAGATAGAATGATAGTAGTACTTAAACCATATAACCAAGCACCCGACAAATTCATGCCAATAGTTAATGCACTTGCCCCTAAAACTAAATGAACAAAAAACACCTTTAAGAAGTCCATAGAGTAGACAAATTCGTATCTAAACTTAACAATGAGAAAGTTTTGAATATAGGTATACAAATAAGCAAATAAAAAAGAAAATCCCAATCCTTCCAGTCCATAATATGAATAACCAATTAAATTAGCCGTCAACATTACCATCGTGGATACGATCTCAGAGAAAAGTAAAATTTTTACTTCACCTTTCGATATAAATATTACACCTAATGACCAAGAAACGGCCTTAAAATAAATTCCTAGTCCGGCCCAAAGCATCATTGTATTGATCGGTATAAATTCATTGGAGTAAAGAACGATGATAAAAAAATTAATGAAGACCAAGAAAACAACTAGCAGCGGAGAAATTAACAATACAGTCATTTCACTTTGCTGATTCATTAATCTCACTGCTTTCCTATTATCGTCCGCAACAGCTGCTAACCTAGGATAGTAATCTGTAGTTAACGCGGTAAAAATTACACCGAAGTACGAATTCAAGATAGCGAAACCCGCACTATAAAAACCAACGTCTTCAATGTTGCCGTGACTTCTAATAAAAAGCCTTACAAGATAGGATTCACCCAATACGAACATAGAACCGAGGCTTAATGCCAGCCCCAATAGCAACATATTCTTACCCTGAGCAAAAAGCTCCTTCCTCGATACCTTACTACGTTCAATTTTTAGTCTTTTAGAAAAATAAATCGTAACAAAAAACATCGCAAAGGAACTAACCAGCATAGCTGGCACAATTCCACTAATTCCAACAAAATAATAGAAGGGAATAGATACTACCAAGCCCAGTATGGAACCCCAAAGTGATGCTTTTGCAATATATTTTAATTTCCTAAGCCCCCGGAGAATGGCCTTTTCACCTGCAGTTATTTGATTCAACAAAAGAGAGACGGCCAATAGTTTAAAGCCAATGCTGTAGTCACTGTTTCCAAACGTTAGTTCACTCAGAAAACCAGATAACGCAAAGCTAAAAACAGCACCAAATAAACCAGTAAACCAAACCAATTTCTTTAACACTGTGATAACAACGGCAACCTTATTAGAATCCCCTGACGCGTTGGCCTCTGCTAGATCTCTTACAACACTTCTCTCTAAACCGAAACTAGAAATAGCACTAATAAATAAAACTGTACTGTTAAGTAAACCAAATACACCAATGCCCATTGGCCCTAAAAAAACTGCAACAAATTTTGACCTTACAATAGAAGTTAGGATTATAAAAACCTGTACTCCGCCGAATAAAGATGTAGAATTAAATATGCTTCTGTAAGAGGTTTGATTTTCCGACATTTAGAATTAAAAATTGTTAGATAAATAGATTTAACCATCTCACAAGGTTTCTAAAATTCGTTTACATTCGTCATCCGTTAAACAGAATCTTTCCTTAGCAAGTAACCGATTGGTCTTCGGATCTGGTGCCTGACACTGAGAAATGCTATCTAAATTCAATAACTCATCATTCCAAACGAAGTTGAATCCATCTACAAATTTATCGCTAAGGGGAGTTTCTTTAAACAAAACCGGAATTGTTTCAACAAAACAGCATTCAATAAATCTATACGTCCATAGAAAATCTTTATCACCATTCCAATCAGCTTGATGCGGGCAAAAACCAAATTTAGCATCCGCCAATTCTGCAAAATATTTTGAATTAAATTGGTCCTTTTTATTTTGGACCCTTCCCTCTTCAGAAGCTATAATGCATGTTTTTTCAAATTTAGTAAAAGGTTTTAACATCAAAAATCTCTGCCCCGATTCATTCATTTTCCCGTTAAAATAAAAATTCATTGCCTTGGACTCAGGTATTAACTTAACAGCTTCCTCATAAAAACTATCAGGGTATTTTACGCCTATCTGTATGCCATTAATGTAATTAAACCCCAAATTATGATCACAGCGTATTTTTAACTTTTTTATATTGAAACCCTTTTCTCTTAATGCCTTTTTTATCAAAAGCTCCTGTTTAGTTGGTAGGGGACCAAATAATAAAATATTTATTTTGAATATAAATTTATCTAAAAATACTTTGAGTTTTTTCATAAGAATATTTTTACATATCTGATTTTCATTATATAAATATTATTAAAATTATCTAAACTATGGATTATTCCATATGCTCATCCACTTGACGTAAGTTAATACTAACGTCAACCATAAAAAAAAATACAACTATCGATTATTTATTAATTCAAATAAACCTTCCTTTAAGGTATATTGACATCGCCAACCCAAACTCTCCATTAGGGAGGTATCTGCTATTAATTCAGCGACTTCACCTGGGCGATCTGGTAGAGCTCCAAAGTTTAAACGTGTTGCGGAATTGTTGGATATCACCTTACACAACTCTACTACCTCGCGTAACGTATAGCTGTTACCGGAACCAACCGGTATAGAAAATTCGTTGCCTAAAAGATGGTATTTATTTAACACAATATCAAACGCAGAAACGACATCTGTTATATAAATAAAGTCTCTTTTCTGATTTCCTTTCGTAAAATCAATGAAAGGTTCATCGTTTAGCAGTCTATTTATTACCATATTTATAAACTTCCAATCATCATCTTCTGTCCCATAAAAATACTCAATAACTAAATTTATACCTCCAATCTCATTTTTTTTAAAACCTAACCAGTCCGAAAATTGTGCTTTAGACAATGCATACGCATTGAGATTTCGGGGCAATGATGATGCTGTATTTATAAACTGTTTTACACCATTCGCAATAGCTAAGTCAAGCAATTTCAATGGGAAAATAGTATTGGAGTCAACTATTTGAGCTATCGTCTCTCCTTTTCTCCCATAGGAAGCGGCGACGTGGACCACTGTATCTATCTGATGTTTCTCGAAGGCTTGCACCCAATCAGGAAAATCAACGTTATACCAAGTACATTTCTTGACATATCCCGCTACCCTTCGTAACGAAGACGTTGATCGTTTCAACACCACTAAATGATGCCCTTTAGCAAGCCAAAATTTTAATAAATGACTCCCTAAATAGCCGGTAGCCCCAGTTAGTAAAATGGTTTTAGGAGTCATTAAAAATTCAAACCAAAGAACTCCTCCAATTTATCCGCTACAAATTCGAAATGCTCTTCACCCAAGGCCGGATAAAGACCGATCCAGAAGGTATCCCGCATGGTTTTATCCGTATTTTCCAGACTTCCAACCACCCGGTGAGGGATGCTTTTAAAGTAGGGTTGCCGAATCAGGTTTCCTGCAAATAGCAATCGCGTACCTACTTTGTGCTGATCCAGGTATTGGGTAAGTTGCACCCGCTCAGCGCCGCATCCGTCCTTTAGGGTAATGGGAAAACCAAACCAGGAAGGTTCTGAATTTGGGGTGGGCTCCGGGAGGTGAATAAAATCACTTAGCGAGGCCAGGCGGTTCTGCAGGTAACTGAAGTTTTCCCGTCGCTTTTGGATAAAGCCTTCCAGCTTATCCAATTGGGCCAGGCCACAGGCGGCCTGCATATCCGTGATTTTTAGGTTATAGCCGGCATGGGAATACACGTATTTGTGGTCGTAACCAAAAGGCAAGTCGCCGTGCTGTTGGGAAAAACGACAGCCACAGGTATTGTCCTTGCCCGGAGCACAGTAACAGTCCCTTCCCCAGTCGCGAAAGGATTCTGCGATAACCTTTAATTCTGCATTATTGGTAAAAACCGCCCCTCCTTCGCCCATGGTAATGTGGTGGGCCGGGTAAAAGCTAAGAGTACCGATATCCCCAAAGGTTCCTACTTTCTGGCCATTGTACGTCGCTCCCAGGGCATCACAGGTGTCTTCCACCAGCCATAAGTTGTACTTTTTACAGATTTCGGTCACCTTATCCAGATTGAATGGGTTTCCCAGCGTATGGGCCAGCATGATCGCCTTTGTTTTGGGGGAGATGGCCGCTTCGATCAGGTCTGCATTGATATTGTGCGTGGCCAAATCCACATCCACAAAAACCGGAACCGCTCCAAACTGTACCGCCGGGTTGACCGTGGTCGGGAATCCCGCAGCAACAGAAATCACCTCGTCACCTTTTTGAATGGCTCGATCACCCAGTTTGGGCGAGGTTAGTGTACTAAATGCCACTAGATTTGCAGACGATCCGCTGTTTACCGAAAGGGCAAATTTCACACCCAGGAACTGCGCCAGCTTTTGTTCAAATGCCGCATTAAACCTGCCCGTCGTCAACCAGCCATCCAAGGAGGCCTCTACCATATTTATCAACTCCTCTTTTCCAATTACTTTTCCAGAGGGGGGAACTACCGACTCCCCCGGTACAAACGGTTGTGGAGCATATTTCTCTGCGGCGTACTTTTCAACCAATGCGAGTATTTGACTTTTAATTGTTGTTGCTACTTCCATTTCTACGATGTATACGATTCAATTTCCTGTAAACTGTAGTTTTGCATATCTGTTCCTTCCCGGAAATGGGTATGCCAATCACAAATTTTTTGGAGCGTTTCTTCGATGCCCCATTTGGGATACCACTGAAGCGCCTCCCTGGCCTTGGAGCAATCCAATTTTAGAAAACGTGCCTCGTGTGGCTGGGGATGCGCATCCAGCTTCCAGGAAGCACTTCCCTCCCAAATGGAAACCAGCTTGTCCAAAATCCATTGGACCGACTTGCAGTCTTTGTACTCCGGTCCAAAATTCCATGCTTCTGCGTAGGTTTTTCCTTCGGTAAAGAGGCGTTCCGCCAACAGCAGGTAGCCACTCAGCGGCTCCAATACATGCTGCCAGGGCCGGGTGGCCAGGGGATTTCGGATCACCACGGCTTCTCCCTTTTCAAATGCCTTGATCGCATCCGGAATCAACCGGTCGAGTGACCAATCTCCGCCGCCAATCACGTTGCCTGCTCTTGCAGAGGCCAACGCGGGTGCATCCGCACCGGAGAAAAAAGAACGCCTGTAGGCAGCCGTAACCAATTCGGCACATCCCTTACTGGAACTATAGGGGTCGTAACCGCCCATCGGCTCGTCCTCCCGGTATCCCCAAACCCACTCTTTGTTTTCGTACACCTTGTCGGTCGTAACGGAAATAATTGCTTGCAGGTTGGGGCAGGATCTCGCAGCCTCCAGGACGTGGATCGTACCCATCACGTTGGTGGCATAGGTCTCCACCGGCTGGGCATAGGATAACCGTACCAGGGGTTGTGCAGCCATGTGAATCAGAATCTCCGGATTAAAGGTACGCATGGATTTCTTTATTTCGTCCAGATTCCGAATATCCCCGTACTCGCTCTGCATACCCGAGGCCACCCGGGCAACGTTAAATAACGCCGGATCGGTATCGGGTTCCAACGCATATCCCTTCACAACCGCTCCCATGGATGCCAACCAAAGGCTCAGCCAGCTTCCTTTAAAGCCGGTATGCCCGGTAACAAAGACCCGTTTTCCCTGCCAAAACCCGGCATCTACCTTTCTTAGTTCCATATTTTCCACGGCGCTTGTTCGGATTCCCACAATTCTTGTAATTTCATTTTATCGCGCAAGGTATCCATGGGCTGCCAAAATCCCTCATGCCGAAAGGCCATCAATTGCCCGTCACGTGCCAGCGAAATCAACGGTTCTTGCTCCCAGACAGAAGCATCGTCCGGTATCCTGCTGACGACTTGCGGCGAGAGGACAAAAAACCCTCCATTAATCATGGCTCCATCCCCTTTGGGCTTTTCCTTAAAACTCTGGATTTGGTCCCCTTGTATGTGGATTGCACCAAATCTACCAGGGGGATAGGTGGAAGTCATGGTGGCCAATTTCCCATGTTTTCGGTGAAAAGCGATCGATTGTTTGATATCAACATCCCCCACACCGTCTCCATAGGTAAAACAAAAGGCCTCTTCCTCCTTGATGTACCGATATACGCGTTTGAGCCTTCCGCCGGTCATGGTAGAATCTCCCGTATCCACCAGGGTAATCTTCCAGGGTTCGACCCGCTTTTGGTGGACTTCCATGGAGTTGGTCGCCATATCAAAGGTAACATCGGACTGGTGCAAAAAGTAATTGGCAAAGTACTCCTTGATTACGTAGCCTTTGTACCCACAGCAAATAACGAAATCATTCACTCCATGCGCAGAATAGAGTTTTAAAATATGCCACAAAATAGGTTTGCCCCCAATTTCCACCATGGGTTTGGGTTTTAAGGCGGTTTCTTCACTCAGACGGGTGCCTAATCCCCCTGCTAAAATGACTGCTTTCATGTGTTTATACTTATCTTTTAGTGGTCAGATGTCTGTCTCGATGGTAAACCGGGAAAATCTCAAACGATGCAAGCTCGATTTTATAGAGTGTTAATTTGATGGGACGAATGCGTCCGAATAAAAATTGGTGTTCTCAACGCCCAGAGCAATCGCTTTGCTTTCTGCATGCTGAATCATGGCATCGGAACCGCAAGCATACACGACCGTGGAGGTCCAATCCAGTTCCAGATCCGCCATTTTGTCCTGCACGTATGTTTTGGTTTTTCCTTCCCGGGACAACACCGGGATAAAGGTGATGTTGTCCTGATTTGGCTTCCAAAAAAGCTCCGATTGATACTTCATTCCCCAAAGGAGGATGACGTTCCGAAATTTGGCCAAACGGGCCTGATTTTGCGGGCTGTTTACTATCGCTTGAATCGGCGCAATGCCCGTACCCGTTGCCAGAAAAACCAGGGATTCTTTGTCTACATGGTTGCGCAGAAAAAAAGTACCGTTGGCAATTTCGATTCGTAGCAGGTCGTTTATTTTGGCTTGGGAAAACCAATACGCACTCATTTGCCCATTGGGATAATTTTTTACGATCAGTTTGATTGCGGTTTCACTGGCGGCACTTGCAATGGAATAGCTTCTTTTGATGCCGTTCCAAATCACATTCAGGTACTGCCCTTCTAGAAATTGCGGCTTTTGGTTGGGCGGTAGCCGCAAGCCGATTTCCACAATATCTGCCGTCAGTGGCGTAATGGAATTTATTTTGGCTGGGACCGTAACGGGGCTCGAAAACCCGTATTGGCTCAAATCCTCTGCGGCCAGGTAAAGGTCGGATAGCGGTTTGCGGATGCATGCGAGGATAAAATTTTCCTGCTTCTCCAGATCCGATAATGGTAACTCATCAGAATCCGTAATCGTCTCTCCGTTTATCACTTTTACTTTACAAGACGAACACCTTCCAGAAAGGCACGAATGATCTAGGTACAAATCGTTTCTTCGTGCCCCCTCTACTATAGACTCCGATTCTTTGCAAAAAAAGGATTTCCCATCCAATAAGGTGATTTTAAACATGAATTCGTTGTTGCTGTTTTTATCCGATTTTGTATGGCTGGGTAGTTGTTTGGCTGATTCGGTAATTTGTTAAGGGTTAAATGTTTAACTGGTCTTTAAGGGATTAACTGGTTAATTGGTTAATTGATAGGAACCCGTTCGGTTGTTTGTTTTCGTTCTAGTTTCTTGATTCGAATAGTATCTCGTCTTGATAAATTAGTCGTCAAAAACGAGGTACCAACGATTAAACAATTAAGCGATTAAACAATTTCGTACCTGGTTTTCAATTATAAGCACATTCTAAATTTAGATGCAATTACTTCAAAGACGGGCACTTTTTGTTTTTGGTTAACTGGTCTTTAAGGGGTTAACTGTTTAATTGGTTAATTGGTTAATTGATGTGGAATCGTTCGATTGTTTGTTTTCGTTCTAGTTTCTTAATTTGAATAGTATCTTGTCTTGTTAAATCAGTCTTTAAAATCGAAAACCCAACAATTAACCGATTAACCATATTACGAACCAAGTATTTAAATACGTGTATTAACTCGCTATGTGTTGCTATACTTCAGAAAAGACCTCACTCCTATTTCTTCCCGAGCCACTTCTTCCAGGATTTTTTCTCTTCTGCATCCTCCGCATAGTAGCCGTAGCCATAGCCGTAGCCGTAGCCATAGCCGTAGCGGTACGCCTTTTTCTCCACTCCGTTAAAGATCAGGTAGGCTTTGTTGAGGAGTTGCTGCTTTTTTAAGGCATTGATGTGTTCGATAAAGACTTTTTGGCTGTAGTTGTAGCGCACCACAAAGAGGCAGGCATCGGCCAGTTGGAGCAGGTCCAGGGATTCGGAGACCAGACCTACGGGGGGAGTATCCAGAATAATCACCTCGTAGCGTTCCCGCATTTGCTGCAGCAACTGGGCAAAGCGGTCGGTGATCAGCAGCTCCGCCGGATTGGGCGGAATGGGACCGGAGGCAATGATATCCAGGTGTTCGTAGGCGGTGGCCTGCAGGATGGCTTCGGTATCGGGTTCCTGTCCGCTCAGGTAAGT
This sequence comes from Cyclobacterium xiamenense, assembly GCF_900109255.1. Lineage (NCBI taxonomy): Bacteria > Pseudomonadati > Bacteroidota > Cytophagia > Cytophagales > Cyclobacteriaceae > Cyclobacterium > Cyclobacterium xiamenense. The sequence goes on along the minus strand of NZ_FNZH01000004.1, from coordinate 411,611 downwards.
GGACAGGCCCTGCTTGTTTTTAAGTCCAAAATCTTCAAAGATCTTGGGCTTGCGTAGGTCGCAGCCGATGAGTAAGGTCTTCTTGCCACTTAGCGCATAAACCGAAGCCAGGTTGATGCTGCTAAAGGTCTTGCCTTCTCCGGAAATGCTGGAGGTAATCATGATCACGGAGGACTGCTCCTTGGGGAGGATAAAGTTGAGGTTGGCCCGCAGGGAGCGAAAAGCCTCCGTGACCCCGGAACGGGGCTGCTCCAGTACCACCAGGTTGCCCTTTTCCTTGCTTTGATTGATACTGGTTAACAAAGAGACATGGGATTTCTTTTCCAGCTCCTTGGCATCTTTGATTTTTGTATTGAAGTAATTGCGCCCAAGGCTTATGGCGACTGGAATGAGTATACCAGCCGCTATTGCGATTAGAAAAGTCAGTGCCTTTTTGGGGCTGATGGGATTGGGGTTGACCAGGGCGGTTTCGATGATTTTGTTGCTGGGGGTATTGGAGGCCCGGGTGATGGCGGCCTCGGCCCGGCGCTCCAGCAAAAAGGTATACAGCTCCTCGTTCAGCGCAAACTCCCGCTGGATGCGCAGCAGGTTTTGCTCCGTCTGGGGCAGGCTGCCAAAGGTGGACTCGATCCGCCCAATACGCTCTTCCAGGTCGCGAATCAACAGTTGGGCGTTTTGGTCCACGTTTTCCAGCAGTTCCAGGATGGAGCGGTTCATGTCCGCAATCTTAAGGTTTACCTCTCGTACCGGGGGAGCAATCTCGGTGAGCACGGAGGCATGCATGGACTTTTCGGCCTGCAGTTCCAGCAGGTTTTCGATCAGCGTGCTTAGGATGGGGTCCTCGATGCCCAGGCCGGAGGGCACCACGATCTGGGTGTAATCCTCCCGCTGCAGGTAGCGCTGCAGTTGCTGGTAATAGGAGCGCTTGAATTGCTGCTGGGCCAGTTCGGTTTCCAGCGCCTTGAGTTGCTCGAAGATGGCCGAACCTTCCGAGCTGATATCGTAGGTGGCGTTATTGGAGCGGAAATTTTCCAGGCGGTTTTCGATGTAGAGTAGGGAATCGGACAGCACCACCAGTTGGGCATCGATAAAATCGATGGTATTGGTGGCCATGGTGTTTTTTTCCTGCAGTTCGTTTTCCAGGTAGACTTCCTGCAGCGTATTCAGGTAATCCCTTCCCTTGGCTGGGGTTTCGGTTTTGAGGGTGAGTTCCAGGATGGTGGATTGCATGTCCATGGGGGTAATGCTCAGGTCCTCTCCGGTGTAGTGGCCCAGCAGAGACTGCCGGTCGCGCAGGCGAATCAGCAGCTCACCTTTCGTATCCGGACTGGTAAGCGCCAGGCGAAAACGATTCATGGGCAGTTCCACCCAGTCCCCGAAGCGATAGGTTTGGGAAGGAGAGGCCGGGTCTGCCAGCGGTTTACGTGACTCGCTGTCCGGAAATGCCTGGGTGTAGTCGGTATCTACGTAGGTCAGGCGAAAGGATTGCCGGTCGGACCATTGGATGCGGATCAGGCCGTTGCTGAGTTGGGGATGCGCCCAGTCCACCTCCACGGCAATGGGGGTATTCCCATACAATTCGCTTCGCTTGAACACGCCCTCCAGCAGGTATTCCACGTCAAAGTTTAAACGGTCCAAGGCCGCTTCGGCGATAGGGCGGGATTTGAGAATAATGATTTGGTTGCCCAAGGCCATTTCTTCGGCCCCCATCGAGCCGAGGCCGGCGCTCTCAAATATACCGGTAAGGGAGCCTTCTTTTTCCTTGACAAAAAACTTGGAGGAGACCTGGTATACCGGGACGGAATAGCGGATAATCAGGTAGGCCAGGGTCAGGGTGATGCCCAGGGAAAGCAGGATATAGGGCCAGATGCGCCAGACTTGCAGCAGCAGGTCCTTCACATCGATAAGCTCCTCCTCGGGTACGGCCACCGGCGGCCGTTGCGGGTCGGGTTGATTCATTCGTTAGCTGAAATTTAGGTTGTTATTGCTGTTTTTTGATTTTGACTGGCCATTGTGATCGGGCGTTGGTTAAGGGTTAAGGGGCTTGTTTTTGGTGGTTGCTGCGGTAGCGGGATGCTGTCCGGCTGAGGGGTAGTTGGGCAGCTTCCTGGATTTGTTACCGGTTAAGGGTTAAGGGGTTGTGCAAAAATCCAAAGGATTTTTGGGGATACCATTTTTTAACCCTTAACCAACACGATTCCACTTCTATCCAGCTCAACTGCAAATCAATCCGCCTCGACTATTCAGTAACCCTTTCCGAACCACGTCTGATACCACCCCCCGGCCCACCTCCTGAAAAAGGAGGGGGAGGCAAGCCTGGAAAAAAAGACATTAACCCTTAACAACCAGGATTCCACTACTAATAAGCTCAACTGCAAAACAACAAGTCTCAACTTCTCAGCCCCTTCCGAGCCACTTTAACCCTTAACAACCACGGTTCTACCAGAAATAAGCTTACCTGCAAAACAACCCGTCTCCACTACTTAGCCCGATTCGAGCCATTTTAACCTTTAACTACCACTTCAAATCCTGATTGCTTCACTTCCTGAATTAACGGGGAATCGCTTGATTCTGAAAAGCGGGATGATCCGATAATATAGGGCTCTATTCGGGTACTGATCTTTCTGGTAAGACTCCAAATTTTACCCATGAGCTGATCATCATTCTCAACTAGATTTTCAGATACAATCAATAAATCAATATCACTGGACTTAGTACGCTTACCGTTCAACTGACTTCCAAAAATAAAGGCTTTTTGTACCGTAATCCCTTCTTGCTTCAGGAGCTCAAGGTATTGATCGATTAATTTTAAAGTTTTTCCTCCAACCATTCTCTCAAATTTAGGGTGTTATTCAGATAATTTTTGGCTTGGTCCTTTTCAGGAATAAAAGGATTATAATCCGGATATCTCCCATGGAGTTGGTATTTCATTAATACTCCCAAGAATATCGCATTATCCTCTAAAAATCAAAGTTGGCTTTTTCAGCCAGGTAGAAAAGGTTATGAGATTTTGGCGCAAATTCACGCGTTTCCTTTACGACATGCGCCTTGAGCACTTTTTCAATAACCAAATGACAAAAAAACATGCCATGCACTATTCTATTTTGATCAATTAGAATTTTGGCGGTTTCAAAATCATTCTTTGAACCGTCAACCCAATAAGCTATTTGCCTTTGAATATTCAAATCAACTAATTTCAGAGATACCACTCAAGGTAGCCCAACACGTTAATCCTTCTCGACTGCTTAGTCCATCCCGAGCCCTAATAACCCTTAACCACCACGATTTCACTTCTATTTAGTTCAACTGCCAGAAACATCGTATGAGCTACTCTGCCCGTTTCGAGCCACGTCTGATACCACCCCCCGGTCCCCCTCCTAAAACAGGAGGGGGAGGCAAGCCGGGAAAAAACGAAATTAACCCTTAACAACCAGGGTTCCACTTCTATCTAGTTCAACTGCCAGAAATTCTCTCCGGACCTTTCAGCCCGTTTCCAGCCATATTAACCCTTAACAACCACCATTCCACCACAAATAAGCTCCCCTGCAAAACATCTCTTCTCCACCTCTCTGCCCCTTCCGAGCCAGGTTAACCCGCGTTGCTACAACCGCGCATCTACCTTTTCCTTATCCAAAACGGCTTTGACGTCAAAGACGACCAGGTCGCTGCTCTTTTGGATGGGGAGGGATTTGAATTTTTGGTGGGCGACGGCCAGGATCACCGCGGAGTAATCAGCGATATCGGGGCAGGTGTCGCCGTCGATGATTTCCAGGCCGTATTCGTGCGCCACCTCTTCCTTGCTGGCCCAAGGGTCGTAGACATCCACGTCCATGTCAAAGGCCCGGAGTTCCTGGTAGATATCGATCACCCGGGTATTGCGCACGTCGGGGCAGTCTTCCTTAAAGGTAAAGCCCAGGATTAGCACCTTGGAGTCGATCACTTTCAGGTCCTTGCGCATCATGTGCTTGATCACTTCCGTAGCCACGTGCTTGCCCATGGAATCGTTGAGCCGGCGGCCGGCCAGGATGATTTCCGGATGGTAGCCCACTTCCTGGGCTTTTTGTGCCAGGTAAAAGGGGTCCACGCTGATGCAGTGCCCACCGACCAGTCCGGGTTTGAAGGGCAGGAAGTTCCATTTGGTACCCGCTGCGGCCAGTACCTCCTGGGTATCGATCTGCAGCAGGTTAAAGATTTTGGACAGTTCGTTGACAAAGGCGATGTTGATGTCCCGTTGGGAATTTTCGATCACCTTGGCGGCTTCGGCCACCTTGATGCTGCTGGCCTTGTGGGTGCCGGCGGTGATCACCTCCCGGTACAGGCGATCAACGTACTCGGCCACCTCGGGGGTTGAACCGGAGGTTACCTTCAGAATTTTGGCTACGGTATGTTCCTTGTCTCCGGGGTTGATCCGTTCGGGGGAATAGCCGGCGTAAAAGTCTTCGTTGTAGCGCAGTCCGCTGACCGTTTCCAGCACGGGCACGCACTCCTCTTCCGTCACGCCGGGGTACACGGTGGATTCGTAGATGACCACGTCGCCCTTTTTGAGGTAGTTTCCGATGGTTTCGGAAGCCTTGAGCATGGGCGTAAGTACAGGGCGGTTGTGCCGGTCGGTGGGGGTGGGAACGGTGACGATGTAGAGTTGGCAATCGGCCAGTTGGGCGGCATCGCAGGTATTGAATAGACCCTTTTCCCCGGCTTGGGGGGTGGTGGCCAGTACCTGTTTGAGGTCTTCGTCGGCTACTTCCAGGGTCAGGTCTCTTCCGGCATTGAGTTCGGCTACGCGTTTTTCGGAGATATCAAAACCGATGACGGGAAATTTTTTGGCAAATTCCACGGCCAGGGGTAGCCCCACATAGCCCAGTCCGATAATGGCGATTTTCACCTCGGCGAGAGGTGTTAAGGAAGCTGTCAAGTATTAACTAGTTTTGGTAGGTTGAAAAAAGAATAACTACGGTGCAAATAGAACTGATTGACTTCAATTTTGCTCAGGCTTCGACAGGCTCAGCCTGCGCGATGCGTTCGTAAGCGTGGACTTCGACAGGCTCAGCCCACAGGGACGTTTCCGTCCTGGCCGATGCCTTAGCCGATGCCTGAGCTTGTCGAAGGCGGAGGCGAAGGCAGCCCACGGGAATGTGTCCGATGCCTGGGCTTCGACAGGCTCAGCCTGCGCGATGTGTTCGTAAGCGTGGACTTCGACAGGCTCAGCCCACGGGAGCGTGTCTGTCCTGGCCGATGCCTTAGCCGATGCCTGAGCTTGTCGAAGGCGGAGGCGGAGGCAGAATGCTTTTCTTACTCACAGCCAGAAGCACTAATTCCGCTAAATCCCCCCTTACCAACGCTTCCTTTTTCTTTCTGGACCAGCGTTGCACTTGCTTTTCCCGGTAATAGGCCTCATCGATTCTGGCATAGGTTTCATAATAGACCAACGTAACTGGCAGGCGGGATTTTGTGTGATTTGCCCCTTCTCCCATTTGGTGTTGCAAAAGCCGCCGATCCAGGTCGGTTGTACTTCCCGTGTAGTAGCTGTCATCGGCACAGTGCAATATGTACATGTAACCGTTCATGATTTTTCGTACCTGGACTTCGACAGGCTCAGCCCACGGGAGCGTGTCTGTCCTGGCCGCCTGAGCTTGTCGAAGGCAGCCCACGGGAACGTGTCCGATGCCTGGGCTTCGACAGGCTCAGCCTGCGCGATGTGTTCGTAAGCGTGGACTTCGACAGGCTCAGCCCACGGGGACGTTTCCGTCCTGGCCGATGCCTTAGCCGATGCCTGAGCTTGTCGAAGGCGGAGGCGGAGGCATAGCTTCGCCTCCTGAGTCCCATTTGGAACCCACCGGGAGGGGGAAAGACGTTGTGCAAAACAATAAATTGAAAACGGGATTGGCAACCCCTTTTTCAATTTTTTGGGTCTATTGGTTAGCGAACGGCATTCAACACCAACAGCACGGCTGAGAGGGTGGTGACGGCCAGTTGAAAGGTCTGCATAAAGTTCACACCGGTACCGAGTTCCCGTATTTTCATGGGTTCGGCATAGAGCATGTCGTTGGGTCGGATAAAGTAGAATTCGGATTCCACGATCCGTTGGTCGTTTAGGTTGACGCGAAAAGACTTGGTTCCTTCGGGGTATTGACGAATCAGCACCACCTCGTTGCGTTTGGCAGTGGTGGTCATGTCGCCGGCATGGGCAATGGCCTGGAAGATGCTGATGCGGTTTTGCAGGATGGTGAAATTTCCGTTTCTGTTAAATTCTCCCAGGGCGGAGAAACGGACACCACCCAGCCGCACGCGTACGAAAAAATCTTCCTCGTTGACGTAGGCTTTGAGTTTTTCTTCGATTTTGGTCTGGGCTTGTTTGGTAGTCAGTCCCAGCAGTTCAATTTCTCCCAGCAGGGGAATTTCCACCATGCCGTTTTCATCCAGGGTATAGCCGTTGATAAAGAAGATATCGCCTCCGTTTTGGGCTCCCTGGGCCATGTTCATTTGGAGGCGTTGGTCACCCGCGGCGATGCCAAAAATCTCGTTCAGTTCTTCGGAGGTGGTTTTGACGTTGATGTCCACCACGTCGTTGTACTGCAGGAAATAGTCTTCGGTAAAGTTGGGTACCAGCTCGCTTTCGGTGTAGAGCGGGATTTCTTCGTCGGTTTCCTGCAGGTAGATGATGCGTTTATTGGACACACAAGAAGCTGCCAGGAGCAGAAGCAGGCTGGCAAAAAATGGGATTTGTAGGGCTTTCATTCTAGGGTACTAAGGAAAATCGATGCTTTCGAGGCCAAATATATTTAAAAGGACGGCAGCAAAAAAACGGTTGTTGTATTTTTTCGCATGGGGGAGGAAAAAATATATTTTAAACTTTTGGTTTGGGAGGTATGTACGAAATTTCAAAGGAAAAATGTACTTATTTTTTCAGGGGGTAGCAAATGGAGACCTTTGGGGTTTCTAAAACCTCATATTCTAGACGTGCGCGAAGAAAAGGAAAACCTTCGAGGTCTCGAAGACGGCAAAGGTTATGGCTGACCTTTGAGGTTTCTAAAACCTCGAAGGTCTAAATCCTAAGC
>NZ_FNZH01000004.1:0-404471 GCF_900109255.1 Cyclobacterium xiamenense | reverse complement strand
ATGGCTGACCTTTGAGGTTTCTAAAACCTCGAAGGTCTAAATCCTAAGCGTGCACGAAAAAAAAACCTTCGAGGTCTCGAAGACCTCAAAGGTTAATGGACGTAACAAACCTTCGAGGTCTGGGAGACGGCAAAGGTTAATGGAGGTGAAAACCTTTGGGGTCTGGGAGACCCCAAAGGTTATAGCGAACGATTAAAAGGCTTGCAACTTTACCTGTAGCCGGGTCTCTTTGTCCAAGACCCAGGCGGGAATGCGGATTTCGAGGCGCTTTAATCCGGCAATCTGCCGGTCCAGGGCCAGGGGGGCGGGGTCCAGGGATACCAGCGATACTTTTAGCTCCGGGTGGGAAAGGTTTTCCAACCGCACCTGCTTCCCCTCCTGCCGCAAAATGGCACCACCGGGTACAAGTTCCACCTCCGCCTGTGTCATCAATTGCCAGGTAATCATCTTGGTATTTTCGTTGGTTACCAGCCGGTCCTGGATCATCAGGGAGTTTTCGTCCGGCCGGGAAAACGTGCGATGCGCCAGCTCCAGGTTGTCGCCAAATACCGGCGTCAGGTCAAACACTGCCTCGGGCTGGGGACCCTCGCTAAACTGTTCCAGGCTGGCAAATCCCTCGTTGACGTGCAGTTCCCCGTTCACCGTCAGGGTGCTGTGCCCGTAGTTGTTTTTGGTAAGCAGGGTCCAGCGTTCGCAGTCCTGGCACCTGCCCCAGAGATCAAAGCCTGTAATTTCCAGTTCGTTGTAGGGCTGATTTCCTGGGTCGACTACCCAGCGCACCCCGTCGATTTCCCAGATAAAAGAGCCGGCGTCCATGTTGCCGTGGCTGATGGTGGCTTTGCCCCCCTTGCCGCCAAAGTAGTAGGCATCCGGAGCCTCCGAATCGTCCCGGAAGATGGCCAGGGGATTTGCTCCGTCTCCCTTCCAGGCCGTGGGTAAGCCCGCTGATTCGCTGGCTTCAAACTGGGCCAACCAAACCAGGCCGGCACCGGCAATGCGGTGCAATTTGCCCATATCGGCGACCGGCTGCAGGAATTTCTCTTTTTCCAGGTACAGGGGATTGCCCGTTTCGGTACCAAACCAGGCCAGGATGATGTCTCCGGCCTGACTATGTCGGTCGCCGCAATCGGCGTAGTTATAGTACCAACCGGAGGGGGCAATGCTTAGCTTGCGAAAGTCGGCGCTGGCTTTAAAGGCCGGGTACTCCGCCAGGCCAAAGTCGGTACCAAAGGCCGATTGCAACATGGAGGCGGTCAGCACGGAAAAGGCGGTACCGTAGCCCCAGTAGGTGGATCCTTCGGGATACACCCCATCCGGACCGTATTCGGCCAGGGCATGGGGCATGCCATCCAGGGAGCGGGAAATGGTCTTCGCTGCCAGTTCGGGATCCTGATCGGCGATCACAATGGAGGCAGCGATCATGCCCCCGTTGCAGACCTGGTTCCAGTTATTCGTTCCGTTGATCCACCCGTGGTTTCCTTCCCAACTGGGCTGAATGCCCTTTTCGATCAGGGCTTGCTTTGCCTGGCTGACGGTGGCTTTTGGCAGGTCCTTCCCTACCCAGTCGACGGCCAGGGCCACGGCGGTGGCCATTTCGGCCACGTCCAGAAAATGGGAGGGATTCCAATCGGAAAAGTTGGACACCGCCAGCAATTCCTCGTTGATTTTATCCAGGTAGTGCTGCTCACCCTCGATGCGGTAGGCAATGCCCAGGACGTTCATGCGGTGCAGCATGTCCCGGGAGGTACCGAGCAGCCGGCGTCCAACCATTTCCCGGCGCAGTGCCGGTTCGTCGAGCAGGGCGTCTGCATTGGCTTTGACGGCCGCGTAGTAATTGGCCACCATTGCGTCGGTGCGGATTTTTTGTTTCAGGTTTCGCTCCCAGGCAGGCGTCAGGGCCAGTTTGGGGCTGGATTTCCGCAGGTTGCGTTTGAGGTAGCTGACCGTGATCGGATTTTTCAGTTTGGGAGGATCCTGTTGGGGCTGGTTGACAGGGGCAGTTTCTGCCCGGACCTGCTGCAGGGATCCTGTCAGCAGTCCGGCACAGAGGCCTAGTGTTAAAAGAAATTTTGGGTTTTTCATAAGTGTATGTATGCGTTTTTTTGTTTGGTACTATCCGGTTCCGGAAACGGACGGTCTATTTCTTGGTTTCCGACGAAAATGGACCATTTCTGCCTGGTCCCGGGTGTACGGTCGGGCAAGAGGGGCCATTTCCCCGCTTGATCCAGCACCGGAATTCTTTACTCAAGATAGGGAAAAGGGCAGGTTTTTTGCTTTCCGCCGGTCAAAAAATCAAAAAAACCTGCCAAAGGATCGGCAGGTTTTTTTGATTATTCCAATTCATTGCTTATTTATTTCAAACGAATTAGCCGTCATACCCCGGGTTTTGGGTAATGTTCGGGTTTTGAGAGATGACATTCAAAGGAATGGGCCAAAAGTAGTTTTTGGACTCGTCAAAAACCGGATCCGCCCAGTCGGTATTTTTATATACATCGATGTAGGTATGGCCATTGTCCGGATCCACGCTGGTCTGAATGATGGCACCGGCATAGCGTGCTTCGGCCTCAGGTGTCCAACGAATGCCCATATCGGGCTTCTCCAGCTTCTTGCCTTGCTTCCAGCGACGGATGTCGTCGTAGCGGAAGCCTTCCTGGAACAACTCCACGCGTCGCTCGCGGCGGATTTCCACCAACAAGGGGGAGATACCGTCGTTGGCGTAACGGGGATCCATGGGCGGGTTGACGTCCAGGTGCGGCATGCCCACGCGGTCGCGTAGGAGGTTGATGCTCCTATCCAGGTCTGCCTGGGTGGCTTCACCCAATTCGGCTTTTGCCTCGGCATAGATCAAGAGCACTTCACCAAAGCGCAGGATAATGGCCGGAGACTCAGCCGTATTGAAGGCTTTTCCGATCATGTCGTCTGCATTGTAGTGCTTGATCACGTGATAGCCGGTGGCAGAGGTTCTTCCGCCCGGCTGTCCCTGAATACGTGGATAGTCCCTGCCATCGGCTACGTGGTACTTGTATTTCTCGGTATCATCCGGATGCAGGACCGTCTGCCGCAGGCGGGGATCCCGGTTTACAAACACGTCTTCGATGGTCTCATCACCCTGGTACAGGGGAGAAAGGGTAATGGGCAGACCGTCCTCGCAGAGAATGTCTTCCACAAAACTACGGGTGGCACCTCCGGTGTAGGAATAGTAACTTTGCACGTGGTTGGTGTAAATACCCAGCTGGTACCTTCTCCAGATCATCACCTCCGGATTCCCACTCAGGTCGAGAATGCGTTGGTAGGCATTGAAATCGTTTTCCGGATCACCGGTGGAATACAGGGAATAGGGACCGTTTTCCATCACTTCCTGCGCCGCTTCGGCTGCTTCACGCAGCCACATCTCGGCATTGGAACCTCCGTGGTATTTTCTCCAGGTGCCCTCGTTCAGACAAACCCGGGCCTTGATGGCAAGGGCCGCCCAGCGGTTGACCCGGCCGGGAGCATTGCCATCTCCCCAGTCGTTGGGAATGTGCTGGGTAGCAAAGGTCAGGTCCTCCAATACGTTGGCCATCACCTCTTCCCGGGGAGTTCGGGCCGCAAACAGTTCTTCGGAGTCGATGTTCAGTTCTTTATCTACCCAGGGTACATCGCCAAACATCATCACCTTTTGGGCATAAAACCATCCCCGCATCAGCCGGGCTTCACCCACGTACTTGTTGCGGGCGGCATCGGAGATATCGGCGTTGGGGTAATTCTCCAGGCCGATATTGATGGCCCGCACAAAATCCCAACCTCTCCAGCCAAACCATTGGGGGCCGGTAGGGGTGATTTCCCTGCCGGATCGGATGCGCTGGTAGAAGGTATGCCGGGGATGGTTGGGAGCCAGGTTATCGGCCAATCCATCCAGGAACCAATAGCTATGCCGGTGGCTCGCAAACCCATTGTTATGCCCATGCATTATCGGAATATTCTCGTCGTTCAAGGCCATGTGGTAAAAGGTATTGTTGTACGTGGCCAGATCGTTTTCGGTATTCCAATACGTTTCGTTCGAAACTTCATCCAGAGGAAATCGCTCCAGAAATTCGTCGTTGCAGGCGCCCAGCAGAACCGTAGCCAGTAGCAGGGAGCCGGCGATCAATTTATAATTTTTCATAATCTTCAGTGCTTTTGAGTTTAAAATGACAGCCGTACACCCAATGTATAAATTCTCTGCATGGGGTATTCGATCGCACCGGAGTAGATCGTTTCAGGATCCAATGGGTCTCGAATAGGCGAGTACTCCCACAGGTTCATCCCCGCGAAATACACGTTGGCAGTTTGCAATCCCAACTTGTCGGTCAGGAAGACCGGTATGTTGTAACCCAACTGCAGGTTTTTCAAACGGATGTAGCCGGCATTTTGCAAGAAGCGTGATTGTGGCTGAATGTTCTTCTTGTCGTTGGTAGAGATATGGGGATGGGCAAAATACGCATCCCGGTTGTCCTCCGACCAGGAGTCGGTAATGAAGTACTTCTCTACGTGACCCGCATTGAAGGGGAAGAACCAGGTCCAGTTGCCGGAAGTCGGCCAGTGATCCCTTCGCCAGATGCCCTGGAAGAACAGGTTCAGGGTGAAGTTTCTCCACTGTACATTGTTGTTGATACCGAAGCTCAGGCGGGGCGTGCTGTTACCGATGATGGTTCGGTCGCCGGTATTTGCCAGGGTATTGTTACCCGGATTAATCACCCCATCTCCATTCAAATCTTCGTACTGGATATCGCCGGGCCGCCAGTTGGCGCCCAGGGCAGACTGATCGGCCGCATTGTCCACTTCTTCCTGTGTCTGGAAGATGCCAACGGTACGGTAACCCCAGATTTCATTCAGTGCCTGACCTTCGTAGTACTGATTCGTAGAAGAGGTTCCCGAAGGAATCGCACCGTTCGGGTTGTCAAACTTGGTGATCTTGGCCGTCCAATCGGAAAGGGCCAGCGTCACGTCGTAGCTCAGATCGTTTCGCGGACGGTCCTTCCAGGTCAGTGCCAGTTCCCAACCGGTGGTGCGGGAATCGGCAGCATTGGAAGCCGGCGCGGCAGTTCCCAAAATGGCCGGATACTCCTGGCGCATCAGCATGTCCTTGGTATCCCGGGTAAATACGTCAAAAGAGGCGTCAATTTTGCCACCAAACATGGTAAAGTCAACACCCAGGTTTTGGGAAATCACCGTTTCCCAGGTCAAGGTTGGGCTTACCAAACCGGCAGGGGAAACAAACGGCGTACGCTGCCCGGCGGTCATCATAAAGCCGGATTGACCGATACCCATGGTGGGGATGTAGGGGTAAAAATTATTCCCCAACAATTGGTTACCCAGCGTACCGTAGGAGGCCCGGATCTTCAACTCGTCCAGCCAGCTGGAAGTGTTGGCCATGAAGTTTTCGTTCGAGATTCTCCAGCCCACCGACAAGGAGGGGAAGAAACCGAAGCGATCGTCCGTGGGAAAACGGCTCGTACCGTCGTAGCGTCCGTTGGACTCAATCAGGTAGCGCTCGTCAAAGATGTAGTTGACACGGAAAAACCCGCCCCGAAGGGAATTGTGGTTCGAGCTACCAAAGGTTTGCTGCATGCCGATGGTGGCGTTCAGGTCGGTAATCAAGGGCGTGATCAGCGTATTGGCCTGTGCACGCACCCGCTTGTTTTGACCCCATTCCTGGTTGAAGCCCACCATGGCGGTCAGGCTGTGCTTTTCGGGAAGAGAAAATTCGTAATCCGCGTAGGCGTTGAATACGTAGTACTGATTGATGTCATTGACCTCGTTGATGAAGTCGTTCCCACTAAACCCATTGCTGATGGGATTGGCTTCCAGCAGGTTGTTCGAAACAATCTCAATCTTACTGGCTACGTCCTGCGAGTTTCGGTAGTTGTAATTGTAGGAGAAGTTCCCCTTGATGGTCAGGCCTTTGACAGGCGTCAGGGTGGCTCCCTGCGTCAGCCAGATATCGTTGCGTGTCCAGGTGGAGCGACCGCCGTCTTCCAGGTAGGGAAAGAAATTGGTGCCGCCAAAGTACATGCCGATGTATTGCTCGTATTGTTCCCGGTCTCCTTGTTGCAGGTAAAACGGCAGGTCCGGAAACTGTATGGGCATGATCGGATTCACCCGCGCCAGGGAGTTGATGTTGACGTCCCAGTTGTAGAAATACGGCTTGTCACTTTTCTGCGTGTTCACCACGATTTTCTCGTCCAGGGTCAGCCAGTCGTTTACCTTAAACTCCCCTTTCATCAGCACGTTGTACCGCTTGAAGTTTTCGTTTCGGTCGGAGTCCAGGTACCCGTCCTTGTTCAGGTGACCAAAAGAAACGAAGTAATTGGACGTCTCCGAACCGCCGGAAATCGTCACGTCGTGCTGTTGCGTGGGCGCAAAGGTGGTCATGATGTCGTTCTGGTAGTTGTTGAACCCATAGAAACGCAGGTTGCCGTCTACCACCCCCCATTCGTTTTCCGGGATGGGGTTCTCCGACCAGCGTCGGGTACCTTCCACCATGTCGTCATCAAAACTCGGAACGCCATTGGTTCGGATATTGGCGATGTTCCGGGCGTTGACAAAATCGTGTGGGTCCGTCACCGGGTCCATGTTGAAGATGGGTTTGGCCAGGGAAAACTGGCTGTTGATCGACACGTTCACCTTGCCCGCTTTTCCGCTTTTGGTGGTCACCAGGATCACCCCGAAAGCTGCCCGCGCACCGTATACCGCCGCTGCTGCGGCATCTTTCAGTACCGAGACGCTTTCGATGTCGTTGGGATTCACCCGGTTCAGGTCCATCGGAACGTTATCCACGAGCACCAGCGGGGAACCGCCGTTGATGGACTGGAATCCACGGATATTGAACGAGGGGCTTTGGGAGGGGTCGCCATTTCGGGGGGCGATGTTCAGGTTGGGGATTACCCCTTGAAGCCCTTCCGCCACGTTGGCGATGGGTCGACCTTCCAGGCGTTCGCTGGTGGCCACACCCACGGCACCGGTCAGGTTCACCTTCTGCTGGGTACCGTATCCCACCACCACGACTTCGTCCAGGTTAGCGGTGCTTTCCACCAGGGAGATGTTGATGGTCTGCCGGTTTCCTACTTCTACGGTCTGGCTTTCGAAGCCAATAAAGGAGAATACCAGGGAAGCACCGTCGGGAACGGTGATGGTGTACTTACCATCCAGGTCTGTAGCGGTACCGATGGAGGTTCCGGGCACGGATACGGTAGCACCGGGAATGGGTTCGCCATTCGCATCGGTGACGGTACCGGAAACGGTCACGTCAAATTCCGAGGCCGGGTCGGTCTTTTCGATTTTTTCGATAGAAGCCCGGTCGGGAACCGTAAGATTTTTTAGGTCCCCGTCCAGTCGCTGTCCCTGTGCCATCAGGCTACCGGAAGTCAGCAAAAACAGGATTGCCACGAACAATGAGATCGGTTTCATTGGGCAGCAATTGTGTAGATTTTTTTTCATAATGGATTGTTGTTAATTTGAGATATCCAGAAAGCAGCTTTCCGGAAGTGTTGCACTAAATTTTCGGAAATCAGTTTTTCATAGGCAGTCGTATTTATAGATAAGCGGTTGATATATTGGACAGAAAACAAAACATCGCTTTGTTTTTCTAGTCTATTACTACTGTAGAGAAAATTATATTCTTTGTTTGGTAAATAAACTTATTTTCACAGGGGTGATACGGTATTTATAAGGATATTTTGTTTTATATTCTTCCGAATTATATGGATTTTATGTGCAAGAAAAAAAAATCCGGGGGAAAATTTTTCGCTTTTGGATTTTTTTTTTGAGCTAAAAAATTCGGGTTGTCGGGAGGCGGGTTACCGGGGTGTGGACCGGCTAAGGTGGGGTGATCGGCTTTTTGGCAGGGTTAAAATGGTTCGATCCGGGCTGGGCTTTTGGGGCTGGCTTTTTTGCATTTGGGACATGATTCGGATTCAGGTAGTGGGTAAAATGGGAATCGGTTAGTTATTCACCACAGATGGCCACAGATTCGCACAGATTTTTTTGGCAGGAAAGTTGGTCAAGGGTTAAATGGCGTTTGAATGGCCGGGCTTTCGTGTCCGGCCTTTTGTTTTAAGACCTTGTTTTTTGTCCAAACGTGGTTGTTAAGGGTTAAAGTGGTTCGGTACGGGTTGAGTTGTAGTTTTGGGCAACCAGGCAGGAGCGGTGGTTTGGGTTCAGCCGTGTTGGTTAAGGGTTATCCGGCTCGGCTAGGCTTTTGGGTCTGGCTTTTTTATAGGAACCAATTTTCGAAGCATCCGCTAATTTTGATTGGACGTCTACGATTGAAAGAAGCGGGTGGGCCGGCACAAAACGGAGCCTGTCCTGACGGGAGTCAGTGGCCTGTCCTGACGGGAGTCAGGAGGTGTGCGGGAGGTATGCGGGGGGAAGGATTTTTGTGCCTTGATCTTTTGGTACTTTTGGATCAAGCCTGTCCTGAGCAGCGTAGTGAATAAAGTACGGAAGGAATTGGCGTTTACCAATACCATCAACCTTTGACCTGCCATTTGCGTCAACCAGGAACCGACCCTACCCGTGCATTGGCGGCAAGTTTGTGCCAGTAGTAATCGGCTCTTTAGCCAATGCAGCAACCGAGGTGTTTACCTGAACCTGATTCACCACAGATGGCCACGGATTCGCACGGATTTTTTTGGCAGCAGAGCCGCTGGATTGGGTTCAGACATCGTGGTTAATAGGGTTCGATACGAGCTGGGTGATGGGGGTTGGCCGTTCTGCATTTGTAGCGGGTTTTGGATTCATGGGCGGTGGTTAAGGGTTAAGGAGGTATTTTACCCGGCTGGGATATAGTGATCGGTTTTTTGGCAGGTTATCAGGTAGTGGATTCATTCCTTGTGGTTAAGGGGTAGCATCGTATTCGTAGCTCTCCTCCCCCGCCTTGTTTAAGGAGGGGGTCAGGGGGGTGGTCAAGGAGGGGCTTGGGTGCTGGTCCAAACCTGCCTCGGCATTGGCGGAAAGTTTGTACCAGTAGCAGCCAGTTCGTTAGCCAATGCAGGGGCTAGCATCTTTTCACCCCTGTCGGGGTTTGGTTTTAGATACCCCGGTAAAATTCTACGTTTTAAAAACCCGGCGATTGGAATACTGAATTTTGACACGTATATTGACGTATACCTGTAACAGGAGGGAATGATGATCAATACAAAGCAAGTAAAGCAACGATTAAAAGAAAGGATCGATAACCTTTCGGAGGATAAGCTTCGGGATATCGAGGAATTTATTGAATCGTTGGAACCGAAGGATAAAAAAGGGGATTTTCTATCTTTTGCCGGATCCTGGGATGACCTGGATGATGAAACGTTTCGTGCGTTTACAAATAACCTGGAAGAACGAAGAAAGACAAAGAGGTTGAGATTTTTCGATGAAACCAGCTTTGATTGATACCGAATATCGTTTCGTATTTTTTGAAAGGAAACGACAACGTCAATTTGATGTTCCAGCAGTACCTAAGGCAATTTGAAAACATCCATATAAGCATTATCACCTATTACGAAATTGTCAGCGGGTTGACATTCAAGGATGCTAAAAAACAACTTTTGATTTTTGAACACTTTTGTTCCACTACTACCCTACTTTACCTAACCAAGGACTCAATTCGTAGATCTGCTGCGATCTATTCCAAGCAGAGAGCCAAAGGAGAAACCATTGATGATATAGATATTTTGATTGCCGGTATCGCTATCTCAAACAACTTGTGTTTGGTTACAAATAACGTTCGGCATTTTGGAAAAATTGAAGGCCTTGTTGTTGAAAATTGGAACAATTGACATCAGCGACGGTGGTTATGTTCGATCTGGGCTGGGCTTTGGGGGCTGGCCTTTTTGCATCTGGGACATGATTCGGATTCAGGTAGTGGGTAAAAGGGAATCGGTTAGTTATTCACCACAGATGGCCACGGATTCGCACGGATTTTTTTGGTAGCAGTGCCGCTGGATTGGGTTTAGACATCGTGGTAAATAGGGTTCGATACGAGCTGGGCGATGGGGGTTGGCCGTTCTGCATTTGTAGCGGGTTTTGGATTCATGGGCGGTGGTTAAGGGTTAAATGGTTCGGTACGGGTTGAGTTGTAGTTATGGGCAAACAGGCGGGAGCGGTGGAATTCGGTTCAGTCGGGGTGGTTAATGGGGTTCGGTATGTGCTGGACTTTGGGGTCTGGCCATTTTCCTGTTTGAGGGTATGGTTTTTTTTTGCAGGAACTTATTTTCGAATTATCCACTAGTTTTGAACGAATGGTATTAAAAAAGCAGAGCGGGTGGGCCGACAAAAAACGGAGCCTGTCCTGACGAGAGTCAGTGGCCTGTCCTGACGAGAGTCAGTGGCCTGTCCTGACGGGAGTCAGGAGGCGCGGGAGGTATGCGGGGGGAAGGATTTTTTTGTCTTGATCTTTTGGTACTTTTGGATCAAGCCTGTCCTGAGCAGCGTAGTGAATAAAGTACAGAAGGAATTAGCGTTAAAACAAGGAGTACAACCTGTGTCTTGGCATGCCCTTTTCCTAAAGCCAGGTGACTGATTAAGACCTGGCTTTTTTGCATTTGGGGCAGGTTTTGGATTCAGTGGCGGTGGTTAAGGGTTAAAGTGGTTCGGAACGGGTTGAGTTGTAGTTATAAGCCACCAGGCAGGAGCGGTGGTTTGGGATTCAGTCGGGGTGGTTAAGGGTTAAACTGGCACGGGACCGGCTGAGATGCAGGGATGGGAATTGCAGCTGTTTCTTTAGTGTCGAGTTTAACCGTGGTGGTTAATGGTTAACTTGGCTCGGAATGGGCTGAGGTGTAGTTTCGGGCAACCAGGCAGGAGCGGTGGTTTGGGTTCAGCCGTGTTGGTTAAGGGTTATCCGGCTCGGCTAGGCTTTTGGGCCTGGCTTTTTTATAGGAACCAATTTTCGAAGCATCCGCTAATTTTGATCGAACGTCTACGATTGAAAGAAGCGGGCGGGGCGGCACAAAACCGAGCCTGTCCTGACGGGAGTCAGGAGGTGCGCGGGAGGATTGCGGGGAGGAGGATTTTTGTGCCTTGACCTTTTTGGTACTTTTTGGGTCAAGCCTGTCCTGAGCAGCGCAGTGAATCAGGGCCAAAAAGTACAAGACCAATTGGCGGCAAATAGAGAAAACGACGATTGTCCTGCCGTGCCCTTTTCCTAAAGCCAATGACTGATTAAGACCTGGCCTTTCTGCATTTGTAGCGGGTATTGGATTAAGTCGTGGTTGTTAAGGGTTAAAGTGGTTCGGTACGGGTTGAGGTGTAGTTATGGGTAAATGGGCAGGAGAGGCGGTATGGGAGTCAACCGTGGTGGTTAATAGGGTTCGATACGAGCTGGGCTTTAGGGTCTGGCTTTTTTGCATTTGGGGCAGGTTTCGGATTCAGTGGCGGTGGTTAAGGGTTAAATGGTTCGGTACGGGTTGAGTTGTAGTTATGGGCAAACAGGCAGGAGCGGTGGAATTAGGTTCAGTCGGGGTGGTTAAGGGTTAATAGGATTCGGTAGGTGGTTTATTGGTAGGGAGGCTATCTTCGGCAGTTGGTCGTTAATTTGGTAGGGTTGTGGTGGTTAAGGGTAATTGTTTAATCGTTTAGTTGGTTAGTTGTATATTTGTCAGGTAAATTCAAGAACAAACGGTAATAGGAGCAAAATCCGGGAAATCACACCTGCGTCAAACCATCCCCCGCATGGGCGGAAAGCCTTCTCCGGTAGTAACCCGCTCCTTCGGTCCAGGCCTGAAGGTCCTGAACAATCCTAACCGTGGATGCAACCCAAGGATAATGCAAGCAAGTACCTCCCAACCCCGAAAGGGGTTGAACCTACCGTGTACGGGCGACGCAAGAGGTATTCCTGTAAGAATACCATCCCTTGTTCGGCAGTCGAAATGACCCTATCGATGGCGCGCCGAATTAGCAGGGCCGTGTCCAAACCGTTCCAGGCCTTTATTCAGTGCGATAGCGGATTTAAAAAAATACGTACACAGGCTCCTTGCAAAAGATACTCCCTGTACCGATACGCCAATACTTGGTTGACAGGGGGTGTCGCTCCCGCCCACAGGTAATCATTCATTCCCGCCTGGTAATTTCCTGGCTTTTGGCTACCGGAGATTGACAATCGAAAAAAAAATGGTTAAACTTACCCGGGGATAGTATCAATGCAGGAGTTTTGAGTAGTAATGTGAAACGCTTGAAACCAACTGCTGCACCCTGATTCTATCCGAAAAAAGGAATTTGCGGGCGAACTAATCCATAAAAAAATGATAAAATACTCCAATCAGACCCGGATATTGGTGGCTGTGGATTGCATAATTTTGGGGTTTGATGGCAAAGACTACAAATTACTCATGGTGCAGCGGGGATTTGCCCCGGAAAAGGAAAAATGGAGCCTGATGGGGGGATTCCTGCAGCCCCGGGAATCCCTGGACGAAGCGGCTGTCCGCATCCTGAAACAACTGACCGGTCTGGAAAACGTGTACCTGGAACAAATGCACACCTTTAGCTCCCCCAACCGCGACCCGGTAGAGCGGGTGGTTGGTGTGGTGTACATGGCCCTGATCGACATCGAAAAATACGAACGACAAATCAACGACGATTTCCACGCCCGTTGGTTTTTGATGAAAGAATTACCCCAATTGATCTTTGACCACGAAGAAATGGTCCAAATGGCCCTGAACCGCCTGCGCTACAAAGCGGCGCTACACCCCATCCTTTTCGAACTGTTGCCCGAAAAATTCACCCTTCCCCAGCTGCAGGCGCTGTACGAAGGGCTCTTCGATACCAAAATCGACAAACGCAATTTTACCCGAAAACTGCTGTCCAGCAAAATCCTCACGAAAAAGGAGGAGAAGGATAAGTCTTCCTCCAAAAAAGGAGCGTATTTTTATTCCATCAACGAAGCCATCTACCGGGACAACGGACAAGCCATGCTCAACCTGATTCCAAGAAATGAAATCCCAGCGGCCACGGAATAATCCTGCCTTTGCGCAGCTTTGCTCGTTTTCACGACCGCAAGCGGCGTTTTTTGCCAGTTGCCTGCTATCCTGCCTCTTGCTGGCCGGTAGCTGCATGGTTGCGTTTGCCCAAAGCCCCGATATCAGCGGCTCCTGGAAGGGACAGCTGGATGTAGGCCTGCAAAAGCTCCCGCTGCACTTCCACTTCCAATGGGCCGATTCGGTCTGGAAAGGAAGCATGGACAGCCCACAGCAAAATGCCCGCGGAATCCCCCTGTCCGAGGTACAAGCAAACGGCAACTTGCTCTATCTGCAAATCGAAGCCATCCGGGGCAGCTACGAAGGGGTGCTGCTGGGACAGTCGATTCAGGGAACCTTTCGGCAATCCGGCATGGAATTTCCCCTGACATTAACGCCCTTCGCAGGAGAAGAAACGGCCTCCCTTCGTCGTCCGCAAACGCCAGAGGGACCCTTCCCTTATGAAATCCTTCGCACCAGTTTTGTAAACGAGGCAGCCGGTATTCTCTTGCAGGGTACCGTGACCATCCCGGCAGGTCCCGGCCCGTTTCCGGGCCTGGTGCTGGTAAGCGGCTCGGGTCCGCAAAACCGCAACAGCGAGATCTTTTCCCACCAGCCCTTTTGGGTGCTGGCCGATTACCTGACCCGGCAGGGAATCATCGTGTTGCGCTACGACGATCGGGGTGTCGGAGAATCGGAGGGCAACTTTGAGGAGGCAACAACGGCGGATTTTGCGAGCGATGCCTGGGCAGGGCTGGCCCGACTGAAAGGCCTTGAAAAAATCGATACCCTGCGTCTGGGAGTGGTCGGTCACAGCGAAGGCGGACTGATTGCCTGGATGATGGCCGCCGAACAGCGAACGGACTTGTCATTTGTTGCTGCCCTGGCACCGCCGGTCGTTTCCATCGATGCACTCATGGCGCAGCAGACCTACGATCTGGTACGGGGCAGCGGAGCCTCGGAGGAACTGGCACAAGAGCAAACGAAAATCAATCGGCAACTGTACCAAGCCATCAAAGAGGCCCCCGATCCGGAAGCGGCCCGGGAGGCGCTTCTTCCCCTGCTCGAGACCCATTTTGTCTCGCCCACCGCAGACAGCAGCGCCCGGGAAAAAGAAAAAGAGAAGCTCTGGGAGCAGTATGCGCCCATGACCTCGGGCTGGTTTTTTGCGTTCATCAAAATGGAACCGCAGCAGTACATCAAACAAATCCAGGTGCCCGCCTGGGTGGCTTTTGGCGAGAAAGACCGGCAGGTCAACGCCGCAGTAAATGCACAGGCCCTGAAGGAAATGGGCCTGGAACGGGTGGAAGTCCACACCTTCGAAGGCTTGAATCACTTGTTTCAACAAGCGCCTACCGGGGCTGTATCCGAATACGGTAGCCTGGAAGAAACCTTTCACGAGCCGGTCACGGAAAAGCTGGCCGACTGGATCAACCGCCCAACCGACCCGGGGCCATGACAAGGGAATTTACCGCCGGGCTTTGCCGATTTGATTCAAATCTCTGGCAATTTCACCTGCCCGTACCGGAGGAGGTGGTGAAAGAATTGACCAAAGCGGGAAACAAGCGCGTGCGGTGCACACTCAACGGCGCGGTCGACTTTCCCGCAGCGCTGATGAAAGGCAAGGAGTATTGGTACCTACTGGTGAATAAGAAAACCAGAACTGCGTTGGACTTAAACCCCGGCGTGCAGGTGCGGGTGCAGTTGGTCTCGGATGCATCCGAATACGGGCATCCGGTTCCCGAATCACTGCAGGTATTGTTGGAGCAGGACGAGGAATTTCACCGGCTTTTTCATGCCCTGACCAAGGGCAAGCAGCGCAGCCTGATTTACCTGACCGGAACAGTAAAAAACCCAAACAGCCAGCTCAACCGGGCATTGGCCATTATGAGCCAGTTGAAGGAAAGCGG
Source organism: Cyclobacterium xiamenense (assembly GCF_900109255.1). NCBI lineage: Bacteria > Pseudomonadati > Bacteroidota > Cytophagia > Cytophagales > Cyclobacteriaceae > Cyclobacterium > Cyclobacterium xiamenense. The sequence goes on along the minus strand of NZ_FNZH01000004.1, from coordinate 389,605 downwards.
CGGCAAACTCGATTTCAAACAACTCAACGAAAAAATCAAGTATTACAACAACCTCTAGGGGAACCTGCTTGGACCGTTGGGCTCAGTAGGTCTGAGCGCGATGGACAAAAAAACTTCTATGCCCTTATAGGATTCCATCCATTTTTTTTGAACCATAGAAGGTAAATAAGGAAATCTAAGCGGGGTGAATTCTTTGCGCTGAAGGCTTCGGAGTCGACTTGTAGCTTTTTTTGGGGGGAAGTGGTAACGGAGTTGACTTCAGCGGATGGGGCGAAACAACGTTTTTTTTCATATAGGCTTTTTCCGACTATTGATCATACGCTCCGTAAAAGCAGGCCTGAAGGGCCTGAACGAAAAAATAACCGTGGGTGCAACCCACGGCTCGGTGACCATAAACTACCCCCAACCCCGGAAGGGGTTGAATCGACTAGTGATGGTGCCTGGTTTTTCGAGACGAACGGGCTTCTGGTAAAAAAGAATCACCCGCCAATCAAAAAACAACTTATATGCACTTTTGTGCCCTTCTATGGTTCCAACAAAAAAACCTTCGAGGTCTGGGAGACCTCAAAGGTTAAAGGACGTAACAAACCTTCGGGGTTCCAACTTTTTTTGAACCATAGAAGGCATATAAGGAAATCTAAGAGAGTTGAATCCTTAGCGCGGAAGACGCGGAATACCTCAGCCCAGGGTGTAGCCCAGTAACAACATGCTTTCATGCCTCCGCCTTCGACAAGCTCAGGCATCGGCGTCCCCGTGGGCTGAGCCTGTCGAAGCCCAGGCATCGGCGTCCCCGTGGGCTGAGCCTGTCGAAGCCCACCGCATGGAATGATCAATTTTAATCCAAAAGGAGTCAATTCTTCCCTGACATTTCTTACTTTCGTTCCGAGACTGGTTTTATCTGAAGCCAGGACGGCTATTTTCTTGTATTGCTAAATTTTTCACGTATGCAAAACTACGCTAACCATACCCGGTATTACCCCCTGCATCACTACGTGGTGACCCCACTTACGTTGATTTTACTCTCATGGTCGTTTTGGAACCTGGCCGAGGTGTTCGCTGCCGGAGGAGATTGGCTGCGCGAACTCTACCTGGTATTGGTCGCCGCTATTCTCTTTTTACTGCCCGTTATTTCCCGGATTTATGCCCTGAAAAACCAAAATCGGATCATTCGCCTGGAAATGCGGCTGCGTTACTTTCAGCTCACCGGAAAACCCTTTACCCACCAGGAAAAAAAGTTGACCATGGGGCAAATCATCGCCCTTCGCTTTGCCAGTGGCAGGGAACTCATCCCGCTGATGGACCGGGCAATTGGAGAAAAGCTAAGTCCACGCCAAATCAAAAAAGCGATTCAAGACTGGCAGGGCGATACGCTACGGGTGTAGCACCGGAGCGTACCATCCCGCCATCAATCGATCAGGTTTTTTAGCAGGCCACGTACTTCGGTGGGGTTTTTGACATTGTAATTGGCTTGGGTATAGGCATAGCCTACCCGGATGGTGTAGGCCGTTTTGGGCATGGCTTTGAAGGTATCTTCGTCGGTCCAGTCATCCCCCAGAGCCATCACAAAGTCGTATTCTTCTCCCCGCATCATGGCCAGCGCGGCCCGGCCTTTGTTGATATCGGGCCGCTTGATTTCCAAAACCATGTTTCCTTCCAACACCTGCAGGTTATGCCCACGTGCCATGTATTTCAGGTGACTGAAGAGTTCCCGCATCCGAAGGTCTCCCAGGCCACTTTCCACTTTGCGGTAATGCCAAACCAGGGAATGGTGTTTCTCTTCGATAAAAGCACCCGGCGTACGCAGTACGTAATACTCCATTACCTGGCGAATGTCTTCTTTCCAGCTATCGTCCACATCGGCATACAGGGCCCAATCTCCGTCCTGATCCTTCTTTTTGAGCCAGACGCCGTGTTCGGCAATCATGTCTACCTCCTGTCCGCGAAACCATTTACCGAGGGTTTCCTTATCCCGGCCGCTGATGATCACCACCTGGCAGACCTGCGAAAGGGCTTCGATCAGCCCGAGCAATTCTTCGTCCGGAAAGGCATCTTGCGGGCGGCTTTTAAAGCCTACCAGCGTGCCGTCGTAATCCAGAAAGACGATGGGGCGCTGGGCGGACTTGAACGCAGCGATCATTTGCTTCGTTATCTTCTGATCCATGGCCTTGGATTCCAGATCCGTTTGCCGCTCTTTAACATGTTTCAGTCGATCCATAAATACCTTGACCCACTGAAAGATATCGTATTTCTTCAGGCTGCTTTGCATGGAACTGATGCGCAGCTCCTGCTCCTCGGGATCCATGGTTAAGGCCTCCACGATTGCATTCTTCACCCCTTCCTGATCGTTTGGATTCACCAGAATTGCATCCACTAGTTCTTTGCTGGCACCCGCCATTTCGGACAGGATAAGGACGCCCTGTTTGTTAGTTTTGCTGGCAACAAACTCCTTGCAAACCAGGTTCATCCCGTCCCGAAGGGGGGTAACCAGGGCAATGTCGGACATGGTATAAAAGGCGCTCAGCTCATTGAATGGAAAACTGCGGTAAAAATAATGCACCGGCACCCAGTTCAGGGTGGAATACTTGCTGTTGATGCTGCCGACGAGGGTGTCGATTTCCTCCTTTAGTTCCTGGTACGATTTCACCCGGTCCCGGGAAGGTACCACCACCATGATCATGGATACCTTGCCGTGGTATTCGGGGTGGTCTTCCAGCAGCAAGTCAAAGGCCTTGATTCGCTGGGGAATGCCTTTGGAATAATCCAGGCGGTCGATGGTAATCAGCAATTTCTGGTCCCCTAGCATCTCCATAAATTTGGTGACCGTGCGCTGTGTTTTCTTGCTGACGGCGGCTTTGGCAAATTTATCGTAATCAATGCCCATGGGGAAGGAATCCACGTTGACCAGGCGGTTGTCTGCCTGGATGAATCCGCTTTCGTTCGAAAGCCCCAGAATTCGCCCAACGGCGCTGAGAAAGTGCCGCATGTCGTCGTAGGTATGAAACCCGATCAGATCGGATCCGACCATTCCTTCGAGCAACTGTTTCCTCCAGGGAAGCATGCGGATGATTTCGTAGGAAGGAAAGGGAATGTGTTGAAAAAAGGCAATGGTGGCTTTTGGCAGCTTGTTCCGGAGCATCATGGGCAACAGCAGCAATTGGTAATCGTGCACCCAGATGGTGTCCTCCGCATCGGCCTTGGCCAGGATGGCATCGCAAAACTTCTGGTTTACCCGACAATAGGCTTCCCAATACGCGTCTTCGTAATTGATGTATTGGGTGAAATAATGAAAAGCCGGCCAAATGGTCTCGTTGCTAAACCCCTCGTAATACAACTCCACGTCCTGTTTGGTTAGAAACACCGGCGCCATTTTTAGCTTTTTCAGCTCGTCCACGATTTCCAGCCGCTGGCTTTCGTCCGCTACGTCATTTCCGGGCCAGCCGATCCAGATATTTTCTCCTTCCTTGTAAATAGAGCCCAAACCGGTTGCCAATCCTCCTGCGCTGGGTTTGAATTCAAACTTTCCGTTTTTGTGTTGAAGGCTGATGGGTAATCTATTGGAGACAATGATGGTTTTTGACATGTCGTACGGTTGCTTGTTGGTAGAAAAAGAGTTCGTATAGGGTTCGATAAAAACGATGAAATGATGGACTAATTTACTAAAAAAAGCCTTAAAAAAAAACCGCAGAGCGAATCCGGCCGGATCGAATGCGGGTAAAATACGCAGCCGCGGGCCCGTCCCGAATGTTGAGAAGCAAGCAGGCGCCAATATCGGGCAAAGAGACCGATTAATCCATAAAACCGGGACAAAAGAAGCAGCATATCGCCAAAAAACCGGCTGTCTGCACCCCCGGGTATCCGGCCAGTTTTAGTAAAACTTGTTTCGTTGGACCAGCTTTCCGAGCAGGTTTCCTGTCAGTGCACTGGTTCCGCCTATCAGAAACCCCATCACGGCGGTAATACCTGCCAACACCAGGCCGTTTTGCATGCCCATGATTTCCGCCACCTGATCAGGCAAATCGGATCCGGATGCTGACCAGGTGAGCAGGGGAACCAGCAGCCAGACCAGGCCAACGCCCAATGCCCCCCCGATAAATGAATGAAAGGCAGGCCCCTTTAGCCAGAGTGCCAGACCGGCGATCCCGACCATGATGCCCCAGTAGGGCCAGTATCCGCCGAATAAATAGGCGATCAATCCACTCAGCAGTACCTGTATCACTACGCGCATCTCAATCCGGTTTGAAGGTTGTTTTGAAAAGGATTCCTTCCCTATCGGAAGCGGTTCGCAAATCAATGCGCAGGTACTCACCCGAAGCCCATTTACCTACCAGATTGGCATAAAAGCGGCTTCCGGGGTTTCCCGACTGACCTCCCGGATACACGCCGTAGGCCTGTATGGGTTCGCCCATTTCCACCACCATCCGCCAACCAGGGCCCCAGTCATCGCTGGTGGCATTGACAATATTGCGGCCACCGCCTACCAGCAGGTCTTTTTGGCTGAAGGCACGGAAATTCGGGATCAAATGGGCGATGACCGTTCCTTTGTAGGTGGCCCAATTGAGCGAGTCCGGGAGAACCTCCCTTGCTTCCATCTCCTGAATCATGGCTTCAAAACCAGCATTGACCCAGTGGGTGGCGGTCTCCTGTTCTTCCGTGGCCGGGTTATCAAACCAGGGAGCCGCCGGCGCGGTTTGGAGCAGGGAGGAAAGTACGTATTTGGCAGGATAGACGATCGGAAGCCCCTTGCTATCCCAACTTCCATAGAGTTCCGATTCCAGGTGGCGCCACCAGGACGTGAACAGCGCGGGCGCCGCCAGGTCGGGATTGGCCTGGTACTCCCAGGCCTGCAATTTTTCAATCCACTTCAAATTTGGCGCGGTATAGTGGCTGCTATCCAGGGATTCAAGCAAAAAAGGCAAGGTTTCCGAGGCATGCATGTCAAAATTATCCACCTGCAATTCCATCATGTGTTCCACCGTGATGTCCTCCATTTCGGACAGACGTTGGTCAATGCGCCGGTTTCGGTGGTACTCGTAGGCGTCCGCAAAAACGTAATAGGGGTAATTGTCGGAGGCGCTGTGCTGATTGGCGGACTGCACAAATCCCCTTTCCGGGTTCATTTCCCGCAATTGATGGGCATCGGGAATCCAGCCCTTCCACTCAAAATCGGGATTGCTGCCATCCATCAGGTACTTCCCCTGCCCCCTCCATTTGATGGGGAATTTTCCCTGTACTGCCATGGCGATGTCGCCATCGGCGGCAGCAAAGGCAAAGTTCTGTGCCGGTGCAACATAGCTCGAAATGGCCTCCAGGAAATCGGCGTGATTCCTTCCTTTGTTCAATTGGATAAACGTTCGCTGCTCGTTTGAGGGCTCGAATGCCGTCCATTTCAAGGCAAAATCCACCGGCTTTTTTTCTGTCATGAAGTTTTTGTCGTACACCACGGGCCCGTAGTGGGTGTAAATCACGGTGTCGATGTAATCGCTTTGCCCCTTGATCCCTATGGTTTCCAGCTGGGTGGTGCTTTGGATCCATTGCCCGTTGTAAAGGTATTCTTTCCGGGAGCTGTCTTTGAAGGTGATTTTGTACCAATCTTTCACGTCCCGGTCGGCGTTGGTCAGCCCCCAGGCCATGTGTTCGTTAAAGCCAATGACCACACCCAGGGCACCGGGCAAACTCCCGCCCTTTACGGAGAATTCGGGCGTACTGAGTTGGATGGCATACCACAAGGATGGAAGGTTGAGTGCCAAATGGGGATCATTGGCCAGGATGGGGTTGCCAGAGGCAGTTTTGCTACCCGAGACCGCCCAGTTGTTTGACCCGTAGCCGGGTTCTTTTCCAGGCAGCGCCTTCGAAATCAGGTCGCTATCGGGATAGCTCAGGCGGGGAGGGCGCGGACTTCCTGCCCGAAATCCCCAGCGTTCTTTGGAAACCACCGGAACCACGCCCTCCGGATACTCGGGAAACAGGTTTTGCATCCAGGATTCACCAAAGAGGTTTCGGAAATTGGTATAGGCAAAATCACTGTCGCCGGACAGGGTTTCGGCCATATTCATCAAAAACACCAGGGATTTATACGGACTCCAGGGCTCGGGCCGGTAATCGAGCAATTTGTATTCGATGGGAAGTTTGCCAGGATCCAGCTGCGTTATGTAGGCGTTTACGCCCTCGGCATACGCCTGCATCAGGGCAATCAGTTCCGGGTCGGTACGCTCCAAAAAGGCCAGTTTCGTCTCCGCACCAAAGGCCAGTCCCTTTCGCCGCATTTCCCGATCGTAGGGCAGGGCCATTTCGCCCACCACCTCGGAGAGACGGCCCTCGGCTGCGCGAACCTGAAATTCCATTTGCCAAAGCCGGTGGGCGGCCGTAACATAGCCTTGTGCGCGAAATAGGTCGGTCTCGTTTTCGGCAAACAGGTGGGGCACCAGGTGCGCATCGTAACTGACTTCTACGGGAGCCGTCAGACCTTCCAGTTCGAGGGATTCTTGGGGATTCCGATCTTCACTGTAGGTATTTTGCCAAAACCCCTGGAAAGGGTCAAAAACGCCTACCAATGGCGGAAGCCCGGCCAGGTTGATGGACAGGCCTACGGCCACTAAAAGGGTGAGGGTCAGGGAAAAAAAGAATCCGACGTATTTCATTCAATGGTGATCGGCAAGACGAGTTTTTCCCATTTCACGTGCAGCCCGTCCGAAACGAGTTCGATGGACAGCCATTCCTGACTTTCGTCCACCCAGGTGGGCGTAACGTCTACGCGGAGCACGTCATGTTCTTCCTTGTACTGGAAGTGCCCGTGTTCGAGGTCCCACTCGGAATTCAAAATGACCGTCCAGGGCTCGTCTTCCCGCGGGATGGTAAACAGGGAATATTTTCCTGCTGGCAAAGGCTCTCCCTCCACCAGTACGTCCGCTTCCAGGCTGATATAGGTGGCCTCATTGGCTCCTGTTCGCCATACTTCCCCGTAAGGAACCAAATCGCCCCAAATTTCCCGCCCTTTAATGCCGGGTGAACCGTATTGCACGGCAATGGTTTTGTCACCAATTTTTCCTGAAATGGACTTCAAAGGACTGGCTCGTTCCTCCCCGGTAGTGGCGGCCACTTCGGCAGATGCGTCCGACTCGGAGCTGGTGTTGGGACCGGAACAAGAAAAAAGAAGCAAGGCCAACGCGAGGCTAAGGGAATAATAAAGATTGTAGTTATCTATACGCATGTGAACAAAGAGTTAATTTCATCCTAATTTATGTATTTTTTTTCTACCCTACCACCTCCCAGGATTATAAAACCATTAATTATCCACCCTGCAGGCTTCATCGGTTGGCCATCATTGGGCGCATGGCGGCGTTTTTCAGCGGTGCAAAACTACGAACGCATCCGGGGATATTTTCGCGATCGACGGCAAAAAAAACGGATTTCTTTTATTCGGTATAGGTTTTTTTTCCCAATTTGTGTCGAATTAACAGCGATCTTATGCGGCTTATCATTGGCATCATCTTTTTTGTTTCACTATTGCTATTTTTCAGCGTGTATGTATCTCCGGAAAATTGGGGGTATACCGGATTGTTCTCCCTGCTGATTCCTGTTTTTTTGCTGCTAAACCTTTTTCTGGTTTTTTTATTACTGTTTGGGAGGTTACGGCTGATGGTCTTTCCCCTTCTCGCCCTGCTCATTGGCTGGAAATTTCTATCCGTCACCTTTCAATGGAATACCCCGGACCGCACCACCGAGGGGTTTTCGATCCTGAGCTACAACGCCATGCTTTTCAACAATAACTGGGGGCATACCAATGAGGAACTGATCCTGAATTCGGTGCAATGGGCCCGGGACAATCCCGCCGATATCAAGTGTTTTCAGGAATTCTACCAGGACTATACCACGCCTTCGAAAAATGCGCTAAAGATCCTGAGCAACGAAGGGACCTACGAGCATGCCTTTTTGCCGGTGGATGGAAATCCGAAAAAAAAATCCTTCGGCATTGCGATTTTCAGCAAGTTTCCCATTATCAATAGCGGAAAGGTATTCGACAACAGGCGAAACAACGGAGCCATGTTTGCCGATATCAAGATCGACAAGGATACGATCCGGGTATACAACACCCATCTGGAATCCATGAATATCCGGGCCGCTGATCTGGACAACCTAAGGGGAATCAAAAACCAATACCGAAGCACCATCAAAAAACTCAAGCATGGCATTCACCTGCGCGCTGCTCAGGCACGTATCCTGAAAGAGCACATCGAGAACAGCCCCCACCCGGTAATCCTTGCAGGGGATTTTAACGATATACCTTACAGCTATACCTATTTCAGTTTTAAAAAATTGCTGAAAAATGCCTTCGAGGAAATGGGCCGGGGCTTTGGATTTACTTACAACAAGGTGCTGTTTTTTCTGCGGATCGACAATATCTTTTTCAGTGCTCCCTTGCAAGTACTCCAGTTCCGAACCCATCGGGAGGTGGATTATTCGGACCACTACCCTATTTCCGCATCGTTTGCTTTTCCGAACTGATAGCCCCGAAGCGGTTGTGCAGGTGTTTTTGTAGCGGCCGCAACAAAAGCGGTAACCACAGCAGGTCGGCCAGCAGGGCAAACAAAAGCGACAGGCTTACCAGAACCCCCGTAAACCAGGGAATCTCCAGCTCGCTGAATGCCAGCACCAAAAAACCGGAGGAAAGAATCAGCGTGGTGAGGATAATCGCCTTCCCGGTGGTCAGAAAGGTCCGCCGAACGGCTTCTTTCAGGCCCATCCCCTTTTCCAGTAGCATGCGCAGGTTGCTCATAAAATGAATGCTGTCGTCCACGGCAATGCCAAACGCAATCGCAAAAACAATGGAAGTGGACAGCTTAAAATCAATGCCCAGTACAAACATCACCCCGCCTACCCAAATGAGCGGCACGATATTGGGCACCATGGCGATCAGGGCTACCCGCCAGGACCGGTAAAGCAGTCCCACGATCAACGCCACCAGAAAAAAGGCAAAACCCAAGCCGGCAAATACTTTCTCTGTCACTTGTTCGTGGCTTTTATCGATCAAAAAGGAAGTTCCCGTAAGCCGCACCTGCAGCAAGTCCGGGTCCAACTCCCGGTCCACAAAATCCGCCAGCCGCTCGTGTTGGCGGTGCCCCAGGTTGCTTCCGTTATCCGGGCTGCGGGCAGAAATCCTCCCGGCATCAAGGCTATCCGTCCACAATTCCCGATCGTTTTCCCGAATCCATCGATCCAACATGGGGGCCATCCGTTCGAATCCGCCTTCCGAAGGCAAGGCAAAGGCCCTGGGATTTCCTCCATTTTGCGCTTTGTTAAGGGCTTTGACCAGGGTGAGTGGAGACAGCACATTCCCCGTTTTGTAGTTCTTCCGGATGAAGTTTTCCAGCTTTTCGATTTCCTGCAGTACGGCATAGTCAAAGAGGTCCCGCTCGGGATCCTTGATGCGAAGAGATACTTCCAGCGGCTTGGACCCATCAAAAACCTCGTCGAAAAAGCTAAAATCTTCCTTGAGCGGGTGATCCTCCGGCAAGCTGTCTACGATGTATCCGTTGGTTTGTATGCGAGCCATACCCCAACCGGCCAGCAGGCTGAGGGCGATAAAGCCCAGGCTAATACCTGCCTTGTTCTCCCGTAGTTGGCCATAGACCTGTTGAAGCGCCTTGTCCCAGCGCCGGGCCCAGCGGTGGTTTTGGGAAGAGGCTAGCGGGGGAAAGGCATACAGCGCCCAGGGAAGGATCGTGACCAGGGCCAAAAACAAGAAAAGCACACCCAAACCCGTGTAGAGTCCAAACCAACGTAAACTGGTGATTTGGGTAAAATACAAGGAAACAAAGCCCAGCGAGGTAGTAAGTGCCGTCAAAAATACGGGAAGGGTCAACTCCCTGCTCATGGACGCCACGGCCGCCGCCTTGGGCATACCGCTGCGCAGGGAGTTTTGGTAATGATTCAAAAAATGCACCAGTCCGCTCAGCCCGATCACCATCAATATCGGGGGCTGCATGACCAGCATCACGTCCAATTCCCCACCGGTGGCTAGCAGAAAGGACCCTGCCCAGAAAATTCCCAGCACGATAATGGCAAAGGGGAGCAAAACCGCCCACCAACTACGGTACAGTACCCACAGCAGAAAGAGCACCCAGAGGCCTGCCAGACCCATGAACAGCGAAAATTCCTTTTGGAGCAAGTCGACAAACACCCCCTGCGCCTTGATCTTACCAGCCATCCGGTAATCCGGAATACCCGAAGAACTAACGGCCGATTCGATGGCGACATACAGGGAATCACCTGTATCTTTTCCGATCAATTGCTTATTTTTTAGGAGCAGCAAGAGGTATTCATCCGAGTCACTGAGCAGGTTTCCGCTCCATTGATCGTCTTCCGAAAGGCGCTGGGCGGACTTTTCGAGGGCTTCCGGGGACGACCAATCCAAAATGGGACGAAAGCGGACGCCAAAGGGTCCGATCAGCGGCTCCTCCTGCTGCAACAGCGAGACCATTGACTCCACTCCCGGCAGCGCGGCAAGTTCTTTTTCCAGGGCCAGGGCCCTCTCCAGAAAAAGGCTATCGTAAATAGTAGGCGTGTTCCCCAAGGCAAGCAACAGGTAATCGTTGTCGTTTTCAAAGGTCGAGCGGAATTCCTGGTAAAAGGCCAAGTCCGGGTCGTCCTGCTGGAAAAAATTTTCGAAATCGTAATTAAACCGCAAACCTTCCCAAATCACTGCAAAAAAAACGGTCAGCGATAGGGCCAGAAGCAGCCGCCAAAAAGCCTTATTTTTCGTCATGGTTGTTAGCTCTCATTTCCGTAAGTTGATCTGCGCATCGCTGCTTCCGCATGGGATGGCGAATGCCTCCAAACATACGCAATTATCCGGCGGAATGAGGCGATCGGCAGCAAAAGGTCGATTAAACCTTTCCGGTTCCAGTCAGGCCGGCATTGACCGGCGCTGCTTTCCCTGTTTTTTTTCGGTAGTTTCGATGAGTTGCAGGCTGCCTATCCTAGCTCTCAAAACACGCCGCTCGCTAAGAACAACCTTAGAATTAAACAAACGGTTTGGCCGCTGGCATAATTTGCTTTATTTTGGGGCAAAAACTAAACTACGCATGAAAAAATTCTCGTCTTTTTCACTTTTGGCGCTTTGCCTGGCCTTTGTCGGGTCCTCGGTGAATGGGCAGTCCCAGCGCTGGCAACAATCCATCAATTACCAGATGGACGTGGACATGGATGTTGCTACCAACCGCTACACGGGCACCCAGACCATCGCCTACTCCAACCATTCTCCGGATACCCTGCGGCGGGTATTTTTTCATTTGTATTACAATGCCTTTCAGCCCAACAGCATGATGGACGAACGATCCCGAAGCATCGCAGACCCCGACCGGAGAGTGGGCGAGCGTATTTTGAACCTGCGACCGGAGGAAATCGGCTACATGCGCGTCAAGCGTCTGCACATGAACGGACAGCCCGTGTCGATGGAGGAAGTGGGGACCATTCTGGAAGTGGACCTGCCGGAGCCCATTTTGCCAAACAGCACGGTCCTATTTGAGTCGGAATTTGAGGCGCAGGTGCCCCTTCAGGTGCGCAGGGCCGGACGGGACAATGCCGAAGGTATCCGGTACAGCATGGCCCAATGGTACCCCAAGCTGGCCAATTACGACGAACAGGGCTGGCATGCGCATGCCTACATCGGGCGGGAGTTTTACGGCACCTGGGGTAATTTTGACGTGAAAATCACCCTGGACAAAGCCTATGTACTGGGTGGTACCGGCTACCTGCAAAATGCAGCGGAAATCGGCCACGGATACGAAAGCGCAGGACAGACCGTGCCCGAAACGGACGAATCCACCCGTACCTGGCATTTTTACGCACCGCGGGTACACGATTTTATGTGGGCGGCGGATCCGGAATTTACCCACGATACCCGGCAGATGGACAACGGAATCGCCCTGCATTTTTTCTACGAAAAAAACTCCAAGACCGAAAAAAACTGGGCTGCGCTACAGGAATATACCGAAAAAGCCATGGCGTATTTCAGCGAACACTACGGGGAGTATCCCTACCGGCAGTTTTCGGTGGTACAGGGCGGAGACGGCGGCATGGAATACCCCATGTCCACCTTGATTACCGGACACCGTACGCTGGGAAGCCTGGTGGGGGTGATGGTGCACGAACTGGCCCACAGCTGGTTTCAGGGAGTATTGGGGTCCAACGAATCGCTCTACCCCTGGATGGACGAAGGATTTACCACCTTTGCAAGCAACCGGTGCATGGCAGCCATTTTCTCGGAGGAACCTTCCGACTTTCCCCAGCGGGGCGCCTACTCCAGTTACGAGCGACTGGTGCAGTCCGGCCTGGAAGAACCCATGGCCACCCATGCCGACCATTACCATACGAATACCGCCTACGGCGTGGCCGCCTATTCCAAAGGAGCCCTTTTCCTTTCCCAAATGGGCTATATCATCGGGGAAGAGGTACGGGATCGTGCCATGTTGCAGTATTGGGATCAATGGAAATTCCGGCATCCGAATGCCAACGACATCACGCGGGTGATGGAAAAAGCCAGCGGGCTGGAACTCGACTGGTTTAAGGAATACTGGGTGTATTCCACCAATACCATCGATTATGCCATTGCCTCCGTAAGCGAAGAAAACGGCAAGACGAAGATCCTACTGGAAAGGAAAGGGCGGATGCCCATGCCCATCGATCTGGTGGTGACGTACCGGGATGGAGAGCAGGAAACCATCTACCTCCCCCTGGAAATGATGCGGGGCGGAAAAAACTCCGAAGCCGGCTTTCCGGAAATCACGCAGGTCCACAAATGGCCCTGGACCCACCGGAGCATGGAGCTGCAACTGGATCGGCCGGTAGCTGCGGTGCGGAACCTTTCCATCGACCCTTCCCTACGCCTGGCAGACGTCAACCGGGAAAACAACGAATGGGTTAACGAGTAATGCGCACGCCGCCATCCGGGAGGACCCGATTTATGGATCCCTCCGGATGGTATTTTTACCGTAGGGAAACGGGCCTTATTCCAGCCGCAGCTGGTATTGCAGAACAACTGCCGTCCTGCGTTGGTACTGCACCAGACTACCTACCGGGTTGGCATCGAATACCGGGCGGTTCTGAAAAGCCAGGCTTACTTTTGAACGCTGTCCGTCAAAAAGCAGGTTCACACCTCCCTCCAGGTACCGGACCGGTTCCTGGAGTTTTTCGTACACGGAATACTGCCCGGAGACAAAGGGCTGGATTTTTTCCGTTCTGCCCGGGATTTTCCAGGTATGGGCCAGCTGAAAATGACCGGTATGTCCCGTTCCAATGGCCGGCCAGGCATTGCCCGTTCCGCTAAAAGTGCCCCGTTCATTCGTGCCATTCCCGACGTTATTGAAGCCGATTACCCGCAGGTAATTGGGGCCGAAATCGTAATAAAAATAGCCCAGGTAAAAGGTCCAGGCCTTGTCGTTGTATCCCGGGAGTTCGCCAAAAATATCCGCTGCAAACAGGGTAATGGCCGAAGTAACCGTATCGGAGGCCGCATTTAGGTGCCACATGGCCCGGTTTTGCTTTTCAATTCCCAGGCCCAGCGCCAGTATTTTTTTCTCGCCATCGTAGGTCCCGGGATGAAATGGACTAAGGCTTTCGTGTTCGAAAAACTGGTATTTCACATAGGCCGCCGTTTGCATGCCCGGTTTGAGGCCGGCAAATCGAGAATCGGGGACAGGTGCGGTGTTTTCCACCGGCGCATAGGGCCGGCTGAAGACCACCCGGTAGTCCCAGGCACCGGCCTGACCCGCCAGGAATGCGCTTAGCTTGCGGAGAATATTGTCGGTTTGATTGACCGTGGGAATCAAAAAGGGTGATACATCCAGGGTCAGCAACTTGCTGGTCAGGGGCGCAGCGAACCGCGAGGTGCCGTTCCATCCGGACTGCCCCCCACCCACCGTGAGGTTCCGGTGAAGCCGGTGGTCCACATAAAAATCCAGCAAGCGAATTTCACCCGATCGGGCCGTCAGGTAGTTGATGTTGTTCTGTCCCAGGGTCAGGGTCAGATTGGTTTTTTCCCGTATCCGTGCGTAGGTCTGAAAACGAAGCCGGCGAACCGAAATATCAAAAAACCCGGGTGAAGGTTCGCCGTTAATCAAGGTGCCGGGGTTGTTTTGGTTGTACCGCATCCACACCTGCCCGGTCAGCCGCAGCCCGGCATACGAACTGCTGTCCTTTTCCAGGTAAAACCGCAAGGGGATGCGCTGCGCCTGACCCTGGTAAAACAGGCAGAAAAGAAGGGCAAGCAAGAAAAAGAGACGCCTCAAGGCCCGATAGGGCTTGTTAGTTGAGGCATACGCATTCGGAAAAATCATGTGACCCGGCTTGGCTAAACGAATTTTCATAAAGTACGCACATCGTTGAGATGAAGTCAAAAATTATCCGATTTAATTTCCGTTCGTCGGCTAATCGTTCCACCAGCCAGAACCTCTCTCCCCTAAAAATAACCGACGGTACGCCCCTGAAACCGGTAAACAGCAATTAATTTGCCTTTTTTCCTTTCTATTTTTGGGATTTGATGCGGGGATTTCGTAGCTTAAGCGCATACGATACCAAACCCAAGTGATCATGAAGCCACGTGTACTCCTTACCTGTCTTTCCCTTTTACTGGTGATACAAGTCCAGGCCCAGGACGACCTGGAACTGGAAAGAAAAACAACGGACAAAACCTACCATTTTCAGGAATTCGAGGCCTTGCAGTTTGAGGCCATCCATCCCGATGAGGTGTCTGCGGTTACCTTTCAGGCAAAAGACCTGGAGTACCATGCTTCCCCTACTCCACCGCCCCCACTCGGAAATTACCGGGATTTTAAACTAATAAAGGTTACCCTTCCGACGGCCCTCGCCAATAACCTGATGCCTGTAAACGAATCCGGGGGGAAACCGTTTGGCGAATACCTGGTCAAGCGGGAGATTCGCCCTCGTCCCGACGATAAGTAACCGAAAGAATGCGGATACGGGCCCAGGTCCAGGGGCCCTCGTCCAGCAGCCAGGTGGCCTCGCATTGCACCGGAAGTTCCACACCCTCCATGGTCTGGTAGCCCTTGGCCTCCACAATCCAGGGTTTTCGCGTGGCGCCTTCCTCCCCACCCAGATACCGCTCCGTCTGAAAGCGCAAAAATCTTCCGGAATCATCGAAGGTAAAGGTGCCGGTAGCCTTTTGCCCCCAATAGGACAGCGTTGCTTTGGCCTCGTTTGGCCCCAACCGCTCCCATTCGAGGTAGCTGCTTCGAGCCGCAGAAGGAAACCATACCAGCTCTCCCAGGAATCGCTGCAGGGAGCCTTCGTCGATTTTGGGATTGTCTTTTTCGTCAACCAATGGAATCAGCGACCAGAGTTTGATCAGCATTTCCCCGTTTCCCCGACGGAGTAAATCCCGCCCTTTCACCGCTACCAGGGGCAGGATGGATAGGTCCAAAGACCAGACAAAACCGGGCTCCAAGGGATTAAAGAATTGACTGGCGGATCCCCGGTACCAATTCGTTTGCTCAGGTTTCAGTTTTAGTTCGAAGTCCTGCAACACCTGGACCTGTGAGGGAATTGGGGTAGCTTCGGCGCCCGAACGCTTCAGCCAGCGTTGCACCGGTTCGGGAAGCGCCGCCAACGGCTGCATCTCCGCCTGTCCGCCTGAAGTCACTTCGGAGGGGAACAAGTCCTGTACCTCCATCGCAACTTTTCGTTCAAACCGATCCATGGACCAGGCATGCAGGGCTACCAGTAGCAGCAGCAGGTTGGGCAGCGTCCCAAATTTTGCCTCGCTCCAATACAGCGAGATCAACACCTGAGAGAATAGTGCAACGAGCAGGGCCAGGTACCACCAGTTTTTACCGGACCCGGCGTAGGCAACGACGACGAGTATCATCCCCAGCCCAGCCATTAGCCAGAGCAGGCCCGTGCTTTTGGAAAGGTGGAGGGGAAGTGCTTTTAGTTCCATCCATTCGAAGGCCTTCAAAAACCCCAGCAAATGGATCAGGGCATGCAGCGTCAATAGGAGAATAAAGGTAATTTTCATCCATTTAAGGTAGCTTTTTTCCAACTTTCCTACAAAAAAATGAATAGTCGGATGTAGGTTATGCTGGTAAAAAATTCAAAAAATACGGGGATATGAATCAAAAAGTACTTTTCAAAGCTGAATATCCTGCTTACATTGACCGGTATCAGCAGCGATAGCAACCATGAAAAAAACTTCCTCCCTACCGCTGGTTCCGGGCAAGGTCCGAAGCCACCACCTCAGTCCTACGGGGATTGACGGAACCACCGCAAACGCCCGGTTTGAAATTCAGGTATTTCGGGAAAACACCTTCCGCGTGCGGGTAAGTAATCAGAAAGCGTGGCAGGCTAATCCGTATTCGGTGGCGATCGGTCCGGAGGAAAACTGCTTTGAATTTGAAGAGGATGCGGACTATTTGGTCCTCAAAACCAGCAAACTTCAGCTGTGGATAGGCAAGGGAAACCTGTCCATGGTATTCAAAACGCCCAGCGGCGAGGTCATTAGCGAAGAGGACCCCGACTTTGGGATCAATTGGCTGGGTACCGAGGTAAGCAGTTACAAGAAACTTCAGGAATGGGAAAAATTCATCGGCCTGGGTGAAAAAAACGGTGGGCTGAATCGGTACGGACAGACCTACACCCATTGGAATACCGATCACTTTGCCTACGGTACCGATGACGATCCCCTGTATTGTTCCATTCCCTTTTACATGGGACTGCATCACGGAATTGCCTACGGAGTATTTTTTGACAACCCGCACAGGACCACCTTTAATTTTGGTGCGGGTAACAACCGGTATTCGTACTTTTCTGCAGAGGACGGCGATTTGGACTATTACTTTTTCCACGATACCTCGCTCCCGGCCATTCTCTCGGCCTATACCCACTTAACGGGACCTCCACCCCTACCTCCCCGCTGGGCGCTGGGTTACCAGCAGTGTCGGTATTCCTATTACCCAGACAAGGACGTCATTCGCCTGGCTGAAACCTTCCGGGACAAAGCCATTCCCGGGGACGTCATTTACCTGGATATCCACCACATGGATGCGTACAAGGTTTTCACTTTCGACGAGGCCCGCTTTCCCGATCCGGCAGGAATGATCCGGCAGTTGAAAAAACTTGGATTTCGGGTGGTGGTCATCCTGGATCCTGGAATAAAGGCCGACACGAGCTACGCGTCCTTTGCCGAAGGCAGCGCGAAGGGATTGTTTGTGTCCTATCCGGGCGGAAAGCCCTATGAGGGGCAGGTATGGCCGGGCTGGTGTACCTTCCCGGATTTCACCTTACCCGAGGCCCGGACCTGGTGGGGGCAGGCGCTGAAGTTTTACACCGAGCTGGGTGTAGATGGCTTTTGGACCGATATGAACGAACCGGCCACCTGGGGGCAGACCCTTCCCAATGTGGTTCAGTTTGATTTTGAAGGCGCCGGGGCCAGCCACCGAAAAGCCAGAAACGTGTACGGCATGCAAATGGCCCGAAGTACCCGGGAAGGACAGGAAAAACAGCGACCAGATAACCGGCCTTTTGTCTTGACGCGTTCGGGCTTTGCCGGTGTGCAGCGGTATGCGGCTATCTGGACCGGAGACAACGTATCCAGCGATGCGCACATGCTGGCCGGTGTGCGCCTGGTAAACAGCCTGGGACTGAGCGGCGTGCCTTTTGCCGGTTATGATATCGGTGGGTTTGTGGGCAATTGTACGCCGGAACTTTTCGCCCGGTGGATCAGCATCGCAGCATTTTGCCCGCTGTTTCGCGCCCATACCATGATCAACAGCCACGCCTCCGAGCCCTGGTCCTTTGGGGAAGAAGTGGAAGCCATCGCCCGTAACTACATCCGCTTGCGGTACAAATTGATGCCGGCCATTTACGCGGCATTTTACGCCAGTCATACTAGCGGCCTACCGGTGGCAAAAAGCCTTGCGCTGGCCTATCCCTTTGACGACCGCATCTACCACGGGGCCTACGATAGCCAATACCTTTTTTGCGAGAATTTGTTGGTCGTACCGGTGCAAAGCCACCAAAGCCTGACCAAACTGTACCTACCGGAAGGCGACTGGTACCACCTGTTTTCCGGAAAAAAACAATCGGGAGCCAGAGAGATTTTCTGGGAGTGTCCGCTGAATTACTTACCGGTCTTTGTGGCAGCCGGAGCCATTGTGCCCATGCAATCGGTCACTCAGCATGCTACGGATGCGCACGACGGACGGATAAAATTACACATATTTCAGGGTAAGGGAGTGTGGCAGCAACTAATTTACGAAGACGACGGCAGCAGCAATGCCTACCTTACTGGATCCTGGGCCCGTCGTACGGTCCAAATGGATCACGATCATGGGCTGCTCGAAATAGGCGCCCTGCAGGGAAATTTTCCCAGCAGCTATACCCAGGCAAAAATCTATTTTCATGGCTTTTCAGACCAGGTGGCGGAAGTTGGAGGTAAGCGGGTAAAATTGGACGTCGGCAACATCGCATTTTTGGATGAAATTGCTGAGTTTGACCCCCTGCCCAGCGGGGATCACGATTTTCAGATTTGCGCGTCCGTGCCCAATCTGACGCTTAATCTGGATGCATCCGCTCAGACCGTTCGGTTAAAAGGCATTGGCTAAGGCAAAGTAGAAGACCTATCAGCGCCGGTTTGCCTGGTAGTATTCCATCGCCTTATCCATTTGTTCGTTGAGCTGATCGATTCTACGTTCCGGACCGGGGTGGGTGGAAAGAAATTCGGGCGGTCGCTCTCCCGAGGCCTGAGCGTTCATCCGCTCCCAAAATGTGGGCGCCTCCCTGGGATCGTAGCCCGCGATGGCCATAAAGATCAATCCCAGCTGATCGGCCTCCAGTTCCTGATCCCGGGAAAACTTCAGCATCCCCACCTGACCGCCAAAGCCAACGGCCTGCAAAAATATGGTTTGGGTAAGGCTGGGATTTTCGCCCATGGCGGCCTGAAGGCCTCCCAGTAGCCCATTGGCCACCATGCCCTGCGACATGCGTTCCCTTGCATGGCTGGCAATGGCGTGCGCTACTTCGTGCCCCATCACCACCGCAATTCCGGTTTCGTCCTGGCAAACCGGCAAAATCCCCGTGTAAAAGGCGACTTTGCCTCCGGGCATGCACCAGGCATTTACCTGCTCGCTTTCCAGTAGATTAAATTCCCAGGCAAAACCATCGGTAATTTCTGAATGACCGGTTTCCTCCAGGTATTTTTCTACAGCCGAAGCAATCCGGCGCCCCACCGTCACTACCTGCTTGCCTTCGCGGGTATTGGTCAGGATTTTACTATCTTTGAGTACCTCTCCGTACTGATCGTAGGAAAGCGGCAAGACCTCGGCATTGCTGACAATGCTGAGCTGCCTTCTCCCGCTCAAGGGTACAGTCGCGCAACTGTAAGCAAAAAGGCCAAATAAAAGGAGTGCGGTTATTTTCTTGTACATGGTGCTAAAACTATAAACAGCTTGCTTCGTTCAAAAAAGATGCCAGAACGAAATAAAAAAAATAAAAAATAAATGCTTGTAAAACGTATATCAACCAGAAATTTTCACAGATGTAAAACATAAATCCCTGTATTCAGGTTACTTTCCTAGTACGAATCCGAATTTTAACCAAGTCCCTAAATTAATTATGAAAAAGTATTATCACGTATTACTTCTAATGCTTGGTATGGCAGGAACCCTATTTTTGCAGTCCTGCGTAGACGAGCAGAGCCCGGCAGATGCGCTGGATCTTTCCGGCACCAGTAGAACCTATCCGTTAAATGCAGTCGATGGATCAGGGATTAGTGGAAATGTAGTTTTTGAAGAAGGAGAAGGCGGATACACCAAAGTGACCATCAACCTGAGTGGCACGCCGAATGGCGGTGCCCATCCTGCCCACATTCATTTTAACTCCGCGGCAGAAGGTGGCGGCATCGCCATTTCACTGGAACCTGTAAACGGCACCACCGGCAGCAGTGTTACCCTGGTGAATCAGCTAGACGACGGGACCTTTATTGATTACGACGGGTTGACAAGCTTTGAGGGCTACGTCAACGTGCATTTGGCCTACGGACAATTGGAAACCGTCGTCGCCCAGGGAGACATCGGAGGAAATGCCCTGGATGGCACCACCAAACAGTACAACCTGTTGACCAAGGACGTAGATGGCATCAGCGGTACCATCCTTTTCGAGAAAAGTGTGGGAGGCTTTACCGTAGCCACCATCGATCTGAGTGGAACACCTGCAGGTGGTTCGCATCCGGCACACATTCACGCCAATTCGGCAGCTGAAGGCGGAGGAATTCTGATATCCTTCAATCCGGTAGACGGTTCCACCGGCATGAGTCGCACAATCATTCGCACCGACGACGCAGGCAACCCCGTAAGTTTTGAAGACATCCTTGCGCTGGATGCGTACGTCAATGTACACCTGGCTGCCAATCAATTGGGAACCATCGTGGCACAGGGAGATATCGGCAGTAACGAATTAACCGAAAACTTTAAAGAATACCGACTTAATGAGTTGGCCGTACCGGGAATTTCCGGTTCCATTATCTTCAAAGAGCGGCTAAATGGATTCACACTGGCAAGCATACAGCTGGATAACACTCCCGATGGGGGAATGCACCCCGCACACATTCACGCCAATTCAGCAGCTGAAGGCGGAGGTATCATTGTCGGATTTAATCCGGTAGATGGAACCACCGGACGCAGCGAAACCACCATTCGGCAGCTTTCCAATGGACAACCCCTGACCTACAACCAAATCTTGGATTTGGACGGCTACGTCAACGTACACCTTTCCATGAACCAACTGTCGACCATCGTGGCGCAGGGCGATATTGGGGGCAACGAACTGACCGGAATGAGCATGATGTATCCGTTAAACGAATTAGCGGTGCCGGGAATAGCCGGTTCCGTCACCTTTGAGGAGCGGAAAAACGGATTCTCCCTGGCGACCATTGAGCTGGCCAATACCCCTGAGGGTGGGGTGCACCCGGCGCATATACACGCCAATTCGGCGGCTGAAGGCGGCGGGATTCTGGTGTCTTTCAATCCGGTAAACGGAACGACCGGCATGAGCAAAACTACCATTCGCTCCCTGGATTCCGGAGAAGCACTGAGCTACGCGCAGATCCTGGACATGAACGGCTACGTGAACGTACATCTTTCCATGGATCAGCTGGGCGTTATCGTGGCACAAGGCGATATCGGAGAAAATGAGCTCACCGGAGAAATGAAAATGTATACACTCAATGAGTTGGCTGTGCCTGGTATCTCTGGCTCGATCACCTTCGAGGAACGCAAGAGCGGCTTCTCCCTGGCGACCATACAGCTGGACAACACACCGGATGGTGGCGTCCACCCGGCGCATATCCATGCCAATTCGGCCGCCGAGGGCGGAGGCATCCTGGTGTCTTTCAATCCGGTAAACGGCACCACCGGCATGAGCAAAACAACGATCCGCGCGCTGGATGCTGGCGGAGCGCTTACCTATTCGGAAATCCTGCAAATTGATGGGTATGTAAACGTACACCTATCCATGGATCAACTCGGCGTAATTGTGGCGCAGGGAGACATTGGAGGTAACGAACTGACCGGTATCAGCAGCACCTACGACCTGGGCGAGTTGGCTGTACCCGGAATCAGCGGAACGATTACCTTTAGCGAAAGGCAAAATGGCTTTACGCTGGCAACCATCACGCTTTCCAATACACCGGATGGCGGCGTCCATCCGGCCCATATCCATGCCAATTCTGCCGAAGAAGGTGGGGGAATTCTGGTTTCGTTCACGCCTGTAAACGGTACCACGGGCATGAGTCATACCACCATCCGAGCCCTGGATAGCGGCGGCGCACTCAGTTACGAAGACCTACTCACCCTAGATGGGTATGTCAATGTACACCTCTCCATGGATCAATTGGGCGTGATCGTGGCGCAAGGGAACATTGGAAGCAACGCGGCAGTGCCTGCTTAATGCATACAATCGGGAACTGCTGATACAGGCGGCCCGGTTCACAAAAACTTAGTATGGGTTTATATAATAAAAACCGTAGCCATATTGGTTACGGTTTTTTTTATATTGTAGGCAGGACGGCAAAATGGCTGTCAAAAAACGACCCAACCTTGACAAATACAGGCATGAATACCCAGCAAAAACGCGTACAACGCCTACTTTTATGGCCTCCCGGTTTTATCTGGTACATGGCCCGAAAGTTGCCCTCCGTCCTCTTCTGGGGCATTCGGGTATTGCAATTGAACGCCAACCACTGCCGGACGCAGCTTCCCTTTAGCTGGCGGACAAAAAATCCCTTTCGATCCATTTACTTTTCGGCCCTGTGCGGCGCAGCCGAATTGGCCAGCGGGGCCCTCTGCCTGTTCCATACAAGTGGAACGGGCTCCTACTCCATGCTTGTTACCGAATTTGAGGCAGAATTTATAAAAAAAGCTACCCAAACCGTTACCATGGAGTGTAGGGAAGGAAACCGGATACACGAAGCGCTTCAAGCACTCAAACAACCCGGAGACAGCTGCCAAATAAGCCTGGCGGTGAGCGGACTCCATCCCGATGGAGAAACCCTGGCTCGCTTTCGTGTCACCTGGTCGTTTAAACGCAGGCATCCCTAGCCCCGGTTTAGACCGTCTCTACCGCATGCCGGTCGATTACCTGCACGAGCTGATGGGCAGGCACAACCCCGGACTGGCGCCATACGGGTTTTCCATGCTGGAATAATATCAGGGTGGGCACACCCCTCACCTGGAATTTACTGGCCGCAAGAGGGTTTTTATCCACGTCGATTTTGATGATTTTAGCTTTTGGCCCTACTTTAGCCGCCGTTTCCTGAAGGATCGGCTGCATCATTTGGCAAGGCCCACACCAGGTAGCATAGAAATCCACCAATACAGGCTGCTCACCACTAATTATTTCCGAGAAACTTTTTCCACTAGACATACGCTGATTTGTTTATTTACGAACAAAAGTAGTTCGGCCACGGGGAAATATCAGTAATAAACATCACAAAGCGACTCCTCCGGGAAGGAAAGGTCCGTAGTGTTTCCGGATGCCTTCAATGTGATGCTCCAGGTGCCCGAAAATGATGTGGATCAATGCAGAAAGGGACATGGGATGCCCGCTTACCGTTCCCTGGCAGGTCCATTGCCCTGCCGGCACCTGCCCGATAAATCCCCAGAGCAATTCCCGGTGAAGTAGGAAGGAACGCAGGAGCTGCTGCGGGGAAAGCGCATCAAAATTCGCCGTCCGGACATAGGCATCCTGATCAAATCCGGGGAATGCCGCCTGCTCTCCCCTGCTGATGCACAAGGCCCGAAAATGCATGATTTTCTCGGTGTCCAGGATATGCCCCAGAAGCTGGTTTAGTGACCATTTTCCTTCCCGATACCCCTTGATTGCATTACCGGGCTGCAGGCCCGTGTAAACCGATCGAATGAAATCCTCTTGTCGCTCGGATAGTTGTCTTAACTCCTTGCCTGAAACCCGATCGATGTATCCCTGGTAGAAGGAATGGTAGCTTCCGGCTATTGGTAGCCGCAGTTTCGTAGTAGTCTCCATTATTTTGTTAATTTTGCACGACAATATAACCAGAAAGATACGCCATGAATCCATTATTGGAAAAATTCGATACTCCATTTGAAACTGCTCCCTTTGATCGTATTGCGAACGAGCATTTTTTGCCGGCAGTGAAAGAGGCCATTCAGTTGGCAAAAGAAGAGATTGCCCGGATTAAGGAGGAACGATTGCCCGATTTCACCAACACGGTGGTGGCGTTGGAAAATTCGGGGGAAAAGCTATCCAGGGTAGCGTCGATTTTTTTCAACCTGAACGCCGCAGAAACCAACGACACGATCCAAAAACTGGCACGAGAGATCTCCCCGCTGCTATCTGCCCACGGCAACGATGTACTGCTGGACGAGGAATTGTTTGACCGAATTCGTCAGGTATACCAGCAAAAGGAACAACTACACCTCAGTACCGAAGAAGACCGACTGCTGGAAAAAACCTACAAATCTTTTCTCAGAAACGGGGCGTTGCTGCATGCAGCGGGAAAGGAACGGTTGCGGGAAATCGATCAGCAGCTTTCGCAATTGGGGCTGCGGTTTGGCGAAAATGTGCTCAAAGAAACCAATGCCTTCGAGCTGGTAATTACCGAGGAAAAGGACCTGGAGGGCCTTCCCGAAGGTGTGGTAGAAGCCGCTGCGCAGACCGCCGAAGAAAAAGGAAAGGCGGGAAGTTGGGTTTTCACGCTGGCCTTCCCCAGCTACGTGCCGTTTATGACCTATGCCAATAATCGGGAATTGCGGAAGATGCTGTTTATGGCCTACACCACCAAAGCCGCAAAAGGGGATGCCCTGGATAACCAGGAGATCATCAAGGAAATCGTACGATTGAAAGACGAGCGGGCGCGATTACTCGACTACCCCAACTATGCGGCATTTGTGCTCGAGGAGCGGATGGCAGGGGATGGCATGCAGGTTTTGGAATTTTTGCACGATTTGCTCGAGAAGGCCCGGCCCAAGGCCCTTGCCGAAATGGAGGAACTGGAAGCCTTTGCCAGGGAGCGGGACGGCTTGGAAAAACTCCAAAAATGGGACGTGAACTTTTACGCGGAAAAGCTGAAAATGAAAAAATACGAGGTTGACGACGAACTGCTAAAGCCGTATTTTGAGTTAAACCGCACCATCGACGGCGTCTTCCTGACCGCGGAAAAACTGTACGGCATCCGTTTTGAGAAAAACTCCTCCATTCCGGTATACCATCCCGATGTAACGGCCTACGAGGTAAAAGACGAGCAGGGAGCGCACCTGGCGGTATTCTACGCGGATTTTTTCCCCCGGGCCGGAAAACGGAACGGTGCCTGGATGACCGTGTACCGGGGTCAGAAAAGGCAGCAGGGAAACGAGCAGCGACCCCATGTCTCCATTGTGTGTAACTTCACCAAGCCCACCAAAACCAAGCCTTCCCTGCTGACATTTAATGAAGTGACCACCCTTTTTCATGAATTTGGTCATGCCCTGCACGGGATGCTTGCAAATGGTACGTTTGAATCCCTTTCCGGCACCAATGTGTACTGGGACTTCGTGGAGCTTCCTTCCCAGATTTTTGAAAACTGGTGCTACGAAAAAGACTGTCTGGATTTGTTTGCCCGGCATTACGAAACCGGAGCACCCATTCCGCAGCAATTGATTGAAAAAATCAAAAAAGCGGCCAACTTCCACCAGGGATACCAAACGGTCCGACAGATCAGCCTGGGCTTACTGGACATGGCCTACTACACCACGGATCCGACGAGTATCGACGATATTTTCGCTTTTGAACGGGAGGTTATGAAGCCAACGGAACTGCTTGAACCGGTACCCGGCAGCTTGATGAGCACCTCTTTCTCGCATATTTTTCAGGGAGGCTATGCCGCCGGCTATTACAGCTACAAATGGGCAGAGGTACTAGACGCGGATGCGTTCGAGCTATTTCTGGAAAAGGGCATATTCGATCCGGAAACGGCGCGCTCGTTTAAAGAAAACATCCTCGCCATGGGCGGGCAAGAACATCCGGAAATATTGTACAAACGGTTTAGAGGAAGGGGGCCGGAAACCACTGCCTTGCTCAAAAGGGCCGGATTACTCGCCTAAGGAAAAACAAAAAAAGGGGCGCGCGAGGGCCCCTTTTTGAAAAGGCATAGCAGAAAATCCTGACGTGAGCTGTATCCTACTAAAAAGCAAAAAATGACGGGCTTTCGTGTTAGATGATGATAAATCCGATTATCAACAACCATATTATAGCAGACACCATTATAAGTACGGTAAATTGTTTATCTTTCATAGCTCTGAAATTTTAGGTATCATTTACGGAATTAAGATACAAAATTCAGCGTATAAAACAAAATTTTATACGTATAAATATATTCAATACCTAACAAATATCAGGAAATCACTTGCAAAAAAAACAATTATTCAGCACTTAAGGCGCTGCGAACGGCAAATAATGTTATTTATTTTAAAAAATATTCATTTTTTTTCTTTTTTATCGTCCGATTGAATTTTTTCGACAACCGGGGACGATTGGGTTCTGAGGGAAGAAAGATGGCTTAGTTCGTGGTAATGTTTTTGATTTTTGGACATGTTTTCAGCAGTCCACTTAATCTTTTTACGTTTGGGGTATTTCCTTACCGCACAATCGCTTACCTGGCAATAGTGGCAACAGGATTCGGGCAGACAGGGGTCCGCATGGACAAACACTTCCGTGTATCCCGGCATGTTTTTTTCCAATACTTCTTCTACCTCTTCCACCTGGTCGTGAACCCGAACCAGATCAAAGTAATAAGGCAAGGTAAGGTGCAGGTCGATGTGGCTGTCTCCGCCATACTGCTGCACCCGCATGTTGTGAATATCGATCCAATTTGCCTTCCGGTTGCGGTTTAGGACCTGTACGGCCAGGTTGACTACTTTGGGATTGGACTCGTCCATAAGCCCCGCCACGGACCGTCTGACCAAAACGTACCCGTTAAAGATGATGTACCCCGCAAAGGCCAGGGAAAGAAGGCTGTCCAAAAACACCCAGCCGGAGAAATAAATCACCCCTATTCCTGCGATCAACACAAAACTGGAAATGGCATCCGTAGACAGGTGTCTGCCGTCCGCTTCCAGGGTAATGCTGTGAAGCAGCCGCCCCTTTTTTTGAAGGATATAGCCCAAAACCCCATTGACCAGTCCAGAAAAACCCACCAGAGCCATCCCCAGGGGCAGCTCTGCCAATACCTGTGGGAAAATCATGGCGCGAACCGACTGGTAAATGATAAAAACGCCGGCCAGAATGATCAACGTGCCTTCGATACCGGCGCTAAAAAACTCGATCTTCCCATGCCCATAGGGATGGTTGCTATCCTTAGGCAGGGAACTGAGGTAAATGCTATACAAGGCAAAAACCGAGGCCACCACGTTCACAATGCTTTCCATGGCATCGGTCAAAATGGCAGTGGATCCGGTCAAAAAATAGGAGTAAAACTTGATTGCCAGCAAGAGCAAACTAATGACTACTGACCAAATGATAAGACGTCTTTTTTCCTGATCCACTGTGTTCGTTCCCTGGTATGAGTTCAAAAATACGGTTATTTGATAGCTTGCAAAAATAAACCTCCACAAATAAACCCTTTGGCGCCAATAATTTAACTAGAAAATTGATTGTCAATTTCTTACACTAGAAAAAAGCCAGCCAGCGGCGGTAGGTACTGCCGTTCACCCTACAACGGAGGAGCGCACAAGCCATCCTTTCCGAGCCTCTGGGTTGCGGACGATTGGGTAGCGGGATTTTATCGGGGAGGCGGCCGTACCGAAACCGACCCGGCCGGTTTACCAACCGGAATTGTTCGGTAGTTTTGCTCGTATACCAGCATTTGACGCGTCAGCGTAATGAATTGACAGAAGAATTGGTTACTTTCAAGGGTTATTTATATTGATTACCTATCCATCTATTTCCAATGATTCGAAAAACAGTACCCATTTTCCTAGTCCTTGCATGTACGAGCCTGATTCACCTGCATGCCCAAACCCCTTCCCAACAGAAAAGCCCTCCCCTACAGACCGGTTCCCCCGAAGCGGTGGGATTGTCCGCGGAGCGACTGGATCGCATCGACCACATGCTGCAGGAGGCAGTGGAAGAAAACACCATTCCCGGCGCGGTGGCCTTGGTTGCACGCAACGGAAAAATTGTCTTTCACGAAGCATATGGACAAGCCAATACCTCCGGCAAGCCCCTGCAAAAAGATGCCATTTTCCGCATCGCTTCCCAAACAAAAGCCATCACCTCCACGGCCGTTATGATGCTCTGGGAGGAAGGGAAATTCCAATTGGACGATCCCATTTCCAAATACATTCCGGAGTTCAAAAATCCGCAAGTGCTGGTCAATTTCCGGTATGCCGACACGAGTTATACCGCTCGTCCGGCCGAGCGGGAAATCACCATCCGCCATTTGCTCACCCATACCTCAGGCCTGGGCTACGGGGTGATCGATGGGGACGAACGGATGAAGATGCTGTACCAGAAGGCAGGCACCACGGACCTGTTTACTACCGAAAACGTGCCGATCAAGGAGATCGTACTGAAATTGGCCGAATTGCCGCTGCACCACGACCCGGGCACGAAATACACCTACAGCATGGGATTGGACGTACTGGGATATTTTATTGAAGTCATCTCCGGAATGAGCTTTGAGCAATTCCTTTACGAACGTCTCTTTGGTCCTTTGGGCATGGAAGACACGGGCTTTTACCTTCCCCGATCCAAGGCCGACCGGCTGGTAGCCATTCAACGCAAGGTAAACGGGCAATGGGAAGACTATCCGAATACCTTTTACGATGTGGATTACCCAATTAATGGATCCTCCTTTTACTCGGGTGGCGCAGGCCTTTCCAGTACAGCAAAAGATTACGCTACCTTCCTCCAACTATACCTGAATGGAGGGGAGCTGAATGGCAAGCGCTTTCTCAGCAGGACCACCATCGCCACCATGATGGCCGACCAAACATTGGAACTTTACGGAGGCGCAGAGCAGCATTACGGCCTGGCTTTTGGCGTTTTGACCGAGCGGGGCCAGGCCAAGGGAGGACTGGGAAGCCCCGGTACCTTTGTCTGGGGAGGGTATTTTAACACCCAATATTTTGCCGATCCGCAGGAAAAAATTATCGGAATAATTCTAAAACAAACCCAAGGCCCTACCGGCGATCAGACTGCCTGGAAATTCAAACAGCTGGTTGGTGCGGCTGTGGACGATTGACAGATAGGTAAGAAGGAAACGCAAGCCCCGCTTTTTTTAACGAGCGGATAGCGTTACCTTGTAGGAAACGAGCACGTACTATGCCAGTATATCGCGTCAAAACAGGTCTTTGTTTGGTTGGAATCCTATGGGTGGTAGGAACCCAACTCGCTGCTTTTGCACAGCAGCCGCCCGTCACCGAAGCCGATACAACCGAGCTGTACCTGGTCAAAACGAAGGACGGAAACGAGTACCTGGGTACCATCCTTTCCGAAGATGCACAGCTAATCCGTCTCAAAACGGAAAATTTAGGTGAAATCCGACTGCTGCGCTCCGATATCCTGCAACTAGAAAGGCTGGACCGCCTTCCGCAGGGAAAAGGCAACTACTGGTTTGCCAATCTCCAGGCGACGCGGCATTTTTGGATTCCCAATGGATACGGGTTAAAAAAGAACGAATCCTACTACCAAAATGTGTGGATTTTTTTTAACCAGGTTTCCACCGGGATTACCGACAATTTCTCCATTGGAGCAGGCATGGTACCGCTGTTTCTATTTGCCGGCAGCCCCACACCCGTTTGGGTAACACCTAAGGTTTCTTTTCCCGTTGTTCCCGATAAATTAAACCTTGGGGCTGGCGTACTGGCAGGAACCGTCATCGGTGCGGACGAGGGTGGCTTTGGATTGCTGTATGGGCTGACGACCCTTGGATCCAAGGACAAAAACCTTACCCTCGGGCTTGGTTGGGCCTATGCCGACGGGAGTATTGCCAGTCGGCCAACCGTATCCCTTTCCGGCATGATCCGAACGGGGCCAAGGGGCTACCTGCTGACAGAAAATTACCTGATCGGTGCCGGCGGGGAGTCGTTGGGTATCGTATCCGCCGGAGGAAGGCGACTTGTCGGTCGGATGAGCATCGATTTTGGCCTTTTTTTACCCTTAGTGGGTGGAGAAGATTTTTGGTTGGCAATCCCCTGGCTGGGCCTCACCGTTCCCTTTGGAAAGAAATGAGCCAAAAAAATCGAGAACGGGTTTGAAACCGCCCGAATATTGTATGGTTGGATTTCACCCAAAACCTAAAATACCTATCTTTGCGGGCTATGAGTGAGAAAAAATTCAAGCGATATACCGTTACCTCGGCATTGCCCTATGCCAATGGGCCTTTACATATCGGACATTTGGCCGGTTGTTACATTCCCTCCGATATCTACGTGCGCTACCTGAGACTGCAGCAGCGTGACGTGGTCTACGTGTGCGGCTCCGATGAGCACGGAGTAGCCATCACCATCAAGGCCAAAAATGAAGGCATCAGCCCCCAACAAGTAGTGGATCGGTACCACGGGATCATGAAAGACAGCTTCAAAAAGTTTGGAATTAGTTTTGATCACTACTCAAGAACCAGCTCTCCGGTTCACCACGAGACCGCGGGGCAACTGTTTAAAGACCTGTACGATAAGGGCGAATTTTTAGAAAAAGAAACCGAACAGTATTACGACGAGGAAGCGGGGCAATTTCTGGCCGACCGCTACATTGAGGGTACCTGTCCGCATTGCGGCCATTCGGAAGCCTACGGCGATCAGTGCGAAAAGTGCGGTTCTTCACTCAGTCCGACGGACCTAATCGATCCAAAATCGAAACTCAGCGGCAATACACCGGTGCTTCGGATGACCCGTCACTGGTTTCTTGACCTGGGAAAATACACGCCCTTTCTGAAAAAGTGGATATTGGAAACCCACGCGCAGGACTGGAAAAACAACGTGCTGGGTCAATGCAGAAGCTGGCTGGAAGCCGGAGACGGGCTGCAAGCGCGCTCCATGACCCGGGACATGGACTGGGGGATCCCGGTCCCCTTGCCGGAGGCCAAAGGGAAGGTACTCTATGTGTGGTTTGATGCTCCCATCGGGTATATTTCTTCCACCAAGGAATGGGCGGCCGAAAAGGGTCTGGACTGGGAGCCCTACTGGAAAGATGCGGATACCAAGCTGGTTCATTTTATTGGCAAGGACAATATCGTTTTCCATTGCATTACCTTTCCAGCCATCTTGAAAACGCATGGGGATTTTATTTTGCCTGACAATGTACCTGCAAACGAATTCCTAAACCTGGAAGGACAAAAGATTTCTACCTCCAGAAACTGGGCCGTCTGGTTGCACGAATATTTGGAAGAATTTCCCGGTCAGGAAGATGTGCTCCGTTATGTGCTGACCGCAAATGCCCCGGAAACCAAAGACAACGATTTCACCTGGAAGGATTTTCAAGCCCGCAACAACAACGAACTGGTCGCCATCTACGGAAATTTCATCAACCGTGCCCTGGTCCTCACGCACAAGTATTTTGATGGCAAGGTACCGGAACGCGGTACTTTAGAAGCGGTGGATCGGGAAACACTCGCGCTATTATCGACCTATCCGGAAAAAATTGCCGGTTCATTGGAAAAATTCCGGTTTCGCGAGGCGCTGGCGCTAATGATGGACTATGCCCGGACCGGAAACAAGTACCTGGCCGATACCGAACCCTGGAAAACCATCAAAGATGACCGCGAGCGCACCGGTACCATTCTTTCTGTCGCACTGAATATAGCCGCGAACCTTTCCATCCTCTCTGTCCCATTTTTACCTTTTACGGCCGAAAAAATCCGGGTTCTGCTTGGTATCAAAGACATGCATTGGTCCGATGCGGGTCGCACCGATCTCCTACTCAGTGGAAGCCCCATTGAAAAAGCGGAGCTATTGTTTCAGAAAATAGAAGACAGCACGGTCGATGCCCAGGTGCAAAAATTGGAAAACAGCAGAAAGAAAAACGAAGCCAGCCCCCCTCTGGCAGACGCCATGAAACCGTTGATTCCGTTCGAGGATTTTGCCAAAATGGACCTGCGGGTGGTAACGGTCCTGCAGGCAAAAAAAGTGAAAAAATCAAAAAAATTGCTTGAACTGTTGGTAGATACCGGTTTGGGCAATAAGACGGTACTGAGCGGGGTGGCCGAACAGTTTGCGCCAGAGGAGTTGGTCGGAAAACAAGTGACCATGCTCCTCAACCTTGCCCCGAAGAAAATGGCGGGTATTGATTCGGAAGGCATGATCCTGATGGCATCGGATGGGCAGGGAAGCTACCGGCTGCTGGTGCCACACGAACCAACGCCTCCGGGATCTTCTATCAGTTAACCCCAGGTATAGAAGAGGGGAAAATCAAAAGCAGAGCAATCCCGTAATTGAAGCCAAACCATTTGCGAGAGAATACTGTTTCTTTTGTAACAGTTTTCAAACCAATGTATTCCCGTTCATGAAAATGCTATTCCTCCCCTTGCTGCTTGCGTCCCTTGCTGGTTTTTTTTCAGAAATAACACTGGACGAGTTGCGGTGGAAAAACCGGGTCCTGTTGGTTTTTCCGGCTGTTGATTCGCGCCCGATTGGGCAGGTGAATAAGGAATTGATGGCAGATATTGAAGAACGGGACATGGTTTATTTCATTTTCGGCGAATCCCTGATCAGCAACAGTTCCTATACCTTTGATGCCAACTATGTAGAACAGCTCCGCGAAAGGTATGTGCGGGGAACCCAAAAAAGCTGCTACGTATTGCTCGGAAAAGACGGTGGGAGCAAATTGCGGCGGGAACAGGAAGAGATCAATTGGGAAGAACTCTTTGGCACCATTGACGCCATGCCCATGCGCCGAAGAGAAATGCGAGAGGATGGAAAAGGTAGCTAAGTGAAATTCCTTTCCGATTACCTGTCTCTAAACCAACCGGTTATACTGATGCGTCCTTTATTGGTAGGCAACACTTCATGGGGGATTTCCCCACTCAGAAACACCACCAACCGTGCCCCCAGCGGCAACACATCCAGGTGTTCCTCCGAGCCATTTTCCGCAGGAAAATACATCCGCAAGGCTCCTTCGTCGCTTTCCTCCCAGGTTTCGTTCAGGTAAAGAATCACCGTAACTTTCCGGTAGTGCACCGATTGAAATTGATCCAGGTGTCTTAGGTAAAAGGACCCGGGAGGATACATGGCAAAATGGGCTTCAAAGGAGCGCAAGCCCAGGTAACAGCGTTGATTGATTGCCGTCTGTAGGGCTGCCATCAGTCCCCAATACCGTTGTTGCAGGGGCGTGAGCTGCTGCTGGTCCATCCAGAGCACTTTGTCGCTACGAATTTCTGGTTTGATGGCAAAGGAATCGCCACTACCCACGCCTGCATGGCGAAACTGCCCGTGGTGTAGCAAATCCCGTTGTTCTTCCAACAGTTCTTTGCGAAACGCCTCGGTCAGGTACCGATCGGTCAGCGACCAACCTTTCTCGTACAAGTCTGCGGCAATACGCTCGTTTTTTTGTTGCCAGTCATCGATTGCTTCTGCCTTCATGGAGGCAAATTTCAACAAAAAATTCGGATAAATTTAAAATAAACTGATACCGAACGGCTGCTTCCCTCCATTTTCATCCAGCGAATTGCGACTTTCCTTCGCGCATCT
Organism: Cyclobacterium xiamenense; assembly: GCF_900109255.1. NCBI lineage: Bacteria > Pseudomonadati > Bacteroidota > Cytophagia > Cytophagales > Cyclobacteriaceae > Cyclobacterium > Cyclobacterium xiamenense. The sequence continues at coordinate 356,402 of NZ_FNZH01000004.1, read as the reverse complement.
AAGGAATTAGCCTTATTTTTGTTACTTGTTTCAAAAAAAATACGATGCATTTAAAATCCGACGACATCACCCGATTGGAAATTGACTACGTCACTGGCGAAATCCCGCCACCTTTCAGCCATGTGTTCAAGCTTAAGCTGTCGTTTAGCAAAAATTTTGTCAACACACAGTTTGATATTCAGTACACAGATCGGGAGGAATTGAGTCCGGAAGAAATTACGGACGAGGGGTTTACACTCGCCGACGACTACCGGTATACCGGCGAATTGCCCAAGCTTTGGGAAAACGTGTTTAAAAAACTGTACGCTTCCTCAAAATGGTCAAATCAGAAAAGTCTGGGGGAAAAAGGAGGTATCAAACTATTGGCCAAGGACATTCATGGCAAGATTACCCGGGATATACCCTTGAATCAAAACGAATGGTACCTGTGCTGCCAGGACTTTATTCAGGCCATTTATGAAATCAGCAAAAAGGAAGCCCCCCTTCGAATTCGCTTCAAGGAAATCAATTCGGCGCAAGAAGTGCTGGTAGAATTATTGTTCAAGTTTTCGATCCGAAAAGTGGAGTTCCTTGTGAACGATCAGCCCCGCGTTCTGGACTGGGAGGAAGGACGGGAACTCGCTTCCTTGATTTTCATTCCAGACTACGATTATTCCTGTGCATCCGAGGAAGATCCAACAAAAGCAGGCAGCTACCTGGATTGTGGCGACGGCTACTGGCACAATTTCGAGCAGGGAATAATCAACCTGGACCCGGAATTTGATGCCAAAGCCAGGGTATTGCAGGCATTTCGGGAACTGGCCAGCCAGCAGGAGGGATTGGAGGATTAGTTTCCCGATATCTTTTGGATGTCCGCTTTCAACTCCCGTATCATCGTACCCAGGTCATCCAGTGTCAGCGGTTCGGGAGTAGGATCCGGAAAGTGAGTACTCACAAAGGCCCTGGCTTCCCAAATTTCAAGAACTTCCTGAATCGGGATGTCGTAGGGCTTGTACCGATCGTTATCCGATACGGCAAAGAGTTTGCCGTGTTCGGCAATGTAGTTGAATACACGTTTGTACACGATCCCCTCGTTTTTTGTAACCAGCACATAGGTTTTGCCATTTTTAATCTGCGTACCGTGCTCCAGGTAGGCCCCAATAATGAGGGTTCCGGGCTGTAGCGGTAGCATGCTGTCGCCACTTAGCTCAAATGCCCGGTAGGTATTGTTTTTCGATAAGTTGGGGAGTCTGAAATTGGGGAGATTCTCCATGTATTCGGGATCGGCATAGCCGTTCAGGTAGCCAGCTGCAGCCTTTTCCCCGACCATGCTGATCCATTCCTCCTCCTTGCCATCGAGGGTGACGGTCAATATTTTCAGCGCTTCCTGTTGCAGGTACTTTCTCCCGTTACATTCGATGTCCCAAAAGAGGAGTTCGTCAGCTCCTACCTTGAACAATGCCGCCATTATTTCGAGAGATGCCAATTTCGGATCGGATCTCCCGTCCTCGTAGGCGGAGATCATGCTTCGTTGCACGCCGATTTTTTCGGCCAGTTGCCCTTGTGTCAGTCCGGCTTTTTTACGCAAAAAACGAATATTTGATGAGAGGTGATTCATGCCGAGTACAGAAAAAACTGGTGATCGTCTTTCCAGTGATTCTTAAATGTAAACCGAAGCAGGTCCAATCGGGATTCTGTCCGACGCGCCAGTCGTTTTTTAATTTCGTCCAGAATTTCCTCTTCGGAACAATCCGAGCGGGTCAACAGGTACCCATAGCTGGTTTTCTGACCCTGGTGAATGTAAAATTTGACTTGCAGATTACCTGAGGACAAAGGCTTGGCGGTAAAGTGAATATCGGGGATATTTTTCATAAAACGTTAATTTAATCAACCTTATAAAAATAGGAATGTTATTTTTATAAACCAACAGGTGCCGTGTTTTTTTGCGTAATCGTCCTGGTTTTAGTAGTGTTCAGCGACCGACAACCTGCCCGGCTGGGAGCATAGAAAGGGTGAAAAAACGTTTCGCACCCTCAAAAAGACCGGTATTGCTACCGGGTGTTTCTCAAACTACACGTTAATTTATCAACATGGGCAATTTTTCGCCTACCATTTTATTTTTTCATACACATAATAATAAACTTGGCTGTTTTTTACACCTAATTTTACGCCTTATGTTTTTTTTCATTCAAATTTGGTTTAAATTTATACCAAAATATTAACCACTTTACAAAAAAGAACGTATGAAAAATTTCAACAGAAGGGACTGGCTTAAAACCAGCGTATTGGGTTTAGGATCCCTGCCTTTGATCACCGGATCTCTCCAGGCGAAGCCAGCTGCTGTAGCCGGAAAAAACTGGAGCAGCGAAAGCATGCTGTGGGAAATGAATCCCATTTACAAAGACGTCAAGATGAAAGCGCGGCTATTGGCCAACGAAAATCCCTTCGGTCCCTCACCAAGTGTACAGAAAGCGATTGCTGAGTCCATCAGCGTAGGAAACCGATACGGACATGCCGATGCGGCTTACCTCATTGACATGCTTGCCGAAAAAGAAGGGGTGAAGCCAGCAAATATCATGTTAGGTCCAGGATCCACGGATATGTTGGAGAAAACTGCCATTGTACTTTGCCAGCATGGAGGAAATGTCGTTTCGGCAGACCCTTCGTACATGTCATTGGTCAATACCGCAAAAGCGATGGGTGGTGACTGGAAGGCCGTTCCGTTGAAAGCCGACTATTCCCACGACCTGAAAGGCATGGAGCAGGCAATTGACGCCGATACCAAGCTATTGTATGTTTGTAATCCAAACAACCCCATGGGTGCAATCACCGATCCTTCGGAATTGAAGGCATTTTGTAAGAGCGCTTCCAAGAAAAAACCAATCTTCGTAGACGAAGCTTATCTGGAATTTATGGATAAGCCGGAGGACCATACCATGGTAGGCTTGGTATCCGAAGGCTACGATGTGATGGTAGCCCGTACCTTCTCCAAAATTCATGGAATGGCCGGCTTACGGGTAGGCTACCTGGTAGCGACCGAAGAGCGTATCAAATCCATCACCAGCATGGTGCGGGGCACCATGGGCCTTTGCGTCACTTCCCTGAAAGGCGCCATCGCCAGTATCAAGGACGAAAAATTCCTTGCTTCCTGCAGAAAGTGGAATGCCGAATCCAAAGCGTACACCTTAGAGCAGGTGAAATCCATGGGATTTGACCCGATCACCTCTTACACCAGCTTCATGATTTTCCCCATTCAGCAAGAAGGCAAAGCCTTTGCAGGGAAAATGATGGAAGAGGGCGTCGGTATCCGGGTCTATTCCATCGCCGATCAACCGTGGTGTAGGGTAAGTATGGGTACCATGGACGAAATGAAACTGTTTACCAACGCATTGAAAACGGTAACTACCTGATCCAGTAATTAGCAATAAGCCCCGAATAACCACCTACTTCACAATCACTAACAAATCGATCATATGAACATAGCTGTCCAAAAGACGCTTTCACTGCTACTGCTATTGGTTATTGGGTTTTTATTGAGAAAAAAGCTAAAAGATCCGGCCCAGCAAAAAGGGCTAAAGACGCTCATCCTTACCGTGGCGCTTCCGGCAATCATATTTGTTGCGCTACTCAAGGCGGAAGTAGAATGGGATTTATTGGCTTTGCCTCTGCTAGCCCTTTCCTTTAATTTTATCCTGTATTTTATTCTAAAGTACACACTGCCTTTATTCGGTATTGAGAAGGATACCTCCCAGTATCGAACCTATCTGCTGCTGTTTCCCTCGCTTGCTCCGGGACTTTCTTGTTTTCCGTTTCTCATTGAATACCTGGGAGACGATGCACTGGCATGGGGGGCACTGTCGGACATTGGAAACAAAGTATTTGTGCTCGTAATCGCCTACATGATTGCGATGAGTTGGTACTTTAAATTGAATAAGGATATCAAAAGTGGCAACGGGGATAAACTTAAGTCCCTTTTACTAAGTTTGGTCAACGAGCCAATTAACCTGGTCATTATTCTGGCCCTGATACTGATTAGCCTAGGCATTCACCTGGAAAATTTACCGGTGTTTGTTTCCACTGCAATCAGTACCCTGAGCAACCTAATGACTCCACTGGTGTTGATTTTCATTGGCATAGCCGTGGTATTCAACTGGAAGCAGATCCGAAAAATTGCAGGTTTGTTGATGGTGCGCTCCGGCTTGACGTTTTTGTTGAGCGGAATGGTGCTGATCTTTGCACCGCAACTTTCGTATCCGGCCATTTTGGTATTGGTCGTGTTTCCACAAAGCGCCATCAGCTTCTGGCCTTTTGCTCACATGGCATCTATCACCGCATTGGAACAGGCTAATGAGAATAAAACAACCAAAACGTTTGATATGGAATTGGCAGTCAATATTCTGGCCTGCTCCCTCCCATTTACCACGGTAATCATGCTAACTGTATTTTCTTTCGGTGAACTATTCGCCTCGTCTACTACCTTGCTTGCCGTGGGCTTTGCGCTAGTGGGTCTGGGTATCATCAAACCGATCCTCAAGTGGTTCAACCTCATCGAATACAAGCCAGCATTAGAGAAAGAAACGCACTCATCGTAACAATACAAACCACTAACAGTTAATTTTAAAATGTTGTGATCAGATTAACCTCTGTCAACTTCAGAAAGCAGCTTTTCGCGTGAAAAGCTGCTTTTTTTACCCTTCAGCGATCCCGAAGAATAGGCCTTCGCCTAGAAACCCTTCCGTGCCGAGCGAGCAATTGCAATGCTTGGGGAGCCCGTATCCAAACCTACTTTTGAAAAAAGCACATCGATGGATCCGGTGAGGCGATCCGGACTGCTGAAAATGGCGCGAGTGTCACTCTTTACTTCCTGGCAAAAAAAAACCAAGCCAGTCCCGGTGAGAGCTAGCTTGGTTTGAAATCAAGGAACAAAAAATTACTGAAATCCGATTAGGATTGATTGATTTTGGTAGAAATCACTTGCTTAAAGGCATCGGCAAACATTTCGAGGTCTTCCATTTTCCCCATACTTACCCGACAATAATCCTGTCCAGCTACGTTCATACTTTTGATTCCCACACCTTTGGCAAGCATTTTCTTTTTGAAATCCTCACTTTCCATGGCAATCGGAAACAAAATAAAATTGGTATGGGAAGGGAGATAATCGTGTCCGGTTTTTTCCAATACATCGTACACAAATTTCTTTCCTTCGTTATTCATTTTTACGGAGTACTTGATAAACTCATAATCCACCAAACTGGCAGTAGCCGCACTCATGGACGGCCCGCTGAGTGTATTTCTAGGTCCCTCCTTCGCTAATTTTTTGATGACTTCCGGCTGAGCAATGCAATATCCTACCCGTAAGCCGGCAAAGGCGTGTACCTTGGAAAAGGTCCTGGCGACGATCACGTTTGCTCCTTTCTTGATACAAGCAGTCGTAGTAGATCCCTTGGGATTTTCCATGTAATCCCAATACGCCTCGTCTACAAATACGGGCACCTTCGCAGAAACGGTGTCACAAAAGCTGATGATTTCATCCCCCGTCATGATCTTACCGGTTGGATTGTTTGGGTTGACCAGGTAAACCAGGGAAATGTCCGGTTTTACCTTGTATTCCATGGTGGACAGGTCGTGGTCAAACTGCTTGTCCAAGGGGATTTTAACCCATTCCGAGCCCATCATCTCAGCGGACCGAACCAGGGAAGTATAGGTAGGATCGGCGGACAAGACTTTACCATTGGCCCCACCGTATACACGCGCTGCGGCATGCAGCAATTCACTGGAACCTGCTCCGAGCAAAATGTGGTCTTCGGTCACCCCTTCTTCCTTGGCAATCAGGCTCATCAGCGTTTGCCGGTACTCCCTGGGGTACAAAAAGGAATCGTCGATGGCTGCTTTCAAGGCTTTCTTCGCCGAAGCAGATGGACCAAAGGGATTCTCATTGGATGTCAGCCGGGCATACCGGTCTTTTTTTGGAAGAATGGATTCGATGTGGCTCCCTTCCTCGAATTTGGTACTTGCGCCTGCATACCCCATGGTCATCAGGCCGGCGGTCATTGTGAGACTGGATTTTAGCCAGTTTCTTCGGTTTACGTTGGTCATTTTTTTACGTTGTTTGGTTGTAAGTGGTTCGTCAAAAACAATAAAAGGGATGTTTTGTATAGGCCGTTCGCTACCCGAGGTCAGAAGTGACCCATGCAAGAGCAGAAAAACAGTGCCAAACAAAACATCCCTTACCCAAGGGACCCTGTCCCCAATCAATAATCTTATCTTACGCGTACGTTGTGAAACCTACGGAAGGCGATATCGTTGTACGTTCCCGTGAATTCCAGACGAATTTGTGTTCCAGAGGTCGGTTGGGCAATCCCAAGCGAAGACCAGGGATTTTGGAAGAGAATTTTTCCCTGCGTATCCGTGGTAAGGGTACCAACTTCGTCGGTTTGGTTAATGAAGACCTTTACTTCCAGACCGGATACCGGAATGGAATCAATGCCTACATTTCGATCCAAAATACCGGTTTTGTCCAATTCGTAGAAAGATCCGGATACCGCCACACCCGTGGTGGCGTCAAATTCCGTTCCTTCCAAAACGACCAATACCGGGGCAGCGACATTTTTCGTTACCAGGTCTTCTGCTTCTACACAGGAAAACGCGACGAACAGCAGGCCCAGAACAGCTATTTTATTTAGTATATTTTTCATGGTGTCAGTTTCAATTGTATGTGAGAATAATCTACGAGTACGTGCGTATTTCGAAGGCTGCTTATTCGGCCCACCACAATTTGCTACGCATATTGTCAGCACCGCCCAATAGTTGGATGCCTTGCTCCAGATTGGACATGTTTAGCGAATACTCAGAAGGCGGATATTCGATTCGCGTGGGAAGTACCCCTTCGTTTACGAATATCGCGCGAGGATCCGGGGTAGGCATTTGTGGAAACCCGGTTCGTCGGTACTCGGTCCAAGCCTCAATTCCCTGACCAAACAAAGCGATCCATTTTTGCGTCATCAGCGTTTCCTTATCTACAGTGCCCAAGCGACTGATATAATCAGCAGGCATGGCCAATCCGTGTTGCTCAAAGGATCCACTTACCGCTTTTTCGAAATAATCCATGTAGTCTCCGGAGATATCCCCATCCAATGCCGCTTCAGCCAGGATAAACATTAACTCCGAATAGGTCATTAAGATACTTGGCGCGTCCGGCTCAAGAAACTTCTGTCCAATAGTAGATGCGGAGATGGTGGATGCAGCCACATCGGTAAGTCCATTGGGCAAGCCTACAAATGTTCCATCACTAAGCGGTAAGGCGTACACCGAAATACGGTCATCATCCAACTCAAGTAGCTTGTCAACCAAGGTCTTGCTGATATTCCAATCCGAGCGGGTGGAAAACACGTCAAACATCTTGTTTCTGCTGCCGATCACGTTGGCATGATCCAATTCGGCATAGTCGTCGTTACCGGTAAAGATCGGGTAAGTAGCGGGTGACGATAGGATTTCCTGCATGATTGCCCGGGATTCGGCTGGCTTTTTGGCAGCCTGCCGGTTTGCAATCTTGATGCGCAAGGAATTGGCAAATTTTTTCCAGCGTAAAACGTCTCCGTTAAACATGATGTCTCCATCTACTCTTGGTCCATTTACGGATAGTTTTTCATTGGCTAACTTGAGCTCTTCCAGGGCTCCCGCATAAACATCCTCTACAGAATCGTATTTAGGTGAGTTGATCGGCTCTTCGGCAGCACCTTTTAGCGCCTCTGAATAGGGAATGGGACCGAAGGCATCGGCAAGGTAAGAAAATGTGAAGGCTCTCATGACCATTGCAATCCCCTCGTAATTCACGTTTTCATACTGCCCACCTGGACCGGCCAATTCAATCACCTGCTCCAAGTTTACCAGGGAGCTGTTGTACAGGTTTTCCCAGGTACCAATAGACACCGTGATCGGAATCTCGTAGGTATCTCCTTCGGAATTGATGTAGATGTTTCGGGCCAGGTGCTGAATCCAACACATGGCTGCATCGATGTTTAACCGCTGAAATCGGGTACTGTGTCCCCAGTACCGGTCAACGGATACCTGAATTGCGTTTGGTAACAATAGGGAGGGCGAAATGGTCACCGGATTGTTCGGATCGGTGTTTATTTCGGCAAATTCCTCGGTACAGGAGCCCGCCAAAAGGAAGAGCCCCAGTAATAAGGTATGGGATACTAATTTAAATCTTTTCATTGTCTATTTCTTTAGCAAGTTGGAAGTTACTTAAAAGGCAACATTCAGGTTAAATCCAATATTTCGCGTGGAAGGCATTTCGCCGTACCCAAAACCCTGGGCGTTTCCACCTTTGGAATCGAATTCGGGATCCAAATGGGGATGGTTTTTAAAAAGAATGGCCATGTTTCGCCCGACCAGGGAAACCCGGACGCTCTGCAAAAATGTATTGGCAAGCAATGTCTGCGGAAGGCTGTAACCCAGCGACAATTCCCGCAGCTTAATGAAGGATCCGTCAAAAATACCTGCCTCGTGCGCGTTTCGGGGATTTTGTGCATTCCAGAAAGGCTGTGCACCAACAATCACATCGTTGGTGACGTATGCCGGACTTTCGGAAGTACCTACATTCATTACACCCTGGCCAATCACCCCTTCTTCTCTACCAATGGCCGTTTCCACGTACTGCCCGGTCTTTCTTGCCAAACCGGTACCCACATCAAACAGGTCGCCGCCCATGCGTACGTCGATCAGTGATCCGAAGGTAAATCCCCGGTAGCTGAAGGTGTTTGAGAGCCCACCTATCCAATCCGGCTGAATGTTACCCAGTTGGAAGGTTCCAGCTTCCAGTTGAGGCAGTCCATTGCTATGTACAATCTCGCCTTCGGGAGATCTCAGGTACCTTCTTCCGTAGAGCGTACCGTAGGGCTCCCCTACGCGCGCTTCCGAAGTTAAACTATTCTGACTTCCTAGCGTGTAATTCTCCAGACCCTCGGCAAGCTCCACAACCAGGTTACGGTTTCTCGCAAAATTCAACGCCACGTCCCAGTTCAATCCACCGGAATTTTGAAGGACGGCACCGGTAAGCATCAATTCCACTCCCTGATTGGTAATCTTTCCAGCATTCAATATCTGGCTTTCATACCCTGAGGCACGTGAGATGGCCACCGCAAGGATCTGGTTGGTCGTTGCCTGGTGGTAGTAGGTAAAGTCAAGCCCAATTCGTCCTTGCAAAAAGCGCAAGTCCAAGCCAATTTCCTGACCGGTGGTGATCTCCGGCTTCAGGTTTCGGTTGGCAATCTCTGAGGCGGCTGCGTAGGTAGGCGTCGTTCCGGCCCATAGCCCCTGTGAGGCAAATACCTGATTGAGCAGGTAAGGATCGGCATCGTTACCTACCTGAGCCAAACTTGCCCGTACCTTCGCAAAGGAAAGGAAGTTGCTCTGCACATTAAACATGTCTGTCAGTACGGCACTCAGCGCCACAGAGGGGTAAAAGAAGGAATTGGCGTTGGTCGGCAAGGTACTGGACCAATCGTTTCTTCCGGTCACGTCCAGGAAGATGGAGTTGGCATAGCCGAACTGCGCCGATCCGAAGACACTGTTTACCACTTGCTTTCTGATTTCACTGGAAGGAACCACCGGGCTGGCGTAGTTGCCCAGGTTGTACAATCCGTCGATGGTCAATTCCCGCACGTTTACAGCAGACATGCGGTAGTTATTGGTACGGTTAATGGCTCCCGCCTGGATATTCAGCGAAAGGCTGTTGTCCAGGGTTTTGTTATAGGTCAGGATCACATCGCTATTGGTCTCCTGGCTGGTCATCTGGGTATCGGTGTATGCACCCAAAATCCGCACAAAGTTCTTGGTTCGTTCCACGCTGGTTACGTTGGTCCGGCTATCCGTCCAGAAGTCGGTACCTGAACGAACCATGATGCTGAGATCGTCGGAAAACTTGTAATTGGCGGCAATATTCCCTACTAAACGATCCTTTTCGTTAGCGTTGGTATACCGGTCCTGAAGGAAGTACGGGTTGGTAAAATACTCGTGCTGCCAATTGGCATAGGGGTAGTCGTCACCCGGTCGGAAAGTTGCCCGCTGTATGTCGTAATACTGGTCCCAATTTCTCAATTTGTCGTATTCCGTATGCCGGTGCGCCCAAATAAAGTCAGAGCTGGCGGTGTACCGACGGTTATCCGAACCGGACTTTACGTACTCGGCACTTACCGTAAAACTCAATTTGTCTGTGAAATTGTATCCAGCATTCAATTTGAAGTTATTCCGGTAGTAATTGTTGTTATACATAATGGCGCTTTGATCCAGTCGGCCCATGGACAAGCGGAAGTTGCCGTCTTCGTTGGCTCCGGAAACAGCAATATTATTGGTCATGCTTCGTCCCGTTTCCCAAAACTCCTGGAAGTTATTGGGTTGTGGCAGTAGTGGAGCACGATCGGGAGCACTGTACCACAAGGGAACAAGGGATCCATCCATGGGCTGTCCCCAGCTTTCGTCCACACCGGCCGTTCCGCGAATGCCGTCAGCATCGAATCCGTTTCTACCGTCTACGTACCAGGTTCGGTAGCCGATACCACCTCCGTAGATATTCTGCAATCCAGGCTCTACCAATGGCCGGTCAAATGTCATGTTGGTATTCAATTCAACACCGATTCCTTTCGTTCCGGAGCCGTCTTTGGTCGTTACCATGATTACACCATTGGCTGCCCGCGAACCGTAAAGGGCGGCAGCAGTAGCACCTTTCAATACATTGATTTCCTTGATGTTGTCCGGGTTGATTTCAGACAAGCCACCACCGTACCTTCGGTCAGAGGATTGTTCCAACGGCACACCGTCTAAAACAACCAACGGCTGGTTATTTCCAGCAACGGAAGAAGATCCTCGGATAACGATGTGGGAACCACTACCGGGCATGGAGTTGCTATTGATTTGTACACCAGCCACGCGGCCGGAAAGGTTGTTAGCAATGTTTGCCTGGCGGGCATCCGCGATTTGGCTACCCTCGACCGCCTGTGTAGTGTAGCCTAACGCCTTCTTTTCGCGTTCCATTCCAAAGGCAGTCACCACCACTTCCGAAAGCGCCGTTTCATCCGGTACCAAGGAAATAGAAAGCTGGCTTTGGTTGCCTACTTTCACTTCTTTTTTGTCATACCCAATAAATGAAACCTCCAGGATGTCTTCTCCACTGGACAGGGAAAGCGAAAACTCTCCATTAATATCCGTTGCAGCACCCTTTGTGGTTCCTTTTACCAGAACACTTGCCCCTGGAATAGGCTGCTTGTTTTCATCGTTTACCGTTCCAGATACTGACCGCTCTTGCGCAAAGAGCGGATTCACTAGCATCGATCCGAGAAGGATCGTCAATCCAAGGAGGAGCCTGGTAGTCGTGTTACTCCTTTCCTTTGCCTGAGTAAATTTTTTAATCATGTTGTTAATGGTTAATAAGTGAAGATTTAAATCGGTTTTCGTCCGATTTTCCCAAGTGGTTGATTTTTGGGTGATTCTAAAAAGGCTATCTTGGAGATTTTGAATAAAAAGATGGAAATCAGGGTCTTTTTTTAACCACATCTTTGAATTCGGGTTCAATATAAAACAGGAATTCGAATAAGAAAAATTTACCGAATTAATTTTTAAAAATCCCGACGAAACGAAAGATTTAAATTTTCTTTTTTTTGTATAATTTTTTAATTTGAAAAATACATTAAATAAAAAATATTAATTTATAATAACATCTGATATCCTTAAAAATTATTTTATCTGATAATTTCGAATACGAAGCAAAATCTAACTTTTAAAATATGAATGTGTATTTATGACCTTATTTTTCCTTTAATAACTTTATTAGCGAAAATTTTGGATTTAAATTTACCTTCATTCTTTCATTTTCTTGTTTAGATTTATTTTTTTGGTTTATTTTTTATCCAACTGGTATCAAAAAAACAGATTTTATATTTTATTCGTTTTTTTGGCACTATTGCATCATTTTATTTTTGTTACTCGAACAAAAGCTGCAAACAAAACGACCCGACGGACACCAAGCATCCAATCCGGTCTACATGATGCCGATTAAACTACTTTTGATTTATGCTAAACCTGACAGTTAGGGATGTAAACGGGAGCAGAAAGCGTACGAAGGGAGGCTTCTTTGCCCTCCGTTACGGATCCAAAACCCCATTGCTTGGTAAAGGAACAGACGGAGGCGGAATGAATGCCTGTCCGGTCGCCGATTTTTTCGTTTTTTTTGGCGGATCAGCCTCCTTTTGGAAGAGCAAAAACCTCGCTACAGGGAAAAAACCGGACCGATCGCAGGTTTACCGCATAAAAAAACCCATGATCCGGTTGGGATGCATGGGTATAGGAAATCAGGAATGGGGATCGCTACTGGAATTGGGAGCAGTATTCCATTGGAAAATTATTTTCCGAATTTTTCACGCAGCAAGGCTAGTTTGTCTGCCATATTTTCCTTTGGCTCCTGCTTTTTACTACGCTGCCGGGAAGGCTTTTCCCGTTTTCCCTGCAGAGGAGTTTTGGCAAAGGGGTCGGCTTTCATGCTTAGACCAATGCGTTTGCGGGCGGTGTCCACTTCCATAACCGTCACTTTCACTTTTTGATTGACCGACACCACTTCGTTTGGGTCTTTTACGAACCGATCGGCCAACTGGCTCAAATGCACCAATCCATCCTGATGCACCCCGATATCCACAAAGGCGCCAAATTGCGTAATATTCGTCACGATACCGGGGAGTTCCATTCCGATCTTCAGGTCTTTGATTTCATTGATCCCATCCTGAAACTGAAACGCCTCAAACCGATCCCGCGGATCTCTTCCCGGTTTACCCAGTTCCTCAAGGATATCCTGCAAGGTTGGTAAGCCTACGTCCGCTCCCACGTACTTCTTAAGTGGTATTTTTTGCACAAGCTGCTCGTCCTTCAGCAAGGCGTCTACCGACACGCCCATATCTGCGGCCATTTGCTGAATCAACGCGTAGCGTTCCGGATGAACGGCACTGCTATCCAGTGGATTTACTCCATTTCGGATTCGCAAAAATCCAGCGGCCTGCTCAAACGCTTTCTCCCCGAGCCGGGGTACTTTTTTTATTTCTTCCCTGCTTTTAAAGGGCCCGTGTTCGTTGCGGTAAGCGACAATGTGTTGTGCCAAAGAGGGCCCCAATCCCGACACATAGGTCAACAGTTGTTTGGAAGCGGTATTTACCTCCACGCCCACACCATTCACGCAGCTCATGACTGTATCGTCCAGGGAATTTTTCAGGGCAGTTTGATCCACGTCGTGCTGGTATTGGCCCACACCGATGGATTTGGCATCGATTTTCACCAATTCTGCCAGCGGGTCCATAAGCCGGCGCCCAATCGATACGGCACCGCGAACGGTGAGGTCCTGATCGGGAAATTCCTCCCGGGCCACGTCGGAAGCAGAATAAATCGACGCGCCGCTTTCGTTCACCATGACCACCAATACGTGTTTGGGTAATCCCAGGCTGTTGATAAATGCCTCGGTCTCCCTGCTTGCCGTTCCGTTGCCAATGGCGATCGCTTCAATTTCGTGCCGTTCCACCAGGTATTTTACCAGCGCACCTGATTCCATGGTTTTCTTTTGGGGCTCGTTTGGATAGATCGTTTCGTTTTGCAGAAACTGCCCTTGCCGACCCAGACACACGACCTTGCAGCCCGTCCGAAACCCGGGATCGATGGCCAATACGGCCTTTTCTCCCAGGGGCGAGGCGAGCAGCAACTGCCGTAGGTTTTCGGTAAATACCTTGATCGCCGCCTCGTCCGCCTTCTTTTTTGCGTATACCCGGACCTCGGTTTCCATGGATGGCTTCAGCAGACGTTTGTACCCGTCTTTCACCGCCATGCTTACCTGCTCGGTGCAGGCATTTTGTCCACGAAGCACCTTTTTCTCGATCAGCCGAAGTGCGTCCTTCTCTTCCGGCCCGGTATCCAGCATCAAAAACAATTCCTTTTCGCCCCGTCTCATGGCCAATACCCGGTGGGAGGGGGCCGTCTTAATCGGTTCTTCCCATTCGAAATAATCTTTGTATTTGATGGCTTCCTGCTCTTTTCCGGGGATCACCTTGGAAACGAATTTCCCTTCTTCAATAAATAGGTCCCGCAAGTGCTTGCGCACCTCTGCATCTTCATTGATCCATTCGGCAATGATATCCCTGGCTCCCTGCAGGGCCTCTTCCACCGTTTCCACACCTTTTTCGGAATCCAGGTAAGATTTGGCCGCTTCGTCCGGAGATCCGCTTTCCTGGGCAAAGATCCAGGTAGCCAGTGGCTCCAGCCCTTTTTCCCGGGCGATGGTTCCCTTCGTCCTTCGCTTGGGCTTGTACGGCAGGTAAATATCCTCCAATAGCGACATGGTCTCTGCCGCCTGAATCTTTTGCTTCAGCTCTTCCGTCAGTTTGCCCTGCTCTTCGATGGATTTAAGGATGGCTTCCTTTCGCTTTTCCAAATCCTTCAGTTGCTGCAGCCGATCCCGAATCGCCGCCACCTGCACTTCATCCAAACTGCCGGTTACTTCTTTCCGGTACCGGGATATAAAGGGTACCGTTGCTCCTTCTTCCAATAAGGCAGCCGTACTGGCCACTTGCTTGTCGCGAATGCCTAACTCACTGGCAATCTTTAAATAATGGTTCAAATCTGACATGAACAAATGTTAACTGATGCGTATTTTCTTTAACCGCCGCAATTTAATCCAAATTTCTATTCCTGCCCGCAAAAAACCGGATTTTCACCCATTCGGTAAAACGCATGATATTTGGTATATTTGGAAAAAAAACCGACCGATCCAACAATGAAAAACAGTCAGGATAAACTATACAATCTCATAAATTTGGAGGAAATCAGCGGAGGAAGTGATGACTTTATCCGGGAAATGATAAAGCTTTTTGTGACGCAGGCCAAAAGTACCATAGACGGCTTGAACAATGCGTTTGATCAGAAAGACCTAAACGAAATCAAAAACCTGGCACACCAGATCAAACCCAGTATAGACAACTTACGGATTGACGTGCTTAGCCCCGTGATCCGGGAGGTAGAGCGGCTGGCAGAAGACGGAGGCGCTTGGGAAAAACTCTCTCCTATGATCATGGAAACCAATACCGTTTTGGAGGCGGTGTTGTCCCAACTGGACGAAGAGTTAAAAAATCGAACGGCCTAGCATTTACCGGGGATAAAATGCCTCCAGCCGCAGTGCTTCTATGGCCGCCTCTTCCGATTTGCCTTGCGCTTTCAGAATCGCCACCCGAAGTTCGTGGCAGTCCCGTGCCAGGTAGGAATCCGGAAAAGCCTTTACACTCAGGTTCAGCAACGATAATGCCTGCAGCCTGGCCGCGGCATCTCCTTTTTCGTACAGGCGATTGGCCTGCTCGTAATTTTCCTTCCATTGCAAGGCTTCCGGGCGCATGCGCTCTGCCTCCTGAAACACCTCAAAAGGCGGTAGCCGAAGCGGTAGGGATTTCTCCAGTATTGGCGGCAGGTCTTCGGAGAAAAATGCCCGAATCGCCTCCAGGTAGGCAACTGCTTCCTTGCGGTTGTAGGCTTGTTTTTTCAGCCGTTTCTCCTCCTTCGGGTGGGTAAAAAACGTCGCTTCTCCAATGACGGCAGGCATGCCGTAGGTGCCTCGCAACACGCTGGCACCCGACTTGGAGAAGATGGTGTGGTCCGATACCAGGCTGTAGGGACCCTTCCCACCAAACAAATGCTTGCGCAAAGCAAGGGCGATTTTTTCTCCCAAAAGCACACTGGACTGATTTTCCATGGCTGCCCCATGAAAGTAAATGATGGGGAAATTTACCGAGGGATCAGCCGTAGCGTTGTGATGGATGGAAACGAAGAGGTCACCCTTGCTTTCCAGCGCCAAGCGACTTCGGTCTTCCAGTGGCACGAAGGTGTCGCTATCCCGGGTAAGGACCACTTTGGCCCCGGCCTCTTCCAGTAGGTCTCGTAATAAAAGGGCAACGCGTAGGTTCACCCATTCTTCCCGTTCTCCGGAAGGTCCTACCCGGTAGGAATCGGTAGCCGCTGTTCCGCCATGTCCCGGGTCCAGAATGATGACCTTTCCATCGAGCGGATCGGCTAGTGATAAGGGGCCGCTGGCAAGGGTACGGTCAGCAGAAAGCAGACAACCCAATAAAATTACCAGCCAAAAAACGGAATTACTTTGCATAGGAAAGGATTTGCGTGAGTAGGGATCGGGCCCACTAGGAGAAAAGCCCCCAGCCGGAAGCCACCTGATGTAAGAACGATGCGCTAAAATCACAAATTTTGGGATAGAAACCAACGTTGACCACGACTATCTTTCCGGCCTTTGTGCCAGAAACAACTACCGGTATAGGCAAGAACACTACCAGCCCGATGCAGCATAGCGAACGGTACAGGGCTCTGGTGTAAAACTAACCCTAATGTTCTGCCGTAGCTTGCTGGGCACCTGTCCAGGGAATCGAGTATACAAGGTGAATTTATGATCCGGGCAATGAACTGTCCTTCGAGTAATTTTTATGGTAAAATCGCAAAGGACGAAAAACCGGATTTGCTCGAAATCTGCCTCTTCTCCAGGTTTTCGAAAACGGACGAGGGATTGCTTTTGATCTGAGCGCTAGCCTACCTCCCATTCACTTCGATCCCCGGGTTCCTAGCCGCGAATTCCGCCATTTTTTCGGCAGAGGCGGCCTTCTAGTAACCGTATTTGTCCCCCCACAACTTTTGTAAATGCTTTCGGAGTTCGTTTTCACGTGGGTTGCGGCCGGGATCGTAGAGCTTCGTTCGGACCAGTTTGTCCGGAAGGAATTCCTGGGACACAAAATTATTTTCAAAATCATGGGCGTATCGGTAGGATTTTCCGTAATCCAAATCCTTCATGAGTTTCGTGGGCGCATTGCGTAGGTGCAGGGGAACCGGCAAATCCCCTTCCTGCCGCACCAGCGCCTGGGCCTGATTGATGGCCGTATAGCTGGCGTTGCTTTTCGGCGAGGACGCCAGATAGGTTACGCATTGGGACAAAATGATGCGCGACTCCGGATAGCCAATGACGTTGACGGCCTGAAAGCAATTCGTGGCGAGCAGCAAGGCATTGGGATTGGCATTGCCGATGTCTTCCGAGGCCAGGATCAGCAGTCGGCGGGCGATAAATTTCACGTCCTCTCCTCCTTCGATCATCCGGGCCAGCCAATATACGGCCGCATTGGGGTCGGAACCCCGGATGGATTTGATAAATGCCGATATGATGTCGTAATGCTGCTCACCGGATTTATCGTAGAGCGCCACCTTTTGCTGGGCTACCTCCATGACCCGATCGTTTTCAATCACCACCGGATCTCCCGGCAAGCTGTCGATAACGATTTCGAGTAAATTCAGTAGTTTGCGCCCATCTCCACCGGAAATTCGCAGCAGGGCATCGGTTTCTTTTAACTTAACATTGCGTTTCTTGATGTCCAAATCCTTTTCCAGGGCCTGCTGCAACATGGCTTCAAGTTCGGGTTTACCCAGGGGATTGAGGGTAAAAACCTGGCAGCGCGAGAGCAGGGCGGCATTCACTTCAAAGGAAGGATTCTCAGTAGTAGCGCCTATCAGCCGAATGGTTCCCTTCTCCACAGCCCCCAATAAGGCATCCTGTTGGGACTTATTGAACCGATGGATCTCGTCAATAAACAGCACCACACCCTGCTGGAAGCGGGCCTTTTGAATTACCTCTCGAATGTCTTTCACGCCGGAGCTAATGGCGCTTAGTGTGTAAAAAGGCGCCTTGACCTCGTTGGCGATGATATTGGCGATGGTGGTCTTGCCCACGCCGGGAGGCCCCCATAGGATCAGCGAAGGAACCGAGCCCGATCGAATGGCCTGGTACAAAAATGTTCCCGGCCGGGTCAAGTGTTCCTGCCCAATCAGGTCTTCGAGTTTCGCCGGCCGCATTCGTTCAGCCAATGGTATTTGATCCATGTCTCTTGCATTTAGGTGGATGTACGTCAACTGGCAACGGGGACTATTCGCCTATTCCTTCGGAACCTTCCCCAAGGAACGCGGGATCAAAACCGTACCTTCCACTGCGCGAACCGCTGCTCCATTGCTTCCAAGTGACGGTCTTCGATATCCAGGTGAGTGACCATCCGGATCTGGTCTTTTCCGAATTTTACGGCGCGAATCTGCTTGTCCGCCAATTGCTCCAAAAAGGATTCGGGACTTATTCTATCCAAACGGGCAATCACGATATTGGTCGCTACCGGGAGAATCTCGCTCACTCCGGGGACCCTGGCTAGCAAGTGGGCGATCAAGCGGGCGCGATCGTGGTCCTCCTCCAGTCGGGCTACGTGATGATCCAGGGCGTAAATTCCGGCAGCTGCCAACATGCCGGCCTGACGCATTCCTCCCCCAAGTGCCTTGCGTACTTTTCTGGCTTTTCGTATGGTTGCCTGACTGCCCAGCAGCACCGAGCCCACCGGACAGCCCAGGCCTTTGCTCAGGCATATGGAAAGGGTATCGCACATTTTACCCCAGTCATGGGGCCGCTCGCCGGAATAAACAAGGGCATTGAACAGCCTGGCTCCATCCAGGTGCAGTTTCAAACCGGTTTCTTTGCACAATTGACGAATGGGACGGACTTCTTCCAGCGTATACACGCTTCCGCCTCCTTTGTTCATGGTGTTTTCCAGAGAAACCAGCGTCGTTTCCGGCGCATGATCGTCGTCCGGATTGATGGACTCCCTTATGGCTTCTACCTGCAGTTTCCCCGCCGCGCCGTCCAATAGCTTTACGGAAGCCTGGCTGTTGGACATGATGCCCCCTCCCTCGTAAAGATAGACGTGGGAATATTTATGGCAAATCACCTCGGTTTGCGGACCGGTATGAAGCCGGATAGCGATCTGATTGCTCATGGTCCCGGAGGGGCAGAAGAGCCCTGCTTCCATTCCGAAAATACCGGCCAGCTTGGTCTCCAGTTGCCGGACGGTGGGGTCTTCACCAAACACGTCGTCCCCCAGGCTGGCTTGCATCATGGCTTCTTTCATTTCCCGGCTGGGCTGGGTAAGGGTATCGCTGCGCAGATCGATCGCGCCAACGGTTTCGCTCATTTGTTCGCTTCTTTATTGGTAAACAACTGATTCAAACTGCTGCTGCTTTGCCGGTTGAGCACGTCTTCCATGTCCAGCAGCTCCAGATTCAGCGCATTGGTTGAGATTTGTAGTTCCGCCAAGGATATGGCCAGGGAAATCAACAGGCAAAGCATGCTCCCCATAAACACCCAATTTGCAGCAGTGATAAATTCCTGGTAGAGCAAAAACATGCAGATCACGCACAGCAGGAAACTCAGAACGCCGAATATCTGCATGTTTTTGATCATGTTCAGCCGTTTTCGTAGGTTTTTGATTTGGCCGATGATTGCTTTTTCCTGACTACTGCTTTCCAGGTATTTTTTATGGAGCCCCCGAATCAGATTGGCCATGGCCAAAAACCGGTTGGTATACGCCAGCATCAACAAGGTAATGGCGGAAAAAAGCAAACCGGGGGTAGAAAGTTGTAGTTCCATGTGAGGGAATGTTATACCTGCAAGTTAAAATAAAATAGCAGCTGCATCAATACCCGGCGGGATCCGGGCAGCACTTTTTGCATGGGCCTCAGGAAACCTCTCCCAGCACGACCAATTTTTCGAGGGTAGGACTGGCACTCCCTCCCTTCGGTTCAATGGTGATGGCAAAGGCCTGCGCTTCCGAAGCCGCTTGCATGGTTTGGAGGTTTAATTTTTCTCCGGGATTCACCAGGCCGATGCCTTTCGGACCATCGGCCCCAATGGCCCACAACTGGTAATCGCTGTTTTCATCCAAATCTGCCAATTGGTTTACCGAAAGGAAAACCTCCTGACTCTCCCGGTCCCAGAAGACATCCACCCGGGCTTCTTCCTGCATGGGAAGGCCGGTTGCCTCCATGGGGACGCGTTCAAAATTGCCGGATAACAGCTGTTTGGTCCGGGAATCCAGTTGATCGAAACGCACCTGATTGTTTTGGAGGTTCTCGGCCAACCGGGCATTTTGTGCCAGCGCTTGCGTTACCCGTGCTTCCGCCTCGTAGTAACGGTATCCAAAATAGCCGGCAAGTCCAATGGCAAGTAGGGCGGTGACCGAGGCAGCCACGGCGAAATTTTTCCAAGAGGTAGCGGCAAGCGTCCGCTCCTTTTGTTTTTTCGTAGCGGACGCCGCATGTCGGTCGGCCTCCAGGCTGGCAAAAATTTTATCCTTCACGCGCACGGAAGGCTCCCTCCCGGATCGTTGGTCGAAGTCAAACTGCATGGCCTCAATGGCCTCGATCTCCCGTTGGATTTCTGGGTACGCTTTGGCCAGGGAAAGCACTTCCCGCCGCTCCGTTTCGTTAAGGTCTCCCAAAACAAAAAGCTCCAACTTGCCAGACGATATGTAAGCCTGTATGTCCACTAAATTTTACCTGCTTTCTTTTTCAACACCTGTAGGGCAGCCCTGACCCGTGATTTTACCGTCCCGAGCGGCAGGGAGTACATCTCTGCCACTTCCGAATGGGTATACCCTTTAAAATAGATGCATTCCATCACCAGCCGCTGCTCTTCGTTCAAATCGTCCATTAGTTCCCGAACCCCGATCCCGTCTACTGTGGCGGCTGTATCGGATTCTCCCTCCAACGCATATACGTAGGCATCGATGGTATTGGTCTTACTATTGGTGGAAAATTCTTTGGATCGGGTTTTATCGATCGCGGCATTCCGGCAGATTGCCGCCATCCAGGTGTACAACCGCCCGTTTGCCTCATCGTAGGAATCGATCTTTTTCGCAATTTTCAGAAAGGCATCGTGAAAAACCTCCTCCGCTATTTCCTGATCGAAAATTATCCTGCGCACAATACCATACAGTGCCCTGGAATACTTTTCGTACAAATATTCCTGGACCTGCCGGTCTTTGGCCCGAAGCCCTCGTATCAAATCCTGCTCTTCCAAAAAACCTATCTCAGTAGCTAGTACCTACAATCCATTCCAAACTGCCTTCCGGCGATGCCCCTACAGGTGAATGACTTCGCCGTAGGCCGCAGCGGCAGCCTCCATGATGGCTTCCGACATGGTTGGGTGCGGATGAACTGTTTTTATCAGTTCGTGGCCGGTAGTTTCCAGTTTACGGATGGCGACTATTTCGGCAATCATCTCCGTTACGTTGGATCCGATCATGTGAGCGCCAAGCAACTCCCCGTATTTGGCGTCAAACACCAACTTCACAAAGCCGTCTTTGGCACCAGCAGCCGAAGCCTTTCCAGAGGCGGAAAACGGAAATTTACCGACTTTCAATTCGTAACCGGCTTCCTTGGCCTTTGCTTCGGTGTACCCAACTGATGCGATTTCGGGGATGCAGTAGGTACAGCCGGGGATGTTGTTATAGTCCAGCGGATCGGGATGCTGACCCGCAATTTTTTCTACACAGATAATCCCTTCGGCGGAAGCCACATGGGCTAGTGCCGGTCCTGCCACCACATCACCGATCGCATAGTAGCCCGGCATATTGGTTTTGTAGTATTCGTCTACTTTGATTTTACCTTTGTCCACCAGGATGCCCACATCTTCCAGGCCGCAATTTTCCACATTGGATACCACGCCCACTGCAGACAGCACCAGGTCGCACTCGATCACTTCTTCGCCCCCTTTGGTTTTGACCGTTACTTTGCAGCCGGACCCTTTGGTGTCTACCTGGGTAACCTCCGCGCTGGTCATGATTTCAATGCCTTTTTTCTTGTATAGTTTCTCCAAGGTCTTGGATACTTCCTCGTCTTCGTTAGGGACGATCCGGTCTAGAAACTCCACAATGGTCACTTCCACACCGATGGAGCGGTACACGTAGGCAAATTCCACCCCGATGGCGCCAGAGCCTACCACCACCATCTTTTTAGGCATTTTATCCAGGGTCATGGCTTTTCGGTAGCCGACGATTTTCTTATTGTCAATCTTCAACGCCGGCAATTCCTTGGATCTGCCGCCCGTGGCAATGATGATGTGGTCAGCGCTGTACTCGGTTTTCTTTCCATCCTTATCTTCGACCTCCACTTTTTTTCCAGGTTTCACTTTTCCCCAACCCAGCAACTGTTCGATTTTATTTTTCTTCATCAGAAACTGCACGCCCTTGCTCATACCGGCAGCCACGTCGCGGCTTCGTTTGATCATGTCCTCAAAATTGACGCTGGCCTTGTCCACGGAAATGCCGTAATCGGCCGCATGGTTGATGTATTCAAATACCTGAGCACTTTTAATCAGGGCTTTGGTCGGGATGCATCCCCAATTCAGACAGATACCCCCCAGCTCTTCTGCTTCCACCACGGCAACTTTCAGCCCGAGCTGCGAGGCCCGGATCGCTGCTACATAACCTCCTGGGCCTGTGCCCAGCACGATGACATCAAATTTTGTTGAAGACATATGATTCGATTTTGATTTCTTTTTTTGCTATGCAAATTTAAAAGAATAATGTTCAGAAAAAAATTTGGTTTTGATAATCAAAGCTGGTAGAAACCCAATGAAAGCATAGATCCAACGCAAATCTCCAAAGAAGACAAAAGCATTAATTCCAATCCCCTTCCCGATATTTTGGAATAAATACCTATTTTTGGCAAAGAAAAAACACTAAAAATTTTGACTATGGGATTACTAACAGGAAAAAAAGCCCTGGTAACCGGGGCTTCCAAAGGGATCGGAAGGGCCATTGCCATCCGCTTCGCCGAGGAAGGCGCGGACGTGGCCTTTACTTTTTTGTCTAGTGTAGAAAAAGGCGAACAACTGGAAAAGGAACTGGCAGCCTTTGGCATCAAAGCAAAAGGCTTCCGCTCCGACGCCTCTGATTATCAGGCAGCCGAGCAACTCATTGCCGATGTGGTCGCTGAATTTGGCGGCCTGGACATTTTGGTAAACAACGCGGGGATCACACGGGACAACCTGTTGATGCGCATGAGCGAAGAAAACTGGGACGAGGTGATCGGTACCAACCTCAAATCGTGCTTCAACACCGTAAAAGCGGTAACCCGGACCATGATGAAAGCAAAGGCCGGCTCCATCATCAACATCACCTCCGTGGTAGGGATCAAAGGCAACGCCGGTCAGGCCAATTATGCGGCTTCGAAAGCCGGAATCATCGGATTTACCAAATCCGTCGCCCTGGAACTCGGATCCCGGAATATCCGATGCAACGCCATCGCTCCCGGATTCATTGAAACCGAGATGACCGCAGTCCTCGACGAAAAAACGGTGCAAGGCTGGCGAGACGGAATCCCCATGAAACGGGGCGGAAAACCCGAGGAGGTGGCCGATGCCTGCGTTTTTCTCGGATCGGACCTGAGCAGTTACATCTCCGGACAAACCCTTCAGGTAAACGGTGCCATGCTCAGCTGATCCCACCTATCCGGCAAAATACCGGAAAGCCCCCAGGCATCGTCTGGGAGGCTTATTCCTCCGATAAGGCTGATTTGCCTTCCTCGCTTTCGGAGATCTTGGATCAATCAACTTGCTGCCACCTCACCTGTCCCATGGCAGTTTTTTCATAGGTAGCGATGCAATACCGCTCCCATTTCGCATCAAAATATGGCGGCTCCGGGGACAGTTCGATTTCCCCCAGGTCGCGGTCAAAAAAGAATACCCGGGTATTCCCGTATTTGGTATGGGGCATAAAATCGCCGTAAGCCCGCATTTCCTCCCATTGCTTTCCATCGGTGGCCACGGCAAAAATCCGAATGACCGGTCCGGTGTTGTTTTCGTTTCTGTATCGGGCCAATTCGCGGTAATCTCCTTTCAGGTCCTGAACCCCTGGCTGGCTAAGACTCGCATACACCATCACCAGCAGCAGTACGGCCACGATGCCTCCAATCAGGTACCTCCAATATTTTGTTTTCATTGTATCAAAAAACCAATGTGAACCCTTAATTTAGCACAAAATTGCAACAATGGCATTCGAATACATCAAAGCGCTTCACATAATATTTGTAGTCACGTGGTTTGCAGGCCTTTTTTATGTGGTCCGCTTGTTTATCTATCAGACCGAAGCACTGGAACGCCCCGAAGCGGAGCGCGCTATCCTCAAACCCCAACTCGATCTGATGACCCGAAGGCTCTGGACCATCATCACCTGGCCGTCGGCTATCCTGACGCTAATTTTGGGCATTGCCATCTTGTTTTACCGCCCGGCTTACCTGCAAATGCCCTTTATGCACGCAAAACTTGGCTTTGTATTCCTTCTTTATGCCTATCAACTTGGTTGTCAGCGCATCTATCGCTCGCTCCAGCAAGGGAAGCCCGTTTGGAACAGCATGCGCCTGCGCCTATGGAACGAAGTGGCTACCTTGTTACTGTTCGCCATCGTCTTTCTGATCGTGCTCAAAAACCTGGTCGATATGTTCTGGGGAATGCTGGGTTTGGTAGGCCTGGCGGTACTGCTGATGCTCGCGACAAAGTGGTACAAAAAGCGCCGCGAGCGGAACTAATTCCCCTGCTGAGGTGTCCTATAATCAAAAAATGAATACACCGTTTTTTTCTGCAATGCCTATCTTGCTGCTGGTTGGTTTGGCAGCTTGCCAGGATCCGTCGACCTCTGAGTCCTTGCCCATTTTGGGCAACCGCCATACCGAGGAAATCACCGTTGATGGAGTCACCCGGGTAGATACGGTCTACCATACAATCGCTGACTTTACCTTTGTCAACCAGGAAGGGGAGTCGGTATCCAACGATGACGTACGGGGAAAGGTATACGTCGCCGATTTCTTTTTTACCAGCTGCCCCACCATCTGCCCCATCATGAAAAAGGAGATGTTGCGCGTATACGAAGCGTTCAAAGACGAGCCTGATTTTAAAATTCTGAGCCATACCATCGATCCCGAATACGATACGGTGGCCCTGCTGAAAGACTACGCAGCCAGACTAGGCGTGGAGAATGCCCAAACCTGGAATTTTCTAACCGGTGAACAAGAAAAAATATTCGAAATCGGCCAAACTTCCTACCTGACCACTGCCATGTCGGACAAAGACGAACCAGGCGGATACCTGCACAGCGGAGCCTTCGTTCTGATAGACCGGAAAGGACGGATACGTGGGGTATACGACGGTACCAAGGAAACGCAGGTAAACCGGCTGATAAAAGCTATTCCCAGGTTATTGAATGAATCGGATGAGGACGGCTAAACGAGCAGCTTATTGGATCTTATTGGGTACCATCCTGCATGCCTGCGGCCCGTCAGGCGAAAAGCGGGACCAGGGAATACGGGACATAGACGAGCTAAAAACCAAACAATACGCCATTGAAGGGCAACAACTGTACCTGACGTATTGCAGCAACTGCCATCAGGAAGACGGAAGCGGTTTGGCAAAACTCATCCCCCCGCTCCGCAGTTCGGATTACATGCTATCGGACATAGGCCGGACGATTCGGCTGATAAAATATGGCGTAGCAGGTGAAATGACGGTGAACGGACAGGTGTACAACCAAGCCATGCCCGGCAATCCGGGACTGACGCCACTGGAAATCGCTCAATTGTCCACCTATATCTATAATGTGTGGGGGCATAAAAAGGGTATCGTCTCCACCGAACAGGTAAATCAGGCACTCGAAAACGTCACAAGCCCCCGTTGAGCAGGGAGTCGGAACGGGTCAACGCAGATCGAATGTCCTTTTTTACCTGCTCCACCTTCTTCATTTGATCCTGCAAGTAACTCCGGATCTCTTCTTCCGTCATGCCGTCGTACTCGCTCTCGAACTGCCGCATCCACACAAACATGCCATCGTAAGCCGCCTCACAGGATCGGGCTGCTGCCCTTAGTTCCTGAACCTGCTCTCCGGTATCCACTCCGTTAGCCTCCTGTGCCAGCGCGTCTGCTTTTTCTTCCAACTTTTTTTGCCGACTTTTCAGGGTTCCAATTTCCGGCATTACCTCATCGTGGACGGCAATTACTTGCTCTTTTAACGCCACATTTTCATCTTTTTCCGCCGCACACGAAAATAGCAGTGCAAAAAATAGCACAAATAAGGGAAAAGGTCTTACTTTCATATTGAATCGTTTACGTGGTTTATTGAACACAAAAACAGTTGCCAATTGTCTCGTAAAACTGCATAAAATAACATTAAAAAAAAATGAAAAGTACCACTTTTTTATAGTAAATATGATTAATACAATGTTAAAATAAAATTAATTATTAAATAGATACAACATGAAACCATTTTGTTTTTCAACCGACCAAATCATCGATAGCCAGCAGGCACGGGTGCATCCCCTGGATATTGGCTTGATCAGAGGGTATGCCATTTTTGATTTTTTCAGAACCGTGGGCAGGCATCCCTTATTTTTGGAAGCGTACCTGAATCGTTTTACGGAATCCGCGAGAAAAGCCGGACTGGCATTGGACTACAGTCCATTGGAACTAAAGGAAATCATCTACGAATTGATAGAGAAAAATGCGCATGCTGACGGTGGAATCCGCATCGTGCTTACCGGAGGCCTGTCGCCCAACCACTTTTTACCTGCCAAAGGGCAACTCTTTATTTTCTGCGAATCCCTGCAGTTACCTGCTGAAGAGAAATACCGGAATGGCGTAAAACTTGTAAGTGTGGACTATGTCCGACCCCTCGCTGCCATCAAGACCACCAACTACACCTATCCATGTTGGCTGAGCCTGGACTGGAAAGCCCAGCAGGCAGAGGACGTGGTCTACCACCACGAGGGGCGGGTTTCGGAAAGCTCTAGAAGCAATATTTTCATGGTGAAACACGGGCAATTGTACACACCCAACCGCGATATTCTTTGGGGAATTACCCGAAATAAGGTAATCGAATTGGCCGGAGATGTGAGCTTTGCCGACTTTGGGCTGGATGAACTCCTACAGGCAGACGAAGTCTTTATCAGTTCTACCACCAAGCGCATCCTGCCCATTACACAGATCGATCAGGTTCGAATCGGTACCGGCAAGCCCGGTCCGGTAACAAGAAAACTCATGGCCGATTTTTTGGCAATGGAGTTGGAAATAGCCGCTACCGCCGCATCGCGCTAGCATCCGGTATCAGGGTGAGATAAGCTGGGCATCCGTCAGGATGTACATCAGCTTCTCCGGATCCTTGGCATTCAAAACCAGGGTTCCTTTCACCTGTACCTTTTTGGAGGTGTATTTAATCGGGTCTTGCAGCATTACTTCCATGACGGTCTCCGGGCCTCCGGAACCGCAAAAAAAGCATTCCGCCAGCGGGAGGGAAGAGAGAATGATGTGCTCCGGCTTGAACATGCCTTCAAAAGGAATGATGTATCCATCTGCCGTGACTTCTTTCCCTTCCATTCCTTTGACTTTCTCGTCAAAAACCGGGAGGTATAGTTCGCCAAATTCATCCTCTCCAATTTCATACGTTACTTTGGAGAGGTCTTTCCATACGCTATTTTGCTGTGCCAGGCCAGGCAATGCCAAAAACGTCAATAGGATAATTAGATACTTCATAGCATGCAATTTGTTTACTTGGTTAGTTGTGTGGCAATATCTGTCCGGTAGGCATTCCATGCGGGAATCAATGAGGCAATAATCCCCACCGCCAGGGCATAGCCCAGGATCCACCATTCACTGCTAAGGAAAACAAAGGCCGTCAGTCCGGACATCAGTCCCTGTTCGTTTACCATAACCAATACCAGGAGAAAAAAGTGTCCGATGAGCAGCCCCGATACCGCACCCATAAACGTTAATAACAACCCTTCCATTACAATCAGAACAAATAGCTGGCCCCGGGAGGCGCCAATAGCCCGCATCACGGCAAGATCGTACTTTCTTTCTTTAAGAGAATTGTACAGCGCTATGAAAATCCCCAGCGCTGCAATGGAGACGATGACCAGGGCCAGACCTTGAATGAGGGATATGCCTACTCCCAGCAACTCAAACAGCCGGGAAATCTCAAAGGAGGGAGAGGCCGCCTGCAGGGCGGTACGGCTGTTAACAAAACGGGGCAACTGAACGGCCGCAATGGGGTTTCGATACTGCACCAATAGGGTGGTAAGCTCACGTGCCTCCTCGTCCCTGGCTTCCGGAAGCCCTGTTTTGCTAACTTCCTGCTCCATTTTATCGTGGTCGTGTTCCTCGTCGTGAGATAGCCACACCGACTCCACACTGGTGAGTATCAGTTGGTCGACCACATTCCCCCTGGCTTCCAGCACACCTACCACTACGTAGGGGTGCTCGTCGTGCTCGTGGCTGGCAGAAGCAATGCCGTGCGATCCAACAAAGGTATCGCCTACTTTCAAGTCCAGCTTTTGTGCGGCCACTTGTCCCAATACCACCTCGAAAGGTAGACGCCAGGCTTCCCCAGTCTCAAATTCCGCGCCATACAGTTCGAGGTAATCGTGGTTGGTGCCGACAATCCGGTATCCCTGGTAGTTGTCTCCCAGGCCTAGCGGAATGGTATTTTTGATAAGGCGGTTTTTGGACAACTTTCCCGCTTCTTCCAGGGGAATATTTCCGGTAGGAAAATCGATGTGGTAGACAGAGGAAAGCACCAATTGCAGCGGGCTTCCTTTGGCGCCAATGACCAGGTCAATGCCGGAGGCGTCCCTGTTCATCTTATTTTCAAACTGGTCCTGTATTAAAATTAATACCGTTATAATGGATAGGCCCAGGGCCAATAACAGAATATTCAGCCCCGTATTCCACGGTTTTGCCATCAGGTAGCTCCAGCTTAGCTTTAGCATGTTCATAGACCTTTCCGGGTAAGGGTGATACGCGTTTCAATTTCGTCTTTGATGCGTTGATCGTGGGTGACAATCAGGAGCGATGCGTTGAGTTTCTTTGCTTGTTCTTTCAGCAGGTTCACAACGATTTTGGCGTTTTCGTCGTCGAGGCTTGCCGTAGGTTCATCGGCCAGGATGATTTTGGGCTCGTTGACCAGAGCCCTGGCAATCGACACCCGCTGGGCCTCTCCTTCACTTAGGGTGTGGATGCCTGCGTTTTTTTTATCGAAGATACCCAATTCGCTTAAGATCCGGTCCACCATTCCGTCCGAGGGCTTGTTGACAAAAAACCGAGGCAAGGCGACGTTTTCTTCTACCGTTAGCGGGGAAAGGATGTGCGGCTTTTGAAAGACAATTCCAATATTTTTTCCCCGGAATTTATCCAACGTGTTTCCTTTCATGGAATACAGGGAAATGCCGTCTATCCGAACCTCGCCTTGCTGTGGGGCCAGCAGCCCACCCAGAATGTTCAGCAGGGTGGTTTTTCCACTACCGGATTTTCCGAGCACCAAAACGGCTTCGCCCCCTTTGATCTCAAAATCCGGAATAAAAAATGGTTGTTCTTTATTGTATGCAAATTGAATAGACGTAGCGGCAATCATCAATCGTTATTTTTTTGCCGGAATTTCAAGCTTGAATTCCGTTCCCTTATTTATCTTACTCGTAAAAGAAATGTTTCCTCCAATGACTTCAATGCATTTTTTTACGATGGACAGGCCCAAACCGGAACCCTCACGTAGGCCAACGTTCTTTGCTCTAAAGAAACGGTCAAACAGCTGGGATTGTTCGCCATCGGAAATTCCAATTCCCTGATCCTTTATGGAAAGCTTGAGCACTTCGTTTTCGTGACGAACCGTAAAGGTAACCGTCCCGCCATCCTTGGAATACTTCACGGCATTGGAAAGCAGGTTTTCCAAAATCTGATACAGCAAGTCCATGTCTGAGGTGATCATTTTTGGTAGCTTATCAAAATCAGTGATAATTTTGACATCGTTTTCCACCCCGGCCTTCACCATGTCGACGACTTCGTTCAAAAAAGCAGAAGTATAAATCCGTACCGGCTTGTAGTTCATTTTATCGGCATCCGCTTTTCCAAAGAAGAGTACGCTGGTAAGCAAACTGTTGAGGTTGCGCACCGAATTTTCGATTTTCGTTGCGTGCTTCACTATTTTGACCTTGAAGGGATGGTCTTTTTCGGCATAGAGCTTAAGCAACTGGGCCGAACTCAGAATGGAAGTCAGTGGGGTCTTGAATCCATGGGAAACGTTCTGCACGATACGGGATTTCAGTTCACTCAACTCCCGTTCCTTTTCGAGCGCTTTTTGCAGCTCTTTGTTGGCCTCGTTGAGATCGGCGGTACGCTTTTTGACCTTTTCCTCCAGCTCGTTATTCAAACTCTGCAGTTCCTTTTCCTTTTTGTCCTTAAAAATGGCCAACTCAATCACCATGTTCAGTTCCCGGATATTGAAGGGTTTGATGACGTAGGCGCTGGGATTGGTTACGGCTACCTTCTGTAAGGTTTCGGAATCGGAACTCGCCGTAAGGTATACTACCGGGATGTTGTATTTTTCGTTGATGATCTCCGTGGTTTTGATACCGTCCAGCTTTCCGGACAGGTTGATGTCCATCATGACAATATCCGCCCGGTTATTCTCGAGTATTTCCAGGGCCATCTCACCGGAGTCGGCCATTCCAATAATCTGGTGGTGGTTTTTTTCCAGCGCTTTTTTGAGCAAAAGTGCCGACACGGTATCGTCTTCCGTAATCAGTATTTTGAGGGAAAACATACGTTCAGAATTCGTAAAGTCACGCATTTCCATGATAGATTTAGCTGTCCAAGGGTAAGAAAATTTTTACCAGGGTACCCTTCCCCTTTTCACTCTCAAGAAGTATGGTTCCATCCAGGCGTTCGACCAGGTGCTTAGAAATAGCCAACCCGATTCCCGCTCCTTCAAATTTACGGTTAAAACCCTTACTTTCCTGTTCAAACGGATAAAACAATTTGACCAGGTAGTCTTCACTGATCCCCACTCCCTGATCCCGAACCTGCAGCGCGAGCTGGTGCTCAATTTTCTCCACATGTACCTGTACCATGCCCTTCTCGGAATACTTAATCGAGTTACCAACGATATTATTAACGATTATTTCCAGGCATTTACGTTCCACATTTGCAAAAAAAGGTCTGGTGGGGAACTTTGAAGTGACTAAGATACCTTTTTTTATTCCCGCAGATTTATGTTTTACCAAAATTTTTGAAATAAAATCATTGATATTGGTTTTTTCCAATACGAAATCCACCCGGTCGGCTTCAATTTGGGAAAGATCCAATATATTGGTCATTGTTTGAAGCAGCCTTTCGCCACTTTCCCGGATAATATCCAGGTGACCAAGCAGTTCCTTATCCTCTGATCTTCGTTGGATTAGGTGTTCGGTACTACCCAATATACCGTTAAGAGGAGTCCTTAGCTCGTGACTCATGTTGGAAATGATGCTACTCTTCAGCTGACTCACCTCCTCGGCTTTTTCCTTTGCATGCTTCAGGCCCTGTTCAAATGCCTTCTTTGTCGAAATATCCCGAAACACGTTGAGGTACAAGGGATTCCCGTCAAAATCCTCCTTCATTCGGGAAATAAACAACTCGATTTCCTTAGTTTTGCCCCGAAAGGGCATTTTTAATTCCCGGGTAAACCCGCTGTTGTCAATTTTCGCCAGGTCCTCGCTGATTTCATCCCGAATGGACGGATAGAACCCGGGATCGGCAAACAGGTGAGCGACGCCATAGGTTTGCAACTCCTTTTCGGTTACCGAAGCCATTTCACAAAGCACAGGGTTGGCGGCGATCACTTTCCCTCCCTTAACCGAAAGCAGCAGCCCGTCTTGAGAGCTATTCCATACATTTCGAAACCGATCCTCCCGATTTGCTATCTCCTGTGTTTTCTGATGCAAGGTGTTCCGCATCCTGCCCTGGTTTTTCGCCTGCCGGTACAAGAGGCTGATTCCATAGCCCAAGGCCAACAGAAAGGCAGCAAGCAGCAATAGAAACCAAAACTGCAGGTAAAACGGAAGGTCAATTTGAAACCGATCTGAATAGACGACCTCGGACGGCGGATAGCCTGACAAACCTGCCTTTAACGCCAGCCGGTAGTCTCCCGGCGGGAGATTGTTGAAAAACAATTCGTTGGTACGGGGGTTTACCAATGCTTGCCATTCCGTGTGAAGGCCTTCCAGCCAGTAATAAATAGTAAGGTCCGGGGCGTTTCGAAAACTAGCCGCGCTAAACGAACAAACAATATTGTTTAACCGAAAAGGGATTTTCAGAAAATCGGTTTCTACAGGTATGGCATCCAATATGGCAACTTTTTTTAGAAAGACCAGGGGGCTTTCCAGCGACTCCTGATCTTCTTCCGGATAGTATACCGATACGCCGTTTTGGGTACCAATAAGAATCCTGCCCTTATCTGCTTGTGCCAGCGCACCCCTACCCACATCGTTTCCAATCAGGCCCGTTTTTTCGGTAAACACCCGAAGCCTATCCGCTTCCTGTAACAGTACCCCCGAATCGGTACCCAGCCATAACTGGCCCTTTTCATCCTCCAAAAAAGCGTACACCGGGTGATCGACGGTTTGTCCATGAATGCGTGCAGGGCGCAATACGGTATCCTCAAGGCTGAAAAACCCCTTTTCCGTACCGACAAAAAGGGAGTCGTTTCGTTCCAAAAAATCGTATCCTTGCAACTTGATTGCGTTCGGATAGACCCGTAGTTCATTCGAGGAAACGGTTCCTCCCGCTACCAAAATCATCCATTTGCCATTTTTCAGCCGGCCGATTTTTCGGATAAAGCCGATGGGTTTATCCGGAGGCAAGCCAATATCGTATTCGTTTAGATCGGGTGACCTGCCAGGCGCCGGTAATCGGGCCCGGTACACCCGCTGGTCCCCGGCCACCCACAGGTGTTCCTCATCGGTCCATACGTAGGAGACCAACTGGTTTTCAGGCAGTGAAAACAAGCGCATGTCCATAGTCTCAGCATCAAAAAAACCCAACCCATGGTCATAAGCTGAAAACCACACATTGCCGCGGCTATCCAAACTAAAGTTCAGCACCCGGTCTCGCCGGTCTGGAACGATTTCCGACGAGAAGAAATGCGTAACTGCGGGCGTTCCCCCTCTCCAGGCCTGAATGCCGTTTTCGAAACCCACCAGGTATTTTTGCGGGCCATATAAAATCGCCGCCGAGATATCTGGCGCAGGAGCCCCCGTTTGTTCGTCAAAATTTTGAAATTTGGTGCTGGCAAGATTTGCCAATCCCCGAAACGTCCCAATCCAAATAATGCCTTCCCGGTCCACCATCGCCGTGTTTACCTGCCGGACTCTGAGTTCCTCGTACACCGACAGCACAAAACGGCGCCGGGTCTTCGTATTGAATTGATACAGGTGCGAGTTGTAATAGAAGTATACTTTCTCGTTTTTTAGAAAAAGGTCAAAGCGATCTTTGTGACCAGTGGGCTCGTCACGGGTAATCCGATACAGCGTATCGCTCAGGCTATAGGGGTTTTCTCCCGCGTAGAGACGGTTTCGGGTTAGGAAAAAATAAGACTGGCTTCCGGGCAGGCGGGCCATTTTTACCAGCGGTTCGTCCTCTGGCCAGAAATCCATTTTTTGCTCCCGTTGAAAGCTACCAGCTGACATCCTGTAGACCCCTCGCTCGAAAAGAAATAGTGTATCGTTTTCAGAGACAAAATGGGAATAGAAGTCTCCCAGCCCACTGGTCGGTAAAGCGGTGGACGGCTCGCCGGATCTTTTCTGGTGAATCACCCAATCGGGCAGTACCAGAAAAAGCTCCTTCTTTGGTCCTTGTCCCAGGGAGAAAAAAACCATGGAATTGTGATTGCCAGTAGCCAGGCTATCCGTAAGCAGTGTTTCTGCTTTTTGCCAGGAATCACCGGTATGGCGATAGACCAATGGCCGACCACTTTGCTGGTACACCCAGACCTGCCCGTCCGCGTCCACGAACACGTTTTGCTCTGTGGTAAACGTTTGGCGGATGCTATCCGGGAGAAATTCGGAACGAATTCCGTCGGAAAACTTCACCCCCTGGTTAGTAGCCACCCAGATAAAGCCCTTTTGATCCTGGGCAATGGAATAAATAATATTGGGCGTTTCTCCCAGTCCTCTGATTTGCTTATTAAACTTAAACGTTTGACCGAAAACCAAATACTGACACAGGAGAAAGAAAACCAGAGGAAAGAATTTATTCATAGCTTGTCAAACTGTTCCTAAAAATATAAAAACTTATCAATAGTGTAAATTAAATTGATATTGTTTGCCATTTCTTTTTGTGATCGCCCTTTATCTTCTATTTTTGTAGCGAATTAATCAAAAGCAGACACATGAGCGTATTGGTAAATAAAAATTCCAAAGTAATCGTACAGGGATTCACTGGAACGGAAGGTTCTTTTCATGCCCAACAAATGATCGAGTACGGAACCAACCTGGTCGGTGGAGTTACTCCGGGCAAAGGAGGCAGCACTCATTTGGGTAAACCTGTGTTTAATACTGTAGAAGAAGCTGTTAAGGCCAAAGGAGCAGACACCACCATAATTTTTGTCCCGCCGGCTTTTGCGGCCGACGCCATCATGGAAGCGGCCGATGCCGGAATCAAAGTGATCATTGCCATTACAGAGGGTATCCCCGTCAAGGACATGATGAAAGCCAAACCCTATGTAAAAAAGAAGGGAGCCACCCTGATCGGACCTAACTGTCCCGGAGTCATTACCCCCGGCGAAGCCAAGGTAGGAATCATGCCTGGTTTTGTATTCAAGCCAGGAAGGGTAGGCGTGGTATCCAAATCCGGCACCCTGACATACGAAGCAGCAGATCAAATTACCAAAGCCGGCCTGGGTGTTTCTACCGCCATCGGTATTGGGGGTGATCCGATCATTGGGACATCCACTAAAGAAGCGGTGCAGCTATTGATGGAAGATCCGGAAACAGACGCCATTGTGATGATCGGAGAAATCGGCGGAAACTACGAAGCCGAAGCTGCCAAATGGATCAAAGAAAATGGCAACAAAAAACCCGTCGTGGGCTTTATTGCCGGGCAAACAGCCCCTCCTGGCCGACGAATGGGCCATGCCGGAGCGATCATCGGAGGAAAAGACGATACTGCAGCCGCAAAAATGCGGATCATGAAAGATAACGGAATCTATGTGGCCGAGTCTCCGGCTGAAATCGGAGAAGTGATGGCTAAAGCACTGGGCGTAGACGCTTAAGTAGCGCCTACCTACATTAATCAGGAAACTCTTACGGAGTTTCCTTTTTTTTGCCCGGTGGAAATACCAAAATGCCTTTTTTTGCCCAACTAAACACGTCCGGGAATGAACCTGTATCTCCCGGATAACTGCCTTTCCCTACCGTACTACCGACGCTTGCCGCTCTCCTGACCAAGAAGAAAGATGCTCCTGCATGACCATCTATCAAAATGGGATTGGAATTATTGGATATTTTTAGTTACTTTCCTCTGAAAAATTCCTAGATACCCAAAGAATACCTATTGCTACAATGAAAGCGTGTACCTGGCTAGTTTTGTCATTCCTTAGTATTTCGACTGCTTTTTCGCAGGAAACCCTGGACTATGCCACGGAAATCATCCCCGTCCTTAAAAAGAATTGTTATTCCTGCCACAATGTAGGAAACCCTAAGGGAGGAGTAAACCTGGAACGCTACGAAGAAGAAGGACGAATCATCAAAGACGGTCAACTTTGGCTCAAGGTGGTGGACCAGGTACGAACGAAGGAAATGCCTCCCTCCAACAAACCTGCACTCAACGAAGAAGAATACCACGTGTTGGTGGAAGGAATCAACGGGATTCTGATCAAATCCCTCGAAAAGAAAACGCCCGGTAAGGTTGTGATTCGCCGACTCAGCCATACCGAATACGAATACACGGTGCAGGATTTGATGGGGATCTTCTACGATGCGGTTAGGAGGTTTCCCGCCGATGGATCCGGAGGCGGAGGTTTTGACAATCAGGGAGGCTCATTGTTTTTTACGCCCCTGAAAATGGAGAGGTATTACGATGCCGCAGAAGAAATTGTAACGAGTGCATTCGAAGATCCCTCAAAATGGGCCAACCTCGTGCCTGTCCCCTACCGGCAAAACCTTTGGCAACGTTTTATAAACTGGCTTGCGCCAAAGTTCATGGCAGACTTCGAGCCCCTGAATCCACCGGAGAAAGCGGCAGAAAAGGTCATTTTCCCGTTTGCAAGCAAGGCTTTTCGGCGCTTGATCAAAGTTGAGGAGAAAGAAAAATTCCTGGATCTTTTCGGCAAGATCTATGCGTCCATGCCGGAAAAGACCGACCCCCTTCGCTTCGATCAATCGGTCGCCGAAGTATTCAAGGCCATTCTAATTTCCCCTTCGTTTTTATATAAAATGGAGGAGGAACCCGTCGGCAACGAGCCGGTACCTCTGGGTGATTTTGAGCTGGCCAGCAGGCTTTCGTATTTTTTATGGTCCAGCATGCCAGATGATACCTTGTTTCAACTGGCAGTGGCTGGTAAACTGCAGGACCCTCAGGTGGTGGATGCACAGGTAAAGCGCATGCTTCAGGATCCCAAATCCATACGTTTTTCCGAATCATTTGTAAGCCAATGGCTGGGGATTACCCGGTTAAAAGACCCAAATGCGCCACTTGCAGATCAGGTAAAATTTCCGGAATTCACCCCTCCGATACGCGAAGCCATGTTTCGTGAGACCACGGCTTTTTTTCACCACGTGCTTACCGAAGAAAAAAATTTCCTGCACCTGATCAGCAGCGAGTATTCCTTTCTAAACGAACCCCTTGCCAGGTATTACGGAATAGCGGGTGTTTCCGGAAATGACTTCCAGAAAGTACGGCTTACCGACGGAAACCGTGGAGGGTTTCTCGGAATGGGTAGCGTGCAGGCGGTAACCTCCCTACCCACACGAACCAGCCCGGTACTCCGGGGCAAATGGGTATTGGAAGAGCTATTGGGGACGTCCCCTCCACCCCCGCCACCGGATGTGGCGGAACTTCCGGAAGACGAAGGATTGCACGAAGAACTTGGATTAAAGGCCCTTTTGGAAAAACACCGCTCCGACCCTGCCTGTCAATCCTGTCACGAGAAAATGGATCCCCTCGGCCTTGGCCTGGAAAATTTCGGTGCCGATGGCAAGTGGCGGGAAAGCTATGGCAACACCCCCATCGACCCCTCCGGTGTCCTTGCCACCGGAGAAACCTTCGATGGACCGGCCGAACTGAAACGTCTGCTATTGGAAGAAAAAGAAAAATTTGCCAGAAACCTTTCAAAAAAAGCACTTTCCTTTGCGATTGGCCGGGGGATGACATTTACAGACGAGACCGCCATTCGGGATTTGACCGCCACGCTAATGGAAAATCAATTCAATCCGGATGCATTCCTTAGCGAATTGGTGCAGAGCTATCCGTTTCGAATGAAAATCAAAGATTTTCAGAAAAAGGTAAATGAAATCGATTGAAAACCATTGACTTTACGCGTGTAAAATACGTAACTTAAACATTATGAATAAAAAGTGGCACATTTCCAGAAGAAGAATGCTCAAAGGGGTCGGTGCTGTCATCGCCCTACCCTTTTTGGAGGCCATGGCATCTCCGCTTAGCCTGGGCGCAAGGTACAGCAACGATGGTTTTCCTGTTCGGTCCTCCTTTCTGTTTATGCCCAATGGGGTGCATCCCGGAAGGTGGACACCCGAAGGAATTGGCAGAGATTTCACACTTTCTCCCACCCTCAGTCCCCTTGCACACCTCAAAGACGATATTTTGGTGCTTGGCCAACTGATGAACAAGCATTCCATATTTCAGGGAGCCGATGGCCATTATGCCAAAACCGCCAATTTACTTACCTGCCTACCCATACAAAAGACAGCTGGGGACAATATAAATAGCGGGGGAATATCGATCGATCAGGTCCTCGCAAACCATTTCAATGGACAGACACTCTTTCCTTCCCTGGAATATGGTCTGGACCGGATTCAAACCGGCGTGGATATTAACGTGGGATTTACCCGCCTCTATGCCAGCAGTATTTCCTGGAAAAACGCCACCACCCCCTTGTCCAAGGAAATTGATCCGCGATTGGCCTTTGACCGGCTATTCAAATCCTTTGTACCGGGCAACAAAGCTACCGAAAATCCCTTTAAAAGCAGTATTCTGGATGCCGTACTGGAAGATGCGAAATCGCTGAAAAATAACCTGGGTCGCTCCGATCAGGACAAGCTGGAGGAATACCTGGAATCCATCCGATCCATTGAAAAGCGAATCAACAACCCCTCCCATCTGAAGGATTTTGCCAGTAACATTACACCGGATATAAAGAAAGAATTGGTTCGGGTAAACCAAAACATCGATGAGTACGTGGAGGTCTACGGAGGTGTAGACATTACCGAAAAAACACGCCTGATGTTCGACATCATGGCGCTGGCATTTTGGAGTGATGCCAGCAGGGTGTCAACTTTCATGTTTGGCAACTCCGTAAGCAACCGTAATTTTTCCTTTTTGGAAGGGGTGAGCGGTGCCCACCATTCCCTTTCCCACCACATGAATCACCCGGAAAAACTGGAACAATACGACCGCATAACCCGCTGGCACCTCGAGCAGTATGCCTACTTCCTCGATAAGCTTAAGTCCATAAAAGAAGGAAACGGAACCTTGCTAGACAATTCGCTGGTGATGTTTGCTTCGGGCTTGCGGGATGGCAATCGGCATTCTCCACGTGATTTACCCATCATCGTCGGCGGCCATGGAGGTAAAAAAATCAAATCAGGCCAAAACCTTATCTATGAGGAAAATACCCCCCTGGCCAATCTGTATACCAGCTGGATGCAGGCGGTGGGCGTCGAAAAAGAAACATTTGCAGACAGTACCGGAACCCTATCCTCCATCCTTGCCTGAGATTATTAACCATTCAGCAGAAGCTTGCCGAAAAACCGACAGGAAAAACTATTTCTGTTTGCAGGATTACCTATGAATAACCAAAAACCGCAAACGCTACCCCCGGTACGATTCCTTGCCTCCTGGACCGTTGCAGGGTTTTCGCTTTTGACAGTGGCCGTCTACGGATCCCTGTATCTGGCACCGGTTTCACTGGATGCACAAAACCCCTTTTGGGTAGTTTTGGGGAGATTTCACCCCCTCGTGCTTCATTTTCCAATCGTATTGATTCTGTTGGTCACGGTGCTATTCCTTTTGGCCCTCCTAAAACCAGCATTCGTGAATCCCCTGCTCCTCCGTGGTCTACTGGGGGCCTCGATGCTGTTTTCCTTTTTAGCTGTCCTTGCCGGGTACCTACTATCCGTCTCCGAAGCCTACTCCGGCCCACTGGTGAGCAATCATTTCTATGGTGCACTCCTTACCGGAACCTTTGTGTCCGTAACGGCTTTCCTGTACGAAGGGCAGGTTCGCTCGAAAAAAGCGCCTACCCCGCTTTTTTTTGGTTTTCTGCTCCTTACCAATGCGTCTCTGGCTTACACCAGCCATGTTGGGGGGTCGTTGACGCACGGAGAGAGCTATTTGTCCGAACCCCTGAAGGCCCTTTTGCCCGCCAAAACGCCTTCGAAAACTCCGGAAGAAATGCTCCTGTACGGAGATGTGCTGGCAACGATTCTTGAAACGCGTTGTGCAAATTGCCACAACCAGAATAAGTCCAAAGGCGATCTGCTCCTCACCAGCCATACTGCCCTGCTACAAGCGGGCAAAAGCAAAAAAAAGGCGGTGATCCCAGGGGATGCAGCCGGTAGCGAACTGTTACAGCGCGTGCTTTTGCCCGAAGAGGACGACGAGCGCATGCCCCCGGACGGGAAACCGGGTCTTACCGAAACAGAAATTAGCTTGCTACACTTCTGGGTAGAATCCGGCGCCTCGGAGGAATTGCGACTGGGCCAAATAACCAACGATAGCATTTTAGCACAGCTGGAGCAACTCATGCCAGATATTCTACGTGCGCAGCACAAAATTATAGCGGAAAAAGAAGCCTTTGAGGCAGCCCAACGCGAATTAGCGGAACTGGCATCGGAAACGGGTATCGAAATCATTCCGGACGATCTGGCAAATGGGAAGTATTTTGGTATGAAAATGAAATTCCCACCGGCATCCTTTGGCAGTGAGGAATTGCAGCAATTCTCCGGGTATTTCCCGTACTTTTCACGGGTCTCCTTGGCCTCAAGTGATGTCAGCGATGATGCCTTGTTTTTCATCGGAAAAATGAGTCAACTCCGACGCCTGGTCCTTCAAAAAACAGCCATCACTGGGGAAGGTTTGCCGTACCTGAGCGATATACCTGCGCTGGAAGAACTCAATCTCTCCTTTACCCCACTGGAAGATGGACACCTGTTGCACCTGCTTTCCTTTCCAAACCTAAAGAAAGTATACCTCTTTGGCACACCCATCAGCGAGGCCGTGATTGAAGCCTTGCGCCAACACCGCCCAGAAATGGAGATCATTTTAGAAGAAGGACCGTTTTACTAGTAGTCCTTTTCGTGTTTTACAGGTAGTTTACCTATACAATTAACTTGCTTATGCCTCGTTTAGCGAACCCTCTACAAAAACCAGCACGATTGCTGGCCTATCTTTTTTTTACCGTACTGGCGGTTCAGTGCCAACCCAA
Organism: Cyclobacterium xiamenense; assembly: GCF_900109255.1. Taxonomy (NCBI): domain Bacteria; kingdom Pseudomonadati; phylum Bacteroidota; class Cytophagia; order Cytophagales; family Cyclobacteriaceae; genus Cyclobacterium; species Cyclobacterium xiamenense. Next base: position 316,029 of record NZ_FNZH01000004.1, on the reverse strand, counting down.
ATCGGATCAGCAAACAGCCGTATCCACTACAAAGGGCATTGACCTGCTAAAGTCTTATGTAGCCAAAAACCAGGAAGCATTCACCTACGAACTGGTGCACGAACAACAGGAAGAGACCCACGCGTACTATGTTTTGAAGATGACTTCACAAAACTGGTTGGGCCAATCGGAGGTCAGTCCGACTACCTGGTGGCATTACGTGTCCTTTGTTATTCCAAAGGAACTGAAGTACGAAACTTCCCTGATGGTCATAAGCGGGGGAAGCAGTGGAACTAAATTACCGGAAAACCCGGATGAATTGATTCTTGAAGCCTCCTTACTCACCGGTTCTCCGGTAATCAAGGTTCACAACATCCCTTTCCAGCCGGTACAGTACGTGGGAGATAGCCTGGCGGAAAAACGGACGGAAGACGGTTTGATCGCCTACGGATGGCGGGAATTTATGGAGCGGGGGGCCACTGACGAAGCCGCGACATGGTTGGCGCGATTTCCGATGACGGAAGCTGTTGTTTCCGCCATGGATGCTGTCGTTGATTTCGGAAGCAAAAACCTTGACCTAAGTCTGGAAAAGTATGTAGTTGCCGGAGCCTCCAAGAGAGGCTGGACTACCTGGACCACAGCGGCAGTAGATGACCGGGTGGTTGGCATGGTGCCCATTGTCATTGATATGCTAAACTTACAACCTTCGTTTATGCACCACTGGCAAAGCTACGGTTTTTGGGCACCGGCAGTGGACGACTACACGCGGGAAGGGATCTTCGATTGGATCAATAGCCGGGAGTTTGCACGATTGCAGGAAATCGTCGAACCCTATCAATTTCTGGACGAGTACCGGGAGATCCCTAAACTGCTGATCAATGCCACCGGTGACCAGTTTTTCTTACCGGACAGTTGGAAATTTTATTGGAGCGAGCTTACGGGAGAAAAGCACCTGGCCTATATCCCCAATGCGGGACACTCCCTGGATGGATCGGACGCCATTGAGGTTATGCTTGGTTTTTATGCACAAATTTTGGCCGATCAGCAACGGCCCCAGTACAGCTGGGAGGTAACCGACGAAGCCATCCTCGTACAAACAGACCCGAACAATCCTCCGGCATCGGTCAAACTATGGGTAGCTACCAACCCCAGTAAAAGGGATTTCCGAATAGACGAGTTAGGTCCTGAATGGACATCCACCACCATTCCTCTTACAGAAAACGGCAACTACCGCATACCGCTGAGCAGTCCCGAAAAGGGCTGGACCGGACATTTTGTGGAGTTAACCTATGCCGGAAACGCTCCGCTCAAATTTACAACGGGTGTGAAGGTGCTACCGGAAACCTATGCCAACGAGCCTTTTGTGCCGAAATCGCCAAAAGGTACGCCCCTACCCTAACCTCATTCATTCAGACTAAAAGCCAGGTAATAATCTCCGGAAGGGGTGCCCATTTTGCCACCTCCGGCAGCAATGACTACGTATTGCTTGCCATCCACCGCGTACACGGCGGGAGTTGCATAGCCCCCTGCCGGTAATTTGTACTTCCACAGTTCTTCGCCGGTTTCCTTATCAAAGGCCCGGAAATATTCATCCTTGGAAGCAGCTATAAAGACCAGTCCTCCGGCAGTGACTACCGGTCCGCCATAATTTTCGGTTCCGGTTTGGGGAATGCCCCGGGCAGTTAATTCCGGAAATTCGCCTAGCGGAACGGTCCAGGCGATACTCCCTTTGTTGAGGTCAATGGCATTGAGGGTTCCCCATGGAGGCTTGACCGCTGGGTATCCTTCCTGATCAAAAAAGCGATTGTATCCCGTCGTGGTATAGGGTACGGCGGAAAGATTGGATTCAGCACCCCGGTTATGGCTGTCCTGGATGTTCTCTGGTTCCAACAAATAGTTCACCAGGGCTTCGCTGGTTTCGGGCTTCAGGTGTTGAAAAGCAGGCATGCGGCCCTTTCCTTTCGCAATGATGCTACCGATCTCCTCTTTGGTCAACCGCTCCCCAACTTCCAGAAGCGAGGGAAAAGCACCCGAAGGGTCTCCGTCTCGCTGAGGCCCGTGACACATGCCGCAATGGGTAACGTACGCCGATTTCCCCAGAGAAACACTTGCTCCCAGCGTTGGAACCATGGTCAATATCCAAGGCATTTCGTTGGCATTGACGTACAAGCATCCGGATTCCTGATCGTAGGCTGCACCACCCCATTCTCCTCCTCCATCGAATCCGGGAAAAATCACGGTACCCTCGCTACTTGGGGGCGTAAAGGTATGCCCAAATTTAAGGCTCTGGATCCTTTCACGTACGTAAGCTTCGGCTTCCGGAGAGATGTTCGTCACTTCCTCCTCGGTAAAAACCTGTCTGGAAAATGGTGGCGGTACCAAAGGTAGGGGCTGGCTGTCCCAGACTTCCTCGCCTTCCAGGCTGGATGGAGGCACGGGTACCTCTTCGATGGGATAGATGGGCTCGCCGGTGGCCCGGTCAAACACAAATACCCTACCCGTTTTGGTGATTTGGGCCACCGCCGGGATCTCCCTGTTCTCTTTTTTGATGGTGACCAAGTTGGGTGGGGCGGGCAAATCCCGGTCCCATACATCGTGTCGTACCGTCTGGTAGTGCCAGATGCGCTCTCCGGTTTCTGCATTTAGGGCAATCAGGGAGTTGGCAAACAGGTTTTCCCCCAGTCGATTGCCACCCCAGAAATCAAAAGCAGCCGAACCCGTGGGGATGTAAACCATTCCGTTGGCTTCATCCAAACTCATGCCTGCCCAGCTATTGGCCCCGCCGGCGGACTCATGGGCTCCTTCGGGCCAGGTATCGTGGCCATACTCCCCCGGCTTGGGAATGGTATGAAACACCCAGTCGACCTTACCGGTACGTACATCGAATGCGCGTATGTAACCCGGGGCAGCGTCGGAGTTTTCCGATACCCGCGTTCCCAGAATAAGTTTGTTCTTATAAATGACACCCGGTGTGGAAGAAATTACATAGCGATCACGGGCCCAATCGCCCAAACCTTCGTTCAAGGAGACCTTTCCACCGTCTCCAAACTCCGGGATCAGCTCCCCGTTTTTGGGATCCAGCGCAAATAAATACGGACCAGCAGAATAAAACAGACGGGTTTCCTCGCCGGACTCCCAAAACATCATGCCCCGGTTGACGCTGCCTCCGATCTCAAAGGTTTTGTTGGGATCGAATTCCCAACGTTCCTTTCCGGTCGCAGCATCTACCGCAAAGGCTTTTAATCGGGGGCTGGTTCCGTACAAAACCCCATCGATGATCAGCGGATTGCATTGAATCTGTGTGTTTCCCTTTTCACCCAAATCGCCCGTTCGGTATTCCCAGGCTAGCGCAAGTCCTTTCACCGTGGACTTGTTGATCTGATTTAGGGTCGAATACTGGGAACTGCCTTTACTTCCCAGATAAACCGGCCAATCCTCACCGGCTCCTTGATTTACAGAGGGGGATGTTTGGCAACTCAAGAGTACACTCACCGCCATTGACCAAAACCCAAAGATTCGCATTTTCAAAATATTCATCTAACTTAGAAAGCTGGTTGCGAACAAATATATCAAATTTGATCCACCCTGCCTTGCAGAATTTTCGGGGAATCGTTGAACGCCAATAATCATGAAAAAGCTATTACTTGTCCGCCATGCCAAGTCCTCCTGGGACCATCCCTTACTTTCGGATCACCAACGTCCCTTAGCAGCGAGAGGGGAACGAGACGCTCCCCGGATGGCCAAACGATTGCTCGGAAACCGAATTTTTCCGGAAAAAATACTCAGCTCCGATGCGGTGCGGGCCGTGCAAACCGCCGAACGCTTTCTGGAAGAATTTGCCAGACTAGAGCCGGAATTTGAAAAAACCGGAGCGTTGTACCATGCGAATTCCGGAAACATCCTGAACTGTATCCGTCAGACACCCGACCGGATTGCCTGCTTGTTTGTTTTCGGGCACAATCCGGGACTCACCGATTTGATAAACTCGCTGGGAGAAAGGCTGGATAACCTCCCTACCGCAGCCGTTTTCGGATTCCAGTTCCTTTGCAGCCGCTGGGAAGAAATCGGTCGAAAAAACGCTTCCTTTTGGTTGTACGATTTTCCAAAAAACCAATCGCCTAAAATTTTCTAACATCTTGCAGTACCTCTGGAAAGTCCCGAAAATGCGCTATCAAATGAAGCACCTTATCGGCGACGGACTCGGGCGAATCCAAGCTACCCTCGGTTTTGAACGATTGAAATTTTTCCAGATTGGTAAAACTATCCTTCGAAGCCGAACGGATGGCTTCTTGCATGGGTGTATCGATGATTCCCGGCGAAAGTGCATACAAGGAAAAGCCCCTGTTTTTCAGATCTGATTCGTGTTGGGCCACCGCTGTCATCTGGTTAAGGGCCGCTTTGGAGGCGCTGTACCCCGACCAACCGTCCATGACCTTGCTTGCCGCTCCTGAACTGATATTGATGATCAGTTTCTCCCCATCAAGGCGGTCGTATTGTTTCATAAATTCATTCATGAGCAAGGCGGGAGCAATCACATTTACCAGGTAAATCTGACGGATGGCATCGGGATCAATGTATCCATTGTGGGCAATGTCTCCGATCCAGCCCGCATTGTTAATCAGACAGACCCTGTCAAATGGCCCCTCCGGGAAAATACCTGCGGTGTTCTTCAGCAAGGCTTCGGAATCGGCCAGGTCTAGCTCCAGCCCGGTAAAATTGGGCTTTGGCTCCATGAATGATCTGGCGATTCCAATTACCCGGTTTTTTGGATGTTGGATCAAGCGGTCGGCGAGTGCTTTTCCGAGGCCTTTACTTGCCCCAGTGACGATGTAACAATGGGTAGCTTGCATGAGATGGAAATGTTTGTTTCAAAGTTTCAAGCCGGACTGGATTGCTTTTGCAAGGATTGCCGGTACAGGCGCAAACTTAAGGAATGAAACCGATAAATCAGCATTATGGCCGTCAGGGTAAGCCCTGTCAACAAGCCGATCCATATACCCAGCTCGTTCCACTCCAGGTAAAAAGCCAGCACATAGCCCAGCGGCAATCCGATCACCCAATAGGCTACCAAGGTAACGAGGGTGGGGACTTTGACATCGGAAAGACCTCTAAGCGCTCCCAGCCCCACCACTTGCAGTCCGTCGGATACCTGAAAAAAGCCGGCAATGATGAGCAGGGTGGCCGCCATCTCGATGACGGGCCGCTCGTCAATGTAGAGCAAGGGCAAGTAATTTCTGAAAAGTAAAAAAAACAGGGCAAATACAGCCATGAAAACGGCTACCATTCCGAAAATAGTAAAGCCGACCTGCCGCAACCGGGCAATGTCATTCTTTCCCAATTGGTTTCCCACGCGCACCATGGCGGCGGCCGATAAGCCAGAGGCCATCATGTAGCTCACCGAGGCCAGGTTGATGGCTATCTGATGGGCAGCGAGGGCATTTATCCCGATCCAGCCCATCATAATGGCAGCCGTGCTGAATGCGCCTACTTCAAAGACAAACTGCAATCCGGTAGGAATACCGATACGCAGCATTTTTTTAAGAATAGCAAATCGGAGATTTTTTAATTGAAAACTGCGCAACATCCGGGTATACCTACCGGAACGCGTGACGTACATGTAAATCGCAAACGCCATCAGGATACGCGATACCAAGGTAGCCCAGCCGGCTCCGTTTAATCCCAGCTCCGGAAAGCCCCACTTTCCGTAGATCAAAAGCCAGTTGAGTCCCACGTTTACCAGATTAAAGAGCACCGTGATGTACATGGCTTGTTTGGTCTGGGAAAGTCCTTCAATAAATTGCTTGTACGTTTGAAAAAACATGAAGGGAACCAGCGAAAAAGTAATGATCAATAGGTAAGGAATTGCCAAAACAACGACTTCTTCGGGTTGCCCCAGCCATTTCAATCCGGGAGAAAGTCCCAGGATAACCAGGAACAATACCAGGGAAGCAAAGCCGTTGATAACGAAGCCATGGCTCAGGTAACGGCCTATTTTACCCGTTTTACCTTCCCCATCTGCGGCGGCGACCATTGGCGTGACCGCCATCGAAATTCCAATTCCAAACATCAGGATTAGAAAAAAAATGCTATTGGCAAGTGATGCTGCAGCAAGGGGAACTGCGCCGAGCCTTCCGACCATCACGTTGTCTGCGACCCCCACCATCACCTGCCCCAACTGACTGAGCATTACGGGGTATGCCAAGGAAAAGGCGGTCGTAAAATCTTCTTTGTATGCCGAAAAGCGCATGACGTAAAATTAACTCATTTTTAATCGAATGGCCGTTTTTAGAACAGCGGCAACACTGATGCCATCGGTAATCTCGCCTTCCATCACCATTCGAAGTACATCCGCAAAAGGTAACCTGCGCACTTGCAGGTCCTCGGTGGGATCAAACTCCGTCTCACCCGGAACCAACTCTTCCGCAATAAACACAAAACCAACCTCATCGGTTACGGAATTTGACGTATGAATTTTCATCAGTTCGCTCCATTTTCCCGCCGTAAGGCCCGTTTCTTCTTTCAACTCCCGCTTGGCGCTATCCAGAACATCTTCTTCCAGAGGACCGCCCCCCATGGGAATTTCCCAGGAATATTCATCAAGGGTGTAGCGGTATTGCCCCACTATCCAGGTATGCAGCTCCCGGTCGAGTGGAACGATCGCCACGGCTCGATTTTTGAAACGAACGGTTCCATAAATCCCCCTGGATTGGGTAGGAGTGATCACCTGATGCTCTGCTACACGTATCCAGGGATTGTCGTACACCTCTTTTGTCGAGATGGTTGTCCAGGGATTTTTCATCGCTATAAAAAATTTAATTGTAATAAAAAAAAGGGTGACTGACAGCCACCCTCCCTATGTATTTGGTACACTACTACGTTATGCAGGTATGGGGAGTACTTTACTGTCCTTAAAGGTAGAAAGAATCACCATGGATTGCATGGAATCCACTTCCTTGATTTCACTAACCTGCTCCAACATCAATTTCTGGTACGAATTGATATCCTTGGAAATGATCTTCAGGATAAAATCCCCGGTTCCGGTGATGTGGTGGCACTCGATTACCTCCGGAATTTCATTGATTTCCTTCATAAAGGCATCAATATTTGTTTTGTTGTGACCGATCAGACCAACCAACACGAAGGTACTCACGCCCAAGCCAATTTTTTCCGGATCCAATTTTGCGTGGTAGCTTTTGATAATCCCGGACTGCTCCAACTTTTTCACCCGCTCCAGGGTAGGTGCGGGAGATAAACCTATATCTTTTGAAAGCTGTGCATTGGTAATCTTTGCATTCGCCTGAAGAATCTCTAAAATTTTACGGTCGATTTTGTCAAATTTGACTTTTATGCTATTATCCATATTGTAAAGAATTTACCGAATTATATGTGGTACAAAGGTAATCTAATTTATGTTTATTTTAAAGACATTTACGAAAAAAACGTAAGTGAGGACGAAATATTGTTATTAATTTGTCTATTTTATTAAAATTATTACTCTTACTGTTTTGTGATTTCTAAAAAAAGGTAGCGTTCCTCTCGATTAGGCTTTGCAAGAACGCCTTAGTGTGTGTCAAAGTTTATTCTCTTTCAACAAAATTCGTGCCTCTTTGTGGGCCGGATGCCTTCTTTTGGCGTTGGCTTTTACCGCATCCAAAAAGCGTCTCGCCTCGGCACCGTCCCCTTGATTTATGGCCAATTTACCTAACTGCAGCAGGGCAAATAAATAATAGCCACTTTCCTGGGAATTAAGCTCGTCGCCAAAAGCCACGGTCTCCAGGTAATGCTTCCTGGCCAATTCTTCCTGTCCCATCCGATCAAAATATTGCGCAGCAAAAAAGGAGGCGTACCGGCCGCTGTTGGCCTCATAGCCGGTCCAACCTGCTTCTATGCGTTTCAAGATTTCAAGAGACACCTCCATGGCTTCTTTTCCTCGCCCCACTGCGTACAGCTGCCTGGCAAAAAACCGGTGGAAATAGGGATTGTCGGGGTACTTTTCGTGCAGGTAGGTCGTAATTTCCAGCGCCTTGAAAGGTTGCTTTTCCTCCGAGGCATAGAGACGAAACAGAAAATACTGGGCCTCCACCCGGGCATAGAAGGAGTTTTCGGCCACTTCTTCCAACTGCTGTAGTCCCAACTGCTGATCTCCCTTTGGGAAAAGCAGCATGACGGGGCGTAGCAGGGGGTAATTATCAGGAATCCATACGGAAAAATAGTTGAACAGTGCATCACCAAGTAGTAATTCGGGGTTTAACTCTTCCTCGCCCCTACTTAGTTCGAGGTATTTGAGAGCATTTTTTCCAGCAAAGGTAGCACTCGTCCAGTTTTTTCGTTCGCTGTGCAGCCTTCCCTGAAACCCGTAAGCACCGGCCAGAAAAAAAGCAGCCTCTTTGTTTTCCGGGTCTTCCTCCAACATTTTTGCAGCTTTTTCGATGGTTTGGTCCATGTACCGTAAAAAAAGTGCGTCGTAACTTTCGTTTTCGGTCGCTACCGTGATTTTCCACCACTGACTCAGTCCCATCAGAAAGTACGGCAGCGGGTGTTCCGGATACGTGTAACGCATCACCTGAAAGCCTCGCTCAGCTTGTTCAAAATCGAAATTATACATGCTGTTGACGGCATCGGTAATCCGGAATTGGAGCCCTTTGTCCAGCAACAAATACGAACTCTCCGATTCGCCAATTTGGGTCACTGCTTCCATCTGCCCTGCTGCCTGCGACAGTGGCATAGCCAGCGTTGCCAATGAAAAGATACTGTATAAAAGATACCGGTTCAAATCGAAAATGGTTTAAGTTAACCCGTAAACAACGTTTACCTGCAATTAATTTCGAAACAGCTGGAAAATTCAGTATCCCGAACGGAAGACCATTTCCTGCATTTGCAAAAATAACGAAAAAATACCTCGAACTGGTACCATAGCTGACTCCACCTAACGGAGGGATCGGTCTGGATGTCCGTAATTTCTTCGTTTTGAAAAAGATATCTGGTGAAATCCCTACTTTTTAGTATATTCATCGCAGAAAAAAAAAACAGACCCATTAGACCAAAACCACATGAAATGCAATCCCGGCCAATGGATCTGTAAACAGCAATAAGATAAAAAAATTAACAGCTTACCTTCGAACCGACTCTTTCTTTACATCCTTCTCTGCCAGAATACTTTTCCAGGCAGTTAAGGCCAGAGAATCCGGTATATTGATATCGTCAAAAGTGATTAATTCTCCCTGTTCAATGTTCCGTTTCAATTGAACTTTACTCAGTAAGCCGATGGGTACATGCTCCGGATTGACTTTGATTTCCAAAGCCTCACCTCGTACTTCCATGCCCCCAATACCTTTATCTATGATGGAACCCGCAGAAAGGTTCTTCTTTGCAATGGCACCCACGCTAATCGACGGGCTTTCACCGTTGTTGAGCAAAATCTCTCCCTGATTTACAAGATTCAAAATCGTGTTGGGTATTTCGAAGAAACAGAGATGCATGGGTTTGTACAGCAAGTAAAACGGACCATCCCCCATTTTGTAGGTCCGGAGTTCTGCTGCCAGGTCTTCCTGATGGCTGGCGGTAATAAACACACCCGGAGGTGATTCCCTGGAGATAATGTAGTCACTGATGACCTTGTTCTCCTTGTGCGCTATTTCACCCAAGGCAAATGCCCCTTTTTCAAAATCCGAGGTCTCGTAGCCTATCAACCCCTGCTGCACAATATCTAAGCCCAGCCCATTTGCAATCAACGCCTGCTCTATTTGCAATTTCGTTCCGTCGGTAAAAGAAGTTACCGAGCTCAAGCTGTAGCCTTGTTTCTGCGCCCAGAACAACATGTCCTCGAGCGAAGGGTTTTGGTTCAGAAAACCTTTGATATTCCCATAAACCAACGGAGCGAAACCCATTTGGACCACTTCCTTATTCAATGCAGCCAAACAGCCGGGTTGGTCTCCATTCGCCTCGGTGATCACTCCGCGACGGGAAAGCCACGAACCGGTGACCACCTGCGTATCGGCATCCATGGTCACCACAGGTAATTTATAATCAAACGCTTTTTGTATTACCTCGGTAGAATAGATCGGATCGCCCGTACTGACAACGATTAGATCCGACGCGTCCAACACCTTTTCTACCTCCGTTGTCAGATAATCCTGACTCACACCGAGGTCGTCTATCCGCCCCTTCCGGCGGGTCACGATTCCAGAGAGGAGCATGTCCTCCCTTCTCACGAGTAGTTTGGCAAGGCCCCTGCCAATACCTCCGGTACCTACGATACCTACTTTTAGTTTTTTGCTGATCGCCTTTCTCATAAAATAAAAATTTTTTGCTGTTTTTTTATGACGGGTTAAAGATAGATAAAAAAATTTAAAAATCATTTTATTGTATTTAAAATACATAAAAAATATTTTAAAAATATATGTTTAGGCGTCGATCGGAATAAAAGGCAAACGCAATTTCTCCTTTCTTTAATTGGGTATTTTGACGATTTACAAACCAAAAAATTTATAAGTTTTTTTTATTATAAAATAACCTTTGGAATTGTGTGAAATAAAAAAAAACAAAAAAATATTTTCACCTAAGCCCGTGGAGACGAAAAAAGGGCAATCCCTCGTGCTGGATTTTTAAAAAACGTTAAATCGTCCGTTATTCCTGATAAATTTTTTATTTTCGCTTTTCAAATATAATCCGAGCACATGCCAACATATACCAGGGTAAACAATCTAACCGGTTGGACGGCCTTCCTTATTGCATTTATCACCTACCTGTTTACCATCGAGGAAACGGCGAGTTTTTGGGATCCCGGAGAATTCATTGCGGTAGCCTACAAACTTCAAGTCCCACATCCTCCGGGAGCTCCGTTTTTTCTACTGATTTACCGCATGTTTGGCTTTCTGGCGTTTGGAGAAGGGTTGGATGTAGCCTACTGGATGAACGTGGGCAGTGCCTTGTTTTCCGCATTTACCATTTTGTTCCTATTCTGGACCATTACACTATTGGGAAGAAAATTGTATGGTATCGGTGCCGGTGAAGACCCTTCAAAAGAACAAACGCTCTCGCTGATGGGTGCCGGACTGATTGGTGCCCTTGCCTATACCTTTTCGGATAGCTTTTGGTTTTCTGCGGTAGAGGCAGAAGTATACGCCATGTCCTCCTTTTTTACGGCCATCGTCATTTGGGCTTTTTTAAAGTGGGATGTAATCCGCGATCCCCGTGCCGAAAACCAATACATGATATTTATCGCCTACCTGGTGGGATTATCCATTGGCGTCCACCTACTAAATCTGGTTACGCTGCCCGCACTTGCCCTGGTGGTTTACTTCAAGAAATACACCCACCATACGGTCAAGGGCGGCATCATCGCCTTTTTGTTGGGTGGTGTGGCCCTGGTGATCATTAATAACATCATTATCCCCGGTCTGCCAAGCATCGCTGGCTCACTGGAGATATTTTTCGTCAACAGTCTGGGGCTTCCGTTTGGATCCGGTATCGTTTTCTTTGCGTTGCTGTTTTTGGGTGGACTTACCTACGCAGTGGTATACTCCTATCGGCGCGGAAAGGTAATTTTAAATACCATTCTTCTTTCGCTGACCTTTATCTTGATCGGATACGGATCCTATGCGCTGATAGTGATTCGGGCAAATGCGGATCCGGTAATCAACGAAAACGACCCCAGAGACATTATCAGCTTTGTCAGCTACCTGAAGCGGGAGCAATACGGCTACCGTCCCCTGCTTCACGGGCAGTATTTTACTGCAGACGTGATCGATCAGACCGAAGGAGCGCCAGTATATGCCAAGGGTGACGAAAAATACGAGATCGTCGACTACCAGTTGGAGAACACGTACGATCCGGAAAAGACGACCATTTTACCGCGGATCTATTCCACGCAGGAACGGCACAAGCAGATCTACCGCAGCAAGCTGGGCCTGAGAGAAGGGGAAGACCCCACCTTCTTTGATAATATATATTTCATGCTCGATCACCAGTTGGGGCACATGTATTTTCGCTATTTTATGTGGAATTTCAGCGGCCGGGAGAGTGATTTTAGCGATGCTCCTTTCTTAACCCTGTTCAGCAGCCTACAAACGGACTTTCCTGAATTCATTAAAGAGAATAAAGGGCATAACAATTATTTGATGCTGCCACTGTTGCTAGGGCTGATTGGTATGTTTTTTCAGGCCAAACTGGACCCCAAGTCTTTTTGGCTGACATTGATGCTTTTCCTTATGATGGGGGTAGTGCTGGTACTCTACCTGAATTCGCCTCCCGTGGAACCCCGAGAAAGGGACTATATTTATGTGGGCTCGTTTTACGCCTTTGCCATATGGATCGGATTTGGTGTGCTGGCTATCCGCCATCAACTCCTGAAGCTTAAGAAAGGAATGGCCATGGCTGGCGTGTATGCGGCATTGATTTCCCTGCCTGTCCCGGTTTTGATGGCCGGAGAAAACTGGAATGACCATGACCGATCCGGAAGGTTTTTCTCGGTGGATTCCGCCCGTAATTTCCTGGCGTCCTGTGAACCCAACGCCATCCTCTTCACTGGCGGGGACAACGATACCTTCCCCCTTTGGTACGTGCAGGAGGTGGAAGGATTTCGCACCGATGTTCGGGTGATCGTGCTGAGTTATTTTGATACGGACTGGTACGTCAAACAAATGGCACGGCCGGTGAACGAATCGCCAGCCCTGGACTTTACCCTTCAGTACGAAAACTATAAAAAAGGCACAAACGATGTCCTGTACATCACCGACCGCCTGGAAAGCCTGCCCCTGGTTGACTACCTGAAATTACTTAAAAACAATAGCGAGCTGCTGAAACTTTCGAGCAGTCGATCCAGCAACATTAATACCGTACCTTCCCGAAACCTCACGCTACCCATAGATCAGCAGCGTGTCGACTCGCTGGGAATTTTGCCAGAAGCGTTCCGAAATTTGCAAATTCCTCAATTAACCATTCGGCTGCGGGGCAATTACGTCACCAAAGGCACGCTGATGTTACTGGATCTGATTGCCACCAATAACTGGGAGCGCCCCATTTACTTCAACAATACCTCACTGGCAACGATTGGATTTGATATGAGCCAACATGTGGTCATGGAAGGGCTTACCTACCGGCTATTGCCGATCCAAAAGCCCGACAACCAGGAGGAGCTGGTGAACACCGAACTGGCCTACGAAAATGTCATGAATAATTTTGCCTACCGGGGCATGGATAACCCGGGTAATTATTTTGACGACGAATTTCGGCGGTTTACTTCCAACCACCGAAGCGTATTGAACAGCGTTGTGATCGCTTTATTGGAAGAAAAGGATTTGCAACGGGCAGAAGATGTACTACGTTTGAGTCTGGAAAAGTTTCCCCACGAAGCCATCCCCTACGACCTGGCCAGCGGGCAATCGGTACCCTTGCTGTTTGAATTAGGCATGGATGAAGAGGCCATGCATGTAGTCAACGAAATATCCCATCGATCTGTAGAAATGCTCGATTTTTATGCGGAAACCGGCAGAGCCATGGACCGGGAGGCCTCCATATCCATGCAAATGATGCGGTATTTTATTCCCTTATTGCGCGAACAGGGATATGACGAGGACGCCGATCGATTGCAGCGGGAATACGAGCGGCTTTTCGGAGAAATGGATAGCCGGCTGCCGCGAAGGTAAGCATTCTATCCGCTAGCGGGAAAGGAACCCGTAACCGGATAGAACCTTCCACAAGCTCCATTCACAGGTGGACCGTTGCTAATCGGCCTGCCGGTGGTGATGAGAATCACGCGCAGTTTCCAATCCGTTGGAATGAATATATTGGTGAGAAGAGTACTGCTGTTCGTGCTTCGCATTTCCGGAAAATTCGGTTGACCGGAGGCGATCGGCAAACCCGCTAGCGGGAAGTTTCGGAGGCAGCCACCGGACTTTTGTGAAGAATGTAATACAAATCGAGTGCCGCTGCCGGATCATCTACTAGCAGGTAGTCTTCGTGGCTGATTTCTTCCACCGCCCTACCCTGACTCCGGTGAAGGCTGTTTCGGTTCATCCGGTTGGCGAGTTCGTAGGGGATTTTCAACAGCGAAGCCGGTAGGCGGTATTGCAGCTTCAGGAAGTCCCAGCGGGTAAATTTCTCGACGGATTTCTTATTGGCCCGGTAGTAGTTCCACACCTTTTCGTTGCCACCAATGCCTTTGGTTTCTACCCGGTCGAAAAATTTCTCGCAGTGTGCCTGCAACTGCTCGGGGGTATACTCCCGAATATGCCAGGGGTTTCTTGTGAGGGAAAATCGGATATTTGGGGTAGAGATCAGCGCGAAGCCGCCCGGTTTCAATACCCGGTAAATTTCCTTGAGAAACAGGTGGTCTTGCTGGATGTGTTCGATCACCTGAAAACTAACCACACAGTCATAGCTATCCGATGGGATGGTGCCCAGTGGGGGCAAATGGGCCTGCTCAAAGGTATAGTCCGGGTATTTCTGTTTTAACCTATCCAAAATTTCCCCTATCTTGTCTATTCCATGATACCGATTGACCAAAGGCCCCAATGCGGCGACCCCTCTGCCCTCTCCGCACCCGATTTCCAGCAAATCACCGGATACGTAGTCTTTAGCCACAATGTAAGCCTTGTACAAACGTTGATGAATGGGGTTATCGCTGATCAACTTATCGGAAGTAATTTCCGTTGTATAGGTAGCCATGTAAAATTTCTTTATTTTGAACAAAATTACGGTTAATTTTTGAACCAACTATGGAAATAACAAAGTCATTGCTCATGAAAAAAATTATTGGATGCCTGGCCCTATGTTGCTTCTTTTCCCTTTCCACACATGCCCAAACGAATCTAAAAAGCCTCAACCAAAGTTTGCGGTATTCCAGGTATTCCCGAATATCCTTGAAAGTGATCCCCATAAAAACGGCAGAACGAACCTTTACCCTACAACTGCTTGCTGAAAAAATTGAGGAAAATCCGGATTTCGATGATTACCTTTTTTCGTATGCCGTCGTGCGGGATTTTGAACAGGAGCTATCCGACGATTTGCTGGTAGCGCTAGACAGGGAAGCGTTAAAAGCCGATACAGACAAACATTATTATTTTGAAGAAACCGTCGAAATTCCGGAGTCACAGGAGCAGGCATACGTGGTGTTTCGGGCACAGGATACCCGGCAAGACGATACCTACTTGTATCACAGCGATCTGATTAGTCCATTTGTAGTGGAGCAACCGGACTTTGGGGCCTATTTTGGAAACGATATCCCTTTTGACCAGAATTTTTTGAATGTGGACGAATCTCTCCTATTTAAGAGGCAACGGGGCGTGAACCTCCACCGCTACTATTATCCACAGCAGTTTCCCTTGCCACTGCCTCCCATGGAGACCAAATCACCGGAAATACCCAAGCAAACGGAAGTCGTTGACGAGGGCAGTTTCCTGGTAAACGTCCCCGTCCCCTTTGATAAGCAGGGCTATTATTTTGTTCAGTCGGATACCAGTTCGCGTACGGGTCTGCTGCTTCGAACCGCCGGAAAAACGTTTCCCAGGGTGGCTACCTGGGAGGAAATGATCGAAATGGTCGCCTACATTTCCACCCGGAAAGAACACGAGACCCTGCTGGCGGCAGAGAATAAAAAAACAGCGTTGGACGAATACTGGATTCGCATGACTCGGGATGAAGAGACCGCAAAAACCCTGATCAAGGAATACTTTCGGCAAGTAGAATTTGCCAATATTCTGTTTACCGATTTTAAGGAAGGCTGGATGACGGACCGGGGCATGGTGTACATCATCATGGGACCACCGCAGGAAGTGTACTTTGACCTGGACAAAGAAACCTGGGTATACCTGGCGGAAGATTCAAATTCAAAAATAACCTTTACCTTTGCTCGCGTAAAGACGATTTTAACCCCCAATTATTACACATTGAACCGGTCGCGCGCATACCAACCGATTTGGTTCAAAACCATTACAGCATGGAGAAACGGAAGGATGGTTTTCTGATCAATCGAGATGAAAACCCAAAAGACTATATTTTTGGCATCAGGCCCATACTGGAAGCATTTCAGGCCGGCCAGGACATCGACAAACTACTGGTAAACAAAGAACTGAAAGGAGACCTGCTGAAAGAGCTCATCGGACAGGCAAAAGAAAAGAACGTCCCGGTAACCAAGGTGCCGGAAAACAAGCTCAACCGCATCACCCGCAAAAACCATCAGGGGGTCATCGCGTACATGGGAGCCATTGCCTATGCCTCCTGGGAAAACGTAGTGGATGCCTGCTACACCAAAGGACAGGCCCCCTTGCTGCTGCTTTTGGATCGCATCACGGATGTCAGAAACTTCGGAGCCATCGCCCGAACGGCCGAGGTAGCCGGGGTACATGGCATTATTATTCCGGAAAAAAACAGTGCACAGATAAGTTCAGACGCCGTGAAAACCTCCGCCGGGGCCCTGAATTTTTTACCAGTAAGCCGGGTAAGAAACCTGTACTATACCCTAAAAGATCTCAAAAAAATGGGTCTAAATGTGGTCGGCGTCACCGAAAAGACCCATCGAAACGTGTACCAGGCTGACTTTTTAGCCCCCACCGTTCTGGTCATGGGCTCCGAGGAAGACGGTATTTCTGACGAATTGCTGGGGCTCTGCGACGAATTCGTTAAAATTCCCGTGCTAGGTCAGGTGGCCAGCCTCAATGTGTCCGTTGCGGCAGGAGTGGCTATTTACGAAGCCATTCGTCAGCGGACGCTGGCGGAGACCGAGGCCTAACTCCCCCCAATCATGGAAGCTCTGTATGGGTTTTTTCTCTGCCTGTTGGGATGTGGCATCCTATCCTGGCTGCTCGTTCGGGCCACTGCCCGCAACAAGGCGCTGGAAGAACAGATAAAATCTCTGGATCGGCAACAGCTGGAACTGGAACTGGAAAAAAAATTCGAAGAAAACCAGGTGCAACTCCTGCAGGAAAAGTTGCGGTTTCAGGAAACCGAAATGGAGCGCATGGGAAAGCGGTTCGAACAGGAATTCGAGTTGCTGTCCAATAAAATTCTGGAAGAAAAATCGAGGAAATTTACGTTTCAAAACCAGGAAAACCTAAGCCGTATCCTGCAGCCCCTGGCCAGGGACCTGGAAGCGTTTCGCAAGCAGGTGCAGGACTCCTATACCATGGAAGCCAAAGAGCGGTTTTCGCTAGAAAACAAGGTGCGTGAGCTGGCCCAACTGAATCAAAAAATCAGCCAGGAAGCCCAAAACCTTACCAATGCACTCAAGGGAAATGCCAAACACCGGGGGAATTGGGGAGAAGCCATCCTGGAAACCATCCTTCAAAATTCCGGATTGGAAAAAAACCGGCATTACAGCATGCAGGAATTTCTACGGGACGAAGCGGGCAATCCCCTCCTCGGAATGGACGGCAAAAAGATGCAACCCGACGTCATCATCCACTATCCGGACGATAAGAAAGTCATCATCGATAGCAAAGTATCGCTGCTCGCCTACGAAAACTATTGCAATGCCACCGAGGATTCGGAACAGCATGCATTTTTGCAGCAGCACGTAAAGGCCGTCAAAACCCATATCGACCAGCTGTCAGGCAAGCAGTACGAGGCCTACGCACAGGCCTTGGATTTTGTCATCATGTTTGTTCCGCTGGAAGCCGCCTACATGGTTGCGGCGCAAGCCGATGACCGGCTGTGGGAATACGCCTACAAAAAACGGGTATTGCTTATCAGCAGCAGCAACCTGATAGCCGCCCTGAAACTAATCAAAGATTTATGGATCCGTGACGACCAAACACGTCATGCGCTGGAAATCGCCGAAAGAGGAGGGCGCATGTACGATAAATTTGCCACATTTGTAAAAAACCTGGAGGACATCGGAAGGCATTTGGACCGCTCTCAGGAAAGTTACCAGACCGCCCTGAAGCAGCTTAAAACGGGAAAAGGAAATCTGATTTCCCAAGCCGAAAAATTAAAAAACCTGGGTGTGAATGCCCGCAACCAACTCCCGGGTGACAAACAGGATTAAAAGGGTAAGTCTGCACCCTCCTCCAGGACCACCACCTCGGCATGCCGGGAAATCAGGTATTTCCTTCCGGTGGCCCGTTCCCTACACAAAACCCGGCTCCTTCGGGTCTCGAGTTTTTCAAAAACCCGGCGTTTCAGACCAAAACAACTCCCTGGCTTCAAGTCTCCCAGGAGTACCCCTCGCGCTTCTCCCGGCGTGACATCGTATTTCTTCAATTCCTTAAATAAAAAATAATCCCCCCCAGTGCTAGCTTTGGGGTTGACCATGTGCAGCCGAAGGGGAATCAGAATATCTCGAGGAAAGACCGAAGCATCCAGCATGGGAGCCATCAGTTGACGAAACGAACGCTTCCACTCCGGACCATGCGGCCGAATCCCTCTCCGGTCGTAATCGCGAAACACCCGGTGATGTGCTATCTCATGGATCAGGGTGATCAAAAACTGATAGGGATTCAGGTCATGGTTGATGCTGATCTTTTGCACCTTCTGATCCGGTCTATAGCGGAAATCGCCCAATTTGGTCGAACGGGAACGGGCAATCCGTAACTCAAAAGGATCCTCTTTCCATAAGGCATAACAATAGGCCAGTGCATTATCCGGTAACTTGCCTTCCAATTTTTGCTTCCAGTGTTCCTGCGTCATAGCCCGATTTTTTGAACGCTTCAAAAATAGGTCTTTTTTGGAAAGCGCAGCAACAAATATTCCCGGTAACTATTTCTGTTTCCCAATAAAATCGACGAAACTAAAAAAATTGGCGGCGAAAACGGGTCCCGGTACTTTTTTCCGAAAGACGACGTGTCAAAGGAATTTCGATGAGGCGAATGTATCGAGCGAAGCCGATCCCACCTGCTTCCGGTTTCCTCAACACGCGGTCACTAGATGTTATCCGCATCCGCCGGCAAAAGGTTCTTTACGAAAAAGTGGAAAATAATTGGTCATTCATTTGCTTTGGTGGTTTAATTTTATAAAATTATTCTGCAATACGAACAAAATAGCATAAACCCAGAATGCCATGAAGCCTACCGATACCCGGAATCCGGAGTATTACCACAAAGTCGTGGACTGCCAGTACGCCTGTCCCGCTCACACTCCCGTGCCGGAATACATCCGCAAAATTGCCGCAGAAAAATACACCGAAGCCTACATGATCAATTGGGAGTCCAATGTGTTTCCGGGTATTCTTGGGCGTACGTGCGACCGACCCTGCGAGCCTGCCTGCCGCCGGGGCCGTGTGGAGGAAGAGCCAGTAGCCATTTGTCGCTTGAAGCGGGTAGCCGCCGATCAAAAAGGAGACGTGCAATCGCTGATGCCCCAGGCTCCCTTTCCAGCAAACGGAAAGAAAATCGCCCTGATAGGAGCGGGTCCGGCTTCCTTGACCGTGGCCCGGGACTTGGCGCCTTTAGGCTACGAGATGCATATGTTTGACGAACAGATCGCCGGAGGAGGTATGATGCGCAGTCAAATCCCGGCTTTTCGGCTTCCCGAAGAAGTGCTAAATGAGGAAGTGGGGTATGTACTAAACATGGGTATCCATACCCAATTTATGACGTATGTTGAAAGCCTGAAACAGGTGCTAGAAGGCGGCTATGATGCTGTATTTGTCGGTACCGGAGCGCCTCGAGGTAGGGATTTACCAAAATTACCCGGAAGAAAAGAAGGAGATGCCCACATTCATATCGGCATCGAATGGCTTGCCAGCGTGGCTTTTGAACACGTGGACAAAATAGGTAAAAAAGTAATCGTATTGGGCGGGGGCAACACCGCCATGGATTGCTGCCGCACCTCGCGAAGACTGGGGGGCGAAGAAGTGAAAGTGGTCGTGCGAAGTCCCTTCAAGGACATGAAGGCCTCTCCCTGGGAAAAGGAGGATGCCCAGCACGAAGACGTAAGCATTCTGGACAACCACGTTCCGCTGAGTTTCGAGGTGGAAGACGGCTTATTGAAAGGAATGAAATTCCAAAAAGTAAACGCCCATTACGACGAAAATGGCAAACGTAAATTGATTCCTACCGGAGAGCCGGATGTATTTATAGCAGCCGATGAAGTATTGATCGCGATCGGCCAGGAAAACAGCTTTCCCTGGATTGAGCGTGACATTGGGCTGGAATTTGATGAATGGGAAATGCCAGTAGTAGACAAGGTCACCTTTCAATCCACCCACCCCAAGGTCTTTTTTGGGGGAGACGCTGCTTTCGGTCCGGAAAACGTCATCACCGCCGTGGCGCACGGCCACCAGGCTGCCGTATCCATGCACCTGTTTTGCCAGGGAAAGGACTTGCACCAGCGGCCAGCTCCCTTTACCAAACTATTTAGTACCAAGATGGGAATTCACGAATGGAGTTACGATAGCCCGGTCACTATCGACCAACGCTACCTGGTACCTCAGGCCGAAAAATCCCTGACCCTGCTGGACCGGCGAAAAGAAGTGGAACTGGGCTTCGATCCGCCCACTGGCTACAAGGAAGCACAACGCTGCCTGAACTGCGACGTACAGACTGATTTTACGGCCGATCGCTGCATCGAGTGCGACGCATGCATGGACATCTGTCCCACCTCCTGCATTACCTTCACCACAAACGAAACAGAAGAAGATCGCCTGCGGGAAAAACTACTGGTTCCCGCTCAAAACAAATCCCAGGACATTCTGGTCTCCGAACCATTGAAAACCGGCCGGGTAATGGTAAAAGACGAGGACGTTTGCCTGCACTGCGGGCTGTGTGCCGAACGCTGTCCCACTTCTGCCTGGGACATGCAGCAATTTTTCTACAGTGTCACCAAAGCCGGAAACCTATGATCGACTCCCACGTACTCCCTCGTCCGGAGGCACGGGTCAACGATTTTGTTGCCCGATTTGCCAATGTCAACGGAACAGGCTCAGCCAGTGCCAATTTTCTATTTGCCAAGGCCATCTTTCGGATGGGCATTCCTGTCACGCCAAAAAACATCTTTCCTTCCAACATACAAGGGCTGCCCACCTGGTACGAGGTACGGGTGAGTGAGAAAGGCTACCTGGGTCGCAGGGAAGGGATCGACCTGCTGGTGGCGGTGAATGCCCAAAGCATGAAGCAGGACATCGCAAGCGTCCGTGAGGGGGGCTACCTGATGTATGACAGCACGAAGAAACTTGCCCCCGAACTCATTCGGGAGGGCATTCACTACCTGGGCGTCCCGATGATGGAACTTGCCAACGAACACTTTACAAACCCCAGGCAACGGCAACTGTTTAAAAACATTATCTACGTGGGTGCACTCTCTGTATTGCTGCAGATCGACTACGCGGTATTGGAAACCCTGCTCCAGGAGCAGTTTGCCGGCAAGGAGAAACTCATTGCCCCCAACCTAAAAGCGCTACGACTGGGCATGGACCATGCGCGGGAACATTTTGATTACCCGCTGGATTTTTACCTGGAGCGCCGGAACCTCATCGGGGACAAAATTTTGGTCGACGGAAATTCCGCTTGTGGTTTGGGAGCGGTTTTTGGGGGGGCAACGGTGATGGCCTGGTATCCCATTACTCCGTCCACCTCCGTAGCGGAAGCTTTTGAAAAGTACGCCTCCCGCTACCGGGTGGATCCGGAAACTGGCAAAAACCGATTCGCCGTGATTCAGGCGGAAGACGAACTCTCCGCCATGGGCATGGTTATCGGCGCCAATTGGAACGGCGCCCGAGCGCTGACGGCTACCAGCGGACCCGGAGTCTCCCTAATGAATGAATTTATTGGATTGGCCTATTTTGCTGAAGTGCCTGCTGTACTAATAGACGTGCAACGGGCGGGACCCAGTACCGGCATGCCCACCCGTACCCAGCAATCGGACATTACCCTGGCCGCCTATGCCTCCCATGGAGACAGCAAGCACCCCCTGCTCTTCCCCGCGACGCCAAAAGAATGTTTCGAAATGACAGCCGCCTGCTTTGACCTGGCGGATCGGCTACAAACACCGGTGATCCTGATGACAGACCTGGACCTGGGCATGAACGATCACTTGAGTGAACCGTTTCACTGGCCGGAAGGACAACGATACGACCGGGGAAAAGTATTGTCTCAAGAAGAACTGGATGCCATGGGACGGTACGGCAGGTACCTGGATGTAGACGGAGACGGTATTCCCTACCGCACTTATCCGGGCACCCACCCGACCAAGGGGGCATTTACTACCCGGGGAACATCCCGTGACGAATACGCAGTCTACACCGAAGACAGTGCGGCGTACAAACGAAACATGGACCGCTTGCTCCTGAAATGGGAAACCACCAAAAGGCTGGTGCCCAAACCTGAATTCTATCAGAAACACAATCAAAGTGACTGGGGCATGGTTTTTTTTGGCACTTCCACGTTTTCTTCGGAAGAAGCGCGTGACTTATTAGCAGCGCGAGGGATGAACCTGGATGCGTTGCGTATCAAGGCGTTCCCCTTTGGAACAGAAACAGAAGCATTTGTACGGGAACACCCGCTAATTTTTGTCATTGAGCAAAACCGCGACGGGCAGATGCGCAGCCTGCTGATTCAGGAAATGCAACTATCCCCACGGCAGCTAATCTCGGTTTTGAACTACGATGGCATGCCCATTACCGCCGATCAGATTGCGCTTCAAATTGCCGACTATTTTAAACAAACCAACACCCTGTCCCATGACGTATCTGAAACCTCTATTTAGGCACCCCCGCCTGCCCAAAAATAAGCTGGGCTACACCCTCAAAGAATACGAGGGAAGTATATCGACCCTTTGTGCTGGATGCGGACACGACAGCATCAGTGCCACCATCGTACAGGCCTGTTTCGAATTGTCGATCGAGCCCCACCTGGTGGCAAAAATTTCCGGAATCGGCTGCTCCTCCAAAACCCCGGCCTACTTCCTGGGCAATTCCCACGGATTCAACTCGGTGCATGGACGCATGCCCTCTGTAGCTACCGGGGCAAACATGGCCAATAAAAACATGGTCTACTTTGGTGTTTCCGGAGACGGTGACACCGCCTCCATCGGTATGGGGCAGTTCGTGCACGCCATCCGCCGAAACCTGGACATGGTGTACATCGTGATGAACAACGGCTGCTACGGACTGACCAAAGGACAGGATTCGGCTACCGCAGACCAGGGTTCGGCGAGTAAATCCGGGCATATCAATCCGTTCCAACCCGTGGATTTGGCCAGCCTTGCCGTGGAACTAGGCGCCACCTTCGTCGCGCAAAGCTTTAGCGGAGACAAACAGCAACTGGTACCCCTTATCAAAGCAGCCATCCGACACAAAGGCCTCGCGTTTATTAACGTCATGTCTCCATGCGTGACCTTCAATAACAATCCCGGATCGACGAAATCCTATGATTACGTGCGGGAACACATGCAAGCTACCGGAAAAATGGATTTTGTGCCCGAACGGAAAACCCTGCGCGCGGCCTATCCAGAAGGTACAGAGACGGAAGTCACCCTGCATGATGGTTCGACCTTGAACCTGCACAAACTGGCTACCGACTGGGATCCGGAAGACCGGCTATCGGCAGTCAACGCGATTCAACAGGCGCGAGCCAGGGATCAAATTCTTACCGGCTTGTTATACATCCATACCGGCTACGGTGATTTGCACGGAATCCTGCATACGACGGATACCGCATTGAACTCCCTCTCGGAAGCGGAACTTTGCCCGGGACAGGCGGTACTGGATTCCATAAACGCAAGTCTTCGCTAATCCATCGAAAGTTGTGTTCGTTGACAAAATGGAGACCAAATCCACTAGGAACAGCGGTTTTTTTATTAAATATGTTTATGTATTTTATTATAAACATAAATAAAAATTAATAATTATTCCTTTTTACTTTTGTGCCGGATCAAAAGTAAAACGTACATGCAACCAATCAGTGTAGCCCACGGAGACGGTATCGGGCCGGAAATTATGGAAGCCACCTTGCAGATTTTGAAGGCGGCAGGCGCAAAAGTAAAATGGGAACCCATTGAAATGGGCGAAAAAGAGTACCTCGCCGGAAACAGCAGCGGTATAGGAAAAGAAGCCTGGGAGAGCATTCGCAGAAACAAGGTAGTGCTGAAAGCTCCCATGACGACGCCGCAAGGAGGCGGATACAAAAGCCTGAACGTCACCCTTCGCAAGAGTTTGGGTCTCTTCGCTAACGTCAGACCCTGCAAAAGCTTTCATCCCTTTGTGCCCACCAAACATCCGGCAATGGACCTGGTAGTGATCCGGGAAAACGAAGAGGACCTCTACGCCGGCATCGAACACCAGCAGACAGACGAGGTGGTTCAATGCCTGAAACTTATCACCCGACCGGGCTGCGAGCGTATCGTTCGCTACGCCTTTGAATACGCACGCCTTTACCAACGCAAAAAAATTAGCTGCTTTACCAAAGACAATATCATGAAACTGACCGACGGGTTGTTTCACCGGGTTTTTAAGGAAATAGCTGCGGAGTATCCGGACATTCAGGCAGAAAATTGGATCATCGATATCGGCGCGGCGCGTCTGTCAGATACCCCGGAGATATTTGACGTTTTGGTAATGCCCAACCTGTATGGAGATGTGGTATCGGACATCACGGCCCAGCTTTCCGGGTCGGTAGGCCTGGCAGGGTCGGCGAATATCGGGGAAAAATGCGCCCTCTTTGAAGCCATCCATGGCTCGGCTCCCCCGTTGGCGGGTAAAGACCTGGCCAATCCTTCAGGCCTCTTACGTGCTGCCGTAATGATGCTCAACCATATCGGCCAATCGGAGGTTGCAGAAACCATTACCAACGCCTGGTCCTGCACGCTGGAAGAGGGGATTCATACCGAAGATATTTACCAGGCCGGTCTCAGCAAAGAAAAAGTAGGTACGCGTGATTTTGGCAAGGCCGTAGTCGAACGGCTGGGGAAAAAGCCGGCTACACTGGCCGAGGTTTCCTACGCAAAAGAGGCACGGATACACATCGCTCCCTACGAGCGAAAGACTCCGGGCGAGAAAACCCTGCACGGAGTGGACTTGTTTATTGACTGGAAAGGGACCAATCCCGACGATTTAGCCGAAAAAATTAAGGATTTGCATGCCTCGTTTGCACTCAAGATGATCACCAACCGAGGCGTAAAGGTGTGGCCGGAAGGGTTTGAAGAAACCTTTTGTACGGACCATTGGAGATGTCGGTTTGAACGCACCTCCCCAAACACCAAAACCACTATCGGTATAGCCGAATTGCTGATCCATGCCATTCAAAAAGACATTGAGGTGATCAAAACCGAGAATCTCTATGCTTTTGACGGACAAAAAGGCTACTCCCTTGGACAGGGTCAATAATCGCCGATGCATCCCCGCCGCCTCCCGAAACAGGAGGCGGCATACGTTACTTCATCGGCTCCGGCGCATGCTGGAAGTGCGCGTATTTATTCAATGCCTTTCCCATCAGCACGGTTAGAGGCATGAGTACTTTCTTTACGAAAAAGGGAATGGAAGGCAGATCGTATTCGCTGGCATACCGTGTTGTCAAGTATGCGCTATCAAACAGATCGCCCTCCGGCTTACCGGCTTTTTGCATGCTCTGATAAGTGGCCGCTAGAAAAAAATCCAGGGTATTTGCGGGCTTCACCCAGCCTTCGCAAAGGAGTTCATCCGGACCGGGATTCCAAAAACGGTGCATTTGGCCTGCAGGAAACCGCACCGTTTCACCGACTGAGACGAACTGCTCGGCTTCCCCTTGCACCTGGTAGCCCATTTTTCCACGAATCACTGTCAGGGACTCCTCCTGCTTAAAATGCACATGAAAAGGAGGTCCCGCATTCGGGGGCACGGTATTGGAAACAAGTAGTTTTTCGACCCCTTGTTCCACAACTCGTTTCTGAAATGTCAGCGCTTCCCCGAAGGGATTGCGGATCGTCTTGGGAAACTGAAAGGGATAGTCCATTTGCGTTGAATTTGGCACGAAAGTTAAAACATTTTTCCCATAGACACCAGCAAATTGAAAGGACTGCAATTGCTACCCTCCATCAAAAGCCCCCTCAAAAAATCCCTGCTATGTCGCATTCTTTTCCAGCGAAGGGATTGAGCCGCTTGCTGCCCACGTACACGCCAGTCCTCCGGCAGATGTATTTTTTTTCCGAATTTCCCATCGATCCGGTCGAGGGCCCGGTACCGCACGAGGCACTCCTGTGGTTCTTCACACGCATTGATAGGAAAGCTCGCCCGAACTAGCTTGCCGATACAGGCCGATTAGACGGATCAAGAGTCGTCTCCCTACAAAGTTGCCAGGGTCGGATAGCCTGCTGTCGCAGAAAGCCAAAACATGCCGGCTGCCACGCTTTTCCAACCCGGATTATACAGCCGAGTAGCCCGGATTTACGTCTCCTCTCTACTATTAGAAAAAAAATAGGGGAGTCAATGGATCCTATCCCCGAGGGTGCCGGGAGTTTTTCCGAATACCTACAGGATCGGGTAGGCATTCGGGGATGAATCAAAGGAGCTGATCCTCAGCGCAGCGGAGGGCCTGACCCCCAATCGGGCCTATACCCCGTTGCCCGAACAGAACAACTGATCCGCCGCTTGAGCAACCTGCTCTACCAGGCCTTTAAGGTATCCGCAGATTGCCAGTGCGACATGTGAAAGGTCCGCACACCGACCGTATAATGATCGATTCGTTGGTAAGCATTGAAATAAATCCTACCTTTGCTCCGTCGATAGCCCATCGACGTGTGAATTTGAGGCAACATTTTCTGCCGAAACCTGTTACACAGCATACCCCTTGCACCGGCCGCTTTCCTTCCTGGCGCCAGTAATCGCATGAATTTTTAGTCTAAAAAAGGGCCAGTCAATGAGTATCTCAGTTGGAAAAGACAGCAGTAATTCGCTGAATCAGTAAAGGTTAAACCTTGGTTTTAAAGTTGTAGAGGATATGAAAGAAACAGTGGTAATGGCTTCTCCCCTAGGTAATATTCGGCTCGTCGCAGAAGATGGCTTTCTTTTATCTTCGTATTTTACGGAAGACAAAGAATCGGAAAAAGCCAATTCCCCCTTTTTTCTGGACATTATCGCCCAACTTCGGGCCTACTTCAACGGAGAGCTGACCGTTTTCGATATACCGGTAGGAATCGGTGGCACTGCCTTTCAAAAATTGGTTTGGATGGAAGTAAACAAAGTTCCATTCGGTCATACTGTTTCTTACCACGACATCGCCAAAGCACTGGCCAAACCTACAGCCGTTCGGGCAGTAGGAGCGGCGATTGGCGCCAATCCACTTCTGGTAATCATCCCCTGTCACCGAATTATCGCCAGTACCGGCGAGCTTACCGGATATGCTGGAGGTCTTTGGCGAAAACTGAAACTGTTGCAACTAGAAGCCAAAGACAAGCCGGGCAACCAATTTGATCTGGGTTTTTAACTGAGGAAGCCATTTTTTTTAATTTGCTGAATGACTTCCGTATTTTTGGTTATGGAAACGGTCAGAATTCTTCCTTTTAGCGACACGCTTGCGCCCTATTTTCTAACAATCAACCGAGAATGGATTGAGACCCATTTCAGTATGGAGCCATTTGATGTAGCCCAACTACAAACTCCCCGGGAAACGATCATCAATCCGGGGGGAGAAGTACTATTTGCCGAATGGAAAGGAGCAATCGTGGGTACAGTCGGTATGAAAAACATGGGCGACGGGCAGTATGAGTTGATCAAAATGGGCGTGCTCCCGAAAGCCCGGGGACAACAGGTGGGATGGCTGCTGGGCCAGGCTGCGTTGAACTGGGCGAAGCAGAACGGAGCAAAAAAAGTGCTGCTTTACAGCAATTCCATCCTGGCACCGGCACTGGCATTGTACCGAAAACTGGGCTTTCGCGAAATCCCCATGGAACCCGGCACGTACCAACGCTGCGATATAAAAATGGAGTATATTTTTTAGCTCCCGGATTTATTCCCGACAAAAATTACAGCCTTTTTTATTCGTTCCGAAAATTACCGGTGAGAAACTTCCGGTAACGAGCTGCTGGCTACTATCTGGCCGTTTATTCACGCCATGCGTTACCAATAGCCCCCCACTTTCGGCAGGACTTCATCCGGTCTAATCCAAAATAATCTAAACTTAATGCGCTTTGGCGGGTTATCTTTTTGCTCCAGGACAAAGCCTTACTGGTAATGTGCACACCTCACTCCATCCTGGGGCACAACAGTCCCGAGCCGCCTATAGCAACTAAACCTTAAACGGAAGTTCGTACTACGCAATACAAAAAATCATGAAAAAATTCAAAAAATCAGAAATCGTATTAATGGTGTTGGTTGTCGTTCTGATCGGGGTTTCGGAATACTACTTTCTCATCAGAAACGAGCCATTGAAAGCAATTTTCATCGGCTTGTGGTGTCCGACCATTCTTGGTTTTCTGATATTGTTCAATAGGAAACGATAATATGGAAAATGTAGATGTAATACTCTTAACAATTGTGGTAGTGGTATCCTTTGTGGTGTTTATTGTGACTTCGCTAAAGGAATTCAACCGAATGGAGGAGGAACCCTACGAATACGAAAAAGCAACCGGTCCTACCAGAGCAGCATTGTTCAATGCGCTCAGCGATCTGTTTGAAGATGACGAAATCCCGAAAAAAAGTAGGGATAAGTTTAAGCGTACCATCACACGCACCATTTCTGACATGCACAGCGACGGGGTGCGGTTTGACGGGTCAGCTAACGAACCTCCGGCCAAGTCCAGGCGCAAGAAAAAATCGCAGGAATCAAAGAAAAAAAATCGCTGAGGCAGCCGGCTTTCGCACCGCTATTCGAGGAGAACGGTCGGAAGAAATGAAAAAAATTATTGCCGATTGATTTTCTGAAGGTTAGAAAAATGCCATTGCAATGCTCCACCGGATAAAGTCCTCTTTGTACACTTTTTTTCCCTTTCGGTTTGAAGAACACAAAGTGTAGCCATTAATTATCTGGTTTTTAGGCAGTTGGCCACCATCTGGGTTCACCGAGGCATCGGCGTGGAAGTAGCGTCGAGCACCAAATCAGTGCAGTTTTCCAGTGAGTATTAGCCTGGGCTTTTCCAAGACCTGAACTTCTCCGGTATCTCAAAGACCCGTATTCAACAATTCTTCCAACCTGTTGGAATCCACGTAGGAATTGACTCGCTTACGCAAAACGAATGCATCATCAAAAAGCAAAATCAAAGGCGGAGCAAAAGTCGTACTACCTCCATTGAACAAAAGGGTCAATTCGTGAAGTGGCGTTCTGGATGTTTCCAATTGCTTGTTTGAAAAGACCCGGTTGCCGAGGACCACATCATCCGGATGTTCGGCATCGAATTTTACGGCATAAAACCTGGCTGAAAGCAGTGCGGAGATTCTGGGTTTGCTAAAGACTTCCGCCTCCATCTTCCGGCAATAGGTGCACCAGTCTGTTTGGAAATACAGCAATACCGGCCGGGGATGTGCCGCCAAAGAATCCTCCAACTGCGTAAAGCTTAGCCAAAAGGTGTTTCCTTCCTCCTGAGCGGTAAGGTGTCCGCTCAGGAGGGAAAAGATCACTAGGAATATAAGCCCTTTCATCAACGGAAATTACCAATTTTTATACCTAAAAAAAAGGTCCTGGGCCGCAAGGGGCCGTACACAAAGTCCGCATCCCGCGTGGGGCCGGTATCGAACGCTTCCTGATAGCTGTCAAAGATGTTTTGAACGCCACCACTCACTTCCAAATTAAACCGGTTTGCCAACATCCACCTGTACGAAAGCCTTACGTTCACATCCAAGAAGGCAGGGGATTCTGTCAGTTCGATAAATTCTTCCTCATTTACCAATAGGGGAACCAGCATGGGGCCGGTGTACAAACCGGTGATATCAAGACCGAAAACCTTGTTTGGGGTCCAACTGGCGTTCAGGAAACCATAGGCGTTGGGAGTCCGAATAAATTCCGAGACCGTAATTGCCGGAAACTCCGTTGAGCCTTCCTCGGGTTCGAAAAGAACCTCATCCTCGCTATAAAGCGCCCGTTGGAGGGTCCCTCCCACCTGAAAGGAGTAACGGCTGGAGGGAGAAATGGCATATTCCACATTGATACCGGAAACAGTGGCTCCGCTTCCATTCCTGGTCTCTTCCAAAAATGCTCCATTCTCCATCTGACCCAGATTCACGCGCTGAAATTGGTTATACAAGTTGGTGTAGAAGCCCTCAACGAGAAAATTGCTTTGTACAAGTCCCGTATTATTGCCCATATTCAGGGAAAGCGTATAGGCATCCGAGGTTTCCATGGCGAGATCCTCCGCCAGCACAACGAATTTTTGTTCCCCATCCACCGAAGAAATATGCAGGTCTTCGTCAAATGCCTGCGGGGCGCGAAAACCCCGGGCATAGCCAGCTCTGAGCTGGGCCTCCGGGAGCAGGTCGTAGAGGAGGGTAAATCTGGGACTGAGAACGCCTCGGTTAAAATCGACCTCCCGGGATATTTCCCCGATTTCATACATTCCGTCGACCCCTACCAGATCGTACCTCGTTCCCATAAATACGGTTAGTTTATCGCTTGTCTTCCATTCAAATTGTCCGTAAAAACCACCGGTATTCACCCGTTGATCGATTAATTTTTCGTACCCGGAGATTTCGTCTTCCACGGCATTCCCCTGGTATTCCATCCCGGCAACAAAAGTAGTGCTGCCATTGAAATTATGGGTAATTTGCGAGCCCAGTACCCCTGCAAAGTCGTCGGTTAGACCGTAGGCATTGGTTGCCGCCAGGCTATCTGCCAGTGTCCGTTCTCCACCAAGTCCTCCATAATAGCTTCTACGTGTACCGGTAAGCATGCTGCCGTAGGTGGAAACTTTTGTTCGCTTGTCCTTACTGAATCGATCGTAGGTCAGTCCTGCGTTAAGAATGCTGTGATCCAATTGCTCGGCGATGTCGGCCAAATGAGGTGCCAAATCCAATTGGTCCCCCCCTCGGCGAAACTCCTCGATAGCATTGATGTCCAGGGTCAGCTTGCTGTATTCGGATGCTTTAAAAAAAGCCTTGGCTCCAAATGTCAGGTTATTGAGTGACACCAGTTCGGTAAATCCATCGCCATCTGCGTCAAAACCCTCCCGGTCTCTCCGCATGCCATAAAACGTCACCCCACTGTTCAGGTCTTCGCTGACCACGGAGGCATTAAAATTGGTCGATTGATCCGGTACCTCCCCGCGGAGTAGACCAATATTCGATCCGATTTGCCAATTGTTTTCGACCGGGTCCTTTGTGATCACGTTTACGGTGCCGGCGATCGCATTCGACCCGTACAGGGCAGAACCTCCACTCCGGACAACTTCTACCCGCTCGATCACGTTAGCAGGAATCATTTCCAACCCGTATACTCCGGTAAGCGTACTGAATATGGGCCTACTGTTTACCAGGATTTGCGAATAGGGCCCCTCCAATCCATTCATCCGCAACTGCGTGAATCCACAATTCTGGCAATTGGCCTCTACCCGAACACCCGGCTGATAGCTTAGGCCCTCCACCATCGACAGGGACTGTGTGGCCTGCAATAGCTTTGAACCCACCACGGATACCAGACTTGGTGCATCTTCTTTGCTGAGCTCGTACCGGCTGCTACTGACCACCACCTCATTGAGCCCAAAGCGGTCTTCGTTGATCATCCGCTCAACCACGGTGGTTTTGCCAGCTTCCACCGTTACATCCGCCGTGGTGGTCGCGTATCCAACCGCCCGAATCTGCAGTTTGTAATCCCCTGCAGGAAGGTTTCGAATGGTGAATCGTCCCTCAAAATCTGCTACCGCACCAAAATCCGTATCCACAACCAGAATGGTTGCCTGTACCAGCGGACCTTCCGGACTGCTGACCAGGCCGTGAATCGTACCGGACTGCTGTGCCATGGCACAACAACCCACAAAAAACACCAGGTAAAATTGAACTATTCGTTTATTCATTGTTTTGTCTTTAAAAACGGGTGAATGCCTGTGAATAGGGGTCACCTCACCCAACGTTTACATAAGATTGGTGCCGCTGCTCGAAGCAGGCAGGTCTACGACTACCGAGTTACCCCGGTACCGCAGCAAAAGAAAGGCATGGTAAAACTAAACGAATAATGGCGGTCCTCTTACCGGGCGGTGGGACCGAAAGGTCTCCTGATGAAATTGTGGCAAAAACGCGGGAGTAACCGATGGCTCAGGGACAACTGACTCAATGATGACCTCGTAAAATCCCAATTCCAGAAGGGGACTTGCGAAAATCAACTTGTATAATTCGTACTCTTCCTCGGAATGGGTATCGTTCTTTTTGCTATTGTTTCCCTCGGTACCCAGGTTATAGGGATGCGCATGTAAGGCGACCAATTGACCCCCGTCCCAATGCGAGTGGACAAAAACCACATGGCAGCTAAGGGAAAAAAAATACACCAACAAAACCGCCCAGACGGCCAGTTTTCTACGGTATGTTGGTTTGATTTTCATTGGTTTTTTTTTCCGAGATTCAAGGTGTTATTGACTATCACTTGCTTATCGGGTATTTCCGCCGGAGTTTTTATCGGCGCCTCTCGATGCATTTGCTGGCATTGGATGCGCTCCTGTACCGGTAGCGGCGCCACATTACCCGGCTACGCGGACCAGCTGTGAGGCTCGAATCCGATCGCAGCCCAACCCGGATGACAAATTGCGTCAAGGTATTCAATCGGTTTTTCCGGGCCCAACTACCTCGAGGTAAAGATAAAAAATTATTTTTATCTTTACCTAATACAGGTTTATTGTTTGGTGAATAATTATGTTAGCCTTGTCTAATTTTTACCAAAATATCCGTAGCACCTTATAAATGAATCTTGGGATGCCTTCGAATGATTGAATCGATTCCAGTCTTCGGGAGCCTGTGGCCTTGTTTTTGGGATTGCCGGCATCGTGCCACAAACCCAGCGATAGTCCAGGGGAGTTTGGCCAAGCGAATCTCCGAATGAAAAGCGAAACCGGCAAAACCTGCGCAAACATCCGTTTTTCCCGATAGCGGGTGCAGGCATCCGGTGTTTTCGCTTCCTGGTATTTTTCAGGCCAAAATTTTGTCCGCTATTTTGTTTGCACAGGTAGTGATATCTTGCTACTTTTGCATCTCTATTTCGCGCACGTGGTGAAACTGGTAGACACGCCATCTTGAGGGGGTGGTGCCTTCGGGTGTGGAAGTTCGAATCTTCTCGTGCGCACCCCGACCTTTCCTTTTTGGGAAAGGTTTTTTTTTGAACAGAAATTTTCCGAATTTTCCTTCCGCATGAATGCTACGCAATCGTTTCAGTTGATAAAAGGCCCCATTGAAGCCCGTTTTTCTAGCCAGGGAGCCGAGTGCACCAGTCTCAGCGTTCGCGGGCTGGAATACCTCTGGCAAGCAAATCCGTCGATCTGGGGACGACATGCGCCGGTCTTGTTCCCGATTGTTGGACGTCTACGAAGCGACCAGTACAGCTACCAGGGAAAGAGCTATCCCCTCTCGCAACACGGTTTCGCCCGAGACCGGAACTTTTCCGTTTTGGAGCAATCTACCGACCGTCTGGTATTCACGCTCGAATCCGACGAACAAAGTCTATGCGTTTATCCCTTCGCCTTTGCGCTGCAAATTGCTTATGAACTGACCGAAACCGGCATGCACGTAACCTACCGTGTCCGCAACCCGGACCCGGAAGCGGACCTATGGTACAGCATCGGAGCCCACCCGGGCTTCAACTGCCCTCTTGAGCCAAAAATCGAATCATTGGAAGACTACCAACTGGATTTCGGGCAGCCAAACCTGTCCTCCCTCTCCCTATATACCCTTGAAAATGGGTTGATCGGAAGAAAAAAAGAGGCACTTTCGTTAAACGCGGGCAAATTGGACCTGCATTGGGAACTATTCCAAAACGACGCGTTGATTTTCGACGTGGGTCCGGTGACCTCCATTTCCGTCCGTAGCCGGAAGACGGGAAGAGGCTACGGCATGGAGTTTGCTGAGTTTTGCTGGCTGGGCCTATGGACCAAACAACGGAATGCGGGTTTTCTATGCCTGGAGCCCTGGAATGGGATTGCCGATGCCTGGGACCACGATGGCCAGCTTCAAAACAAGCGGGGCATGCAGTTGCTTTCTCCCGGAGGGGTACAGGAAGTGGGTTTTGGCCTGACGCTATTTGATTAAAATCACCCACCGGCAACATCCTTTTTCTGTATTGGCTGCCATATACCGCATAGATTTATTAATTTTGCGCCATGTTATCCATCAACAACCTATCGTATTACATTGGGGGACGTCCCCTGTATGAAAATGCCTCCCTGCACATCAAGCCCAAGGACAAAATCGGCCTGGTGGGCTTGAATGGCACGGGCAAGTCCACCCTGCTGAAAATCATCCATGGCGACCTTCAACCAAGCGGCGGCGAAATTCAAAAAGCCAAGGATTGCAGTATCGGCTTCTTAAATCAGGATCTGCTTTCGTATCAGTCCGAAGACAGCATTTTGGATGTGGCGCTGGAGGCGTTCAAAGAGACACTATCTTTGCAAGAGGAGATTGACCGGGTATTGAAACAGATGGAGACGGACTATTCGGATCAGATTCTACAAAAGTTGGCACACTTGCAGGACAGGTTTGAAGCCAACGAAGGCTACACCATCAAAGCAAAGGCAGAGGAAGTGTTGGAAGGGATTGGTTTTCAGACGAAAGACCTGGCGCGTCCCCTGCGGACCTTTTCCGGAGGCTGGAGAATGCGGGTCATGTTATCCAAACTGCTTTTGGAAAAACCTTCCCTACTCATGTTGGATGAACCGACCAACCACCTGGACCTTCCCTCCATTCAATGGGTAGAAAATTACCTAAAGGCCTATGAAGGCGCCGTAGTGGTCGTATCCCACGATCAAACCTTTTTAAATAACTGCACCGAAACCACCGTAGAAGTATCCCAGGGAAACCTCACCAGCTACGCCGGTAACTATGCTTTCTACAAAAAGGAAAAGGTAGCGCGGGAGGAGATCCAGCAAAATGCCTACGAAAACCAACAGCAAATGATCAAGCAAACGGAACGCTTTATAGAGCGCTTCCGTGCCAAGGCGACCAAATCCAATCAGGTACAATCCCGGGTTAAAGCATTGGACCGCCTGGATCGGGTTTCTGAGGTGGTTCGGGATGAGGTATCCGTCAATTTTAAGTTCAAATTCTCCCAAAAATCCGGCCGGGACGTGGTCGTATTGGACGGGGTTTCCAAATCCTTTGGCAGCCTTCAAATACTCGATAACGCCCATGCCCGCATCGAACGGGGAGATAAGATAGCACTTATCGGTGCCAATGGAAAAGGGAAGTCCACGCTGCTACGGATCATCGACGGTTCGGAGCCCATCGATGGCCGCAGGGAAGAGGGATACAATGTAATCAAATCCTTCTTTGCCCAGCACCAGTTGGAAGCGTTGGGCATTAACAACGAAATCCTCCAGGAACTTTCCCAGGCGGGTAGTAAAAAAACGGAGACAGAGCTCCGCAACGTATTGGGTTGCTTTCTCTTTACCAACGACGATGTATTTAAAAAAATAAAGGTACTCTCCGGTGGCGAAAAATCCCGGGTAGCCCTGGCCAAAACGCTGATCTCCGAGGCGAATTTCCTGTTGCTCGACGAACCCACCAATCACCTGGACATTCAATCCGTCAACATACTGATACAGGCCCTTCAACAGTACGAGGGGACCTTTGTCACGGTATCTCACGACCGGTTATTTATACAGGGCGTAGCCAATAAAATTTGGTACATCGAAGACCATAAAATCAAGGAATACCCGGGCAGCTACGACGAATACGTGTACTGGCGTTCGCAGCAGGCACCCAAAGAAGAAAAAGCAGCGGCTCCTCCTAAAAAAGATACCCGATCGGCAGGAAGTGATAGGGCACCAACCGATCCCGGGCAGAAAAAACGCATGCGGGAAAACGCGCTGGCATTGGAAAAACTGGAAGAAGAAATCACTGCCCTGGAAACGAAAAAATCGGCATTGGAAAATCTTATGGCCGATCCCACCGTTTACGAAAACGAGGCACGCATGCAGGAATTGCAGACGGACTACGCATCGCTCTTGAAGATAGAGGGCAGCCTGAACAAAAAATGGGAAAACCTGGCCGAAGAGATCGATAATCTGCAGGAATAATGCCGTACCAATCCCCCTTACCATGAAGCAGGTAGTATTGATGTTGCTGTTTATTTCCGGACTTGCTTTTGCATCGCCCTCGGCGAGTGCCCAGCAGGTATACGAAGACCAGGTAGTCGATCCAAACATTCATACCGTACAGCTGTATCCGGAAACAGGGGATTTTCAAGCGCAGATGACCGCTCCGGTAATCGCGCTAAACAGCGGACTTACCCTAACCTTGCAGTTCGACGATATTGCCTACGAAGCCGACCGGTATTCCGCCAAACTGATTCACTGCAATGCAGACTGGACGCAATCCGGCCTACGAGATCCTGATTTTCTGGAACAATACAACGAGTTTAATGTAAATTCCTACGAATACAGCATCAATACGCGGATTCCGTATATCCATTATACATTCCGGGTTCCCAGAGTCATCCGAAGCGGCAATTACGTCATTCAGGTATACCGGGGCAGGGACAAATCGGCCACACTGTTCACCAAACGATTTATGGTGTACGAAAACCAAGTGGCCATTGGAGCAGCGGTCGTCCCTACCAGCTTAAACGAAGACCGGTTGCAACGACAGCAGCTTGACGTCACGGTGAATTACGGTAACCGGGAATTAATAGACCCGTTGAACCAAACCCGGCTAGTGATTCGGCAAAACCAGCGCTGGGGCAATGCCATTAACGGATTGCCCTACACCCAAATCCGGGAAGATCGGAAGCAGTTGCAGTACCGCCTCTTCGACGGGAGTAATACCTTTCCTGCGGGCAACGAATTTCGTTTTGTTGATCTCCGCTACGTGCGCACCCGAGGAAGAAACATCGCGGCGATCACCATGGAAGAAGATGTGGTGTTTGCCGAAGCGGGCATGGATGAGTCCAGAAAAGGCCAGGGCTACCTCGAGTACCTGGATATCAACGGGCAATTTGGGGTATTCAATATCGAGCGGCAAAACCACGACCTGGAAAGCGAATACGTATTGCTTACGTTCAACCTAAAATCCGAAGAACTTGCGCGTCCACCGTACATATTGGGAGCCTTGAGCCAATGGGGAAACAAACCGGAGTCCAAAATGACCTACGATGCCAAAGGAGGCCGGTACCAGGCGTCGTTGTTTCTGAAACAAGGCTGGTACGACTACATATATGGGCTTCCGGGCGAGGAGGGCTGGGAAACGGAGCCTTTTGAAGGGAATCATTTTCAAACGGAAAACGAATACGAAATCTTTTTTTATTACCGCGACATGGGTTCTCGTTACGATGAATTAATCGGGTACAGTGTTGTAAACCCAAACAAAAGACGGCTTTAGGTGATGATTGAAACAAAAAAACCCGGATGACTCCGGGTTTTTTTGTTTAATCATCCGACGCCGATGATTCCTCTTTGTCATCGGTTGCCCGCTCGTCGTTTCGTCTGGGCTCATGGGATTGAGAACGGTAGGGGACAAAACCCTCTCGCTTGAATTTGTACGGCTCGGTTCGCTGGCTAGGCATGTTATTGGCCAAATCCAACATACCAAAACCCTTGTGGGTAAAGGCCCCCAGTCCACATTTGAACACAAAATCCTGCACTTCTTCGGCTGCATACAAAGTAAAGGGGAGGGTGTATCCTCTCACTTCGTATTTTACGTCCATGTCATACACCGAATAGATTCTGGCGAATTTCTTCTGTTGTTCACGCAGTTTGTTCACGTAATTCATGTCCGGCACAACCTGAAATTTGTAGAACGACTCCATCTGCTCCTGATTGTACCAGCCCGACTTTTCCATTCGGGTAAGCGTAGACTCGTAAAGCAAATCGGAAAACTCGTCCGTGTCCGGATTGATAAACCGTTTGCCGGATTCATCATCGAACGTGGGCGTTAATAACACCAGCGGCGAGATGCATACGAACTTGTTGGAAGTCTCCAACGGCGGCTCAATCTCTTTTTCTGTGTACTCCGGGGATAAAATAAGATTTCCCAACTCAATTTTCGGGGTTTTAAACACCTGCTCCAACAAATAGTCGATAAACGCTTCATCGGGAGCGGATACGACCAGGGTGACTAAGCTGGAATAGTAGTGCAACCCACTTCTACTCACTTTGGTCTGACCTTTGAGACCAGAAAAGTTGAAGTAATTGTAGTTAAAAAACGTTTCTTGTCCTCCCTTTACGATCAGACCTTTGAGAAACTGTGCCAGGATGTACTGGTGGTGGAAGGGTAAGTAAGCACCCTTGTTCTTTAAGGAAAATATTAATCTAATTCTCACGACATTAAAAATGAAAAGTTAAACAATAAGTTATTACAACATTACTACAGAATAAACTAATTTATGGGTAAATAAGTTGCAGCAAACATAACAATAATATTTCAATTTATTTATACATTGAATCGAAAATGCATAATATCTCCGTCACAAACTACATATTCCTTACCTTCAACTGCAATTTTCCCGTGTTCACGGCAAACCGCCTCCGTTTTATACTGTTCGTAGTCCTTTAGTTTGATTACTTCGGCTTTGATAAATCCCTTCTCAAAATCGGTATGAATCACACCCGCAGCAGCCGGAGCCTTCCATCCTTTTTTGATGGTCCAGGCCCGAACTTCCTGCACGCCCGCTGTAAAATAGGTGATCAAATTCAATAGCCTGTAGGCGGCGGCAATCAAGCGGTTGAGCCCACTTTCTTCCAACCCGTATTCAGCCAGAAACATGTTTTTCTCTTCTACATCTTCAAACTCCGCAATCTGTGCTTCCAGCGCCGCACAAAGCACGATCACGTCGGCATTTTCCAGGACGACTTCTTCCTTTAGTCGTTTTACGTGGGCATTCCCCTCCTGAATACTGCCTTCGTCCACATTCGCCACGTACAATACCGGCTTGATGGTCAATAAATGAATGTCCTGCAAGGCTTCAAGATCGTCTTCGTCCGCTTCTACCGCCCGAGCATTTTTCCCTGCCTTGAGTGCTTCCTTGTACTTTAGCAGGCTTTCCATCTGCTTTTTGGCCTTCGCTTCCCCGCTTTTGGCTATTTTTTCGATGCGAAGAATCTTCTTCTCCACCGATTCGAGGTCTTTCAGTTGCAATTCCGTATCAATGACTTCCTTGTCAAAAACCGGATCAACCGAACCCGCCACATGGACTACGTTGGGGTCTTCGAAGCACCTCACTACATGGATGATTGCGTCCACCTCCCGTATATTGGCCAAAAACTTATTACCCAGGCCCTCTCCCTTGCTAGCCCCCTTTACCAAACCTGCAATGTCCACGAATTCAATCACCGTCGGAATGACTTTTTGCGGATGAACCAAGTCTTCCAATACCTTCAGCCGGGTATCCGGAACCGTCACCACCCCTACATTGGGCTCGATGGTACAAAATGGAAAGTTTGCCGCTTCGGCTTTTGCGCTTGATAAGGCATTGAATAAAGTTGATTTCCCCACATTAGGCAGGCCAACAATCCCACATTTTAATCCCATGAACGTTAAATCTTATCTATTTTAAATATTCGGTATTCTTTGTATCCTTTGTAAAACTCCTGTATCGAAACCCTGAAAATGGTATACACAGGTATCGCAAAAATCATTCCGAGCACACCCGCAATTTTTGCACCGGCAAAGATAATAACAAAAATTTCAAGGGGATGTGCTTTTACAGATTTAGAAAAAATAAATGGCTGCAAGATGACATTATCGCTAAGCTGAACCACTGAAAAAACGGCTAAAACCTTAAATAGAAAAAAATACACCTCATTGGCCGCATTGAAATCTCCTGTAGACAGCCCCACTAAAACACCAAAGATTGTTCCCAGAAGCGGTCCGGCATAGGGAATCAAATTTGCTACCGCAGCAAACACCGCAATCGTCATCGCATAATCTACATTGGCAAGGGTCAGGCCTATAGAGGCAATGGAGAAAATCACCGACATTTGAATCAACAAACCCAGCAAGTAATTGGATAGCAAGCGCTCAACCTTGTGAAACGTCGCTACCGAAAGCTCGAAATACTTGTTGGGAATGAAATTGAGCAGGTTTCTTCGGAGAAGGCCGTTTTCCAGCAAAAGAAAAAAGGTAATAAATCCCACGGCCAGTATGCTGATAAAAAAGCTGCTGGTGGTGGAAATCACCTGGTTGATAAAACCCTGAATGTTTACCTCATTGAAACTATTGATCAGGTTTTCTTTGACCAATCCGATCAGGTAACCCGGCTCGTTGTTGATCAGGTTTAATTGGATCAGAATGCCCTCTAAATTGTCTATCGGCCGCTGTATCTGGTCGTATAGGTAATTGATGTCCAGGTCTTGTAGCAAGGCCACCTGGGAACGGAACAAGGGTATAAATAGCAACACCAAAAAAAAGACTACGGAAAGCACTGCCCCAAACGAAAGAACAATGGACAAAGCCCGGGGAATGTGCTGCCCCATCACGTACAGGTTGTTGATCTTGTTGGTGAGGGGGCGTAGTGCAGCCGCCAAAACAAGGGAAAAAACAAAATATAAGCTGATGTCTGAAAAATACCAACCCAATAAAAAGATGAGCGCCGTGAAAACGGTTGCCGTTAGGATTACTCGGAACATACACTAAATTTAGCAAAAAAAAACGAATTTCAGGATATTTTTGCCTGCATCAGGCAAGTAACCCCAAAATTCGTTTAGAGGCCCTTAACGGGTCCTGAAAACTACCCGAGAAAAAAGGCTCCCGGTCCTTATTCCCATTTCAAATCTTCTCCGAATTTATTGTTTTCGTTGTTTGTCTCCGTTGCTTCCGGCTCCACGTCAAATTGCGAAAAATCGAAATCTGCCATCAAATCGTTTTTCACATGATCTACCGCATCTTGAAGTGCCTCGACAAACTTGGCGAAATCTTCTTTGTACAAGAAAATTTTATGCTTTTCGTAGAAAAAATTATCGTCCTTGATTTTCCGCTTGCTCTCCGTGATGGTCAAATAATAATCGTTTGACCTGGTGGATTTCACATCAAAAAAATAGGTTCTCTTGCCGGCCTTTACCCTTTTGGTGAAAATCTCATCTCTGTCGTAATCCTTGTTATTTTCCACTATCCAAACATTTAATTTTTTTGTAAAAAACAATTTAATGCCAAGTTAAATCAATTCACTTGTTAAATTCAAATTATTGCCTCTTTTTTTTTCCAAAATTCGGGATAATATTCAAATTACCTGTTGGAAAAGACAATTTTATGACTACAAAAGATTGTTTTTTCTTGCTATTGCGCTATTCTCCATGGAGAAATTGCTTTTTGGCAAGCAACGCTTCTTCGGATTCTCTGTGGTCTGGATCATCCACGCAGCAGTCTACCGGGCATACTGCGGCACATTGTGGTTCCTCATGAAATCCGGTACATTCCGTACACTTTTCGGTCACGATATAGTAAAACTCGTCGGATACAGGCGCTTGTTTTTCGTCCCCACTGACCACGGATCCATCGTCAAGGGTTACTTCTTTTAACTCCGTACCTCCACCCCAGGTCCATTCAATACCGCCTTCGTAAATGGCTGTATTCGGGCACTCGGGCTCACATGCACCGCAGTTGATGCATTCGTCCGTTATCATTATTGCCATTGTTCTTCGATTTTG
The DNA here is from genome assembly GCF_900109255.1 of Cyclobacterium xiamenense. Taxonomy (NCBI): domain Bacteria; kingdom Pseudomonadati; phylum Bacteroidota; class Cytophagia; order Cytophagales; family Cyclobacteriaceae; genus Cyclobacterium; species Cyclobacterium xiamenense. The sequence continues at coordinate 274,446 of NZ_FNZH01000004.1, read as the reverse complement.
TTTGTTCGCAAAACTACTACCCAAAAGACAATCTCACAAGCAAAAAGATTCCCTTTTGTTCAAATTTAATTCGCCAACATTAATTGGTATGCTAACTACTTACTTTACTCTTTGTCGGGCTTTCGTTATCTTTGCCTGGCTTTCGAAAACGATTCCGCCGCCAAACCCAACCCCAATTCCGATCCCATGGATGTACGTCAACGACTGATAGCCCTTTCCTCCCTGCATGACCACCTTCAAAACCTGCCCACAGCGACGAAAGACACACTGTTTCAGCGGATGCAGAATCAAAATAGCTGGTTTACCCCAGAACAATCCAAGCATGCCCTCGAAGGGATTATTCGGTATCTATCACCCCAAAAAATTGCTGCGTGGGTAGATCGCTACCCGATGCTATCGGATCCCTCGTTTTCTCCAAAAACGATCGGTCTGATCATGGCTGGAAACATTCCGGGTGTTGGGTTTCACGACTTACTCTGCGTTTGGCTGACAGGTCACCTCGCATGGATCAAGTTAAGCTCTTCGGATCAGGTATTGATCCCCTGGCTGGTACAACAGACGGAAAAAATCGCCCCAGGGCTGGCTCAAGCCGTCCATTTTTCGGAGCAACTAAAGGGAATGGATGCCTACATAGCGACGGGGAGTGACAATTCGGCTCGTTATTTCGACTATTATTTCGGAAAATACCCTCATATCATTCGAAAAAACCGGACCTCCATTGCCCTACTGGATGGCAAGGAAAGCCAGGAAGACTGGAACCAACTTTCTGAAGACATTTTTCGCTATTTTGGACTTGGCTGTAGAAACGTATCCAAGGTGTTTTTTCGGGAGCCGGATCAGATACAAGCGTTCTTGAAAGGAATGGATCCTGCCAATCAGATCATCAACCACCACAAGTACCTGAACAACTACGAATACAATAAATCCAAATACCTGGTCAACCGAACGCCTCATTTGGACAATGGTCATTTACTTTTGGTCGAAAATGAGGCGCTTGTATCCCCGATCTCGGTAATCTACTACGAAATGTATGCCGGTGAGGCTGATCTTCGGTCCAGGATTGCCGCGCTGGAGGACAAAATACAATGTGTGGTGTCACGAAACGGTTGGTGGAAAGATAGCATTCCGTTCGGCACCGCACAGATCCCCAACCCTGACGACTTTGCAGATAAGGTAGATACGGTGCAATTTTTATTGGATCTGCGATAAGGCTTTCGAAATAGCTGGAGACTCCGGTTTGTTTTTTTAAAACCTGTATAAATTAACAGATTAAAGTGCTATTTTAGCCAATTAACAGGCGATTTTCGTATCTTTGCCGCTTCATTGAATTTTCTACAAATAAACTTTCGTATAACTTTATCATCCATGGTTTTTGATATAGACATGATCAAGTCGGTTTACGCAGCGTTCCCGAAGCGTATAGCCGCAGCCCGAAAAGCAGTGGGCAGGCCGCTCACCTTAACTGAAAAAATCCTTTACGCCCACTTATCCGAAGGAGAGGCAACGAAGGGATACGAGCGGGGAGGTTCCTACGTGGATTTTAAACCGGATCGGGTAGCCATGCAGGATGCGACCGCCCAAATGGCATTGCTTCAGTTCATGCAAGCCGGCAGATCCCAGGTGGCGGTCCCTTCTACTGTTCACTGCGATCACTTGATACAGGCAGAGGTAGGGGCTACCAAAGACCTGGCCAAGGCAAAAGATAAAAACCGGGAAGTATACGATTTTTTATCCTCGGTATCGAATAAATATGGATTGGGTTTCTGGAAGCCAGGGGCAGGTATCATTCACCAGGTGGTGTTGGAAAACTATGCCTTCCCGGGCGGAATGATGATTGGAACCGATTCCCATACACCCAACGCCGGTGGTCTGGGAATGGTCGCTATAGGCGTAGGTGGAGCCGACGCCTGCGATGTCATGGCAGGACTTCCCTGGGAACTCAAATTCCCCAAACTGATTGGCGTAAAATTGACCGGTAAGCTTTCTGGCTGGACCGCTGCCAAGGACGTCATTCTTAAAGTGGCCGGTATACTCACCGTAAAAGGTGGTACGGGATGCATCGTGGAGTATTTCGGTGAGGGGGCTCGCTCGTTATCAGCTACGGGCAAAGGCACCATTTGCAACATGGGAGCTGAAATCGGAGCTACCACCTCCATTTTTGGCTACGACGAAAAATCCGAAGCCTACCTGAGAGGAACCGATCGGTCTGAAATAGCGGATCTCGCCAATGAAATCAGCGAACACCTCACCGGAGACGATGAAGTATATGCTTCTCCAGGGGAATATTTTGACGAGATCATTGAAATTAACCTGTCCGAACTCGAACCACACATCAACGGTCCGTTTACCCCGGACCTCGCGTGGCCTCTATCCAAGTTTGCTGCGGCCGTTCGCGAAAATAACTGGCCGCAAAAACTGGAAGTCGGACTGATCGGGTCCTGTACCAACTCCTCTTACGAAGACATATCACGGGCCGCATCCCTTGCCCAACAAGCAGTCGATAAAAAACTGAAAGCAAAATCCGAATACACCATCACTCCCGGGTCAGAACAGGTCAGGTATACGGTGGAACGGGATGGCTTTTTAGGGGTATTTGAAAATATGGGCGGAGTGGTCCTCGCAAACGCATGCGGCCCTTGCATTGGCCAATGGGCCAGACACGGCGCCGAAAAGCAGGAAAAAAATTCTATCATTACCTCTTTTAACCGCAATTTTGCCAAAAGAGCAGACGGTAACCCCAACACGCATTCTTTTGTCGCCTCTCCGGAAATAGTTACGGCTATGGCTATCGCCGGTGATCTTACCTTTAACCCCCAAACCGATACCCTTACCAACGAGGAAGGCAAGCAGGTAAAGCTGGAAGAACCTGCCGGTCTGGAATTGCCAACCAAAGGGTTTGCGGTGGAAGACGCCGGATACCAGGCGCCTGCCGCCGACGGATCTTCGGTAGAAGTTAAGGTAGCACCGGACTCCGATCGGCTACAATTACTCGAGCCTTTTCTTCCATGGGAGGGAACGGATTTGAAAGGCTTAAAACTACTGATCAAGGCAAAAGGAAAATGTACCACCGACCATATTTCCATGGCTGGTCCCTGGCTTCGTTTTCGTGGGCACCTGGACAATATTTCAAACAACCTGCTCATCGGTGCAGTCAATTTCTTCACCGAAGAAACCAATAAGGTGAAAAACCAACTTGACGGAACCTACGGAGAAGTACCGGCAGTTCAACGGCAGTACAAGCTGCATAACATCGGTTCTATAGTGGTAGGAGACGAAAATTACGGCGAAGGATCCTCACGCGAACACGCGGCCATGGAACCCCGATTTTTGGGCGTACGGGCCATTTTGGTCAAGTCTTTTGCCCGTATCCACGAAACCAACCTCAAAAAACAGGGCATGCTGGCCCTCACCTTTGATAATCCGGCCGATTACGACCTGGTACAGGAAGACGATTCGATCGATATTGTAGGCTTGGATAGCTTTTCTCCTGGAAAAGCACTGACTGTGGTCCTACACCATAGCGATGGAAGCACGAATGAAATCAAGGTCAATCATACGTACAACGAAGGGCAAATCAAATGGTTTCAGGCAGGATCTGCCTTAAATCTGGTAAAAGAAAACGCCATCTAGTATCCGATACCTGCTAGCACTTCTAAAGGCCATGAATCCACGTTCATGGCCTTTGTTTTTTTAAGTAAATGTCAGAAGTTTTCACTTGCAGCCTAACCGCCTTGACTACCTCCTGGATTCGCTGAGTTCACGTCGCCAATTCCAGTTGAATCGCCCCCTTGGTTCAAAGCAGCCTGAAAGCCAGTACACCCACCGGGTCCAGTAGCCATTAGGCAGCACGAAATTTGCTACATAATACCGGTAGGCGGCCGGAAAAAGCAGCCATTCGACCCCTTTACCCCACTGGTAACACATCAGCCAAAAAGACTGGTTATCCACCCCGGCCTGCCACGGGTCGATCCGTTACAAGAAAATAGAGGTAGACGTACACGCCGATCGAATTGGCTTATTTCACAACTTTAACTAGCGGTTCATTCCCTCCCGCACCAAGGCAGGCAGTAAGGATTATTCTTTCCTAGTTGCCTCTGCGATCATCGTTAGCGAGTATCTCTGCACACCGGCTGTGTTGGATGGTTGGGCACACGCATGTACCCTGCCTCAAACAGTTGTAAATTAATACTTCCCTTTAAATCGGTGTGAAAAACGAGCATCCGGGTAAAAAACGGTCTCACCACGAACCGCCCAATGGGGTGCGGGGAAGCCGTGAGCAAAAAAAAAGCTGCCCATGGGACAGCTCTCAATTTTTAGTAATGACGATGAAATTCGCTGGACTAGTTATTTTCCACCTTTCCAACGGAAGCATACATCAGCTTTCGTGCATCTGCTTCCCTTAATTCAAACTGTATATCACTGATAGGTCCCATTTTCACGTCTCTATCCGCTTTCAGCGAAATCGTGATCTGATCCCGTTCGGCTTCCGATAGGTTATCTTTTTCCTGATTCACCCACAGGATGATGTCAGAAGTGTTGATCAATACATCGTTGGCCTGAATTCGAGGCTCCGATCCATACAGGGAGGTGTTCTTGGGCTTTCCAATGTACAGGTAGGAGATCAAGGTCTTTTTCTGCAATTTCTGCAGCTGCGTAGCCTGCGGAATTTTTTGCTCCACCAGGATTTCCTGCTCCCGCAAAACCGTCGTCACCATGAAGAAGAACAACAACATGAAGATAATATCCGGTAGTGCTGAAGTAGGAATATTGGTGTCAGCTTTGGTTTTCTTTTTAAACTTCGACATAATTAGCTTCCTATTTTATCAGGTTCAGCAATCGAGATGGCCATTGGAATACGGTCTTTTCCACGATCGATCAATTCTTTTTCGGCCGCAGTTTGCCCCGACAGTGCCCGGTACTGCTCTGCAGTCAGTCCTACCCGCTCTCCGTAGATCTCGAAATAGGCCTTTTTCACCAAATCCAAAACTTCCAGATAGGTCTCATAACTAGTACCTCTATTGGTCTTGATGGAAATTACTGCACCACCGGTCATGGGATGGTCGGAAGATTCCGGACTTTGCTCTGCCAAGCCTCTCAATGAAGGAGGTAACTCATTAAACAAGGCCACCGCATCTTCGTCCGGGTTACCAAAGTTCAATACAAAACTTTTGATTTCTTCGGACAAACCATCGGTGTTATTTCTGAATTCACCTTCGATCAACAAGTCATCGTTTGCATTGATCAGAATGTTAAATATATTCCGTTCGTTTAGCTCCACCTCTGGTGGTGGCTGATTGGGATCCTGCTTGGGAGGAAGGATATTAAGAATACCCTTATCCGAAGCGATTGTTGTGGTTACGAGAAAGAAGATAAGAAGCAAGAAGGCGATGTCCGCCATCGACCCTGCATTTACCTCCTGACTCATTCTACCTCTCTTGCTAGCCATAATTACTTGATTAATTTATTAAGTTCGGTAATTACGATGCCCACGATGGCCAGAATGAATAGGGCATATACGGTAAGCAATACCCCTCCTACCATCTTGGCACCTTCTGGAGAAATATTAAATGGGTCTGCCATGTACTTGGCAGCCACATCTCCACTTGCGGAGGAATAGGCTATCCCAAACACTGCACCGATGATAACCACCCCGGCGACCGTCTTTAACAGACTTTTTGGGTCTCCGAGAGACTGGATCAATGGCATTAGGATTGCAAAAATCGCTCCAACGATGATCAGCAAGTACCCTGCATATAAAAATATATCAGTAGTATCCATTTTATCTAAATATCTTGAGTGAATAAATCATTTAAAGGTACACAAAAAAGACCAGGATTACCTGGTCAATTTGTGTTTCACCAAAATGTCTACTAAGCTGATGGAAGCGTCTTCCATATCGTTTACGATAGAGTCAATTTTTGCCACGCAGTAGTTGTAAAATAACTGTAGGATAATCGCTACGATCAAACCGGCTACTGTTGTTAAAAGGGCGATTTTGATACCACCTGCCACGAGAGACGGAGAGATATCACCTGCTGCCTCGATGGAGTCAAAGGCACCAATCATACCAATTACCGTACCCATGAAACCAAGCATTGGTGCAAGGGAGATAAACAGGGAGATCCAAACCAGGCCTTTTTCTAGCCTACCCATTTCTACGGATCCGTACGCAATGATGGATTTTTCCACCATGTCAATACCTTCCGAATAGCGCATCAACCCTTGAGTAAAGATGGAAGCAACGGGGCCTCTGGTACCTTTAGTCACGTCTTTGGCGGCTTCAATTCCACCCTCTTCTAACGCACTTTCAACTTTGGCCAACAATTTCTTGGTATTGGTCGTTGAAAGGTTAAGCGTGATGATTCGTTCCAGTGCCACAGCCAAACCCAATATCAAACACAACAAAACGGGCGTCATGTACGTGGGATCTCCTTCAATAAACTTGTCTTTGATCACTTGATGAAAGGATTGCTCTTCAGCAACGATGTCATCATCGGTCATCACCGGCGTGGGATCAGGAGCAGGCGTTGGAGCTGGAGCAGCAGCCTCTTCGGTGGTGTCAGCTTCTGTTTCTTCTGTTTCTTCTTGTGCTTTTGTGATCATCGGAGAAAATAAAATCCCGAAAAGCATGAACAAAGCGATTAACTTTTTCATAATGTAGTTTTTAATAGACATTTAAAGGTTGAACGGTTTCTGAATTCGAATTAAGTTTTTAAAGTTATAATTTTTTCGGTTCATTTTGCAAATGATTCCATTATAATTTCTAAGAAAACCCTTTCTGTGGGTAACAGATTGTACCCAATTTCAAGTTATTTTAAATAAAAGGATTGTTTCAACCCAATTATACCAGTGGATATACTCCAGTTTGGATGGCGCCCCTCTACCGGCGTAACTTACTATATGAGGCAGGTTTCAAAGAACTGGAAACGCTTGTTTCCGAACCAGGTGATTCATGTAGAGAGGAAGGGATTCGAACCCTCGATACCCTTTAGGGGTATACACGCTTTCCAGGCGTGCTCCTTCGACCGCTCGGACACCTCTCTGTTTATTCTGGTGAATTTCAGCTTTGTTGAAGCGACAAATAAAATTATAAAATTCAGCCCATGCAAATAATTGCCTCGTTTATTATGTAAAAATAACACGCCTCAAACGGAATTTTTCTGGCAATGAAAGCTAGAAGATTGACGATCAAACCATTGATTCGAGCCCTGTCAATGGCTCAAAACAGACATCTCTCCAGCCAGCGGCGTCATCATCTTGCGTTTAATTTCGGTTTCGTCACTTTCGTTGGCCAGTACAAACATCATCTTGGTAATCGCAGCCTCTGTGGTAATGTCCCCTCCACTCAAAACCCCGACGCGTTTGAGGTCGGTACTGGTCTGGTAACGGCCCTGAATCACCCGCCCTCCGTTGCACTGCGAGACATTGAATACCAGCAAGCCCCTGTCTACCGCCTCCTCCATGGTATGGATAAACCAGTCCTCGCTCGGGCTGTTGCCGGAGCCGTAAGTCTCCAGCACAATGCCTTTCAATCCTTCGATTTGAAGGCAGTGTTGGATGACGTTTTTTGTGATCCCGGGAAAAAGTTTCAACACCATGACGCGATTATCCAGCCTGTTTAGGTATTTGAGCTTTTTCCCCTCTTCATAGGGACGGATCGAGGCATAATTGTAGTCGATCACAATGCCGGATTCTGCCAGAGGTGGGTAATTTTCTGACTCAAAAGCATCAAAATGGACGCTTTGCACTTTCTTCGCCCGGTTTCCCCGAAGAAGCATGTGGTTGAAAAAGATGCAAACCTCTGGTACAATCGGTTTTCCATTGGCTTTCGAAATCGCGATTTCCAGGGAGGTCATCAGGTTTTCCCGGGCATCCGAGCGCATCGCGCTTATGGGCAGTTGTGCCCCCGTAAAAATCACCGGTTTGTTGAGCCCGGAAAGCATGTAGCTGAGCATGGACGCACTGTAAGCCATGGTATCCGTGCCGTGCAGCACCACGAAACCATCGTAGGTATCGTAATTCTCGTAAATGATGTAGGCCATGTCCACCCAGTGTTGCAGGTTGATGTTGGACGAATCAATGGGTTCCGGAAACGAAATGACCGTAATGCTGATGTTCAGGTTGTTTAGGTTGGGGATTTTTTCCAAAATTTTCCCAAAATTAAAGGGCACCAGCGAACCCTGTTCGTCGTAGGCCATTCCCAGCGTACCTCCCGTATAGATGATGAGGACCGCATATTCGATCTCAGTTCGGGCGGCAGTATTTAAACGAACGATTTTATAATTCATCGAAAGGCTGTTTAAAAACGGTCAACGCGTTTTTACTCGTCACGGCGGCTACTTCCTCCACCGAGGTTTGAACAAAGCCGGCCATTTTTTCGGCGATGTGTGGGATGTATTCCGGTGAATTCCGCTTTCCCCGGAAAGGAACTGGAGCCAGGTAGGGACTGTCGGTTTCCAACACCAACCGATCCAGACCCAGGGCAGCCACTACTTCTCCCAACCCACTGTTTTTGTAGGTGAGCGTTCCCCCGATGCCCAGATAAAACCCCATGGCAATAATTTGCTTTGCCTGAGAGAGATCTCCGGAAAAACAATGAAAAATGCCAGACAGTCCATCGACCTGCTCGGATTGCAGCAAGGCAATGGTTTCATCCAAGGAATTACGGCAATGCAATACCAGCGGAAGGCTTTTGTCTTTCGCCCATCGAATATGCCTGCGCAACGATTCCTGCTGTTGCGCAAAATACGTCTTGTCCCAATACAAGTCGATGCCCGTCTCTCCTACGGCCACAAACGGGTGCCGGCCCCACCATTCCTCCATAGTGTCTAACTTTTGTTCGAAATCTGCTCCTACGTCACAGGGATGCAAGCCGAGCATAGGAAAGCAAACCTCTTCAAAATCCGCCGCTATCTGCAGCATCCCCGGAATGGACTCCAGGTCAATATTAGGCATAAAGAATTTCGCCACACCCCGTTCCCGGGCCGTCCGGATCACTTCGTACCGATCGGAATCAAATTTCTTGCTGTAAAGATGGGCGTGTGTCTCGATAAATTTCATGCGTACTTGCGGTTTTTCCATTGGATGGCTCCGGGCCAAAAGTAATACAATACGGTGGCCCAGCTTACGATCCAGTTATAAATTTCAAAGCTTAGTAAATCCAGAAATCTTGTTTTCGTTTCCGTTTTTGCAGCAAATGTGCGGATAAAAAGGGATTGAGCCAAAATTTTAATGGCCCAACTGATCCCTGTCAGTAACGGTACGTAATACAAGGCGACAGCCAGTGCCAGGTAGAACCCTACCTGCAAGCCCAATAGCCATTGCCAATACCAGGGCAAAAGGAATGCACCACGCATCCAACGTTTTCGCTGCTTCATCAACCGGGCAAATCCCGGTTCGGGCAGGGTCCTCACCAGCGCGGCTCTATTTACCAGTTGAATGGGTCGAAATCCCATCCCGTACATGGCTCTGGCCAGGGCGAGATCTTCCGTCACAACTTCCTTGAAGGGGAAAAATCCGCCCACTTTCCTGTAGGGGCCTTCCCCCACTGCCATGTTATTCCCCATGGCTGTTAGGGTAAATCCCCAATCTGCGACCACTTTTACTTTTCCCAGGGTAAGCCACCAGTCCAGGGACTGCATGCGTGCAAACCAGGAGTTTCCGGAAATCGTCGTTATCCCGGTCACTAAACCGAATTCCTGAAGATAGGTTTTCGCCATGCATTTTGCCCAGCCTGCCGGAACCCGGCAATCCGCGTCGGTAAAGAGCAACAATTCCCCCTCTTTTACCTGCCCGGCCATCAGGGCCATGGCAAGGGCTTTGCCGTTTTCTCCAGCTACCGGCGGACGGTCCAGCGGTATCAACTGCCGGTTTTTTCCCTGACTCACCCAGTTGGCCAGGATGGCACCCGTCTCATCACTGCTGTGGTCATCCGCCACTAGGAATCGAATCTTCTCGGCGGGGTACTGCAGCGCGTCTAGCGCACGAAGGCAGTCGGGCAAATTTTCTGCTTCATTTCGACAGGGAAGAAAAATGCAAACGTTTGGCATAGCGGCGGTCGGGTCCGCTTGGGAGTACCCGCGAAAAAATCGTTTCAGTCGGAACCAAAGTACCAGGTATTGGAGCGTAACCAGGGACAGTATGAGTAGCGCCACCTGCTGCACGGCTACAGTAGTTGGGTGGTGTAGCCAGTGGCGGATAAATAGTCCAGGTATCCGTGCAGCATGCTTTTGAGAAAGTGTCGGGATTTTTGCTGATCGTGAAACAAGACAATGGAGCCGTTTCTGGTTGTTTCCTGCAATTTACGCAGCGCGCGTTTGGGAGACATGCCGGGTACAAAATCCCATGAAATCAGATCCCACAAGACGATTTCATACGCTTCTTTAATCGCCCTTTTTTGCTTGCAACGGATGCTCCCGTAAGGCGGCCGAAACAAGGTGGGACGTGTACCGGTCTCGGCACGGATGACTTCTCCACACCTTTCTACGTCCTGCAGGTATCCCGCAACACTTGTTTTTGCACCTCGAAGGTGGTGAAAAGTATGGTTGCCGATGCCGTGTCCTGCTTGCCATACCTGCCGGGCCAGGGAACCGGACCGGCTTACGTTATCTCCCACCATGAAAAAGGTCGCCTTCATCCGGTGTTGGTCCAGGGCTTCCAGCACAAAATCGGTCACTCCATCTACCGGCCCATCGTCAAACGTCAAAAAAACATTCCGTTGATCCCGGTCCCGGTGCCAGGTAAAGTCGGTAAAAACCTGCTGCGCTATGTCTGGTACTTTAAAGGGGCGCATCTCCGTTGAATTGAAGGCTAAGCAACGTAAGGTCATCCCGTCGCGGCACTCCCTCAGAAAAGGCGTCCAGTTCTGTAAAGAAGCCTAAATGAAAGTGTTCGGGAGTCGCACAGGGGTTGGCGCGGATGTACTGCAAAAAGCTTTCCTCGCCATACTCTTGTTCCCTGGGATTTAGTGTTTCGGTCAAGCCATCCGTATACAGGTGTATGATAAAGCCGTGCAGGTCGTTACGTTGGCCCTGTTCCAAAAACGGTAGGGATTCGAAGGCTCCCAGAATGGTGGTACCTGCCTCCAGCACTTCCATCTGCTGCCCCTGCTCGGTGCAAAGGACGGGGGGATTGTGCCCGGCATTGACGTAGCGCAGCCTGCCATCCGAATACCGGTAATGTCCCAGGAAGAAGGTAATGAACCGTTCTCCGTTGGTGTTTTCAAATATGGTGGAATTTAGCTGTTCGACGATGGTCACCAAATCCGAACCACTTCGCAACAAGGTTCGCAAGGCAGCCTGAAAGTTTGACATCAGCAGCGAAGCGGGCATTCCCTTGCCGGAAACATCTGCTACACAAAAATAAACATCATTTTTGGTGGGCTGAACCAGGTCGTAGTAATCGCCTCCCACCGTACTGTGGGGAAAATAGGTCACCTTTGCCTTTAGTCGGTGATTGGATGGCAAGCTTGCCGGAAAAAGCATGCGCTGCACACTGCTGGCGATTTCCATTTCCTTGCGCAAGCGTTCCTGCTCGAGTTGCTTTCGGGCAAAGCGTTTGTTTTCCAATGCCACAACCAGGATGTTGGTAAGCGCTTGGGTAAAGTCCAGGTCCAACCCTTTTTCTTTGTCCTTGGTATTCAAGAACAGGATTGCCAGCATTTTTTCTTTGTGGTAGACGGGTACGTATATATTTACCTCCGAGAAAGAGTATTCCTGAGAAAGGCTCACGCTGAGTTTACCCAGGTCTTTGTTTTCCTCCACATCCGCTTTTGCAATATGTTCCGGTAACTTTCCTTTTACCTGGTGGGAGATCCTGCGTTCAAAAAACTGCTCCTGCTCGTTGAACACATAAAGTAACAACGACTTGATGTTGAGGTGCACGAGACAGGTGAATTTAAAAATGTTGAGCAATACATTCTCCGTCTTATTTTCGTTGATGGCCTGGGTGATTTCCAACAAGGCCTTTAATTCCAATTCTTTTCGTTGGTACTTTAACGTCTCTGTGGTCATGTCAGCGGGTATTGTGTCTCAAAAGCCCTTGTTTGCTGGCCAGGTAATACAGCTCGTTGCCGTTTTCTTTCAACGCAGGCGGGGTAAATATTTCTTCCTCAGGACCCGAATAGCATTTAATCCATGCTTTTTGCAGCAGCAAATCCAAGGTAACTAACAGCCGCTCGTCCTCCCAACCCAATTTATTTTTAAGGTAGTCGTACGATTGTAGGAAATACAATTCGTCGAGCAGGTCAAATTCGTCGTCGGTCATTTTTTGTACCCATTGGTTAGGTGGAATGACAAAAATAAGGGTTTGATTAGTTTTTCCTTCCTTTCCAGGTATATTTTCCTGAAATCGCCCGCGGAACGGTCCGGACCACAAGCAAGGGGTATAACCAACCGGCTAGAAACAGGTCCAGGTTGTTCACCGGCTTTCCGAAATGCCGTAGAAACCGACCCAAGGTTCGTTTTTCCAGAAAGAATTTCAGCGCGCAATAAAGCAGGACCCAGCCAAGAAAGGTCCAATGCAGCAATGGAAGCAGCAGGACGGCCAACTGACACAGACTGACAAGTGCAAAAAAGCCCGCCGAAGCGGCATGCCCCCAGCTCCGGTGAGCATTCCATTTACTGGCCCATCGACTACGTTGGGCAATCCAAGCCTCCACCCCCGGTAGGTGCCGGGTTGTTACCAGCGATTCCGGTCCGGCACTATACCGCAAGGCAGGAGCGCCGAATGCGGCAAGTATTTTTTTCATCAGAAACTCGTCGTCCCCCGATAACAGGTGTTCGTTTCCCTCGTAGCCAGAAACATGGTAGAAAGCTGCCCGGCGAAAAGCCAGATTGGCAGCGCTGCACATCAACGGGTTTCCCCGGAAGAACGACACAGCCGTCATCAGTCCAATGCTCGCCCATTCGATGGGCTGAAACCTGCCAAAGACCCCCGGACCGGCGCTGGCGATTACCGGGCCTGCCACCAACTGCACCTCCGGCTGCTCAAAGGAAGCCAGCATGGACCGGACCCAGGTAGAAGGGACCTGCACGTCGGCATCGGTGGTCAGGATGAGGGCTGTGGTACTGTGTTCGATTCCCGTACGCAACGCGGCTTTTTTTCCAATTCCTTCGCTAGTCATGCACCGCCAATGTGCCAAATCCCTCTCGCTGATAAAGGCGTTTACCAGGGCTTCTCCCCCATCCTCGCTTTGGTCATTGATGAAAATAACCGGCAAGCCATGGGGAAGCTGCCGGGCGAGTTGCGGCAGTAATTGAGCCAGATTTGGCGCTTCGTTTCGGAAAGGAACCAGAACCGTGCAGTCGGGCACCGGATTTTCAGCCGCTGAGGCCGGCACCGGCAATTGATCCCAGGTGATGGCAAGAAAAACCAGGCCCAGCAGGTACGCAGCGAGGACGAAAATGCAAACGGCAGCGATAAGTAAACCCATGTCCTGCTTTGAAAGAATTGTCGTAAATTGCACCGATGGGCAAAGAAGCGAAAAATCAGCAGAAGGAAAAAATAATTTTGGGCATTGATCCGGGCACCACGGTCATGGGCTACGGGTTGTTACTGGTAACAGGCAATAGCTATTCAGTCCTCCAATTTGGTGTCATTCATTTGAAAAAATACAGCGATCATGCCTTGAAGTTGAAAAAAATATTCGACAAAATAAGCGGCATATTGGAGGAATTTTCGCCGGATGCCGTAGCACTCGAAGCCCCCTTTTACGGGCAAAACGTACAATCCATGCTCAAACTGGGCAGGGCACAGGGAGTGGCCATGGCGGCGGCGCTGGCCAAAGAAATAGCCATTACCGAATATTCGCCAAAGAAAGTGAAACAATCGGTCACGGGAAACGGCAATGCCTCCAAGGAGCAGGTAGCAGAAATGCTGAAAACCCTGCTAAACCTGAAGGAATTGCCCCAATTGCTGGATGCCACCGATGCGTTGGCGGTGGCGCTTTGCCACCACTTCCACGAGGGCCGGATTCAGACCCGGGGACGAAGCGCGGGCTGGAAGTCCTTCCTTAGCGAAAACCCAGACCGGGTAAAAAAATAATCACCTAACTATTCCGATTTCGATCGGTAATTGGTACATTGACTTCTACCGCTGTAAACGGAACGCTCATGAAACGAAAGGAATTGGATTGCGAAAATTGCTACACCGAATTTGTCGAACAGCTCAATGATTTGCGGGATGTGGTACAGGAAGGCAAAAGTCACGGCATGAACGACCGGACCCGCGCCGAAATCGTAAAATTTTTTGAAAAAGCCCATGACGCGGCCTTGGAAACCATTGCGGCCTATTTTAGAAAACAGGGGAAACCACCCTTTTCCGGGTCCCGGGACGCCACGGTGGAAGCTTTTCACGCAAACCTGATCGACGACGGACAGGGGTGGCTGGACATGATTATTTGCCGCATCAAATACAACCCCCTGTATCCCGGGGACTACCTGGGTTCCCTGACGGAAAACATCGTGAAAAAATACATCGATTTTCTGGAAGGATTTGAACGGGTCATGGAAAAAAACCTGGACCAGTAAACCGTTATTAAAAAAAAGTGAGCTCCGGGTGTCGCACTTTTCCAATGAGTTGCGTCTCAGGGAAAAGCATCTGATCAAGATGTCCCCGAAAACCTTTTCAAATTTGTTCCCAATGGCCATGAAAACACACGTACAAAAAAAACTCAGACAAAGCCTTCCGCTCGTATTTTCGGCAATGCTGCTCGTGTTCTTCCCTTCCTGCGAAGACCAATTGGAATCCAGCTACACCTACCAAACACAGGTGCCGGTATTCTTGCAAGTAAATGCCTTCCGTGAAGCAGACATCATCATCGAACCGCCCAAGCCACTGGATAATCCCGGTAAAATCTACATTTTCGGGGACTACCTGTTTGTATCTGAGCCGGGCAAAGGGATCCACATCCTGGACAACACCGACCCTGCCAGCCCGCGTAATCTGAATTTTATCAATATTCCGGGAACGGGAGATTTGGCTATCAACGATCACATTCTGTACGCCGATAATTACGTAGACCTATTGGCGTTTGATATCTCCGATCCGCAGGACATTGAATTGGTCAAAAGAGAGGAAGACGTGTTCCCAAACCTGTATTCCAACGAGGAAACCGGTACCATTGTCACGTATAAGGATACGTTGATCACGTCTACGGATCCCAATATGATGTGGTCCAGCTGGGGCAGGCCAGCTTTTCGGACCGACTTTATGGCCTTTGAGTCCATGGCTGCGGTTAGCAGCGATGCCAGCAGAGGAGGTGGACAAAATTACGGGCAGGGTGGCTCCATGGCTCGCTTCACCTTATTGTCGGGCCACCTGTACACGGTAGACGACTACGACCTTCGCGTCTTCAACGTGGAAGACCCTACCGACCCGCAGTACCTGAAAAACATCAACCTGGGTTGGGGCATTGAGACCATCTTTCCGTTTAAAGGAAATTTATTTATCGGTTCCATGACCGGCATGCACATTTACGATGCGAGCATTCCCTCCGACCCGAAGAAAATGGCTGTGTACGAGCACGTCACTTCCTGCGATCCGGTGGTCGTCAACGACACCCATGCCTTTGTCACCCTTCGGAGCGGGGCAATGTGTCGCATGGGTGTAGATGAACTGCATGTGCTGGACATCACCGACCTGTACAAACCGCGGTTGATTAAATCCTACCCCATGGATAATCCGCATGGGCTGGGTCTTTTGGGAGATTATTTGTACCTTGCAGAAGGTGAACACGGATTGAAGAGTTTTAACGTGGCAGATGTTTTGGAAATCGCCAGCAATCAATTGGAGCATCTGGACGATTTTGCTGCCATAGACATCATCCCCGGACCCAAATCGTTAATCGTAATTGGCCCGGATGGGGTTTGTCAGTTTGACTATTCCGACCCGGAAAAACTAAAGAAATTAAGCTGTATCAATGTATCTTTTCGCTAAATGAAGGTCATTTATACCATTTTTGCAGCAACCCTCTATTTGGCCTGTCCTTTTAACAGCTGGGGACAGGCCTTACCTTTTACCCATCATTCCGAAATGGGTATGCTGAGCGGGCGGGATGAGTTTGGGACGCGCACCAATTTCACCTTCCAAACTTTCAATGGCTTTCTGCTTTCGGAGAGGCACGCGTTTGGGTTCCTGACCGGCCTGGACCAATACGGCGGCCTTTCCGTGGTGCCGGTGGCCATGAGCTGGCGAACAGTAGCCAATCCCCAAGATACCTGGCAGGTATACGGAGCCCTGGATTTGGGGTACGGGTCCACGATTCTGGAGCCCACAGTGGTCACCGAATGGAACGAACACCGCTGGCAAGACGGGGGTTTTATGGGGCAGGGCAGTATCGGGCTGCGCTTAAAAACGAAACGGACCAATTTTTGGACCATCAGCCTGTCCTATAAACGGCAAATCTACCACCTCACCACTGCCAATCCCATGGTCCCAATGCCCGATCCCAGTCGCCCGGAAGACTGGAGCTATTTTGCAAAAGATAAAATCACATTCAATAATGTGGTGTGTCGCTTGGGATATTGGTTTTGAAAAGTATTAAAAAGCCCGTTTTTTCGAAAAATGGCGTCACAGAGGTCCAAAGGTGACACAAAGACAACTTTTTTCACCGCAGATTCGCACCCGATTTTCAGAGATTTTTTTGGGATTTAGAATAACTGAATAAGCTATTTTATCCTATACCCTGACCTTTTTCTGTGATGTATCTGTGCTAATTTGCGTAATCTGTGGTGCATTTTTTTTGTCCCGCAGACAAATCCCCGAAATAGCTCGTTATAAGTAGGGTCCTATAGATCCCTACATTCAGAACTACCCCCTTATTTCCCGGCGCATAAACAGGTAATACGAAGCTGCAAAACACATCGTCGTGGCAGCGATCAGGCCACTGAGCTGCGGCCATACGATCATCAAACTGTCCCGCAACGGAAGTGGCGAGGGGATCGCGCCGGCCATCTGTTCCATTGTGATCGGCCCCAAACTCCTTACAGACGGCATCAATAAGGTGGTCGTCGCATCGGTAAAAAGCTGACTGGGCGAGAGGCGCAACAGGTTTAAAACCTGTCGGTTATACCGAATCACATCCGTTTCGGAAAACTCATTGGCGGCCGGTACAATCAGGTCAATGATGATTTGGTAGAATACGGTAAAAAACAGCCAAATGCCAATTGCCGTCAGTGCGGAGGTGGAAGCCTGTTTGAAAAGGATCGACAATAAGATGGAAAGACCCAGCCAAAATCCCACATACACCGTACAAAGGATCGTAAAACCAACGATTCGAAATACTTCCTCTGCCTCGATGAGCACTCCGGTGATCAGGATGCCCCCGCCGACCATCAATAGGGAGAGCGTCAGTAATAAGCTCCCAACAAGTGCCAGCGCACTGACAAATTTCGACAAGAGCAAATTATCCCGGTACACGGGCTGCGCCATAATGCGGGTCAATGTTCCATTTTGCTGCTCGGAATTGATTGCATCAAACCCAAGGCTGATACCCACGATGGGGCCCAGAAAATTCAGAAATACATGGAATGGTGGCAGGGTGCCTTCGGTGGTGGTAAGCAACTTCAGGTACAGGAACAACCGATCCGGATCCTTTGCATTGTTCACCACCTCGCGTATAGTACTCATGGCCACCGAGATGCTGCCCCAAAATGTCAGGAGAATGAGTAGCAGCAGTACCAAAAACCGCCAGCTGCGAATATGACCGGCAATTTCTTTGCGCACCATCACCCAGAAGGGATGGGGGCGGGTTTCTGTCGTTGTAGAAGAATGACTGTCAACGAGATCCCTGATTGCTTTCATTGATCTTTTATTCAGTTAGGTTTTTCTCAAAATACTTTTCGTAAATTTCCTCCAATCCATACTCCTTTTTCTGGACACCGGAAACGTCATAGCCTTTATGTACAAAGAACCGAACGATGGCGGGGGTCAGGTCTTTACTGCTTATCACCTCGATCACCTGCCCTTGTACGCGAACCTGTTGCACAGCCTCCAGTTGGCGCATTTCTGCCTCATCCTTCCAGGGAAGGTCGATAGCGTTTTCCAAATTGACATGGACCTCGAATGATTTTTCAGCAAAAATCCGGTTGGAAAGCGTATCGAGGGTACCTTCAGCCAGCAGTTCTCCCTTAACAAAAATACCTACCCGATCACAAACTTGCTGCACCTGATGGAGGTGATGGGAGGAAAGCAAGACGGTCAGCCCCTTCTCGCGACTTAAGTGCAAAATGAGCCCGAGGAATTCCTTTACACCGCTTGGATCGATTCCCAGCGTGGGTTCATCCAAAATAATGACTTCTGGATCTTTGATAAGCACTTCTGCCAATCCCAGCCGCTGTTTCATTCCTCGGGAATAGGCGGCAGTCTTCTTATGGATGGCCTCACCGGACAGCCCTACCAGTTCCAACGTGGCAAGGGCCCGCTCCTCCACTTCTGAGCGTGGGATTCCATTCAGCTCCCCCACGTACATCAGGTTTTCAAGGGCCGTCATCGTATCGTAAAAGCCAACACTATCCGGCATGTACCCTACAAGCCGCTTGACCGATAGGGGGTCCTTGGTAGCATTAAATCCGCAAACACGGGCCGTGCCGGAACTGGGATCCGTTAGCCCCATCATCATAAGGATGGTCGTCGTCTTTCCGGCTCCATTGGGGCCCAATAATCCAAATATTTCCCCCTTGTTTACCGTAAGATCCAATTCATTCACTGCTTTGAAGTCGCCATACTTTTTTGTCAGGCGATTCAACTCTATGATTGGGTTAGCCATAACGTTGCTTATCTCCTACCAAATTTTCGGATGAGGTAAAATACAAAACCGATCGCCAGCAAAATCACGAGTATACCTACCCAGCCAGACAACATGGAGGTTTTGACCGTCATTCGAAAGGTCGCGGTACTCGTACTTGGAGCGTTTTTGGCAGTAAATTTACTGACGTAATCCCCTGCCAGGGTTTTATCGGGAACGGACAGCATTGCGATCACGTCCATGGTCTCGCCGGGATCCAACTGCTGGATCTCAGCGGGAGAAAAGGTGGCCTGCCAATTTGGAGGGGTCTGCGAGGAGAAAGTAATGTCATTCAAGGCCAGCGAGCCAGTATTTTTTACTTGGAGAAGTATTTCGGCTTTTTCCCCCTCTGTAATTTCACCACTCAAGCGCCCCGTAGGAGTGGTGAGCTCCATTTCATGGGATCCTTCTATTACCGCTTCCAGGTCTAGTGAAAGGGTCTCATTAGCTGCGCGGGCCTGCACGGGTACGGGGTACGTCGAAGGAGCTGCCCCATAGGCCGGTCGTATTTCGATGGTGAGGCTTTCCGTTCTTCCCGGCTCCACATTTAGCGAAGTGATTTGACTGCCCCTCGCCTTAAAAGCAACCCGCCAGCCTTCGGGCATCTCTGCGCTTAATTGGTATATCCGCGCTTGATCGGAATTGTTCGTGAGCGTGGCCTGATAACGAAAGGTTTCATTGACCGGGGCTTCTATGTTAAGAAGACTTGCGGTAAACGACGACCCGTCCCGTGAATCTTGAGCCGGGACCTTTAAGGGAAGTAGAAATCCAAAAACGACTAGAAAAGCAAACAAACAATACACGCCCCGAGAGGAGCTCTTTCTGTTAAAATTACCTGCGGAGTTCATATAAATAAGTGAAATTATGAATTAAACCATTGACGTAAAATCCAAGCCTATTTACCTTGAGATAACTTCAAGAATTGCGGTGACAATTTTATGCGAGAAGCAGATTTTACGCAAGACCCAAATCGAGAAATTAACATTTTTTAACAAACCGTCAATCGGTTGGATCATCACTAACCGTTATTGGTGCCGAAGCCTGTCGAATAGAAAACGCGTACCGCCAACGTGCACCGACAGACTGCCGCGGGTGCAACGAGCGAAGCGTTCATCCTTTATCCCAAAATATATCCTACCGATGACGTTTTTTTACCACCCCCTTTCTCCCCCTCCTGTTTTCAGGAGTGGGAGAAAGGAGGGAGGTGATTTGATATCACGCTTTATTTTTTTAATAGGTTGATTTTTAGATAGGTAATAGTCAATACCGTCATCCTGATTTCTGCGTTTTTTAAATGTTAAGTCTCGCAGAGGCGCCAATACCCGGCATTGGTTTTGAGCCCGTCGGCCTACGGCAGGCTAAGCCACTCCACATTACCACATCATCACATCTCCACTTGATCCTATCATCCCTCGAAATCAGGGAAAATAAAAGCCACTAGGGCCTCTTCCGGCGGGCAATTGGTCTATCAACGCTCCGGCCGAATTGATACGTAGTACTGAGCCGTTTCCCTGCCAGCCGGCATGCTCTCCAATAAACAGCGTTTGCGTTGCCTCATCGTATCCCAACCCGTAAAAATTTTTTCCCGAATAAAAACGGGCCTCCGAAACGGTTCCGGTACCTAGAGAAAGCTTCACTACCACATCTTCATCGGCATGGTTGCTAATGACAACTAGTTCGCCACTACCGGTAAGGGCAAAATTGCCATTGTAAATGCTGTTGACAACCCCAAACGTTTGCGTTTCCTCCACCTCAAACGTCACCGGATCCAGTCGGTGCGCGTAGACATTTTCGGCATCGTTGGCATACAGGTAGGTACGATTTGCGTAGTTAAAAAAATAAAAAGGCGTGCCGCTTACCGATACGGTCTTTTCTACGGTATCGTTTTCGGGGTTTATGACCGAAATCAGCTGTTCCTGCTGGCAGGCTACCAAAATCCGGTCTCCCAGGAAAGTCATTCCTTCTGGCCTGGAGGAAATAGCGATTTTCTTGCTGACCGAACCGCCCTCCTGGCCATTAACCACGGCAATAAACGATTCCGGATTGTTCCAGTTTTCGTCGTAGGCACCCCAATCGCTGATGAATAATTTCCCGTCAGTAGCCAGCAGGGACCGGGAATTGATCAGGCCTCCGTTTACCGCGCCTACGCTTACAAAGTCATCGGACCGAACGATTTCCACCTTGCCGGTATTGGCGACGAGATATCTATTGGCTCCAAAGGACCGCATGTTTTGGATCAACCCGGCAAAGGGGCGCGCATTCGCCTTTTCAAAAATAGACGATTCCATTTCCCCACTTTCGGTTTCGTAATGGAAAATTTCCCCATCATTGGCGCCAAATGCCCCTTCATTGATCACCAGCACCCCTTCTTCATAGGCACCTCGGGGCATTTCTACCGGCTCCGTTGCACAGGATACCAACAGCGTAAAAATCAGTATTTGGAAAGCTAACTTCACTTTTTTCATAGTTCTAGATGTATTGTAAGTTGAAAATTTCTTCCAGGCATGGGCCGTAGCCGAAGCAGCTGGTACTCGGTATTCCACACATTTTGAACCTCTAGCGCAACGCTTCCGCTTACCCATTTCTTCCAGGAAAAGGTACGGGAAACACCCGCTCCCCAAAGCGAATAGGCCGGCAGTGCGGTCTGGTTATCGGAGGTGAGAAAGCGTTCACCGGTGTATTGCCCTGACACAAAGCCGGAAAACCGGTCATTTTTAACCTTCCCGCGTACCTGCAATTTGTGGATGGGTACGTAGGGCAGTTGTTTACCGAGATCCATCTCGTTTCCTGCTGCCACGCTGCGGTTACTGGTATGGGTCCAGGCATAGTCCGCCTCCCAACCCAGATCCCAGCCCCCCTGCTTCAACTCCCATTCCATGAAGTACTCCAGCCCCTTACTCACCACCTTGCGGACGTTTTTTGGTGTCCAGTAGGATTCCTCCGGAAGCCAGATAATCCAGTTGTCCACGCTCATGTGAAACGCGGAAAGCCGATTGCTAAACTGTAGGATCTTATTGGTAAACTGTTGGTTAAAACCCAGTTCCTTGCTCCAGCTCTGCTCGGAAGCAAGGTCCGGATTTCCCCCAGGCACCCAGTAGCGGTCATTCAAGGTGGGCACCTTAAAGCCTTTGGATGCAGCTCCCAACAGCTCCCACTGCTGCACTGGACTTTTAACAAATGTCCAGGAAACACCCACTCCCGGTGTAAAGGGAACGGGCTGTCCTTCGTGCAGCAACTGCCTCAACTGCAGGGAAAATGCCAGGTTGTCCAGGGGCTTGTAATTGGTCGCCTGATACAGTTCAATGCGTTGTTCAGAATGGGAATAGGTCGATAAATCCCCCTGAATTCGGGTATACCGAACGCCGGAGCGGCTTTGCCAATGCGCTGAAGGTTCCCAGTCCACCGCAGCTGCCAGCAAGGCTTGCAGGGTTAGGTTTACGTCTGAATTGAACTCCATGTAATCGCGCACTATTCCCGCCTTGATATTCCAAGTGGTTTTTGGACCGTTTTTGATGTAATCCAACACCGCCCGGAGATTTGTATCGTTTTGGACATCTCGGCTGGATGAGCCCATAACGGGTTGAACCTCCCGCTGTATTTCCCCGAGCCAGACGGAAGCTTGTAGCACCTGAGCTTTTCCCAGATCGGCACGAATGTCCTGTACCCAACCCTGTTGGTGGACCGCCGCATGGTCCTGGTACCGAATAGGCGTGTCCGGGCTCGCCCAATCCGTATACGGATACCGGTTTGCCAGCACGTCTCGATACAGGCTGGTACGAAAGGAAATGGATTGAAGGCGCTGTTGGTGGCTGATTTCCTGGCCCCAATTGCCAAAACTTCCCAGCTGAGTTTTAACGTGGCTCTTGCGCCGTTGGTCTCTGGAGAGGGAAGTGGAGAGATGCACGGCTCCTCCGATGGCATCCGTCCCGTACAGTGCACCTGCACTTCCGTAGTGGATGTCTACCTGGTCCATACCGGCCATGGGAAAAATCGAATAATCTGCCTGGCCCAGAGAGGGACTATTGACCGGCAGCCCGTTCCAAAACAAGGCGTTATGGCCCGCGGATGTACCTCTTATGCTTAGGGAAGCAGCCATTCCCGGCCCGTAAGCGCGGATAAACAGCCCGGTTCGATCCTGAAGAAGGTCGCCAACCGAGCCTCCGGAAGGCCCCTCTGCAGCAGAAAGGTCAAGGCTACGAATCCGCTGCCCGTATGCATAGGTGCGCATCGGTACCGCAGCCACCTCCACGGGATCCAACTCCACCGTATCCCGGGCCAGCTCTTGACAATATCCCCAGACCGGCAGCAAAAGCCATACAATAGCGAGAAAGGGAATACGTCGATTTACTACTGCCATGATACCATCGGTTTCTTTCGAATCCGGACAGAAACGGCAAGAGAATGCGGGTTTATCCGTTGGACAGACCAATAGAGCGCGACCACCGTCAAATGGCTTCGCCTGGCTACGACTGGTAGAAATGAACACTGTTACAAACCTTCTTCTCCGCCTTTCTCCCGAAAGCGTTGAATACAGCGAAAAATGGCAGGTCTCCTGACTTCCCTTGGTTGTTCCGCCTTCTCGTCCTTGGATTAGGACAATGGCTGAGGATGGACAACCCCTGCCGCCGAAATCTGGCTGCAGGCATGGGTTACAGTTGCGGGGACAGCTCCGGATTTCCACCGGATTCCCTATTAATCCCGAGAGCCTGGTACAGGTTCGGGAACCATTAATCGAGACAAACATACAGGAAAATCCGCATTCAAAAAATTTTTACCAGAAAATAGCTGTTGGAATTGGGGGGTACATTGGTTTACTTTGGCATCAAATGTAAATCAGAAATGCAGCTATCGTACCCGGGAATTCGCTTCTACCTTGCCATAAACCTGCTGCTGTTGGTTGGTTTTTCCTGTGGTGAAAAAGAAAAGCAACGAGAAGACGCCACTGCGCTGGGCATCCAAGAAATCCCCCTGACTTATGCGAAGGGTTTTTCTCTATACAAAACCCCAGGAGGCTACCGCTTGATAACCCATTTTGAGCCAGGACTGGAAAAACGGTACGAAATCCGAGCCGCTGCCAGCCCGGACTCCCTGCACCTTGCGGAGGGTACCCAAACGATTTTCGCCAGTAGCAGAAAAATTGTACTGACAGCAACCACCCAAATTCCGCACCTGACCTATCTGGGTGCAGCAGACCGTTTGTTGGCGTTTCCAAATTTGGACCTGATTTCTTCCCCGGCCGTTCGCAAACAGATAGCTGCGGGGAAGGTCGTCGAACTGGGAAAAGGCCCATCCCCGGACCTGGAAACGATCATCGCAGCCGATCCCGACTGGGTGATGGTATCCGGGTTTGGGGAAGTGCAAAAACTCACCGAAAGGCTGGATGCAGCGAGAATTCCCGTGGTCGTAAACGGAGAATTCCTGGAACCACATCCACTGGGAAGGGCGGAATGGATCAAGGCTACAGGAGCCCTTTTGGGTGAATTGGAGGCCGCCGACAGCATCTTTTCTGCCATAGAGGCCAATTACCAGACTGCCCGGATGCAGTCAGGTACCACCACCCTAGAAGAAGATCGGCCCTCCGTGCTTTCCGGAACCTTGTACAAAGACATCTGGTATGCTCCCGGGAAGGACAGTTGGGTAGCCCAACTGATACGGGATGCCGGAGGAGCGTATGTATTCGAGCAACTCGAAGGCAGCGGTAGCCTTGCTCTCAACTATGAATTTGTGCTCGATCATGCGGGTGAAGCGAGCTTTTGGATTGGCGCTGCAGATTACGCCTCCGTATCGCAGATGGGAAATACCAATCCAAAATACCAGGATTTCAGGGCCTTTTCCAACGGACAGGTCTACACCTATACCCGGAACAGGGGCGAAACGGGCGGACTAATGTATTTCGAGGAAGGTTACCTGCGGCCGGATTGGGTACTTTGGGACCTGATCAAGATCCTGCATCCGGAAAAAGCAAGGGACCGCGATTTTCACTATTTCCAACGCCTCCATGAATAGCTTTTTATCCCCCCGTCTGGTGATCGTGCTACTTCTGTGTGCCGGGTTATGGCTGATCAACCTGAGCCTGGGCAGCGTACACATTCCTTTGAACGACCTGCTCCGGCGACTGGGAGGTATCCCTTTCCCAAAAAGCAGTTGGGAAATCATTGTCGTGGACTACCGGCTGCCCAAATCACTTACCGCAATGCTTGCCGGGATCGGACTTAGCCTCAGCGGCTTGCAAATGCAGACGTTTTTTCGAAATCCACTGGCCGGTCCCTATGTATTGGGCATTAGCGCTGGTGCGGGGCTGGGCGTGGCACTGCTGACCATGGCGGGAACCGCTTTCGGCTGGCACCTGCTGGGCAGTGCCGGAGGGTATTGGTCGGTGGTTTTGGCGGCGAGTGTCGGGGCGATCGGCGTACTGGTACTCATGGGCCTGGCCGCCTGGAAGGTAAAGGATAGCATGACCTTGTTGATTGTCGGACTCATGTTTGGTAGTGCCGCCTCCTCACTAATCACCCTGTTGGCCTATTTCAGTGCGGCAGAGGAATTGAAGCTATTTACCATTTGGTCGATGGGCAATTTGGGAAACACCGGGTGGAAGGAACTGGTACTTCTTTCGGGAGCGGTGTTCCTGGGCCTGGTACCCGCAATTTTTTCTGTCAAAGCCTACAATGCCATGCTCCTGGGCGAGGCCTATGCAGTGAGCATGGGAATAAACTTTCAGCGGTTACGTTGGGTAATGATCGTCAGTACGGGCATACTTACCGGCAGCATTACGGCTTTTTGCGGACCCATCGCCTTTATTGGCATAGCGGTACCGCACCTGGCCAGGCTGCTTTTCCGCACCCAAAACCATGCAT
This sequence comes from Cyclobacterium xiamenense, assembly GCF_900109255.1. Lineage (NCBI taxonomy): Bacteria > Pseudomonadati > Bacteroidota > Cytophagia > Cytophagales > Cyclobacteriaceae > Cyclobacterium > Cyclobacterium xiamenense. Next base: position 248,808 of record NZ_FNZH01000004.1, on the reverse strand, counting down.
TGCTCTTTCCGGCCGCAGCAAGTTTGGGGGTAGTGATTTTGCTTGCCTGCGATACCATTAGCCAGCTGCCCGGCATGGCCAGTACGTTGCCTTTAAATGCAATCACCACAGCCTTTGGTGCGCCATTGATCATTTGGCTGATCATGAAACGAAGTTTCAGTGAGGAATTTTAACGTTAGCACCATGAATCTGCCGACAACCAACACGGCCGAAAATCCGGCATTTGTACGGGCCAGGGACCTGGAATTGGGCTATCGCACCGGCAAGCTGGCGCAGCGGGTAGCCTATCCGGTGAGCTTTGACCTGTATCGGCAGGAGCTCACCTGCCTGATGGGACCCAATGGGGTGGGCAAATCCACTCTGCTAAAAGCCATCATGCATCAGCACCCGCCCCTGCAGGGCGAGGTGTGGCTGGGGGATACCCCAACCGGTAGGCTTGCTGAAAAGGAGCGGGCAAAAAAGATCGCCGTGGTCCTGACCGAAAAAACACCCACAGGCATGATGACAGTCCGGGATTTGGTCGCCCTGGGCAGAATTCCACACACGGGCTGGTGGGGCCAACTGAGCCCGCTGGACCAGACAAAAATAGCCGAAGTGATGGAATGGACATCCATTTCGCATCTGGCCGCAAAACGGGTATCCGCGCTCAGCGACGGACAGCGGCAAACGGCCCTGATTGCCCGTGCCCTGGCCCAGGACAGCCCCATCCTAATCCTGGACGAACCTACGGCCCACCTGGATCTTAGCAATCGGTTTGAAATCATGTACTTGTTACGTGACCTTGCAAGAAAAGCGTCCAAAGCCATTTTGGTCGTCACCCACGATCTGGAAGTAGCCCTTGAAACGGCTGATAAACTTTGGCTGATGAACGCAAACCAGCCCCTGTTGACCGGCAGCCCGGAAGACCTGATGATTAATGGCGGCATACAGCGCCTGGTCCCCGGGGACAAATGGCAGGTGGATGCTGTTTCTGGCAAGATCGTTCGGAGCACAATTCCGCTGGCTTGTGCCATTGAAGGGCCCGAAGCCCTGGTTTGTTGGGTAAAAAACGCCCTCCGGAAAAACCCCGAACTGCAACTGCCTGCCTCCATTCAAATCACCGCATCCCCCTTCGAAATAAAAGCAACCTTTGCCAAAAGCCACTGCCACTTTCAAAGCATTTCCGAAATGCTCAGATTCCTCCAAAATCCGCCAGCAACAGAAAACTCCTTTTTAAAATAAACTTTTTTTCTTATATTAAAATTATTCTTTTAAAAAAATCAATTATATAGTAATAAAATTTTAATAATATCGATTTTACTTATTAACGAATTTATTAAAAAAACACACCGACGCATTCGCGTGAATAAGATCAAAAGATCAATTATTTCCACAATTGGATTTTATTGCTAGCCATAAACCCAGCCTGTCATGCCCAAGTTTCTAAAAATCCTTATTTTGCTTGCATCCATTTCGGTGCTTTTAATCATGGTTGGAGTAGTGTACGTTTCAATTGCCCTGCCTAATGTGGCGCCGGCACCGGAAAATTTATAGGCTTTTGATGGCCCCTCCATCAATCGGGATACTGGTTCCAGTGATGTATCCGGCCATTGGGGAAGCCAGAAAGGCAAGCAAGTAACCGTATTCTTTGGGATCTCCAAACCTGCCTGCAGGAATGCTCGCTTTCCTGGCTTCCAGCAGTGCTTCCATCGTGTTGCCGGTAGCCCGGGCCTGCTGTTCGGTCAGCTCCCGGATACGTTCGGTATCAAAGGCTCCGGTAAGAATGGAATTGACCGTGACTCCATCCAAAGCTACCGCTTCTGCCAGACTCTTCGCCCAACTGACCACCGCGGTGCGTATGCTGTTGGACAATACCAGATTGGGCAATGGTTCTTTTACCGAAACGGAGGAAACATTGAGTATACGCCCGTAGCCCCGGGCACGCATGCCCGGCAGCAGCAACTGGGTCAAATGGTGATAGGTTTTAAACAGCAGATCGAACGCCTCCTGAAAGTGCTCGGTTGTTTTCTCCGTGACCGTACCAGCTTTCGGACCGTTGGTATTGTTGACCAGGATATCTACTTTTTTGCCATTAAAAAACTTCTCGCTGTGTCGCTTGAAACCAGGAAAATCCAGGTAATCGACCTGCAGGTAATCGTGTATTTGTCCGTTATCGGCAGGTAAGGAAGCTAAGGCCTCGTTTAAGGAACGCTCGTTTCGTGCCATCAGCGTGACTGTAGCGCCCGATGCAGCAAGTTGACGAGCAGCGGCCAATCCAAGCCCCCGGGTGGCTCCCCCTACTACCGCCTGGTATCCAGTAAGATCGATGATCATTTCTTGCTTGTTTTTTAGGGTAAGACATTTGATTCTGGAAAATTAGCCCTTTCCAGACAATATGGCAAGTCGAAACGACCTTCCAATCACTATTCAACAAAACCTATAATTTTTATAGGGTTTGTTGGGAGAAGAAATGAAATATTGATTATATTTGCCGTACGAATTATTGGCATGACATACGAGCAATTTAGCAGGTATTCTTTTTTGTTGGATCGGACGGCGAAAAAAGTCAAGCAGTACGCCCAGCAAAAGTTCAAGTTGAACGAATTTGACATTACGGTGGACCAATGGTTGGTCATGAAAAACCTGGATGAAAACGAACGGCTTAGCCAGACTGAATTGGCTCATCTGGTATTCAAAGATCAGCCCACCCTGACCCGAATTGTCGATATTCTGTGCAAAAAAGGGTACGTGGACCGCATTCCTCATCCCCAGGACCGGAGGAGCTATCGGCTGCTTCTGACGAGCAGCGGAAAGGAAAAGGTAGGAGAATTGAAGCCACAAATTGCGCAGATTCGTCAAAAGGCCTGGGAAAATCTAACCGAGAGGGATTTTGAGGAATTTAAGCGGATACTGAACACCATCTATGGCAACCTGGCAGAATAAACTGGCGGAAAATTTAAAATAGTTGGTATACTAATTATCTTTGTAGAAACAAAGGAACCTGAACGGGGTTCCACCTTTAAAACAATCAATTTATACCATGATTACTACTGACATTTGCATAATTGGAGCAGGCCCGGTAGGCTTATTTGCGGTCTTTGAAGCCGGTTTATTAAAGATGCGTTGCCATTTGGTGGATGCCTTGCCTCAAGTGGGAGGACAGTTGTCGGAAATCTATCCGCAAAAGCCTATTTACGATATCCCCGGTTATCCCGAGGTGAAGGCGCAGGAGTTGGTAGATAATCTCATGGAACAAATAAAGCCATTTAAGCCCACGTTTTCGCTGGGCGAACGGGTAGACCACCTCAGCAAGCAGACGGACGGTTCGTATGTGCTGACCACCAGCGATAAAACCCAAATACATGCGCAGGTGGTAGTCATAGCTGGGGGCTTGGGTTGTTTTGAACCTAGAAAGCCCGTACTGGAAAATCTCGAAACCTTCGAGGGCAAAGGAGTGGCCTACATGGTCAAAAATCCGGAGCAGTTCCGGGACAAAAAAGTGATTCTGGCCGGCGGAGGAGATTCTGCCCTGGACTGGGCCATCTACCTGTCCGACGTAGCCAAGCGGGTAACGCTGGTACACCGAAACGAAACCTTTAGAGGCGCGCCCGACTCGGCCGCAAAGGTGTTTGACCTGGCCAATGAAGGTAAAATTGACCTGATCCTATCTGCCAACCTAAAAGAACTTGGTGGCAATGGTCACCTTGCTTCGGTTTTCCTGGAAGACAAAGCCAAAACCCGAATCAAAATCGATGCGGATTACCTGATTCCTCTGTTTGGTCTCAGTCCCAAACTAGGACCAATTGCCGATTGGGGACTTACCGTGGACCGAAATGCAATTGAAGTGGATACCAGAGACTATTCGACTGGCGTGGACCGCATCTTTGCCATAGGAGATATCAATACGTACCCGGGTAAGTTGAAGTTGATTTTGTGCGGGTTTCACGAAGCGGCTATCATGATGCAAGCGGCTTTTAAGTACGTCTATCCCGATCAGAAACTAAGTTTCAAATACACGACCGTAAACGGAGTCAACTCATTTTAATCGTTTTTTTTAACCAATGGTAACATTCACCGTAGAAGATCACGATGGCAATCGTCAGGACATTGAAGCACCGGATGACATGGGGCTAAGCCTGATGGAAGTACTGAAAGCGTCCGAATATCCCGTTTTGGCCACTTGTGGAGGAATGGCGCTATGTGCCACCTGCCACGTTGAGGTACTGGAAGGGAAAAACGGCCTTGGAGAGGCGACTGACATTGAATTGGATCAGCTGGAGGCGCTTCCGGAATATTTTCCCAGCAGCCGGCTCGCTTGTCAGATTCGGATCAGTGAGGAACTGGACGGTGCGGTAATCAAGCTCCGGGGAGAAGACAATTAATCCTACCTCAGAAAAAGGTGAGCGGAATAATGCCGCTCACCGCTCTTCCTGTTTGGAGATACTTTCCATCCACCTGCCCACCACTTGTTGAAATTTTTTCTGCGCCACCGGCTTGGTCAGGTAATCATCAAAGTCATAGGTACCCGAGTCTGTTTGTGCTACAGGGAAGGCATTTGCGGTAAATCCGATCACCGGTACCTCCTTTTTTCCGGGGTATTCCCGAATGGCCTGCAACAATTCGTACCCGTTCATTTCCGGCATGTGAATGTCAGTAATTACCAGGTCGGGTTTGTTCGATTCAAACATGGCGAATGCTTCCTTGCCATTCTCGGCTTCTAACACCTTCGCTCCGGGGCTCATTTGCTCTATAAATACCTTTACCAGCATGCGGTTAATCGGGTTGTCCTCGGCCACCAATAAGGTAAATCCTTTATCTGTATGGGTATCGGAGGGGGTAGCTACCGATCGGACATGCGCTGAGGAGTTGGATATTTTGCCAAGCATTTCCAGCAGTTTGGTGGGAGTTACGGGCTTATCGATCGTCCCCAAGCAGCCAATTTCCGTAAAAGTATCGATGGCACCGTCTCGTTCGTTGCTGCTTAACAGGGGCACAAAGAGCGCATGCCGTTTCGCTTTTTGTGCGAGTCGCATCATTTGCTGAATGGCATCCCGACTACTTTTTCCCAACAAACGATTGTTTACCAGCACCAGGACCGGCCTGGAACCATTTTCAATCGCTGAAAAAGCCTCGTTTACGTTTTCTACATGGCTCGCCGGGAGTCCGAAATCTTCGCAATACCGTTGTAGCAGGGTACCCGAACGGCTATTCCCATCGAGGATTACTACCTGGGAAATGTGGGACAAATATTCCCTGGAGAACGGCTGCCCACTGTCCGAATCCTTTTGACCCTCTACCGAAAGCACAAAGAAAAACCTGCTCCCTTGCCCTGGTTCGCTTTCAAGCTGGATCCGGCTATCCATTAGGGAAAGCAGCTTGTTGGAAATGGTCAAGCCCAGGCCGGTACCGCCAAATTTTTTGGTCGTGGAAGAGTCTGCCTGGGAAAAGGCGTCGAATATCAGGTGCTGTTTGTCCGGAGCTATCCCTATTCCGCTATCCTGAACCGAAAATAAGAGTTGTTCGGTTTGTTTGGACTGCTCCGGTCCTCTTGTTTCTACCAGTAGCACCACCTCCCCTTTTTGTGTAAACTTAACCGCGTTGTTTAGTAGGTTGATCAGCACTTGTTTGAGTTTGAGCTCGTCCGTTTTAATCCTACGCGGAACATCCGCGTGTAAATCCAGAAGCAATTCGAGCCCTTTTTGGTGCGCCTGAAAACGCAGCACATCCACGATGGTCTCGAGCAGTTCGTGCAGGTCGACCACATCCAGGCTCACTTCTGTCTTGCCGGACTCAATTTTAGCCAGGTCCAGGATATCATTGATCAGATCGAGCAAGGACGTAGCCGATGTCAATGCCGTTTGTGCATACCGGCGTTGTTGCTCGTTTAAATCCGTATGGGTCAACAATTCGGTAAAGCCGATCACCCCATTTAAGGGTGTCCGGATTTCGTGACTCATGTTCGCCAAAAACTCGCTTTTCGCTTTGTTTGCTGTTTCTGCAGCTATTTTGGCATTTTCGATTTGGATCTGGAAGTTTTTTTCATGGGTGATATCCCGCAGTACCAGCAAGCTTCCCACCTGATGCTGGTCTTCGGCACTCACCTTGGATTTGGAGAGCAGGTACCACAGGGTATGTCCGTCCCTAACACGGGTAAATTCGCTAACTTGATAGGAACGAGGTGTGCGAAGCATGTCGCAGATTTCAGGCCAATTATCATTGATCTCCTTTAGTGCCGAAGCCTGATGCACCCTTTTGATACCCATGATCTTGGCTGCAGAAAGGTTTAGCGTTACCAAGGCTCCCTGGCTATCCAGCACCATGACTCCTTCCTGTAGATTATCGAACAGGGTTCGGTACGCAATGGGAGCGATACGGAATAGTTTAAAATTTTTCAACCCCAGAAAAAAGAACAAGCCCGTACCCAGAAAACCCACTGGAATGGGATCCAGTAAAAAAGGAACATTGCCTGTAAGGTACCACACGTATACAAACAACGGACTACAAAGACCCAAAATCACCATAAATACCTGCCGGGAATCCGCTGCGGGCACCTCCTCAATCCGTTTTACGAGCACCCACAAACTCCCGAAAATCAACAATAGCGTATACCCCTGATGAACCCAGTAGAAATACCCCTTTTCGGTCACCAATACCGGAAAAAGCCCTTCACTACTGATAGTAAAGGAGGAATAAAACAAGTAATGCAATTCATTGGTACCTACCAGCAGTAAATTTCCGATTGGTATCACCAAGAAAGCAAGTTTCCTTGGTCCCGCGATCCATTGTTCCTTTGTCGTATAGGCCAGCGTAAAAAAAAGAACCAGTGGTGCAAAAGCTACCGCTCCCAGGTATTGCAGTTTGATCATGGCAATTTTCCACGATGCGGACAAGAGCATTAACTCCAGTGTATAGGCAAACGAGTAAACAAAACAAGCCAGCATGATCCACAAAAAATACACATACGCTTTCTCACCTGTCTTTTTGCGTGCAAAGAGTACGAACGACAAGGGAACAATGGCAATTGCCATCAGTAAAAAAAACAAGTAATGAACGTGGAAAAAAGAAAACATGACAAAAACCAAATTCGGATTTAGAAAGTAAGATAATGGAATAAAACCACTTTTGGTACAATGGGAATATTTTTTATTTGAAAGGAAGGAGCGATGGCAATGTATTGGGATTTAGCCATACTGAAAAAACACTTTCACAAATAAAATTCTGTCGCTTTCAAAAATAACGGAGGCAGTAATGGGACTAGAAATCCAGCAAACGTGCGCCTGGAAATAAAAATAGCTCCCAACGGGAGCCATTTTTATATTGTTAAAAAACCTTAATCTTAAATGTTTTAAAAGCCATTACGCTTGTGACGAATAAAGGGCAAAAATCCTGATACAGCAAGGGGTTTTCTCCCAATGCACTAATATAATGTCCGAAAGCTGCACATATATTCCCGAACCGAGGCTGTAGCTTCACTAATTCCGTAGCGATCTGACAAAAACGATATTTCTATCGGGAATTTGAGTATATTTATTTCATGAAGGTTTTGTTTTTACTCATCGGTATCGGCAGTTACTATTTTACGCTAGCTTACCCGCTTCCCGAAAAGCCAAGCCTCTACCAACCGGTATTTACCTATCCTCCAGATTTCGGAAAAGAATATTTGGAATCCCTGGCCAATCTGGCCCAAGTGCAGCAAGAAAAAGACAGCCTGCGCTGGCAGATACTTTGGGATTGGGGGTATTATACCCATTCCCGAAACCTCAACGAATCCCTTCGTATCATTCAAAAGGGGTTGCTCGAAACGCAAGAAGCGGGAGACAAACGATGGGAGGGCCGTTTTCAGCTAATAGCAGGAGCCATTTTACTCCGAATGGACGAGACCGAACAAGCCGAACTGCTCTTACAAGCCGCCCTAAAAAAAATCGACCCACAAGACCGATGGCTGGCCTATACCAACCTGGGTTACGTGTACGAAAGACGGGGAGATTTGAGTTCCGCTTTCGAATGGGCAGGAAAAACACTGGAACTCGGCATGCGATCCAATCATCGCAAGGCACAGGCCATGGCTTACAGCGACCTGAGTTATTTGCTTTGGAAACAGGGAAACTATCTGGAGGGGCTGGAATTTGGACTGAAATCCCTTCATCTATTCGAAAGCTGGGGAATACCGGACATGGATTATGATTTTACCCTCTATGTGGTTGGAAACAATTTAATGGCACTCGACCGTCTGGATGAAGCAGAGAAGTATTTTTCCGAAAGCATTGCGGTCGGGGAACGCTTCGGATTTTACAACAACCTGAGTGACGTTTACATGTCGCTTGCCAGTCTGTACATCCGTACGGATAAATTGGATCAAGCTGAAAATTGCGCTGCCAATGCGCTGAAATATGCCGGCCTACTCGAGAATTCGTTCATGCAAATGCGTTCCTTTTTGGCCCTGGGAGAAGTCAGTTTTTCCAAAAACGAATGGCAGGCAGCCGAAAACTATTTGCTACAAAGCATTGCCAAAGCAGGAACTGACTTGGGAGACCACTTCTTTTCAAGTCAGGCGTATCAGCGGCTAAGCGAGGTCTATGAGGCGCTGGGAAAAAACCAACAAGCACTGGCTGCGTTTAAAATGTACCATGACCTAAACCAGACTATTTTTAATGAGAAAGCAGAACAAAAAATGGCTGGCTTGAAATCCGAGCTAGCGCTTTCCCAAAAAAACAACACCATCAAGGAACAAGCGCTGATCCTGACGAAACAGGAAAAGCAGGTCACCTTTTGGATTGTGGGTACCAGCCTGATGCTGGTATTCTCTCTGATAATGTTCCGGGGTTACCGCGTCATCCGAAAGAAAAACAAACTGTTGGAAGATCAAAACGAGGAGAAAACCTATCTGGTTCGCGAGACCCATCACCGCATAAAAAACAACCTGCAGGTCGTCTGCAGCCTGCTTTCTTTGCAATCGGAGCGAATTCAGGATCCCGACTTACAACGAATCATGTTGGACAGCCAAAACCGGGTGCAAAGTATGGGCCTGGTGCACCAGACCCTCTATCAAGGGAAAGACCTGGCCTACCTCGAAATGAAAGACTATTTCACAAAATTGTCCCGGGACATCATTCACAGCTTTGGGGTGGATGGAACGGCTGAATTGCATTGCGATATGGAGGAGATGAGTCTGGATATCATTACCGCAATACCTATCGGATTGATCGTAAACGAACTAATTACCAATTCGCTAAAGTATGCGTTTCCCGGAAAAAAGCAAGGAAACCTAACCATCCACCTTGAACGGGAAGGGAATGAACTCATCCTGGATTACCTGGACGACGGCATCGGATTCAATGAAAAAGAAACCGCCTTTTCGCTGGGTTTCGGGGGACAATTAATTCAATTATTAACCAGTCAGTTGAACGGCAGAATGAGCAAATTACCCCATGAAGGGACGTATTTCCGCTTCGTCTTTTGCCCGGATGCGTACCAAACCGCCCTGACATGATACGTATTTTAATTTTAGAAGACGATATGGTGCTCGCCGCCCACCTCTCGCAAACCATCCAAAAGCTAGGCTACTCGGTTACAGGCATCGAAAAAAACGGGGAAAATGCCTTGCTTCATTTCAGGCAATACCTGCCACAATTGGTACTGGTGGATATTGGATTGCATGGCAAAATAAATGGTATTGAGACCGTGAAGCGCATTCAGGAAATCGACGCGATAAAAGCCATTTATCTAACCGGCAATACCGATGAGGATTCCTTTGAAAAAGCCAAAACCACCCGTCCCCTGGCCTTTATTTCCAAACCCTTTCAGCCCGTTGAGTTGGAGCGGACCCTTGCCTTGGCTGCGGAACAAATCCTATTCGAACCGGAAAGGGCCAAAACGGAACCGGAGGAGATCGCCACATTTTTGAAAGACCGTATCTTTGTGCGAACGCAAAACAAACTGGTAAAGCTATTGTTTGACGATATCTATTACGTGGAAGCCGACCGAAATTATGCAAAAATCCACACCAAGTCGGAATCCATTCTGGTCGTTTGCCCCCTGAAAATGCTCGATCAAAAGCTCCCCGTTCGGCAGTTTGTCCGAATTCACCGCTCGTTTCTTGTCAATATTTCCAAACTGGACGCAGTAGCCGATAATTTTCTGGAAATCAATAACATCACCCTACCTATCAGCAAGCAACACAAACAGGAATTACTTAAAAATCTCAATACGCTCTCCTAATCAGGATCCTGGCAGAGGCATTGGCTTCTTCACCGCATGCCCCTGCTTGTAAGCAGGTAGTACCTGAAAACCAAAATAGGCAAGCGTTCACTTGCCTTATTGCCATAACCAGATCCAAACTCCAGTCGTTTCGCGGCGCCAGGTAGCAAAAGACGCGCAACCAGCCGACTGCTCCTGGCCCCTGTGCATCGTCCGTCTTTTTCCCTGTCGGCCAACCGGGACTCTTCGAGCCGTCGGCAAACGAGCAGTACCTCCGTAACCGGAAAAATTTGGCTATCCCGCCCCAATAAAGGGGGCAACCTACATACCTGTCCTTTTTCCAGTGTCTGCCCTTGCCGATTTGTCGCTTTCCCCGAATCCCTTGAAAATGGCTGACTCCCGGCTGCGCTTTTCCATGGTTTCGGTATTCCCAAGCAATCGCACATCCAGAAAACTCAATATCGTGCCCAATAACACACCTACTCCGAGCGAAACGGGGAGAATAAACAATACCTCAATCCCCAAAAATTTAAAAAAGGCGATGGCCACCGCAATGGCGACACTACCTAGCCCGGCCAGAAAGGTCGCCCTTCCCGTGGCAAAGGGAACAAAAAGGGCTAGAAAAAACAGCACAAATAAGGGGGAAACGAAGAGATTAACGACTTTAACAATTACATCGTAGAGGTTTCCTTCTACCTTACTGATTAGCAAGCTCAGCAGCAAAGCAAAAACCCCCACGAACAGGGAAAGGTTGCGCACCGCCGCCATTTGTTTCTGAGGCGCCCGTGATTTGCGGGTAAAGCGTTTGATGAGATCTTCTGAAATGACCGAGGAGGTACTGTTCAAACCTGAAGATAGGCTGGACATGGCTGCTGCCAGGATACCCGCAGCCACCAGGCCGGAAATTCCAACCGGCAATCCTACCCGGATAAATTTCGGAAATAGCTGGTCGGCATGAGTGGTTACTGTCTCCCCCGGAGCCAGAAAATGGGGAAATGCAGTAAAGTAGGCCAGCACGGCCAATCCAACCAAGCCCAGTAAGATTTGTACCACAAAGGTAGTCAGCAGTGAAACACCAAAAGTCTTGCGGGCGGTCCGGGCGTTTTCAGTAGCCAGAAAACGCTGTATGGACATCTGATCGGAGCCCGAAGAAGCCAGGTACCAGACAAAAGTGGTCAGCAGGGCATTGCCAATCGTCAGACGCTCCCGGGCATCTACCCCGAGCTGCAGTTCCCCCCAGTGCGCCAGCCATTCGGAGGGAAACCAAGCGCTGAGCGAGCCGAAGGAAAAGGTCACCACCAGTAAGGTCAAAATGGCCCCACCCATCAGCACGCCCGATTGGATCACATCTGTAAATACCACGGCTTTCAGCCCACCTAGCGTGGTATAAAAAATGGTAATCCCCATCAACAATATGCTAATGATCAATGTATACGACGGATCGACTCCGAAAATGGCCAGTATGGCCGTATGTACCGTGATGAAGATGATGGTACCCATCCACAAAAACCGCAGCGACAAAAAGAAAAACGTGGCCAATACCCGAATGCTCACTCCCAGGTTGATCTCCAAAATTTCGTAGGCACTGGTGACCCGCAATTTCATAAACCGGGGAATCAGAAACCATCCCACCACATAGTATACCAGTGGGAAAACCAATACGCCGGAGAAGATTACCGGCCCGTATTTCACAATTTCTCCCGGATAGGAAAGGTAACTCAGGGAACTAAGCAGGGTAGCAAATAGCGATAAACCGACTGCAACCGGGTTCATCTTTCCACCGCCCAGATAGTAATCCCTTTCACTTTTGTTTTTTCGCGAAAAATAATAACCCACGCCCACCATACCGGCCAGGTAAGCCGCCACTACGAACCAATCGGCCCAGGCCAGGCTGTACTCCTGCCGTCGGTCCAGCATCAGAATTCCATAGGCAGCCGCAGCCCGAACGTCTGCATTCACCCCCGCCTGCAAATCCTCGCCGGGAACTTCCGCCTCAGGCATCAACGGGTTTTCGTTTTCGAACAGCGCCACAAGCGCCGGTAGGTCCTCGGGACTCCCCGCAGTACCCAATGCTTGCGCTATTTCCATTCGAACTCCCTTGGAAGGGGCCTCTTTTAGGTCCCGCAGGGCATTTTTTACCTCCCCTAAAATCGGGCTGTTTCGATCTTCCTCCGGTGCATGGATCAGGGCGGCCGATAACAGGTACACACTGGGAAGGGAGCCCTGCGGCTCTTGTAGACCGGCCCTGGCTACTTTTTCCCAGGAAGTGGCAGAAAACCCACCTTCACTTCGGAGGGCAAAAGCTGCCTGAAGCCGGATTATTTCATCTCGTTCAGGATTCAGTGCCAGGTCCAGCAATTGCTCCCTGGCCGCGGCCGTATCGCTACCCTGTAAGGTACTCCACAGGGTGTAGACATACAGGCTGTTTACGGGACCTTCCACTACTTCCCGCGTAAGTTCCGGTGACAAGTCGCCCAGCGATTCCCCCAGCTTGGCCAGGCTTTCGGCGGCATGTACCCGGTCGGGACCATTTCGGTCTTCGAAGGCCCTAAGGATTTTCTGTATATAGCTATCGCGTGAAGCCGGATCTGCCTGGGCCAACACTCGCCAGACTCCGATGCGATAGGGCGAAAGCTGATCCCATTTCTCTTCCTCCAGCAGAAAGGTTTCCAACACGCCATCGGTGTAGTCCAGCCATAATTTATATTCTGCAGCGTGCACTTTTACCCACTGCTCCTGCTTCTCCATCCCCTGCTGCAGCTCCTGTACCGCTCGCTTCCGGAGTTCCGGGCCCACCGTAGAAGGTCTGGATTGACAAGCCAATGCAAAAAACAGGACCCACGCCCCCATGCTTAGGTTTCGGATTAGCATACTGCTCATGCCTGCCGTTGATTCAAGGATTTTACGTAGGCTTTTTTCGCTGCTACGTCCTCTTGGGCGGATTCACCAAAATAAATCCAACCCAGCGCTTTTCGGCTTCGCTCCGGATGCGTATTGGGGGCTGCCCGGTGTATGGTCAGGGCATGGTGTAGCAGCAGATCCCCGGGTTTGGCCGGTACGTGCACCTCGTCTTTCAAGTCTGCGGGACTTCCAAAATCTACAATCCCTTGTGAAAACCCAACCGTCTGCGTGGCTGCGTGAGTACGCATGCCCTTCTTGTGCGAACCCCTCACATAGCTTACCCAGCCATTTTCTTCGTCCACATCTTCCAGCGCCAACCACATGGTCACGGCGCTCATCGGTTTCAGCATAAAGTAATAGCCATCTTGATGCGGAGGGGTAGCCTTCCCAATTTTTGCAGGTTTATTGAAATACTCCAGCGTCTTGCCGACCACCGGCTCTCCGAGCAGGCTTTCGGCCAGCGTTGAAAAGGAACTGTCCAGCAGCAAGTCTCCGAAAAAGGGCGAGTAGACCTGCAGGTCCTGCAGCATTTTCAAGGTTTGTACCTCCCCAGGCACTTCGTATTTCCTATGTTCTGCTACCATATCGGAGAGCTGGTCACGAATAAAGGTGTCCAACTGTTCGTTGATCTCATCCACCTGATTGCGCGACAAAAAGCCCGGCAGGTGCAGGTAGCCATCGCGTGAGAATTGTTGGATGTGTTTGCTGGAATCCATGGTTTGTTACGAATTGTTCTTGCCTGATTCTTGTTCGGGCCTTTCTGGGTTTTCATTTGCCATCCCCGCCGGTTCCCCGGAAGAATTTGCTTCCGGGAGTGAGTAATTATGAAAGCAGGTACATCTACATCTCATCCGAAATCCAGCTGGTAAATTGGAAACAATCGAATTTTTCTGTGGGATACCCATTTCTAGCATCCAGTACTGGTCTACCAAAGTAATTAATTCCAGGTAAATTGCATACTTCGGGCGGTTTAAGTATGCAAGCGAAATCTTCCTTTTAAAGCAATCATTGGTTAAAACCTTGTAAAAGGAATCATGAATTGAGAAATCAGCAATCTGGCATTTCCCAACATCCCCGGCTTTAGCCAAACCATTTATCCCAAGAGACTAAAATCCCCATTTCACAAAAAATGCTCCGTTACGCTCGTGGAGTGGGTACTGGATATTTTCATAATTTCATTCACTTATTGCCACCCTAACAAATCCCAACTCATCATCCCTGTTCTGAAAGACCCATAGCTTTCCGTCTTTTACAAAATATTTTGCAGAGGATTTGTTACTGAGCTCGGGAATAGGTATTTCACTCAAAAAATTGAATTCCTGATCAAACACAGTTAGAAAGACCTTGACGCTAATCGTTTCATGTAGGATTCTATTCTCTTTTTTTTCTTGACCAAACTTACTGGAGGCAGAAAGCCGATAATATCTCTTCCTTTGCTTATCATGAGCCAATGGTCCAAAACTTACCTGTTCGAGGTAAAATTGCAGGGCACTAATTCGATCATCGGTGGAATTAACGAGGTCACCTTCGGTTGTGATAGTTACTTTACTCGGCGTATGGATGGAGGAATAGGTCACCGATTCGAGGTTATCTTCCATTGGATCGTATACATAAAAATCATTAGAAAATTCATGGGAAACGATAATTTTATCGTCTTGACTGGCTATAAAAACCCGAGGATCCCATTTATTATAAGAAGTCAAATCTCCAAGTGTGTATTTTTTATAATTCCCGTAGGGATCAATCTCGTAGGTTGAAATCAGGGTGTCGCTTGTGTTTAGTTTTTTCAGTGATATCCTATCAGCCAAGTCATCAATTACCAATGCAAAGGCCAGGTGATCGAAGCTAGGATTTGCCATTTGTTGGTATACGTATTCTTCATCAGCAATTCCTCCCTTTATGCCGGATAATCTTTCCCATTCAAATTTTTTAACCAGTCTGCCTTCTAAGTTGAAATGGCCTCCAAATTGTCCTGCGAGAAACAATTTACCATCGCCCATACTTTTGAGGGAGGAAATCCACGAACCGGTGCCATCAGGACCTTCTTTTTGAAGTGGATAGTTGTCCTCCAGTTCCATCAGGTCCAGGTCTATCTTGTCAATACCATGATCAAATTTATTATAGGTATACAAAAAACCATCTTGCTCGCAATAATCCGAATTAAGCAACAAATAGGTTAGGTCAAACAGATGCCCTTTGCCATCTACCATCACGGTGTCCACTTGATAACGGATTGTTTCAATGGATGCAGTATCCTGCGGTTTTCTGCAGGAAAAACATGCCATAAAGAAAAGCACTAGGAAAGTTTTGTTGGGCATTGTATTTAAAGGTGTCTAGTATACGAGCAAAGCAACATTCCATAAACCTATTCATTTCCAGCACATAATGGAAGGTAAATGCGCAACTTTAACCATTTTTAACCCAAAATCATGGACAGATAAATTGGAATAGGCTATTTCCTATTGAATCTATAATGGCTAAAGCCCATGATTTTTGATTGCTATTTTTTTTGAATGGGCTATTTCCTTATGAAGGGAGGTTCGAATTGCAGATATTCCATCGTTTAGGAATGGCCCATTTCTCACTGAGGAGGTAGGAAATCCCCTTACCTGCCAACAGCCAAATCAGCGGCATTGCGGGGACAAGTAAATCCCCCCTCAATGAATCTCCAGGACGGTGCCGGCGATGTGTCGGGTACCGTTGTCTTTGTTGAAATAATAGGTCACCAAGGCCCTTTTTTCATCGAGCATGACGGCCCAGGGATACCCAATGTCGCCACTTCCACCATCTTCCCGCAATACAATCTCTTCGGCGGTAGCGAAATCTGTGCATTCGGGGTTCAGGATTCGGGCACGGATGCCGTACGGCCGATACCGGTACCCGTACACCAGCAGTACCCGGTCATCGGGTAAGCGCAAGGCCTGCAAGGGATGCCCTTTAAAACCCATCCCCTGCCAGGAAAAGGTTTTTCCACCGTCCGAAGACCGGGCGATAACGGACTGCCCCTCGTACTTGTCTGTGCGAATAAAGGCTACCAAATCGCCTTTGGGGGTTTCATGGAGCGATGCCTCATTGAATATCACTTCCTCGTCTTTGGCAACGGTAGAGAGGTGCTCCCAACTTCGGCCCTGGTCGTCGGAAACCAGTAGGTAATTGGAAGTACGGCGGGGCGCTACCTGATCATTGGCAGCTACTACCCAGTAGATTCGGCCGTTTTTGCCTTCAAGCAGGGCTCCCCGGTTGTAGGCAGGAATGGGGCGGCCCATGGGGTCTAGGTTCACCTCCGGTTCGATGTGTGGAGGGTAAATGGGTTTGGACCAGCTTTTTCCCCCATCAATGGAGCGCAGCAAATACCCTCCCAGGAATACGGTTCCTGGGCGGTTCTGAAAGTTTGGGGTGGGTAGGTTTTGCACGCCGTCGTCCCGCAAAAATGCCCATGCATAGCTGGTGCACAGCAGGGTTCCGTCCCGCAGTTGCAACAGGCAGGGGTCCTGGGATCCCCCAAAATCGTATGCATGGAGCAACTCCGGGTCTTCCTCCCAGTTCAGGCCATCCCTGGAGGTCATGCTCACCAGGTAACTATTGGGATCCACGTGGTTATTTCCCTTCTCTCCAAATACGACCCGTCGATCCGGCGCACGCCGAAAGGAAAGCAAAAAATCCCCGTCCGCCTTCCGCACGATGGAAGGAAAACTGGCGTAATACATGGAATCCTGGTAAATCACCAGGTCCCGGATTTTTGTCGCGGTGGACCCGTTCGTTTGAGCCAACGAAGGCTGCTGGGCTACGACGGTCACAAAAAGGTGTAAGGCGAAAAGAAAAGGTAGTCTCATTATGCAATTTGTTTTGGTGTAAATTCTTGTATACTTCCCAACACTAGTCGGCGTTGGAATAAAAACGGAAAGAAAAAAGATCGGCATCGGATAGCCGTATGCGCATCCGAATTTCCTTCCCGGAAAGTTCCGAAACATCGGGGTTGCTGTTCCAGTAAACGGTTTTGGAAATTTCATTTCCGACCAGCGGACGGCATTCCTCCAGAGAATAGCCGGGCAACTTATTTCCTGATTCGTCGAGCAACTCCACCCGGGCCTCTCCTGCCGCAGATGTGGCAAAATTTACCTCCAGCCTGTTGCCCGTAAAGGTAACCGGGCGCGTCAGCATCTCCCCGCCCGCATACCCCGCAGAAAGAGACGCCAGTCCGTCCAGGCGCATGCTGTACCGGCGCAAATGGGCAGATGGCTGGGCATAATCCTGGTTGACATACAATGACATTTCTGCCGGCCCGGTTTGCACCAGGTTGAGGGCGGGGTAATTGGAGCGGGATACCCAGTTTTGCAGGCCGATGCCCGGACGAATAAAGGACTCCATAAAGTGCCGGTAATACCGGTTTCCTCCCCGTGACGACATCAATATGGCGTCGGAGCAGTCGTTGTAATAGTTTGGGTTTATGCCCAGTTTTTCGGCTTCTTCATCCGAAACCACCTTTCGATTGGGCATAAACCGTGCACCAATCGCCAGGTAGATATGCGGCGCGCGAAAATAAGGACTGGTCTGCTGCGTGTACAGGTGTTCGTAGGGCGTGTTGCCAAAACCCATGGGTTCGGGTTCGGTCCAGTGGATAAAATCCCGGGAAGTGGTCCTGCTAACGGAGCGAAAGCCCTGGTACCCTTTTCCGGTCCAGGAACGAAAATAACAGAGGTACATCCCTTCATTTTCGGACCAAAAGCTCACGTTTTGGGAGTCGAAAACACCCTGACGAAAAACGGGCTCATTTTGGAGGCGCTTCCAGTGAATGCCATCGGGAGAGGTAAAGGCAACCAATCCACTCTTTTGCGTACCTCCCAGTGCTTTGTAGCGTTCATCCGGTTTGGCAGCGGGATTGGTATCAATGAAGGGACTGAAATTATGGGTAATTGGCGCCTCATTTGCCAGGATAACGTTGTTGTTTGTATCGCCTCCCACTTCGTGGATGCCGAGGTGGGGTTTTACCCAATGAATGCCATCGGCGGACTCGGCATAGCAGGTGACCTCTGCACTGTTGCCATCCTTACCGGCGGTAGGAACCCCTCGGTAATAGGCCTTGAACGTATCCCCGTCCTGCAGGATGGTCACGTATGCGGAAAAAGCTCCCTCCCAGGGCAGGTCGAATGGCAACACCTGACCTTCATCCACCGGCGTATGCATCCGCAAGGTGGCTCCCTTCAGGGAGTCTATCAGGTACTCGTCCACAAAAAGTTCGCGGCGGTCAGCGAGGGAGACAGCTTCCTGGGCCAGGCTTACCTGGCTTGCTGTAAGTAAGAAGATAACCGGCAACAAACCGGAGTAAACGGGTATCATAGGCATCTGAGTCAGTTTGATTGCATCCAATATACTCAATTATTTCTGTAGCCGCTTCAGCGGAGTGGTGCGCATGTAGACGCTGTTCCTGCCTTCTTGACTGGAAGTGTGCACCAGCCAGCGTTTGCTTTTTGCGATTTTCGGCGCATGCGCGTTCCGGGAAAAGCCAGCGCCGCGGCCATTTACTACCGGGATTAAGTTCAGGAAAAGCTGATGCATACCGATTTTTTATTGATTGATCTTACTTACTACTGAGAAATAAGGAAAAAATCCCCTCCATTTTTTTCTTTTTTCCCGGGCGGGTTCAATCGCCCCCCTGGTAGATTGATGCCCCGAAGCCGGGTAACCAGCTTTTCCCGCGTGGCTACTTTCTTTCAAAAGGTTATTTCAAGTACTGTGTGGTACGCGTCCACTGTTTGAAGGCTTACGCGTTTTAATAACGGTCCCGACACCGAGAAGCCCCGCTTTTATTCGTCATGGAGTCAAAAATGGGCAAGTTTTTATGGTGGACGTGTACCGAAACCACAGAGGACCCGATTCTACTTGCTTGTATAAAAAAGATGTGACGTATATCCGAAAATAAGCTGTTACTTAAAAAATGATTTGGGTGCGAAAAAAAAACACACAAATATCTTCGTAGCTCCTCACGAACCACCTACCAGCCTGAAAAAATCAAGGATGCCGGGGCATTACTCCATCTCTTTCCGAAGGATAAACTTGGCTTTTACTAATTGGTTCTTCACCGTGTTTTTTGAAATCATGAGAATATCCGCGATTTCATTGTAGGACTTCTTTTCGAAATAATTCATCTCCAAAATCTTCCGCCGCTTTGGAGATAAACCTTCGATAATGCGTTCCATCTTCGTTAGCTGCGCCTCCTTTACCTGTTCACAATCGTCCTCCTCTTGTTGAATACGTTCCCAAAACCGCTCCTTCAAATTGTTGTTTTTGTTGAGTGCTTTCAAGTAATCGAATATTTCGTTCTTGACGGAAGTAAATACGTAGGAATTGAAATTCAATTCCGGGCGAATTTTGGTCCTTCGTTTGAGAATTTTCATAAATACCTCGTGGTAAATATTTTCCGCCTCCTGCTCATCCTTGATAATGGAAACACTGAAACGGATTACCGGTATCCGGTAATATTGGTAAATCTTTTCGAAGGCCTTGCGGTCTCCACTCCGAAAACCATCCAGCAATTTTTTGTCAGGTTGTTCCATATCCCAATTGATTATCGTATACACTGTTCATAAGCCTTGCACTGCATGAAACATGGACAGGCACTGCTTATTTTTTTATGAATATGAAGCTTTAAACCGGGAAAATCTGCGCAAATCACGTATATAAATCTTCAATTTGCGAATTTTACAAACACATTATGGGTTGGAAATGAAGGATTTAACAAATTGATGACAAAAAATTAACCGAAAAATTGAGAATACCCGTAAAAAAGTGGCTTCTTTTTAAAATTGTGTTAAATTTTAACGAGATTTCTGTTTCTGGAACTAAAAAAACTTTTTCGGCAATTTTGGCCTATTTTTTTATATAAAAAACGGTGTCTGGTTCATTTTTTGAAAGCTCACATAGAAGCATCGTAATAAATCTGTCCTTTGCGGTAACCACCTCGAAGGAAATTTAAACAAACCTGTGAAAAATGAAGAGTATACCTGCGCAACTACTGATTCTGCTTAGTTATTTGAATGACGCATCCGTTAACGAAAAAATTAAGGGGAGACTGGACACTATTTATGAATGGCTCGAATGTAAATTGACGCGTATCATTGACCATGAAAAGCTCAGTGACCTCAAGTCTAAACCCGACGACCCACAGGTCAGGGAACAATGGCGACTGATTTTACAGGAGGCCATTTCCGAAGACGACCTGTACTCGAATGAGTTACATGCAATGTTCGACGAAGGGATCGACCTGATTCAAAGAAATGATCCCGAATGGTATCAACGTTATTGCTCCAATAAGAAAAAGGGGGAACCCGAAATCAGGTAAGTGCGGTAGCAGCGATACCGAATACCAAACGGTGTCCATCGCGACAACTTCCGGATTTTACGATTCCGGATTTACCTCGTAGCCGATAGGTTTGAATTTGAAGTTATTGGATTGTTCGGCAGAACAGGCCGTTAGACCAATAATCAAATCCATGCAGGCTTTAAATAGAACGTAGTCCCCCGGCTTGCTTTTTGGAGGTTCCACGCGAATGGTTCCCTCCGGGTCCAGTTGTACATTCATAAAAATATTAAAGGCTGTCGGTATATCGTCGGCTGGTATGCCGAATGCGTCTAGGTTTTGCTCCAGGTTTTCGAAACAACTGGGGTGATAGGTTGGATTGTTGTACAAAATCTGAAAGGTTTCGGGACTGCAAGGAGCCAGGAGAAAATCATTTCTGCCATTCGTATCTTCCCATATTTCCATCATTTTCTGACCTCGGTTGCTCCAAAGATGATGTCCTTTCGTGATAAAAAGCGTACTTTCAAAATCCAGGGTTTTACCCGAAGAGAGCTTTTCGCGCTTGTCATTCGCATTAAATGCCACCAAATCGCTGACCTGCTCTCCCTGTAAATCAATTACCTTCAAAAATGCTCCCTTTTTGAGGTGAAAGGCTACTCCAGACTGTTTTTCAATTATTTTCATGTGTTTATAATGGTCTTTTAGTGGTCACCTACCCGCCCGGATAACGCCAGTCGGACGGGGAATCCTTGCCTGTCCGGTAGGCAGGCACGATTTCATCCTACGTCTATTTTAACGGCTCAGCCTTTCTACGGACGAAAGGGACATTTCCAGTTCTTTTCTACCCTTCTACCGCTGTATTGAGGTGCCTCCCGTCCCTCTCCGAAATCTTCGACCATTGGATTGATGGAACCCTGGTATTCCCTATCCCGTTCTCTAGTCACCTTTTTCATCGTTTCGAATTGATCGTTTTCTCTCAATTTGTCAAATTGCCGGTGTAGATTAAACGCCATGGCGGGATACCCTATCCTTCGCGCAAGCCTGCTGGCTTTTGGATGAATGCCCACAATAAAAAAAGCCGTTCCCCCAAAACTAAAGCTGAAATTGTCTGCCTCAGGATCACTACTTACCGCCGGGTCCCAATTATCTTTGCGACCTTCGAGATCGTGCAATTTTTGAAGTTGCTCCCATAACTTTTGTTCAAATCCCGATTCGGAATGGATTTCATCCGTAAAGTAGGCGATAAATGTAAGGTAATCACTTTCGGATTCAACGGCCTCTTGTAGGTATTTTTTTAAATCAACGCTTAAATCTTGCGTGGTTGTTTCCGATGCCATCAGGTTATAAAAACCCAAGCGGTATTGATTGGTATTAATAGCGGCCTTTGCGCCTACGCATGGATAGCCGGCATTCGCTATTTTCTCATTCAGATCCGTGTAGCTATTCCTGATTCGCTCATTTTTAGTACCAATCATCGCTGCAGGTGTCCAGTAGGTCGGATGGATATTTTTGCTATTCATACGCGTTTTGCGTTAGGGTGATTTTGTTTCGACATTATTTGTTCGCAAAACTGGATTCCAACGGTTCTCAAACGATTGGCCGTTCGCTTACTTACCCACACAGGGACAATTCCTGTGCCAGTACCTTGGTTGCGTGCTGCCCAAAAATCTTGAGGACTAAAAACCTCGATACCTACAACTTTTTTGGTACAACAGTCTGGGTATCGGCCGAAAACCCTAAGCCCAGCCAGCGATCTAACGCTCCATTGGAATGATATGTGTACGCTAACTGGCGTACCCTTAACCGGAATAAAGACATGAATAGTGATTTGATGCTAAATTTCCTGCTAGCGATGGTCGCAATTGTCAACCCTATCGGACTGATACCGATTTGGTACGAATTGACGGGGGATGCCCAACCAAAGGTAAGGCGCCGAATTGCCGTAATGGTGGTAGGCACCGCATTCGTTATCCTATTGGTCTTCGTGAATGTTGGAATCTTCATCCTGCAATTCTTTGCCATTGATATAGAAGTGTTTAAAATTGCCGGAGGGCTATTACTAATGCTAACAGCCGTTTCGATGGTGGAAGGAAAGGCCAGTCGCCTGACTGGAAATCAGGAGGAAGGCCAAACCGATACAGAACTCGCCGCAAGGCGGTTTGAAAAAGTGCTTGTCCCACTTACGATCCCAATGCTTGCCGGACCTGGTTCCCTCACCACTGTTTTGCTATACAGCGCGCAATCTCAGGAACTGCTGGATTACTTGGGCAATTCGCTTGTTTTGGTGGTTAGTTATGCCTTCCTTTTTCTCGTTCTCATCCATTCCTATTTGCTGGAAGAAAAAGTAAACAAACTGGCATTCGTCGCATTTACCAGAATTTTTGGAGTGATTGTCGCAGCTATTGCGATCCAATTTGTCGTGGAAGGACTTGGCGCTGTTTTTCCAAATTGGCTGGAAGGGGGGTCCGCTGTGGAGTAATCGTTACAAAATGGTTTGGAACGGTTACAGGGAGTAAGAGGCAGAAAGGTACGTTTTTAGGAGATGGTTTAAAATTTGAAAGGACCAGGTAGTACTGCACATTACTGCACAAATCAGCACCCTGATAGTTTTGCTTCGCTAAACGAATGCAAAACGAATCCCGGCCCAATTCGCTTAATAGTAGGACCGACCGGAACCTGTTGCCAGTTCAGCTTTGGCATCCACCCCCTACCCTTTGGCGGTAAGCGGTAGGGACCGGTATCACCCCGGATAGGGGATACCAGCGGCCAGAAATAGCAGGTGAAGCTGACTGATATAGGTGTGGGGGCCAAACCTGGCGGCTGGCAGAATCCCGGAACGCACCATCGTAGCTTACCATGAGCCCCCTGTTTCGGTTGGCCGGCCGAAACAGGCCCACTCACTAGCATCTTTTTCCTTTTTTTCAATGGCTTTCGATTGATAGGGCTCCATTACTATCCAATCAACCCTGACAGACCCAAGGTGCTGCGCTCTCCTCAGCGCATACCTGGTATTGGATAGCACTAATTGGCTAATTCTACGACTTTTAATTTGGAGTAAAGCGTTTTTCTGTGGATGTTCAAAATCTTCGCTGCTTTGGTTTTGTTGAAGTTGACCTTCTCAAGCACTTCCATGATTCTGGTTATTTCCGCCTGCCGTGCAGCCGACTTGAGGTCCGGCTCTACGCTACTCACCTGGTACGCTGCTTTGCCGTTATTCGTTTCGTCCAAGTGCTTGTAGGAAGGGCTAACCAGCATTGCAGCCGGCAAGGCACTTTTATAGATGTACTGATCCTTTTCAATAAACAAGCAGGCCCTTCGGATTACATTTTTTAATTCCCGAATATTTCCGGGCCATTCGTATCGATAAAAGATTCGTTTTACTTCTTCTGAAAGCTGTGGCTTTTCGATACGTAGTTCCTCACTTACCTGGCTCAGGAAATAATTGATGAACAGGGGCAAATCTGAAATTCGCTGCTTCAGGGTAGGAACCTTTAAAATAAACTCACTTAGCCGGTAAAACAAGTCTTCCCGAAAAAAGGACGAACCGGATTTAACAATAAGGTCTTCGTTTGTAGCGGCGATCACGCGGACGTCGATGGATACTTCTCCAACACCCCCGATTTTCCGGATACGTTTTTCCTGAAGTGCCCGGAGCAAAGCCATCTGCGTTTCCGGAGAAAGATTGGCAATTTCGTCCAGGAAAATTGTGCCGCCATTGGCCAGTTCAAATAACCCCGTCTTTTTGGTAACGGCTCCTGTAAACGCCCCCTTTTCGTGACCAAAAAGTTCACTTCCCGCTATTTCCTTGGACAAGCTCCCACAATCAACGGCTACAAATGGTTGATCGGAACGATCGCTGACTTTATGAATTAGTCGGGCTACCGCCTCTTTACCGGTTCCGGTTTCTCCTTCAATGATCACCGTGAAGTTCGTTGTCCCCACGCGTTTTATTTGTCGGACCATCTCCACCGCTTCCCTGCTTTCTCCGACTACAAAGTCAAATTCCTCGCTACCTCCATTTTCTTGGACAGTAGGCTTTCTTCCAACAAACGGAACGCTACTTGCGGCGGTACGTTCCCGAAGACTACAGGCCCGAATTGCCTCCAGCAATTCATCTGGATTAAGCGGCTTCGACAGGAAATTGCACGCACCCTTTTTGATTGAATCGATCGCATTTTTTAGGTTGACCTCTTGACCCATGAAAATCAGGAACACATCCGGTAGGGTTTTCAGCGCTTTTTCGAAAAATTCGTCGGCGTCGATATCCGGTAGCCGGTATTCGCAAATAACGATGTCAACCTGCTGCTTTTTCATGATTGCCAACGCAAGATGCCCTTGCGTTATGGTTTCCACCTCGTACTTTTCTTTGGATAAAAATTTTTTCAAAAGCGAACACGTGGAAATCTGATTATCAACAACTAATATCTTTTTCATACTATTTGGGGCTTTAGAATGCTTTCGGCAAGTCCCATTTGAACCAACCAACTTCCTACAAAGGTAGCGAACAAAGCACCTCAATGTGTTACAATTAAACCTCGTTTTATTATAGGTTTATGCGATCACCTGTGAATTTATTTAAGTAAAAAATACAAAAAATTGTATTAGTACGTGCTTTTTGGAAAAACAAAACCCATCAATCTCCAAAAACAGAAAAAAAAACAACGGCAGGGCAACTGACAAAGCCCCACCCGAATCTGTAACGTAAAAACCACATAAGCACTCCGTAGAAAACAGGCAAGCGCACCAATCCTATCAGGCGGGAACCTCATCGCCCCTATTCCAGGACTACTAAACGAAACGCCTCCTTGGTCGGCGTCCTACCTTGACCCGGCTAACTTCACGTTTTCAGAAAAAAACGAACGTTACCGGCATGGAACGACCAATGAAGTTTGTATAATGACCAGCTGTCAGGGTGTGCTGTTCCGGCTGGGGGTAGTCCATATTGGCACCTGGGGTTGCCGCATTCGCCCTTTTGGAATCAACAAATCCGGGCCATCGGGGTTCGTTTTACCGAGAGGAATTTGTGAAGCTAAGACCGAATTACAGATCTACAGTTACGGTCTTGCTCCCCTTGCCTGTGCGGTCAAATGCCCTTATTTTTACCTGACCACTCAAAAGTAGGGGCTTCTCGTACTTGTCAGCATCGAAGTGGGGTTCGGTCCCATCGGTGGTATAGCGGAGTTCAAGCCCCGGAAAATTCACATTCGCATACAGGGTATCGTTTTTTATCCGCAAGCCAGGAGGCGCAATGCGGTAATTGTATCCTCCATTCCAACGGGCCAGTTTGGGATACTCTCTTCGAGCCAGGGTATTTGCAAAACGATTCCAGCCTTTTTCAATTTCCTGATCCATTTCTTTAAGGTCCAATGCCCTTTCCCAATCCCGCTCCTTTGCCCAGGAACTCTCGGCAAACCCGAGTAGTTTCGGGAAAATATAGTACTCGGCCATCGCCTCGCCCTTTACCGTTTCCGACCAAAGCTGTGCCTCCAATCCCATGATATTTTCCTTCGCATCGGGATGGATGCGGACCATGTTTGCGAATTCCTTTTCCCGATCGATCGGCCGTCCCATGCTGCTGGTATAGGTTGTTTTAAACCAATCGAAGGGAGCAAAGGCCCAGGCGTCTTTTGTATCCACGAATCCCGCCCAATACAAACCCGGCTCGGCAGGGTCGTTTGAATAGGCAAGGTCAAAGTAAAAATTGGATACGTTGCACAACACCACGTCGTAGCCCTGATTGGCCAATTGGTAACCCAAATCCGGGTAATCAAACATATTGTTCCAGATATAGGGCACCACGTTTCGGCCAACGAATTCGGGATTGGGCCGGTAGGCACCGGATTCATCTTTTATCAGGGTCATTTCTTCCCATACGTGTACCTCTAATCCCCGCTTTTCCAATCGCTTCAAAAGTTCGCGGAAAAAGAAGGCCTGTAGGTTTTTCCTATCCTGTATATCGGGGAGATTTTCCAGCAATAGGGCTGCGGAAGGCGATTCGCCGGGAGATTCTTCCAGCAATTCGGCGACCATGGGCGATTCGGTCCAGGAGCCAACCGGTACCTCATCTCCTCCTGCATGCATCTTTTTTAATTCCAGACCTGCCTCCTGATACATCAGGGCCAGCTCGTCCACCACTTTCTCGTAAAAGCGGTAGGTGGATTCCCTCACTACGCTGACGACGTTGTCCTTATACGCCTGTGCCGAAAGGTACTCCGAGCGGTCATCCGGATCAATCAGGCGGTATTCCTCGGCGGCCAGCATATCGCCGGCCTCCATAAACCTGTGGTACCTTGCTTCCATGGACTTAATGGCAGCCCGGGCATGCCCGGGAAAGTTCAACTCCGGAATAATCGTGATGTGACGTTCACGGGCATACTTAAGTATATCGATAAATTCCTCCCGGGTGTAGAAGCCGCTTCCGTGGCCGCCTTTCCCATAGGCCTCCGGCCCCGAACCGTACCCGGGATGCAACGCGGGCGCTGCCATGCCTTCCACGTGCTGCCGCTGTCCGCCCACATCCGTTAATTCCGGTAACCCGGGGATTTCTACCCGCCAACCCTCGTCCTCGGAGGTATAGAAAAGAAAATGATTCAGCTTGTAATGCGCCATCATGTCCAGGGCTTTTTTGATGGTCTCCTTGGTTTGAAAATTCCTGGCCACGTCCACGTGCAAACTCCTAAAACGAAAGCGGGGGGCGTCTTCTATATAGACAAAAGGCAGGACCAATGGTGCTTTTTCGCGAAGGTAGATTTCCGGGCCCAGTAGGGAGAGCAAACTTTGCACCCCGTAAAAAACACCCGCAGCATCTCCACCCGTGATGGAAATACCCGATTCGTCCACCTCCAGGCGATAGGCCTCCTGCTGCTTCCCGTCCACCCGTATATCGGAAAGAGACAGCCGGATGGCTGCTTCTTTTCCCAGCGCTGCATTGCTTCCGAGATCAACGCCGGTCAGGCTTTTCAGCTTTTCATTCAGGTAAGCTGCTTCGTTTTCCAATCCTTCCTGATAAGCGACTGTCATCGCTGGATCGATTGAAAACGTTCCGTTTCGCTTTTCCATCCGATAAGGGCTCGGGATAATGGGCTGCAAATCGGAATCGCCTACCGGTTGCATGCGCTCGTTGATCGCATACTGCCGGGCAAGGCTGTACGGTTCTTCCTTGTCTGCCCCACCGCGCAGTAGCTGTTCTTCACGGACAAAAGGCCGGACGTTCCAATTATCCACGGGGACCGTTGCAAGCTCCTGCTGATTTGGGCCGTAAAATACCATGTACAGTCCCATAGGGGCATCCGTTTCCTTGATTATCCCTTCAATACCCGTGTAGGCTACCTCCAGCCGCTCACCGGGACCAAGGTAGAAACCTTTTTCGGGACGAAGTCGGTACCAATCGCCGTTAATATGTGTGATGGTCGCATGGGTACTGCTGAGGATCTTTCGCGGGGACATGTTGAAAAATAAAGCCCATCCCTCGTCTTCCAGGGCTTTTTCGCCCGTATTTTCAAACAGGAAACGTGCCTTGAACTGGCCTTCCTCTCCGGTAAAGTTACTGACCAACTCCCATTCCAGGTGAAGCTGTTCGACGGTTTGCTCCCAGGTGGGCGACGACTGACAGGACCCAAACAAAAGACCAAGGGCCAGGAGTAAAAAGGAAGGAAGGGTTTTATTCATAATTCAACAGATTTAAATAGCCTTATTATTACCGCTATTGGTATTAAATTGACTATCAAACGAACCTAAATTTATTCTATGAAGCCAACCCGATTGATCTCCCTGGATGCGTTGAGAGGATTTACCATTGCAGCCATGATATTGGTCAACTACCCCGGTACATGGGACCAGGTCTACCCTCCCTTGTTGCATGCGTCCTGGAACGGCCTTACGATGACGGATTTTATCTATCCGTTTTTCCTGTTTATCGTCGGGGTTTCCATTGCTTTTGCCTATTCCAAAAGGCTTCAGGCTGGCTTTCCCAAACCTGAAATGTACAAAAAAATACTGACCCGTTCCCTTAAAATATTCCTTGTGGGTGTTTTTTTGAACCTGATTCCTGCCTTTGATTTTTCGGACATGCGGATAGCCGGAGTGCTGCAGCGCATCGCCATCGTCTTCCTGGTGTGTGCCTTCCTTTTCCTGAACAGCGACTGGAAAAAGCAAGCTTACCTGGCCGGCAGCATCCTTGTGGGATACTGGCTGGCCATGACCCTGATTCCCACGCCGGATGAGGGCCTGGTGATGCTGGAACCCGGAAGAAACCTGGCTGCCTGGATCGACCGAATCCTGCTTCCCGGCAAAATGTGGGAGGGGAATTGGGATCCGGAAGGCCTGTTCAGCACCTTTCCAGCGATCGTAACGGGCATTTTGGGGATGTTGGCAGGACATATCTTGCTTTCCGACAAAAACCAGCACCTGAAAGCCAACTACCTGATGGCTCTGGGTTTGCCACTTGTCCTGCTGGGGCTCCTGTGGGCGCAGGTTTTCCCGATCAATAAACACTTGTGGACCAGCTCCTTTACTTTAGTAACCGGAGGAGCGGCATTTCTGGCGCTGGGCGCCTGCTATTTTCTGGTAGACATTTTGGGTAAACAAAAAGGAACCCGCATTGGCATTATTTTCGGAGCCAATGCCATTACCGTGTATGTACTGGCAGATGTCCTCTCCCTGGTATTTTATGGGCTCGAGATCGGAGGCCAATCCTTAAACATGCACTTTCTGACCGCCTTTTCCGGCATTGGATTGCCGCTGAAATTTTCCAGCATGGTCTATGCCTTGCTGTTCGTTGGTATCAATTTTATCCCCGCCTACCTGCTGTATCAACGAAAGATATTCATCAAATTATAAAACCCCATGAAGCCTTACCTACGTGTACACTGCCTTCTTGTTTTCGTCAGTCTTTTTGGCTTTTTGACGAGTTCTTCGGCCCAAACGGGCAGCATACATGAACCGGTCCGCTATATTGGCGGTACCAGTATCGATCCGGATATACACGAAGGCAGGCTTCGGTATGCCGTAGGGGTAGAAAGCAGGCAAACCTTGCGGGTAAACCGCAGCCAACCAGAGCTGGCCGACGGCTTCGGCTGGACCTACAGCCATGCCTCCAACCTGGCCTATTGGGAAGGTACTTTCTTCCAACAGTATTTGAGCAACCCCGTGGATGAGCACATATCGCCGGGGCAAACCCTGTTGATCCGCTCGGAGGATGGGCGAAACTGGTCGGAACCGGAAGTGCTTTTCCCGCCCTACCCGGCACCGGAGGGCGTGCAGATTCCCGAAGGGTACGCCGGCTACATGATGCACCAGCGGATGGGATTCTATGTAAGCAACAGCGGTAAATTACTCAGCCTGGCCTTTTACGGCCATTCGGAGGACCCTTTCGAAGCAGGTGGTATCGGTCGGGTTGTCCGCGAAATAAAGAAAGACGGAAGTTTTGGCCCCATATATTTTATTCGGTACAGCAGTCACACCGATTGGAACGAAAGCAACACGGCTTTTCCTTTGTATACCACATCTCCCGATACAGCGTTTATTCATGCCTGTGAAGAATTGCTGGAAAATACCCTGATCACCCTGCAGTGGCGAGACGAAGACAATGGCCTGGATGGATTCTACACGGGAGAGCGAGGTGGTTCGGCCTTTTCCTACTATACACGGAAGGACGGAAAAACGATTGGATTCTGGAAGCGTTCGCTGGTAGCTATCTCAGAAGATGCGGGAAAAACGTTCAGCCCCTCTGTAAAAGTCCCCACACTGACCATGGCCGGCGGCAAGGTCTGGGCGCAGCAGACACCCGACAACCGCTATGCCCTCGTATACAACCCCATTGACATCGACGAATACCGGTACCCGCTGATCGCAATCAGCTCGGATGACGGCATCCTGTTTGATGACATGGTACTGGTGCAGGGAGAGGTCCCGCCCCGCCGGTTTTACGGTCGATGGAAAGATTTCGGACCCTGTTACGTACGCGGGATCGTGCAGGGAAACGGAACTCCTCCCGGTAACGACATGTGGCTAACCTACAGCATGAACAAGGAGGACATGTGGGTCAGCCGGGTACCCACTCCCATCCGGCATGCCGTCAAGGGAGCCGTTGATGATGATTTTGATGAACTGAGTGCCCATGGTCCCATTCCGGATTGGAACATCTATTCGCCCCGCTGGGCACCGGTACAGGTGGTCCCCTCTCCTTCTGGTGAAGGAATGGTACTAGAGCTTGCAGACGAAGATCCCTACGACTATGCCCGGGCCATCCGTATTTTCGAAGAGGGACAGGAGGTTTCCGTGGAATGGGAATTCATGGCTTCCGCTGGGGAAAACGGACGATTGGAAATGGACCTCACCGACCGGTATGGAAACCGCCCCGTCAGAATCACCCTGGACGAATCGCGCAACCTCAGCTACTGGTCGGGACACGAAAGAAAAGTAGTGGGAAAAGTCGAAACGGGTAACTGGCAACGCCTCCACCTGCGGGTGTTAGCTACGCCCGGGGGCCATTTTTCACTCGCCTGGAATGGGGAGCAAATCGCCGAACAAATTCCCCTGACAGTGGCCGTAAAATCCATCGAACGGCTGTCTTTTCGAACGGGCCCCTACCGCGACCTGCCTGGACGAAAAACGCCGAACGAAGACCCGGTTCCTCCCCTGCCCGGAGCCGACAAGAAAGTGCCGCGTGCGCGGTTTTTCATCGATCAGGTCTCCATCCACCCTTGATTTACGCGGGATTTTTTCCCAGCAATACGAAGCTTTCGATAAGGGTCACGTTCTTTTGCCGTTGGTACCAATCGTTGCAAACAAACTCCACCTGCTTAAAATGTTGGCAGCCAAAAAAACGATCCTGATAGCGTTCCAGGATGGCCAGCACGGCTGCAGCTTCCGTATCCAAAAGGGGTTTTTGGAAGCGAACCAGGGTACAGTGCGCGGTAACCAGTCGGTACCGCTTATCCAGAGATTGCTCCAGATTGGAATTTTTGAACAGCCGTCGCAGATTTTCCCTGCTTTGCTCCAGGTATGCGTTTCCCGGAAAGCCCTGGACCATCAGACAGGAAGCGGAAGCAAAAACGCCTCTGAACTCCACCGGTATGGGCGGGATGTCCCGAAGAGCCTCTGCAATCAATTGCCGATAGGCGGGAATATCGATCGCCTCTAGCCGAAATTCCGGGTAGCAGGTGATCAGGGGCATTAGGGTCAGGTGCATATCCGAGGGAGGGTAGCCATGGTGTCCGGGCGCCACCTGCCGTACCGCGTCCACGAAACCTGAGAAAGCGGCTTTCAGGTGCTCCTCCGGACGTAATAGGAGTGTCAATCCTTTTCTTGTGTCTGTGGAATCGAGCAGGTGGGGGTCATACGAAAATCCTTCCTGCCGGACCCGGTCCAATGCCTCCCGATGCAGGCGGCTGTAATGTGCCTTCAGATCCATTTAACTCAGTCACCGTCAAATTTCCGAAACACCAGTTGCAGCAATTCCTGCACCTCGTCCGATTGCACGTCCCATTTCAGTGTACCGACAAAACTGGCGTTCAATAGGTTCACCGCATCAAAAAAACTCTCTGTCCGATCCAATTCCTCCAGGGCCTGATCCAACAGATCCTGATTCCCCTGAAACAATCGCCTGGTAAACATGATGCGCTGATTGATACCCATGCCTTCCCGCAGATGGCGGATGCTACCTTTCATGTAGGCATGCTCTTCGGATTCAAAGCGTGCCCAGGCCAATGCAGGATCGATGAAATCTCCTGACTCATCCGGATCCGCTTCCTCTCCGTACCGGGAAGCCGCAGACGCTTCGGACGGCGCTGCTTCCGCAGAAAAGACCTCTGAATTATTGCTGCTGCTTTCTTCCGTAATTTCCGGTTGGTGTATCAACCGATCCAGGTCAATCGGCAGGGTATCCTGGAGCGGTGCCAATAAATCCGCCACCGATGGCGCATCTGCTTGCTTGCCAAAGCCCTCGTACAATGTCTCTCTCCAGGCAGGACTTTCGGGCAAACCGGACAGCAGATCCACTGCCGGGCCCCATGCGTCTGCATGCCATTTGATGTATTTTCGGAGTCCGGAGAAGTCCGGAGTTGATTTTTGTGTCAATGCCTGCAGGGTATCTTCCATGAATTCCACGGGTTGCACTGCGAGCAACAGGGTTTTTTCCAACGATCGGGCCAATAGCGGCTCAAAATCCGCCTGCCGTATGGAGATGGCCTGCGAGAGGCTGTTCATAAATTCCCGAAGCGATGCTTGTACGCCTGCGTCGGTGTAATCAAAATAGGGCGTTCGTGAAAGCAGTTCCAGCTGCTCCTGCCAGGTTTCAAAAAGGCTTTTGATGACCATCAGGTTAAGTTGCTTGCATGCGCTTAATTCAACGATCTCCTTTCCACTGATGGTTTTGTTGGATCCAAAAAAATCCCTGCAAACCTTTTGTGCGAATTCCGCGGAATAATGGGCAGCATAAGTCTGATTCAAACGGTGTTGCTTTGGCATTTGACTTGTCATTATTCGATTAAAAATACGGGTAAAGGTAGGCATTTTCTCGCTTAAATTACGAATGAACGAGTGGCGACTCCCGTGAAATGCCCGGCGAATCGTATGAAAATACCCGATAAAAACGCGTAATTTTACCTATTGTAAAATTTTGAAGAATTTCGTTGCGGCTTTTTACGGTTCGTTCGGGCAAAATAAGGCGTTTGCGACTATTTTTACACCCATGTTTATTGAAACCTCGTTAGGAAACCACCACCACGCCGGTCGCAAGGGACAGGTGGAAGTAATCTGCGGATCGATGTTTTCTGGAAAAACCGAAGAACTGATTCGCCGACTAAACCGGGCATTAATCGCCCGGCAAAAGGTGGAGATCTTTAAACCGGCCATCGACCAACGGTACCATGCCAAAAACGTCGTATCGCACGACGAAACGGTTATCCGGTCCACACCGGTGCAATTTGCCGATGATATCTTGCTATTGGCAGGGAATTGTGATGTGGTGGGCATCGATGAGGTACAGTTTTTTGATAACCAAATCGTCGCCGTAGCCGAAAGACTGGCAGCCTCTGGCGTTCGGGTAATTCTCGCGGGGCTGGATATGGATTTCGAGGGGAAGCCTTTCGAACCCATGCCACAGTTAATGGCCATCGCAGAATACGTGACCAAGGTGCATGCAATCTGCATGAAATGTGGAGACCTTGCGGCATTCAGCTACCGGCTATCTGGCGAAAAATCCAAGGTGATGTTGGGGGAAAAGGAAAGTTACGAGGCCCGCTGCCGACGTTGCTTTTACGGGAACAAAAACTAGCTGCATGCTTCGAAAAACAAGCGGTATCGTCATCAGTTATATCAAATACCGGGAAACGTCCATCATCGTTCGGATTTTCACCCGGGACATGGGCCTGAAGAGCTACCTGGTAAACGGCGTACGAAGCGCCCGGTCAAAAACGAAAATGGCGTATTTTCAACCCCTGACATTGCTGGATCTGGTGGTCTATGACAGAGAAACCGCGTCGATCAACCGGATCTCGGAGGCAAAACTGGCCCGGGCCTTTCAACGCATCCCCTTTGATTTCTACCGTTCCGGCATCAGCATGTTCATGGGCGAAATTTTGGGGAAAGTAGTGGTCGAAAACTACCAGAACGAGCAGCTTTTTGACTACTTTTTTGACAGCATACTGGAGCTGGACGGTCCCGCTTTCCAACCCGGACTCTTCGTACTCCGCTTCTTGATTCGCACCTCGCGGTACCTGGGTTTTGAACCCGAGGATGCAGGGGAATTTTACCTGCAACTCCCCGGTGACCCAGCTAGCACCACCCATCAAGAAAAAATCCGCCTTTTGAACCAGCTATTGGAAGGCCCGGGATCGGTCTTGCCTTCCTTACCGGGTAGGCTGAAGCGGATACTGATCGACGATTGGGTGCTGTTTTACAAAATTCACATCGAGGGATTTGGTGATATCAAATCTCTCGCTGTCCTGCGTACGCTGCTTGGGTAGCCTGCCCCGGGTCATTCCACCCGTATTTTTCTGGAAACGGTGGTAAATCTCCCGGGAATCGTAGTACCACTATCACTCGCCAGCAGGCGTACCTGCAGGTCAAAGGTCCCTCTTGGAAGCCCTGAAATGGCTACCGCCGCAACTTTTTGGGTCCTGTACCGAAACGTTCCGATTTCTACCTGAATGGAAATACCGTCCAATACCGGGTCGCCGCCCAGGTAAAGGAAGTCTACCGGTACCGGTTCCCCCCAGGCAAATTGCTGCTCCTCAGCGGGCAAATGCAGGTACAGGGCCGGATGGGGGCTCTCCGAAAAAGGTTCTGCCCCTGCCACCGTAAAGTACCTCTCGGAGTAGTTTCCGTATTCTTTCAATGCCAATCCCCGTTCGTCCAAGAGGAAAGCGACCACCTGGTAGGCCCCTTTTTCTAGCTGCAAACCAAAGGACGGGCTTCCCTGAGCGATGGCCGTCCTGCCATTTACGGCAACCATCAACGGCCGATCCTTTCCCAAGGGGTAATTCCGTATATTGAAGGCAAAAGGCACCTTGCCCGCCTCGTATTTTTCGTTTCCGGCGGGGGTATACATATCCAGCAGGGCATCCGGCATGCCCGAAGAAGGTATTTCTTCCAGTTTCCAATGCGATTCTTCCAACTGCCTGGAATCTGGCATCTCAGACGAAGTAACGGATTCATTTTTTGTTTCGGAAGAATCGCAGGAAACGATCAGCAAGAGGCAGCAGAGGGCGGCCAGTAAGTAAGAGGCAAGCTTCATGAACTGGGGTTTAAAAGGAAACAAAGGTATTTAATTTTAGCCCAAAAAAAATTACCTTGCAACAAACTTGACGACGAATGCGCGAACTATTATTTGACGAAGTACCTTCTTTGGATTTGGCTGATTTTACTTCCGGGAATGCACAAAAAAAGGAAGACTTTGTAAAAAACTTGAGCGAGGCCTACCAGAACATCGGCTTTGTTGCCATCAAAAATCATGGTTTGAGCGCCTCCCTTCAGGAAGAGCTGTACCGGGCTATTCATGCCTTTTTCTCCTTGCCCGACCAAGTAAAGGCTGCCTACGAACGGCCGGAAATCGGTTTTCAGCGGGGATACACCGGCAAGGGCAAGGAACATGCCAAAGGGAGAAATACCGGAGATTTGAAGGAGTTTTACCATGTGGGACAGGACTTGGACTGGATCTCGAACGACGACCCTGTAAAGGCCGATTACCCGCCAAATGTCTGGCCAAAAGAGGTAAGCGTGTTCCGAGAGGTTTCGTTGCAGGTATTTCAAACAATTGAAGAAGCAGGCAAGCAGATGTTGCGGGCCATCGCTTTGAGCCTGGGATTAAAAGAATCGTACTTTGACGACAAGGTATTCCAAGGCAATTCCATTCTGCGGTCCATACACTACTTTCCGATCCCAAATCCCGAGGAAGTGCCTGCCGATGCCGTAAGGGCCGCCGAACACGGGGATATCAACCTCATAACGCTGCTGATGGGTGCCAGTGCGGATGGCCTTCAGGTACTGCGGCGGGACGGAAAGTGGATCCCCATTACTGCTTTGCCGGATCAATTGGTGGTGAATGTGGGCGATATGCTGGAAAGACTGACGAATAAAAAGCTGAAATCGACCATTCACCGGGTAGTAAATCCCCCCCGTGAAAAAATGAATAGCAGCCGGTATTCCATCCCTTTTTTCATGCATCCCCGGTCCGAAATGGACCTCAGCTGCCTGGATAGTTGCGTGGATGCCGATCATCCGAAAGCCTTCGCCGATTGCACCGCAGGCGAATTTTTGGACGAACGGTTAAAGGAATTGGGCTTAAAAAAATAGCAGGCCATGATGACCATTCGGAGGGTACGGTTTTACATTTACTTGAAGGATGTACTGGTACTTTCCTTAACCGCGTTTGGTGGTCCACAGGTTTTTCTGGCCATGGTCATCGATGTGATGGTCCGAAAAAGAGGGTATCTCTCGGAAAAAGACCTGTTGGAATTAAACGCCCTGTGTATGGTACTACCGGGACCGACCTCTACGCAAACGATCTCTGCGATCGGGTTTCGGATCGGTGGCCCTTACCTGGCCTATCTATCGCTTTTGGTATGGGTATTTCCGGCGACCACCCTCATGATTGGTACTGCCCTGTTGATCGATCACTTGCAAGCCAATACCGAAGGCGCCCTGGGTTTTGCAAAATTCATCCAACCCATGGCCATTGGCTATATCCTGTATGCCGCTCAAATCACCATTAAGAAGATGATTCATTCCGTGGAAGCCGCCATCCTAATGATGATGGCAGCCTTTGTGGCATTCTTTTACAATTCTCCCTTTATTTTTCCCATCATGCTGGTCATCGGAGGCTTGATTACCACCCATAATTACAACAAGCAGCCGGTTATCGAAGAAAAATCAAAAATCACTATCTCCTGGAGTAATTTTGCCCTATGGGCAGGAGTGTTGGTGGCTGCTGCGGTTTTAGGCCACTACACCCGACTACTGCCTGTCAGGCTTTTTGAAAACTTCTACCGAAACGGCAGCCTTATATTTGGCGGAGGGCAGGTCCTTGTTCCGTACCTCTACACCGAGTTTGTAGAATTCAAAAGCTACCTGAGTTCGGAAGAATTTCTAACGGGCTATGCCATCTCGCAAAGTATTCCCGGACCCACGTTTAGCATCAGTTCCTACATAGGGGCCTTGTCCATGCGCGAATGGGGGGTTACCGGTTTGGTCACCGGGGGGCTAATTGCGGCTGCGGGTATTTTTCTGCCGGGCACCTTTCTGATATTTTTTGTAATTCGGTTTTGGGACGAACTCAAAAAATACCGCCGGGTACGCGCTGCCCTGGAAGGAATCAACGCCGTCAGTTGCGGCATGTTGATCGCAGCCGCCTATTTGCTATTCGAGCCCCTGGAAAACAACCTGTTCAATATCATCGCGATTATCGGCACCTACGCCTTGCTTCAGTTTACCAAAATTCCCTCCCCTTTGATCGTCGTCCTTGGGGTCGCTGCCGGTATTTCGTACCAGTGGATAGCAAAGGGGATTGGTTGAGGTAACTTGCCAAATACCTGCAGTTCAAACGGGCTGATCCAAACTAGCTGGGCTTCTTTCTGAGCCGTTCTCCCCATTCGGCAGTATTCAGAAACTAAATTCAAATCTCCCATCGAAGGTAAAAACGGGCTGCCTATATCTTTTTTGTCCTGGAAGCCTACGGAAGCAAGCCTATTCCAAGCAATACCAACAAAAACACCCCTGAGCAGGTCCGAAAAAAAGATTTCAAAATAAAAAGCCAAAATAAAAGCAGTCCCAGGTTTATTTTTTAACCAGTTTTTTCATTTTTTACGTAAATTATACAAAAACAGGTTTAAATTTTAACCAAAAAAAAGAAGGATCTTGTAAAGATCCTTCAGGTTGGGTTTATTTTAAACTGACTAACAGCTATAATGTTTTGAAATTTGGTCGAATTAATAATTTCCGACCATTCAAATTCTTTTAAACATAATAAAAACGTACTTCAAAGCAAAAAAAAAGGATAAAATTTTTTTTAACGGAAAGTTAAGAAACAAAGAATTTTACTCAAAAAATTACACAACCCATTGTTTATCAGCATATTAATCTAAATCGATCCGCTCATTTATTTTTGTCTCCTGTCACCTGGTTCGAATTTGACGAAAAGAAATTTGATTTTAGCGATGGATTGATTAAATTAAAACTTTATGATTATGCATAGAATAAGTAAGAAAGAACTTCTATCAAGGAGTTAAAATTGCTTTTAGGGACGAACAAATCTTTTTAACCAATGAAAATGGGATTGAAGATAAAACGGTTTTTGCTCCGATACAGTCTGGCTCCCCCACACAAGTGGCGACCTGCAGCCACCGTTCTTGTTGCAGTTTTTTTCGGGTTGGGTCTGTATCTCTTACGGCTAAGCAATGCCGCTTCCTACCTCTCGGACGATCCCCAGGCCTGTGTCAACTGCCACATCATGACTCCGCAGTACATTACCTGGAACCACAGTTCCCACCGGGAAGTGGCGCACTGCAACGATTGCCACGTGCCCCAGGATAACATCGTAAACAAGTTTTATTTCAAAGCCAAAGATGGAAGCAGGCAAAGGCCCCATGCCCAGTACCTGCTGGACCTGCAAAAGTCCGGATATGGCCCGACTGATGAAGAAAATGGGCGTCTCGGATTAGTACAGCCCGAAATTCTCCGATTTGGGTTCGGAGGTAATCAACCCCATCGGCTGCGCCGATTGCCACAACCCCGAAACGATGAACCTGACGATCACCCGACCTGCGCTGATCGAGGCCTACGAGGCCATGTGAAAAGACATCAATCAGGCGTCTCACCAGGAAATGCGCTCGCTGGTTTACGCACTAGGAAAGGAACGCGGTCATTGCCTGACGGTGCCGTGTACCTCCAGCCAATCCAGGCGGGAAGAGGCCGGGCTGCCGCCACCTGCCATCAGGTCGCTCATTCCAATTTTCTGCACCGCACTCAGATCGGGATCGGTTACTTTTGCGCCTTCCGTAATCCGCTCCATGTTTAGTTTTCTCCAGCCGATTTTATCCAGGTGGAAGGTGGACACCTGCCAATCGGCACTTTCACTGCTGCCTTCCTCGCTTACCAGCCAGGAACCGTCCGTGAGTTGTACCAAGACCCGCAAGTGTCGGAAACCGGACTGCCGGGTTTTCCAAATTACCTTGCCGTTTCCTGTCAGATCCATGGCCAAACCATTTTTCAGGGCAAGGGCCATGGCCCAGTTTCCCTCACAGGTCCCCGACCAAATGTAAAAGGGATCATTGGGGATTTCCGGGTGGTTGCTTTTCTTTAGCTGCGTTTTTGCCGCCCCGTAGAGGTGCAGTTCCAGCTCCGGATGGGTAAGGTGCGCGGCCGTAACGGGAGTTTCGGCGGGGATTTCTTTCCAGTCCTCCCGGAAAATCAACCCTTCGGTTTGTCCTGCACCCAGCGTTCCGCTGAAGGCGTGCATCGTGGTAAGAAGAAGGAAGTAAACAAATGGTAGCATGGAGATAATGTGTTTATTTTTCGAAATATCACCAATCTTTCCGGGTAAACCAACGCATCCATTTCCTATCTACGGGCAATGGTTGTCTCTGTCGTCCTACGTAGCATTCTGAGTTGTGCGAGAAAATACGCTTTTAGGATGCAAAGGGGTTGACGCATCACCTGGTTTACCCATTCGGAGAAGGGGTTGGCTGTTACGTACGTGGTGAAGAAGCAGCTTATCGATAATCCGATAAAAAATATCTGGATATTTCAGTATATTCGAATGGTATACCGATATCCATAACGAGCACAAGGGCTGGAAATGGAATGGCTTGCATGTACTGGGACGGAATGTTCCCACCACAAGTTGCAAAAGCAGCAAACGGGCTAAGGTAACGTTTGCAGCGCCACGCAAACAAAGCAGATGTTGAGTAAACGCTACTAGATACCACGGATATCGTTGTATCCTACCGTCATAACCCATGAAAGAAGCAATTGAGAAACTTACGGAAAAAATTCCGGATATTTGGTTCGACTGGTATGCCCGATTGCTACCCGGCTGCCTTGCCATTTCCTTTTACCTGATTTCAAACGAAATACCCATGGATGCCGTTAGAGAAAACGCATGGGTGTTGCTTTTTTCGGGGTATTTGCTCGGGCACCTGATACAACCGATATCAAGCGGTTTGATTAACCTATTTTCGGACAGGATAAAAAAGAAAAAGGCAAAATTGGTTTCTAAAGCATACGCCGAATTCGTGGGATTTTTCAGTTTAGTCCTATTAACTGTACTGCTGATCGTGATGGATTACGCAAGGGCAATACAGCCGGAGTTCTTCTTGTTAGTAGCCAAAACGTATTTTCTCGTACTGATTTTAGTACTATTAATCGTCGCCACCTTGAGCAGAAGAAACGCACTTTTACGAAAAATAGCCATCCATCAACCCGAAGAAATGCCGGCTACTTCT
This sequence comes from Cyclobacterium xiamenense, assembly GCF_900109255.1. Lineage (NCBI taxonomy): Bacteria > Pseudomonadati > Bacteroidota > Cytophagia > Cytophagales > Cyclobacteriaceae > Cyclobacterium > Cyclobacterium xiamenense. The sequence continues at coordinate 208,494 of NZ_FNZH01000004.1, read as the reverse complement.
CCAGCGGCAAAAGCCGCTGGAGAAGTAAAAGACGCTGAAACCAACGTTGAGAATAGTGATGAAATAAGCAGCTCCTGAATCGCTGAATTTGATGATGGGACCAGAAACCCAGCTGACAGGTCCAATCGTTTGCGCAGCAAAATCTACCTGAGTGGAAAGGTCATCATTGGTTTGCTAGCACTGTAGGGGCGGGATAGGTTCCTGCACTGGCGTTGGGAGGGGAATTTGCCAACGTTCTTTCCATGAAATACAAGCGAATCGACCCAATCGATTTTTCCCATTCGAACATCATCAGCGTTTTCGATACAGAGGGAGTTCTTACCTACCAGAAAGAAGGCTTGGGTCTGCAAAACGACGAAATCATCGCGCAAATTCTACAGGTATCCCAGAAAAACTAGCCAATTGGGTGGATGGAGTGATCCCGGTAATAGGCAATTTTGAGCTGAAACATTTCTGCCATTTTCGCAGCGCGCCATCGGGCCTCTTCCGCCTTTTCTCCCGTGAAATTTTCTTCCAGCGTTTCCTCAAATAACTGCAGCCAGCGACGAAAATGTGCCGCGCCGATGGGCATGCTTGCGTGCGGCGTAAACGGACTCCCCTGGTACCTGTGCTCCTGAAGCAAAACGGTTTGCCAAAACCGATACATTTTATCCAGGTGAACGTCCCAGTGATCGCCGATTCGCTTGTCGAAAACAGGACCCAACAAGTCATCGTTTCTTACCTTACCGTAAAACAAATCCACCATTTCGCGAATTCCTCCCAGGGTGCCAATTTCTCTCTTCTTCGCTTCCACTATCCAGTCGTTAATTCCTACATCAGGTAACCATAACGGTGGAGAGTGTCGCTTTTCCAGAAGACACCTCCTCCGCTAATTCCTTTAAACTTTTGTCCGCCAACAGGCGCGTGAGTCCCTCCCGTATAACCTTGTACTCACCGTGAATGGGGCAAGGATGCTGTTCCGAACAATGCTTCAAGCCCAATCCGCAGCCCCTGAACAGGGAATCACCGTCGATGGCAATTACCAGATCCAATAAACGCATTTTTTCCTGGTCCGTGTCGATATAAAATCCTCCGTTCGGACCCTTGGTCGAACTAACCAAATTTTGTTTCGCAAGAGATTGTAAAATCTTTGCCGTGAAGTATTCCGGGGCATCAATTTCTTTGCAAATATCCTTTACGCCGAGTTTGATCCCACGTTTATTCTGAGACCAAATGTAGATCACTGCTCTGATCCCGTATTCACAAGCTTTCGAAAACATGCGCTTCTAATTATCTTTTTTCCAAAATTCATCTTCCCATATTTCGTCCGCAAACCGGTGACTTGCGGCTATTTTTTTCCCCAAGCGCTCCAGCCTCTCGGGTGATAGGACTGCCTGCATGTGTTCAAATAGGGTTCGTTCTTCAAACCGAATGTGTGCTTCCAGACGCTCGGCTAATTCGTCCAATGGCTGGGACATCGCTTCCGGCGCTCCCCGCTTGATCCCGTCAAAAGTCGCTCGAATCGCTTTGTGCTGCCCCTCGGCCTGTTGCCGCAGCGAATCATTCGCCTCTAAAAAGGGAAACACCTCCGCTTCTTCCAATTGAAAGTGAGGAAGAATCCGGTGCCCAACGTAATAAATCACGTAATCGCGAATACGCGTAAGGCGTACCTCAAAGGCCAGCCCTTGCCGGATCTTCCACACCAATAGCAAGCCAAAATGGTGGTCCCTCGACAAGGGTACCAACGCTTCGTGCCTCTTTAGTGGTTTATGCATGGATCGTTTTTTAAGTCGTTTCGCTTTCTCTCAAAAGTAAACAAAAACAAAGATAATCAGATTACCGGGCAAATAAAATACTTAATTATCTTTTTTAGAAGTCTACACTAACCATCAACCTAAAATTTCGACCGGGTGCAAACAACGGCCCGGCCTGACTTCGTATGGGTCGGTTCAGGTGCTCGTAATACGTCTGATCCAGTAAATTGTGTACCGACGCCCGGAGCGTCAGGGCGGGCAGCAACCGGTACCCTCCCTCCAGGTCCACTAAATGAAACCCGGGCGTGGTGGATTCACCAAAGCGGGAAGAAACACGATGTTGCGCAGCAACAGCCCGCCATCGAAGCACCGAAGTCAGCTTTCCGTCCAGGTGCTTTCCCTGCAAGGAATAGCGTAGATCCAGGGGCGCAATTTCAGGGAGGGGTTCCTGATGCCTGAGATCCTGACCGTACGTATAGGCGGCCATAAGGGATTGCGACCAGTTGCCGCCGATCCGGTGCTCAATGGACCATTCCATCCCGGTTTTTAGTACCTCCTCCACATTGACAAACTGCCTGACTCCGGGACTTTGGGGCAGTCGGGGTGCAAGATCGGTGCGAACTCCCGTGATGTAGTCATTCAGGTAAGCCCCAAACAAGCTAACTGAGATGGAAAGGCCTTCGGTGCGGTGCTGCAGACTCAGGTCGAATTGGTTGTTGGTTTCGGGTTGCAGTTGTGGGTTCCCCAAAAGCTCGTGGGGATCCAACCCTACTGGAAAATAATGGATGTACCGCTCGGTAAGGCTGCCGCTTCTGCTGACGCGGGCAAGCCAAATACCGATTTGCCAGCGATCGCTGAGGTCATTTTGCCATCCCAGCGACAAACCCGGGTTGGCTTGAACGGTGGAAATTTCCTCAAATTGCTGGCTGAATTCAACGGTTGGGTCCAGGGCCTGAGCCCGGTTCATGTCCAGGCGGCCAGAGATGCTAAACATCCCTGCTTTCAAGGGAAGCGAATAGGCGGTAAAAACACCGAATTTCTGAATCAGCGCCTCTTGCCAGGCATTGTCCAACAGGGTTTTGCCTTCGTTCGGTCCCATCAGAAAGGTCCGTTCCCGCGTTCCTTCGGCCTTTTCGCTTCGGAAATCCAGACCGGCAAACAGTCGACCGGTACCCGGGTGCCATTCTCCTTCTACCCGTCCCCCTGCATTGGCAGTTTTTGCCGGCGTTCGGGCATCCATCATCCGGGGATTTATCTCGCGTAAGCCATTGTCCATCAAATGGTCTACTTTGCTAAGGTAGGCCGATTGGGTAATGGATTTTAGCAGCCGCCCCTCAAAGGACTTCTTAAATCTGGCATTTGCCATCCAGGTATCGTCTTTTCGTAGGTCCATTGGCAGCGTTGGGAACGCTACGTCGCGGGCAAAATTCCGGTTAAGATTCACCGACAAATTTTCTCCCGCCCCGGTGGCAAAATCCCCGTAGAACCCGACGGAGGCGCGCATAAAGGAAGCGGGTACGGTATTCCCTGCACCGTCCCGGTAATCCGAACCCCGGGACCAGGAACCGATAAGCCCCATATCCGCCTGCTGTGTTCGCCAACCCAACTTCCCTTCGTTTCGCAGCACCTGCCCGTTTTGCTCCCACATACTTGAAAACCTGCCGTAGGTAGCCGGGTTTTCGACAAATTCCGGAGCTTCGCTCACAAAGTTTAGCGTTCCACCCAGTCCAATCCCGTAGCGCAGCGCATGAGGCCCTTTGAGTAATTCCACCTTTTGCATCCGGCCCAGCGCTATCTGGGAGGTAGGTGGGTCCATCCGGTTGGGGCAGGCAGCCGTAGCCGATTGCAATCCGTCCACCACCACATTGATCTGATCGTATTTAAAGCCCCGCATCACCGGGTCAAAGCCGAAGGCACCACTCTTGCGGATAGAAGAAATCATGGGGTTTTCGTTGAGCAAAGCCCCCGCGTCGTGATGCAGCTTCTCCCGGGCAGAAAAGGCAATTTGCTGATCCTTTTCCTGAGGGATGCCAATGGAAATGACCGAAACCGGCGAAAGCTCCATCCATTCCGGCTGCCAGGTACTGCTGCCAGTTTCCCAAAGCCGGTCAAAAGCGGATTCGGTTAGTTCCCATGTACCGTACCGAAGGTGTTGCAACCGCAACCTACTGTCCGGATCCCTTCGCAAAAAGATCGTTCCGGAGGTATCGCTGCTCCCAAGCTGTGTACCATACTGGTATCTGAATCCGGAAATGGGCGCACCATCCTCCGCATCAAAAATCTGCAAAGGTTTGCCCTCTTGGGCATGAATAATCGCAAGTGGAGCCATCAAAAGCATGGCTTGTAGCAGGTATATAAAGATCGTTTTCATTGAAATCAAATTTTTTGATTTCCCGAATGGGGAAATGCGTGAAACAGGGTACCGTTGGTTAGGAACCGTGAAGGTGTTACGAAGATACTGACTGGCTTTTTTGAATTGTGTAGCATGTATCACCCTGGGCCTTCGCCTTGGGGGAAAGCCAGCAACTGACTAGCGACAGGGGGGGGTATGCGCAGCGAACCGTCTGGCCAAAAGGGGTGCTACCTATCATCGTATTTCTACGCACAGGGATACCCGATCGAGCGGTACCGGGAGGCGGTATTCCGAAGGTCTACCGTCACTACTGCCATTGCCTGGCTACACCGTAAGAAATAAAATCAGAGCCGGGGCGGGTGAAAAATACCAGCAGGAAAAACTTGACCACTACCAGACACGGTGTAAGCAGCCGGGCGTTGATCGGGCATTTTGAAACCGAAACGTGCCGGGAAAACATAGGCGGTAGCAAGCACAAAAACCGAGGAGATTGACTCCACCAGGCGAAGATCGTGTGGCTGTTCCGTATCGGCCGCCTTTTCCAATCGCCGCCCCAATTCACAGGATCCCGCGCAATTCATCTCCGGCTTGTCCAGATTGATACAAAACAAGGCAGCAATCGTCTCTCTGTTCCACATAAAGTCCAACTGAATCAGGGACAGCGAGACACTCTGCACGAGCACCAAGCCTGCCAGTAAAAAGGGAACGCCGTAGGATACGATTCGTTTAGCCATGGTTTCCACGAATAAAGATACATAAGGAACCACTCATTGCCTATCCTTTTTTATTCCAATCCAGATCGTTGACTCCCGGTTTGCATACCCGAAGATTTGAGGTGGATAACTCGCCATCGAAAACCCACGACCAGGGCCATGGACAGAAAAACAGCAATGATGGAAAACCCGTTAAGCGCACCAAAGAAAAAGCGCCAGGAAGGCCAGCCAGCCCAGGAGGAGGCGATACGTGCTACCAAACTAAGCTGAAAAACTCCCCATACCCACCACAGCAGCGGGTGGAATACGTCAACTTTAATCCCAAAGACTGCTGGAAAGATAATCGGCGCATGTGACCAGATCATCGAAAAGACAAATCCCAGGAAAAAGGTATGCAAATACAGGTCGTAATGAAAGGGGTGGTTGTCCAGGAAAAGCAGTACCAGGCCATGCAGTACCAGCCAGGCATAGCCCACTAATAACCCAAAACCGATGTACCGAAACTGACCGGGCTTTTTGACCCCATGGCGCGCCATGTCGTAGCGCAGCAGCCAAATCCCCACACCCAGCGCCGAAGCACCCAAAACTACTCTCCCCCACAGGTGAAAGGGCAGCAATAAACCGATACAGTGGGCAGCTAGCAGCAGGTACAGCAGGCGGTACATGCGTATCGGAACGGACAGGTAGCGGCTTAACTCCAATCGTTCGCCCAGGATAGTAAAAAACAAAAATGCCATCCACCAGCCGGTAGAAAGGACCACAAAATCGGTGTAGAGATACGTGAAATTTCCCAACATCCAACAGGCGCCCCCAAAAGCAATGAGGTAGGTAGGCACATCCGACGTCCGTAGCGATTGCTTGTACAGAAGCACCAGCAAACCCAGGCTGGCAATCAACAAAAAAATGGCTCCCATTTTTTGCCAACCGCCGAGAAATAAAGGGATGGATAGTCCACTCAGTAAGGGAAGCAGTAGCCAGGCGGGGTTTTTCATGACTACACTCCGCTCCAGAGAAATGAGGGTACCCAGAAACCCACCGACCATCAGGACTCCGTGATGAGCCGCTGGCAGGGGAGCCGAAAAACCACCGTATCCCAGCCTCAACCAGCCTCCCAAGAGTCCGGCAAGTAGGCCACCAACCACAAGCGGTAAGAGGTATGCAGGGGGTATCTTTTTCATGTAAACTGAGTTAAGCCCCGGCACCAACTTTCTCGGCCACAGCTAGCGCCTTTGGAAAAAGAATGTTGTTTTCCAAATGGAGGTGTGTCTTCATATCCTGTTCAAAGGCGGCCAATTGTGGAAACAGTAGTCGCTCCCAATAACCTGCTTGTGCAGGCAGTGAAAAATTATTCGTAATGTCTCGGATCTGCTGCAGCCATATCCCCTCTTTTTCATGCTCCCGAAACAAGTTAATGATGGAGTGCCGAACCGTACCGAAATGCGGCGCAGCAAAGGGAATATCGCCCTCTTCATTGGCCTCCATTTTTCGTAGATAGGGAAAAAGAATTCGTTCTTCACGTTGGATATGGTCTAACAGGTCTTCCGCCGCCTTCCAAAAAACTCGCTTCACCTCGAATAGGATGTCCATTTGTTCGGACGGTTCATGCAATGCTTCCTTGAACAAATTCACCAGTAAGGGAATTTGTGTCTTTACGTACCGATGATGCTTCCGCTCAATATAACTGGCCAAAAGCCCTATCGGCCAGAAATCAAAGGAAAACCGCGGCGAAGCGTGATGATCAACATAGGATTGCAGTTGGTCTGCGATCAGGTCCAAGGGGATCGATAGGCGCTCACAGGTATCCGATAGGCGCTCCGATCCACGGCAACAATAATCAATTCCGTACGCGTCAAAAACGTCGGTTGTCCAGGAGTTTGCCGTGACAATGGCTCCCAAACTGGCTGTTCGCATGTCCAAATCCATCCTATACCGTAATTGTTTGTAACCAATATGTTTTTGAAGAAATCAGGGATCCTGAAGCGCGCCCGGACCCTATCCCTCCCATCGTTTTCCAAAGATACTACATATCTGACAAAAAAGGATATTTTTATCTTTTTTTGTCGGCCAAAAAATAAACCGACTGGTAGTCATGGAAAAATCCGTATTTCGAAGAACTCGTTACCGATCAAGAGAACTTTTCATGTAACTACATATGTTGTCTACACATCCTATCGATTCCGCCTGCCTGGCAGCTGCGTGATCGGCAGGATTGAAAAAGAAACCGAAGTAGCTAAACCAACTAGAAATTATGAAAACCAATGCGTTACTGACCGCCTGGAACATGGCGGACCTGAATCTAAAAAACCGCATCCTGATGGCGCCCATGACCCGTAGCCGGGCGGATAACCCGGAAAAGGCCCCTACGGAGCTGCATGCAACCTATTACCGGCAACGGGCGACGGCCGGACTTATCATTACCGAAGGCTCCCAAATTTCACCACGAGCGGTAGGGTATGTCAACACCCCCGGAATCCATACCCCCGCTCAGGTGGAAGGATGGAAAAAGGTTACCGAGGCGGTTCACGAGGAAGGCGGACGTATCTTCATTCAGCTTTGGCACGTAGGGAGAATTTCCCACCCGGATTTTCACGGGGGTGATCTGCCCCTGGCTCCGTCTGCGATCAATCCGGAAGCCAAATCCTTTACACCGGAGGGATTCAAAGAGACCGTCACTCCCAAAGAGATGAGTCTGGAGGAGATTCAACAAACCATTCTGGATTTCCGCAACAGCGCCAAAAATGCTCTTGAGGCCGGCTTTGACGGGGTAGAAATCCACGCATCAAACGGCTATTTGCTGCACCAGTTCTTTAGTCGCACCTCCAATGTTCGCAGCGATGCCTACGGGGGAAGCATCCCGAACCGGGCCAGGATTCTCTTTGAGATCATCGATGCGATAAAGGAAGTTCTTCCCGAAAACCGCGTGGGTGTTCGCCTAAACCCCTCCCTTCACGGTTTGTTTGGAATGACCCTGGACGAAGAAACGATCCCTACCTTTGACTATATCGTCGAAAAACTAAACGACTACGACCTGGCCTACCTGCACCTGTCCGAACCCTTTACGGATGTGTCCAAATTGCCACACGCAGAAACGCAAATCGCCAAAAGGTACCGACCAAAATACCGCGGAAATCTGATCATCAATGGCGGTTTTGACCGGGACAAGGGCAATCTATTTCTGGAGAAAGGCCTGGCTGATGCCGTTGCTTTTGGCAAACCTTTTGTTTCCAATCCCGATTTGGTCAGCCGCATCGCAAAGAATCTGCCCCTTACCGAATGGGACCAGGACACCTTTTACACACCAGGGGCTAAAGGATACACGGACTACCCCACAGCGCATGAAGTAAAAAAAGAGCAGGCTGCCGACTGATTGGAAGCGACGCACTAAAAAAGGCAAGCCCGATCCAAAATGGGGTCGGGCTTGCCTTTTTTGTTAAGCACGCGTCTTCATTTCAGGAAAAACATCATCGGTGGCGCCCGGGAAATCCTATTCGCTAACCTCTGTCCGACTCTGTATGAGAACCCTATTAGACCTGTTCCAGTTCCCAGGTCAATCCCAGGACCTGCTCTTTTAATTTCGCCAGCAGCACTTCGTTCTCTGCTGTCCATAGAGAGGTTAACTCCTGGTAATAGCCAATTCCGTCTGCCAGGTTCTTTCGGAATTTCTCCACATAACTTTCGAACTTCCGTGCATTTACGGGTACTGCCGTCTCGATTTCACTTTTCAGGTGTTGCACATACAGCTGCAATTCTTTCAGGAATACGTGCGGCCGCTCAGCATCCAGCGTCAGCTGTATCTTGCCGTAAATATGGTCCACCATTTCCTTTAAGCTAAATGTCCCTTTGAAATAGGCCAGGTTGGGTCCGGGACAAATGGTCACTGCTTTCAGATTTCTCCGGGGTGTTTCCCCTCTGGCAAGTATGGCAGGCGCCGATAAGCCCTCGCACAGACAATCCTTATCCAGGATTTCTTCCAGGGCTGCCGCGGAAATTTCTCCGGCCTGTTGCTGCTTGATTTTTAAGAGTTGGTATTGCCTGGAAGCGGTACAAATGGGCTTATCCGTAAATTCCGTATTGGTGGACAAAAACTTCTTGTAACAGGGGCTTCCCGGCCGCTCCCGGTCGATACGTGCCTTTCGCTGTTCCTCTCCACTGCTGTTTCGAAGATTGTTGAAAGGAATACCCAAGGGAGAGGCCCGACTCAGGTAAAAGTCCGACTTTTTGGCCGCCAGCAACCGATCCAGGGTATCTGAATCCACACTCGTCGCTTCGGGCACCAGTAAAAAGGGGCTCCCCCAACCCGTTCCATCCAATTCGTAGGTGTTGAGTAGCATTTCGTTTTCCTCGGCGGTCCCGATACCGCCCTGGTAGGTGATTTTCGGGCGCACATTCTCCGGCAAGGAGGGCAGGTTTTTTTCCTGTAGGGCCTGCTGACAAAGGCCTAGCAACTCCTGGCGAAGGGTTTCCTTGTTTTCCTTAAAAGATTCCAAAATCGGTCCCGCCAAAAACCCGTCCGTAGCAAAGGCATGCCCTCCGCAATTCAACCCGGACTCAATGCGAAATTCCGACACCCAAAGTCCTTTTTTTGCCAAAAATTTCCCCTGAATCAAGGCCGACCGGTAATCGGAAACTTTCAAAATTATCGGCTTTTTCAGCTTCCCCTCCCGATCCGGAAAGAAATCCGGAAAATCGCCCAGGTAGCTGTACAAAGCAGGGTTCATACCCGCAGAAAACACCACCCCGCCGCTTACCTCACTCTGAGCGAATCCGCGCAACGCAGCCAGGGCATCGGAGAATTCGCGCGGTAAGGCCTGCCCGTCCTTATCGTAATTGAGTTTATCGACCTTGGTCATGATGTTCACATCAATGCTCCCCGGTACGATTTCCCTTCTTAATTCCTCCTGCAAAGCCAGCTGTTCGGGACCACTTGCCTGCTGCATGCGGCTGTATAGCCGGTGAAGGGGATGGGCTTCGGGCAATAAGCTGAAATACGTATCTATCTCGCTGTTTTTGCCAAAAGCCTGGTTTTTTAGTTCCTCAACCTGCCTGGTCACGGCAGTCTGTAGAAAATCCAGGTACTCCCGGACCCTACGTGCCCGTACATCTGCTGTTTTTTCTTCGATGGGTACGTAGGGAATTCCCAACTTTTTGGAATAAAGTCGCCGCATTTCTTCCAGCAATTGATCGTCCATAATGGAAACAACGGAGGCGATTCCAAAGCGGGCAACTTTCAGCGGGCTATCGACCGTGAATCCCAGCCCCATAACCGGGATGTGAAAACTATGAATTTTTGACATAAAGGGTAATTTGATACGGTAACACGTCCTCTTATTGACGATTCAAAAAGAGTGGAAATACAAAGCTACTCCCTGCACCTACCAAAAAACCTAAAAACCCTCAGCCACCGAACTGACTTTCGTCAGGAAAAATGGACTTTCGGGCAACGTACTCCCCTGAGCACTGCTAAACCTGTAAGCTTCGGTAGAGCGAAGCCCAAGGCTCCCGCATTTTTCTAGCGAGCAACTGATTCGCGGCAAAATTCCCAATAAACTGTTCCTTCACGGGATCCCAGTCCAGGTCCTGTCCCAACATCATGGCGATGTTCCCCAGGTGAGCCAGGGTGATGGACCGATGCCCCACCTCTGCGGGTGCTACCGTTTCTTCACCCGAAAGGATGCAGTCAATGAAGTTTTCGTAATGGTTGTCGCTTTGGTAGAGCGTCGTCTCGTTTGGCCCGATGACGGTATTGATCAATGTTTCCGGTGTGGTTTTGTGATCGCCCCGGGTAGCCCAGGCCGAACCTTCCGATCCATGAAAGGTCACGCCAAAATCCTTATCGCTTTGAATGATTAGTTTGACACCGTTTTCATAGATACATTCGAAATAAAACCGAGTTGCGGTATTCCATACCGGGTGATCGGACCAAACGGCCTGGGCATTCTGGATCTTTACCGGTCCGGTATGATCCGTACCCATCCCCCACTGGGCGATATCCGGGTGATGCCCACCCCAATCGGTGACATTCCCTCCGGAATAATCCATGATCCAACGGTAATTGACATGGGTGCGGCAGGGACTGTAGGGGGCTTCCGGTGCGGGACCCAACCACATATCGTAGTCAAAATCCGAAGGCACGGGAACCGTTTCCGTCAGGTGACCGGTTTTCCCAAAGTCCGGTGTTCCACCCGGAAGGCCACAGGTAACGGTGTGGAGCTCTCCCAACCTACCATTTCTGGCTAGTTCGCAAACTCGCCGGAAATGATGGCTTGAACGCTGCTGACTACCCGTCTGAAACGTGACGCCATACTTTTTAACGGCATCGCTCATGGCCCGGCCTTCCTCCACGGTCAGGGAAAGTGGTTTCTGGCAATAGATGTGTTTGCCAGCCGCTGCCGCCATCATCACCGGAATGGCGTGCCAATGATCGGGAGTGACTACCTCCACGGCATCGATGGAGTCGTTTTGCAGCACTTCCCGGAAATCGGTATAGCCCACCGCGGAACGGTACGATTTTCCTTGCTTTTCGGAATAGTAGTCGTCTACGACTTGCTGAATGTACTCCCTACCAGCCACCTTTCCGTTCCAGTACCCGGGACTTTTTTTATTCACGTCGCAAATGGCAGTAACCTGTACCCGCTTGTCCGGCAGGAAGCCCCGCACGTCATTCCCGGCCTGATTCCCAGCGCCGATAAACGCCAGGTTGATGCGGTCCGAAGGAGGTACAAACCCATCCCTTCCCAAGGCAGCTGCCGGAATGTACTGGGGAATACCAAAAACGGTCCCGGTGGCAAGGGCCGCTTTTTTTATAAATGAGCGTCTTGAATTTTTCATGTCGGAAAATACGGGGATTTGGCCATGGAAACAAAAAAAATCCGGTAAAAACCGGGCCTGGCAGCCTTATATAGGGGATAGTCAGGCTATCCGACCAACAAGCTGCCGATTGCAGCCCATCTAACCAAATAATTCGGGACCTCCTATTAGTGCAACACCTTGCTAGGCGCCCAAAATTCCCTGAATGTAGGACCGAAGGACCGGAATCACTTCTTCCTCAAACCAGGGATTCCGTTTTTGCCACCGTTTGTTTCGGGGAGAAGGATGCACCAGCGGAAAAAATTCCGGCAGGTAATCGGCATAATGCCGGACCGTTTCCGTTAGGTTCTTCTTGCGGCGTTTCCCCAGGTAATACTGCTGCGCATACTGTCCGATAAGTAAGTTGACCTGGATATCCGGCATCCTCGCCAACAGGTCCCTGTGCCACAACGGAGCACATTCTGGGCGAGGCGGCAAATCGCCCCCCTTTCCTTTACCCGGATAGCAAAAACCCATGGGCACGATTCCAAAAACGCTCGAATCGTAAAACACGTCCGGAGGTACTCCTAGCCAGCGCCTCAGCTCTTTACCGCTGGCGTCGTTCCAGGGAATGCCGGTGGCATGCACTTTGGTACCCGGAGCCTGGCCAATGACCAGTATCTTACTGCGTTCGCTGGCAGCAAGCACCGGATTGGGCCCCAAAGGAAGATGGGCCGTGCAGTGGGTACAGCCCTTAATGCGCTCCAAAAGGTCTTTCATCGCCCCAAAGGTACGAATCTCTTTGCAAACAAGTACCGAGCCCCGGCTGGCTCCAACGGACTGCACGTCACAATTAATCAGCTCATTGCTTGCATTGTATCTTTTTGCTTATTATTTTAGTTAAAAACATTCCATGACACGAACACAATCGCTAGCCCTATTCTTTGGCCTCCTGTTGGCAGTGGCCTGTGAGCCGCAGGAGAAGGAAGCCAGCAGCTCCTTTGCGCTGGAAATTACCGATAGCATTCGGGTGGACTACCCTGGGCTACTGGACCTAATGGACGTAGATCCCGCCCAGAAACGGATACTGCTTCACGACCGTCAGCGCGGAACCATTCTGCTCACCGATTTTGAGGGAAACCAGGTACTGACGCTAAACAAGCAGGGGGATGACAAAGGGAGTTACGGGCAGTATTTGTGGAGCCCGGCCCGGATAGAAACCGACGGGAGTATTTTCCTGATCTCCCACAAGGGTTTTTTTACCTTCGATTCGGCCGGTAACCTGGCCGAATACAGGCCTTTTGAAGAAGCCGTTCCATTCTTCGGTGGACGGGCCGCGGCTGACTCCGAATTGCTGGAGCACGAAGGCATTTTTTACCAGAAAGGCCTGGTCGCCCGGGGAGAGTACAACAAAACGAATGACGAATACTACGAGCAGTTCCAATTACTGGTCAAATTTGACCCGGAAAAAGGTTCTGCCGAACGGATCATCCACCTGGAAGAAGAAAGCTCCTTTCGTAGCAGCGGAAAGGCCTTTGAGGTTCCGGAAATGAACCCAAGTTTTACCATCCTGGAGGACAAACTCCTGGTCGTCGCCGGCACGGATCCCTACCTCAATGCCTACGCAATCCAGCCACCGCATCGGCTGCTGTTTCGGAAATCCATTGCCTATCCCGAATACAGCGCTGGTCAGGGAGTCGAGCGGGCCAAAGCCGACCCCAGATCCATTGCCTCCGATGAAACGGCCGGGCGGACGTACACGCTTACAGTTTATAAGGACTACCTGATCAGCTCCTTCAATCCCGGATACGATTTTGCCGATCGGGAACGGTACTTGACCATCGACAATCCGGATGATTACCGTACCTTCAGGGAAAGCATCGGGGATAAATACCCTGCGGCCCTGTTCCTTATGGACCATCAGGGCCAGGGGATTCAAAAACTTGACCTACCCGAATCCCTGGACCACCGCCAATTTCTGGTGCGAGGCGGAGAACTCTGGTGGCTGTCCCGATTCAATTCGGAAGTGGAGGAGGATTTTGTCACGGTGTACAAGGTGGAAATCGCTGAAAAGGACCGGGCAAATTGATCCCGACTTCCCTGTTTGCCAGCGCAAGAAAAACAGCCACGGTTCGGCAATTGTTGACTACGTTCTAAAGGGCCATGTCGTAGCCTCCAAAGCGGCGCAGGTTGTAGGTCACCGTCAACATAAAAAACTGACGCAGGACCTGTGTACGGACGTCCTCGACAAACACATCGGTCACGTTTCGGTCAATGCTGACATTTTGATTCATCAGGTCAAAAACCGTCAGCTTGATTTCGGTCTTATTGCTGGGGGGGATGCGGTAGCCCAGGTCCAGGTTGACCAGAAAAATGCTTCGGTCAAAGCCTTCACCCAATCCCGTATACACCTGGTGATTGACGCTGCTGCCCACAAAGATTCCGCCCACGAAATTCCAAAACAGGTCTGCCCGTGTCCGGTGGGTATAAAAATTATTGTCCAAATCCTCCTGCAGGCTGCTTCGGACGGTATTGAAGCTCCCTCGGGAAGAGATATTGAAATCAATCCGATCGTTGATATTGCTACTCAGGTTGATTCCCTGGCTGAATGTGGTGTTGGTATTGAAATTTTCCTGGCCATTGATGATCCCTGGCCGGTTGCGTACCGTGAAGGAAGAATTGATATTCAGGTTACTTTTTATGAATTTTAGCGGAAATCCATAGCTTCCGTACAAGCGCGCCACGTAGTAATTGTTCAAGTTTACGGGCCGCGTGTATTGTCCACCCTGATTCAGCAATACCTCGTTCTGGATCAGTGTATCTTTTGGTGCGATAAAGGTCTCGTTTCCGATATAGTTTTGCCGGATATTTCCGTAGAGGAAAAACATTAACGAACGATTGGTCTCCGGGTTGATCTTACGAAGCCGCGTAAAGAGGCGATGGCTGTACTCCTGCACCAAATCCGGGTTCCCGTTGGAGATCTGCATGGGATTGGAATTGCTGATAACATCCTGCAACTGCCGGATGGAAGGGGCGTCGGTATCGGTATTATAGTCCACCCGCAAACTGCTGAATTCTCCCATCTGGTAATTGACCACCAGTCTTGGCAGCACGTTTGAAAAGGTACGCTGGGTATTTTCGAAGCCCGGGAATAGCCGGTCGCTATCAATGGATGCCGATTCGTAGCTGACCGTACTGTACAGGGACACCTTCTCGGATTTATAACTGTATCCGATACGGCCCCGCTGGGTCATGTATTGGTTTTCAAAACGGTTGGTCAGCGCAGTGTCCAACCGGATAATGTCTGTTTCTGGTTCCTGAACCTCTACCGTTTGATCCGTATCGGAGGCATTGTTGGAAAGCCGGTACTCTATTCGCAAGCGTGAACGCTCTCCCAGGGGTTCAAAATAGCTGACACCGGTACTGTAATACAGGCTGGAATACAGGCTGTTCCGGAATTGAATCAGGGAATCGACGTTGGCCGTCTGGAAATTCCGGTTAGCGGCGACCAGGTCCGATTGGCTGTCGCTGTCGTAGGTGCTGGTATATATGTATGTAGACAAGGTTCTTCCTTCCTTTGCAAAATTGTATCGGTAAATCAGAGAGTTCCTGAAATTCATGGATTGTCTTTCCGAAACGGTGGTATTTTGATTCTGGCTGATCGGAGTGGCTGCATCAAACAAATTGTATGCATCCCGAATGGTTGTGGACTTACGGTAATCCAGTCCGATTCGTGGTCGTAGGATAAGGGCCTGCCGTTCGTCGATTTCGTAATCGATGCGTGCGCTCATCCGGTGGCTTTGGGTCCGGGTCTGGTTGTTGCGGTCTTCGTTGTACAGCTGCAAGCTATCGTTGGGCAAAATGTATTCCCGGGAAGAACTACGGGTGAGGACATTGTCGCGGTCGTTGAACAAGTAATTTCCTGTCACTTTCAATTTCTCATCCAGGTATTCGTCGGAAAAGTTGACCCCCACCGCATTGGTGGTGGTGATGCCAGGCAGCTCTCCTACTGCCAGTTCGTTGCCTCCCCGACGGCTATCGTCACTATTGAGGTTACCCAGGTCGTCTTCGCCAAAATTCTGTTGGTTGATATTGTTGGTCAATCCCAGGATGGAAAGCCGACGGGCGCCATTAAAAAAGTTCATATTGCCACCACCGATGTAGTTATTGTCCGTGCCGTAGCCTCCGTAAAATTTCCCAAACCTGCCGGCACGCATGCCCGGCTTGGTGATGATGTTGATGGTTTTGGTGGTTTCTCCGTCGTCAAAGCCAGTCAGGCGGGCTTCGTCGCTCTGCTGGTCCAGAAACTCAATTTTCAATACCACTTGCGCGGGTAAGTTTTTGAGTGCAGCTGCCGGATTGTCCCCGAAAAACGGTCGCCCATCGACCAGCACTTCCTTTACTTCTTCTCCCTGAACTTCGATCACCCCATTTTGAATGACCACACCGGGCATTTTCCGGACCAATTCGTCGGCGTCGGCCTGGGGGCGGGTTTTGAAAGCATTGGCGTTGAAGGCCACCGTATCTCCCCGAACTTCCCCGGTCAGTGCATCGGCAGAAAGCTCAAAGGCTTCCATCTCCTGTCCATCACTCTGCAGTTCAAAGGTTCCCAGGTCGTTTCCTGAAGGTGCGTTGACGTTTTTTTGCAGGGTTTGGTAGCCAATAAAGGACACTTCCACCAAAAAACTGTTTTTCCCGGGCTTGTTGATCTGAAATACCCCATCAAAATCGGTGTAGGACGAACTAAGGGTTTCGCCTTCACTGTCTTTTAGAAAAACGTAGGCCCCGAAAAGCGGCTCTTTGGTATCGCTGTCTACGATGGTGCCGGTGTATTTTTGCTGACCAAAAAGCGAAAAAGACGTAAAAACAAAGGCAAGCAGCAGGAAAAACGGTAAACGGAAAGGCATGGGACGGTTAATTTTCAAAGAAGATGGTATTGCATCGAAATATTGAACGGAAAATTGGCCACAATACAGGAGCTAGCCAAATTCTATTATGCCAAGGCAGGCAGGGCTAATGTATAAGGTAAATTATCGATTTAATTGCAAGCGGGAAACGAAAGGAAGGCAAGGAGGCATAAGAGGTGTATTTTGGGCGGGACTGTGCGCCGCTGCAGGGGCAGGTGGAAGGCTATGGAATCTTTCTTTCTGAGCACAAGTGGATTAATGGGAAAAATAAAAAATTCCTAAGAGCGGGATTTGCATTAAAAAGAAAGTTCGGCTACATTTGTGACACTTAAAAAAGAGCGCGTAAGGCGCTGTCTTTTTTGGCCGATGGTGTAACTGGCAACACGTCTGATTTTGGTTCAGAAGAGTCCAGGTTCGAGCCCTGGTCGGCCAACGGTGTGCCGGCCCTATGGAGGAGATATCCTCGATTGGGTCGGTTTTTTTTTGTAGTTTTCGTAGGAATGGGTCTCTCTCTCTCTCTGAGCTGTCGGAAAAACTGTTTTTGTGGCAGAACGCGCGGAGCAGGCTCAATTCACAGACAAGTTTTCTGACTTTTGGAGATCCAAAGGGGGCGAACCTTATTGGAATCATTACATTTTATTCCAAATCATTTTGTCATCCCTTCGGAATTGAATGTATGGGTTGATTATTCCATGCCGCAGCGAACTCCTGTACGATTATTTTGTCCATTTTTAATCCCCTGTACTGCGGGGAGCTATATCACCCCGCCGGGGTTTTGGTGATTAGGAAATCGTCCCCTTGCTATAATACTGTCATCCCTTCGGGATTTAACCGATGGACTGATCGTTAATCATAGGTTTCATCCCTTCGGGATTCGGATACGCCATTTATCAGAACACTCAATCGTAGCATGGGGGATTCGATTTCTCTGCAGGACTGATACTCCTTTCGGATACCCATGCTCGTATCAAAAGCCAAGCAGATCAATTAGGGAAATGGGACAAAACCTTACCTGTAACATAATCTCCTCAATCCCGAGAGGACGCAAGGATCATTGCCGATAAACATCCTATTCAGCTTAAGCCCCGAAAGGGGTAATACCATCAATCCAGCCATTCAAACAAATACTTCTCCTGGTATTCAATTTCAAATTTTTGAAGAAACTCAATGTATTCTTCTTTAAATGTTTTCTTTCTGTGGTGATTTTCCTGGTTTGCTATGTATTGATAAACGGTGTCCAGTTGAGAATGGGAATGGGAAAATGCGCCATATCCTTCTTGCCAGGAAAATTTACTTTTCAAAAAATTTCGTTCGTTGATAAAATTAGAGGAATTATTTTTGATGTCTCTGACCAAATCCGAAATGCTGACCACTGGTTTTAATCCTACAAAAACATGGACGTGATCAGATACTCCATTTACGATGATCGGTTTCTGCTTTTTCCCTTTTATAATACCTGCTATGTACTTAAATACTTCCTCACGCCAGGGCTTTTCTAACAAATTTTCCCTGCGCTCTACAGCGAAAACATAGTGGATATAAATTTGAGAGAAGGTACCTGCCATGATTTTTGAAATTAATTAACTTGTGAATAACAATAATGAGCTAATAAACGAATATTCTCGATCCTTGAAACACAAGGGTATATGTGACCGCTTTAAATTTCTATTTGTTAGCAACGCTACACTCCTGTCATTCCTTCCGTATCCGGGATAGTCGGTCCAATTGGGTGATTCATTTTTGGTATTGATGATGTCTTTCTTTTGGCTTTACACCTCACTCCTATCTGCAGGTTGTCACCTAGCGATTAATCAGGGTAACAAGAAAAAACTAATTTCCTTTTACCATCATTTTCATTTCAGGTAATCCCGAAGGGATGTAAGGATTATAGCCAATATAAAACCTATTCGATAAACCCCGTAGGGGTGACATTGCAAGGTTCCTCTACAAATACTTATCAATATAGTTTGATTTGGGTAAAAATCAAAGATATTTGACCACCTTTTACCGTCAAAAACTGTGTTCAGGATCATCGTGTGCCCAGCGCCACTACTGTAATTAATTGCGTATCAGGTGGGCTTTGATGGGGAAAGAGCAACTACGAGTGAAGGAGTGGGAAAGACGACGGGACATTCATGTTGTTGAGAGAAAAAAGGGATTGTTTTAGGGGTCTTCGTTACGAAGAAGGCACAAAAGAGCTATATCACCCCGCCGGGGTTTTGGTGATTAGGAAATCGTCCCCTTGCTATAATCAAGTCATCCCTTCGGGATTTAACCGATGGACTGATCGTTAATCATAGGTTTCATCCCTTCGGGATTCAGATACGCCATTTATCAGAACCCTCAATCGTAGCATGGGGGATTCGATTTCTCTGCAGGACTGATACTCCTTTCGGATACCCATGCTCGTGTCAAAAGCCAAGCAGATCAATTAGGGAAATGGATACATACGGAGTGGCCGTATTCTACGTACAAAAATCTTAGGATTACACCACTAATACCCCGCTGCTTGTCCATCCTTCCTGGATTCGGAAGCCCCGTAATACACCCCGTTTTTGCGCATAATGGCCTGGTAACCTCCAAAGATACCCTTTCCCATTCGCAAGGTATGCCCTTTGTCCATAAGGCTACGGATTACTTCGTAGTCAAAGCCGGATTCCAGATAGGTGCCGCCACTGGCGAGGTTCTCATCCCGGTGATAGATTCGCGGGGCGTCCCCGGCTTCCTGCAGGTTCATGTTAAAGTCGATGATATTCGTAATGATCTGCACGTGTCCCTGCGTTTGCATGTCTCCGCCCATCAGGCCGAAACTCATGAACGGTTGGTTGTCCTTCGTTACAAATGCCGGAATAATGGTATGAAACGGACGCTTGCCGGGTGCATAGGTGTTGATGTGCCCTTCTTCCAGAATAAAACCCGCGCCTCGGTTTTGCAGCACAAAGCCCAAGCCAGGCGGCACCACCCGGGAACCAAAAAGTGCCGAATTGCTTTGGATCAGCGAAACCATAGTACCCTCGCCATCCGCTACCGTCAGGTAGATCGTGTGGTCACCGGAGGTCAGCCCCTCTGTAAAACTTCCCGCCCGATCGGGATCGATCAATTGTCTACGCTCCACGGCATAATCTTCGGACAGCAACCGATCAATAGGAATGTTACCGAAATTGGGATCGCCATAGTAGGTCGTCATGTCCGCATAGGCCAACTTTTTGGCCTCTAAAAAGGTATGAATATGGTCGGCACTGCCATAGCCCATGCTGGCCAGGTCGAATCCTTTGAGGATATTCAACATCTGAAGTGCCGCCATTCCCTGACCATTGGGTGGCATTTCCCAAATAGCGTAGCCACGGTAGTTGATCGATACCGGATCCACCCATTCGGGCGCGTTGTTTGCCAGGTCTTCTGCGGTCAGGTAACCTCCTTCCGCCTGTACCTGGTCGGCGATCCTTTGGGCGATCTTTCCCCTGTAAAATCCGTCCCTCCCCTGTTTGGCGATGATTTCCAGGGTATTCGCCAGGTCTGGATTTGAAAACACCTCTCCTAAGCGCGGAAGCCGGCCTTCACTTGTATAGTACGTTTCCCTAAAAGATGGATTCCCAGGCCCCAAATTGACGGTCGAAAAATTATCCGATACTTCGGAAGAAACCGGAACACCTTCCCGGGCATAACGAATGGTGGGCTCCAGCAAGTCGGCAAATTCCAGCTGTCCAAATTTTTCGTGCAAGGCAAACCAGCCGCCCACCGCACCCGGCGTTGTCACCGAAAGCGCACCAGTCTTGTAGCTGTTGCCGGCATCGATTTCAGCCTTAAATTTGCCTACCGACAAACTGGCGGGTGACTTTCCGCTGGCGTTGATTCCATACAAGTCTTGTGTTTTCGCGTCCCAGACAATGGCAAATAAATCACCCCCAATGCCGTTGTTTCCCGGATCGGCAAATCCCAAAAAAGCGTTCGCTGCAATGGCTGCATCCACGGCTGTCCCTCCCCGCTTGAGTATGTCGATGGCAATCTGGGTGGCAAGCGGGTGGTTGGTGGCTGCCATTCCATTCCGGGCCAGTACTTCCGACCGGGTGGCAAAGGCCTTGCCCGACAACCTATCCTGGGCCTGCGATAGCTGGAGGGATGTCAGTAGTAAAAGGAGTGAAAAGAATGCTCTCATTTTGTCTGGTATTTAGTGGTACGGGTAAAAGGATGTAATAAGACCTTGATTTCCTCATCTGGCGAAACGAGCCTTTCCGGTTCTACTAAATCCGCAATCCGGAGATGGAATGGAACTGCCAGCAACTACCCCCATCGCGCCTCGAATCGAATCGGAAAGGGCAATGAGGCTTCCAGCAGCCTTGCCGGCGTTTAAGCTAGGAAAAAAAAGCCAAATCGTCACGAAAAAAGAGGGGAAAGTGCTCAACCGGGACAAGCCAATCGGTATGCGATAGGTGATTGAAGGATGTGGGGTGACTGCGCTCTTCGAAGGCCTGAAGTGGGGATGGATCGAAGGAAAAAGATTGACGGGAGATTGAAAAGGAAATTGAGGATTAAGGGTGGGGGTTGGCTATTTTTTGTATTCCGGATCGCTTTTGGTGGGGAAATCCGTAATCTTCGTGTTCTCTGTGGTCCGTTGGGTCTTCCCCACCTATCGGTCGGCAAGCGTGACAAAAATAGATTGCACTCCTTCGGGTTTCCCCCATCACCAACTACTCCACCACTTCCTCCCGATCCACCCATTCCCCGTTGAGCATGACTTTTTTGATGGCGTACATGGCTTTGATATCCACGGACGGATCCCCTTCCACCAGAATCAGATCAGCAAGTTTGCCGGGTTCAATACTGCCCAGGCGGTCCTGGGTGCGGAAATAACGGGCGTTATGGATGGTGCTGCTCGAAATGGCCTCCAGCGGCGTCATGCCGGCTGCAACCAATAACTCCATCTCCCGTTGGTAGGCAAGCCCCCGTTGGGCGTATTTGCCGGAATTATGGGAGCCGGTCACAATGGTGACCCCGGCTTGATGCGCCATTCCTACGAAATCCAGCATGTTCTTAAAGCCTTTGGCCTGGTATTCCTCGTCCCCGCTTTGCCTTTCAAAGGTGGTGAGCGTGGGAGATAATACCGCCTCGTGCTTAACGGCCAGGTCCAGTACCTCGCTCACGCGATCAGCGGACAAATCGATCTTCGACCAAAGCAGGTACCTGCCGTCTCTGCGGTAATCATTGTCTGCCTCAACGGCCTCCCGGAATTCCCTGGCATCCTCCGGGTCGGCCAGGGAGGTACCGTAGGAGGTGACGTGCTCGATCCCCTGAAGCCCGGCCCGAATCGCGTCGTCCGCATCCACGAGCTCCAAATGTGCCACTACGGGGATATGGTAAAAATCAGCCGTCTGAAGCACCGTTTCGTAATACTTCAAAGGAAGGCGGAAATAAATTTTAATACCCGACCCTCCCTCTGTCACGTAATCCCGAATCAACGTTCGGATATGATCGGTGCCCCGTATCAGCGAGGCCTGATCCCGGTAGACCCCCGGATAGCCGTCCAAATGGGCTCCGGTCAGGTAGACTCGGGGCATTTTTGCCTTAGCAAAATACAGGGACTGGTAAAACCGAAACGGATGACCTGGATCCCGGACAGTCGTCACCCCATTGGTAAGGATGGCATGCAATGCCTTGTTGTTGTTGACATTGTGCAAATGGGAATCGATCAGACCCGGAAGCAGACTCATGCCGGTGCCGTCGGTGATTTCCGCTCCTTCCGGCACGGTTACCTGATTGGCTGGGCCAGCTTGCAGGATGCGGTTGCTTTTGATCAGCACGACCGCATTTTCCAGTGGCTGCCCTCCCAGGCCATCTATCAGGCGCACGTTTACAATCGCGCTGACCTGATCGTCTGATGGCCCTTCGGGTGGGTTTACCTCCAAAAGGGAAGGGTTTTGCGCCAAAGCCAGATGAGTCAGACCTAAAAAACAGCCGACCAGCAATAAAACAAAACTGTTCGATAATACCACCGTTGTCTTTGATTTCACATTCATTTGAAAACTGGTTATGTTGGATCTCCTAAATGTATTCATCCTTTCCCAACAAAACAAGCAAGGGGAAGCGGCCCTCGACCCGAAATGGAGATCGGTACCCGTATCAATTCCATACTATCCTTCGATAAGCCACCGGTTCGAAACAAAATGCTCACCTGACCTTTAACCACGAGTTTTCGGTCACATTGCTGGTCTCCCGAGGGTCAACCTCATATATAGTGGCGCGCTCATTTACCCCGGTATACATGCCATTTAAAAAATGACATTTGGCTACTTTTGCCTGTATCCTTACCAGGGATTGGCCATTTCCCATGATGTTCATGGCCTGAATGGTATGAATTTTACCCGGTAGCGATTCTTCTCCATAGCCCCTCCCTCCAATCAGCAGGGCTTCATATCGATCCTCCATGGCTCTGAAAATCACCCCACTAATGTAGATTTGGTGGATTCCTGCCCGGTCGCTGCCCCGTATCGCAACCGCACGGTACCGGTTTTCACAGGAAATATTCGTAATCACCACTTGCTCGATATCGTCTTCCGGCCCGTGCCAGCGACTGGCTGTCACCATACTCCCATTGATATCTCCATTTTTCTTGGGAATATCCGGGGCGGTATCCAAATTAGAAAGCGCTATAAAATCATCTCCTGTTACACCGGAGACATGATCGATCCGAACGTTTTTACAACCCTGTCTCAGGTTAATCCCGTCCTTATTCGCCGTCATCCATTGCTTCCCATCCACGGTCACAAACTCTTCGTTAAAAATAGTCACATCGGATAGGTCTATTCCCACCGTTCGCTCAAAACTAACGGTCCAGCCATGGGCATTTTCAAAACGAACATTTTTTAGGCTGAAGTCCCGGACGTATCCGATCAACACCATGATGTTCCGCCAGTCACTGGTTTGCTTCAAACCAGGTTTTCCGGCATCACTTCCGTAACTTACCCGCCAATTTCCCTTTTCCTGCTCTGCTTGTGGATTCAGGCTTAGCGTCCTGGCACCGTCACCCGTTGCCCGGGGATTGACCGCCCCTTTCAATACCGCATTTCCAATTCCATAAATTCGTATGTTTTCGT
Organism: Cyclobacterium xiamenense; assembly: GCF_900109255.1. Classification (NCBI taxonomy): domain Bacteria; kingdom Pseudomonadati; phylum Bacteroidota; class Cytophagia; order Cytophagales; family Cyclobacteriaceae; genus Cyclobacterium; species Cyclobacterium xiamenense. Next base: position 184,911 of record NZ_FNZH01000004.1, on the reverse strand, counting down.
TCCAAACCGGGTCAGTTATGCCTTCCCCAACATTGTCCGAACGGAACAGGTTGTCCCTGCTTGTATCAGAGAGTTGCAAGGTGCAATTGTCCAATATGAGCGTCATATTGCTGGGCAACAACAGGGCACTATCAATCATCCATACGGAGGTTCCATTGGCATTTTCCTTCGGAATGCGTACCACGTGGACACGTTGCTTTGCGGCTTCTATGGCCTGGATAATGCGCTCGGTGTCCGTTCCTTCAAAGGCATTGGGGTTTACCGTTTGGGGTATCCCGGGTCCTCCACTGCCAAAAGCCAAGCTTTGGAACCCGAAAAGAAAAAACATAAGGCAGCCATACACTGTCCAACCAACATGGTTACGCGCTATCATAGGAAGTTACTTTTCGACAGAATAAAATTAACTTGGCTCATACGATCGTTCCGGAAATAAGGCGAACCTATACCGGATTTCCGTGAAGGCGGTATTTCTACAAGTAATCGAAAAATAGCCATCTTTGGGGGATAATAAAAATCTGCAATGGCCTGGCTGGAAAAAATAAGCTTCCGGAAAAAACAAAAGGCAATAGGTGGGAAAAGCAAATACATCCGGGCCGGCAGGCATGCTCGCAGAAATCTTCCTTTTTTTTTCTTAAAATGAGTACTTTCGGTACAATCTATGCTATTCCTAAACTGTTTTTATCGTTAACTCCTGATGCATGTCCAAAAATAAAGCGGCTGTTTGGCCCTACATTCTTTCCAGTATTTTTTTCGGAACGCTAATCGCTCTTTATTTCCTAAACGACTCGGTTCGGGTATTTTTTTCAGAGGCCTGGGAGGTGCTTCGCAGCAACGATGAGAAGACAATCTCCAATTGGGTGGATCAATTTGACTATTGGGGGCCGCTGGTCATCGTTACTGCCATGACCTTGCAGATGTTTCTGTTTGTGGTTCCCTCGTTCCTTCTGATGGTGGTAGCGGTCTTGGCGTACGGTCCCTGGGCCGGATCAGGAATTATATTTCTGGCTATTTTCACAGCCTCTACCATTGGGTACGGCCTTGGTTTTAGATTCGGCACGCCGGTTACGGACCGAATTCTGGGTAAAAAAACAGAAAAAAAGGTATCGGTTTTCCTGGAAAACTACGGCTTTTGGGCGGTGATTGTCACGCGAATTTCTCCCTTTTTATCGAACGACGCCATCAGCATCATTGCGGGTATGTTACGGATGGGCTACTGGCGGTTTATTGGCAGTACCCTGCTGGGAATCGCTCCGCTGACCCTGTTGACAGCCTTTTTGGGGGAAAATACCGAGCGCCTCAAAACCGGCCTTGTCTGGATCGGTATCGCCAGTCTCCTGGGCTTTATCGGCTATGTCTGGTGGGATCGAACGCGAAAAAAACGCAGCAACTCAGCCAATCGGTAAAAAGCCCAGCGTCCGCGCTTGGTAACGAAAAGGCAGGTTGAAATTGAATCGGGCTACCCTACACAAACTCTGTCTGCGTAGGGAAAAAGAAACCTTCGTACCTACCAAAGAAAAAAGCCACCATGAGGGATGCTTCATGAGTGGCTTTTTTTTGAGCCCCCTGCCGGGATCGAACCAGCGACCTACTGATTACAAGTCAGTTGCTCTACCAGCTGAGCTAAGGAGGCTTCGGAAAGCGTTTTTTTCAGCAATGACGGCACGAATAAATCGTTTACCGCCAAATGCGAGTGCAAATATAATTTTATACGCCTGGTAAATCAAAATTTCAGCAGGTATTTTTATACAAAAATAACTAGTCCACTCAAATTGAGCCCATTAAAATTCCCGGATAATGGATAGCTTTTTCTTTAGCTTATCCACTTCCTGCTCGGCCTTGTCGATTTTTTCCTCAAACTGATCTTTCAGCTTATCGGCGGTTTTGGATGCAGCAAAAAACTCCAGGTTGTTGCGCCAGAGGGTAATGTTGTTTTCCAAATCGGAAATTTGCTTGCGGATTCCGTGCTCCTTTTTGTTCAATACCCGGTTGCTATTCGGGTCGGATTGGAGCTTATTCAGATTGAGGCGAAACATAAAATCTTCCTTGTTCTCGCCTTCCAGGTCCAGCGTACCCAGATAGGTAGTTACTGCCTCGTTGAATTTGGATTGAATGTCCTTCATGTTTTTGCGGGGAACAAATCCGATTTCGTTAAATTCCTGAATCAGGGACTCCAATCCTTCCGGACTCGCTTCCCCGGGATTGGATGCTGCCGCTACGATGCGCTTACACACCTCCTCTTTGGCGGCCAGGTTTTCCTCAAAGCCCTTATTGGTCTCCTTGTTTGCATCCCGGCGATTGTTAAAAAACGTATCGCAGGCCTTTTTAAAGCGGGAGTACAGGTTATCTCGAAACTTTTCCGGAAGAGGTCCCAGTTCTTTCCATTCTTTCTGCAGTTGGATCAGGTGATTCGAGGTGGTTTTCCAATCGGTGCTCTCCCTATGGGATTCAGCTTCGGTAATGAGGGCCTCTGCTTTTTCCTTGTTTTCGTTCCGAATCTCGTCCAGTTCTTTAAAAAACTGGTTTTTGTGCTGAAAAAACTGCTTGAATAGTCCCCAAAAGGTTTTATTGATTTCCTTTCCGGATTCCCTGGGGACCGGACCGATGCTTTCCCATTCCTTCTGAAGGAGCAGGATTTCCTTGGTCTTGCTGTTCCAGTCCCTGATTTTCTCTGCTTTGAACGTACTGAATTCGGATAATTTTTCGATCAGCTTCTCCTTTAATTCCTGATTGGCCTTAAATACTTCCTTCTGACTGTCGTAGAAGGCCTTTCGCTTGTTGTATACCCCATCGGAGGCTGTTTTAAATCGGGTCCACAGGGCTTCCTGCTCTTCCCGGGGCACTGGGCCGATGTGTTTGAACTCCTCGTGCAGGTCGTTTAGGACGCGGATGGCCTCCTTGATGTCTTCCATCTCCGCCAATCCCTCTGCCTTTTCACAAAGTTCCAACTTGCTCTCGAGATTTTTCTTTCGGTCCAACTCCTTCAGCTCAAAATAAATGCTTCGGTTGTCGTAAAACCGATCCATCAGCGCGTTGTACGATGCCCAAAGATTTTTATTTTGGCTATGGGGTACGGGACCAATCTTTTTCCACTCGTCCTGTATCTTTTTGATCGTCTCGATGCTGTTGGTGGTCTCCTCCCCGTCTACCAGATTCCTCAACCGATCCAAAATGGCATTTTTATCCTGCGCATTTTTCTCTTTGGAGCGTTCAATGTCTTTTACATGCTGGTGTTTTTTATCCTTAAACTGCTGGTAGGTGGCAAAAAATTCACGGTCCTCGTCCGAACCCCGAAACTCAAACCCCTCTTCTTCTCCCCCGTCCTGGACAAACTGCTGCAGGGCCTGCTCCTTTTCTTTTGCGTAGTATTCCTCGTAATGGTTTTTTAACTCCTGGACAAGGGCATCCCGCTTGATGAAGTCCTGCTCCGAGGCAAACTCCTTCAGTGCTTTGAGTAATTGGGATTTACTGTATTGGTTAAAATCTACTTCGTCTTCGTGCTCCTCCTCTTGATGTTCCTCGGTATCCTCCGCTACTGCTTCCGTTGCCTTTTCCGGCTCGGCTTTCTCTGCGGCATCTACAAGGGATTGCTCGTTGGGCGCATCCGCGTTCGTTTCGGGCTTCTCTGGCGTTGCCGAGGCAAGCGGCATCGCTGCCTGAGATTCGGAACTTTCCGAAGCCTCCGGTTGCTCCGGCTTCTCCCCCGCCGGATCAACTTCCGCATCAGATTCCACACTCCCGGCCGTCGGGCTTTCCTGCTCCGGTACCTCGGGGGCTTTGGCCGTTTCTTGCTCCGCTGCGCTTGCTTCCGGTACCGCCTCTGCTTGTGGCTCCTTTGTGGTTTCTTCCTTTTTCACTTCCGTTGCATCCAAACCTGATTTTTGGCCATCCACCAAATTTTCAGTAACCTTATCCGATTTTTCGGACATTTCTTTATCCTTATCCATAATAGTAATGTATTCCTGAGTAAATCAATCCATACAAAACAAAAGTAGCAATTTTGGGCTAATTAAGTCTTGGGTCTATGGGATAATTTGCCAAAACCTGGAAATCGCCACCCATGTTTTTCAATATCACCCGCCAAAGATCGTCCGGTTCTGCCAAAAAAATATTACGGGCATAGGCATTGTCACAGACGATCCAGGTATTTTCCGTCAGTTCTTCTTTCAACTGACCACTCTCCCAACCGGAATATCCGATAAAAAACCGAAAGTCTGCCGTATTGACCATCCCTAGCCTGTGTTTTTCCATCAACTCGGTGAAGTCGCCGCCCCACCACAGGTTCTCCCCTACGGAAATGCTATCGGCCAGTACTTGTTCGCCCTGATAAATAAAATGCAGGGTATTTTGCTCTACAGGCCCCCCTACGTATACTTCTTTGTCCCGTAGCTCACAGCCATCGAGCAATTCATCCAATTTGAAGATGGAAAGCTTGTTAAGCACCAAACCAAAAGACCCCAATTCGTTGTTCTCACATAGCAATACCACCGAGCGAACGAAATTTTCGTCCTGAAGAAAGGGCTCCGAAATCAACAGACTCCCGGATTGAGGCGATATGTTTGGTACTGGCTGCATTAAAAATAGTGACAACGAGGCTTTAATTTAAAGTAAAAATTTTTAAATACAATATATTTGTAATCTTTAATTGATTTTCCTCGCTAAAATTGAAAAGATGAAACTCGCGGACATAAGAAAGGAATATTCCTCTAAAACGTTAGATATTAAGGGGATGAAAGCCGATCCTTTGGAACAATTCAAGCTGTGGCTTTCAGAAGCCATTAGCGCTCAGGCAAACGAACCGACCGCCATGCACCTGAGCACGGTAGACGCTGACCTGAAGCCCGATGGGCGGATTGTGCTATTAAAAGGAGTGGAAGAGGGGTTCGTCTTTTTTACCAATTACAGCAGTACCAAAGGCAAACAGCTGGAAAGGCATCCGGTTGCCGCGCTGACTTTCTTCTGGCCGGAACTGGAACGGCAGGTACGCGTCGCCGGGAAGGTAGTGAAGGCAAGTAGGGCCGAATCGGACGATTACTACCTAAGCCGGCCTCCAGAAAGCCAGGTAGGCGCATGGGTCAGTCCCCAAAGCCAGGTCATTCCCGATCGGGCTTACCTGGAAAAAGAATTAGCGGCAGCGGTAAAGCGATTTCAAACGGAGCCCCTCAACCGACCCGAACATTGGGGTGGTTTCCGGCTTGTTCCCGAATCCATGGAATTCTGGCAGGGCAGACCTGCGCGGCTGCATGACCGGATTCGCTACACGCTTTCGCCCACTGAGAGTCTTTGGAAAATGGAACGGTTGGCGCCCTAGGTATCCGGACAGATTGACCATACGGCAGGCAGTTGGCGCCGCTTTGGTTCAATGCATCAGGAACGAAGAGCCGATACCATGTCCACTGTCCTGGCTCGTTGGAAATGTCAACTACATCCAGGGTTTGGAAAGCCATTCCTCGCTCTTGCGTCAAATGACACAATCCCGGTAGTTTACACTAAATCAAACAGATCGCGAATGCCCGGTACGCGCTCCACGGTAAAGCCTTCCCCGTATTTCACGTTGATTTTGTGGCCCATTTCCCGGCTTCTCGCTTCGATAAAGTCCAAAAAGTCCGGTCGCGAGATAAAACTCTCCGGCTCCCGGGAATCGGGATTGTAAAATTGGGATTGAAACGCCAGGATGCTGTTTATTTTGACTTGCCAGTGGTCAGAGATATCGACTACCAGGTCCGGCTCGATGTAGTTGTTCTGAATGTAGTGGTACACGTATTTTGGTCGCCAGGCTTCCTGCGGCTTTCCGTCTTTTTCGGTCTCCAGCTTTCGCAATCCACTCACGAAGCAGGCATGGGAAGCCAGGCTTCCCCCTTTTCCATGGTCCGGATGTCGGTCACTGACGGCATTGGCCAGCACGATTTCCGGACGATAGGCCCGCAACACCCGGGCGATGGCCACCTGATGCTCCTCGTCATCAGCAAAAAAAACGTCCCGAAACCCGAGGTTTTCGCGTACGCTCACGTTCAACAGTTCTCCCGCTTTACCCGCTTCCTGAAGCCGAAGTTCAGGAGTGCCCCGCGTACCCATTTCACCCTGCGTAAGATCCAAAATACCCACTTTGTAGCCTTTTGCTACGTGCGCGGCCAGGGTGCCGCTGCAGGAAAGCTCCACGTCATCGGGGTGTGCCGCTATGGCCAAAATATCCAGTTTCATCGTTATCGGTTTCGTAAACGTCTCGTATTATTGTATCTGTAATCGCTGTCCAATTCGTAAAATGGAGCGGGTGCTGATGCCATTCAGCCGGGTAATCTGACTCATGCGAACCCCGTACCTCCGCGCGATTACCGATAGGTTTTCGCCGGACCTTACCCGGTGGTAGATCGCCTCGCGCAATCGGATCTCGTGTTCAAAACTTGTAGCTGTCAGCATAAATACCGGCGACTTGATTCGACCAATTTCAAAATCAAAGAGCTCGGTGGGATCGATCGAAAGCCCCCGGTACCGCACTTCGAAATGCAGGTGCGGGCCGGTACTTCTCCCCGTATTTCCTCCCAGCCCCAAAATTTCTCCGGCCCGGATTTCCTGCCCTACCACTACATGCACTTTTGACAGGTGACCATAGAGCGTTTCCAGGCCATTTCGATGTCGGATGACTACGTAATGTCCGTACCCGTACCGCTCATACGATCGAACGCGCACAATGCCGTCGAATACAGCCTTGACTGGATCCCCTACCGCCAATTTTAAATCGGTACCGTGATGCCAGCGGTACCACCTTCTGCCGAAAGGCGAGTTGATTTCGGTATTTTCCACCGGAACACTCCAATTGGATCCAAGATACGGATCGTACAGCACCACCGATAGCGTATCGGTAAACTCCCTGGGATCGAAATCGTAGCTATTCACCTTTTTGCTATCCCATAAGCCGTAATACTCGTGGGCGGTAATCCAGATGCTATCTATCAACACTTTCTCCGCCACTTCCACGAGAATGTTAGTGGGTGCCCAAATCGCGTATAAGGTCGCTTCACTGACCAGAGAAAGCCGCTTTTTCAAATCGATTCCTTCCTCAAAGATCAGGGTATTGGTCAGTTCCGAAAGGTCCTCCCGGTACCTATCGGCATCAAAAATCTGTAACTCATCCGGCGAAATGATTCGCTGCTCAAGCCGACTAGCGCCTTTATTGCGACGCTTTTTCTCCTGTGCCAGGTTTTTGAAAGACAGCAACAAACAAAAAACCAGCAAAGGAATCCATCGTTCGGGTTGCCTCATGGAAAACCCGGACTATTCTTCCGCAGACAAAAACCTTTCGGCATCCAGAGCGGCCATGCAGCCCGTTCCTGCCGCCGTGACTGCCTGCCGGTATTCGTGGTCTTGCGCATCCCCGCATGCGAAAACGCCGGGAATATTGGTTCGCGTGGTTCCCGGTACGGTCTGTATGTATCCATTGGCATCCATGTCTACCAAGCCTTCAAAGATGGCCGTGTTGGGTTGATGCCCGATGGCTACGAAAAAGGCCTCTACATCCAATACCTTTTCCTCGCCAGTTTGATTACTTTTTACCCGAGCACCGGTCACTTCCTCTTCACCTAGTATTTCTTCCGTTTCGTGGTTCCACAATATTTCGATCTTCGGATTGTTCATCACCCGCTTTTGCATGATCTGTGAAGCCCGTAATTCATCCCGACGTACGAGCATGTACACCTTTTTACAGATATTGGCCAGGTAACTGGCTTCCTCACATGCGGTATCTCCTCCTCCCACAATGGCTACTTCTTTCCCACGAAAAAAGAACCCATCGCAAACGGCACAGGCGGACACCCCTTTTCCATTCAAGCGGGTTTCGCTCTCAATCCCCAGCCACTTAGCGGAGGCCCCGGTAGAAATGATAAGGGTATCGGCAATCAGGGATTTGCTATCGTCGATCGTGGCAGTAAATGGTCGCTTGCTCACATCGACAGCCGTTACCACGCCGTACCGAACCTGTGTGCCGAAACGTTCGGCCTGCTTTCGGAAATCCTCCATCATCTGAGGTCCCACTACTCCATCCGGATAACCCGGGTAATTTTCTACATCATTGGTGATGGTAAGCTGACCACCGGGTTGGGCACCGGTATACAGTACCGGTGACAGGCCTGCTCTGGAAGCATAAATTGCCGCTGTATAGCCGGCAGGACCGGAACCGATTATAAGCACTTTTACACGTTCAATCTCCTGATTCATTGTTCAATGGGTTTTTAACTAAATGCTGTACACAGCCTATGTTGGATTGATAACAAAATATAAATACAAAAAAGTTTAAGTTTCCTTATAAAATTTCTTTTTTATACAAAAAAAGGGCAAAGAGCCCTTTTTATATCCATGTTTTACCGGAGCTGCCTTATCCCAGGTAGGGCTTCAGCGTTTTGCTACGGCTGGTATGTCTCAATCTTCGGATTGCTTTTTCCTTAATCTGCCGAACCCGCTCACGGGTAAGGTTGAATTTTTCACCAATCTCTTCCAGAGTCATGGCGTGTTCTCCATTCAGCCCGAAGTACAGGGTGATCACATCGGCCTCTCGTTGAGTGAGGGTAGAAAGCGCGCGTTGCACTTCTTTCCTGAGCGAATCGTTCATCAACCCATCATCGGGCTTGGTCTCCCCGTCGTTTTCCAACACGTCCAACAGGCTGTTTTCTTCTCCCTGAACAAACGGTGCATCCATGGATACGTGTCGGCCGGAGATCTTCATGGTATCCACTACCTCGCCGGCCGTAACTTCGAGTACCTCTGCCAGCTCTTCGGGAGAAGGCTCCCGTTCAAACTTTTGTTCCAGCTCCGAAAACGTCTTGCTGATTTTGTTCAGCGAGCCGACCCGGTTTAGCGGCAAGCGCACGATTCGCGATTGCTCGGCCAAGGCCTGTAGGATGGACTGTCGGATCCACCAAACGGCGTAGGAAATAAATTTAAATCCCCTGGTTTCATCGAAGCGTTGAGCGGCCTTGATCAGCCCCAGATTTCCTTCGTTGATCAGATCACCCAGAGACAATCCCTGGTTTTGGTATTGTTTGGCAACAGAAACAACAAAACGGAGATTGGCTTTGGTTAATTTCTCCAGGGCCAGTTGGTCCCCTTCACGGATTCTTTTGGCCAAAACCACCTCTTCGTCTGCTGTCAATAGATCTACCTTACCTATCTCTTGAAGGTATTTATCAAGAGACTGACTCTCCCGGTTGGTAATCTGTTTACTGATTTTAAGCTGCCTCATTCAATTTTGTCTATTATTTTTAATGCAATCATAACAGAAGTTTCCTGAAAATAAGTTCAATTATGGGGAATTGTTCCATATTTTCAGGAAACATTCAGCTTATTTTTCTTTTCTTTCCGGCTTGGGCAATAAGGCTTTCCTGGAAAGCTTGTATTTCCCTGTCTTCTTGTCGACGTCGATTAGTTTCACAGCAATTTCCTCGCCAGATTCCAGCACGCCATCCATGGACTCCAGTCGCTCCCATTTGATTTCGGAGATGTGCAGCAGCCCGTCTTTGCCGGGCATAAACTCAACAAATGCTCCAAAAGGCATGATATTTTTCACTTTTCCGGTATATACCTCGCCGATTTCCGGTTGGGCTACAATCGCCTTGATACGTGCGACGGCTCCGTCCATGGAATCTTGATTATTGGAGAAAACGTTAATTTTACCCACATTATCCACTTCTTCGATAATGATGGTAGCACCCGTATCTTTCTGGATTTCCTGAATCACTTTTCCACCTGGACCAATGACTGCTCCAATAAGCTCCTTGGGTATTTGCATGTTAAAGGATCTTGGCGCATGGGGTTTGAACTCCGGCCTTGGGGCAGCGAGTGTCTTATTGATCTCATCCAGGATGTGAAGTCTTCCCTTTCTGGCCTGATACAGGGCTTCCTTCAATACTTCGTAATCGAGCCCTTCTACTTTCAGGTCCATTTGGCAAGCGGTGATGCCTTTGGCGGTACCGGTTACTTTAAAATCCATGTCACCGAGGTGATCCTCATCGCCCAAGATATCGGATAGGATGGTATAGTTCCCGGTTTTGGCATCGGAAATCATCCCCATCGCAATCCCTGTCACGGGTGCTTTGATGGAAATACCCGCATCCATCAAGGCTAGCGAGCCGGCGCAAACCGTCGCCATGGAAGAGGACCCGTTGGATTCCAGAATATCCGATACGATGCGGATGGTGTAGGGGTTTTCGGCCTCGGGAGGCAGCACTTTTTTCAGTGCCCGCATCGCCAGGTTACCGTGCCCTACTTCCCGTCTACCGGGACCGCGGTTGATTTTTACTTCTCCCGTGGAAAACCCGGGGAAATTGTAGTGCAAGTAAAACTTGTTGTACCCCGAAAGTACGGCCCCATCGACCATTTGTTCGTCCAGTTTGGTACCCAGGGTACAGGTGGTGATGGACTGGGTTTCTCCCCGGGTAAAAATGGCCGATCCATGCGCAGATGGCAGGTAATCTACCACCGACCAAATGGGTCGCACCTCATCCGGATTTCTACCGTCCAAACGCTTCTTCTCGTTTAAGGTGAAATTTCTGGCGGCTTCCTTATGGATTTTGCCAAAATAACGTCCAATGAGGGACTCGTCGTATTCGTGCTCTTCACCCAAACTCTCCACAAAGCCTTCTTTGATGGCCTTGGTGAGGTCGGAACGCTCCTGCTTGTTGGCAATCTGACGACTCACGACTTCGTACAAGCTATCGTACAACTCGGACTTCATTTTTTCAAAAAGCGCCTCGTCGTTTACTTCGTGGCTGTATTCCCGCTTTTGCTCTTTTCCGACCGCCTTGGTGAGCTCTTTCTGCACCTGGCAGTGCCGCTTCAGCTCCTCGTGGGCAAATTGAAGCGCTTCTACCATTTCGTCCTCCGAAATCTCGTCGCCTTCGCCTTCCACCATCAGGATAAACTCCTCCGAGCCGGCTACGATCAATTCCATGCTGGCTTTTTGCAGATCGGAAGGCTTGGGATTGATGCAGAGTTTGCCATCAATCTTGGCTACACGAACCTCCGATATGGGGCCATTAAAGGGGATATCGGACACCGCGAGGGCGGCCGATGCGGCCAATCCGGCCAGGCAATCCGGCAGGATGTCTTCGTCTGATGACATGAGGGTGATGCTGATATTGGTATCGGCATGGTAGTCGTCCGGAAAAATCGGACGTATGGCACGGTCTACCATTCGGCTGATCAGGATTTCGTAATCGGACAGCCTTCCCTCTCTTTTCAGAAATCCGCCGGGAATCTTCCCGGATGCTGCAAATTTTTCCTGATAATCTACGGACATGGGCAGAAAATCCACACCCTCTCCGGCTTCTTTTTTGGTAACTACGGTGGCCAATAAGATGGCTTTACCCATACGAACCACCACGGCTCCATCGGCCTGTTTGGCCAGGGCACCCGTTTCCAGGATGATCTCCCTGCCGTCTTCCAGGGTGATGGTTTTTGAAATTACATTTGGTAACATAAATTTTTGATTCGGTAACGTGTATAGTTGTAAAAGTAAGGCTTAATACTAGGAGGTAGCAAAAAAGTAAGGTTCCCTGAAATAGGGAACCCCACGTGTTGTTATTTACGGATACCCAGGTCTGCAATAACAGCCCTGTAGCGTTCGATGTCGATCTTCACCAGGTAATTCAGCAGACGCCGTCGCTTACCTACCAACTTCAAAAGTCCTTTTCGGGATGAATGATCTTTCTTGTTGGTCTTTAAATGTTCCGTCAGGTGCTTGATCCTGTAGGTAAACAGGGCAATTTGTGATTCGGGAGAACCCGTATCCACTTCTGACTTCAACCGACCATGATTCTTGAATAGTTCTACTTTTTCTTCTTTCGCTAAATACATGCTTAGTCAAATATGATGGTAATTTTTTTAAAACAGAGACAAAGGTAGCTGTTTTATTCCAATTTATAAAATATCTTCTTTTAACTTTTTTTGTGGCCGAAACCGCCCGACCCCTTTTACCACTTTGTCCCAAATCCCCTGGTAAAAATCCAGTTCGAACAGGCGGGCATCCTTTCTCGCTTGTCGCAGAAAAAATAATCCAAAGGGTATCAGGGCTAAATTTGAAAAGAACGTCCCGAATAACGTATCCGACATGCCTTCCTTCGCCCACTTTTCGCCCGTTATCGTCAACATGTAATACATGATGAAGAAAATAATGGACAGAAGTACCGGCATGCCCAAGCCGCCTTTCTTGATAATGGCCCCCAAAGGCGCCCCTATCATAAACAAGACAAAGCAGGCCAGGGACTGGGTGTATTTTTGGTACCAGGCTACTTTAAATACCCGGTAATTACGTTCCACTTCTGCTATGCGGGCCTTGTTGGTGGTGAAGTTGTTTTTAATATTGCGGGCAGCGGTCAGTCCGACGGTAGCCTGCGAAGTCTGGTACCGCGGCGTGTTGCGCACGGAATCCAGTGTCTTTTGCTGCTCGGGGCTTAGGCTGACCACCGGTGCTGGACTGTTAGGCGTGCTTGCCGCGGCATTTTGGTTGATGCGCCGCAGGTCGGGTGCCTTAGCCCTGACACTACCGGCGGCGTTCGATGTATCGCTGCGAAGGGTATCTCCCTGGCCGGAACGGGCTAATTGACGCCGATTTTGGGTGGCCACCGTATCCGGGGCATTGCCTTGCTGCTCCATGGATGCGGTTACTTTTCTTTCGGGGCTCCTTTGTATCGCGGAACTGTCCCTTCCTGGCCTGGCAGACCGGGTAAGGGTTGCGGTCGTATCGGCGCTGGTGCGGGCAGTGTCGAGGGGTACGCCGTTTTCATTATTTTCGTTTTCCTCCTTGTATTTCAAATTCCGCAGGGAGTCGGATTCGTTTTTCTTATCCACAATCGCTTTCGGTGGATTTAACTCCCGGGTTCTGCCAAAATAATTGTAAGAAGCTTCGGTATTGGCAAAATTGAAAAAATACCAATGGTTCAATTCCCTGTCCATGGAGTCCAGATCCACCCGGATCTCGCCAATATTTTTGATGGATTTGCTATTGGACCAAAGATTTTCCGGTGTCCTTTTCATGTCAAACGCGTCCAGGCTAAACACCATTTGGTTGGTCTCAAACTGGGTTCTGCTAAAGGCAACCGGCTTGTCTTTGATACCACGCTGGCTTTGCCCCTCCTGATAGCTGTTGCCGTGGTACAGGGTCAGCATCATGTAACGCTCGTTAAAGAAGGGTTCCATCCGTCCGGAATCCGCCGTGATAAGGTGTAAGTTGCCTTGCCCCCGGGTATGGTCATATATCAGCACGTCTTCCAGCCGCACCTCATCCAGTTTTCGGTTTACCTTGATGCTGTAGTTAGGGATCCCGTTGTAAAAAACGCCCTCTTTAATATCCAGTGCGGGTGATTTCTTCCGGATGTCGTACAGCAGGCTAAAGGTTTTCAGGTTTACCCGAGGGACCAGGTAGTTATTCGACAAATAGGCAAAAACCGACAAGAACACCACAAATACCCCGATGGGAAGCATGGCCCGAAGCAACGAAATACCGCTGCTTTTTATAGCAGTTAGCTCAAAATGCTCGCCCAGGTTACCGAAGGTCATCAGGGAAGAAAGCAAGACCGCAAGGGGGAGCGCCATGGGAGAAATGCTGATCACAAAATAGCCGATTAACTCCATGTAGACCATAAAGGGAAGATCTTTCCCAAATATTTCGTCAAAATACTTGAGCATGTTTACCGTCAGCAGAATAAAATCCACCACGATAAAGGTCAACAAAAAGGGACCCAGGAAAGAACCCAGGATGAGTTTATCTAATTTTTTCATGAAACGCCTTACTTCCTTAAAGACGAAACAAAATTGAGCATATTATGTCACAAAAAAGAATAATTTTCCTGCTTATCCGCCGATAATTTCCTTCAGGCCGTTGATCAGGCCTTCCCAGATCGATCGCTGCTCTTGTTCGTCGTAGGCATCTCCGTATTCGATCACGCGTAGGTAAAAGGTTTGGGTAAGCTCGTTTTCCTCCAATTTAAACTCAATGAAGGGGTGGTCGGTATCCACTTCTTCCTCATCCGAGGGGTCAAAAAATTCGAACTTAACGTGATGGTTGATCCGCATGATCACCGGTCGTGCATAATGGTTTTCTCCGTCGTAAATGAAGTTGTATACCTTGTCCTCATTGATGACCACATCGTCTGCAAACCACTGTGCCAGCCCGCTAGCCGTACTTAAGTAGGGATAAATGATCTTTTTGGAAGTATTAATCTGGTAGTCTGAAACAAACTTAATTTTCTGCATGGCCATTCTGTTTCTGGTTGTAAAAAGTAATTTTTTTTAGGTATTCAATTTGCAATTCAAGGATTATCCTCACATATTTGCATTCCCTTTTGGCGAGGTAGCTCAGATGGTTAGAGCGCAGGATTCATAACCCTGAGGTCAGGGGTTCAACTCCCCTCCTCGCTACACACGATAGGTCTCTTCCAAGAGACCTTTTTTTATCTTGTCGATTACCGCAAGACAGGCAGGATAGTATCTTCTATTCCTTGTTGCAAAATTTCCCCGATTTCAATTTCTGCCATTTGGCTTTTCCCGGTTCCGTTCTGAACAGGGCTGGTTGGTTATGTTATACTGCCACTCGGTGTACGTAACCCGACACCCTCGCGACGTAAGGAAAAGTAATATACTGAAATTTTCAAAAAAGTAACGCTTCTTCGCAATAACCGGATACAAAAAAACCCTCGCATGAGGGTTTTTTTGTATCCGGTCAATACCTGATTTATTTTACTTTTTCCACCACTGCTTTGAAAGCCTCCGGGTGGTTCATGGCCAAATCGGCCAATACTTTTCTATTTAGGTCAATGCTGGATTTTTTAAGCATACCCATGAATTGGGAATAACTGATGCCGTACTGACGAGCACCTGCATTGATCCGCTGAATCCACAATGCGCGGAATTCTCTTTTCTTGACTTTTCTGTCCCTATAGGCGTATTGAAGTCCTTTTTCGTACTTGTTTTTAGCTACCGTCCAGACGTTTTTCCCTCTTCCAAAGTAGCCTTTGGTCGCTTTTAATACTTTTTTTCTTCTGGCTCTGGAAGCCACTGCATTTACCGATCTTGGCATGATTGTTTTCGTTTTTGGCCGTTGGCGCTCCCTGCTTTGGCAGGCAAGTCTTAGTCAACCAAAGGCCTGGTGTGAATTAAATAACCTGAATGGAATCGATTAGATTCGTAGCATTGCTTTTACCCGACCCTCGTCCGTTTCGTGAACGACACCCCACTTGGTAAGGTTTCGCTTCCTTTTGGTGGACTTTTTGGTCAGGATGTGGCTTTTGAATGCATGCTTTCTCCGGATTTTTCCGGTAGCAGAAAGCTTGAACCTTTTCTTTGCACTTGATTTGGTTTTTACTTTTGGCATTACCCTCTATCTATTAGTTAACTTATTTCTTTCCAGCTTTGGGAGAGACAAAGATATTCATTCGCTTGCCCTCCATCTTGGGAAGCTGCTCCACTTGCCCATAATCCTCCAGGGCCTGGGCAAATTTAAGCAGCAACATTTCTCCCCGCTCTTTAAACACAATGGTTCGTCCCACAAAATGCACGTAGGCTTTAACTTTAGCGCCATCCTTGAGGAAATTAATGGCGTGCTTTAGTTTAAAATCAAAATCGTGGTCGTCTGTATTGGGACCGAATCGTATTTCCTTAACTACTGTTTTTGCCGCATTGGACTTGATTTCTTTCTGCTTTTTCTTTTGTTCGTACTTGAACTTGGCATAATCAATCACCTTGCAAACAGGTGGGGCAGCGGAAGGAGAAATTTCCACGAGATCAAGACCATTTTCCTGGGCAAGTGCGATGGCCTTATCCGTCGCCATGACGGCATTTCCACCTTCTACAAAATCCCCCACAACCCTGACTTCCCTGGCCCGGATTTTTGAATTTACCCTATATGGTTCCTCTTGTCTCGGAGTATACGTTCTTTTTCCTCTCAAAATAGTTATGGTTGTTGTTTAAAGTTTGAATCTGCAAATATCTAATAATTTTTTAAATATTAAAAATCAACAAATTATTATACCGTTATTTATTCAATGATTCCTTAATGATTCCCTGGAAGTAGTCGACAAAGGCTTCCAATTCAAAACTACCGATGTCTCCCTCCCCGTGTTTTCGCAGCGAAATCTTATTTTCTTCCTGTTCTTTTTCGCCGACAATCACCATAAACGGAATCTTTTTGACTTCGGCATCCCGGATTTTCCGCCCGATTTTTTCGTCCCGGTGATCGATGTCTCCGGTAATGCCCTGATCGGCCAACAATAACTTCACCTGTTCGGCGTAATCGGCAAATTTTTCCGAAATAGGAAGAATCACCAGCTGTTCGGGTGCCAGCCACAAGGGGAAGTTGCCCGCACAATGCTCAATCAATACCGCAACAAATCGTTCCAGGGAGCCAAAAGGTGCCCGGTGAATCATTACCGGCCGGTGTTTTTGGTTGTCGGAACCGGTGTATTCCAATTCAAAACGCTCCGGCAACTGGTAATCTACCTGTATGGTACCCAATTGCCAACTTCTTCCCAGCGCATCCCGAACCATAAAGTCCAGTTTTGGTCCATAAAAGGCCGCTTCTCCCAGTTCGGTGACTGTCTTCAACCCTTTCTCCCCGGCCGCTTCGATGATGGCAGCCTCTGCTTTGTTCCAGGCATCCTCTTCACCGATGTATTTCTCCATCTTTTCGGGATCCCGAAGGGATATCTGTGCCGTATAGTCCTCAAAGCCAAGCGCCTTGAACACGTACAACACCAAATCAATGACTTTGATAAACTCTTCCTTCACCTGATCCTGCCGACAAAAGATATGTGCATCGTCCTGCGTAAATCCACGGACGCGGGTCAATCCATGCAGCTCCCCGCTCTGTTCGTAGCGGTACACGGTGCCAAATTCGGCATACCGTACCGGCAGATCTTTGTAAGAGCGGGGCTTGCTCTTGTATATTTCGCAATGGTGGGGGCAATTCATGGGCTTAAGCAAAAACTCCTCACCCTCATGGGGTGTGGTAATGGGCTGAAAAGAATCCTTGCCGTATTTTTCGTAATGCCCGGAGGTTTCGTACAAGGCCTTGTGACCGATATGGGGGGTAATCACCTGCTGGTAGCCCGAATGGTCCTGCTCCTTTTTCAAAAAGCTAACCAGGCGTTCGCGAAGCAACGTTCCTTTGGGCAACCACAGGGGCAGGCCCATCCCTACCTTCTCCGAAAAGGTAAACAATTCCAGTTCCCTGCCTAGCTTGCGGTGGTCCCTTTTCTTCGCCTCTTCCAGCATTTCCAGGTATTCCTTCAGCTCCTTGGCTTTGGGAAAGGTGATGCCATAAATACGGGTCAACATTTTGTTGTGCTCGTCCCCTCGCCAGTAGGCTCCGGCGATATTGAGCAGCTTGACGGCCTTTACAAAACCGGTATGCGGAATATGTGGTCCCCGACAGAGGTCGGTAAATTCCCCCTGCTTGTAAAACGTGATGGTACCGTCCTCCAGCCGTTCGAGCAGGTCCAACTTGTATTCGTCGCCCTTGGTTTCGTAATAGCTTACTGCATCCTGCTTGGAAATTTCGCTCCGAACGTATGCGTTTTTCTGCCGGGCCAATTCCACCATTTTGGCTTCAATCTTTTCCAGCTCCGCACCTTCCAGCGTTCGCTCACCAAAATCCACGTCGTAATAAAACCCCTGCTCGATGGGCGGTCCAATGCCAAATTTAATCCCGGGATACAGCGCCTCCAGCGCCTCGGCCAACAGGTGGGCGGAGGAATGCCAGAAAGTGGATTTCCCTTCCTTATCGTTCCAGGTTAGCAGGGCAATGCTCACGTCCTTTGTTATCGGGCGTGTGGCGTCCCAGACCTCCCCGTCGACCTTTGCGGCCAGGACGTTTCGGGCCAGACCCTCGCTGATACTCATGGCGATATCCAGGCCGGTGACCCCTTTTTCAAAAACCCGTACCGACTGGTCGGGAAAGGTTACATTAATTTCATTTTCAGAGTGTGACATGCGTGCGCTTTCGATTTGTTTTCACCTTTACAAACAGGTGTTTTTTAACGGACTGCAAATATGCACATTCGGGAGGGTAAATAAAAGAGGAAACAGGGCTTATCAGAGAGATTAGGCGAAAGGAACTATACAGCAGCCTAATTCTCTAGGTGGGAAGGTAGTTAGTATTGCTTCCTACACGTTACGTCAATTTACGAATGGGCCGATTCATTCACAGATCTTAAAAGTGTTAAAAGAGAGAAAGAAAATAACCCATTACTGGCAGGTGTTCCTATGGCGGATCGAACATTCGGCTATAAGCTCTCTGGTTAAATAAAAATGAAAGCGGAAAATCCAGAAAAATTCATGCTTAACAAAGCATAAAGGACCTTAAAAAAATGCTGCCAGGTTGCCACTTAATTGGTAGTAAAAATTCCCCCGGATCGGTTCTTTTTAGTTTCGCTTCCGAAGAAGCCTCGCCGGATGGGATTTATCCTACCAATATACGGGAATCGGTTGCGTTCACGCTCGTCCCCCAGCCTTACAATTATTTTGAGAGAAATATTGATTGACAAAATAGGGATACCATTACCAATGGTCATTTATTTTTGGAAGCAATACCAGCTATTTTGAATAGGAAAACTTAAATGTAACAAGCTATAAATAGGCTATGTTAAAATAGTTTAAATATATACTTGGAAATTAAATTTTATTTTGTATTATTATATTATAAAAAATATAATATTAAACTTATGCCATATAAAAATATTACCTGGCAGGAAGATGTGCATTATCACAATAATTACGACAATGCAAGAACACGCCTTTCTGGTGTATTGTCCATCACCACCGGCAAAGCAGGAGATACCGAACCGATTACTGTTCACGCCAGTCTTCAAGGAACGTTGGTAACCGTTCCCTTGATTGATGGAACGTTGGGAAAGATGGTTGCCGATACCGACAACAAAAAAGGATGGTTCAAGGACCTGGTTAAAGTAACCATGAAACTAACGGACCAGCATGGACAGATTTACCTCCCGCTATCAAGGATTCAATCCAGTCCGGGAACAGTAAACGCGTCAGGTTCCATTACTAGTTCGGTCACCGTATCTTTCGGTGGAAGTGC
Organism: Cyclobacterium xiamenense; assembly: GCF_900109255.1. NCBI lineage: Bacteria > Pseudomonadati > Bacteroidota > Cytophagia > Cytophagales > Cyclobacteriaceae > Cyclobacterium > Cyclobacterium xiamenense. The sequence goes on along the minus strand of NZ_FNZH01000004.1, from coordinate 165,836 downwards.
CAGCGGCGGCTTCTTCGGACCTGCACCCACTGGGAATGTCGGGATATCGGGAAGTACATCCAATACCAATTCATTTAGTGAGACATTAAACGATTTTATAGTGACGGAAGCTGCTGATCGATCTATTGTCTCCCATACCTATAAAATGGAAAAATTGGCAAATGGTGCGCCGTATGAACGTCCATTTGACCTACTTCCTGACCCTACTAAAGTGCTGGCTTTTAACGCTTTTGATCCTATAAAACTCAATAATCCTCCGCCACTGGCAATAAATTCTTTGCCTTTGCTAGACCAGGCATATTGGCAGGCAGGCGACAATAGACTTATCTCAGAACATGTAAAAATTGAGATCACCGTTGAAACTCACATTGCTTGGGTAGAAGTAGCGGGTACAGCCAAATTTCCACAAAATCAAAATGCCTGGACATGGGTAGGAACACACAGGCACTCGGTTCCTCTGGAATTGGATAAATTAAAGCAATCCACTCATAGCGCACCACTTTAGCGGATTGGCTACCACCACGATAATCCGGTCTTTACTTGTGAGCCTGGTAGCTTTATATTGATTTACTGAACCTTTTAAAACAGACATATGCGCCGCCATGTTGCTAAAAAAACCTTTATTGGATTAGAAGACGTTCGTACTTATTGGATTGATGTATTGAGTGATTGGAATAACTTCCTGGATGACCAAACCGGACAGGCTCGTAACAATGCTGAATTTAGTTTGACAGGCATATGGTTCTATTATGAAGGGCTTAATTCTCCTGCGATAAAGATTACCGATAAACAAATCAACGCTTTAAAGAAAATCATTTCCTATTTTGACAGTGTAAAAGCAATGCCGCCAAGGATGCGAAAAGCGTGCGGAGTGGATGACCAATCCATCATTGATACGATGTATTATGAGGAATATTGGCCCGGAGTTGAGTTTCTCAAAGACGCATTTAATATCGACGTAAAGGCTCCGACATTATCTTCTATCGATAACCCGAGTGCATCTCCAACCAGCCAAATTGACAGCACCAGAGTGTTGAAAAATATAATTCTCCAGGATGGATACGATCTTAATGATCTTTTATCAGCAGAAGTAAGAACATTTGAGGAATATCGAGACGCAGAGTCAAATTATGACTTGATGCCGGAGGGACCGGTGGATAGTCCCGATGCGGATCCGCCCGGGGGGGATGAAGGTATTGGTTCAGAAAACGATCCTTCCAGCGACCCAGTGGAAGGAATTTAAACAATAATTATGAAACCCTACATAGGATTAGATCAAATTAATACGCATGTTTTTGAAGCGGTATCTAGTTGGCAGAATTATTTGAAAGGCAAAACCGAATGGGATAATTCGGCCCTGGCTGCCCACTTAATTTTCTCTGTAGAACTAAGAACTCCCTGGTCACCTATTCGGGTTGCAACTACGGAAGAGCATAATGCATTAAAGCTGTTATGCAAGTATGTTGCCTATTGGCATGAACACCCCTGGGTAACGACGCAACGACGTTTGTTGCGCTATCACCGTAATTGCGAGGCTGGAGTCGAATACCTCAAAGAAAGCTGCGGCATCGAGATACACATTGACACTTCGGTCCGGCCAAAACGTCTCAGCGACAACCCACCTACATCCTTTAAAAATCTTACCAATTTTTTGAATATTTCTGCAGCTAACAATATTAAACTTTCTGGAGGTATTCCCGCCTGGGCCCAGTTGAATCGACCTAAGGATTTTATAGTTAAGGCAAATTCAAAAACCGGACAGTTCAGTGCGCCCGAAGATCCCGATTATAACAGCATCGACAACTACGATCTCTGGTTTACGGATCCTCAAGAAGCGGCGATTGCACTCTGGCACTTAAGAAAAACGTAACAAGCAAAATTTATTGGTTTTTATCCCAGTGCTTTGCCAAGGCAAACACGAATAACGGCAACCAATCATTCTAAACAATGAAGGTCCCTCTAAATCCTGCAATATTCAAACCGCTGATTAAGTTAACCTAAAATATTGTTTAAGCTAAAACAAGCCCAGCTGCTCCTTATCCTCGTCATCTTCGTCCTCTCCGCCTTCCTTTTTCTTTACATCAAAATTCACGGTGGAGCCGACCGACAGGTTATCTTCGCCCTTGCCGCCCGCTTTCTTATCCGGTGAAGCGACAAGTTCCACGGCTTTTACCGTGTGGTTACTCAGACGGTTCCCAACGGCTCGCCACCCCTTCACATCAATAAGCATGTCCATATCGTACACGTTTTCATCCACCTCTTTGCCTTTTTGAAGCTTTACCTTCACCTGTGGCTGTTTCTCGGTGGTTACCACGGTCAGACGGGAATTCTTATGGTCGGAGATGAAGTTGAATTTTTTATTCAGCGTGGACGTTTCCACCAAAAACCGTTTGACATAATGGTTTTTACTGGCTCCATCAAAATAGATGGCGGAGACCACTTTTTCCGGATCGAATTTTTCTATGTGCATCAGGTTTTCCTGATCGTAGCGGTTGGTCAGCTCAAAGTTGGTCAGCTCGTAGCTCCCATCTTTGTAAAAGGCGAGAATCTTATCATCTCCCAGGAAGTTTCCTACCCATTTACCCCGCCCATCGGTATTGAGCCTACCCACGGCTGGATCGTAATGGATGTCCAATCCCCCCAGGGTGGAAACACCTTCCATCTTGAGTTGAATCTTCCGAACAGGGTACTTGGTCAGGATGTTTCCCTGGGCACCCCGGCCTTTGATCTCAATATCCTTGAAATCAAAATCAAATACCTTGACCCGCGCCTTGCTGCCTGCGGTCAGGTAGACAGTAATGATTTCCGCTTCGCCATTGGCATTGGCAGTGAAGTATAAAATTCGGGAGCCTTTGGTGCCCTTGGTAAGGACGTACTCCCGGTCTCGGGTTACGCTCAGCACCTGAAAGCGCTTGATCATCGCCCTGCCCGAGGCTCCTTCCAGATACACCAGATTGTACACCATGCGTTCGTCCCCTTTTCGGAAAACGGCCGCGTGGATAATGTCCTTACCGACAAACACCTTGTCCTGAATTTTCGTAACCAGGCAGACCCCATCTTTGCGGAAAACGATGATGTCGTCCAAGTCGGAGCAGTCACAGATAAATTCGTCTTTTTTCAGTCCGTGACCTATAAATCCATCGGCCCGATTGATGTATAATTTGGCATTGTTTGCCGCCACTACATTGGCGGAAATGGTATCAAAGGTCCGAATTTCGGTCTTTCGTTCCCTCCCCTTTCCGTATTTACTCAGCAGGTTTTTGTAATACTGAATGGCATAATCGGTCAGGTTTTCCAGGTGGTGGTTTACTTCTTCCAGCTCCTCTTGAAGCTTGCGCATCAACTCATCCGCCTTGAAGGTATCAAATTTTGAAATTCGCTTGATCTTGATTTCTGTCAGGCGAATGATATCGTCACGGGTAATATCCCGGTAAAAGTCCGGCTTAAATGGGTCCAATCCCCGATCGATGGTTTCGATGACGGCTTCCCAGGTTTCGCATTCCTCGATATCCCGGTAAATCCGGTTTTCTATGAATATTTTTTCCAGGGAAGAAAACAGCAATTTCTCCATCAACTCCCCCTTGCGGATTTCCAGTTCCCGGTTGAGCAAGGCCTTTGTTTGCCGGGTGTTGTACTCCAGGATCTGATTAACCGTCAGGAACACGGGCTTCTCTTCGATAATCACGCAGGCATTGGGAGAAATGCTGACCTCGCAGTCGGTGAAGGCATACAGGGCGTCAATGGTCATGTTGGGTGACTGCCCGGGGGCCAATTGCACCTGAATTTCCACGTCTTTGGCGGTATTGTCCACCACTTTTTTGATCTTGATCTTTCCTTTATCGTTGGCTTTGATAATGGATTCGATTACGGAATTGGTGGTGGTCCCGTAGGGGATGTCTTTGATCAGGAGGGTTTTGTTGTCCTCCTCTTCGATTTTTGCCCGTACCTTGATGCGCCCGCCTCGCAGGCCTTCGTTGTATTCGGAAAAGTCAGCCAGGCCGCCGGTATTAAAATCCGGCAACAGGTTGGTTTTTTTTCCTTTAAGGATCTGAATGGAACCATCGATCAACTCGCAAAAATTGTGGGGGAGTATTTTGGTACTCAGGCCCACAGCAATCCCCTCCACTCCCTGCGCCAGTAGCAAGGGGAACTTTACCGGTAAGGTGACCGGCTCTTTTTTCCTGCCATCGTAGGACAGCTGCCATTCGGTGGTTTGCGGATTGAATACCACATCCAGCGCAAACTTAGATAGCCGCGCCTCGATGTATCGGGCAGCCGCCGCCCCATCACCGGTCCGCACATCTCCCCAGTTGCCCTGGGTTTCTATCAGCAAATCCTTCTGCCCCAGGTTGACGATGGCATCTCCAATGGAAGCATCCCCGTGGGGGTGATACTGCATGGATTGACCGATGATGTTGGCCACCTTGTTGAACCGTCCATCGTCCATTTCCTTCATGGCATGGAGAATCCTCCGCTGCACGGGCTTAAACCCGTCTTCGATGGCTGGGACGGCTCGTTCCAGAATTACGTAGGAAGCGTAATCTAAAAACCAATCCTTATACATTCCGGTAACCGGAATCGAATCGTGTAAGCTTTTGTCCCCGTTTTCGGGGTTTGTATCGTTATCACTCATATTTATTCACATAACTCCAAAAAACCGGAAATTAAAGCCTTATCTCTCCAATGCCAATTCCTGACAATCGAAAGGTAAAGGTTGGTTGAAAGCTTTTTAATTCGCTATCGTCAATTTCTCCTTCGAGGGCGAAGAGATCGCCTTTCTCTTTCAAGCGCATCAACCGATTTCTCGCATCGGCTAACGAAGGCACCATCATCCCGTGAGCTACTCTTTTTATTGATTTCGGTTTCAATTTTTCCCCGCTACATCGCGTACCTTAAGTAAATTTCTTCCTCCGCTTTCCATCTATTTTTCTCAAACCGGGTAATGATCCGGTAAATGAAACACGCCTTACTTTTACGATCCCTTGAAATTCATCACCCAACGTGATGGTCAATGGAGAAAGGATCTACTCTTTATTCACTCGCTTGCATGCGTCAACTACGTGCGAAAAAGCACGGGCTACGTTGGCAAGATCTGCAAATTCCCCACTTTCACTACTAGCTGCCACTAGGATGTAATTCATTCGATTCGGTTTTTTACAGAAATAAATTTTATTCCGAACAAAATGACATACATGTACTTATTTCATAAAAAATGAAACAAGCATCCGCTATGGAATGATGTGCTTGGTCATCCTTTATTCAACCACCTCCTCTTCTTCAGCTGATTTTACTGCCGGGTCGTCGAAGACAATGTCCTTTTCAATCTTTAGGTTATCAATGATGAAGGTTTGCCTGTCCGGGGTGTTTTTTCCCATGTAGAAACTCAACAAGTCCGCAATTTTGGTTTCCTTGTTGAGAATGATGGGTTCCAGCCGAATATCCTCCCCGATAAACGTGCCAAATTCTTCGGGTGAAATTTCACCCAACCCCTTGAAACGAGTGATTTCAGCCGCCTTTCCCAGCTTATGAATGGCCCGCTGCCGCTCCTCATCGGTGTAGCAGTAAATGGTTTCTTTTTTGTTTCGTACCCGAAAAAGCGGGGTATCCAGGATGTACAAATGGCCGTTTTTCACCAAATCGGGAAAAAACTGAAGAAAATATGTCATGATCAATAGCCGAATATGCATGCCGTCCACATCGGCATCCGTGGCAATGACGATCTTTCGGTACCGCAGGCTTTCGATGCCGTCTTCGATATTCAAGGCATGCTGCAGCAAGTTGAATTCTTCGTTTTCGTACACCACCTTTTTGGTCATGGAGTAGCAGTTCAACGGCTTGCCGCGAAGCGAGAAAACCGCCTGGGTCTGCACATTCCGGGATTTGGTAATGGATCCGGAAGCCGAATCGCCCTCGGTGATAAAGAGCATGGTTCCGTCTTTAACTTCGGGATCCGCCTTGGGGTCGTCGTAGTGCACCCGGCAATCCCGTAGCTTCTTGTTGTGCAGGTTTGCTTTTTTGGCCCGTTCATTGGCCAGTTTCTTGATGCCCGAAATTTCCTTTCGCTCCCGTTCCGACTGAAGGATTCGCTTCAGCAAGGCATTGGCTGTGTCGGGATTTTGGTGCAGGTAATTGTCCAGTTCTACCTTGACAAAATCATTGACAAAGGTTCGAAGGGTCGGTCCATCCGGCCCCACGCTCTGGGAGCCCAGTTTGGTCTTTGTCTGCGATTCAAAGACCGGCTCCTGCACCCGGACGGCAATGGCTGCTACCACGCTCTGCCGTATATCGGAGGCATCGTAGTCTTTCTTGAAAAAATCCCGAACCGACTTCACGATGGACTCGCGAAAGGCTGCCAGGTGGGTGCCTCCCTGCGTGGTAAACTGTCCGTTGACAAAAGAATAATATTCCTCCCCGTATTGATTGGAATGGGTGAGGGCCATTTCGATATCGGTTCCTTTCAGGTGGATGATGGGGTACCTGCGGCTATCGTCGTCCACTTTCCGATCCAGCAGATCCAGCAGGCCGTTTTGGGAATAAAACTTCACCCCGTTGAAGTTGATGGTCAATCCGGAGTTCAGAAAAGCATAATTCCAAATCTGGTTTTCCAGGTATTCGGGGATGAAATGGTAATTTTTAAAAATGCTCGCATCCGGCGAAAACACAATCCGGGTACCGTTCCGCTCGGAAGTTTTTTCGATTTTCCGATCTTCGATCAATTCCCCCATTTGAAAGCGTGCCACTTTGCACTCGCCTTCCCGATAGGATTGGACCATGAAGTTTTCCGAGAGGGCATTTACCGCTTTGGTACCCACGCCGTTCAAGCCCACTGATTTTTGAAAGGCGCCGGAGTCGTACTTACCCCCGGTATTGATCTTTGACACGCAATCGATCACCTTCCCCAGGGGAATTCCGCGGCCGTAGTCCCGAATCTCCACCTTGTGCTCACTGATCTTTACCTCGATGGTGCGTCCGTGCCCCATCATGTGTTCGTCAATGCTATTGTCGAGGATTTCCTTTACCAACACGTAGATACCATCGTCTTGTGCACTGCCGTCCCCCAACTTCCCAATATACATACCGGGTCGCAGGCGAATGTGTTCCTTCCAATCAAGGGATTTGATGCTGTCTTCTGTATAATTTGCGTTTGCTGCCATAAAATACCGTAATTCAACTTAGGATGTTTCCTGACTTCACCTGTTTTATTTTTCCGGCGATCAGAAAAAAAAGAAGGGCTACCCACACCAGCATCAATACTGGAGCCAGGTAAAAAAAGAAATTATACTCTGAACTGCTGATGACATTTTGGTTGCTGATGCTGTGAATGTAAAAAACCAGTACAGCCGTGGCCAGATTGGCAACGGCAATAAAGGAGAATAGCCAGGCCAACATTTTGTCCCGGTACACATCCCCCACGGGAAACAAGCGATTCAGTGAATTGCTCAGTTTCATTTCCATCAGTTTCGCCGGTACGATCAAGGCCAGGTTTACAACCAAAAATACCCCGATGGCGGCGTAGAAGAAACTGTTTCTGCTAACCTGCTTTAGCGGCATGCCCGCATCGTTTACGGCATAGGTGGCAAACTCGGGAAGTGCGGCATAGACGTATAGTAGCAGGAACAGGAACAACCCCAGGGAAAGAAAATAAAACACTTTGGCGAAACGGGTGTACATGGTTTTTTATTTAGATCGCTAATATAAAAATTTATCCAGTACGAATTTTGGAAAGTTCCGGCCCCATTTTGGAAAATAACCAGCTAGTCGGGATAATCACTTGAATTCCAGCACACGGTCTACTTCGTCACCGATGCCATGAATAAGCAATTTATTTGTATACACCCGAACCACCGCCCCCATGGCCGGGGACTGTGCCTCCACCATTCCGCGAAGGGTAAGGTGATGCGTGCCCTGATCGTCATGTACATAGTTACCTTCGTGGTGATGTCCGGAAATCCAGGCGACAAGGGCCGGAGAAGGACCAATTTTTTCCAATACCTCCCGGCTATTGAGCAGATGAAGGCCATTTTCGGGAAGCAGCGGGTAGTGGCAAAATACCAGTACCTTTTTCCCGGATTCCTCGGCTTCGTTCACTTTCGAAACCAACCAATTCAGTTGCTCCTCGCCAATACCGCCGTTCCAGGGTTTGGCATTGTTGGCACCCGAGGACTCCAATCGGGCCATCCATTCACTGGCTTTTTGGTAATTTTCGCTTCCCTCCGGATGTCCTTCCAGACTAATATCCATACCATTGACTACCAAAAAAATCAGCCCCCCCTTTTCGAAGGAGTAGTAACCGGTAGGGTTGTCCAGCTTCTCCCCCACCTTTGCTTTGAGGCTATCCGCAACCGAAAAGTCGTGGTTGCCCCAAATGTGATGCATGGGAGCGTTGACGCCCTCCAGGATTCCAAGCGGAGCATCAAAACTGGCAAAATCCCGGTCAATCAAATCTCCAAGGCTTACGACAAACTCCGGTTCAAACGCATTCAAAAAAGGAATGGTTTGCTGCAGTGTCGTCAGCGTACCCCGGTAATTTCTTTTTCCTGCCGTCGCTGCGTCGGCGTATTGCACATCGGCAATAAGTCCGAACGCAAATTCGTGCCGGCCATGATTTTTTTCCAGAAGTTGGTTCATTTTTTCTGCATATCGTTCTCCCAATAAAACCTGACTGGGACTGTCAAAATGGGTGCTATCAAAGGTAGCGGTACCGTAGGACCGAACCACCGCGGTGTGAGGAATCCTTTTAGGGAGCTCCAGCAATCGTTCGTTGAAGGGTTTTCGAATGTCCTTGTCCTCCGAAAGCTGACCAGCGACGAAGGGCAGATCGGGCAATGATAGCGAATCCCGCAAAGCGGTAATGAACTGCCCCAGCTGCTCCAGGTACCGGTCAGGTTTGCCTGCGTTGGACTCACCCTGATGCCAAATCACCCCACGGAGCGTTCCATCCTTGGCGGCAAGCCGAGCGCGAAGCAGCATGTCCCTGAAGAAGGGGGTGCCAGGCATCCATTCCTCAATGGCCGTTCCGCCTTTGGCATTGACGACAAGGCCCAGGTTTTTGCTTCCCTGCAACTCCTGCATCTTTCTGGCAAAACCATAGCTGGGACTCAGCCGTTGCATGCTGCTATCTTTTCGGATGGTGGAGTGGATATTGAGCGGATTGGTGGCGGCAACCCAATCCGCTCCGGTAAATAAAAAGACCCCTTCAAGGGGAGCCAAAAGGTCGGGCGGAACGACAGCCCTGCCTGCCATATTGGACTGCCCAATGGCCAGGTAAATATCCAAAACCCTGCTTTGCTGGGCGAATAGCTGTCCCATAAACGGCCAGGTTACGAAAATAAGCAAGAATAGTAGTTTAATTGAGACGCGCATACGAAGGCTACTGGTTTGGTCGCATTAGGTTTCCAAACCAAGAATACTGAAAATCTTTCGAAATTTAACCTGCTTTCTCAAGAAGTTCGCCCAATTTTTCTTCAATCAATGGAATGGACGTGTAGAGGTCTTCAAAACTATCGATGATAAAATACCTCTCCTGAAATTTGTTTTTCCAATAGGGCGTATTCAGGATTTCCTCCACATCGTATTGCAGGTGACGGGGCTCGTCGGAAAGGGAAAACTGCGTCTCGCCTGCCGAACTAAGGATACCCGCACCATAAACCTTTACCTGTCCAGCTTCCCGGATCAGCCCAAATTCGATGGTATACCAGTAGACCCTGGAAAGTAGGTCGATCGCCAGGGGGTTGTCCAGGTGCTTTAACGCAATCCCTGCCAAATCTTGTAAAAACCGCGTGTAGGCAGGGTCAGTCAACAAGGGCAGGTGGGCAAAGGCGTCGTGAAACATATCCGGTTCCTGCAAATAATCCAACTGCTCCAACGAACGTAGCCAGGTAGACGCCGGAAACCGGCGGTGATGCAGCAAGCCAAAAAACAAATCGTCATCGATCAATCCGGGAACTACCTGGATGGACCAACCGGTGGCGGCTCCCAACCGCTCGTTTGCCTCCGCAAAGTTGGCAATGCGGTGGGCCGTAAAACCGATTATGCCCAGTCCTTCCAAAAACTTGCGAGACGCTGCTCCCGGTAGGTTTTTGTATTGCCGTTCAAAAAGAATTTTCCACACCTGAAAATCCTCCGAGGTATAGGCCCCGTATTCTTGATGCAGGGGTTTCAATCGTGGGTCGGAAAAATTAGTCGGCGATGCTGAATCGGTCATGGTAGTCATCTGGGATTTTCGACAGGGCGTTTACCTAACTAACTGCGGCGATTATTTTTTCAGTGGGGCTCTTCCCTTCAATTAGCTAACGGATAAATTCCCGTTCTGTTTCCATGGTACCTTTATTTTTCGGTTTCAAGAACGATCCACATTGCACAGGTCTGCTACAACAGGTCGAAGGTTTTTCTCATGGCAAATATTTTCCGGATTTGCTCGGCCAGCAGGGAACTTTGCGCAAAATTCAGTGTCTGCTGTCCGTCCGAATAGGCCTTATCGGGGTTTTCGTGGGATTCATAAATGATGCCATCTGCTCCTGCCATGACGCCTGCCAGCGCCATTTGAGGTACAAATTCACGGATACCAATACCGTGCGAGGGATCCACCACCACCGGCAGGTGCGATTTGGATTTAAGAATAGGAACGGCGTTTAGATCCAAGGTGTTTCTGCTGGCTTTTTCGTAGGTACGGATGCCACGTTCGCAGAGGATCAGTTTCTCGTTTCCTCCGGAAAACACGTATTCGGCGGATTGCAGCAATTCCTCTATGGTACCGGAAATGCCCCGTTTTATCAAAACGGCCTTATCCGCCTTACCCAATTCATCCAACAAATTGAAATTTTGTGTGTTTCTCGCCCCAACTTGAAATACATCCACATAGTCATACATCTCTTCGATTTGGGACACCTGCATGACTTCCGTCACGATCTTAATGCCGGCCTCTTTCGCCAACCGGTACCATAGCTTGAGCCCTTCCATGCCCAATCCTCTAAACGCATAGGGACTGCTTCTGGGTTTAAATACCCCTCCCCGCATCATGGTCAGGTTATTTTCCTTCATGTGTTCGATCACCTTTACGATTTGCTCCTCCGACTCGATGGAGCAGGGCCCGGTAATGATGGCCATGTCGCCATCTTTGATCGCAATGCCATCGCCCAGGTCGATGCTGGTGGGCTTGACTTTCCATTTTTTCGAAACCAGTTTGTATTCGTCCGAAACGATGTGAATGTCCTGAATCCCATCCAACGCACCGATTTTTCGGATATCAAATGCTTTCTTTCCAATGCCGATCAGGTACGCGCCTACCTGCGTTTTTACTTCCGTGACGGTGTAGCCCAACCCATTTACTTTCTCGATCAGGGTTTCTTTTTGTACGGAAGGGATGTCTTGTTTGAGCTGAATAATCATGCTAGTATTCCTTGAATGTATTCCTGAATATCCTCTTTTAAATCTGTTGATTCGCGTAGTACGTTGATAAAGGCACTGCCGATGATAGCCCCATGCGAATGGGCAGCTGCTGTTTGGAAGGAAGGCTTGTCGGAGATTCCAAAGCCTATCAGGCGGGGATTTTTCAGGTTCATGGCCTTCACCCGCTCAAAATAGGCAATTTGTTCCGGGCTCACCTCTTTTTTCGCTCCGGTGATGCTGGCCGAAGAAACCATGTAAATAAATCCATCCGTGTGCTGGTCTATTTGACGGATTCTGGCTTCCGAAGTCTGGGGAGAAATAAGGAAGGTATTGCGCAAGTCGTAAGCATCGAATGTATGCTTGTACTCTGTCAGGTACTGTTGCATGGGTAAATCCGGTAAGATTAGCCCGTCGATGCCAACCTCCTTGCAGGTTTTACAAAAGGCCTCCATGCCGTATTGCACCACGGGGTTTAGGTATCCCATGAGAATCACCGGGATGTGTATGCGTTCCCGAAACCCTTTTAATTGTTCAAAAAGAACCTTCAGGGTCATGCCGTTCTTCAAGGCCTGGTTATTGCTTTCCTGTATCGTGGGACCATCGGCTATGGGATCCGAATAGGGCACCCCTATCTCAATGATATTAGCCCCCGCCGCCTGTATGGCCTCCATGATCGACACCGTATCGTCAAGTTGCGGAAACCCTGCCGTAAAATAGATGGATAAAATACGCTCCTTTTTTTGTTTAAATAATTCGTCTATACGATTCATAACTGCTAGTAATTTCCCCATTTAATGTAGGTTTCCAAATCTTTGTCTCCCCTGCCCGAGAGATTAATGACGATCACATCGGTTGGCTCGTAGTGGATCTGATTCAGGGCGGAAAACGCATGGGCCGATTCGATGGCCGGAATAATGCCCTCCAAACGACTCACTTCGATTCCTGACTGCATGGCGTGCTCGTCTTCTACGGCCACAAACTCTCCTCTACCGGAATCAAACAAGTGGGCGTGTACCGGCCCGATCCCCGGATAGTCCAGCCCTGCCGAAATACTATGCGGTTCCACTACCTGACCGTCATCGGTTTGCATCAGCAGTGTTTTACTCCCATGCAGAATACCCGGTTTACCGAGAGTAGTAGTGGCGGCCGACCTACCTGAAGTGATGCCCATTCCAGCTGCTTCTACGGCAATCAGACGAACCGAAGGCTCGTTGTAGTAGTGGTAAAACGAACCGGCCGCGTTGCTTCCTCCTCCCACGCAGGCAATCACGAGATCGGGGTTTTCTCTGCCTTCTTTTTCCTGGAGTTGCCACTTCATCTCCTCCGAAATCACGGATTGAAAGCGGGCGACCATTTCCGGATAGGGGTGCGGCCCGACCACGGAACCAATGATGTAATGTGTATCTACCGGATTGTTGATCCATTGACGCATGGCCTCGTTGGTGGCATCTTTTAGGGTCTTGCTTCCGGAATTGGCGGGCACCACCTTGGCACCCAGGATGCGCATGCGCTCCACGTTGGGCTTTTGCCGCTCCATGTCCACCGCTCCCATGTATACCGTACATTCCATCCCCATAAGGGCGCAGACCGTAGCCGTGGCTACTCCATGCTGACCGGCACCGGTTTCGGCGATGATACGCTTTTTGTTTAGTTTTTTGGCCAGTATGATCTGTCCCACGGTATTGTTGATCTTGTGTGCGCCCGTGTGGCAAAGGTCCTCTCGCTTCAGGTAGATCTTGGCCCCGTACTTTTCTGACAACCGTTGCGCCAGAAACAAGGGGGTGGGTCTGCCCACGTAATCTTTGAGGAGAGAATCAAATTCCTGCCGAAAAGCAGGAGTGGCCATGATTGCTTCGTAATTCTCCCGTAGTTCTTCGATGTTGGGATACAACATCTCCGGGATAAAGGCACCCCCAAACTGCCCATAGAATCCATTTTCGTCTACTTTTATCATCGCTCTTTCCATTTATTCGTTCGTTTTTTCAAGTTGTTGTCTGATTTTGCTGGCAAATATCCGGATCAGGTCCAGGTTTTTTACTCCCGGTCGCAGCTCAAATTTTGAGTTGATATCGATTCCCGCCATCTGCGGACAGGAGCGGTACAGATCCACCAATTCGTCCACATGATCCGCGTGTATGCCACCGCTCAGTAAAAACGGTTTGTGGAAGGGATATTGTTTACCGATTTCCCAATTAAATCGATGCCCGGTACCTCCGTAGGAAGGACCATCCGTATCCAAGAGAAAAAAATCCACCGGCTCTTCGTAATTTTCGAGCCCCTCCCAGGCCCAATCCGCACCGATCCGCAATACTTTGATTACCGGCAGCCCTGTTTGCTGTTTGACCTCTCTGACCTGCTCCGGGCTTTCGTCTCCATGAAGTTGAACCCGATCCAGCCCATAGGTGGTCGCTGCCTCCTGTATCTCCGCAGCACTGGCATTGACAAACACCCCTACTTTCGGCAGGACAATGTTCCGGTAAAATTCCGGAGCTACCTGGAATCCTGGCAGGTATCGCCGGGAAGGGGGATAAAATATCATACCCATCCAGTCTACCAGCTGTAGGTCCACAAGTCCCCGAATATTAGCGGGTTCGGCCATTCCACAGACTTTGATAATCACGGGTTCTTTGCTTCGGTTACAGGTTTCAGTAATTTCCGGTAATGATTCATAAAATTGTATGCCGCCTGATGGGGTCGGATGGTTTTCATGAAGTTTTCACCGATAAGAAATCCGTCAAAACCCGCCTGCTTTAACTGCACCAGGGTAGCCGGCTCAGACAATCCACTTTCCGAAATCCGAACGTAGGATTCAGGAATGCGCTTAATCAACTCCAGGGAAGTTTCCACGCTTACCTCAAAGGTTTTCAGGTTACGGTTATTCACCCCCACCAGGTCGACGTATTCGTTTAGTGAAGCGTCCAGTTCCTCCCGATTATGGACTTCGAGCAACACTTCCATCCCCAGGTCCTTGGCGAAAGCCGCCAGTTTCCTGATTTCCTGGGCCGATAGCGCGGCTGCTATCAATAAAATACAGTCTGCTCCCAATGAGCGGGATTCGATCAATTGGTATTCGTCCACCATAAAATCCTTACGGAGGAGGGGGCAATAATTGAATTTTCTCGCCTGTTTCAGGTCTTCTTCTGATCCTCCGAAAAAGGTGCAATCGGTCAATACGGACAGTGCAGAAGCCCCTGCTTGCATGTATCCGATGGTGGTTTTTTCGACGGATGCGCTCGGATTGATCCACCCTTTGGAGGGAGATTTTCTTTTGAATTCGGCGATGATTCCGGTTTTTTCCGGGTCTCTCACGTATTTTTTCATGGAAACCACCGGGCTTCCAAAGAACAGGCTTTTTTCCAGCAATTTTTCGGGGTAAAGTGCCTTCTTCTCCGCTACTTCTTCTTTTTTACGGGCAATAATGGTATCCAGTATATTCATATCAACTCGTTGTAATAGACGTTTGGGGGTCGACTAATTTCTTGAACACGGAAAAAGCCGTACCGTTTTTAAGGGTTTCGGTCGCCACTTCCTTTGCTTTTAAAAAGGTCCATTCCGGCTTGGCGGTCAGCAGCGCCGCAGCGGCATTGGCGATCACCACGGCATCCTGTGCCGGGCTGCCTTTCCCTTGCAGAATTTCCAGGAAGATTTTGGCGGATTCTTCCACGGTACTGCCTCCCACGATGGATTCCGGAGATAGGGTTTCAAAACCAAGTTCCCCTGGGCTAACTACGCGCTCTCCCCCATTGGAAATCCACTTTAGGTCACCGGTGAGGGATATTTCGTCGTAGCCGTCGAGTGCGTGCAGGATGCTAAACTGCACCTCATTGTTTTGGTAAAGGTACCCGTATAAACGGGCTAGTTCCAGGCTAAAGACCCCCACCAGTTGTTTTTTTGGAAAACTGGGATTCACCATCGGGCCCAGCATGTTAAAAAACGTCTTTACACCCAACTCCTTGCGTACCGGCCCTACGTATTTCATGGCGGGATGAAACAACGGCGCGTGCAGAAAACAGATTCCGGCCCGATCCAGACTGCTTTTTAGTTTGTCCGGGTCATTGGTAAACTCGTAGCCAAAATGGGCCAGCAGATTGGAGGAGCCACAAACCGAGGACACCCCCACGTTCCCATGCTTGGCGACCGGCTGTCCCGCACCAGCCACAATAAAGGAAGCCAGCGTGGAAATATTAAAGGTATCTTTGCCGTCACCTCCGGTACCGCAAAGATCGATGGCGCCGTATTCGGGAATATCCACCGGAATGCACCGTTCCAACATGGCCTCTCGAAATCCCATCAACTCCTCTACACGAACGCTACGCATCATGAATATAGTCAAAAAGGCAGCCATCTGGCTTTGGTTGACCTCTCCGGAAGTCATTTCTTTCAGGACCCCTTTCGCCTGTTCCTTATTCAGGGTTTTGTGTTCAATCAGGTGATTCAGAATATCTTTCATTGTCCAATCGTTTATTCTCCGTCAATCCAGTTTTTGATGATCTCTACGCCATGTTCGGTCAGAATGCTTTCCGGGTGAAATTGCAGGCCCTTGACCCGGTAGCTGTTGTGCCTGACGGCCATGATTTGGCCGTCGGGGGTTTTGGCAATAACTTCCAGCTCCGAAGGTAGCAGCGTTTCGTCAATGACCCAGCTGTGGTACCTCCCCACGGTAAAAAACTCAGGCAGTCCCCTGAATAAGGCGTCCGGTTGAATACGTACTTTGGAGGCCACTCCATGCACGACTTCGCTCAGGTTTATCAATCCTCCCCCAAAGGCCTCACCGATGGCCTGGTGACCCAGGCAGACCCCCAGTATGTCCTTGGTAGGTGCGTATTTCTTGATCAGTTCGGGCATGATACCGGCTTCCGAAGGAATGCCGGGTCCGGGTGACAACAGGATTTTGTCGTAGTGATTCACCGCTTCCAGGCTGATTTTGTCGTTTCTATAAATGTCCAGCTCGCATCCCAATTCCCGGAGAATATAGACCAGATTGTAGGTGAAGGAATCGTAATTATCCAGTACCAGTATTTTCATTGTCTGTTGTTTTCGTATAAAAATTAAATGGCCTCGGCAGACTTCAGTGCTACCCGTAAAGCTTCCAGCTTGTTGCTGACTTCCTGAAGTTCACTTTCGATAGAAGACTTGGCCACCACCCCTGCTCCTGCCTGAAAGCGCAACTGGTTGTTTTCTGAGATGAAGGAACGAATCAGGATGGCATGGTTGAAATCCCCGTTAAAACCCAGAAAGCCGATGGCGCCACCGTAAAACTTCCGGGCCTTGTTTTCAAGGGAATCGATCAACTCCATGGCCCGGTATTTGGGTGCTCCCGAAAGGGTACCGGCTGGAAACGTATCTGCCACCAATTGAAGTGGATTGGCTCCCTCGGGCAACTCACCGGTTACTTTGGATACCAGATGAATTACGTGTGAATAGTACTGAATTTCTTTGAATACCTCCACGTTTACTTTTTCGGACGAACGGCTGAGGTCATTTCTGGCAAGGTCCACCAACATAACGTGCTCCGAGTTTTCTTTGGGGTCGTCGTACAGCTTGATGGCAAGTTTCGCATCGGCGGGGTCGTTACCGGTACGTTTAAACGTACCCGCGATGGGATAGATGGTGGCCTTGTTGCCTTTTACCACAATCTGCGCTTCGGGGCTACTCCCAAAAACCTTGTACGATCCGTAATCGAAATAAAACAAATACGGAGAAGGGTTTATGGAACGCAGTGCCCGATACACGTTAAATTCATCTCCCTTGAACCCGGTGGAAAATGCCCGTGACAATACAATCTGGAATACATCTCCCCGGAAGCAATGCTCCCTCCCTTTGGCAAGAATCTCCAAAAACTCCCCATCGGTGTAGTTGGAGCGTTCCTCCCCGTCCAATTTAAAATCGTAGCTCGGAATGTTCTTATTATTCAGAATCATTTCGATTTTGGCGATACCCGATTCCCCCGGTTCTTCTTCCAGGTAATGTTCAAAGATGTGCAGTTCGTTCTTAAAGTGATCCACCACGATCATGTTTTTGTACACTGCATAGTGAATCAGGGGCGTCTGGGATGTTTCCGTATTCTGCAAATCAATGTCTTCAAACTGGCTTACCGCATCGTATTGAATGTAGCCAAACAAGCCGTTGGTGATAAACTTGAAATCGAGTTTCTCTTCCTGGAAGGTATTGGAAAATGCCCGCAAGGCATCCATTACCTTTTCCCCCGCTGCCAGCTCCCGGAGGCTGGTCTGCCCATTTGGAAACGATTGCCGGATTGCGGAATTAATCAGCGAAAAAGAGGCGATAGGCTCACAACAGATGTAGGAATAACTGTTTTCATTTCCATGGTAATCCGAACTTTCCAACAGGATGGTATTGTGGTACCTATCCCGAATTTGCAGGTAAATACTCACCGGAGTGATGGTATCTGCCAGCAATTTTTTATACCGGGTTTTGATGCGAATAGGTTTCATGTGCTGTGTGTTTAAAATAAAAAAAGGCTTGCCGGGTGTCCAGCAAGCCATGGTATCGTTACACTAACAAATTTGGGCAATGGATAGCTGTTCTCCCTTTAAAAGAAGTAAGAAAGCCACCACCAAATTTGATTCGTTTGTTTCATAAGGTTGGGCAAATATAGAAAAGGGGGCTCATTTTCAAAAGTAAATATGATTTATTTTAAACGTGAATTGCCAGAAGCAGGTACGGCTCATGTAAATACTGGATACAAAACGGGATTTCGTTGCGCATGCCTACCCAGTATTTGTTGGCCATCGGGCAAAAAAAGAAATCTCATAAACGGAACACCGTCCGTTGCCACCATTGCCCATTACCTGTATTATACCGGCGCGTATTCCCTTGGTGCCGGACGTTGATTCGGGAAAAAGCCTACTTGTCCTCCGTATCCGGACATAAAAATTCCCGAAGAATGCCCATCCCGTAGCCAAGAAGTTGCCCGTAAGAAGTGAGGACGGCATAGGAAGCCACCCGAAGATTTTCAAAAGCCGAAAAGAAAACAAGCAGCGTCCATGCCAGAATCCCCAGTACCATTACCAGCGCTGCCTGGGGGGCGATCAGCGCAAGCACTGGTAGAAACAGGAGCCCTAAAAGGAAAAATACCGGCAAGAGATGAACCGCCTTTACGGCTTCGGGATGAAATCGGCGAATGAACACCCGGTTTCTACCGAATTGGAAACTTTGTCGCAGAAAGGATTTCAGGGTATTCTTCCGCCGGTGATACACCAGGGCCTTTTCAACCAGCTCCAGGCGAAAACCGGCTTTTTTTATTCGAAGGCTCATTTCGATGTCCTCCGCCATGTTTGCATGCACAAATCCCCCCAAACGCTCGTAGATCTCCCGGGAAAATCCCATGTTGTACCCCCTGGCCTGGTATTTCGCTGGGTTTTTCATT
Organism: Cyclobacterium xiamenense; assembly: GCF_900109255.1. Classification (NCBI taxonomy): domain Bacteria; kingdom Pseudomonadati; phylum Bacteroidota; class Cytophagia; order Cytophagales; family Cyclobacteriaceae; genus Cyclobacterium; species Cyclobacterium xiamenense. The sequence goes on along the minus strand of NZ_FNZH01000004.1, from coordinate 147,058 downwards.
TTGCCCCGTATGCCTCCTGTCGTCCAGAAAGAGGTCAGGCTGAAATTCATGGCCTTTTGCCAGGCAGAAAAGGTATCATCGGCATCATCTGGTCCGCCATGTGCCTGCAGTCCCCGGGTCTGAATGGCCTGCTCCAGGGCATCCATGTAACCCGGCGGGAGGATACAATCCGAATCAAAAAATACAAAATAATCGCCCTCAGCCAATTCCATGCCTTTGTTTCGTGCAAAGCCCTGCCCGGTATTGGCCTGAAAATGATACCGCAAATCCAGCTTTTCCCGGTAGTCCGCAACGACATCCGCGCAAGTCAGAGACGATCCATCCTCCACAATCAACACTTCAAAGTCGGTGTAGGTCTGCCGGTACAGACTCTCCAACAGCTCCCTGATTTCCGCGGGACGGTTATATACCGGAACAATCACAGAAAAACGCATCAGCTATTCTTCTTGATCTCGTCAGAAATGTTGTAATCGCCTTTTCCGGAATTATTTGACGTCATCATTTCGGCGAGAAATCCGGTAAGGAATAACTGCACACCAATTATCAGGGCCACAAGTGCAAGAAAAAATAGGGGTTGATCGGTAATTTCCCGCACCGCAATTCCCTTGCGCAATCCTTGAATTTTTTCGAGGGCTAGCCAGATGGTGATGCCAAAGCCAGACAAAAAGGAAAGCGTGCCGAAGGCACCAAAAAAATGCATGGGATTCTTGCGGTACCGATTGACAAAAGACACCGAAATAAGGTCCAAAAAACCGTGAACAAATCGCTCCAGTCCAAACTTGGTAGTACCGTATTTTCGGGGCCGATGGGCCACCTCTTTTTCGCCGATGTTACCAAATCCATTCCATTTGGCGATCAGGGGAATGTACCGGTGCATTTCTCCGTAGATGTGTATATTTTTTACCACCCGCTGGCTGTAGGCCTTAAGTCCGCAATTAAAGTCGTGAAGCTTGATCCCGGACAAAAGCCGGGTAACGCCGTTGAAAAAGCGGGACGGCAGGGTTTTGGAAAGGGGATCGTAGCGCTTTCGTTTCCAGCCACTCACCAGATCGTAACCCTCTTCCCGAATCATGCGGTAAAGCTCGGGGATTTCTTCGGGGCTGTCCTGAAGGTCTGCGTCCAGGGTCACTACCACCTGCCCATCGGCCCGCGAAAAGCCCACATCCAGGGCTGCGGATTTTCCGTAATTGCGGATAAACCGAACGGCTTTTACCCGAGCATCTTTTTTGGACAGGGATTGGATCACCTTCCAGGATCCATCCGTGGATCCGTCGTCAATGTATAGAAGTTCCGCATCCAACCCGGCATCATCCACCACCGTTACGATCCAATCCTGGAGTTCGGGAAGGGATTCTTCTTCGTTGTATACGGGTATAAGGATGGATAGCTCGGGCATGCAGGTTTAGTAATCGTTTGATTTGTCTCTTTTTTTAAGAATGGCTCCCAGGATCAAGGAAAGGATGGCATAGATTATCAGTGAAATGCCGAAGGCTTTGAATTGGCCCAGGGGAGTGAAATTGGAAGCCATTTCTTCACGCATCTCGTCGATCTGATCGCCGGACAGGCTGTCACCTGCTCCGAAACTGTCCAACATGGCCACCATGTTTTCCAATTGGGTCTCAACCAGCAATTCAGGAAGTCCGGGATGGATGACAAAATACAGCAGCATGTTTCCGAGGGTACTGATAAAGCCGGATACAATGAGTGTGACGAGGGAAAACTGAAACGCCGTACCAAAATCCATAAACCCACCGATCTCTTTTCGGTATTGCTTGCCAAAGAAAATCACCTGTCCGAAAAACAATACCACTACGAAAAAACCGTACCATCCAGCTACGAGGTAACTGTAATCAATGAAATACATGATAAAATTGATGCTGAGCATGACAAGACCGATAATCAGCCCTGTTTTTACTGCGCTACTCGCTGGGGAATTTGTTGGTTGTGGTTGTAAGTCCATGATGCAGAATGTTATTGATTTTGACTAGTCCTCTTTAAAATTATGGAAATAATAATGGTAAAGAACAAACCCGGGAAAATTTTTCTGAGAAAATCGTTCATGGCTACATCCCCCCGGCTCATCCCCGCTACACTGGCGTAGGTATCGGCGTAGGCCTGCTCGTTTAGCTGTTCTTTCAGCACCTCCTGATTGTTGCTCATTAGATCCAGGTTCACCTGCCGGAATGTTTCAAAAGCCTGTGCGTCTACCTGAAGGAAAATAAATACATAGAGTCCGGAGAGTAGAGAAATTAGCGTGTAAACAAAGAATCCCACCGTCATCCCCTGGCTAAAGAACAACTCTCCCCCATTGTAGCCATCCCGAAAGCCTTTGATCCCAAAAAAAACAAAAATGGGCGTAAAAATGTACCCGATTATGAGATTCATACGAATGGGCTCCACCTGCAGCAGGTACATGACCAACATCCCCAACAGGCATAGGCCAGCACCCGAAAGTCCAAACGGATACGCCGCCCTCCAGTACCTATACATAAAGTCCCTCCATTTTTCCACGATTGATCAGGTATTTCACCCGGCCTTTTACCGACTGGCCCCAATAAGGGCTATTTTCGGCTAGCGAAGCGTTTGTAGCCTCGTTCAATTCCCACACTTCTTCGGGGTCAAAAACCGTAAGGCTGGTCCAGTCGTCTTCCGTTTGTCCCAAAACCCGTCGTGGTCCTGAAGTAAGTTTGCTGACCAATAAGGGATAGCCTAATTCATCCGCAAGCGTCACCACTGCCGGCACAAATGCCGGCAAACCAGACATTCCAAAGGGTGCCAGGTCAAATTCCCTGTTTTTGGCATCGGTATCCTGAGGAACGTGATTGGATACCAGGGCATCGATGGTTCCGTCTTTTAATCCTTCTATCAGGGCTTCCCGTTGGGAATCTCCCCGAAAGGGCGGCATCACTTTCAGACGGGTATCAAACTCCCGCAGATCTTTGTCAAAAAACAGCAACTGGTAAATCGATACATCTGCGGTAACTGCCAGCCCCTCTATCTTCGCCTTGCGGATTTGCTCCAATGCACCGCGGGTACTTACGGTCTGAATGTGTAGTCTTCCGCCGGTATACCGGAGAATTTCCAGGTTTTTCTGAATAGCTACTTCCTCCGCCAGATCCGGGATACCTTTAAGCCCCAGCCGGGTAGAGGCCAGTCCCTCGTGCATGTGCCCAAAAAGGGCCAGCATCGGGTCTACGCTTTGGTCAAAAAGTACGCCGTCGAACTTTTGAAGGTACTGAAGCGCTTTCATCATCCGGTCCGAGTGCGCCAGGGGCTCCAGCCCTTCCCCAAATATCCGAACCCCGTGATGGTTGAGATCGAGCATTTCCGTCAATTCCTCCCCCATAAAATTTTTTGTTACCGCCGCCTGAATGTGAAAGGTTGGGAATAAACCGGCCGTTCTGCTTTGTACATAGGCCACCTCATTTTTGGATTGCAGGGGTGGCTGGGTATTTGGAAGTAGCACCGCCTCGGTCATCCCTCCCTGGATCAGCGCCAAGGCCAGGGTTTCCAAGGTTTCACGGTATTCCTGGCCTGGCTCACCCGAAAAACACCTCAAGTCAGTCCATCCCCTGGAACCGAGCAATCCTGAGCAATCAACCCTGACCTCCTGGTCTGCAGCGGCAGCGGTGCTAGCTTTCGTGAGTTTATGGCCATCAAAAAGATAATCAGCGGGAGGAAGTATTTCCTTTTCAGTGATGATTTTTAGGGACTGAAAGCGTACGGTCATGTGCGGTAGGTATTTTTGCAAAACTGCAATTTTATTCCTGAAAATGGAAATAAATGAAAAGGAAAGCCCCAATTAGTCCCTTGGAAAAAGTAGGGGAACATCGGTGTAAGCCTCGGTCTTCGCGCAGAAATGGAAGCATGCCCGACAAAAACGTTTGTTAATTTCCGGGAAACAGCGGCTTGCATGGGTTAGCGACTTACTTTTTGCCCCTTTTTGGGCTGATCGAAAGGCATTATTATCGGTAGGAGGGTCTTTTCCTTAACTCCGCGGAGAAAATCACACATCCTTGGGAAGGTCCCAGACCGCTTGCTCCATGCCGTGTGAAAAAGGCTGACCGTTTTGACGCATCGCTGAATCGAGCCTGAAATCAAAATGGATACCCGATTGCAAAATTAAAAATGAAATTTTCCTTTCTCCAGTCATTGTCCCCAAACCGAAAATCTCTTTCCCATCGCTGCCCTTCCTCAGGGTAGGGCCTTCGCAGAGGGGTGGCGAGGTCAAACCGGAGAACAAAAAACTCAATATCCACCCGCAATCCAAGGCCAACCCCTATTCCCAATTCCCGGTACCAATCGCTACCCAGTTTACCTCCCGGTAAGGCTTCGTTCTCGTTAATGAGCCAAACGTTTCCTGCATCGGCAAAAACGGCTCCTTTTAGGTACGAAAAAATCGGGAAGCGAAATTCCAGATTTCCTTCGATGCGCACGTCTCCTGCCTGATCAAAAAAATTGGCCGTCGTCTCGCTGTCAGGCCGAAATGACCCAGGCCCCAACGATCGAATGCGGAACGCACGTACGCTGCTCGGACCACCCGAAAAATATTGTTTCACAAACGGAAGCGAAACCGAATTTCCATAGGGAAGTCCCGCTCCCCCAAACAAGCGAAGTGCCAGTAACTTCTCTTCCGTAAACCGCAAGTAATACCGAAAATCTATGTCCCCTTTGTTGTATTGCGCATAAGTAAATCCGAGAAAGGTATTGGGGTCAGCCCCATTGAAGACGTTGTTGGCAAACCGAAGACCAAATCCGGCCAGGTCCATATTGACACCGACGTATACGCTGTGGGTTCGGTACGTATCCATCAACTTGTTGAAAGCATAGCTGTAGGTAACCCCGGCGATAAATTGCTGCTCGAAACTTTGCCGCAAAAATGGATTGTTGTTCAGTATTTCCTCAAACTCCCCCGAGGTGTTGGACAAATCTACAAAGTTTAGGCTGATCGGGGTAATCTCGTGGTATACAAACCGATTGGCGTTCCAAAAATATCCGTAGGACGCGGAAAGGCTATTCAAGCGGTAAAGCCCCCTGCGGTCCTGGTATTCGGAACCCAGGCTGATCTTGGTCTTGGGCACGGAATAGGCAAAACGCTCCTTGATGGGAATAGGAAACACCACTCGTGGAAAAATCAGGTCTCCTTTTAGGCCAAACTCAAAGGCATTCAATCCCTCCCGTTCTCCGGATGCGATCTGGCTTTCGTAGGCTACCTTCCCTGTCAAATCAAAGGTTTCTCCACCGAAAAACAGGTTTCTATTTCGGTAGTTCAAAAGCAACGCGGGGCCGGCAAAGTTGTTCGACTTGGAAACCCCCTGCAATTCGGCCCGAACCGAGCGTTTATCCAACGGAGATAGGTAAATATTGGCATCCAAGAGGCCGCTTTCCCAGTCTTTCTCCCCGGCAACTTCCGTGTAGCGGATGTTCACAAAGCGGTAATTGCCAATGCCCGAAAGACGGTTACTGGTAAGCCGGGACCGTTGCGCATTGAATAGTCCGCCCTTTTCGATGAGCAGGTATTGCCGCAGCAGTTCGGGTTTAAAAGAAAATTGTTCCTGAATAAATTCCACCCCCTCGATCCTCGTCGTATCCGTACCTGCGCCGTATTCATCCAGGGAGTAATTGGGAAAAACACGGATGGACCGGATTTGGTAGGGAAGAATGCCTTCCTCGGGAACGCTTTCCTTTAGGCGTACATACAAATCGTATTCACGCCCCTCGTATTGGTTGGTATCGGCCTCAAAAATCAGGTAGTCGGGATTAAAATTATAAAAGCCTCGATTTTTGAGTGCCGTATTTATTCGTTCCCGCTCCGCCTTCATTTTGTCCAACGCAAATCGATCTCCAGAGGTAAGCTCACTGCTTTCCAGAAGTTCTTTTAGGTGCCGATCAATGGGCAGGCTGTCCTGCTCGTAATAGTAGTTTCTCAGTGAATACGGCGGAGGAAGGGTTACCTGATAGGTAATATCCGCTTTCTTGGCATCTCGCGAACTCGTGGACAACACCTCCGCGTAAAAAAACCCGTTATTATCCAACCTGTTGAGTAGCAGTTCTTCGGTTTTTTCGGGCTGCACCTGGCTAAAATACACCGGTTCTTCCCCAAGTCTGTTATAGATAAAGCGGTTGATAAATCCGGGATGCTCCTGTTGCATTTTATAATGCGCCCATAATCCCAGGTACTGCCCCAAAATTTTGCTGTTTGGCTTGGGGCGAAGCAGTCCCTGGAGCTCTTCACGGACGGCTTTCATTCCCTTTACGGGTGCTTCCTGTACGATCTCCAGGTGGGCTCCTGTGTAGAGAAACTCGTCCTCGGGCAGGTATTTGCTGATGTTGCAGGATGTGGTTACCAGTACCAGAGCGAATAGCCAGGAGGTATCCAAGCGGTACAACTGCAAAAAACGGTTGGTATCCATGTTAATTTTCTGGTTTTTTTTCTGGGTTTTCTGTCGGTGATGCCATAAGGTTGCTGCCATTTCTGCGGGTTTCGATGCCTTTCCATAACTCGCGAAAGTGGTTAAACTCTCGATTGAAAATGGCCGAGACACCAGTGACCACCAACTGCCCGTCGATAAAACTTTCAAACTGATTTTTTCGAAATCCGCGGAGACGATACCTGCCGTTTTCGGTAAGCAGGTATTCGATGCTGACGTTTCCCAGCAGGGTGTTTTCCGCGCCGCGGTTTTGGGAGCTGCCTTCAATGTCAATCTGGCTACCTACCTGCACCACCAGTCGGTCGTCTAAAAACCGCTTCCTGGCATTCAGGTTGAGTTGGGTTCGGGCTTGAAGAGACCCCTGCTGGTAGTCTTGAAAGCTATCCAAATCCACATCCAGTTCCAGGCCGCTGTTTCCCAATACATTATCCGTGAGACTTTTTAGCTGACCCGAAAGTAGCTGACTTACGCTGGACCTTGCCATGGCCGCGGTACTTCCGCCCCCGGCATTGTCCCCATCGGGAAAAAACCGGTTCAATACCATCAGGGAAAAAACCTGTCGGTTTAGTTCTCCTTCCCGGTTGTTCAATTGCTGTACCTGTGCATACACGCTACCGCCCGCAGCCCCCCGCTGGTCTTCCGGCATGTCCATCCGAAAGGAAATCAGTGGGCTGAGCAGCTCGCCATTGATCATCAAATAGACCAGAAAGGGTAGTTCCTGACGGTATTGTGCCATGTTTTCCCTGCTCCCGCCGGCTGCCGCAGACGTCATCAGTCCTGCCGCAGACGTTCGAATGCGATAGATGGCCGTAATGTCAAGGGTTGCATCCAGGGGATCCCCAGCCCAGGTAATGGAACTTCCTTCTTGTATATCAAACTTCCGGTTGACCAGGTTGTACAAACTGAGTTCATAGTGCCCCCTGCTCAGTTCGTACCTGCCGGTAAGGTTGATGCGGCCATTGGGATCGATGTTTAACCGCAGGTCCGCGGCACCTTCCACCAGCAGATTGTCCCCGGATCGCTGATCGATGACCAGGTTAAAAATGGCTGAGGACGACACGTTGAGTAATGCGGATATTTGGTAACCGGAAAAGCCGGCACTGACGTTTTCGTCCATTCGTTTGGTAAGCACATCCTCAGGATCCTCCCGGTTAACAAAAAGGACCACGCCCTCTCGTTCTACCACATCGAGTTGACTCTCCGGAACCACAAAACTCAGGTTGGTGCCGTCTTCGATGGTCAATTCGGCATCCACTACCGGTAAGTTCAAATCACCCTGAACGGTTACGTTGGCACCGATGATCGCATCTCCGTAAAAAAGATCATTGTCCTCCACGGTGGAGTTCAATACGCGGAAATTTTTGGTTTCCAATGTCAAATCAAATCCCGGATTGCTGAGGCTTTCTGTTGAAATTTCCCCATCGAGTTTAAATTCATTGCCCTGGGCATCCCGAATGGTCAATTGATTCAGGAAAACTCCGGTCTGATCCAAGTCAATCTCCTGATTGTCCAGCGTAAAGGCAGCATTTAAAGCAGAAACACTGAATTCTGTATCCTGAAAGCGAAGGGAACCCTGGTACCTGGGAGAATTGATGCTTCCTTCCACGCCAAATGAACCTGACAGGTAGCCCGATCCGTCTCGGATGTTGCCAGCAGACAGCCCGGCCAAAACGTCCATGTCCAGGCGTTCGAGATTAAGCGCAAGATCCAATTGAGCTCCCTCCGGGTCAGCTCTATAGCCTCCCGAAAGCTGCAGTTCAATGCCCTTATCTGCAAGCGCCAAATCAAAATCATAGCTATTCTGGCTCGAGGTAGCCGCGTTCAAACTCAAGTTTCCGAGCGGAACTTCTAAAAAGCCCAGATCCCGAATCGTAATGTCCGCTAGCAAGCCGGTGGCACCAAATGGGTTTTCAACCACTACCTCCCCGTTCACCAGGCCGGATGCGACCATCTCATCGGCATTTAACAAGGTGGTAAAGGTCGCCAGTCGAAAATCATTAAATTTCAGCGCAAAGGCATCATCGCCCTTATTCGCAATCGAAAATTCCTGACCTTCCCTGCTATATGCGAACTCACGAAAACCGATCAACGAAGGACCCAATAGCACCTCGTTATCCGGAGGAACCGTCCATTCTTTTCGGTTAAAAATCAGGCTGTCTGGATTTACGTGAATACGCAGACTATCCGGGACGGGGCTCACATCAAAGGCGACGTGCGTCAGCAACTCCTCCTCATCCCAGGCATTGAAGTCCAGGTAGAGCGTTTTTTCAAGAATTTTGCCGGTAACGTAGGTACGTCCCAAAGAGACTGGGCCGGACTCCAATCCTACCAGCCCGAAACCAAAGTCAAAATTCTCCGAATCGCTGTGAATTCGAATACCCAGACTATCCATGACTAAACCGGAATAGGACAGGTACGGGAAATCGACCCTTCCCTCCAAGGCCGCATTTGCTTCGTCAAAAGTAACTTCGATGGATCCTTCATCCATTCGCTCCAGCCCCGGCAAGACCACCTCGTCAAGTAAAAGCGTGGGACGTACCTTAAGCACCAAATCTGCCAGTAGTCCCGTAGAATCCTGCCTGTCCAACCGGGGCAGGCTGTCGGAAAAATACCGGTTAACATGCCGAAGCAGCCCGTCCATAATGCGGCTCGGATCGGCATTTGCATGAAGGGTTCCCTGTAACAAATTACTCTCTACCCTAAAGTCAGTGGTATCCGGACTGACGCCAAGCGCAAGATCCCAATCACCCATAGGCAAGGATTGCTCCTCCAGCACCACGGTACCGTTTCTAAGCTGGGATTGCACCTCGTAACTGCTGCCGTTTCCTTTCGCATTTGCCGTCAGGTCCATTCCTATGCGGAGCATGCGGGAACTTAGGTTCAACCCGTTCAAGTCAGCGCCGTTGAGATTGAAATCCAGCTGCAGGTCGAAATCGTTAGGATCCAGGTCTACCTCCGCCCGCAGCTGCAAATCGAGAAACTCCTCCTCCTGGGATAGTTCCAACTTTCCCAGACCTTCCGAAATGTCCGCCTGCAACCGAAGCCCGGCATAGTCGTGCCCGAATACCTCCCATTCGCTGATTTGGGTTTCGAGCACCAGGTCCAGAGCTTCGGGAGGTCCGGTATTTCCTTCCGCTATAAGCGTAAAGCCGAGGTTTCCAAGCTCGGGATTCTGCAACAAGTTGCCCAGGGGAAAGCTGGATAAATCGGACCGAAGAGCGTAGGTGTAGCCACCTTCGGCCGCGGTAGCGGTTGCTTCCAGGCCCATGCTGCTTTCGAAGGCATCCAACCGGGAGTTTAGGGAAAATTCCTCGAGGGTCCCTTCGCTACGAAGCGCCAGGCCCAGATTGTCCGGATAAGCGATCCCCAGGCTATCCTGCGGATAAAGCCGGTTTAAGTCCTCCCGAACACTGGCAAACGTAAGGGTGTCTAACCGCCAGGAGATCCGCTCGGGATCGACCGGTGACCCGATTTGGCCCTGCAAATGCATCCCTGTCTGGCTTCCCCAATGCGCTGCAACGTTTTTGAGTTTCACGGACTGCAACGTACCCGAGGCCTCGATTTCCCCGGAAAGGGGCTTGCTTTCGAGTATTCGCAGGTAGGGATCTTCCCGCAACTCCGGAGCAAAATAATAAGCATCCGTCAAGCCCAGCCCCAACTCACCAAGCCGGATCGCAAAGCCGGAGTCTTCCGGCCGGGCAATGAAACCGTCCAGTGACTCAAACGAAAGGCTCAAGGCACCGGCTAGCTTACTCGAGCCAGTAGCCATCCGGATCTCCTCCAGCCGCAGGCCTGTAGTGTCCATGCCAAGATCCAGCTGAAACTTCTCCAGGGCAAATCCGGAACGCTCGCGGAAAGCCAACTGCTTAACGGAAGCTCCGGCCCCCCGGGTAGTAAAAAACACGTGATCAAACTCCATGTTGATACCTGTAAGCACCAAATTATCGGGATCAAATTCTCCGGTGCGGACAGGCTTATCTGCCACCTGATACCTTATTTCGTTTTCTACCAAATCCAGGGAAGCCAGTTCTATGTTCCATTCCGGCCAGGAAAAATCATCTGCTGGAGCATCCGCTGTGGACCCGTTTCCCGTATCACCTTCTTCCGGTAAACTGCGGTAGGCCACCTGGCTGTGCTTGAGCTGTACTCGGTTGATACGAATGCGTTTTTCCGGCAGGTTGGCTTCCGGCAAATCCAGCAGAAACTCCCCAATACTAGCCTCCAGATCCATGCCATCCGGTAAAGATTGATACTGTACGTGAATATTGCTGAGGGAAAACCGATCCAGGATAAGCAAGGGCAGGGCAAGTTCTGAATCGCTGCTATCCGTTTCTTTCGGAAGCGGCTCCCGTTGGATGTAACTAAACTCACTATTTTCCCAATGGAGGTTGCTAACATGAAACTCCATGCTGTCCAGGGACATCCCGTCCAATTTTGCGTTCAATTCGCCCAGGTCCAGGGTTGCGTCCGTACCGGAAAAATCGTCCTCGTAGCGGATTTTCCACTGTTGAAGGACTACCGGGCCCGTAGAAATTTCCGGAAAGGCCTGGGTTTGCTCCTGCTGTGGTTCGGAACGGGAGGTGCTATCAGCTGGGGAACCCGAAAATGCCTCCAGAAGGAAATCAAAATTAAAGGTCCCGGATGTATCCCGGCGAACGTTTGCCTGCAGGCCTTCCCATTCCAAACGGGAAATGGCAAGTTCATTTTTTCTAAAAAACGGGAGCAAGGACACTCCGGTCTCCAGCCGTTGTGAATAAATAAGCGTGTCTCCTTTTTGGTCTTCCAGGTAGAGACCTTCCAAAAAAAGATCGCCGCGGAAGGTGACAAATAAGCGATCGATGGAAAATTTCGTATTTGTTTTTTCGGATACGTAGCTCGTCGCTTTGCCTACGAGTAGTTTCTGACCAAAAGGACTTCGAATGAATAGCAACAGGACTGCCAGAAGTAGGAACAGGACCAGGGAAATCCAGCCGGCTACTTTAAAAATCTGTCGCAGTATGTTTTTTCGCTTGCTCAAGACTACAAATATGGGTAAAAAAAAGAGTGGATAAACAACCCACTCCCGTGTTACATAAAATTTATTGTTCAGACTAATCGTATCAAAGACTACACCAAAAATTTACAAAAAATCAGGGGTAATCTCAATTTTTCCCGAATGAAAATCCAAACCGCATATTTGCTCCATAATAATGCGACGTTATCCTGACAATCTGTCTGTATTTTATTAAATTTGCCGTCTGAAAGAAAGTCAGCCAATGGAAAACATCATCAAAGACATCGATATCATCCGGGATGAGGAAGAGAAAAGTTGTGACGTTGCGATCACCGCGGAAGAAAGTACCGGAAAAACAAAAAAATTATACATTGAAAGTTACGGTTGTCAGATGAATTTTTCTGATAGCGAGATCGTGGCTTCCATTATGAAGGACCATGGTTTTGATACGACGTCTGATTTCACGAGTGCGGACGTTATTTTTCTAAATACCTGTTCGATCCGGGAGAAAGCAGAGCAAACGGTGCGGAAGCGCCTAAGCCAGTTTAATCAGGTCAAGTCTGAGAACCCCGAACTCACGATCGGGGTGCTGGGATGCATGGCCGAACGACTCAAGGAAAAATTGCTTGAAGAAGAGAAATTGGTTGACCTGGTCGTGGGGCCGGATGCGTACCGGGACTTGCCCAACCTGGTAGGACAGGCTGAAGAAGGCAACAAAGGGGTGAACACCTTTTTGTCGCGGGAGGAAACCTATGCGGATATTTCCCCGGTAAGGCTAAATTCCAACGGTGTTACGGCATTTATTTCCATCATGCGCGGCTGTGACAATATGTGTTCTTTCTGTGTGGTTCCGTTTACCAGGGGCCGCGAGAGAAGCCGGGACCCCCATTCCATCGTGAAAGAAGCCCGCGAACTGTTTGAAAAAGGATACAAGGAAGTCACCCTCTTGGGGCAAAATGTAGACAGTTACAAATGGTCCGCAGAGGAAAACAACAAGGCCCGGCTGACCAAGAAAGAGACCGCACTCTCGGAAGTGATCCATTTTTCCGATTTACTAGAGATGGTCGCACTTGTCGATCCTAAATTGCGGGTGCGGTTTTCCACTTCTCACCCCAAGGACATCACGGACGAAGTGCTGCTGACCATGAAACGGCACGACAACATTTGCAAATACATTCATTTGCCGGTACAAAGCGGCAATTCACGTGTATTGGCCCTGATGAACCGCACCTATGACCGGGACTGGTACCTGGATCGGGTTCGGAAAATCCGGGAAATCCTGGGCGAAGATTGTGGCATTTCTTCCGACATGATCGCTGGGTTTTGCACGGAAACGGAGTCAGAACACCAAGACACCCTCAGCATGATGGATTTGGTCCAGTACGATTTCTCCTACATGTTTTATTACTCGGAACGCCCCGGAACCCTGGCCGCCAAAAAGTTACCAGACGATGTACCGTTAGAGATAAAAAAACGGCGACTGCAAGAAATCATCGAAAAACAAAATCAACTTTCCCTGATGCGTAACCAACGAGACATTGGCCGCGTGCAGGAGATTTTAATTGAGGGTCAATCCAAACGCTCTGCCGCACAACTAAAGGGAAGAAACTCCGCAAACAAAGTGGTGATCGTTCCTTCGCAAGGGTTAGCGGTCGGGGATTACGTGCAGGTACGGATTACGGATTGCTCCTCAGCCACCTTATTTGGAGAAGTCATCGACCGATAATCAGGAAAAAAGGTATGGTCCCAATCAGCGAATCAGAAATTCTTAGTGTCAAACAACGGTTTGGAATCATTGGCAACAGCCCCTTACTGAATCATGCCATCCAGGTAGCCATGCAGGCCTCGCCCACGGAAATGACGGTATTGATTACGGGAGAAAGCGGAAGCGGAAAGGAGTCTTTCTCGAAGATCATTCACGCCCTTAGCAAGCGAAAGCATGGAAAATTCATTGCCATTAACTGTGGGGCAATACCGGAAGGCACGATAGATTCCGAGCTTTTTGGGCACGAAAAAGGCTCATTTACAGGGGCACACGAAGCAAGAAAAGGGTACTTTGAAGTCACCGACGGAGGGTCGATTTTTCTGGATGAAATCGGAGAAATGCCCCTTGGAACCCAGGCCCGGCTTTTGCGGGTGCTCGAAAACGGGGAGTTTATAAAAGTGGGTTCCTCCAAAGTCCTGAAAACCGACGTGCGGGTAATCGCTGCCACAAATGTAAACCTGCTAAAGGCGGTGGAAAAGGGCAAATTCAGAGAAGATTTGTACTACCGGCTCAATACCGTTCCGATTTTTGTACCCCCTTTGCGGCAGCGAGGTGAGGACATGGTCTTGCTCTTTCGGAAATTCACCACGGACTTTTCGGAAAAATATCAGGTAAAACCTATTGTTTTGACCGATGAGGCAAAAATTCTGCTGACCAAGTTTCCTTTTCCGGGAAATATCCGGCAGCTAAAAAATTTAGCAGAGCAGATTTCGTTATTGGAGCAGGAGCGCGAGGTGGATGCCGATACACTTGCCAGGTATTTACCGAAAGAAGGAAGTAGTTTACCTGCCTCCCTGCCTGGAAACAAGGGGCAACAGGATAGTTTTTCGGATTTCTCCGAGCGGGAAATTCTCTACAAGGTCTTGTTTGACATGAAAAAAGACATGACCGAATTGAAAAAGTTGATTCTTGAGTCGTATCGTTCGGGCGGGTTGGATCAAACAATTATGAAAAAACACCAAACGCTCTTTGACGATATGGATACGGATAATTCCTACGAAGACCGTCCTGCTCCTTCCAAAAACCTGCCGCTGGTCCTGGAATCATTGAGCGACAAAAATGCGAATGCAGAGGAGAAGGAATCGGTACGAAGCAGCTACGAAGAAGACATTATCGAGGACATTGTACACGAAGAGGACGATCACTCCCTATCGTTGGAAAAAAAAGAAAAAGAATTGATCAGCAGGGCACTAAAAAAACACCAGAACAAAAGAAAATACGCAGCCATGGACCTGGGCATTTCGGAACGGACCCTTTATCGAAAAATAAAGCAGTATGACATCCAGTAAGTTTTCCCTGGTTCTGATTTGCCTGGTATCCTGCTGGATGCATGCCTGTAAGGTAGAGTACAGCTTTACGGGAACCACCCTGGATTACAACGTCACAAAGACCTTTTCGGTGGCGAATTTCTTCAATGACTCCGGCGGAGGACCGGCCAATATGGGGCAATTATTTACGGAAGAGCTTAAGGATTATTTTCAGCGAAACACGCAATTGGAATTGATACGAAACAGCGGAGACCTACAGCTATCCGGAGCCATCACCCGGTACACCATCAGTCCTCAGGCTACGGTATCCAATCCCAACAGCAACCAGCCCGACAGAGCTGGTCAGATGCGCATCACAATAGGGGTGGAAGTGGATTTCGTGAATCTGGCCAACGAGGAAGAAAATGGTAAGAAAAGCTTTTCGTTTTTCCAGGATTACGATCCCCGCACCACCTCCCTGCTGCAGGTAGAGACAGAACTGGTAGAAGTAATATTTGAAAACATCATCCAAGATGTTTTCACCTCAACAGTGGCTAATTGGTAAAAAAATAAGTACCTTACTAAAAGTAACGTAAACTGAAATGCTGTGAACGCTCAAGAATTTCTAGCCCTGCTTCAAAAATCGGAGCAATTGAGTCCAGAAGATTTTAAAGACGTGCTTTCTTTGCAGGAGGATTTCCCCTATTTCTTGATACCGAAGGTACTTGGGGCAAAATACGAGTGGGAACGATCCTCGGGTACGTCAAATGCGCTGTTGCACGCCGCGGCCGTGCTCAGTCCCAATCGAAAACGACTAAAGGGCTTGCTTACAGGAAGCATTTCATTACCTCAGGTTCGCTTTCCAGACCTGTCGTCGGTAGAGGTGGCAGAAGAAAAAAAAGAAAACAACCCGGCAGAAAAGGAGTCCTCTACCACACCGGACCAGCCAGAAGCCGCCGCTATACCAGAAACACCCGAACCCAGCAGCTCCCGACCCAACCGGGATGAAATCCTTCGCAGGCTAGAGGAAAACCTGAAAAAAATAAAAAAAAATGATACTAGCGGGTCTTCAGACGCAACCCCGGAAAAAAAAAAGGAGGTAAATCCCGGGGCAAATCCGGTTTCGGAGGGGAGTGATTTGATTGAAAGCATTGCCAAAAAGGAGGAACGCGAAATATCTGACGAACGAAAAAAAGAACAATTGGCACTGATCAATTCATTTCAGGAAAAACCGATTCGTTTACCCCGTGAGCAGATGGACGCCCAGCCGGATCTGCCGGACCTGTCCGAAAAAAGCACGCATTTGAACGATTCCATGCTCTCCGAATCCTTTGCCAGGCTGTTGGTAAAGCAAAACAAAAAGCAGGAAGCCATTGAAATATATAGAAAATTAATATTGAAATTCCCAAAGAAAAAGACTTACTTTGCGGATCAAATTGAGAAATTAAAAGCATAAAGCATGTTTGTAGTACTGATCAGTATCATTATAGTGTTGGCCGTGTTGTTGATTTTGGTTATTCTAGGCCAAAATTCCAAAGGAGGAGTGGGGGCCGCGTTTGGCGGTAGTGCTTCTCAAATCATGGGTGTAACCAAAACGGGTAACATTCTTGAAAAAGCGACCTGGGTGTTGGCCATTGCCATTTTGGTACTTTCGCTCGGGTCGTCAGCCTTTCACCAAACCAGTGCTCCTTCCGGGTTTAGTTCGCCTAACGTCGAGAACGCGCAAAAACAGATTTTGACGCCTTCCTTCGATGACGAGTCCCTACTCCCTACAGAGGGTCAACCGATAGAACCACTCGACGCCGAAAGCGGAGCTGATTCCGTCGAGTAACGAAACGTTTAAACGATATTTACCGGGCCTGTTTTTTTAAATAGGCCTTTTTTTATTTTTCAACAAATCCCCGAAAACATTGAAGAAAAGCTGGAATATGATTAATTTAACGTTTTAACAACCATACAAAATCAACCAAATTCACGATTTATGTTTGAAAATCATTTAACAATGGAAGATTTGGGAGCGGACAAGTGGCCCAATATCATCCTGTGGGCGGCTCCCGTGATGTTCTTATTGGTATTCATCGAGTGGGGAATTAGCTTATACCAGAAAAAAGACACCTACGACAAGAAAGATTTCATGGCTGCTACGACCATCGGCTTGGTAAACGTGGGTATAAGTGCCCTTCTCAAGGTCTTTACGTTTGGAATTGCCCTGTTTTGCTGGAATCTGGTACCCTGGAAAATCCCCGCTACCTGGTGGTCGTTTATTGCTTGCTTTTTTGCCATTGATTTTGCCCGCTATTGGGCACACCGGGTAGCGCACGAACAGCGTTTTTGGTGGGCTACGCACATTACGCATCACAATTCTTCCAAGTACAACTTTTCGGTATCCTTCCGCCTGGGATGGACCCAACATATAAAAATCATCTTCTTCGTTCCGGTGATGCTCATGGGATTCGATCCTTTTGTGTTCTTTATTTGTCATCAGATAGCTGTGTTGTATCAGTTTTGGATCCATACCGAATACATTACAAAACTTCCCAGGCCCATCGAATACTTTTTTACCACGCCTTCTCACCACCGTGTTCATCACGCGAGCGATGCACATTACCTGGATAAGAATTATGGTTCCACATTCATTATTTGGGACCGAATATTTGGTACCTTCATGCCGGAAGGCGAACGCCCCAACTACGGAATAACCAAGCCCGTCACTTCCTACAATCCGATTTATCTTAATTTCCACGAATGGGCAGATATCGTCAAAGACCTTAGGAAAGCGAAAAATGGAACCGAGGTATTTCAGATACTTTTCGGAAAACCAGGAGACGAGGTAATCAAAAACCGGGAGCTTCGCGAGAGAGAAGCGTTGGAAAAACCCACCGAGAACCGGGCCAGCCAGGCTCCGCGTCCCATTTTGGTAAGCAACGAAAATTCCTTGTTGAAAAAAGAAGATTAATCCACCGCACAAGTGCTAAAAGAGGCTGTCTCTTGCGAAGGAGACAGCCTCTTTTTTTTGTGAAGTCAGGTGTCAAACGGTCCGGGATTTCCCGCATTCATCTCGTTCCCTAACTTTGTCTGCGCCCTTAGTTTAGGGCGTAACGTACTTTAAAAGCAGGCGTTTGCTGACCGGGAGCAGGCTTTCTTCCAACGGAACCCGCTGCGCCGATTGAATTCTCCAGGTAGACGGATTGGGCAGGTCCGTAAACTTTTTTACCAAATCCATTTTGATACGCTCGTAGGTTAAAGTCAGACTCCTTTTGACAGCCGCTACAAAACGCAGGGCAATGCCCCGGAATCGATCCACGCTATTCTGAAAAAGGTTAATCTGGTACCGATAGATGAAGACATCCCGCGAGTTTTGGTAAGAGAGCAGAGCGTAACCTTCTCGCTGATAGATGGGGGTCAATCCAACCGGTTCAATTTCCAGGTGACTTTCGATAAAGTCGTAAATGGATTTTCCTTCTTCAATATGTTGCTTGATCTTGGGCAGGGAAAAGGCAATGATTTCGCCCAATTCTTTCATTACGTCGTCCTCCTGGATTTTGTGTTTATACGTAATTTTCATTTTTTCCAGATCGATGCCTTCCATTTCTTTCGGTAAGGCCAGTTTCAATTGGCTTCGGTTTTGATCCAAGAGCGAGAGTTTTTGGTGATGAGCAATCAATTCGCCAAGGGATGGATACAGTTTTACCGCTTGAAACTTCTCATTTACCTCTTTCAGGTAAGCAAGCAACAGGTACTTTTTGTACTCAAAATCGATCCATCCTTCCGAAATCCAGTTTTCAGATAATTTGTTCATAGGTCAACGTGGTTAATTCATGTCACAAAAATTACGAAAATCGGACTTTTGTTGCAACCACAAACAGAAAAAATGACAGCTAGGAACAAAGCTTTTCGGAGGTCTGTCAGTCAGGCGCCGGTTAAGTAAGACTTTATGTCAGGAAAAAGTTCTTCCTCAGGATTGGCACAGAAAGTGTACGTAGGGAATTCGTATTGTAGAAATTAAACTTTAAAAATAACTCAATCACAATGTCTAAAGTTAACATCCAACCTCTAGCAGACAGGGTTTTGGTAGAACCCGCTGCTGCTGAAGAAAAAACAGCTTCAGGACTTTATATTCCTGACACTGCCAAAGAAAAACCACAAAAGGGCACCGTCGTAGCTGTAGGAAACGGCAAGAAAGACGAACCGCTGACCGTAAAGGTCGGAGACACCGTTCTCTATGGCAAGTACGCAGGTACCGAACTTTCCGTGGAAGGTGCAGATTATCTGATCATGAGAGAAGCGGACATATTCGCTATCCTGTAAGGATCCTTTAATCAAGTTTAATTAATTGTAACGAAAAAACGAGTAAAAAATGGCTAAGGAATTATTTTTCAACACTGATGCGAGAGATCGTCTGAAAAAAGGCGTGGATGCGCTAGCAGATGCAGTAAAAGTAACGTTAGGTCCCAAAGGCAGAAATGTAATTTTGGACAAGAAATTTGGTGCTCCCACCATTACCAAGGACGGTGTTACCGTTGCCAAGGAAATCGAACTGGAGGATGCCATTGAAAACATGGGTGCCCAGTTGGTGAAAGAAGTAGCGTCCAAGACGGCAGACGATGCCGGAGATGGTACAACGACTGCTACCGTTTTGACCCAGTCTATTTTTTCCGTCGGAATCAAAAACGTAGCTGCCGGTGCCAACCCAATGGACCTCAAAAGGGGTATCGACAAAGCGGTTAGCTCGGTAGTAGAAGAATTGAGAAAAGCCTCCAAGCAAATTTCTACTTCCAAGGAAATTGCTCAAGTTGGAACCATCTCTGCAAACAATGACGATGAAATCGGTAAAATGATTGCAGACGCCATGGAAAAAGTAGGCAAGGACGGTGTCATCACCGTTGAAGAAGCCAAAGGCACCGAAACGGAAGTGAAGACCGTAGAAGGTATGCAGTTTGACCGAGGCTACCTTTCTCCTTACTTCACTACCAATACGGAGAAAATGGAGGCTGAATTGGAGAATCCCTATATCTTGATTTACGACAAGAAGATCTCTGCCATGAAGGAGCTGCTTCCCGTACTGGAACCCGTAGCTCAGTCTGGACGGCCACTTTTGATCATAGCCGAAGATGTTGATGGGGAAGCCCTTGCTACCCTTGTGGTCAATAAAATTAGAGGTGCGTTGAAAGTTGCGGCTGTGAAGGCACCAGGTTTTGGTGACCGAAGGAAAGCCATGTTGGAAGACATCGCAACGCTTACCGGAGGTACCGTGATTTCTGAAGAAAGAGGCTACAAGCTGGAAAATGTAACCATCGACTACCTGGGTACTGCAGAAAAAATCAACATTGACAAAGACAACACGACCATCGTAAATGGAGCTGGTGAAAAATCAGCCATTGAAGGTAGAATCAATGAGATCAAAAGTCAAATAGAAAAAACCACCTCAGATTACGATCGGGAAAAACTTCAGGAAAGGCTTGCCAAGCTTTCCGGAGGCGTAGCCATCCTGTACATTGGAGCGGCTACCGAAGTAGAAATGAAGGAGAAAAAAGACCGGGTAGATGATGCCTTGCACGCTACACGCGCCGCTGTTCAGGAAGGTGTCGTAGTAGGTGGTGGTGTTGCCTTGATACGTGCATCTGCCGCGTTGGATAAATTAAAAGGAGCCAACGAAGACGAAGATACCGGTATCAACATCATCAAGCAAGCTGTGGAGTCTCCCTTGCGAACCATCGTTTCCAACTCCGGTGGAGAAGGTTCTGTGGTCATCAACAAGATCAGAGATTCCAAGGGGGATTACGGATACAACGCCAGAACAGACAAGTTTGAAGACCTGTTCAAAGCCGGTGTAATCGATCCTACCAAAGTGACCCGATTGGCACTTGAAAATGCTGCCTCCATTGCAGCCCTGCTACTGACTACCGAATGTGTAGTGGCAGATATCAAAGAAGAAGCTCCTGCCGGCCCTCCAATGGGAGGCGGAGGAATGGGCGGCATGATGTAATTCATCGCGCCTTCAAATAAAGAAACGGGGGAAGCCAACAGCTTCCCCTCTTTTTTTGCCCCTGTCCTAATCGGTGAGTCAATGGTTGATCCACCGGAAGCCCGCCTACGCATGGCCAACAAAAAATGAGGAGAAAATTTTAATACTGAGATTATAGTGTTAAATTTCAGAAAATAGAGATCGAGCGCGAGAAAAGTTATTATAAAAATCAATGTATCCATTCGATTTAATTGTTTTAATTGATGATGACCCTATTAATAACTTAATCAATAAACGGTTAATCAACAAGTTAAACCTATCACCCAAAACCATCGAATTTTTAGAAGCAGAACTGGCATTGGAATACCTCAAGAATCCTCGATTGGATAAAAAGGTATTGATTCTGGTAGATATCAACATGCCGGTGATGAATGGTTGGGATTTTTTAAGCCACTATGTAGAACTTGAAAACGAACGAAACGATCGCATCATCATGCTTTCCAGTTCGATCGACTTCCAGGACCGTCAAAAATCCAAAGAATTTCCCTTCGTTAGCGGATTTATCGAAAAACCCCTTACGCACGAAAAACTCGAAACACTCATTTAGCCCTTACCCGGAAATCATTTGCTTCGGTTCAATCGCAATCGGTTAGTCTTTCTGCATGCGGATCCACCTTGCTCCATGAGCCTCAATGGTCACGGGTGCATCCATCGGTAACGTTTCACCACTCACCGCATCTTCCATGGCCGTGTAATTTGGACCGGCAATATCCAAACGGGCTTGTATCGTTTCGGCCTGTTCATTTAAAAGAAAATAATGATCGCTTTCGGGACCCGCCAGCCGGTATACGATGGCTTGTTCGCTGCTTACCGGCACCTTCATCCCTTCGGGCATGACCGCTCTCAGGAGTCGCTCTTCGGCAAGGTCCTGCCGGGGCCGAAAACAAGCTCTGGCAGCCTCATACCCGATGAGAACGACCGCTCCATGTCCTTTTTTGTTCACCGTCACCGCCGCTTTCCCGTTGTCAAATCGCTGTACCACCTCTGCGGAAACCGGCTGAATATCACCTATGGAACCTGTCAGCAACGCTCCTTGTATGGACCAATCCCGATTGATACCCGAAAATTGGTATTCCCGTAAGACCACACCGAACAGGTCGGCAAAATCACTGCCCATGCCTCTGGGAAACAGTGCCGAATAGGTATCCATCCAGGCTCCCGGCATGTCCATCACCAAACGTCCTCCATTTGAAACATACCGGATTAAAACCGGAACCATCGATTTGTCGAGGGCCAGAACAGCTGGCAGATAAATAACGGGGTAGCGTTGGGCCAGGCCCGCTTCCAGATCCTGTTTGGTTACAAATTCGAAGGGGATATCGGCATTGATTAGTGCCCGGGTCAGTCCGACGCGGGCTTCCATGGGACGGTATCTTAGGCTGTCCTGCCCCTTCAACGAGAGGGCCGTCCACATGGCCTCGTTGTCCCAGTCAAAAAAAACGCCAACCTGCGGTTCTTTGTGTAAGGACCAAATCTCTTCCCGGTATTTTTGCATGGCTTTCGCTATTTTTCCTACAGCTACCGCCCGTTCGGTGACGTTATTCTGATGGTCGAGCAGCGCATATTCGCCTACTTCCGCCCCCGCGGTCCGCACCGACCAACTCCAAAGTCCCCAGCCCTTAAAACCTGCAGCAAGCATACTCAACGTAAATTGCTCCATTTCCGGGGCATCTACCGTAAAACCCTTGTTGTTTTGCCCAAACTTTTCTCCACCAAACTGCTGCGGACCTCCGGTGGTCTCCCAGCCGCCACTCCAACCCCCTTTGAACATGTCTTGGATGTAACTTGCCTGCATGTAGACCGTCGGACCCAGCTCGTCCCGAACCTGGTCAAAATGCCAGGTAAAATGAATCGAGGGATAAAAGGATCCGACATCCCGCATGGCTTCGGCGATTCCGGGGAAGTTTACCCCAAAATAGGCATGGGGACGAAACAAGCCGAGCTCCCCCCCTGCCCGGTAGGGAGCGTTAACATCCACCTTTTGAAAAGATCTTACCTTTTCTTTCAGGGCCGACACCCCATAATCCGCTTTGAATCGAAGAATATCCCGGACGATGCGTAGTTCGCGGTGATTGTACGCCTGCCACCGTTTCTCAAAATCTTCCCAGGAAGTATACGGCTGCCCCCCGGTGGCCAGACCGTGGTGGTGTTGATTGTGTGCCAGATTTAGCTGGTCGATGGTCTGGTACTGCTCCCTCGCCCAGGACACGAACAATTTCTTCCCCAGGTCACTCAAATCCAGGCCCCTTTCACCGACAATTGGGTCGTAGGCACTGCTAGAGCCCCGGATGTGCTCCCGGTGCCCCGATTGACGTACTTCTTCAGCGTACGTCTGTACGCGCTTTTTTAAGTAGTCGGTTTGGTACGCAATCATTTTTGGATGTCGGCGCACTTCGCTCAATTCCATCCCAGCAGGGAGTCCGATTTTTTGAATCAACTCCGGGCTGATGGGATCCCAGCCTCCCTCAGCATACCACCAGGGAATGAGCCCCTCCTCCAGCGCTATCAGCTGGATCTGCTCCAGGGACCAATCGGGCAGTGGCATGATTTGTTTGAGATTGGTAAAGCCCAATTCCTTCATGGTACGGAAATGCCAGCGAATTTCCGCTTCCCCTTCTCCCGGACGCTGAATATACACCACGCCCGCCGGTACCGGAGCCAGGTCACGGTACCGCTGCTGGGCGGGAGACTGGTGCCTGCTATCGTATACATCGTGTAGAAAATCGTGATCCTGCTGGGCTTCCAAACGGTCAGAAAGCAGAAATCCTAGAAATAGGTAGCCGAAAACCAGTTCTTTTTTCATGGGATAGGGTGAGTTATTTTTTTTCTAATTCGATTGCCAGATTCGCTATAAAAACACGTGCGTTTCCCTCGTCGAGACGTACCTGTGGCTCCGGCTGACCGGGAGCTTGCAAAACCATCAGCACCGTTAGTTCCGCTTCCATTTCCAGATCAATGACCTTGCTGTGGGTATAAGACCGGCCGTTCCAGACGATACCGGGGTTCACCCGGGAAAGCCGCCCCCCGTAAGGAACGGTGCTTACCGTGGCCAGCGCTTGATTCGGCTTGCCCAGGACCAGTACATGCAGCCTGTATCCAGTGGATGTATCGATTGTAAACCCATTTTCAGAAAGACGAACCTCGTTGAATTCAGGCGTGGCCATTCGCCAAATCCGCCCGTTTTCCGTGTGATCCTCGATCAAAAACACTGCTTCCGCTCCGGAAGCCTCATCGTAGCGGACAGTAAACGTACGGCGGTGCTCCATCACCCCGGTACTACTCCCCTCCCCGATAGCAAAGCCGGAGCCAGAGCCATCGAATCCGAAATCCAGCAAGCTGCCCGGATCCGGCTGCCCGGTCTCATTCCCATCCGGTACATGGGGAAATACGTTGGTTTGTCCGGCGATCTTTCCGGTTCTTCCAGCCCCGATAACCAATGGAACTCCCCCGCCAATGATGCGAAACGTATTGACATCCGGACCTTTGTGACCCGCAATGCGTTTGGAAGAGGTATTAAACACTGCTACTACGTCGGTATCATCGGCAAACCTGTTTCTGAAAACAGCCACTCCTTGCGTAGAATCGGCATGGTTTAACCAACCGCTTTGGCCCGGGTTTTTACTGCGTATTTCCGCAGGGTAATACATCAGGCTGTAGAGGGAACTATCTCCCAGATAATCGTGCATCCATTTGATTTCGGGTAGTTCCGCCTGGGGATACAGGCGAAATGCCAATCCAAAAAACCCGGTACCAAGATTTAAGTTGTCATCGGATAAATCGGGCTTCATTCCCGTTAGACCCTCCCGGGCAAAAATGCTAACCATGGTTGGTGCCATGGCTCTTATCGCTCCCCTGGCGGTAGGAGCCAGTATTTCCAGCGCGGACCGGCTGTTTCCCTGCCCCTGCCTGTTTTGAAATGCGATAAGGGCCGGACCGATAAACGACCAATTGTACAGGTGGTAACCGATACTTTCCGCGTTCCAGCCTTGCGGATAGATGTTTTCCCTGATATGATCCATCAGTCGCTTGGTGGCGTCCCATACCAGCGGATCCATGAGGGACCGTTCATCCGGAAAGGGATTGTCCCAGACCATTCCCGCAAAGAGGGCCGCTCCCCAGCGTACCCCCATCCAGTTGCTAACCAGGCTATAATTGGCCTCCGCCCCCATGTTTGCCTGCGTGGTATAGGTGAGTTTGTACAGTTGCCGGTTTACGCGGTTTCGCTGATCCGGAGACCATCCCGTGTAGCACAGGTCATAGGCCATTGCCAACGAACGCAAGACAGCCGCTCGGGTAAGTCCTCGGGAAACGGGGTTATTAAAAATTATCCGGTCTTGAAACAACCGCTCCAGCTGGGAGAATGCCTGATCCGAATACCGGGCTTCACCCGACAATAAATGTAAAATGGCGAACATTTCAGCCGATTCGGCCAGTTGTCGGGCATCCGGATCCGCTATCTGCAATGCTTTTTCAAGTCGCGCTGCTTTTTCCCGGTAGGCCGATAAAACACCCGAATACCGCTCCTCTGCCAATCGTTTGCGAAGGACTGGCACTTCTTCTGGCAACAGCAACCCCCTCGGATGTATCCCAACAGCGTCTGCTTGCTCCAATTCCGGCGCATCAATGAGCCAATCCAGGGCATTTTTTTGTGCCGTAGCGGGGGGTACCAGCCCGAGCACCAGTAAGCCCAGACAAAGTATCCCCATTAGCAGGGACTGTTTTCGTTTCGATTTAATTTCTTTCAATGCCATTCTTTGTCCATTTCATCGTTTGAACCTTACCACCTAACTTTAGCCGGAGAACTCCCTCACCAATCGCCAACACATCCGATGTGTACACCCCCGCCGGGCTCCAGTCAGTAAAAGTTACTTCCTTTTCATTTATCCTGCCGGTAGCATGCAGTGCATCTCCCCGATACACCATTTCCAGGGAATCACCGGAACTGGACCGGTACTTTTCGATCCGGGATCGAACGTTAATTTTCAGGTCAGATTCTGCTTGCATGCGCTGCATAAACTCCTCAACGTTTAAAAACGAGTCGCTCTCGTGAACCTCCAGCGCATAGCCAGAGAAAGGTCCGGGCACCACTAATATCGCATAATCCTGAAACTGATCCGTATTTCCAGAATTGCTGTTCCCTGCCAGGGAATCGATCCAGTAATGCTCGTTGGAGAAAGGGGTGATCGCCAGGTATACCCGATCCGATCGCAAGAACACCCTACCATCTTTTTCCAAAATTTCACCACATCCTATATGGCAACGGAGTTAACAGCCTGGTTGCCGTGAATCTAGCGAAAACCTCCAAAGCCACCTATCCGATGAGCGATTTTAACCAAATCCTGGGGATTTCTGGGTTGAGTAAACCCATTTGAAACGGTACCCACATCTCTTGACTACCGATATTCGTACAACCTACACAGTTGTGCTTCCAAAATCTTGACCAGGACAAGGATCGTCTTAATCGTCTTAATCTTTTTTCATGTTCCTTTTAGATTAGTTGCTAGAAAATAAATAAAACAGCTCTGATTATGGTTCGCTGAAGGGGAAAAAAAGTCTTTCCCACGCACACATGGGACAGATTCCGATGTTGGCGGTTGCCATTAAAATTAGCCACCGCCGGATCAAAGCCAAGGTTCCCGGCGAAGGTCAGCAGGTTGATGGCATTGGCACCTACCAGCCCATCCTTAATTCTCTCGCTGGAAAGCCAGGTTTGTAAAACGTTGTAGCTCAATCGCAGTTTCCTAGGCCATACAAAACCTAAGAGTGTAGGTAGAAAGAAGTGGTTCCAGACGATGTTAGAACTCATTTTTGCAGATCCGGTTCAGGTAATGAAGGCTGGGTTAGGACGTATTGGGATTAACTCTGTCCCAGATCTGAAATCGAACCGAAATGTTGGTCGTGCATAGTGAAAAAGAAACGGGGCAAACGATCGGTTGCTTCCGGACTGTTGCTCAGACATATAACGTTCGTCTCCTTCGTCCGATTTCTGACAACTCCATTTCGGTTTGTTCTGAAATAACCCCGTTAAACCAGGCTAAACAACCTGCAAAATTGAAAATAACTACCGGCAGTACACACCGATAACCGACCTCTTCTTTTTTGGAAGTACATGAATAAAACCAAGTTATTTTACGCTTCGTCTGAATCCATGTAATACAGGCACAATTCCCGTTTTCGAATGCGTACCTGCACGTGCTCGTCATTACCTACAGGTTCTCCATCCACGTGAAAGGCCGCCCGATCCGCATTGACCAGGTTTACCGAGGAGCAACTCCAAGTTTGAACGAAATCCAGTACTTTTAGTTCTTTTTTAAGTAAGGCATAGGTCAGTTCCATCCACTCTTGCATGCCTTGGGGGTTGAGTGCGATGACTTCAAAAACCCCATCGTCCATCCGCCCATCCGGGTTGATCGTAGCGCCGGTACCGTACTTTGTTCCGTTTGCAATCACCAGCATTTTGGCCGATGTCCACTGCTTTTCCTCGCCTATCTGCACTTCAAATCGATAGGGTTTGAGTTCAAAAAAACTTGATAGCGAGTTTTTAAAATACGCCATCATCCCACGCTCGTCCCCGTCTTCGAATTTTCGTATCAGGTCCGCATTGAATCCGAAATCGCACAGATGCAGGCAAGCTTCTCCATTGACTTCCAGCAGGTCCATTGGCTTATAGGTTTCGGCAGCCAGACAACTTAAACTATCCTCCCAGCTTTCAATACCCAGACAAGTAGCGAGGCCATTGGCAGAACCGAAAGGTATGGGAAGCAGGCAACACTTTTTTCCCTCTACTGCCTCCGCCACCATCTTTACCGTTCCATCACCGCCTCCTACCAGGATCAATTCGTAAGGCGTTTCGTCCACTAGTTTTCGGATCTTTTCACCGTCCTTTACGCCTGTGGTTTTCCAGACCTCAATGTCATAAGCCGGAAGTTGATCGCAAATAGTACCGACCATTTCGTCTTTATCGGGTAGGTCCCCGGAGAATGGATTAAGTACAAATAATATTGGTTGATTCATCGTACATAAAATTTACTAAACCACTGTAAACGGTTAACCTATTTTTCGATACATTATTCAGGCAGTATAGGTCAGACAACCAAATGCTTCTGCGCATGCAGCAATGCTTCGCGGGTGGTTTTGACCCAGGCCACCTTGTTTGGGGGAAGCAGTTGATTCAAATTATGTTCCCGCGCCGCATCCCCCTGCCGGACTTTGCGAATGTATACGGCCTCGACCCGGTCGGGAAAGCGACGAATGATTTCCGCGTACAATTCGGGATCGTGTTGCCCGCTATCACCAATCAGCAATACCCGCTGTTCCGGAAAAAACTCCATAAGGAATTGGATTTTTTCCAATTTATGTGCGTGGTTTCCTCCACCCGATTTCCAGATATTCTTCAGATTTATATGCCCATCTTTCAGCAAAATTGGGCCCAATGGTATGTTCCGGTACGATAAAAAATCTCGAATAAGGTCAAACAAGTTCCAATCGCTGCTGGAAACGTAAAAAACGGGATATTCCCCGTTTGCTGTTAACAATTGGTAGAATTCACTTACTCCGGGAAAGGGTCGTCGGGTGTAGGCATTTTTGGAAACAGACAACCAAAGCTTTTCTCCGATATTTGTCGCTTTCGAAATGATAACCGTGTCGTCAATATCAGAAATAACGGCTCGCGGGTACGGCTTGCGAATCCAATGTACACTTCGTTCCACCCAGCCCGTTTCGGGTACCAATCCTTGCTCTGGTACCAGCGAGAAACGAATCTTTTGTACTGCCTGCCTTTCCGCATCGGAAAAACGCAACATTTTTTCGAACAACCCTTCTGAGTCGGTGATCAATTCGGCCTGGTGTGACCCGTAAGCAAGTAGGATGGTTGCATCGGGTACGCTGCTGCCGGCGTACCGTCTCAGTGTGGCCAGCAGATTTTGTAAGGCGGTTTTCTTATCGGATGGCCGACTTTGCCGATAGGCCTCCACCACCCGCCCTTTGACAAACACCTTCCTCCCATTCCCGATGACCAGGAAAATTTCCAGTTTCAACCGGTCTAGTTTTCCGAGCTTCTTTTTAAGTTTGGCGAATGCGTAGCGAAAAGGACTGGAAAACCACCGGAATACAAAGAAGTGCTTCATGGGTTAACCCCTTCAAATCCCAGGCCAGCAGCAGTTCTAACTTTGGAAAAAGCAATATTTTTATCTACAAAGAGTGAATTATTGACCAGCAAGGCGTCGAAGAGGCTGGTTTCCCGGGCATTGATTAAGAACAACGAACTTTCTCCCAGGTCAAATTTCACACGCTCTCCTTCCAGGAGTCTTTCCAAACCACTGATATTGTCCCGAAATGTCGCGATTTGCTGGTTCAATACCTGGTAATCATTGAAGCCCTGCTCGAGTTTTGCGCGGAGCTGCTGGGATTTCAAGTCCCGCTTATTACCAACCATGGAAATTTTGGTCCTGGTGAGCCCCAAGCCCCCCCGGGCTTTTCGTAAGAACAATGGGGTGGCGATTTCTACGCCGAATTTATAATCGTTTTCCATAAATCCAATTCCTTCCATTCCCCCCAGGTTTTCGGTCAGAAAATTGTATTTTAATTTGACCGTGGGTTTGAGTTGCTCCGCCTTATAACGGCGCTCGATTTCCAGGTGGTCCAGGTCGTAGTCCAGCAGCCGCAGTTCGGGGTGCCGGGCCACCAACTCCCGAAATACCTCCCGGTTTATCCCCGAAGGGAAATATTCCTGCAATTCCTGCGGGATAACTTCTGGATCCAGGTAGATCGGATTTTGATCCATGTCCCATAGAAACACATTCAAATCCTGCGTACTGGCAAAAAAGCTGTTTTCCGCTTTCTGGAGCTGAATGGTCCGGCTTAGTACCTGTGTATAGGCTTCGACGGTGTCGATGGCCGGCAGATCACCTTGTTCGAAACTGGATACAATGCCTTCAAAGCGGATGGAGGCCAGTTTCAGCCCTTCTCTCCGTACTTCAAGATTCGCGTAGCTGCCAGCCCATTTCCAATAGGCTTTGACCGCTTCCAGGTACAAGTCATTCAGTACTTGAATCCGCTCCATCTCGGTGGACAGCGCAAAGATTTTTGCTTGTTGCAAGCTTGCTCTTCGCTCATCTATAAAGAGCCCCTTTCCCAGGTTGACCGCTGCACCGATGGCAAAAAGCCCACTTTCGGGAACAACATTTTCAGAATTCAGAAAATCCCCGGTATTTCGTTCCACCAGGCCCTGCAGCTCCACCCCCGCTAGCGTGGGCAACAAGAGCCCTGCTTCCTGGGTGTTGTAATATTCGGTACCCTTAAACTGTTTTTGGTCCATGTTTCCAAAAACCAAGGGATCAAAGGCGCCTCTGGCTGCCCGCAGTTCCTGTCTTCCCAGGTCGAGTGTTAGGTCCGCCTGTCTGGCCACGGGGTGGTAATCCCGAACCCAAACCATAAAATCGGTGTAAGAAAGTCTCTCCTGAGCCTCCGTCGATACGCAGGTGAACAGCAATAATCCACTTAAGAACAGTAATCGAAACCTCATTTCGTCTGACTTTTCATTTCCCTGACTTCTTTTAACGTGTAGTAATCCGGCGGGAATCCGTTCATTTGTCGCCATATTTCGTACCAGACCGGAACGTCATTGAGCAGGGCGATCCCGTCCGCTCCCGAGCCAATGCGCAACGCCTCCGGCCAGGGTTCCTCGTCCGGATCGGGTACCACAAGCAGACGGTACTGGTTGTTTGCACTGGTGAAATTGTCGATGGCGTAGACCCTGCCTCCAAAAGTTCCATTGGAAAGCTGGGGCCAGCCGGAAAAGACGATGGCCGGCCAGCCGTCAAAGATAAACCGGATCTTGTTTCCCACCTTGATCAATGGCAGGTCAATGGGGTCTATGTACATCTCGACGGCAAGCGAATAATTTTCCGGCATGATGCTGACGATTTCGGCTCCTTCTTTGATCGTTTCGCCCAAACCCACCTGAATGGCTTGCGTGACATAGCCCGATTGGGGCGCCAACACGTAATACATGCCCGATCGCACGGTATAGTTGGACAGCTCGTTTCGAAGTTTGGTGACCGTCGCTTCCGCATCGTACTGACTGGACAACGCCGTGTACCGTTCTGCGTTTACTTTAGCCAATTTGTCCCTGAAATCATTGTCTATGGCATTGAGCTCTATGGTAGCCATGATGACGCCGTTTCTACTGCTGAGCAGTTTGTTTTCGGCACTTATTTTTTTAGCCTGAGACTCCTGTAGTTTGATTCGCCGGGCTTCCAGGTCGGTAAGTGATTTTAAGCCCTCTTCGTAGAGTTTTTCCATACGCTCGTATTGCCTTTCCGCCACGATCAGGTTGACCTTTTCCGCTTCGAGCATGATGCTGTCGGAAAGCACACTCAATTGGGCCTGTTGAAGTTTGTTTTGTGCCTGTTCCTTTCGCAGCCGATTGTTTTGTTCCAGGGCCTGCAATTGATTTTCCTGTGCCTTGATCTTTTCTTCGTAGGACTTGACCGAAAGCTCCTTGGCACCCACCTGCAGGCGTGTCCTGTCTACGAGTTCGGGATCCATGTATTGATCCTTCACCTCGGAAAGAAACAAGATGGTATCCCCTTTCTGCACAAAGTCCCCCTCCTGCACGTACCACCGTTCGATCCTTCCCGGGATCACCGAGTGCACGGTTTGCGGGCGATGCTCGGGCTTCAGGGCCGTCACCATTCCCTGTGAGCGGAAGTTCTGCGTCCAGGGTAGAAATAAAAATACAAACCCTGCCAGGAGCAAGTACAGAAGTACCCGTATCCGTTTGCGACTCTGGTCGTTGGGTATGGTCATGTGGTAACTATCAAACAAGAATGGATTGATATACCCTTTCACGGAGTTTTTTGAAATATTCAGCATGGCTGTTAGTATTTTTTATTTTTTTTATACTGCTCAAAGGATTCAAAATCACCCTCAAGTACGACTTTTCCTGCATCCAATACCACGATTTTATCGGCTCGTCGGAGCAGCGCATCATCGGAAGAAACGGCTACCAACGTCCAGGGACCTGAAAAAATATAATCCAGCACGGTCCTCGCCTCGACATCGTTTAGATAATTAAGCTCCTGTTCCAGAAGCAGGAGTTTTGGATCGAAACACAGACTCCGGGCAAGAATAATTTTGCTGATGGTCGCATTATTTAAGTGCTTACCTTCCGGTAACAACTGGGTTTCCAAATCGTCTTTCAACCCGTATATATAGTCACTGAGTCCTACTACCTGCAATACGTCCCGAATTTTTGTTTCGGAGATGTGTTCATTTCCGACCGTGATGTTTTCACGTATGGTCCCATGAAAAATGGATTGTCTGGAAAGGCTATCCCCAATCATGGAACGTAGTTTTTCCAGGGCGAGGGTTTCCAATGGAAGTTTATTTATGATTACATTACCCTTGTAATCCTCGATCAATCCCGCCATTAACTGCAGGAAGGTACTTTTACCCGAGCCACTCTCTCCAGTAACGACGACCTTTTCTCCTGCTTTTATTTTTACATTGATGTCTTGAAGATTTGGGAATTTTTTGTCCTTGGGGTGAAAGGTCAGATCCTTAAACTCATAGGACAGCCCGGAAGCAGACTCCCCAAACGCCTTGTCTATTCCCTCGGATCGTTCCAAGTCCAGGTCCATTACCAGTCCCAGTTTTTCCGTGGCAGTGAGGGTGTCGTATACGGTCTCCAAACTCAAGATAAGTTTCTCGACCGAGTTAATGATCAAAACAATGATGATCTCCGCAGCGACAAATTGACCGATACTGATTTCGTTATTCATTAGCAACAAGCTTCCCGCCACCAGCAAGGTCACAATGATCAACACCTTGAAACCAATCATGATTTTGTACTGGAAAATCAAGACTGCAAAATGCGAATTCCGAAATTCCAGGTATTTTCCCATCAGTTTATCCACCCGCTTAAAGGGCAAGGGAGAAAAACCGGAGAGCTTAAAGGTACCCAAGGTGCGTGCGATTTCCTCCAGCCAATAAGCTACTTCGTATTTCGCGGAGGATTCTTTGAGGCTAGTAGCCATCCCCTTGGGGCTGGTATACCTAAATATTAGGTACAAAATCAACACCAGCATGACCGAAAATACGATAAAGAAGGGGTGGTAAATTGCCAGCAATATCAAGCCAAAGAACACTTGAAGGGATGCCGTACTGAAATCGATCAGCAACTTGGACAGGCCTTTTTGCAGATTGATCGTATCAAAAAACCGGTTTACCAGTTCCGGAGCAAATTTCCCGCGAAGCGCTTCGGTCTTGATTCGGGGAAGTCGGTAGGCAAACTCCATGGACGATTTCCCAAACACCCGCTGCTGCAGTTTCTCCGAAAGATACAATTGGCTGATTTGAAGGTAGCCGCCAAAAATAACCCCCAGGGCAACGATGACCACAAGCAAGACCCAAGAAGTCGTCAACCTGCCTCCAAGAATAAAATTCAGGATGGCCTGAATGCCCAAGGGCAGGGAAAGGGAAACCAACCCGTTGAGCACCGCATAAAAATAAATGGCGTAAATTTCCTTTTTCTCTTCCCTCAGCAGACTAAAGAATCTTTTCAGGGGGGTGTTGATTAAATCTTCATTCATCTTTTAGTGTTTTAAATACCAGATCAAAATAAAACCCCAATTTTTGATCGGCCTTCAGCCCGGATTCTGTCATTTTAGGCATGTGTCTCAGAAAAAAAGCATGCAATAATGTGGACTCCACCAGGGTAGTGACCAGGGTTTTGGGATAGGAATATTTCGGGTTTATCTCTTTGATTATCTGTGCGATTCTATCGGTCAACCGATAAAACTGGGTAAATAATCCGTTGCTATTTTCGGCGTCGATCTCTTTCGTCAAAAAAGCTTTGTACGACTCCTCGGTCACCAACACCCGCAATTTTTGAATATCAATGTAGATGTTTTGTTTGTATACCGGACCTTCTACGAGTAGTTGAATAGCCACCCGCATTTTGTCCTTCGGATCAAGCAAATTGGCCGTCACGAACACCAGGTTGTGCTCCAGCCAACCCCAATACCAATTGGTCAGGTAAAGCAATAACTTGTGTTTGTTTTCAAAATATCTATAAATAGCCGCTTCAGTACTGCCCACTTTCTCCGATAACTTCTTAAAATTAAACCCTTCCATGCCCAGGGTCTCAATTAATTCGGTTCCCTCCTGGATGATTCGCTTACCCAAATCCGAACTCAACGGATCTTTAAGGTAAATTTCTTGATTGACCGGAACAACAATCTGCGTTAAAATCTGCTCCATTTAAGTGTTAAGTAAAACTATATGACACCTTATACGAACCAACAAAAAGTAAGTTTTACTTACTAAGGAAAAATTAAAAAATTTCTTGTAGAAAAATTCACCCGGAAAAACACGTAATTCCTTTCGGCGAACCTATTTCTCGGGCTCGTAGCTGATCTTGCCTACACCGTATAAATAAAGCACCTTTGATATCCGCAGCATAACCGGCAACAACAAAATGTTGAAAAACAAAACGGATCCGATGTAGGCCATCAACTCCGGATCATCAAACAAGACGTTTAGCGCCACCATCACCGAAATAAAAAGCGCCACCGATAGCGCATAGCTGACGTACATGGCTCCGTAATAAAAATCCGGCTCGGGGACCAGTTCGACCCCGCAATTCGGACAGGTTTGGTTTACCTCCGTGAGTTTTCTAAAACTATAGAGCGAAACCGGAAAAATGGACCCCTTTCTGCACTTGGGGCATTTTGCGGTAAAAATGGCTTTTGTTAGGCTTGTCTCTTTTTCCATTGGTTACATGTATCACCGGATTTCATCCAGATCATAATCCTTCCCTTTACCCCATCGCAACAACTCCTCCAACTCATAAAATTCCAGGGTATCCAGGTCTTTCACTCGAAAGTTTTCCCTACCGGTTCGTTCCATGATTTCGAGGAAACGAATCTCACCATAATTCACCAGCCGATAGACTCGGCCTACCCTAATATTGTCGATTGCAAGTGGCATGGATTACGCGTGTCTTGGTGTTATTTTAAACGTGTTTTTTTATTTGTTGCCAGTCTACGTCTTTCCAAACTGCGGTAGCGGTAATTTGTTCTTTTTTGGGCTGAGCGGGTCCTGCCGCTGAGTCGCTCCAATCGGCATTCCTGCCAAACCTATAGCGACTGCCCGGGTCCCAACTCGCTTGTGCTAATCCAGCCGGGCCGGGTACAGCAAACGACTGGGGGTTTCAGGGTGCTTCCGCAGCTGTATTTATTGGGAGACTTCTACCGATCCAGCACCTTTCCTCCGCATATAAACAAGCCGCCGAATAGCCCCCGGAACAGGGATTGACGCATAGCCTATTCGATCTTCCTTAGCCTGGCACCGGTGAAATCCACCCCGGAATAAGGGATAACGTCCCAAGTAGACGAGTGCTTTCGCTGCGAATAGCCACGGAGCCCTGCCAGGTATAACAGCAAGGCCCATTTTGCCGGTGGACCGATTTAAGCCCATCAGCCGTGTTCCGATCCCTTCTCGCAAAGGTATACCCATTCCCGATTTTTTACCAATATCTGATCCTAAAAGTTATTTTGGGGGTTTACCTTCAAATTCCCTGATAATCTATTAATTTTGCAACTCATAAAAATTTTGCTGAAAAATGACCGTCACAAAAAAATTTATTATTGATTTTGACAGTACGTTTACAAAGGTCGAAGCCCTGGATATTTTGGGTGAAATAAGTCTGAAAGACGATCCCGATAAAGCCCAAAAACTACAGGCAATCAAAGACATCACCGATCAGGGCATGGAGGGGAAGCTCACGTTTCGAGAGAGCCTGGTACAGCGGCTAAATATACTTGATGCAAATAAAGAGCAAATCAATGAGTTGATCACTGCATTAAAAAAGAAGGTCTCCGATTCATTTCAACGAAATAAAGAGTTTTTAAAAGAAAATGCGGACGACATTTTTATAATATCCAATGGATTCAAAGATTTTGTCGTACCCATCGTAACGGGTTACGGCATCAAGCCGGAAAATGTCTTTGCCAATGAATTCGTCTACGATGAATCGGGAAAGATTTCTGGCTTCAACGAGGACAATCCCCTTTCCAAAAACAATGGAAAACCGGAAACCATTCGTAGCCTGAACCTGGAAGGCGACATTTACGTGATTGGTGACGGCTATACCGACTACGAAATAAAAGCTTCTGGTGTGGCCAATAAATTTTACGCATTTACGGAAAACGTGCACCGTCCTTCGGTTTCTTCAAAAGCCGACCACATTGCACCGAGTCTGGACGAGATTTTATACGTAAACAAGATGAATAAAAAGTTCTCCTATCCCAAAAGCAGAATAAACGTATTGCTTTTGGAAAACGTGCACCCAATTGGCATCGAACTGATGAAGCAGGAAGGATACAACGTAGAAGTTATCAGTTCTGCCCTTTCCGAAGAAGAACTTGCAGAAAAGATAAAAAAAGTATCCGTATTGGGTATCCGTTCCAAAACCCAGGTCACCGCCAGGGTATTGGAAAATGCCAACCGGCTGATCGCCATCGGTGCTTTTTGCATCGGTACCAACCAGATAGATTTAGAAACCTGTCAGGAGAAGGGCATTGCGGTATTTAACGCGCCTTTCAGCAACACCCGTTCCGTGGTGGAGTTGGCCATTGCCGAGATCATCTTCCTAATGCGTGGCCTAACCGATAAGAGCAGTAGCATGCATCAGGGAAAATGGGACAAGAGTGCCACGGGAAGTTTCGAAATCAGGGGCAAAAAACTGGGCATTATCGGGTACGGCAACATCGGCTCTCAACTTTCTGTTCTAGCGGAAAACATGGGGCTAGATGTATACTACTACGACGTCATCGAACGACTCGCACTGGGAAATGCGACAAAAATTGACTCGTTGGAGGAATTACTCCGGACCTGCGACGTTATCAGTTTGCATGTGGACGGCCGGAAGGAAAACGCCTTGCTCATCGACCGGGAGAAACTTGCGTTGATGAAAAAAGGGGCCTACCTTATCAACCTTAGCCGGGGACACGTGGTGGATGTACCTGCGTTAAAGGAGGCGCTGGAAAGCCAGCACCTGGCAGGAGCAAGTATCGACGTTTTTCCAAGTGAGCCCAAAAACAATTCCGAACCCTTCGTTTCGGAACTGATAGGACTTCCTAACACCATTCTCACTCCGCATATCGGAGGCAGTACACTGGAAGCCCAGGAAAACATCGCACGGTTTGTACCCGGAAAAATCATCGAATACATCAATACAGGCAACACGTTTAACAGCGTAAACTTTCCGAATATCCAGTTGCCCTTCCTGCAAAATGCGCATCGATTGATTCACATCCATTTAAACGAACCCGGAATCATGGCTCGGATCAACCGGGTGCTGGCCGATTGTTCGATCAACATCGTCGGTCAATACTTAAAGACCAACGAAAAGATCGGTTACGTAATCACGGACATTGACAAAGCATATAGCTCCAAAGTTATCGACGAGCTAAAGTCGCTTGAAGGAACCATTCGATTCAGGGTACTTTATTGAGAAATACACCCATTCTTTTCAGGAGGCTGCCGCGGCAGCCTCTTTTTTTTCCGATAAGGCTGGTTTTTCAACATCCTTTCACCGCGGATGGGGTATTATTTCGAAAAGCGCCCCAAAGACATCCGACCGAAAGCGGTGAACGAAGGCGGTTTCTCCTGTCAGGCAAACCAATCCGAGGAACCTTTGGGGAACTGCGCCTGGAAGAAGGTAGCTGCAGCCGGGCAGGAGCCGATAAAACATCAAAAGGGAGGCCGCATTGCGGTCTCCCTTTATAATTGGGCCCGGTTCCAGGAGTGTTACAAACCTCCGATATGACAGGATTTGAGCTGCACCTTCTTCGCAACCTTCCACTGTTATCCTGCATTCCAGAAGAATACGAGGTCTTTCACATGGAAAGATGAGGCCTGATTTTGAAGCAGTGCTTCACTCGGTATTTTAATCAACTTGTGAAGTTCGAACATGTCGCTGAACCGAACCCTGGATCAAATATACAACCTATTCCCCCAAACCTCAAATTAGAAGGGAGATCCGGCTTACCCCACAAACGACGAATTGCCCGAAAAAAACATTTTGGAAAAATTTCATGTAAATTGCGATCAAAATCGGCAAAAATTAGATTGTTTTGACGTTGAAATTTACTAATTTAAACCTTACGGTTTTTTAAAAAAAAACAGCAATACCGATGAAAAATAGTTATTTAAAGGAATTCATTTAGTTAACGACGAGGAATGTATCAAATCAAAAAAATCATTGTTTGTCTGGATCAAACCGAGATGGACAAAACACTGGTGAAATTTGCCGCATTTATAGCAAAGGCCAACCAATCAAAGAAGATTTATTTTACCAACGTCATTCGAAACCTGTCGATTCCGAAGGATATCCTTGCAGAGTTTCCCAACTTGATCAGCAACATGATTGAGGAAAGAAAAAACGAAATGAAACAGGTAGTTGCTGAAAATTTCCATCCGGAGCTCCAGATCAGCAGTTCCTATGTGGTCAAAGAGGGGCAGTTATCGAAAAAGATTTTAAAGCTAGCCAACGAAAAGTCCGCCGATATGATACTGGTTGGAAGGAAGACCTCGATTCCCGGTTCGGGGGTTGTCTCGCAGCGGCTGGCGAGAAGGGCCTCCTGTTCCTTGTTGATTGTGCCGGAAAATAGCCAGCCAAAAATCAAAAAAATCCTCGTTCCCAGTGACTTTTCGGATTACTCCAAAGACGCGCTGGAAGAGGCGATAGAAATCGCCGAAAAAAGTGAGCGGAAATCTGAAATCCTCTGTCAAAACGTGTATGCGGTCCCATCGGGGTATCATTTTACCGGGAAATCGTATGAAGAGTTTAGTCAAATCATGCTGGAACATGCCGAGACCAATTACCAAAAATTTATACGAAAGATTGATACCAAATCCATAAAAATCAAACCGCTCTATACCAAGGACCAGGACGACGACCCGGTAGAAGACATCATTCAAAAGGCTTTGGAGATTAAAGCAGATATCATCATTATCGGCGCCAAAGGCAGGACCGCCGCAACGGCCCTTTTTATCGGCAGTCTGGCCGAACGGCTGATTCAAATGAACGACAAAGTCCCCTTGCTGGTCACCCGGCCCAAAGGAAAAAACGCCGGTATACTCGAGTATATATTGGAGATATAACCCTATTCACATACAAGAATACATTGTTTAGGACTTTAAATATATATTTCATAATTTTAATTTTGAAATCAAAATCTATATCAACCATGAAATTTCTATTCTCTATTTCATTGTTTCTGATGCTGTCATTGATTGGTTTGGATGCGCAGGCACAACTACTGAAAAGGCTGAAAAATGCCGCTTCGGAGGGCGTTACCCGGGCCGTGGAAAGAACGGTTGAAAAAGAGGTAGCCAAAGCCACGCAGCGCCAACTGGAAAAGGCATTTAGTAATCTTTACGGCGATATGGGAGAAGTCGAAGGTGGTACGCCGGGTGAAACCTACGACTATAGCAAGATCATGAGCTCGATCAACATGGATGTGGAAACGGAAAGCGCGTACGATTTTTCCGGAGTTGCGGTCATGGAAATACAAAGTACGGACGAGAAAGGAAAAGCAGACGATCCTATCGTATTCAATTCGCTACTCTCCGAAAACCCGGATTATTTTGGAATGGAGTACATCGAATCGGGCAACAAAAAATCATCCGAAAAATCCGTGATTATCATGGATCACAAGAATAAAGCGACGGTCATGCTCATGGAGAACGATGAGGAAAAATCCAGTATGGCATTTTCCATTGATTGGGGTGGCATGATGGAAGCAGTTGAATCGGATCCCGGCGCCGAATCGGAATCCTTCGATGCATCGGATATTACCTTTGAGAAAACAGGAAACACAAAGGACATCCTCGGATATACCTGTGAGGAATACCGCGTTGTGAGCGAGGATACCGAGGGGAATTATTGGATCAGTCAGGACCCCATCGCAGGATTAGAATCCTTTTGGAGCAAAAATAGTCCCTTCGTTACCAAAAAAATGAAAGAGGAAAACCAGGAATACTTCAACAATTTACCGAAAGGAAACATCCTCGAAATGGACTTCGCCAGCAAGGAAGATCAAAGCCGATCGCAGATGAAAATGATTGAAATTGACACCAATCGGGCCAATCATTTTGAATTAGCGGATTATCCAAATGTCATGAAAGGCGCAAAATAAATCTTCTTCGATGATAGTTTCAATTATTGTGGCAAAAGCCACCAATAATGCGATCGGAATAAACGGTGAGTTGCCCTGGCGTTTGCCTTCGGACCTCAACCATTTTAAGCGAACCACCTCCGGGCACCACGTGATCATGGGTAGAAAGACCTTTGTTTCCCTTGGAAAACCCCTCCCGGGGAGAACACACATTGTGGTTACCCGAAATCCAGACTTCAAGGTGCCGGCTGGTCATTTTGTGGCCAACAACCTGGAAGAAGCATTGTCTCGTGCAAAATCGGAAGGGATCGATCGGGTATTTATTTTGGGGGGAGCAGAAATTTACAAAGATGCACTACCCCTGGCAGACGAAATGATCATCACGGAAATCGAAGCAAATCCAGCAGCAGATACATTTTTCCCTACATACGATCCGGATAAATGGGAAGTGATGGAAAAAACCCGGGTCGAAAAAAGTGATCAAAATCCATACACCCACACCTTTGTCACCTATCGAAAAAAATAACCCCTCCCGATACCCCGCATTCCCGGTTGGCGGCAAATTATAAAAACAAATCCATGACCCTGTCCGGAAACTTTTTAATTTTGGTTACTAAAAAATAATCCCCCCTTTATGCATCAATCGGTAAATGCAGAAATTATATCCATAGGAGATGAACTTCTCTATGGGCAAATCATGGACACGAACAGCAAGTGGCTCAGTGAAGAGATGGACAAAATCGGAATCCGGGTAGTCAGACGGACTACGGTAGGTGACGACGAAAAATCCCTCCTGGACGCGTTCAACGCTGCCTCCCGCAGGGCAGACGTCATCTTGATGACCGGCGGCCTGGGTCCGACCAAGGATGACCTTACCAAACAGCTCCTTGCTGCTTACTTCGGGAGCAGCCTAACCTTATTCCCGGATGCCCTGGAAGATGTCCGCAGGCTATTCGAAAGCAGGGGAAAAGAATTGACCCCCACCAATCGGGGGCAGGCATACTTACCTTCTAACTGTACGTACATTCGCAACGCCGTGGGAACCGCTCCCGGGATGTGGTTTGAAGAAGCCGGCAAAATCTGGATGTCTATGCCGGGCGTACCCCATGAGATGAAATACTTAATGGAGCAGGAAGTTATCCCGAGGCTTAAAAAAGCCTATCGCTTGCCCGTGATCTATCACAAACTGATCCGTACCGTGGGGATTGGCGAAAGCTGGCTTTCCGATTTAATTTCGGAATGGGAAGAAAAGTTACCGGATCACATTCGCCTGGCTTATTTGCCCTCCCTGGGAGAGGTAAAGCTTCGCCTGACGGGGTTTGGTACCGATCAAGACCGCATTGCGAGCGAAGTTGAGGAACAAATCGACCGGCTCAAACCGCTAATTCCCCAGTACATTTATGGGTACAACCAGGAAACATTGCCCGTAGCCATTGGCCATTTGTTGACACAAAGAGGTGAAACCCTTGCACTCGCCGAAAGCTGCAGCGGAGGTTATATTGCTCACCTCATAACTGGGATTGCTGGCTCCAGCAACTATTTTAACGGAGGTATTATTCCCTATCACAATGCGTACAAGGAACAATTATTGGGGGTATCCGGAGCGGTTTTGCTGCGAGAGGGGGCGGTAAGCGAAGCAACAGTGATAGAAATGGCAACCCAGGTACGAGAGAAATTCAATGCCAGCTACGGCTTGTCCTCGAGTGGTATTGCTGGTCCTGGAGGGGGAACGGAGGAAAAACCAGTGGGTTTGGTTTGGATCGCCTGTCACAATGGGCAGCGTTGCTTCACCAGAAAACTGCAACTTACCCAAGACCGAACAGTAAACATTCACCTGACCGCAGTCGCCGCGTTGAATTTATTGAGACAGACCGTATTACAACAAGCAGAATAAAATTTAAAGGGTTTCCTTTTGCAAAGCAGTTCCTAAATTTTAGTTTTATACTCAGAGGCAAATTCAAAAGTATTTTACAGAAGCAGTATGGCAACAGTAGAAATGGTGATGCCCAAGATGGGGGAAAGCATAATGGAGGGCACAATCCTTTCCTGGTTAAAAAAAGAAGGGGACCTGATCGAGCAGGATGAATCCGTTCTGGAGGTAGCCACCGACAAAGTGGATACGGAAGTCCCTGCTACCCACTCGGGCATCCTTAAGTCCATCCTGGCACAGGAAGGAGAGGTAGTGGAAGTAGGTAAGCCAATTGCGCTGATTGAAACAGTCGGGAGCGAAGGATCCGACGAAACACCGGAAACGAACACGCCTGCTGCTAAGCAAAGCGAACCTGCCCCCGCTGCCGGAGAAACAGAGCTACTACCTGAGATACCACCGTATACCTCACTGATTCTTGGGGCAGTTTCGAAAGAAGAACGAGAAAAAATTGCAGCGAAAAAATTTTATTCCCCATTGGTACTGAGCATCGCCAAAACGGAAAATATCGATTTTAAAGAACTGGCTGGCCTACCCGGAACAGGAAAAGACGGACGCGTAACGAAAGCAGATATCCTTGCCTATGTAGCGAAGAAAAAAACAGAAGGGGCTCCGACTTCCACGATGGAAGAGCCCGTTCCAATCAGTGAGGGGGAGGACGAAATCATTGAAATGGACCGGATGCGGAAGATGATTTCCCAGCGTATGCTGGATTCCAAAAATATATCGGCGCACGTGACCTCCTTTGTCGAAGCGGACCTCACAAAAATCGTGCTCTTCCGCAACAAGATCAAAGAGACGTTTCGAGAAAAGGAGGGCGAATCGCTCACCTTTACCCCTTTCTTCGTCATGGCGATCGCCAAAGCCTTGAAGGATTTTCCGATGATTAATATTTCCGTTGAAGGAGATCGGATCATCAAGAAAAAGAATATAAACATAGGAATTGCCGTGGCCCTCGCAAACGGGAACCTGATTGTGCCGGTAATCCGACAGGCCGATCGGTATAGCTTGACCGGGCTATCCAAAAAGATCAACGACCTGGCAAAGCGGGCGAGGGAAAATAAATTGAATGCGGAAGAACTCAAAGGTGGTACCTATACCTTATCCAATATTGGCTCCTTCGGCAATATCATGGGTACGCCCATCATTGTACAGCCCCAGGTAGCCATCCTGGCCGTAGGTACCATTACCAAGAAACCCGCTGTGGTGGAAACTCCCACCGGGGACATGATCGGTATTCGCCACAAAATGATATTGTCCCATTCCTACG
This sequence comes from Cyclobacterium xiamenense, assembly GCF_900109255.1. Lineage (NCBI taxonomy): Bacteria > Pseudomonadati > Bacteroidota > Cytophagia > Cytophagales > Cyclobacteriaceae > Cyclobacterium > Cyclobacterium xiamenense. The sequence continues at coordinate 104,213 of NZ_FNZH01000004.1, read as the reverse complement.
ATCACCGGGTTATTGATGGAGCATTGGGCGGGATGTTCGTGAAAAAAGTAGCCGACTACCTGGAAGGCTTTGATTTGGAAACGGTTATTTAACCTCCTTGCTGGCTGCCATTGCACAGGATTTTATCGTATTTACGATCTGTTCGATTTTGACTGGCTTCGTTAGGTAATCATTCATTCCGATGGAAAGCGCATGCTCCACGTCTTCTTTGAATACGCTTGCCGATAATCCCACAATCCTCACCGCTTTACCGTACGCCATGGTCCGGATTGCTTTGGTCGCGTCCATTCCGTTCATTCCGGGCATTTGGTTGTCCATAAAGATCAGGTCATACTTCTTTTTTTCGACGCAGGCTATGGCCTCCATACCATTCATGGCGATGTCGGGTTCGTAGCCCAATTGACTCAAAAGCATTCCCATAAACTTAAGATTGATCTCGTTATCTTCAACAATTAGAATATCGAGAGGAAAGTCTTCCCCGATTGTTTCAAAACTCACCGTATCCTTGATTCCGGCAGGGATCTCAGCATCGATTTCAACCTGTTCTCCGTTGATGTAGGATATCAAGGTAAACGAAAAGGTAGATCCTACACCAAGTTCACTTTCTATCTGCAATACCCCCCCCATCAATTCAATCAATTTATTGGCAATAGCCAGGCCCAGACCCGTCCCTTTGTATTCTCCATTAGAAGCTGCATTGGCCTGAGTAAAGGGTTTCACCAATTCCGGCAACTTTTCCCTGGCAATGCCTACACCATCGTCTTCCACTGCACAATGGAGAATCAGGTTGTGGGAAAATAATTTCTCCCCTTTTAAGTAAACCGCTATTTTACCGTTCTTTTGGGAATACTTAACGGCGTTTCCTATGATGTTAAAGAATATCTGGGTCAATTTCTCCCGGTCCAAAACCACTGCTTCCGGGAGGGTCGCATCCACATCCAGCCGAATCGAAAGGGATTTCTCCTGGGCCATGCCGGAAAAGACGTTAATGATGCGTTCCATCTCCGGTTTTAGCTTAAAAAGTACAGGATTCAATTCCATTTTGCCCGCCTCAATCTTAGAATAGTCCAGAATGTCATTCACAATATGGAGGAGCGATTCTCCAGAATCACCAATAATAGATAGCAACTCCCGCTGCTCGTCAGTCAGGGAGGTTTTGCTGAGCAGCCCCGTGATCCCCAACAGCCCGTTTAACGGCGTTCTGATTTCATGGCTCATATTCGCCAGGAAATTTGACTTTTCCCGGTTGGCTATTTCGGCAGCTTCTTTTGCTTCCCGCAGTCCCTTTTCCCAGAGCTTCTGCCCGGTGATATCTCTGGCAACAGATATCATCCGCTTGTCATCCAATTTAAAAAACCGAACCTCAAAATACCGTCGGCCAATATCCAAGAGTAAATCCAACTCTTCGGTTTGCATCTTACCCGTCATCACGGACCGTTTGAAGGCCCGCATAGCCCGCTCTCCGGACTCTCCGGTAAGCATCTCGCTAATATTTTTTCCCAACGCTTTTTGCGGAGGCTGAAGCAAGAGCTCGTCGTTGTGCACGTAATAGTCCAAAAAGTCACCTTTGTTATTGTAAATAAATATGGTGTCTGGCAAGCTGTTCAATACCGATCGAAGCCGATTTTCACTGCGTATCAATTCCTGATCCGCCATGTACTTGTCATTGATGTCCGTGCAAATACCGACCGCACCAGCGAAATTGCTCCGTTCATCGTAAATGAGTTTCTCAAATATCTTAACCCGAATGGGACTTCCCTGCTTTTGGTTGGAATTGGATTCGTAGTAGTAAAAATCAGCTTTCCTCTCGATGGCTTCCTTTTTGCTGACCGAAAACCCACCCGAATCGTCACACATCCATTCCCCTACCGAAAGCGAAAGGAATTCCTCCGCGGAGTAACCCAGCACCTCCGTTACATTGTCACTGACTTTATACAGGTTTAGGTCTTCATTTTGGTAATAGATAAACCCCCTGGACTGCTGCAATAACATGGTTTGCTGTTTCAATAATTGATCCAGATCGCGTGATTTTTTTTCCAGCAAATGGTTGTTTTCGCTGGTAACCTTGAAATATTTTGACAGGAAATAGACCACAAACAGCAACAGGGCAAAAAGTGAAAGAAACAAGTAGAAATAATTGGCAAATAGCCCAGATACCACAGTGGATTTGTTTTGGGTAAACACAAAAGCAATAGGGCTTTTAAGTTCAAGCCTAAACAGGGTAAAGGGATACTGAATCAGCAAGGATTCCTGGCTTCCGAATGCTTCTCCGACTTCCAATAGCCCCTCGTATTGCCCCCGCAATCCTCCCCGTATTTCTCGCTCTACTGCTTCCCGCAATCTAGGTTCCAACGCAACGGGAAGTTGCATGGAATCGTCGATCAATTGAAAAAAGCTACCTTCAAAATACACCAATTTCGTCGTATTTGGCCCCAGGTAATAGTTGACCAAATGCCTGGAAAAATACATACCAAGGTTCAGTTTGGCCAGCAATGCCACGTTACCCTTGTCCGATTTCACCCGGAAGCAATAACGGCAAGATGCGGCATCAATTGACTGCGCCGACTCGGTAATCGAGAAATAATTGGCATCCGATACCCGGTAGGCTTTCCTGAAATCTCCTTTTTCGATGATCAGGGTGTCGATCAGATTGATGTAGTTATTCAGCAGCCGCCTTACCCTTGCTTCATCCACGTTGGGATTCAGGGGGAGATCGCTATCGTTTGCCGACCGCTCTTGATTGTTGGCATAAAAAATTAAATCTTCGTACAAATTGTTAAAATTCCGCTGGGCTTCGTTTGCTGCCAATTCTACCTGTTTGTTCAAGAATACCTTTCGGTTTTCCACCAGGTTTTGGGACAAAGCGTTGTAAAATAAAAAAGCAAGGGTCACTGTAAACAAAATTGCACCGATACTAAGTCCGATTAGCCACCAAAACCGCTGGGCCTCCCGCCTGTTTTTACCCTCCTTATGCCCGCTTTCCCTAGTCATGGATATCCAATAAATACCAGCCCATTATATTCATTCGCTTGCAATACGCCTCAAATAGCCTGCCCCCCAACTCGAAGCTGTGGTAGTTTTCTTTCTCCAAAAGAAATTTGGAACCCATTCGCCGTACCTCTTTACTTTTGCTCTTAAACAAGTTAAAATCTTCCTTTCGGAAATTATCGGAATGAATGGTTTGCAAATAGGCGTGGTTTTTCAGCGGGGGCATGCTCAATGCCTCGATCGCTTCCGCCTTTCCTGCCACGATGGTCCCCTGACTGTCAACGAGCATCAATTTCTTATCGGAAGATTCCAAAAACGCATTCATTAAATCCGATAGGGTAATGTCAAAACCCAAAACCCCCTTCAATGCCCCCCCGGAATAGACCGGATGTATCAGGGATAATATCCAACCCCTACCTACGGGATCGATGTACACTTCCTCTACCCAAACGGCCTTTTTGCTCGGGTTTTTGTCTGGGTCGGCCAGGTAATAAAAATTAAATGCGGTCACATCCAACGCCGGATCTATGGAATTCAGTAAGTCATACGGCGGGTACAACCTGCTGAAATTACTGGCTGCGTTGAAATAAACCTGACAGACCATTTGGCGCTGCTCTACAATCTCCCGAAAAGCGGCATCCATTGGCTCGGTCGTAAACACCTCCCTCTTGGCAAGTGCTTTATTTGACGAGGACAGGGAAACAAAAACGGTGCTCTCCTCTCCGGACTCATTCGGATTGTAGAAGAAGCCATTTTCATCGGTGAAATACTTATTCTCCTGCACAAGTGAAATCAGGCTATCGGATTGCTGAAACAAGGTAGATGAATAGCGCGCCAAGGCCGAAATATCTGCTTCCAGCGGCAGCAAATCCGCCTCTACTTTTCGAATCACCGAATCCAACAGCTGCAAATGATGCGCTCCCTCCCCGACAGTGTCCGGTTGGCAAGCGCTAGAAAACAATAATAGAGCAATTAGTATGAAAAATAAATATTTCATCTTTGAATAATTAAAGATAACCAAAGTTAGAAATTTTTCAAAGCTTTTTGAAGGGATTGATTCATTTCGTCAAATCTTTCTTTCACCTGATCGAAAAATGTCCCTTGGGTCAACTCCTCCAAATCGCTTTCGTCTGTGACATCCAATGCCGCTATTTTGAAAGTCTGCTCCATGCCACCGGCTTCGAACTTCAGTAAATACTTATTATTCCAATCAAAAAGGGTGATTTTGATGCCGTCCTTGGTAAAATCGCTCACTACCCTCATATTGGCCGGATTACCTCCGCTGTATGGATTATTTCAGACTTCAGGGAGGAAGCGACCGAGCAATACTTCTCAACAGCTAGCGTTACCACCTTCTCAAACTCCTTCTGCGTTGCATCTGGGGAAGTCAAAATAAAATGCAAATGAATGGATTCGTAGAAAGAAGGGATGCCCTCACTGCGCGTACCTTCCGCTTTTATTTTAAAATCCGTTACTCCTTTGCGCTTTTTTTTCATCATTTGTACGGCGTCCACTGCGGAGCAGCCTGCCAGCGCGGAAAGCAGCAATTCCATGGGTGATTGGTGTTGCTTTTCCGTTTCGGGATACATGTCAATTTGTACGTTGTTTCCGGTTGCATTTACTGATTCGTATTCATGATCAGCAATCATTCGAAGGGTAATCTGCTTTTTACTCATGTTTGGATCGAAAATAATAAAATTTGGTCAATTGACAATAACTTAGGATTACGGTAAATGGTTCGGCAATTAAAGAAAAATACCCTTGAATCCGAAGGTGGTTTATGCGATTTTTTCTCCCTTCTATACCACTTCTTTTCCGATTTCTTTACCCAGGGGCGTTTGCAAAGTAGTATCAAAACCCTATTTTTACGGAAATCAACAGGGCATTCGTGCCAATTCCCTAACTCCCCTCCTTACCATGAAATTCTCGTTATATTTAGGAAAGTACAGCGGCATCAAGGTTTTTATCCATTGGACATTCTCGCTGCTATTGGCGTGGATCATTTTATCCAATATGCGATCCGGAACCCCCTGGGTAGATACCGGATGGACCCTGATTTTTGTATTGCTGATTTTTGTATGCGTGATTTTGCATGAATTCGGACATGCACTGACCGCACAGCGATACGGTATCCAAACCCGGGACATTATTCTGCTTCCCATCGGTGGTTTGGCAAGGCTGGAAAAATTACCGGAGGAGCCCCGACAGGAACTGAAAGTGGCCATTGCCGGACCACTGGTCAATATCGCCTTGTTCTTTTTGCTAGCTGTTTTGATTTCTTTTACCGGTTTTGATGTCAACCTGCTGGAGGAACCCAAGCTGAATGGCAACAGCATATGGCTGTTTTTGGCATCCGCGAACCTTTTTCTTGCATTATTTAATCTATTACCCGCTTTTCCCATGGATGGAGGACGGGTATTGCGGGCCTTGTTGTCTACGCGAATGCCACGAACGAAGGCAACAGAAATTGCCGGAGGAATTGGTCAAGTCATGGCCATCGCCTTCGTATTCTTTGGATTATTTACTAACCCCGTGTTGGTATTGATCGGGATTTTTATTTTTCTGGGTGCACAGACGGAAGTAAACCAAACCAAACAGCAGTCCTTTATGGAAGGCTATCGAGTAGGCGACGTCCTCATGCGAAAATTCCCTATACTTGCTTTTGATGCTCCGTTGCAGAAAGCCATCGATAAGCTGCTCGATGGGCAGGCTACCCACTTTGTCGTAGTAAAGGAAGACAGTCCCATCGGTACCCTAAGCAGGGAAGGGATTGTACGCGGACTGCAACAAGGAAGCCCGGAAAGCAGCATCGAAAAGACGTTTGATACGCAGCCCCTGAAACTGGAAGTCTCTTCACCCCTGCAGGAGGCATTCAAAAAAATGGCGTCAGAAAATAAAAAGGTGGCGCTGGTTTACGAGGCGAACCATTTTCTCGGAATTGTAGATCAGGAAAATATATCGGAGTTTATCATGGTTAAAAATGCCCTGGAGCAATGATCCAAATTCCGGAAAATCCTCACCAGTTTGCTCCGGAGCAAATCAAACGAATGCTGCAAACGACCGAGTCTGGTTTAACTCCAAAACGAGCCGAAGAATTGCTGCAGGTTTTTGGGAAAAACGAGCTCCCCGATCCAAAAAAAAAATCTTTTTGGTACATCCTTACCCGGCAGGTAAACAATGTCATGGTGTACATTCTGCTACTTGCTGCCCTGATCTCTTTTTTGACCGGACATCGGGTAGACGTTTTCGTGATACTGGCCATCGTCCTCCTGAACATAGCCATCGGATTTATTCAGGAATACAAGGCTGAAAACGCCGTCCAGGCGCTAAAAGGGCTGTTGGTCCCCCAATGCAGCGTCATTCGGGACGGAAAATTACTAACGATTCCTTCCAAAGAACTGGTTCCCGGAGACGTCATGCGCCTAAGCGAGGGGGACCTAATTCCAGCCGACGGTATCCTTTTTCAGAGCCAGGATGCCCGAACCATGGAAGCATCCCTAACCGGCGAATCGGTACCGGTCGAAAAAACCACTGAAGCAGGCCCGGCAGACAGCCCCATCGGTGACCGAACCAATATGGTATGGAAAGGCACCTATGTCTCCGGAGGAAGCGCACTGGCCTGGGTGGTAGCTACCGGCTCATCGACCCAACTCGGAACGATTGCCCGCAGTTTGAAAGCCATCCCGAAAAAGCCATCAAATTTTCAAATCAAGTCGAACAAGCTCGCCCGGCAGATGGCCATTTTATCAATTTGCAGTGCGATTATGCTGTTTCTGGTGGGATATTTTTTCCAAAAAATCCCCATCGACGAGTTACTGTTGATTTCGCTGGCCGCGCTCGTTTCCGCCATTCCCGAGGGGCTACCTGCCGTATTGTCCATTGTACTGGCCATCGGCTCCTACCGGATGTCAAAGAAAAATGCCATCATCCGGGAAATCGCCGCCACGGAAAGCCTGGGATCTGTGAGTACCATTGTCACGGACAAAACGGGCACCCTCACTCAAAATTCCATGACCATCAAAAAATTGTGGCAGGCAGGTGGATCGGATGTTTATGTAAGTGGAGAAGGCTGGGAGCGAAGCGGTGAGTTTTCGGGAGACAAAGCTGACCTGGCGGCATTGGCACCCCTATTGGAAATTGCAGCCCATTGCCAACAAGCCTCGCTTTCGGTAAATGAAAAAGGCCAGATACAGGTAACCGGAGATCCTACCGAGGCGGCCTTTGCCGTACTGGCCGAAAAAGCCGGCCTGGGTAAGCACCTGCCAGTTGTGCAGGAAATTCCCTTTAGCACGGTCGATAAATTTCGTTCCACGGTGGTAGAAAAACTCGGAGTAAACGTTCGGTTCATTATCGGTGCTCCAGAAAAACTCCTGGAGAAATCTGCCCAATCTCAGGGAAAAGATGGTATTTCCGAACTTTCTGACAAGCAACGGTACACTATCAAAAAAAAACTGGAGGACTGGTCAAAAGGGGGGTTTCGCGTGTTGGCCCTGGCTTTCCAAACCGCGGATGCAGCGACTACCGGTGACTTTACAGACCAGGAATGGGTTTTTTGTGGATTGGCGGCCATGGTAGATCCACCCCGCCCCGAAGTATTCGAAGCAGTAAATGCCTGCCATCTGGCCGGAATACGGGTAATCATGGCTACCGGAGATCATTCGCAAACCGCTCTGGCTATCGGTAAGGAGGTGGGAATCGTACTTCCCGGCCGGGAACGCGTGCTCACGGGATCCGAGTTGCAGCAATTGAGCGAGCAGGAATTTGCCCGGGCCATACAGGAAGTCGATGTATTTTCCAGATTAAGTCCCCTAATGAAGGTTAGCATTGCGGAATCCCTTCAGGCCCAGGGAGAATTGGTAGCCATGACGGGGGATGGGGTCAACGACGCACCTGCCTTGCGCCAGGCCAATGTGGGTGTTTCCATGGGTATTATGGGTACCGATGTAGCCAGAGAGGCCTCTTTGGTAGTCCTCGCAGACGATAATTTTGCCAGCATCGTATCGGCCGTAGAACAGGGGAGAATCGTGTTCAACAATGCCCGAAGGACCAGTTTTTTTCTTATTACAACGAATTTTGCGGAGATCATCACCCTCATTGTTGCCGTCGGCCTGGGCTATGCCATGCCCTTAACTGCAACGCAAATTCTCTGGATCAACCTAATCACGGACGGGTTTTGCGACAAAGCCCTGGCTACCGAAAGGGGAACCGGTAAGGAATTAACCGCCCCACCAATAAAGTCCCACGAGAACATCATCAATCGGGAAATCATTCCTTTTTTAGTACTGAATACATTCCTAATGGCATCCATGGCAATGCTGGCCTTCCACCTTTACCTTCCGGAGGGGATTGAAAAAGCCCGGACAGTTGTTTTTATCGTGTTGGCTTTTTCCCAGCTGTTTAACGTCTTTAATATGCGAAACCTAAAAGGTTCTGCTTTTAAGATTGGGCTATTCAGTAATAAGTGGGTAAATTACGCCCTGATCGTATCCATCACCATTCAGGTGTTAATAATTGAAGTTCCTGCGCTCGCTGGCATATTTAAATTCCAACCGATCTCTTTGTGGGAATTTTTAGGCTGGGCGGCGATATCTTCCCTGGTGTTTTGGGTGAATGAGTTGTATAAACTAATCGCTAAATCGTATGAAACCGGATTTTCAAGTAGTAAGTCCTGAGGAGGCAGTCCAATTAGTCAACAGTCATCAACGGGTATTTGTCCATGGCAGTGCCGCCACCCCTTCGGTGCTTGTGCGTGCACTGGCAAATAGGAAGGATGAGTTGGAAAACGTAGAAATCGTATCCATTACCACCCTGGGCGACATGCCCCTGGCCGAAGCATCCTGCAAAGGAAGTTTTTATATCAATTCGCTCTTTGTTTCAGAAAACGTGCGGCAAGCGGTGAATAGTGAACAAGGCGGTTACGTGCCCATTTTTCTGAGTGAGATCGGCAGACTATTCCGAAAAAATATCCTTCCCATCGATGTGGCCATGGTACAGGTCTCCCCTCCCGACCAACACGGGTATTGCTCCCTGGGTACATCGGTGGATGTGGCCCGCCCAGCAGTCGATACCGCCAAATTTATTATTGCCCAGATCAACGAGCAAATGCCGCGGACCATGGGCGATGGGCAAATCCACATGAGCAAATTTGACCGTGCCATTAGGGTTGATGAGCCCCTACCTCAGGTAAACTACGCTGCCAAACTGGACGAAGCCGACTACAAAATAGGCAAATACATCGCAGAAATGATAGACGACGGTGCCACCTTACAACTCGGTATCGGGGGGATTCCGGATGCGGTATTGCAGTCTTTGCACAACCACAAAGACCTGGGCATCCATACCGAAATGTTTTCCGATGGCGTCATCGACCTGTTCGATAAAGGGGTAATTACAAACAAGTTTAAGAAAAAGCATCCGGGAAAAGTCGTGTCCTCATTTGTGATTGGCACCCAAAAACTCTACGATGCCATTCACGATAACCCGGCTTTTTCCTTTCACGAGGCAGCCTACGTAAACGATACCTCCGTCATTAGAAAAAATCCAAAGGTGATCTCCATCAACTCCTGCGTTGAAATCGACCTGACCGGACAAGTCTGCGCCGACTCCATCGGTAGCTACCACTACTCCGGTGTGGGTGGTCAGATGGATTTCATGAGAGGAGCCGCCTTGTCGGACGAGGGCAAACCGATCATGGCCCTACGTGCCGGAACGAAAAAAGGGAAATCCAAAATCGTCCCGTTTCTGAAAGAAGGGGCGGGGGTAGTTACCACCCGGGCCCATGTGCACTACGTGGTGACTGAATTCGGCGCTGCCTATCTGTACGGGAAAAACCTGCGTCAGCGGGCGCATGAGTTAAAAAAAATTGCTGCCCCGGAACATCAGGAAGAATTGGAAAGGGCTATTTACCAGCGATTTGGGAGCTTTGTTTATCCGTTCCGGTAACAGGCGTCCTACGGTTGCTATTTTCTGGCCGGGTTTATCCCCTGGTTTCAATGGCTTCCCGGTGAAAATGAAGGGTAAATCGGGTACCCAGGCCGGGAATGCTGGCTACATCCATCTTTCCCCCATTAAGCGCCAGAAACTGCTTCACCATTAGCAGTCCCAGGCCGGTGCCTTTCTCGTTGCGGGTGCCAACCATGGAAGGAATCCGCGCGTCTCCTTCTCCATTAATCAGCTCCTGCTGGGCCTCGTTGATGCCTGTTCCGGAATCTTCGATGTGGCAGGCAATGTTGTCGGCCGTCAGGGTATAGTACACGCGGATTTTCCCATACTCGGGGGTAAACTTGATGGCGTTTCCCAGGATGTTCTGAATGATGATCTTAAAATGATTGGTATCCACCCGGGCAAAATGCCGGTTGGCCGGTCCCCAAACGTGTTCAACCACCAGAAATTTTGTTTTGAGCGGGTAGTCCAATTGTTCCAGTACGGTATTCACCGTTTCCACTACGTTTACAGGGACAGGGTGGGCAACCATTCCATCCATTTGGGTATTGGCCCATTCCAACAAATCGTTCAGAAACGTTTCGGTCTGTTGAATCTGAGTCGATAATAGCGATACCACCTCGTCTTCTTCCTGCGCTGTTAGTAACTTCTGGTTCCGGATGGCTAGCAGTTGCTTCAATCCGTTAATCGGGGACCTCAAGTCGTGGGAAATAATGGACAAAATTTTGGTCCGCGTACCATTTACCTCCAGCAGGGCCTGATTTTGCCGGGCGATTACCTCTTTCTGCTCCCGAATGGCTTTGTTGTTTTTGGCTAAAAACCGGGTAAATCTGTTTTTTAGACGTAGGTTTTTATAGAAGAAATAGAGAATAATACCCAAAAAAACAACAAGTAGCACCAAAAATCCCATCCATTTATAATGGTGCTGTATCAAGGTCTGATCCCGCTCCTTTTCTGCCCGCAAACGTTCGTTATCGGCCTGCGCCAGCTTTAACTCCATGCGAGCCATTTGCCTGTTCTTGGAGGCATTGTATAGGCTGTCGCTATAGACCTGATGTGCCTTTAAATGAAAAAATGCCAACTCGTGCTCCCCACGTTGCTGGTAGATTCGACTCAGCAGTCCCGTGATTTGTTGTAAATCCCAATGGGCTCCATGAATTTCTGCATGTTCCAACGCTGCTTTGCCCAAGGCCAGCGCCTCTTCCAGGTCTCCCTGATCCAATTTGAGTTCGGCCAAACCGGCAAGGGCAAATGATTTCTCCCAGTTAGTAAGGATGGGTTTCGTCGCCAACACTTCCTGATAAAGAGCGGCGGCTTGATGCCTTGCGCCCTTTTTGTGGTATACTTTGGCCATTCTATTTTTGACCATTAGGTTTAAAACCACAAGGCTGTCGCTACGCAAATATTCCTGGGCCTGAATCAGGTAGTCCAGGGATTGATCCGGCTGGCTCATCTCGTCATGGGCGATTCCCATGTTGAAGAAATTCTTCGCCAGAGAAAGGCTATCCTGCAATGCCCTATTGATTTCAACACATTCGCCAAGCAACCGAAGGGCCTCCTGGTATTCCTTGTCCACCATTTGAATCAGGGCCCTTCCGTTTAGGGCATATACAATTTCCGCTTTCGCGTTTGCCAACTCCCCATCCTCCCTGGCCCGGATGTACTGGTTCAGTGCCAAATCGTAGTTTCCGGAAATATAATGCAAGGTGGCTTCCCGATTGTTTAATTTTGCCCGCAGCAGCGAATTCGGATTACTCCCTGCGCGCTCCCTTGCCTCGGCCAGCAACGAAAATGCCATGGTTGTATTGTCGTATTGCAGGGCCTTTACCTGCTCCAGCAGTACATCAACAGATCCGATAGGTAGGTTACGACTTGTACCGGTTGCTACAAAAAAAAGCAAACTAAAAAGTACCAGGACAATCGTTTTGTGCACCCCCCGCATCCTTCTAAAAACTATTGATAGTTGTTTTAAAAATAGGGAAAAAGAATATTTTAACAAATTAAATTTTAAAAAATGATACTTAATGAAATAACATGTATTTTAATTTCATTTTTTTGTATTTAAAACAAATCGTGCAGGACTTGTTTTGCTGCATGAAACCCACACATTCCATGCACTCCACCACCGGGAGGCGTAGCCGATGAACAAAGATAAATCCCTTTTGCCGAACTTCGGTAGGGTGAAAACCGAAGGGCGGGCCGGGAAAATAGCTGGTAAATATCCTGAACGCCCACATTGATGTCTCCCCCTACATAATTCGGGTTATAGGATTCGTAATCGCTGGCATTCATCGATTTTATTGCAAGGATCAATTTACGGAACCCGGGAGCTTGTTTTTCAATCTGCCGGATAACCACCTCGGTAATATCCGTGTTTCCTCCGGATGGTACATGGCAATAGGCCCAAAGTGTGTGTTTTCCCTGAGGAGCCCTGTGTGGATCTGCCAGGGACTGTTGTGCCACCAATACGTAGGGGTTTTCCGAATAAATTCCTTTCCAAAGCCCCGCTTCCGAGGCCGCAATTTCCGACAGCGTCCCCCCCAAATGCACGGTTCCTGCCATGCGGGCGGTAGCTGAAGTCCAGGGGACCGGACCATCCAGGGCAAAATCAACCTTGAACACCCCCATCCCGTACCGATATCGGTTTAGTTGCCAGGTATATAACCGGGAAAATTCCTTGCCCGCAATCTTGAGCAACTGACGGGGGCTGGTATCGAACAGAACAGCCGTTGCCGCAGGGAGCTCCCCCAAATCCGCTACCATCCAACCGGCTTGAAATTGCCCTCCTTTGTCCAAAAAATAGGCCAATAACGCATCAGCCAGACCTTGTGATCCGCCCTGAACCACCGGCCATCCGCCCACATGACCTGCACCCATCAGTACCAGGGCAATGGCCGAAGTGGCCCAGTTGGTCAGGGGTTGAATTCCGTGCGCAGCCATCCCTGCAAATAGCGCCGCCGTCCTTTCGGAGGTAAACGAGCGGGCAAGCCAAGTTGCTGGCTGCAAAGCTTTGCGTCCAAAGGAGGCTAACTGCAGCGGTTTTTTAGGGAACTTCAGTGGTCCTAAAAAATCGGAGGCCAGGGAATCCCAATTATTGACGATGGGGCGCATCAATTCCAGGTACTTCTTTTCGTCTGCTCCCAGCTGCGCTGCTGTATCGGTAAGGGATCGATACAAACACACCGAACTGCCATCTGCCAGCGGATGGGCCGCAAGAACCTCGGGATGCAATAGTCGCAAGCCATATGCTTCCAGGGGAAGACTTCTAAAAAATGGAGCCGAGGCCGCCAGTGGATGAATGGCCGAGCAGACATCGTGCTGGAAACCGGGTAGGGTGAGTTCCTGTGTGCGCATGCCGCCCCCTACCTGCTCCTTTCCCTCAATAAGCAGTACCCGTAAACCCTGCTGCTGTAGGGTAATGGCCGCCGCTAATCCGTTGGGGCCCGAGCCTACGACGATTGCATCGTATTCCGTTACCCCCATCACGTTCCCTTTTGCCCTAGTGGCTGACTGCTATGAGCGGCAGAAAGCTCGCCGAGAGCAGCTACCAGCCGATCCAAATCGGTTAGCCGTGTGTACACGTGCGGCGATACCCGTACACAGTGGATGTTTTCGTAGCTAATAGGCGTGGTGTGAATCTTGTATGTTCCCAAAAGCTGCCGCTCCAATTCCTGCGGGCTAAGGCCATCAACAGAGACTCCTGCGATGGCGCAACTATATGCTGGCTGTAGAGACGTATGGATATTGACCCCCGGAATACCCAGGGCTTGTTCCGCCCAGTAATTTTTTAAGTAACGTACCCGCGCCTCCTTTCGCTCGGCTCCTATGCCGTTATGAAAATTTACCGCTTCCCCGATGCCCTGTTCCAAGGGAAAACTACGGGTGCCGAGGGTTTCGAATTTCCGGATGTCCTCACTTTTCGGATTTCCGTTGCATAAAAGAGGCCATACCTTGGAAATCTTCTCTTTCTTTATCCATAGCATCCCGGTACCGATGGGCGCAGACAGGTATTTATGCAGACTGGTGCCAAAATAATCTGCTTCCAGATCCGGAATCTGGAAGTTCAGCAAGCCAAACGAATGGGCGCCGTCTACAATTACCTCCAGGCCTTTTTCGTGGGCCATTTGGCAAATTTTGCGCACAGGCATGATTTGCCCCACCCAATTGATCACATGGGTGACATGGATGATTTTCGTCTTTGGGCTGATGGCTTGCCGATAGGCTTCAACGATGGTTTCGTCGTCTTCTATGGGAAAATCAAAGGAAAGTTGTTTGTAACGAATTCCCTCCCGTTGCTCCCGTTGCTTCCAGGCTTGCATCATGTTTGGGTAATCCTGCTTGCACCCGATCACCTCGTCGCCTTTCTGCAAATCCAACCCGTAAATAATGGTATTTAAGGCCTCGGTGGCATTACGGTTAATCGCCAATTCATCCGGGTCGCAGCCCCCCAAGAGCGCCAACTTCTGGCGAAGCGGTTCCCTTCCCTGATCCAAAATCCGCCACATGTAATAGGAAGGTGCCTGATTGGAAAGTTGGCTGTAGCGATCTACTGCCTGCAAGACCAACAAGGGACTAGGCGAGACGCCTCCGTTGTTGAGATTCAATACCGGCGAGGAACTTGCCGGATATCCCTGCTGTATAGTAGCCCAAAAATCTTCGTTCTCGGCCATTTCCTGGGGGGACAGGCTTACATATTGCCTGTTCTTTGCCAGTATATCAGCGGCGTGCAACTGTTCAAAAAGGCTATTGGAAGAAAAAGCTCCTGCCAATACAGCCGCTTTTTTGAAAAAGCTCCTTCTGTCGGTGGTTGATTTCATTGGGATTAATTTTAGTTAGTGGTTCTTTTTTAAGTTAAGCCCCCTCACAAGCCAGGTATAGTGGCCAGTGAAGTGCCTTGGTATAACATATGGTGCAAAATAATCAATTTTTTTTGGTTTCATACCCGACCTTCCCTAAGCAGGAGGTACCTTCATCAAAAATTAATTTGTATTCATCTTCATTTTATGGGAATTTTGCGTCTAATCTAACAAAACAGGAATGAGAGACATAAAACTGGTGGAAGTGCGATCGGAACTGGCAGCTGGAACGCGAGGAGCAAGCATGGGCATCGATGCGCTAAAAGTAGCCAGTCTGGATAAAAAATCGGATTTCTTTACCCGATTTGATCCGATCAACGTGAAAGATGCCAACAACTACTTGTGGCGAGAAAATCAGCACCCGTTCGCCAACTACATCGACGGCGTCTACGAAGTACTGCAAAATGTCTTCCAAACCATCAAGTCCCTTCGCTCCCAACAAAAATTTCCGATCATTCTCGCGGGAGACCACTCCACTGCAGCCGGTACCATCTTGGGAATAAAGGCAGCTCACCCGAATAAACGACTGGGGGTGATCTGGATTGATGCGCATGCCGATTTACATTCGCCATATACTACTCCATCGGGAAACATGCACGGAATGCCCCTTGCGATCTGCCTGGGCATGGACAATCTGGAGCAGAAACAGAACGATCCGCTTCCCGGTACAGTCGCCTATTGGAAAAAGATAAAGAATATCGGAGGCATGGCCCCCGCAATACGGCCGGAAGACATTGTGTTTATCGGGGTAAGGGATACTGAACAACCAGAAGACTACCTGATCGAGCGCTACCAAATCCCTTCCATTTCGGTAGAAACGCTACGAAAACAAGGGGTTTCCAAAACAGCAGCCATGGCACTGGAGGCCCTCAAAGACTGTGAGCAAGTGTACATATCCTTTGACGTGGACAGCCTGGATGACTCCCTATCGAAAGGCACCGGAACCCCTGTTCCCAATGGGTTAACCGTAGAAGAAGCCATGCGACTAAACAAGGCCCTTATTAAAGATAAACGCGTCTGTGCCTGGGAAATCGTCGAAGTTAACCCCACCTTGGACACAGAAAATGCCATGGCGGAAAATGCATTTGCCGTGTTGGAAACCACGACGCACTCGCTGATCACTCACTTTTGACCGGATTCGTGATTAGTCACTTCTTGCCTCCTTGTCAAAAATGGACGCAAAAACCCGTACATTGGGATACATGTTAGCCGCGGCCAATACCTCCTGCGGGGAAAAAAAACGCACATTTACGCATTCGGGAGAAGGAACAAAGTCAAGGTGAGCTAATTTGGTTTCGTAGACAGCATTGGCAATAAACACCCCCTTGTGGTTTTTTACGGTAAAAAAGTAGCTGGGCGTACCAGCGACATACGTCGTTTTCAGGCGCATCTCCTCCCATATTTCCCGACGAATTCCTTCTCTGGGACTTTCGCCAAAGTCCAGGCCTCCGCCGGGTAGTTCCCACCAGTCGTTGTCTTCCTGAACCA
This sequence comes from Cyclobacterium xiamenense, assembly GCF_900109255.1. Classification (NCBI taxonomy): domain Bacteria; kingdom Pseudomonadati; phylum Bacteroidota; class Cytophagia; order Cytophagales; family Cyclobacteriaceae; genus Cyclobacterium; species Cyclobacterium xiamenense. The sequence continues at coordinate 87,939 of NZ_FNZH01000004.1, read as the reverse complement.
GCAAAAAGCGCCGGGAGGCATCCAACACCAGCGCCTTTACACTCACCCGGTAAAAGCATTCGGGCATTCCTTGTTTTTCCACGTTATTCTTTGTTTTTTCGGTCGTTTATCCAGGCCACTTTTTGTGTGGATGCATGTTCCTTTCCGATGATGTCCCGGTACAATACGGGCCGTCGGGCATTTTTGTACCGAAATCCGCCCGCCTGCTGAAGCTTTTCCGGGTCCAGAGTGGCCAGGCAGAAGTCATTGTCCAACTTTCGACACTCGGCGATGACGTCCCCAAAAGGGTCCAGAATCATGGAACAGCCATTTTTTAACTGGTCGTCATCCATCCCTATCGGGTTGGAAAAGACCGCGTAGATACCGTTATCGTAGGCCCGGGAAGGAAGCCATTTCATCAGCCATTGCCTTCCCTTCATTCCGTCAAATTCTATCCGCAACGACGTAGGGTCTTTGTGCCGGTTCTGCCACAAAGCGGGATCGACAAACCCCGCACCCGGCCGCGTAGAGGGCGTGCACATGGTAACATGCGGCATAAAAATTATCTCCGCGCCCAGAAGGCTGGTCGCACGTACATTTTCTACAATATTGTTGTCGTAGCATATCAGAATCCCGCATTTCCAGCCGTGAAGTTCAAAAACACAATAGGCCGAACCGGGCGTAATGTGGGGGTTGATAAAAGGATGAAGCTTGTGATACCTGGCCCGTAGCCCGTTCCCATCCACACAAACGTAACATTTGAAAACAGCACCCGAGGTATCTTTTTCGAATAGCCCTGCCAGAATGACGATGCCGTATTTCCCGGCAATTTCCACCAGCCTCCTGGTGCTTGGGCCATCGGGCACAAACTCAGCCAAGTCCAGCAATTGCTCTTTGTCCAGTTTGCGCGCAAAGGTATATCCAGTAACGGAACATTCGTGAAAAGCGATCACATCTGCTCCCTCGGCGGCAGCGCTTTGGCTCAACTTTTCGATGGTATCCAGGTTTTTTTCCTTATCCCCACTTGCATTTTCAAATTGGGCGGACGCAATCGTTACATTTTTTTTTCGCTCCATCGTCTTTTTGGTAGTCATTGGAAAAACGGTCTCCAGTGCATCCTTCCATTAGTCTAATTCATCCCGGATTGCATTGCTCAGGGAATGTTCCTCCCGGGAATCTGCCTGTATATGCCAGACCATCACGCCTCCCAGGCCCAATTCCCTAGCCAAACGGGTCTTTTTCCGGATGAGACCCGGGGAATTGTAATACAACACGCCTCCTTCGGGCATGACCAGGCTGTCTTGCCGGTAAGCAGTGGGATACCGCTCCAAAATCTGCCGGTACCTAAGGTTCGTAGGAGCTCCCGGACCAAACCCGTACCCATAAAAGGGAAGTCCCAGAAGAATTTTCTCTACCGGTACGTTCCGTTGATCCCGGTAATACTGAATGTCCAAAACGGCCATTTCAAACGGGGCATGTTGTCCCGGCTTCTCGAGGTTCCAGGGACCCGTATCGTCGTAGGACATGAGGTTGATCCAATCATACAGGGCCAGTACCTCATCAGAAATGGAATCGCCATTCCAGCTAGCCAGGGCGGCGGTCATCCGTTTTCCATCCTGTTTCAGCCGACGGGACAAGGCCTGCACAAACGGTGCATAGTCTTCGTTGATCAAGGCATTTTCCAGGTCCACATCCACACCATCAAAACCATGGACACGCACCAATTGTGCAAGTTGCTCCACCCAATGCTCCCGGTTTTCGGGGCGCATCAAGCGTGCGAGGTATTCGGGAGGCTCTCCTCCTCCGATGGAGACAAAGACGTTTGCACCTTGTTTGTGCGCGGCCGTCACAATTTCTTCGTAGACGGCATTGGGAGCAAAGTGCCCATTTGCATCAGGCTGGATAAATGCCAGGCATACGTCTGTGTACAAGCTCCAGTCGATGTCTGCAAGTCCGGCCTTCCAATCCGAGGGACTAAACAAGTATCCCACAACCCGAAACGGCGGATCGGGATCCTTTTCGTCTCCTATTCCCAGTGAACAGGCAAAAGAAAAGGGCAGTAAAAAAAACAGAAAGCGTATCATCAACGATGCGTGTTTTAAGGTTGTATCGGGTGACTTTTTACTCCCTCATGGGTCAATGTCACAGGCAGAATCTTTCCGTCCGGACCAAACTCCATGCGATCGACGCAGGTAACCCGATGATTGGGATCGGTTTCCTCCAGGGGCCGCCGGTGGTACACCATGTAGTGGACATCTTCCCCGGGTATCTTAAGAACGGAGTGATGCCCCGCTCCTCGGGCAACGGTCTCGTCTTGTTGTAAAATTACTCCCTCTTTTCGAAACGGGCCAAACGGATTGTCCGAAATCGCGTAGGCTACGCGGTAATCGGGTCCCGTCCAATTTCCTTCCGACCACATAAAATAATAGTTTCCATCCCGGACAAACATAAAGGGGCCTTCCACGTATCCTTCTGGAGTTACTTCTTTGAAAAGGGATCCATCCTCAAAAGGAACCAGGCCGGAAAAATCCGCGTTGAGACGAACTACGTTACACCTACCCCACCCTCCGTAATACATGTAATACTCCCCGTCGGTATCCCGAAAGATGTATTGATCGATTGGCTGTGCTTCGTTTACAATTTCATTGATCAGGGGTTTGCCCAGAAGATCCCGGAAGGGGCCTTCCGGGCGATCCGCCACGGCCACCCCAATGCCGCCAATTTCTCCTTCGTGCACGTCATTTGCCGAAAAAAACAGGTAATACCGATCTCCTTTTTGTATGACTCCAGGTGCCCACATGGCTCGTTTGGCCCAGGTTACCGCTGCGGTATCCAAGATTCGCTCATGTTTCGTCCAATTGACCAAATCCGTCGAGGAAAACGCATCCATAAATACCTGCCGATCAAATGCATCGGAATAGGTTGGGTAAATCCAATACCGGTCCCCATACACGATTACTTCCGGATCCGCATACCAGCCCGGTAAGACCGGGTTACCGGAAAAAACCTGCTCTGCAGGCCCGGAAGAGCCACAGGAAGTGACTATCTGGAGGCAACACCACCCCGCCAAGACTCGAAAGATGCATTTCATGTACCGGTATTTTTTTATTGATTTGTATCGCGTGTCAATTTACGCCCGCACAGACAGCTCTTTCGAAGCTAACCCGCCTGCGCCACGAGGCCATGAATTTACCAGTAAAAAACAAGTTACCCAAACGAATCGCTGCCTACCTACCCGAAACCGCTAGAAAAGCAGGGCTCCTTGCTCCTGTTACCAGGCCAGCGTAGCCAGTACCGGCAAATGATCGGAGGCATAGGTCTCCTGAATCACCTCGTGGTGGATTACTTCGACGGTTTTATTGCGGCTATAAAAAATAAAATCGATGGTTTTATCCGGATTGATGACAGGAATGGTAGGCGGGCAACTCTCCACACAGGTTCGTTGGAAGTACCCGTCCAGCTCGTTGATCGCCCTGGACCCGGGGGTTGCATTGAAATCGCCCGCAAGGATAACTGGCATGGGTTGGTTCTTTAGCTTCCCGGTGATGTCCCTTGCTTGCCGGGCAGTGATCTCGGGGTTACTAAAATCCAAATGGGTAGCGGCAAACAATACCTTTTGCCCCGTGGGCAGGGCAACAGTAGCAAGCAATAAGGCCCGTGGCTCCGTACCTTCTTCGGTGGAAAGGGGGATTTTCTCCGAAGTTTCGATGGGATACCGGGAAAGAATGGCATTCCCGTATTCTCCGCCCTGAAAAGAAATGGAACGGGAGAAATAAAAATACATACCGGTCAATTCCGCCAGAGCTTCGGCCTGATGAACCGATTTTCCCGATCGCGAAGTGCGCACATCCACCTCTTGTAAGGCAACCAGATCGGCCCCACTTTCACGAATCACCCGGGCAATGGCAGGCAAGTCTATCGAATCCGGCAAGGAAGGAGGGTTGGCATGATGGATATTGTAGGCCAATACCCGTATTTGCGTTTGCTCCTGCCCGTAAAGCAGCTGAGAAAAAACGACTGGGAGAAAGGAGAAAAGGAGAAGAAATACAAACAAATAGCGCAAAAAGGAGAAACGAGTCATGGTCCGAAGTTTTTTTTGGTACGGGTTTGTCAAAGATACCAATTTCCCTTTATTTTATCCCGCAGCTTTTGTTACCGACGATACCTAACTCTATACAAGCCCGATGATTCACTACCACAATAAGAAATTCAAATTGGTCCGAACCACTACCAATGGCGCCGTATCCGGGGATATCCTTTTTCATTACCAGCAACAGGGCCGCCTGCTATGGTGTAGCTACCGCAGTGAATCCATTCTTATGGGGCATTTGCTTGGGACCGTAGATGAAGCCGGTACCATTACCATGAGCTATCATCAGGTTGACCCGTCCGGGGAAATCATGACCGGCACCTGTCGCTCCACCCCCGAAATCCTTGCTAATGGCAAGATCAGACTGCACGAAAAATGGCAGTGGACCTCAGGTGACGAAAGCTCCGGAGAGTCGGTGTTGGAGGAATTTTAGGTTTGGGTAAATTTCCATGGTTAGTTTTGCTAGCTTAAAAATGCATGTTGTATCTTTATTTTTGTTTTTAATATAATTAAATGGATTTTTTAAAGTTTGTGAAGTGAAAATTGCACGGTGAATTTTAGGATATGCTTGGATTTTTAAGTAAAATCACAGCGAAATAGGAATCAAAACCTTACGATGCAACACAGGGAACTCCCATTACCGAAAAACGAAGACGAACGTTTGGAAGCGCTACTTGCTACCAAACTTTTGGATTCTGCACCGGAGGCTTCCTTTGATAACCTGACGGAGCTTGCTGCGGAAATCTGTCAAACACCAATCGCGTTGGTAACCCTGTTGGATAGCAGCCGGCAATGGTTTAAATCAAAAGTAGGGATAGACTTTCAGGAAACGCCCAAAAAAGATTCGTTTTGCCAATACACCATCCTGGATGACGGGATGCTAGAAATACCCGATGCCAGCAAAGATCCCCGATTTGATACAATCCCTGCTGTCGCTAGTGAGGAACATGTCCGGTTTTATGCGGGATTTCCGATAAAAACCGATCAAGGATATCCTCTTGGCACCCTTTGCGTATTGGATCGCAAACCCCGGCAGCTCGATTCCAGGCAGGCCCGTGCGTTGTATATTCTTTCCAAAGAAGTAGAAAAACTGATTCAGTTGCGCATGGAAAAATTGAAGCTGAATCAGGCAAACAAAAAAATCGAACAGGTTTTAAAAAACGTGGGAGATCTGGTGTTTCTGGTGGACAAAAAATTGGTTATACACGACTATTTCACCGCAAAAGAGCAGCAACTGTTTGTTTCTCCTCAGGAGTTTCTAAAGAAAAAAATCAGTGACCTCGGTTTTTCGAAGGAGCAAACAGCCCTTTTTGAAGGAATCATCGGGGAGGCGTACCGTTCCGGAGAAAAAAAGACCACCGAATATACCCTTTCGCTACGTGGTAAAAAAGAATGGTTTGAAATGAGCGCCGAAAAGATTTCCTCCGAAGGTCCTGAGGTCTTGTGTATCATCAATCAAATCAGCCAGCAAAAGAAAGAGGCATTAAAAATAAAAGAGCGGGAAAAGGAATTTAAGGATTTCTTTGAAAACGTCCATGGGCTTATGTTTCGGCACGATCTGGAGGGAAACATCATCCATATCAACCGCGATGGTGCCAAAATCCTCGAGTACGAGCAAGAGGAACTAATCGGCGTCAACATGAAATCCCTGGCATTGGACGAGCAACTGTTTGCCCAATACCTGGACACGATTAAAAAGGAACGTGTATTCACGGGTACCGGCAGGTTGGTTTCGCGAACGGGGAAAACCGTCACGTTTCATTTTAACAACGTGCTTTTTGAGTCACAACTGGGCGATTCTTACATTTTAGGAAACGGGATGGATATGACCGAGTCGCTGAGGTCCCGCGAGGAATTGGAAACCGCAGCGGAATCTATCGACAAAGAACGGGCCCTATTAAAAACAATTATTGACAACATACCAATAAATGTATACGCCAAAAACAATCGCTTTGAAAAAACGCTGGTCAACCGCGCTGAGCTCACCTACCTGGGGATAACCGAGGAGAAAGATGCGCTGGGTAAAACCGACGAAACCCTTTTTGATGCGAAGACTGCGCAAGAAGCGCGAGAAGAGGACCAATCCGTGATCCTAAACGGAGAAGTTATCCTCAACAAGGAGGTGGTACAGACGCACCAAAGCGGACGCAAGCGATACTGCCTGATATCCAAAATTCCCCTGCGAGATGCTGCCGGAAAAATCACTGGAATGGTGGGCATCACCAACGATATCAGCGATCGAAAAAAAGCCGAACTTGCCCTTTTGGAAAAAGGTAATCGACTGGAGGCCATCATCCGGGGAACCAATGCAGGTACCTGGGAATGGGCAATCCAACGCGAAAGAATCCTTATTAACGAGCGGTATGCTGAGATGCTAGGGTATAGCGCAACCGACATGGCCGACTTTACTGCCAGCAAGTGGAATGCCCTCTGTCACCCGGATGACCTGCTGCACCGCGAGCACCTGTTGCAAAAACATTTTGAGGGAAAAACCGATTTTTATGCTTGTGAAATCCGCCTGAAACACAAAGAAGGGCACTATGTGTGGGTCCAGGACCGGGGCAAGGTGTTTTCCAGCGATGCATCTGGAAAGCCCGAAATCATGTACGGCACCCATCAGGACATCAGCGAGCGTAAACGAATCGAAAACCAACTAAAAGAAGCCAAGGAAGCCGCAGAAAATGCCAATCAGGCAAAATCGGAATTTTTGGCGAACATGAGCCACGAGATCCGCACACCACTGAACGGGGTTATTGGGTTTTCCGATTTACTGATGAAAACGCCGCTCTCGGATACCCAATTGCAGTACATGAAAACCGTGTACCAATCTGCCCACTCCCTGCTGGATTTGATTAATGATATTCTCGATTTTTCGAAAATCGAAGCCAACAAGATGGATCTTTCCATCGAAAAGTCCGATATTTTTGAATTGGGTACCCAAGTTGCTGACATCACCAAATACCAGGCGCATTCCAAGGGTTTGGAGCTTTTGCTGAACCTCTCCCCTAACCTACCTCGGTTTATTTACGCGGACGACGTTCGCCTGCGCCAAATCCTGGTCAACCTATTGACCAATGCGGTCAAGTTTACCGAGCGAGGAGAAGTGGAGTTAAAGGTAGAAAAACGTGACGAAGGCCTGCAGGAAGGCGTTCCGGTATTGTTCCGTTTTTCGGTAAAAGATACCGGTATCGGGATTCCCAGAGAAAAGCAGCAGAAAATTTTCGACGCCTTTTCCCAGGAGGACGCCAGTACTACCCGTAAGTTTGGCGGTACCGGTCTGGGGCTGGCCATTTCAAACAAGCTACTGGGACTCATGGGCAGTGGCTTGCAGCTGAAAAGTGAACCGGGAAAGGGCAGCACTTTTTATTTCGATATACAGCTAATGGCCGAGCAGGGTGCAGAAGACGGGTGGCCGGAAAATCACGGTATTCGCCGCGTACTGGTAGTAGACGACAACGAAACGAACCGAAACCTGGTGCAGGAAATCCTGATCGCCAAGAAAATCGCCTGCCTTCAAGCTTCTAACGGAATGGAGGCGCTGCAGGTAATGGAAGAAAACGGACAGATCGATTTGGTATTTATGGATCTCCGCATGCCCTTTTTGGACGGCATGGAAACGACTCAAAAAATACGAAAATTGAGCGATCCGGCCCTGTCGCAGGTTCCGGTGGTCCTATTGAGCAGTTCCAACGACGATGCATTGGATAGAACCCGAATGAGGGATCTCCGGATTAACCATCGGATTTTGAAACCCATTAAAGTCCATCAGCTGGCGCAGGTCATCCAAAAAATCGCCCATCCCGACGAAGTCGCACCAGAAGATAGCCAACCCTCGATATCCGAGGAAAAGAATATCCTGGCCAGTAGAACGTACACCGTATTGATCGCAGAAGACAACCCGATCAATATGAGATTATCGAAGATCATCCTATCCAAAATTAGTCCTACTATCCAATTAGTCGAAGCAGACAATGGATTAAAAGCTTACGAATACGTGCTTCGGCACAAGCCCGACCTGATCTTGATGGACATTCAAATGCCCATCATGAATGGGTACGAAACTTCCAAAGCCATCCGATCGATAGAAAATGGCAAAGACCTGCCCATTATCGCGCTAACTGCTGGAACGGTGAAGGGGGAACGGGAGCGGTGTTTGGAATCTGGCATGAACGATTACATGAGCAAGCCTTTGGTGCAGGAGAGCCTTACCCAAATGATCATCAAATGGCTTATGCCCGCACAACAAGAGAACCGCACAGCCAGCGATCCGCTGGAAAATTCCGGATTCAAAAAACAGCATTTCGATAGAACCCACTTATTGAGCCTGTTTGACGGGGATAAATCCCTGGGAAGAGAACTACTAAAGATAGCAAAGATTACCCTCGAGGAAAGCCATACCAGGCTACAGGCTGCAATGAAAAACCAGGACAAAGCAGTGCTATTGGAGATGGGGCACAAGCTCAAAGGCTCAGCGGCTACAGCCGGATTTTTTGTCTTGCTACCGCTCACGGATCAGCTGGAGCGCAACGCAGAAACCACCGAAAATGGCTTGCTTTTCGCCGTCGGGGATAAGATTTTAGACGAATTGGATTACCTTTTGAAAAACTTCGAACAGTTTAAACTCTAGCGTTGGGCAGCCGCCCACAGGAATGAAATAAAATTACCTTCCGTAGGATTTTTTAAGAAAAAACAGAACCGGTAAATTTTATTACCTTTGTTTTTCCTTTGAATTCATTCCACCTAAACAAACATCCAACCATGCCCGAGACCAAAATTTTCTCAGGTTCAAATACTCCCCAATTGGCCGAAAGTATTGCAAAATCCTACGGCCAGGCCCTCGGAAACCTCACACTTGCAAAGTTCAGCGACGGGGAAATGTCCCCGAGTTACAACGAATCAATCCGGGGCTGCAACGTGTTTCTCATTCAATCCACCAACCCCTCTGCGGACAATTTACTGGAGCTCTGCCTGATGATAGATGCTGCCAAGCGTGCCAGCGCCTACAAGGTGTGTGCGGTAATTCCCTACTTTGGCTATGCCAGGCAAGACAGAAAAGACCGCCCACGAGTCAGTATCGCCGCCAAGTTGATTGCCAACATGCTCACCTCGGCTGGCGCGGATCGAATCATGACTTGTGACTTGCATGCCGGCCAGATTCAAGGATTTTTTGACATTCCTTTGGATCATTTGAATGGTTCAGCTATCTTTGTGCCCTATTTGAAAAGCCTGGATTTGGGCAACCTGATCTTCGCTTCTCCGGATGTGGGAGGAGTGGGTAGAACCAGGGCCTACGCCAAGCATTTTGAAGTGGACATGGTGGTCTGTGATAAGCACAGAAAACGGGCCAACGAGGTGGCTTCCATGCAATTGATTGGGGATGTGGAAAGTAAAGACGTGGTTTTGGTAGACGACCTGGTGGATACCGCCGGCACCTTGTGCAAAGCAGCAAATATCATTTTAGATAAAGGAGCAAAATCGGTGAGAGCCATCGCCACTCACGGGGTACTTTCGGGTAAAGCCTACGAAAATATCGAGAATTCCATGCTTTCCGAGTTGGTCATCACCGACACCATTCCAATCAAACAGGAGTCGTCTAAAATCAAAGTGTTGACGGTGGCGGATCTATTTGCCAAGGCCATCCATGCGGTGACGGGAAACACCTCTATCAGTTCGCTGTTCGTGTAAGAATTTTCATTTAACAAACTATATGTATGAAATCAATTGAGATTATAGGGTTTAAAAGAGCAAATCTCGACAAAAAATCCCTTGACGTCCTTCGCGAGGAAGGAAACGTCCCTTGCGTCGTATACGGTCCAGGGATCAAAGAGCAAATTCACTTCCATGCCCCAGCGATCCTATTTAGGGACCTGATTTACACACCGGAAGTGCACATGGTGGATTTAAATATCGAAGGCACCAAAATCAAAGCGATCTTGCGGGAGGCCCAATTTCACCCGGTAAGTGAGGTACTGCTTCACGCCGACTTTTTGGCATTCAGCGATGATAAGGCCATCAAAATGGAAATCCCCATCAAACCTTTCGGTACCTCACCGGGTATAATCAAAGGTGGTAAGCTGGAAATCAAATCGAGAACGCTGCTGGTGAAAGGATTTGCAAAGGACCTTCCGGATGAGATCCCCGTAGACATCTCCACATTGGAGCTGGGTAAATCAGTGAAAGTAGGGGATCTGAGTGTATCCAAATTTGAGCTATTGAACAGTGAAAACGTCACCATCGCTACGGTAGGAATCCCACGAGCGTTGAGAGGTAAAAAGGCAGGAGAAGAAGAAGAAGCCTAAGCTTTTTCTGGAACTCGTGTTGGATAAAATCCTGTTCTGTTTGCGTACGGAACAGGATTTTTTTCTTTCAATTCCAGTAGGAATCCAACCGGCGCTATGCAGGCGATTCCTTAAACGTAAAATCGAGCAACGGGACAGATGAAATCGAGCCTGCCTACCGGACCAGGCAGGCATGATGGAGGCGACACACCGAGAGATGATTTTAAAGCAGGTGAGATTCCATATATCCGCATTAAAGCCAATTATAAACCGATGAAATACCTGATTGTAGGCTTGGGCAATATTGGCCCCGAATACGAGCTGACCCGACATAATGTAGGCTTTTTGATCGTGGATCGACTGGCAGACAAAAAAAGCCTCAGCTGGAGCAGTGACCGGCTCGCCTTTCGGGCGGATTATTCCTACAAGGGTAGGCAAATCCACCTGATCAAACCAACCACCTACATGAACCTCAGTGGGAAAGCGGTCAACTACTGGATGAAAACCTTCAAAATCCCTAAGGAAAAAGTATTGGTGGTAGTCGATGATATTGCGCTTCCATTTGGTAAATTGCGCCTGAAAGCGAAAGGCTCTGCAGCCGGTCATAACGGCCTGAAAAATATCGAAGAACTAACGGGAGGACAAGATTACGCCCGCTTGCGCTTCGGGATTGGGGATGATTTTCCCAAAGGCCGGCAAATCGATTACGTACTCGGCAGGTGGACCCAACAAGAAATAGAAGCCTTACCTGGTCCCATGGACAAAGCGATCGACATGATTACGTCGTTTTGCACCATTGGCCTGGAGCAAACCATGAATCAATTCAACCGATAATCCTATGGGAACCATCAATCTGGGGATACAAATAGTCCCAAAAAGCAGGAAGAAGGACAGCTACGAGCTGGTGGATCGGGCCATCGCCGTGATCGCTGCTTCGGGTGTAAAATACGAAGTGAATCCCTTTGAAACCGTCATGGAGGGCCCGGAAGAGCACCTGCTAGCCATTGCAAAAAAAGCGCAGGAAGCGGTGGTCGAAGCCGGTGCAGAAGAAGTGCTGGTATATTACCGCATGCACATACGTCCGGGACAGGATGTCCGAATGGACGATAAAACCAACCCTCACCGGTAGCCCCAACAGATGATTGGGCAGGAACCAAATCGACCCAATTTTCCCTACTCCGGCGGCGTTTATGCTGGTCTGATGGGTTTTTTTTGCCTGCTTTTCTCTGCCTCTGTCCTCGCTCAAAGTCTCCCAGTCAGTTTCCCCCTGCTAACGGATAACCTCCGACGGGAGCAACTGATGGGTAGGTTTCCACTTTTTTATTCCTTTCAGCATTTCCCCCTTACCGTTACAGACATTGCCGGAGAATATTCCCCTTCGGATAGCCTCGCATTTCTTCCCTTTGGAAAACCGCTAGGTGCTGAAGGTAAAAAGGTACAGGTCCGCCTGGTACCACTTCAGCTTAGCCAAAATTACAATGCTTCCCATCCCTACGGCTGGGGGGATGGTCCGTTGCTATCGGCCCGGGGATTCCAACACCTGGTGGAATTCGGTATCCATACCCGTATTGGCCCCGTCCATCTCCAGCTTTACCCCCAGATACATACCGCACAAAATCTGCCTTTTCAGGAGTACAACCCGGAACTTCCCGAATTGTATTTTAAGCGCATTGCCAACTTTATCGGCAGACTAGACATACCCGTACGACCGGGATCAGACCGTATTCGAAGAATCCTTCCAGGAAACTCGCACGTAAAAGTACATTTCGGGGCATTTGCTGCCGGCATCTCCACAGAAAACCTTTGGTGGGGTCCTGGAAAACAACAAGCATTGCTAATCAGCGACAATGCAGAAGGTTTTCTACACGGGACCATACACAGCCGTAAACCGGTCAAAACCGGTATCGGCCATTTTGAAGGACAGTATTTTCTTGGCAAACTGGAAAATTCCAATCTACCCTATTACAGCGATGGCAGTTTTGACCGATACCGGGACTACCCGGACGACTGGCGGTACGTAACCGGTGTCTCCGTTTCGTATTCGCCCGTATGGATCAAAGGCTTGTCGCTAGGCTTGGGCAGGACCTTTACGATGTATCGCAGAAAGCTAGAAGAAGATGGCTGGCGAGCCTGGTTTCCAATTTTTGAAGGCTTGCAAAAAGAGCAGGTGGGCCTGGATGCATCCCGGGCGCGGGAAACCGACCAACACTTCACTATTTTTTCCCGCTGGGTGGTGCCAGCAGCCCGGATGGAAGTATACGGCGAATTCATACGAACAGACCATGCCTTGAATTGGCGGGAGCTGCTATTAAATCCCGAACACTCCCGTGGATACACCCTTGGGTTTAGCAAATTGGTTCCACTGACCAAAGGCGATCAAATCTATATCCAATTGGAAATGACCCAAACGGAAAATAGCGTCAACAACCTGGTAAAGTACGAAGGAGGCAACCTCAACCTCAACCATGGAGGACTGGGATTATACGAGAACTTTCAGGTAGTACATGGACTCACCCAGCGCGGACAAGTACTTGGATCCGGTCTTGGCCACAGCGGTAACAGTGCCCGGATCACGCTCAGCAAGGTCCGAGGACTAAACCAGTACGGACTCTCACTGGAGCGGCTTACGCGAGACGCCAATTTCTTCAATTATAACTATGCGAACGGGGTAGAGGTACTACGCTGGGTAGATCTCAGCCTGGGGGCACATTGGGAACAGCAGTACGATCGACTGCTGGTAGCTGCCGACGCGCGCCTAATACGCTCCCACAATTACAATTACGCTGTCAAACAATCCAACAGCTTGGGGAGTACCGGGTACAAAAAATCAAATTTTCATTCCCGGCTAAAATTGGCCTATCTTTTCTAGACTCGGCGAAGCAAAAGGACTATTTTACCCAATAATCTACCACCGTGACATCCTTCATATGGGGGCTCAATACCTCCACGAACGCTTGATGGTCCGGATGGGGAAGGTAAATCTCCCGGTCTTCTTCGCTTTCAAAGGTAACAAAAAAGCAATGTGTCAGTCCTTTGTTGAGGCCTTCTGGACTATTATTGACTCCCCATTCAAAATCCCTGATTTGCGGTATTTTATCCTGAAGGGCAATGAAGGCATCTTCTACTTCTTTGATAGCTTCCGGGCTGGATTCTTCTTTAAAAGACAATAATACCACGTGCCGAAGCAGGGGCTTTTGCGCAGCTGTTTCTTCCATGTTGACGGGGGTTTCTTCGTTTTGGGTGGATGTCTCATTGGACTGGCAGCCAAAGGCTACAGCAAGTACTATCAGGCAGGAAAGCAATCCTTTCATTTCGTTTGGGGTTTTAAGGGGTGTATCATCGAATGAATAGCGTGGTAAAATAAAGGAAAATAAGTCAAACTTGCGTGAAACAGCCGAGTTTTATTTGTAAAATCCGCAGGCGCTACCCCGGCGTTGCCCCGGTCCTATTGCTCCCGGTTATTCCACCGGACAAAAAAAGGATTTACCCATTTATCCCCTCAATCAAAAATTTTATCAAATAGCCAACAAAAAAATGATAAAAATCACGTACTTTTAACCGTACCTGAACGATTCAGCCTGGCTGCGGAGAAATGAAATCAGTAATCCCCAATCGCAATTTTTATGGAAAAAATCGGATTTACCTACATTGTGGATGATGATCCCCTATATAACTTCGGCACCAAAAAAATACTGGAATTCACCGCATTCTCGGAAGAGGTATCTTATTTCCTAAATGGGGAGGATGCCTTTAAGGACCTGAGTAAGCGAATTCAGGAAGGAGCGCCACTTCCGGATATCATTCTCCTGGATATCAACATGCCCATTATGAATGGCTGGGAATTCCTCGAACAGGTTTCCAAGACCGATTTAAATCATCCGATAAAGATCTTTATGGTTTCCTCCTCCATCAATCAGGATGAAATCGACCGTGCCAACAGCTACCCGCTGGTAGCCGAATACATCGTCAAACCACTTACGCTGGAAAAGGTCAAAGCGCTTAAATCCCGAATCTTGGACCAATAGCGGGTTCCACTTTTCCTCAACCTCTCATATATGGCTCTTTTTTAGGGCTTCACGGCAATTCATGCAGTGATTTTTTCATCGCCTGATATACCTGTTCCAGTATCGATGTTCGCACATTAAGGCGGTATATAGTGCGATTTTCCCGGCTAGGGTATACCCGGTTTGATAAGAATACGTAGACCAGCTCATTTTCGGGATCGATCCAGGTATAGGTCCCTGTGAAGCCAGAGTGTCCAAAACTACTGGCCGGTGCACTTGCCGCGGCGTTGCCGCTTGGATCACCGGGCCGGTTGGGGCGATCGAATCCCATTCCCCGGTAATTATCGCCCTCTTCACAAAACACACAGGCGGAATAAGCGCTGACGACGCCGGGAGCAATCAATTGTTGACTGGCGTAGCTCCCATCGTACAGGTACAAATGCATCAGTTTGGCCAGGTCGTTTGAAGTCCCAAAAAGCCCGGCATGACCGCTGACTCCTCCCAGCATGGCCGCTCCTTCGTCGTGCACCGTTCCATGCAGCAACTGCTTACGGAAGGCCGTATCCACTTCTGTGGGAACAATTCGGTCAAGCGGATAGGCTTTGTACGGGTTAAAAGTGAGCGTCCCGGCACCCAATGGCTTGTACAGGTTTCGTTCCAGGTAACCGTAAAAATCTTCTCCCGTGATCGCTTCCACAACTTTTGGGGCCAAAATAAACGACAGGTCGCTGTACACATAGCCTGGTTTTTCGTTTAGCGGTGAATGAAGTATCTCTTTATAAATCTTTTGGTTGTAGTTTCGGTGTATGTACAGGTTATCGGCCACCCGTATCGGAAATCTTCTGGAAGAATCCGACTTCATGGTAAACCATTTAAAGCTACCGTTTTTGCGTACAGTACTCATCCAAAAAGGAATCCAGGCACGCAGGCGGGCCTGATGCGTCAGAATGTCCCGATACTGCAGCTGCTCTTTGTTGGTCCCCCGTGCCGCTGGCAGGTAGGTACCCAGGGTTTGGTTCTCGTCAAATTTACCCAGCCCCTTCAGGTGCATAAATGCGGCCAGGGAGGTGCTTATCTTGGTAATGGAAGCCAGGTCGTACATATCATCTTTTCGAACCTGTTGCAGGGAGTCGTAGGTGTGGTACCCAAACGCCTTGTGATAAAAAATCTTGCCTTCTTTGGCAATGAGCACTTGTCCTCCGGGAATCGCTTTCTCCCGGATAGCCAGGTGCATCAGGGAGTCGATGCCCATGAGCCGTTCGGTCTCGATCCCCAGCGCCTCGGGTTGCGTGTAGGCCAATCTGAAACCCGCCTTGGTCTGCATTCCGTCTCCCAGTCCAAAATGTGAATTGATGACCACAGGCAACGTGCCCCGTGCGCCAATACCTCCGAAAATCAATTGGCTGGCAAGATCCTGAGTCAGGGGTGTCTCCTGGAACGCGGCGATCAGCCCGTCTGCGTTTTCCAAACCGGGAATTTTCCCCAGGCTGTAAACATTTCCAAACACACTTATCACCACCGCATGCTCTTCCATCAATGCCCGAATCAAAACAATCATTTCCGGGCTGATGCCATACTGATTGCTCCCTTCCCGGATACCCAGGCCGTGCAAACCAATTAAAATCAGGGAATAATCGGCCAGTTGCTGTCTGATCTGCTGCACAGCAGCCAAATCTCCCTCCTTGGGAAAGGTAAAATGGGGCATGGGCGCGTACCGTTCCAATCCTTGTTGAAAATCGGTGATGCCGGATGCTCCCAAAGACAGCGAAGCGATTTTTACGTTTTCCAACCCTTTGATCGGCAGAATGGCATCCGTATTTCGCAGCAAGGTAAGGGAGCTTTCCGTTAATTTTCGGCTCAAATATTCCGCTTTGGGGCTGTTTAGGTCGGCTATGAGGTTGTTCGTTTCCACCGGTTGAAAATTATCCAGGCCCATCCATGCTTTCGCTTTCAGTACTTTCAATACCCGTTGGTCAATTTCTTCTGCGCTGATTTCGCCACGTTCCAGCACCTTCAGCACTTCCCGGATAGTGGCGGGCACATCCATGGTATTGAGCATCATGTCGTTGCCTGCCAACAAGGCTTTGGCATCCACCACTCCGGGCGGGTAATACTTTGCCACTCCCTGCATGTTGAGCGCATCGGTAAAAACCAGTCCTTCAAATCCCATTTCCTCTTTCAAAAGATCCGTTACAATGGGTTTGGAAAGCGTGGAAGCCAAATTGGGCGTGTCGTCCAAAACCGGGATTTGCATGTGCGCCACCATTACACTACCCAAGCCCTCCTCCATCAGCTCCCGAAACGGGTACAGTTCGATTTCTTCCAGGCGCTTTTTGGAAAAATGGAGTACAGGTAATCCATAGTGAGAGTCCACATCGGTATCGCCATGGCCGGGAAAATGCTTGGCCGAGGCCAGAACGCCCTGATCCTGCATGCCTTTCATGTAGGCCAGGGACTTGCGGGCAACGTTTTCCTTTTCCTCTCCAAACGAGCGAAAGCCAATGACCGGATTGCCGGGATTGTTGTTTACGTCCACTACGGGTGCAAAATTCACGTGAATGCCCGATCGCCTGGCCTGTCGGGCTACCTCCGCTCCCATTTCGTAAAGGAGCTGCTCGTCTGCAATACCGCCCAGGGCCATTTGATAGGGATACCTCACCGTGCTGTCCAGGCGCATCCGCAAGCCCCACTCCCCGTCCAGGCTGATCATGAGGGGAATTTTTGATTCCGACTGAAAGCGGTTGATCATGTGGGCTTGTCGTACCGGCCCCCCCTGAAAAAAGATGATCCCCCCTACCCCATATTTTTTGACCAGATTGGAAATCGAATCCACATGCACCTGACCTTTATTGGAGTACGCCGGAATCATGATCAATTGGGCGATCTTTTCTTCCTGACTCATGGTAGCCAATACCGAATCTGCCCAGGGAGAAAAACGCTCGTCCAAAAACGGTGGAAGCTGCTTTTGCCCATATAGGGGCATGCAACCGATTAAAAAAACCAAAAACACCAGCAACCGGTAGGTAGCCGGACGAATGGCCCAACTCCTGGAAAAATTCCTTCCGTTTTCGATCCGATCTAATTTGAATTTCTGCATTCGTTCTTCTATTTATCCGGAAAGATACCAATTTTGTGGGTTTCGCTTGGAACGGATTTAAAGAAAATACCTATCATTGGGAAGATTATTTCCCATTCAATCCAGATGCCATGAGTCCACTACTCGTTTTTGGTGTAATTGCCGGTTACTTTGCCCTACTACTGCTGATCAGTTACCTGACTTCCCTGAAGTCCGATAACCTGACCTTTTATACCGGCAATCGGGAGTCCCCCTGGTTTCTGGTGGCCTTTGGGATGGTTGGGGCTTCCCTTTCAGGAGTTACGTTTATTTCCGTTCCCGGCGAAGTGGGCAATACCCAGTGGGCGTACCTGCAATTTGTGATGGGAAACATGGTCGGATACGCAGTCATTGCCCTGGTATTGATTCCGCTATTTTACCGGCTCAATCTGATTTCTATTTACGAATACCTAAAAAGCCGCTTTGGTCGAAACACCTACCTAACGGGTGCTACTATATTTCTGATTTCCCAGACCATCGGTGCTTCCTTTCGTCTCTTCTTGGCGGCCACGGTGCTTCAAATTGCATTTTTTGATGCTTTTGGTGTCCCTTTTTATGCTTCTGTCTTTGTCACTATGATTCTGATCTGGCTGTATACCTACAAAAGCGGCATCAAAACCATTGTGTGGACGGATACTTTGCAGACCAGTTTTCTGCTTTTAGCTGTCATTATTACCATCGCCGTGATCGCCGGGCAGTTGGGTAAAAGTGCCGGGGACATGCTGGCGATTGTCGGAGACAGTGAGCTATCCAATATCTTTGTCTGGGAGGGCAATACCAGTCAGAACTTCTTCAAGATGTTTGCCGGCGGGGTATTCATTACCATCGCCATGAATGGACTGGACCAAAACGTGATGCAGAAAAACCTCACCTGCCGCAACCAAAAGGATGCCCAGAAAAACATCTTTTGGTTTGCCATTACTTTCTTTTTCTCCAATCTCCTGTTTCTCGCGCTGGGGGTGCTGCTGTATCATTACGCAGCCGTCAACGGATTGGACTTGCCCGGCGCTACGGACGAACTCTTTCCCAGCCTGGCTTTGAACCATTTTGGCACGCTGGCGGGAGTGGTGTTTCTGTTGGGAATCACGGCTGCTGCTTTTTCCAGTGCGGATTCTGCGCTCACCGCTCTGACCACTTCCTTTTGCATCGATATCATTGACCTGCCAGCCAAAAAAGACGTCAATCAGGACCTGACGCGGCGTTGGATCCATATCGGTTTTACCTTTTTGGTATTTTTGACCATTGTCGTTTTCAACGAAGTGAACGACCGCAGTGTGGTAAGTGCGGTGTTTAAGGCCGCCGGATTTACCTATGGCCCCCTGCTGGGGCTGTTTGCCTTTGGGTTAACGAACCCGCTTGCGGTCCGCGACCGGATCGTGCCGTATATCTGTCTCCTGAGCCCTGCACTATCCTTCGTTTTGGACTGGAATTCCGCCCGATGGTTTGATGGCTTTCAGTTTGGTTTTGAAATCCTGCTGGTCAACGCTGCCATCACCTACCTGGGGCTGCTACTCACCGCGCAGAAGCAGCCTAGCGCATCAGACTAAAGGGAAGCAAAAACAGCGCAAAGATCATGGATAAGGTCAATGTGACCCCAAAACCCAATAGCCGAAAGGGTAATAACAGCAACCAGATCAGGGGATAAAGCAAAAGCAGTAACAGAGCAATGGGCCAGCAAAGGACAAAAAGAATGGCCCAGAGGACCAGACCGGTGAATAGTCTCATGGTGATTTGATTCAATGGTGGTTTACTTCCCCTTCCAATGGCGTGCCTGTTTTTTAAAATGGGCGAATTGCTACTTCTAAGAGGTTTTTTGGAATTTGCCATTCCTCTCCCTGTTCGCTAGCGAACAATAAACTGTTCGAAAAGGAGGCGGGTTGGAGTCATTTTATAGCTGAACCCAAAACGGCTTTACATCGGATCCGATTCGGTTAAAATAATCTAAATTTACCAATGACCGCTACTGAAGAAGCCCAGGACCGATCAAAAGAACGTTTATAGCCTATGGCACCTATTCCTATGGGTTACAATTTTATGCTGTAAAAAATTAGTAGGCTGAAAAAAGAAGGCGACGGATCCAGTAAGAGTAGAAAAATAAAAAAAATTACCGTTCCCCTCAACAGCCTTTTGCTGTTCTGCGTCTAGGAATGGAAACCAAAAAGAACATTCCATGAAAAAAATCGTCCTTACTTTTGTCTCTGGCTTGCTGCTTTTTTCCTGCATGGAAGAGGAAAGCCTCTCGGCCCTGCAAACCGGACCCGTTCCGGTAGGCAACTGGAGTAATCTCGAATACCAGGAAAATGGCATCGCCATGGAAAAGGTAGACGAACTGCTGGAAAACACCTATGGTTACCGCTTTTTTAGTAATGGAAAATTGATCCATCGAGCCAATAGCGGATGGTGCGGCACCCCTCCCATCGTGACCAATGACTACGAAGGAACCTGGGAAAGAAACGGGGAGATAATCCGGCTAGAAGCAGGATTTTGGGGAGGAACACAGATTCAGGAACTAAAGATTATCAACGAAACCACCTCTTCGCTACTTCTGGAGGAAATAAGTAGCGAATGGATTACGGAGGAATAAACACCAAGTTCATGAAAATCATGTCCCGGGCTAAAACAATTGGTTCCGGGCATTTTTTTTTCTGGCAAGCACTTCCCGCCAGGAGCGCCCTCCGAAGTGACGGTAAAAGGAGCCAATTTCAATTTGCAGGTGTTGGGGTAAAGGGGTAACTTGTAAAGCTATCGGGCGGGTCGCTGTTTTCGAACGGTGCTTCCCGGGAAGTATTTTCTGCGTTTAAAACCCATACCCTATGAAGCGCTTCTTTATCTTGCTCTTTTTTATCGTCTGTTCTGCATTCGCGCTTGCTCAAGGTACCGACACCCTTTACCTATGGCCAGGCACGGTCCCCGGCGAAACCGAGGCGAAACATCCGCCCGTTCAAACAGCCAATACCAGTGGGAATGTCACCCGACTGACCGATGTGACTGACCCGGCATTGGTAGTATTCGAACCCAAAGCACCGTCAAACGGTGCCAGTGTCATCGTTTGTCCGGGTGGGGGCTATAATATCCTGGCCATTGACAAAGAAGGGTACGAGGTAGCGGAGTGGTTTAACCAACTGGGATTTACGGCGTTTGTGCTCCAATATCGAGTTCCGAACAAACGGGAACCTGCCCTCTACGACCTGCAGCGGGCCATCCGCCTGGTACGCAGCAGGGCCAGCGATTGGAAGCTGGACCCCAAGCGATTGGGAGTGATTGGTTTTTCGGCTGGCGGCAGCCTGGCAGCCCGGGCCAGCACCCGTTTTGGCGAACGGACCTATACACCCGTCGATGCAGCGGACAGCCTTTCGGCCCGACCGGATTTTTCCCTGCTGATTTATCCGGCCTACCTGGACGAAGGGGAGAATCGGAGCCTGACACCGGAGCTTCGCCTGAATGAAGCTACTCCTCCGCAGTTTCTTTTTGGTACCGCAGATGACCGCTATGGAAACAGCGTCCTGGTGATGGCAGGGGCGCTTCGGGACCAGAAGCGTCCCGTTACGTTACATTTCCTTTCGGAAGGTGGCCACGGCTACGGCATGCGAAAGGGAAACGATGCCGCAGAAACCTGGCCTGCTCTCGCTGAAAAATGGCTTCGTCGACTCACTCTGGACGATAACCGACCCTTACTGCCCTAAAAAACCTGAACTCCATGAACTTTAGTGAATCTCTGGATAAATTGGTATCCCTTGTCACCGGCGACCTGGCAGACCTGCGGCAATTGCTGGTAGCCCTGCTCATCGGCACAGTGATTCTGGTATTTTTTATTTACCTGTCCCGGTGGATAAAAAAAATTGTCCGTATCCGGCTCGCCAAACGAACCGAAGACTCCCTGCTGGCAGACTTCATCGCTGCGGGCATTCGGTTTATCGTTCTGATTTTTGGCATTACCCTGGTACTTCGGTTTTTAGGTCTTACAGGTGCCGTCAGCGGTATATTGGCAGGCGCAGGTATCACCGCTTTTATCATCGGGTTTGCACTAAAGGATATTGGCGAAAATTTCCTGGCAGGAATCCTTTTGGCATTTAAAAGGCCTTTTAAAATCGGTGATCTGGTGGAAATTCAAGGCATTAGCGGAAACGTGCGTGCACTAAACCTCCGCGATACCCAGATCAAAACCCTGGACGGGAAAGACGTATTTCTTCCAAATGCTTCTATAATCAAGAGTCCGCTAATCAACTTCACCATTGATGGATACCTTAGTTATGGCTTTAAACTGGGCCTGGGGTACGGCTGCGATTACGGAAAAGCCATGGCATTGATCACTGAAACATTGAATCGGGTGCCGGGCGTCTTGTCGGGGCAAAAAGGCCCACTGGCTTTGGTCAGCGAGATGGGCGATAGTTCGCTCCTAATACGGGTAAGCTACTGGGTCAATACCTATGACCGGGAACATGCCGATCACTTGGTCCGTTCTGCAGCAGTACTTGCTGTACTGGAAGCACTAGAGGAAGCCGGCTACCCGCTACCGGGCCGAATCATTGAACTCAAAGGCGCATTGCCTGGGGACGAAAACCAGTCCCAAACCTAACCACCTCCATTCGCTTATCAGCCCATCGATCTTTTGCTGCCACAAAGCTCCCTAGCAAAAAGGGGTACCTGCGGCGTCTGATGGACGACCAACCAATCGCACAAAGCACCTGGTTTCAAAAAAGAGGGGAAGGAGAATTTCTTCGATACCTACCGATAAACAACCTTAAAAGCCCGAAAAAACCCACCCTTTCCGGATCAGTACAAGCCATTTTGGCTATCGAAAGGGATTGGTCCCCCATTCGTACCGGCGAGCCGGATCGAAATCGGGGTTTGGAACCGGGAACTGGGCGTCGGTATCGGATTGCCATTTTTTCAGGGCTTGCTTCATCTCGGCTAGCTTTGCCGGAAAGCTAAATTTAAGGTCGGTCACTTCGTTGATATCGTAGCGTAGGTTGTACAAATCAAACTCGCCGGATACCAGGTTTTCAATCAATTTCCAATCGCCTTTTCTTAGCGCCGACATGGGGACCTCGTGGTGATAAACGGGGTAATGGGTGAAAATTTCCCGCTCCGAATCACCGCCATTTCCTGTCAGTGCGCGCACCATAGACTGCCCG
Source organism: Cyclobacterium xiamenense (assembly GCF_900109255.1). NCBI lineage: Bacteria > Pseudomonadati > Bacteroidota > Cytophagia > Cytophagales > Cyclobacteriaceae > Cyclobacterium > Cyclobacterium xiamenense. The sequence goes on along the minus strand of NZ_FNZH01000004.1, from coordinate 65,338 downwards.
TCAAGCACTTGATTCGCGGGAGCTTCTCCTTTTCCAAGTTCCAGAAATGTCGGGTAAAAATCCACGCTGGACACAATTGCCTCCGACGTAGTGCCCGCTTCTATCCTTTCAGGCCAGCGGACAATCAGGGGAACACGGATCCCCCCTTCGTATACCGTCCCTTTTCCCGCCCGCAGCGGTGCATTGGAGGTAGCGATGTAGCGAAGGGGATGGCCTTCGGGGTAGACATCTTTGCTATCCCCGCCGAGTAGGGGAATGTTGTCAAACCGGTTATCCACGCCTCCGTTATCGGAATAAAAAATCACTACCGTGTTTTCCGCCAGGCCCAGGTCTTCGAGCGCCGCCATCAGTGCTCCCACACTATCGTCCACATGAGCGATCATCGCTGCGTAAACGGCATTACTGGCGTAGTTTGGATCTTTGGGCTTGTTGAGAAACCTATCGATCAGCGGTTGATCCGCATCCAACTGCACGTGTACATCGTAATGCGATAGAAACAAGAAGAAAGGTTCCTCTTGGTTTTCCCGCATAAAATCCACACTCATATCCGTTAGGATTTCACTGAGCCGGCGATTTTCTCCACCGGTGTATTCGGGAATAAATTTCGGCTGGTAAAACCCGCCACCTGCATAGGTATAGGCCCGATCATAGCCCCGATTGTGTGGGAGATGCTCCGGACGGTTTCCCAAATGCCATTTCCCAAAATAGCCGGTTTTGTAGCCTGAAGCCTGCATGGAATTGCCCAGGGTTGCGATATTATCGGGCAGGTGTTGCACCCGGTGATGGGGGACTATCACCTCCTCGTAGGGTCGCCAGTGTCCGGGAATAAAATCAAAAATACCTACCCTCGCCGGGTACTGTCCGGCTTGGATACTGGCTCGGGTGGGCGAACAAACCGGAGCCGCATAGGCATGCCGGAACAGCATTCCCTGCCGGGTCAATCGGTCAATATGGGGCGTTTCGTTAAATCGGTTGCCATAGGCCGGCAAATCCCTGCCGCCAAGATCGTCGGCCATGATCAAAACAATATTGGGACGGTCCTGGGCAGGCGCTGCAAATGCGCGCAACAACAGGAAAAGAAAAACGAGGGCAAAGGATCGGTTATTCATTGGCTGGATTGGATAAGGAACCATTGCGCCTTTTGGGGCACATGAGAACTATCAGTTAATTTTTCAGTGCTAAAGCTAATAAACTTTTCGGAAAAAATCCGCCCGGATTCCGCGATTCTCTTCGGAGGGGTGATACAGAAAGGACGCTTCCTGGAAGAGGTATCCGCGTTTCCTCGCAAGTATCCGAGCGCCCCCGCCATCCAGAGTTACATCCCAACACGGTGTTTGCTTTCGTTGAGTCGCCGGGGAGTCGGTACCGGAGAGGCCAACTCCCCCTAACCTCCGTACATAACCAAAGTCTGGAGGCTACTTTTTGAAGTTGTCTGGAATGATAAATTCGTACCCTTTCGGTGGCCAGGGGCCGATGCTCTGTCCTTCTGGCCGTGGAGCCGTCGGGCGGATGGGCGCAAATCCTTCTGCCGAATAGCTCAGGTTTAAAAAAGGCGTTTGTTTCGTTTCACCGTCCACCAGAGAGCGGATCCCCATATCGGTAATACCACTGGTCAGCAAGGTGCGCTCGACCGGTGCGGTAGGTTTTCCGGTAAGGATAAACTCCTGGATATTCAGGGTCAGGTAGCTAAAATGGGAATAGCTCATGCTGTGGTCCAGAACAAACTCCGTAGCCACTTGCCCGTCCGAGGTATTGGCAGCGTAGCCCCAGCCTTGATTCACGTAGCCCGTAAGCATGACGATCGCGCCTTTGGTGCCGTCGTTGTAGGCTACCAGTATGGCGTGGGGCGCTTCCACCAATTTCCGCATGTCTCCCTGCTTTCGTCCCTGGATTGCATTACAGGCGGCCGTCACCAAATCCAGGTTGATACGCCCGTCGTCCATGGCTTTCCAAACGTCTTCCCCCTTTAGGCCCTGCACACTTGCCACGCCGGTTTCGCCTCCGGCCCTTCGTTCCACCATGCATTGCAAAATCTCCGCCACGTGGAAGCCATACGCGTCTAGCGAAGCATACCCGATGGCCACCGCCTCTGAAATGCCGATACCCAGCGGGTGCTCCAAGGGCTGGTCTCGCCAGCAAAACGGCAAGGAAGAACCCGCCATCATGGGCACCTGCAATTCTTTTGATCGGTCGTAAATCCATTTGCTGTCCAGCCAGCTGTAAGCCAGGTGCTTATCGGTAAATAGTGGAACGGACTTGTTGGAAGCATCAAAGACCCGGAAAATCTGCTCCAGGTAATTCATGCGCGGATACATTTTGATGCCGTAGCGACTGTAGGGATACTCCCCGTGTTCGCCAATGTAAATCACCCCATCTACCGCCAGCTTGTCTCCGCCCAGGGTAAGCGCTTCGGCGATCGTACCGTACACTGTAGCCCCATTCATTTCGGCGATTTTAACCCCGGTATCGTTGGCACCGATCTGGTCTATCCAGACAGAAACGATCTTCACCTGTGGCGCCACCATCCCCTCGTCCGTGGGGATACCTGCGAATAGCTTGGTCCCTATCACGTCCGCGTGGGCACTATTGCGGTAAATATTGGCGATGAGAGCCACCGTTTTCTGCGCCGCGGGGGGCCTCTTGCTACTTTCCCCAATTATCCGCGCCATGGCGGCTGCCTCAGCCCCCCCCAACACTGCTCCTAAAGGGATCAGTGAGCCGGCTACTAGTGATTTCTTTATAAATTCCCTTCTTGAATTTTCGGTGTTTTTGTCCATGGTTCTTTCGATTGCCCCGTACTATTTTCTTTACCTAATTTTTTGACTGCCTGTTTGGTGCCGCTAAACCGTCCGGTTTCAACAAGGTGCCACCTTTTCCTTCGTTGGTTTTGCTGCCTGCATTCCTGGGTTTGGAATCCGGTTTCCGGAGATGCACACCCGCTACCAGCCTACCGCGTAGCCATTTCGCCTAGGGTCGGCCCCTCCCATCATCCAGCCACTTTCGCGATCAATGGACACTCCTTGGGCTCCACCCACCGTCATCGACCAGTCGCCCAAACTGGTATCCAGCTGGTAGCCCATTTGGCGCAACTCGCTGAGCACTTCGGGCGCCACCCGGCGCTCCATAATTACCTCTGTGGCCGGCACCGTACCCAATTCATCTTTCCAGCGAAACCGCGGGGCGCTGATGGCATCCTGTATGTTCATCCCAAAATCAATGTAGTTCATGGCTACCTGGGGAACGGATTGCAAAATCCCGAAACTCCCGGGTGAGCCGACGATAAGCTCGGGTTTGCCGGCTTTGTGAAATTGCATCATTCCTCCGATACACCAACCCACCGCCTTCCAGGGTGCCACGCTGTTGGCCATCCCCGGTATCTTTTCCATCCAATCGATGCCACTATTAAAGATCAGGCCGGTTTTGCCTGCGACATATCCGGAACCAAAACCGCCGCCATGTGTCTGGATAATCACCACCGCATTGCCCCATTGGTCCATGGCGGAAAGGCTGGTGGTGGCGTATTGATAGGCTGGATCGATTGCCCCAGTTCCTGCATCGGTGACCTCATGCCCGGTATCCTCGGGATGGGTTGCCGCCGCCAATTTTCGCTTTTGTACCCGCTCCACCACCTTCTTGCGTTGTTCATCCAGATAGGCGTCGGAAAGCAGCCGATCCACCGGAACAGCCACATACTCCGGATCGCCAATGTAGGTGTCTGTATCCAACCGGCTCAGGTAGATGGCCTCCATCAGGTGGGCCAGGTATTCGGCACTGTTGTGCCCCATGCGTTTCAGATCAAATCCCTCCATGATTTTCAGGGTTTGCAACTGCTGTATCCCCATGCCCGGCGGGGGATTGTTGTAAACCTTGTAGCCCCTGTAATCGATTGAAATCGGCTCGGTCCATTGGACCCGATCGGGAACCATTGCCAGGTCCTCCATTGTGATAAAACCACCGTCTTTTTTAAAAGCATCGGCTATTTGTTGAGCGATCTCGCCCTTGTAAAAGACATCGATACCCTCCGCAGCGATGCGTCTCATCGTCGCCGCCAGGGGCTTATTGGTGAAAACATCGCCGATTTCGTAGGGCTCACGTCCATCTTTAAAGAGTAGCGCCACGGATTCCTTGTGGGGCTTCACGCGTTCCACCGTTCCTTTCCACATGGCTTCGTCAAACTCGGTAATGGGTACCCCATTTTCCAAATAGCCGATGGCCGATTCAAATACCGCTTCCAGCGACAGGGTACCGTAGTCCTCCAGCGCCCTGTTCCAGCCAGCGAGGTTGCCGGGTATGGCGACGATTTTCGGGCCCACGGTTTCGATTGCCTCGTGTCCGGCCCCATCTGCGGCCTTTGGGGCCGCTTCCAGGGCCCGGGCATCAAATGATTTCGGCACCCATCCACCAAACACCAGCGATCGCACCCGGTCTTCGGCAGCGGAATAAAAGAGCATGTATCCCACGCCGGCCGTGCCGGACATGTACGGCTCCACGGCATTCAGGGCTGCTGCAGTCGCCACGATGGCATCGATGGCATTGCCTCCGTTGGCCAGGATTTTTTGCCCGGCGAGGCTGGCCAGTGGATTGGCCGAAGCCACCATCCCCATCCGACCCATCGCCGCCGGGCGGAGGTTTTCTTTGGCTACCTGGGCCAGGGTCTGTAGGCTTCCTAACGTCAGCAATACCAGCAGGGCAGGTACCAATAGTCGTTCAAACAAAGCGTGTATTTCATGTAGGCTTTTCATGGGTTGTATTCGTTACATTTTTTATTCGTTACGCTGCAGGTTGATCATATCGACTAAGATTTACGTTAATCTGCGAATTCAGCAGGCTTTTCCTGCGGTCATTCCTTATCCTTTACCTTTTCCATGGATTGATACGAATATTTTTTGTCTGCCACAGCATCATTGGCAAGCAGGTTTTCGGTTTTTTTACCACTCCAATAAGAGGCCAGGACCGAGGAAGTAAATCCCATCAACGGGCCACACACCGCTGAGGCCAATCCCACCGTTGCGATCTTGCCCATTTCTTTGGCAATGCCGGAAACAAGGCCGGCGTTCTGCATTCCCGTAGTAATGGAGATGGTCCGACAATCTTGCTCCTGCAATCGGAAAAGCCGGGCCATCCAATAGGCAGCCAGGTAGCCCGCCAGGTTTAACAACAGAACCGCTCCTACCAGTAGCAACCCCATGCTCAACAGGCTCTCCCTACCTGCCGCCATGATGATCGCCACGATCAATGCAATGCCCCCCATGGATACCAGCGGCATGGAAGCGTCCAGCCATCTGGCCCGCCCGTGTAAAAATTTATTGAACAGCAGTCCGGCGCCGATTGGCAACAGCACCATTTTGACAATGCCCCACATCATGTCAACAACGGCTATGGGAATAAAGCCGCCCGCATATACCTTCATAAGAAGGGGTATTACCAGGGGCGCCAAAAGGGTGGTAACCGATACAATGGTGATGCAAAGCGCCACATTGGCTCTGGCCAGGTAAGCCATCACGGGAGAAGCCACCGATACCGGTGCGCAACCCAACAAAATCAATCCGGCTGAAATCTCGGAAGAAAACCCACTTACCGAGGCCAGGAAAAAGGCGATCAAAGGCATCAATGAAAACTGCGCAACGACGCCCACCAAAACGGATTTGGGAGCCTTCGCCAGGGCGATAAAATCCCTTAGGCCCATCGACGTTCCCATCCCAAACATGATCAACTGTATCAACGGCGTAATCAACTCTGCCAACTCAAACCCATTCATTTCTAAAAAATACTCCGGGTAACTCAAAGCCGTGGTCACTACCGCCAGTATCAGCAGGGTAAACGAAAGGCCTTTGGTGGCCTGAAATCCCCTGACACCCAAGGAAGCACAAAGAAAGCATGCGATCAACACCGAACCAATGTGCGAGGTGTTGCGCATAGCCAGCATCAACAGCGCTACAACAAACAACAACAGCGCGCCAACAAGCAGGTAGGTATATCGTCCTTTTCCTTTGAGGTTCATGCTTTATTCATAAATGCCGCCTCGTTATTCCCCGTGCAGTTCCACAATCATTTCGATTTCTACCGGTATGTTGAATGGCAAGGATCCCATTCCTACGGCGGATCGGGCATGTTTGCCTTTTTCACCGAAAACCTCCACCATAAAGTCGGAAAAACCATTCATCACCTGTGGATGCTGCGTAAAATCAGGAACCGCATTTACCATGCCCAGGACTTTTACGATACGCTTTACCCGATTTAATGAGCCAATCTGCGCTTTTAAGGAGGTAAGTAGGGATATGCCGGTAAGCCGCGCCGCAGCGGCAGCCTGGGTCAGATCCAGTTCTTCGCCCACTTTTCCGCTCATGTATTCCCCATTTTCCTGCATGGGCCCATGCCCCGAAAGGAAAATCAGGTTTCCGGTTTGCACGGCCAACACAAAATTGGCCGTAGGTGCCGCCGGCTCGGCCAGCGTTATTCCCATTTCGGCTAGCCGGGTTTCCGGATCAGTTGCCTGGGCATGAACCCGGGTGACTCCAGCCGAAGCCAACAGTAAAAAAAGGAAAAATGTGATTCTTTGCTTAATTCTTACGACCATAACGGGATTCCATTTAGCTACAAGGAAGATATTTAATGATAGAATGAGCATATTTTGCCTTTTTTTGCAGTTTCTGCCAATAATTTCACGGCACCTGCCGACGATCCCATTGTAAATCAAGGATTATCGGTAGGTGCCCACGAGGGTAAGTTCGTGAAAAAGATGCAAACTTGGGAATTAACCGAAAGAAAAAATGTGGAAAACGATCGATTTCCAACACCTCTGTAGCTGAAAAACCTGAAACGAAAAAAACATTCGTTTTTCAGGAAAGACCGTTAAGGTAGCCTTGTATTCGGAACAGCGAAACGTTTGTCCGGCATAACGGCTTGAAATTCCCGTAGGTACTTGCGTGCACATGGGCCGTCTTATCCGCTTTCCTCTGAGCGACACCAAGTGCTTCTAGGAGAATCTGTTTCGGGATACATGGATTGGGCCGCTTAAACCGATTGCCAATGCTTTTTCGCGGTCACTTTCGGCGTCCATGTGAGTGTTTGCCAGGCATTCACCGTCCTGGCATAAAAACAGATGCACCGCCAGGACCACCGGGCAACGGCAGAGGAGTACCTTCGAAAAGGTACCGGCGGCCAGATTCAGGCAGCGCGAGCTTTTCGCCAACGATCGGCATGCGGGAAGAAAAATCCCCAAAAGAACTTTTTATGGGTAGCTTGGAAGAGAATCCCTTTGACAGGTCCACGATGGGCATGTTCCACTGGGCCCGGGCCACTTTCACGGGCAAGACCAATCTGGTGCCTTTGTTGAAATCATTCCATCCAAATGGGTCTTTGTTGGTAAACTGTGTAAGGGTGTGGTCAGTCAAAAAGTCATTGCCGACAGCCTTGCTCGTTGAAGATCCGAAATCCGAAAACGAAGGCACTGAATTCGATGCGTTTGGGAAGGATTTGACGATCCATGGCGACTGGCCGAATGCAGCCGCCGAAGTAAAAGAAATGACGAAAAAAAGAGACAGGAATCGGGTCATGGCTTAGGGGGGTTAGTTTGGTTTTGATTTGTTATACGTACGCGCATGCAAAAAGGCTGATTTTCAGGTGTTTTTTACACGGAAAACGCGTACAAACTTCGCCAAGGCATACGTTATGATTCTCCCTCAGCAGCCCATTCCTTCCGCATTGACCGATGTATTCCCCAATCAATCCCAGGCCGGAAAAACCCTTCACCGGATGCGCAGACTGGCAGGAAGAGTGACCGTTAGGACGAGGAATCAGGCAACCGGTCTTTACTACTGTCTTAAAAACTCTTGCAGGTCGTCGTTTGCTCCGTACAATACCAGGATGTCGGATGCTTCGAGCGTTTGGTCTGCCCTGGCAATTCCCTGAATTCTGAATTCCGTACGGCTTTTACCGAGCACACTCTTTACCTCCGTTTTTTTCATGATGGTCAGTACGAGCAAGTTGTAGGTTAGTCGAAACCCGACTTCGCGTATGGTTTTTCCTACGCATTCCTTGGGGACATTGGCTTCGATGATACTAAAATCCTCGCTAAGCTCGAAGGAATCGACCACGTTTTTCAGGCAAAGTTTTTTGGCCCATCGTTCGGCGGTTTCTTCTTCCGGATGCACGATTTCGTCCACGCCTATGGCCACCAACACCTTTTCGTGAAGTGGATTGATCGCTCGGCTGATCAGCCGCTTTACCTGCATGTTTTTAAAGAGGGCTGTGGCCATGATATTGGAACCCTGCTCTTCACCGATCGCAACGATCACCACGTCTGTATCCTCCAGCGGCAAACCGGAAACCGTGAATTCTTCCGTGGCGTCCATGCAAATGGTATGCGATATCTTTTCCTTGTACAGGTCCACCTTTTCCATTCGGGTGTCGATGCCGATTACCTCATTGCCCTGAGCGGTCAATTTTTGTGCAAGGGATGCACCAAAATTCCCAAGTCCTACGATGATAAATTTCATGGATCTAACTTTTAGTTAATCGTTATTTCTTCGGTCGGATACCGATAATTTTTTCTTCGCACTTTTCTGAATACCGCAATGACAATGGTCAGCATGCTCACCCGTCCAACAAACATGATAACGATCAGAATAAGCTTGCTTTCATTCACAAGTTTTCCCGTAATCCCAAGACTGAGGCCAACGGTGCTGTATGCCGAAAAACACTCAAATCCAATGTCCATCAGGTCTTTATCGGTTTCAAAGATAGAAATAAGCATGATGCCCAAACCAATGACCAATAAGGAGAGCGAAATGATGGCAAAGGACCGGCGAACGGAAATGGCTGCAATCTCCCGGCCAAACACTTCGATTCGATCCTTGCCCTTCGCCAAACTAAGGATATTCAATGTGGCAATGGCAAAGGTACTGGTTTTGATCCCTCCGCCTGTAGACGCAGGCGACGCGCCGATCCACATTAGCAAAAAAACCATCATCGTGGTAGGAAAAAGCATGGAAGCGGTATCAATGGAATTAAAGCCTGCAGTACGGGGAGTAGTGGCTCCAAAAAGCGCCGTTACTACCTTCCCCAGGCCTCGGTGCTCCGCCAGGGTGTTGTTGTATTCCAGCACAAAAAAAGCAACGAAAGCGATTGCCGTGATGGAAAAGGTTGTGATTAATGTTATTCGACTATTTAGATTCAACACCCAGGGGCGGTAGCCCACCTTATTTCTTCCGAAAGAGAAAAGTTTACGCAGCCGGTAGTTGCTGTAATTAACGATATTGGCCACGATCGGGAAACCCAGTCCTCCCAATACGAAAGAAAGTATAACCGTAAGCTGTAACGCGTAGTTGAATCGAAATTCACTTTCATACAAGCTATTGGATAAGGTCGAAAACCCGGCATTGCAAAATGCCGAAATTGCATGAAAAACCGAAAAAAATACGCGTTCGTATTGGGAGGCAAAGGAACCCCTATCCAAACTGCTGTAGATAAGTAATCCCGAGAGCAATTCAATACTAAACGTGATGAAGATGATGTATTTGAGCGTGGAAAAGACATTCCCAATAGTCTTCGAACTCGTGATATCCCGCAGGGCAAGTTTGTTTTCGTAGGTGGAGCCCCCCCGGAAAAAATAGCTGAAATAACTGGCAAAGGTCAGAATCCCCAATCCTCCGATTTGGATAAGTAGCATGATGATGATTTGCCCAAAATCTGTAAAGTAACTACCGGTATCCACGACGATCAGACCCGTTACACAAACCGCACTGGTGGACGTAAATAGGGCGTCAATAAACGAAATCCCCTCATGAGTAGCTCTGGGTAACATTAGCAGCAAGGTGCCCAACAGAATTATGAAAAGAAAACTCGCCACAAAAAGTTGGGCAGGATTCAAAACGGTTCGCTTATAATTGAACTTTACTTCTGAAAATTCCCGAATAAAGGTCGTAAAAACCGCGATTCGCACCCAGATAGGATTTTCTAGCAACAAATCCGTCTCGAACGGAACACCCACGAAAAGAAAGAGGTAAAACACCCACAGTGTGAAGCAAACGGACAAAAAATCGAAAATAAAGACTTTTCGCGCGATCAATTTGTAATTTTCGATGTACCGAACTGCCGTGGAAACCACCCCAATCCCCAATACCACAAAGTAAAAGCCGTCGAGAAATCGCTGAGAAAATTCGTTTTGGGAATACCCAAAGTCCGAAATTAAGGCGATTACTCCCAGCGAACTTGTCCATAAAGCAATCTTGTAGAGTAACGATACGTTCATTTGCCAACAAGCTTCATTCGACACAAAATAGTAGTGATCGGTAGTACCTGCCATTACCTGTTCGCTGTTGGGGACGGGCCAGGAAAAGCAAGCCAAAAGTAATAAAATAAACCTATACTCCATGAAAATCCGGTAAAAGGTCCAGGCCACAAACCAATAAAGAAACTCTGCCTGACCGTTAAAAAAATTTGACTACCGGAGCGTTCGAATGGTCCGGAAACGTACCCTCGCCAAAATAAGCAATACGGCATTGCCTAGGCAACGGGTCCATTGTAATTCTTCGCAACCGCCACTTCCGGCCGAAAATAATGCGGGGTAATATGTTTTGGCGATAAAGGTTTTCCATCGCCATGGGCCGTAGAAAACCCCACCCCGAACGGCTACCTATCGAACTTCCGCCGTTTCCTCTGGAACTTCTTTCTGCATAGAGCCAATGCCTTTCCAAATCAATCCCAGGCCGGAAAAAACCTGCTGAATGACATTGGCAAGCGTAGACACAGGCACATCGGTCTTTTTGGTACGCAGCTGACTGTACAGGGAATGAATCTTTTCGGAATAGGTGGCTTTAAGTTTTTCTTCCACCGCCTGCAGGGTAGGTGTATCTGTTTCCGCAAGTGCCTGATATTCTTCGAATACAGTCAAAAAATCTTTTACTTCCTCCTGCAGGTCGGCCAACACTTCTGCAACAAAAGGCTCGGTGGCATCCTCCATTTCCTTCAAGTTATGAACGATATCTTTAAACTCCTTGGCGCCTACTACCAAAAAACGCAGGGTTTGGGACAAATCGGACAGGCGATTTGCCTCCTCCGCACGCAGGTTTTCGGCTTGCAGCCGCAGGGCAAATTCAAACAGCTCCTCCTCCAGGTTTTTCAGTTGCTGGTAGTCAAGCAGCAAGTCCTTGGGTTGAAAGGTTATTTTACGCCAGACAGACGCGTCCTTCCTGGGCCCCTTGTGCTTGTGCACGATTTTCCAGACCAATTTCAAGGTATTCTGAAGAACCCCATCCATTTCTTTTCGCAGGGCAATCAGGGCTACGGAAGGAATTTCGGTACTGATATTCTTAACGAATTGCGACTTGCCTTTGGGGATATCCGAACGAAACCTTCTTTTCAGCCATGCCTCTAAAGGCAATAAAAATGGGTAAAAGCCCAGGATCATCAGTCCGTTTATCAGGGAATTCAATAACACCAATTCGAATAGCGGGTCCGTAAGCTGAAAGACCCGAATGCTCAGTAGAATCAGTTCGTCAATCCAGAAAAAACAAAGGACCCCCACAATACCATTAAACATGAAGTTAGCCAGGGCGAGTCTTTTCTTATCCGCGGTGCCCCCGACCGCCCCGAGAACCAGCGTAAAGGTGGTACCGATGTTCGCACCAATAATCATCGCCAGGGCATGGTCGGTACCGATCAGTCCGGCGTTGATGGCACTCAGGACGATGACGATCATCGCCGAACTGGATTGGATCATGGCCGTAATCAGGATGCCTAACAGCAGGAACCGCCAGCGGCCGTATTCCCCAAAAGTGCTCAGATCCACGGCCGCGGCATAGGTATCAATGGATACCTTCATGTAATCCAATCCCAAAAACAGCAGGCCAAAGCCCAGCAAAAAGATCCCCACGTATTTCAAGAAGGGCCGGCTATTGGTGAATAAATACGTCATAACGCCGATTGCCAGAAAAGGAAAGGCAAAATCGGCCACGCTTAGCTTGAACCCAAAGGTAGCCACAATCCAGGCCGTAAATGTGGTCCCCATATTGGCTCCCAATACCACCCCCAGAGCATTTCTGAGATGAATCATCCCCCCTCCCAAAAAAGCCAGTACCATCAGGGTGACGAGGGAACTGCTTTGAAGAATCGCCGTGACCAGGGTACCCGCTACAATTCCCTTCCAGGGCTTGTTTGTGTACCGGTGAAGCAGGTCCTTAAAGGAATTCCCTGCCAATCCTTTGAGCCCCTGCTCCACCTGGCTCATCCCCCAAAGAAATAAGCCTATTCCAGCCAGAAACTCCCAATAATCAAATACTCCTTGCATGGTTGCGAAACTAAAATAAAAATCCGCCCCTACCGAATAGTCCGCGCAGCCATCCCATTTCCCGCGACCAGAAAAAAGGATCATCGGGGATCCGCAGGTACGTTTCGTTAAAATTAACAAACTTTTTACGCAATCTCCGACCGGAAGACGGAGATTCTCCCTTCGCCGGGGAGTTGAAACGTAAACCGCCTTTCGTCGCACTTGTGCAATCGATTGCGTATTTTTTTTAAATATTCGTCAGATAATGTTTATCTTTACACGTTGCACATCGCTGCATCTACTCCAAAGTTGGATGAATCATTAACACATTCGTAAAAATAACCGATATCATGAACAAACAACACCTAAGCCTTTTTGCCCTGGCTTTTATTCTTCTTGCAGCCTGTGGAAAGCCCACGGTCGAGACGAAAGAGGGCTGGACCAATTTATTTGATGGGGAAACCCTGGATGGATGGCATCAATTAGACGGAGCGGCCGAATTCACGGTAGAAGACGGCGTGATCGTCGGGTCCGCTGTAGCCAATACACCCAATACCTTTTTGGTAACCGATCAGACGTACGAGGACTTTATCCTGGAACTTGACATTCGTGTAGACGATGAATCTAGCAATTCCGGAGTGATGGCCCGGGGCCAGCACAATCCCGATGCCAATGACGGAAAAGGAAGGGTCTTTGGTTACCAGGTAGAATGCGACCCAAAAGAAAGAGCCTGGTCGGGCGGAATCTACGACGAAGCCCGCCGCGGCTGGTTGTATCCCCTTACCTACAATCCGGATGCGCGCAGCGCTTTTAAATTGGGTGAGTTCAATACCTACCGCATCGAGTTCATTGGCAATACCCTGAAAACCTGGGTCAACGGACAAGAAGTAGCGTACCTCGTGGATGAAATGGACCGATCTGGATTTATCGGGCTTCAGGTACATGGCATTGGAAACAACCCCGAAAATGCCGGGAAGAAAACCTATTTCCGAAACATCCGGATCAAAACAGAAAACCTTACCCCCACACCCTTCGAGAATGATGTATTCGTCGTCAGTACCTTGAATAACGAGCTTACTCCTTATGAAAAAGAGATCGGCTGGAAATTGCTATTTGACGGAAAAACCAGCGAAGGATGGAGAAGTGCCCGCGCCGAAAACTTTCCAGAGGGTGGATGGACCATCAACGACGGCGTCCTTACAATTGAAGCCAAAGATGGAAGGGAATCGGCAAACGCCGGGGACATCGTAACGGTGGACAAATACAGTGCTTTTGACCTGGCTTTTGATTTCAAATTGACCGAAGGGGCCAATAGCGGTGTGAAATATTTCGTAACCTTAAACGAAAACAATTCCGGATCAGCCATTGGACTGGAATACCAGATTTTGGATGACGAAAGGCACCCCGATGCCAAGCAGGGAAAAGACGGCAACCGAACCCTCGCCTCGCTTTACGACCTGATTAAAGCAGATAAGCAGTCCCGATTCGTACGGCCCATCGGCGAGTGGAACAAGGGGCGGGTGGTCGTCCATCCGGACAATACCGTCGAACACTACATCAATGGACTCAAAGTGCTGAGCTATACCCGCGGTTCCGATGCGTACCGGGAGTTGGTGGCAGACAGTAAGTACCAAAAATGGGATAATTTTGGCGAAGCCGAGGAAGGACACATTCTGCTTCAAGACCACGGTGACGAGGTTCACTACAAAAATATAAAAATCCGGGAACTGAATTAATTCTTCGTCTCCCGCCTACAGAAAATCACGGCTACCTATTTGGTGAGCCGTGATTTTTTGTTATCGCAAATACCCCTTCCCCAGCTTTGTACACCTTGGTAGCCGCAAGCGCCGCCATCCGCTATCCACAAGGGCTGGCAAAAAAGTTACAGAAATACCAGGCCCTCCAACGGGGCCTGGGTCTGGCAAAGAATGAGAAGGCGGAGCTTTTCCCAAATACCATTATTAAAAAGTCAGTTTATTTACAATTTTTTCACCAAATTAATAAAGTATTTTCATTGAATTATTAAATATTTAGATAAACTGATTCTTTACGATAAAATTGATATTTTTTCAATTACCACCAGCAAACGTTACTTTATACCTATTTTTTACCGCTCGTGTAAATAAGAGCAACCGATTGCATCTTTCTTTCAGAAAAAAATTTTTTCTTAATTTATATCAATATTTTTGGACTCTTAAAATTCAATAAATCCGATACATCAAAAAAATGAAACATATGTAAAAAACTAAATTTTAACTGAAAGAATTTATTGATAAAAGGAAATATTGCCTTTAAAAATTAACATCACAATTAACATCAAACCGAAAATTATGACCTCAAGAAATTACTTGAAAACGGGGCTCCTTTTGCTCCTGATGGTTATCGGCACCCACCTGACTCAGGCACAAGACGTGCAGGTTCGGGGGCAGATAACAGATGAAAATGAAATGGCCATCCCTGGCGCTTCCGTATTGGTCAAAGGCACCTCTACCGGAGTTGCAGCCGATCTGGATGGAAACTATACCATCTCCGCACCCGCTGGCGCCACCCTGGTGTTTTCCTTTATCGGATACAGCCCCAAAGAAATTGCTATCGGCAATCAATCCCAAATCAATGTCCAACTAAATCCGGATGTCTCTGACCTGGATGAAGTGGTCGTGGTCGGCTACGGAACTACCCGGAAAAGTCAGCTAACCGGAGCGATTTCCTCCGTTGGTAGCAAGGAAATTGCCGAGCAACCAATCGTGGATGCCCGACAGGCCCTGCAGGGAAGAGCAACCGGTGTAGACGTGACTCAGGCGGGAAGCAAACCGGGATCCGCTCCTCAGGTTCGGATCCGGGGAAGGCGATCCTTCAATGCTGGCAACGACCCCTTGTATGTGGTCGATAACATACCCATCGCTGGTGGAATCAATGACATCAACCCACAAGACATCGTCTCCATGGAGGTATTGAAGGATGCCTCGGCCACCGCAATTTATGGATCCCGGGGTGCCAATGGTGTGGTTTTGATCACAACCAAGCGTGGTGAAGTGGGCAAAACGGTGGTTTCTGTAGATTCGTACTACGGTGTCAACCAAAGCCTTGGCAGAATAGAAAATTTTAACGGTGAGGAATTTGCCGAGTACAAGCGCGAGTCCCGACGGGCTGTGGGCGAATACCCCGAGGGTCCCGCCACGCAAGAAGCCGACGAAGGTCTTTTTGAACCCAACGAATTGGAGAGCATCCGTCTTGGAAGAAGTTTCGATTACATCGATGCGCTGACCCGTACTGGCAATATTCAGAGCCATCAGGTTAGCGTTTCGGGTGGTAGCCAAAACACCACTTTCTTCATTTCCGGAAACCTTTTCCGGGATGTAGGCGTGGTAAAAAGCCAGGATTTCAGCAGGTATTCCTTCCGTGCCAATATCGATCACAAACTGAACGATAAATTCCGAATCGGAACTTCTACCCTGTTTACCTACAGCGAGCGAAACGGAGAAAATTTCAACCCCATCGGAGGTGCGCTGCAAGAGAATCCACTTGGAAAAACATTCAATGACGATGGATCAATCAATTTTCAACCGACCAACGACGGTTTAAGAACCAACCCGCTTGCAGAAATTGTACCGGGTGCTCACGAGGACCTTACCAAACGATACCGGATCTTTAACAGTATTTACGCGCTTTGGGACATCGCGCCTGGCTTGAGCTACCGGGTAAACTTCGGACCTGACATCACCATCCGAAGAAGCGGCAGGTTCATCGGCTCTCAGACCAATGCCCGAAGAGGTGGCGATCCTACCGGAAGTGTAAGCGAAGAGTTTCAAGTCAACTACACCTTGGAAAACATCATCAATTACACCAAAACACTGAATGAGGCACACACCTTCCAGTTTACCGGACTGCAATCCCTGCAGCGAGACAATCGGGAGTTTACCAATATCAACGTGTTGGGAATTCCGGCAGAAAGCCAGCTTTTCCACCGTTTGGGAGATGCCAGCCAGATTACCGGTGCCAACACCAACCTGATTCAGTGGACGCTGATGTCTTTTATGGGCCGTTTGAATTACGACTACAAAGGCAAAATTCTTGTGACCGGTACCATTCGAGCGGATGGCTCTTCCCGATTCGGGGAAAATAACCGATACGGGTACTTCCCTTCCGTAGCGGTGGGCTGGAACATCGGAGACGAAGAATTTCTCTCCGGAAGCGAATTTCTGGATCAACTGAAGATCCGAACCAGCTACGGTTCCATTGGTAACCAGGGTATCGATCCTTATCAGACCCAGCCCTTGCTGGCCAGGACGGCCTATGAGTTTGGTGGGGATGCCGCTTTCGGATACCGACCAAATACCATCGGTAATCCCGATTTGAGGTGGGAAACCTCTACCACGGCCAACGCCGGTTTGGATTTCGCCTTTTCTCAAGGCAGGGTTTCGGGTAGTTTGGAATACTACGTGACGACCACCTCCGACCTGTTGGCTCCCCAGCCATTGCCCAATTCTACGGGATTTGGCGGGTTTATCACCAACATCGGTAAAACCCAAAACAGAGGTATCGAACTTACCTTGAATACCATCAATGTGGATAGAGGTGGCTTCCGTTGGTCGACTGACTTCATCTTTAATCGCAACCGGGAAGAAATCCTGGAGTTGGCCGATGGAGACGATATTGGAGCAGGCAGGTTTATCGGAGAGCCGCTGACGGTGTTTTTTGATTGGAACAAAGTAGGAATCTGGCAATTGGATGAAGCCGACGAAGCCGCCGTGTACAGCGACCAACCCGGTATCATTAAGGTAGAAGACATCAACAACGACGGGCAAATCAATGCAGATGACCGTCAGATTTTGGGTTCTGCCGTTCCGGATTTCTCCGGAGGTATTACCAACCGCTTCAGCTACAAGGGGATTGATTTTTCCTTCTTTGTATTCGGAAGGTTTGGATCCATGATTCGTAGTGATTTTCACACCGGAGGGTTCAATGCCCTCGCGGGACGGTACAACAACTTAAATGTGGATTATTGGACACCCGATAACCCTACAAATGACTACCCCCGACCAAACGTGAACCAGGAATTCCCGAAATACTCCACATCGCTGCGGTATTTCAACGGTACCTTCCTAAAAGTGCGAAACATCAATCTGGGGTATACCTTCCCGGCTTCCATCGTAGAAAATCTAAAGATGTCCAGTTTGAGGATTTATACCAGTATTCAGCAACCGTTTATCTTCTCTGAATACAGAAGTCGCCATGCGGGCATTGACCCTGAAACCTTTATCGATGGAGAGCAGGGTGTAGAAGGTGGAGTCGTCAACTCCAACATCGCACCGGCGGTAACCCAGATCACCTTCGGTATAAATGCGAAGTTTTAAGCAGAATTTAACTTGATGAAACCAATGAAATCAAATATAATCAGACAATTTTCAAACTATTCCAGGATCGGAATGATGGGGGCAGCGCTGTTTGCTACCGTCAGTTGCGAGGGAATTCTTGAGGAAGACGTAGTTTCGAACATCGGTAACGATTACCTCAACACACCCAGCGGACTGAATGACGGCTTGCATGCCGCATACAGCTCGCTCAGGTCCTGGTACGGTACCGAACGTGGGAACAACTTTACCATATTCGGCACGGACACCTATACGAACGGAGCCGATGGGTCCTTTAAGTACATGAACTTCTACACTTCGGACTTTGATTCGCAAAATTCCCACGTCCGGGAAATCTGGGATCAATTTTACCAGGGCATCAATACCTGTAACGCGGTCATCGACCGGGCGCCAGAAGTAGAGGGACTTTCAGAAACCGTCAGAAACCAACGGGTCGCTGAAGCAAAGTTTATCCGTGCGCATCACTACTTTATCTTGGTGCAGCTATTCGGACCTATTGACTTGCAGCTAACCGAATCTGTTATCCCTTCCAATGAAGTCAGCCGTACTGCTGTTCCGGAGATTTACGCTGCTATCATTCAGGATTTGGAAGACGCTATTCCTGTATTGGAGGCTTCTTCACAGTCGGACGACTACGGTAGGGCTACCCGACCCGCAGCCGAGCACCTGTTGGGAAAAGTGTACATCACCAAAGCAACCTCTGAGGCTGCAGCAAGTGATGATTATGCAAAAGCAGAGCCCCTGCTTCAAAACGTAATCAACGATTACGAATTCCAGTTGCTCGAAAACTTCGGAGACATTCATGCATTTGGAAACGAGGTAAACGACGAGGTAGTCTTTTCGGTGCAATACGGCAGAAACCCACTGACAAACGGAGGAGGTAACAATTCTCACGTGTTTTTTCTGATGGAATACGATGTACAACCGGGCATGCGAAGGGATACCCAAAACGGACGTCCCTTCAAACGATACCGGCCCACAACGTATACCTACAATGTCATCTTTGCCGACAGGGAAAACGACAGCCGGTATTTCAATACTTTCCTGGACGTGTACTACTCCAATAACCCAGGGACCTACAATACCAATTTTGATCAGTCAAAAGACCAGGTAACGTTTGCAGCAGGAGACACCGCCATTTACATCCCGGGCTACGAAATGCCAGAGGCAGAGCGTGCACAAAAACCCTATCAGGTACTGGTACCTTCGGCCTATACCGAGCGGCTATTTACCAGTTTGCGCAAGCACATGGATCCAGGAAGAGCGGATTTGACCCAGTTCCAGGGAGGCCGGGATTACATTGCCTTCCGATTGGGAGAAACCTACCTGTTGCTGGCCGAGGCGCAACTTATGCAGGGAAAAGTAGCCGAAGCTACCGAAACCGTCAACGTTATTCGTAGAAGAGCTGCATTCCCCGGAAAAGAAGCACAGATGGAAATCACGGCGTCCGAAATGGACATGGAAATGATCATCGAAGAAAGAGCACGGGAACTACTTGGCGAACAACAGCGCTGGTTGGACCTAAAACGATGGGGCATCTTACTCGAACGGGTGCGGGCACATAATCCACAGGCCACCGGCCTTCAGGACTTTCACCTGCTACGACCCATCCCACAAAACCAAATTGACCGTGCGGAATCCTTTAGCCAAAACCCCGGCTATTGATCCCATACTAGCTTAACAGAAAAGGCTTGGATTCACATTCAAGCCTTTTTTTTATCTCTCACCGATTAGAATCGAGTAACTAGCCCATGGCTTCTCGCACCCGAGCCAGAAACCTCGCTACCTTTTCAAAGGGATCTCCCGGACCCAATGTCTCTATGGGCAAATAGCCCTGGTAGTCGCTGTCACGAATTAACTGCATCAGCCGCGGCAAATCTACCGGTTTTTGGGTACCGTAATGATTGACATTCTCCTTGAGTTGCCAGTTGACCGCATGCCGGATATTTTTCTGGATCTCTTCATAGGGATCGTGTTGGGAGTAGCTGCCGATATCCAGGACCAGGCCAAACCACTCCTCGTCCACTCCTTCCATAATCTGATCGACCTGCGCAGCGGTTTGGATAAACTCATTGTGATTTTGCATGGCGACGATGACACCGTAATTGGCGGCAAACGCTGCACATTCCTTGCAGGCCTCCACTACCAGCACTGCCTTTTCCTCCCATACCATTCCCTCTTGCAGCCGGGGCCCGGCAAATACCCGCAGGACCGGCGCTCCCAGTTTTGCTGCCGCCACGACCCATTGTTTCACCAACTCAATTTCAGCCTTGCGAAGTAACGGATCCGATTCGGTAAAATTATTCCGCACACCAGTACCACTAATGTGCAGGCCCCGATGATGCGCCATCTTTTTGATACCGAACAGGACCTCGTCCGGAGGTACCTGCGGGTAGTCCTGAATGTAGTAGGCGGTAAGGTCCACCGCCGCAAAACCTTGCTGGGAACAAAAATCAAACAAGGCTTCTATCCCCACATCGCCGCTTCTTAGCGCGGCATTGAAGGAAAAGGCATTTAGGCTTAGCTTCAGATTCCCTCGCTCAGTCGCGAAAGCAGGGGCACGGTAGCCCAGACCAACGCCGGGTAGGGCGGAAAGTTGCAGGCCCCTTTTCAGGAACGTTCTTCGGTTCATTGTAGTCATCGTACGGAATGTGATAAAATTAGGTAGAGGGAAGATACAGGGAAAACGGATAAAAAAAAACTATAGCTTCGGTTTCTAAAAACAATTCCACGGTCAAATCAGGCTTTTCGGTAAGAAACCGCTTTTCGAATGGGATTTCATGAAATTTTCATTTAATTTGTGCAATCGATTGCCTAAATCCGGGTATTCACTGGAAAAAAAGCAAAATAATTTTTATACTTACTGCAATTTAAAAAAAACCAAAAAAATGGAGCATACGATAAACGCCACCAAGAGCACTTTTTTGACCGACGATTTCCTGTTAAAGAGTGATTTTGCGAGGGCCTTATACCACGATCACGCAAAAAAAATGCCGATCATCGATTACCATTGCCACCTTTCTCCGCACGATGTTGCGACCAACAGGAAGTTTAAAAACATGAGTAGCATATGGCTGGAAGGAGACCATTACAAATGGCGCGCGATGCGAACCCTGGGAATATCTGAAAAATACATCACCGGAGATTCCTCGGATAAGGAGAAGTTTTATAGTTGGGCCAAATCGGTGCCACATACCATGCGAAATCCCCTATACCACTGGACCCACCTGGAGCTCCTCAGGTATTTTGGCATCGATCAGTTGCTCAATGAAGACGCTGCCGATCAGGTTTACGAAGAAACGACGGATTTGCTACAGCAGAAAGATTTTCACACCCGTGGCCTACTGGCCAAAATGAACGTGGAGGTGGTCTGCACTACCGACGACCCTACCGATACCCTTATTTACCATCAGCAGGCGAAAGCAGAAAATATCGGCATTAAACTACTGCCGGCATTCCGGCCAGATAAAGCCTATGCTGTAGAAAACCCCAAAACCTATCTGGCATACCTGGAAAAACTCTCTGAGGTAAGCGGGGTTCCCATCCACTCCTACGAGGACTTGCTTGCCGCCCTCGAAAATCGCGTCGCCTATTTTCATGAAAACGGGGGGCGATTGTCCGATCATGGGCTCGAACAACTTTATTTCTTTGACGAAAATGACCACGGAATAGACGATCTTTTTTCCGACGTTTGCAAAGGAAAAACCCTTCAACCTGAGGAAGTCCGTTTTTTTAAATTCAAAACCCTCACCGCACTTAGTAAAATGTATCATGCGAAAGGCTGGACCCAGCAGTACCATCTGGGAGCCTTGCGTAACACCAATGAGCGGATGGCCCGCATTCTGGGACCCGATACGGGTTTTGATTCCATCGGCGACTTTCCCCAAAGTGTGGCCCTTGCGCGTTACTTAAATAATCTGGACAGCACCGATCAACTGGCAAAAACCATTCTCTACAACCTCAACCCTTCGGACAACGAGGTGATGGCCACCATGGTGGGCAATTTTAACGATGGATCGGTTAAAGGCAAAGTCCAGTTTGGCTCCGGGTGGTGGTATATGGACCAGAAAGACGGCATGGAAAAACAAATGAACACCCTGTCAAACATGGGAATTCTGAGTTGTTTTGTGGGCATGCTTACCGATAGCCGAAGCTTCCTATCTTTCCCACGTCACGAATATTTCCGCCGAATTCTTTGCAACCTAATCGGTCAGGATGTCGTAAATGGGGAGCTTCCAGCCGATGAAAAATGGCTGGGACAAATGGTAGAAAACATCTGTTATTACAATGCCCGGGAGTATTTTGGTTTTTATGAAAATGACTAACCTGCCAGCCAAATCGGTCCACCGGCTGCAGAAAAAACACCCAGGCATTCGCTTTCTGGGTGTTTTTTTTCACCTCATTTATACCATCTCCACGGATTTCGGCGGGGGTTTGTGAAAATAGTGCGAAATACCGAAATACATGACTACCGCAAAACAAACCACTGGTACGTAATAGGAAAGGTGAATGCTGCCCGTAAGGTCGGAAACCTGCCCCTGTGCTGCAGTAATCAAAGCCCCCCCTAAAATGGCCATAATCAAGCCGGATCCACCCAATTTGGTATCATTGCCCAAGCCTTCTGCAGAAAGTCCGTAAATCGTCGGAAACATCAGCGACATGCATACCGAGATCAGCACCAGTGCCACGACAGCCGTCATTCCGCTCCCGTAAATCACCACCAAACTCAACACGATGGCTAGTAACGAGGAAATTGCCAGCAAAATGGACGGCTTAAAAAACTTCATCAAGGCAGTAAACAGAAAGCGGCTAGCCGCAAACAGGATCAAGGATACCAGGTAATAATCCGAGGCTCCACTTTCCATCACATCGAGTTCATCCATAACGTAGCGGATCGTAAAAGACCATACCCCGATTTGCGCCCCTACATAAAAAAACTGCGCCATCACCCCCCGTACATAGTTTTTATTTTTAGAAAGTCGTTTAAAACCAGCAATTATCCCATCTCGTTCGACCGTTTCGGATGCTATCGGCATGCGTACCGCCCGAATGACAAACCATACCAGCACCAGAAAAATTGCCACGCCCACGTAGGTGCTGACCACACCGGCAAGCTCGTCTGCCTGCATCGCCTTCAAGGCTGCCGGATCCATGGTGGTTCGGTCGGCCGCTTCTGCGGTGTTTAGCTGAGACAGGATAAAAACTTTACTCAGGTAAACGCCGATTACCGACCCGATGGGGTTAAAGGACTGCGCCAAATTGAGTCGCTGCGTGGCCGTTTCCGGTGGGCCGATAACCAGAATGTATGGATTGGCGGCGGTTTCCAGAATGGACAGCCCACCTGCCAGTACGTACAAGGCGAGCAGAAAAAACCCGTAGGACATCATCATACCTGCTGGGTAAAAAAGCAGTGATCCAACGGCGAATAGTCCCAAACCGAGCAGAATACCGGATTTATAGGTGTATTTCCGGATAAATACGGCTGCAGGTAGGGCCAAACAGAAATACGAACCATAAAATGCCAATTGAATCCAGGAGGTTTGGAAATCGGTCATACTCATGATTCGCTTAAAGGCGGCCAATAAGGTATCGGTCATGTTGTGCGCAACCCCCCAGAGCATAAAGAGGGTAGTGAGCAGTAGAAAGGGCCAAAAGTTTTTTTTGGAAATCAACTCGGCCTTTGCTGAGGTTATTTGTGAATGCATGGGTGTAGTTTATGGGTTAATCTGACAATAAAAAGGAGAAATCTGAAATCAACGATTGATCCACCAGCTCCTGCCAAAATGCCGCAGGTAGCCGATTCTCAGCCGCACGGATATTCTTTCGCACAAGCTCGGGTCGATTGATGCTCAACGCGACACTGGAAACACCCGGCACGGACAGCGCAAATTGAATGCAGGCATGAAACGGCGCTATTCCCTGCCGGCTACAGGTCTCAAAAAAGCCCTTTCTCCACGCCAACTTTTCTTTGCCGTCAGGGCTATCGGGATCCAGCTTCCGGTAATCGAAAAAGTCTTCCCCCACCAAAAAGCCTGAATGGAAAATGGCGGCAGTGATAATTCCCACATCCGCCTTTTTTAGCATCGCGACAAATTCCATCAAGTCTGGCGGATGGGAATAAATGGAAAGGCTGTTTGCCAGCATGACGTAATCCAGCGGAACTTCCTGGCAAATGCGTTGTACTACTTTCCAATCCTTGGCACCAACCCCTATTCCCCAGACCTTACCCGCTTGTTTCAACTCGGCCAGCGCCCGGTATGCCTCCAGAATTTGTCTCCATCGATGGGCTTTATCCCGCTCGTCTGTAGCGGCCATCAGGTATTCATCCGGGTCGTGTACGGAAATCAGCTGTGGTGAATGCCCCTGCAAAAGCGCGGTGTCTTTTTCAAAACACTCCAATATGCCGGCATGGCTTATTTTCTGCACCGCATCGTGTGTAATCCCCTTCCAGATACCCGGCTCAAAAGTAGGCTCGGCAGCTTCAAGGGGCACCCGGACCCAACCCAACTTATTGCTAATAATTACCTGATTACCGACAATCTCTAAACCGGATAAAAATTCTCCCAACACCTCCAAAGCTAATCCGGCGCCGTATTTTCCAGCTGTGTCAAACACGGTATGTGGAGCGGTAACCTCCACTATTTCCTTTAAAATGGCCAATTTGTCCTTTTGCGGGTATTCCTGAAAAAGATTTCCCAGGGAACTACTCCCAAAAACCACAGGAGGTACCTGCAAACCGGTCTTTCCTAAGGGGCGTACGTTCATCGTCTGGGGAGTTCGCTGGGCTGCATGGATTATTTCTTTCGTTTGCCAAAATTCCGGTCTCGTTCAAACGTTTCGAGATGACGGTGCTTTTTGGATTCGTATATATCCGCTATGGTAATTAAGATTCCTGTTTCCTCCACCGCACCAAATTCATAGTTCATCGCCGTACCAAAGGTCTTCATCGTGGATGACAAGTTCATGTAGGTATTGATCAGTGGGGGGATGTTTTCTCCCAGGGCTCGTACGTTCGAATTGAGCAATTTGTACCCTTCTTTGTAACTCAGCCCGTCAAAAAAACCTTCGTAATTGGCAGCATCGGTCTTGTAACCCACAGGCGCAATGGGCCGAATCAACGCATCGGTATCCGGAAAATAGTGATTCATAAAATAAAGCAATAAATCACGGGCTTTGGCATTGTAATGCGGGTACATGGTTACTTTCCCAAATAAATACTTGACATCCGGATTGATCATCACCACTGCTCCGAGTCCGTCCCATAAGTTGTCCAGCGAAAAAATCCCCTTCCGATTGTCTATGCTCGGTTGGTAATTGGGCTGTACAAAAGACCGCCCAAGTTCGATGGTATAGGGAAGGTAATCCTTCACAAAAGCATCCGAAAAGTCAAACAGGTGTGCCGTGGATAAATTTACGGCGCCTTTGGCGGTAAAGCCGGCGTCTGCGCACTTGATTAGGCGGTAGCCAGCAATGATCTCTTTGTCCACTGGGTTCCAGGCAATCAGCTGATCGTAACAATTTTCGCAGGTGTCGTTTTCATCTATATCCATCGGCAAACCCGTCCCTCCACCTGCGGCCCGGAATGAAACCTCACGCAACCTACCGATTTCCTTCAGCACCTGGGGGGCGTTGTGCTGATTGACCAGATAAATCTCATTCTCCCCATTGTTTACATATCTCAAAAACCGCTCCGGCGTCAGTTCACTTTGTATAACCTCCCGGTCGATCGGGTTGATAATGTCTTGCATAAATCCTACTTGTCTTGGACAATGTTGTATACTATTTTTTTGACCTCTTCTGCCCAGTATTTGTCCGTTTTGGAATCGTCAAAATACTTGTAAGAAATTGGTTTTCCTATATGGACAACAATTTTTTTGTTTTTTTGCCCAAACATCTCGTCCGCCAAATAAAACATTTCAATATTGGCCTTAACTCCTATTTTTTTTCTAAGGTTTGCCAAATTATAAAAAAAAGAGGAATTCCTTCCCTCCATGTATACGGGCACCACGTCTTTTTTGTATTTCCGGGCCTTGTTGATAAAGCTCTTTTTCCATTCCAAATCCATAATGCCCTGTTCCTGCTTTCTGGAAACCAATCCGGCCGGAAAAACGAGAATTGCATTATCCGAGGCATAGGTTTCCTCAATCAATTCGGCTCCCCGCTTGCCACTGCTGCCATGCTTGTTTACCGGCACAAAAAGCTCTCCAAAATGAGGGATGTTCAACAATAAGTCATTGACCAGAAACCGCAGGTCCTTCCGGTATTTGCCTAATACATGCATCAACACAATCCCATCCAATCCACCAAGGGGATGATTGGACGCAACTATCACACTTCGATCCAATGGTATGTTTTCGGCCCCTCCAACTTCCACATACACGCCAAATTCCTCTATGAGTGCATCCACAAAGTCCAGCTCCTTTCGGTCGCCGTGCCTGGCCATGATGGTATTTACCTCCTCTTCGTGTACAATCCGCTTGATGTACCCCAGGACAAATCCGGGAAGCCATTTCAAAAGGCCCGGATTTTTGGTTGCAATAACCTGTCTGATGTCTATGAATTTTTTCTTTTCCACGAAAAAAAGCCAATCTGTTACATGAGTGATTTCTTTACCGCTCCGCCATCCGAAACGTTTCCCTCTGCCCCATTGGGGTACCAATGCCTGCCCACGAAGGCAACTAACTTTTCAGTAACCTTTCCCACTGGCAAAAATAGGGAAAATATATTTACCGCCTTTACTCCCGTTCACCATCCCTTCCAAATCTTTATTCTCTTTCGGTGGACGCCGCCCGACCCAATCTGATGGTCAACCGATTGCAACTACAGCGACAAAAGGCCGAACATTTATGCTGCCGGCCATGTTTTATGAACTAAACCGATTAACTATGATGCAACTCGCAATAACCGGCGCTACTTCGGGAATTGGCGCAGAGAAAGCAAAAGCACTGTCCCCGAAATGTAGCCGTGTTTTTCTATTGGTCAGAAACGTAGAAAAAGCCCGGGAACTCATACAACGGATCGACCCACTGGATACACAGAAAAAATTCACCATTATCCCCTGCGACCTTACTGACCTGAGCTCGGTGGCCCGAGCTGCCAAAACCCTGACCGAGGCTACGGACAAACTGGACCTGTTGATCAATAACGCAGGTGGTATTTTTCCGAAAAAAAAATTAACGAGCGAGGGCCATGAACGTACATTTGCTGCCAATCACCTCGGACATTTTCTACTGACAATCCAGCTCCTTCCATTGCTGACCAACGGAACAGGCGGTAGAGTCATCAACGTGAGTTCTGATGCCCACAAAGGCGCTTCCGTAAATCCCCAAGACTTTGAGCTGACCCATGGCTTCCGCTCGTTCACGGCCTATGCCAACGCCAAATTATACAACATCCTTTTTACCAAATCATTGGCAGAAAAATACGCCGATTTGCACCTGGAAGCTTACGCGTTGCATCCGGGGGTCGTCAATACCGGATTCGGTAGTGAAAGTAAAGGTTTTTTTAAAATCCTTTTATCCCTATTCAAACCTTTTATGATTAGCCCTGCCAAAGGAGCAGAGACAGGTATCTTTCTTGCCACCGCAACAAATGTCCCTGGGAAAAACGGTGCCTATTTCAAAAAATCCAAGCCTTCGGCGGTTTCCTCAAAAGCCCGCTCCAAAAAACTACGGGATCAACTTTGGGATTACAGCATGGAACAGGTACGGGCGTATCTCCCTGCTCACTCCGCCTCTTCCTGAATAAATACCGTTTCCGTGAGGACGGGAGCTGTCATGAAATACCCCATCACGGCCGAAGTACCGCGAATGTTACTTGTGGGATTTGCCGGCGGGGGACTGAATATGCCTCCATCATTAAATAACAAGGAGACCATTTGGTTCAGGTAATCGTATGCACTGCGGTTTAAGCGCAGCATTTGTAGTCTTACCTTATCGTCTTTTTCAAAGGTAAACCCCGTCAACTCAAACCCATTGTTCAAAATCGTACTTCCAAAGGTATCGTCAAACAGAAAATAATCAGATCGTCTATTTAAAATCGTATCGTTGCGGGTGAGGATCAAGCGGTAAAAATTATTATTCGGAAAAGGAATATCTCCATACAAGGTCAGGTAATACCCCTCGTCGGCAAAAAATCGCTCTTCTTTGAATTCATAGGTGATGCTGTCCAAAACCGGTGGTTCCAAGGTGATACCTGTTGCTTCGTATGCGTCTGCTTCCAGGAGCACCCGTAATTGGTATTCGTGCCCGATCTCAGCAACCTGCTGGTTTACTGCCAGGTAGTGTTCCAGTTCCTCCACGTAGCGAAATTCAACCACCCGTCCACTGTTCAAATCCTCTATTTCGACCAGGGCATCCGGAATGCGTTCGTTTTCCCGGGTATCGAAATAATCCCGGGAATAGGCTACGGAAACGAAATTCACCGACGGATCGTCTGTCCATACCGCTTCGATAACGGGAATTCTTTCCAGGGCGCCCAATGGCATTTCTACCTCTTCCTGGCATGAGGCAAACAGCACTAGTAGCCCGGCTAACACAAGTAATCGCATGCAATCAAAATTTAAAATTGTAGGTAACAGATGGTAAAATACCAAACAAATAGGTCATGACCACTCCGGGTCTGGCGCTGTTAGCCGATTCGCCCGGACCTGGCTCAAACGAAATATCGTCGTTGTATATGGTCCGAAAATCGTAAGAAAAGGGGTTTTTACGCCCGTAAGCATTGTAGACACTGAAATTCCAGCTTCCTTGCCACCAGCGGCCTTTGTCTTTGTTTTTTAACGTCACCGACAGGTCCAATCGGTGGTAATCCGGGAAGCGATCACTGTTTCGTTGGTCGCTATAAAGCGGTACCCGCTGGTTGTCCACCAGGTAGGAGCCTGCCGGAAAGGTGACAGCAATGCCTGTGGTATAGATAAAGGTGCCGGAAAACGACAAGCGTTCGCTCAATTGATGGGACAACACCAGGCTCAGGTCATGGGGTCTGTCGAACCTGGGCGGATAGGGTCTCCCACCATTAATACCTGGAATTTCCCGAAACACGCGGGACCAGGTATAACTTAACCACCCGGAGGTTTTTCCCACGTTTTTCCGAAGTAAAAACTCCAGGCCGTAGGACCAGCCATTTCCGGTAAGAAGTTCGGTTTCTATATTGTCTGTAAAAAGCACGGTGGCTCCCTGTTTTAAATCCACGATATTTCGGAAATCCCGGTAATAGGCTTCCAGGGAAACCTCCCATCGATTATCGTTGAGGTTTTGAAAGACGCCTGCGGAGACCTGGTCGCCACGGATGGGTAAGATGTACCTTCCGGCCGGCACCCAGCGGTCGATAGGCAGGCCCGCCGAATTATTGGAAGCCACCTGTATGTACTGGTAATTGCGATTAAAGCCTCCCTTGATCGAAGTCCCTTCCCCAATCCGATACCGGGCACCAAACCGTGGTTCCCAACCCTGATACTGCTGCATTCGCTCGCCGAGGCGGTATTCCAGGGTATCGGTCACCAGCCCCGTACCGCCTGGGTCGTTGTTGTCGTACAGGTAATTCACCCCGTTACCGATTTGCTGGTAATTGCCCCAGCGCAGCCCCCCTTCCACGCTCAGCCGGGGGGTAATCTCGGTTTTTCCGGCCAGGAACAGATTGAACTGAAAGCCCGTTCTGGGATTGGAATCCAAGGGTTCGATGCCGCTCTCGGGAGTCCCTTGCAGGTCCACCCGCGCGAAATGATACAGCTGCCCGTGCACGCCTGCTTTTACTTCCGACTTTTCGCCGGGGATCAAGGTCCAGGATGTTTTCAGACCCGTCTCCGAAAAATGATTGGACCAATCAAATCCATTTTCCTCATCCCGAAGGCTAATCAGGTACCCGTACCGGCTGTAATACGCCGTAACATCCAGGTAATTTCGCTCGTTTAGCTGTCGATCCCAATTAAACGAGTTGATCCAATTGTTCCAGCCAAGGCCAAACTGCCCATTCAGGCCCAGGAAATCACTCCCGTAATAGGTAGAGAACGTGAACTTATTTTTAGGTCCGTTCCTCCACATGAGTTTTCCACTTAAGTCATAAAAGTAAAGCTGGTTGTCACGAACGTCTTCATTGGGAGAAAGGGGCAGAAACACGTCGGCATAGGTACGGCGGCCAGAAACTACAAAGGAAGCATTTTCGGAAAACAGGGGGCCGTCTACGGTAAGCCGGGAGCTAATACTCCCAATCCCGCCTTCTCCCTGGAGTTTATTCGTATTCCCCTCTCTCAGAGAAATATCCACCAGCGAAGATACCCGGCCTCCATACTGGGCGGGGATATTGCCTTTGTAGAGGGCGACATCGCTAAGGGCATCGGGATTAAAAACCGAGAAAAATCCAAAGAAATGCGAGGGATTGTATATGGGCGCACCGTCTATCTGAACCAGGTTTTGGTCGGCGGACCCTCCTCTGACAAATAATCCCGTGGTACCTTCCCCCGCTGTGGTCACTCCGGGAAGCAATTGAATCCCACGAAGCAAATCCACTTCTCCAAATAACGCGGGTATCCGCTTTAATTCCTGCCCGGAAATCACATTTTTACCCATTTCGGTACTAGCCACGTTGTAGTCCTGGCTTCTTTCAGAGACCACCACTTCCTCCAACATCCATTCTTCCGGACTTAAAAAAAACTGCAGGCCTTCGGTTTTTGAGCCCTTCTTTATTGGCCTGGAAATCGATTGAAAACCCAAAAAACGAATCACCAGCGCTCCTTCCGGATCGGGCTGGGCGATGGAAAAGCGCCCTTCTGCATCCGTTACGGTACCCTTCTCCGCATTTCCCTCCCAATATACGGCAGCTCCCGGCAGGGGCTCGCCAGACGCTTTGTCTACTACCTGTCCCTGTATACTGGAAAGCTGCTGAGCGATGGAACGAGTCGGTGCTAAAAAGAGGACAAAACAAACAAATAACGGCACCCAAAAATGATTTTTTGCGTAGACAAGCATAAGTAGTAACTGACGGAATGAAATCGATAATGCGAAAGGAAAGAACGTCTTTCCCGCACCAGAAAAGATAACGGCATCCGGTAAAAATGGTTAGGGAATCCAACCATTAATTCCGGAGGTAACGGGTAAATTTTCCAATTCGGTAATAATTCTGGCGTTATCATTTCGTTTTGCGTATTAATGATTAATTTCAAGCCATGATTTGGGCATACCCTGATACTACCTTATTACTTAGCCTGGCTACTGTCTTCGTGTTGCTGTACGCCGTCTACTTGTACCGTTTTTGGACCATCAATCAAAAAATCAACGTTAAAAAACGACGGTTGGTCTGGAAAATGCTACTACGCAGCTTGTATTTCGGTTTATTTCTAGTTGCACTGGCTGGACCTTCCATCGGAAATGCCATGAAAGAGATCAAGCAGGAAGGAAAAGACATCTTTCTGGCCATCGATTTGTCCCGGTCCATGAATGCAGAAGACATCCAACCCAGCAGGCTGCAGCGGATCAAATTTGAATTGAAAAACCTGGTTAAGAATTTTAGTTCGGATCGCGTTGGCATCATCATATTTTCTTCCGAGGCCTTTATTCAGTGTCCCCTGACCTTCGATCAGAACGTGATCCAATTGCACCTGGATGGGTTGAACACCGGTTTGGTTCCCAACTCCGGTACCGATATTGCGGCTCCTTTGCTGATGGCACATACCAAGTTCATGAATGACGAAAGCCAGGAACCAAAATCAAAAGCCATTATCCTGATCAGCGATGGAGAGGATTTTGGCGGAGAATTGGACGGAACCCTGGAAAAACTCCGCGACTCCGGCATCAAAATATTCAGTATGGGTATAGGCACCCGGGCGGGCAGCACCATTCCCAGGGGCAGCGGTGTGGTGATCGACCAGACTACCAACCGACCTGCCATCTCTCGCCTAAGCTCCGAGAACCTGAAGCGAATTGCCAGTCTAACCGACGGCGATTATTTTGAATTGAGCGAGGACCTGCAGGAAATCCCCCAGCTTATTGACGCCATTGCCAACCTGGAGGGAACGGTCATGGCCAGTCGGACGGTGGAAGCTTCTTCCAACAAATATTTCTATTTTCTGCTTGCTGGATTGGTTTTGGCGGTGATGGATTCCTTATTGCCTATCCGTACGTTATCCTTATAATCAACGATTTCTACCATGTTGTTCCGATACCTACTTTGGATTTTGCTTGTGATTCCAGCTGACTGGAAGAAAATTGCCCTTACAAACGAAGCGCTGGCAAAAGCGGAGCGTTCCTTCAAAGAGGCGGATTTCGAAAACGCCGTCCGAAACCACCTGGCCTTACTGGAGGAGCACGAACTTCGGCAACCCGAAATACGATTCAATCTGGCCCTGAGCTACCAAAACAACGGACAGGAAGAGGATGCAAAAAAAACCTATGAGCCACTTATTTCAGCTAGTGGCAGCTCGATTTCTTCATTTGCTGCCAACCAACAGGGATTCCTGCTCGGCAACGAACAAAAGTACAAGGAAGCACTTTCGTATTTCAAAACCGCGCTGCTTAAGGAACCCGGCAATGAGCAGGCACGTTACAACTACGAACTACTGAGCCGTTGGCTGGAAGGGAACGAAGAAAATCAGGAAAACGAAGAAGACCAAGAGGATGAAGATAAAATTGAACCTTCCAACTACGCCAAACGAATGAAAGCGCAAGCGGACGAAATGGTAAATCGTTTTCAGTTTGGGGAGGCTGCAGGCATCATGGAAAGGGCCCTGGAAATAGATGAAACAGTCGCTCATTACCAGAAGTTTATGGATCACCTAAATGAGATCAATGAAATCAATGAAAATCAATAGGCAGCTTGTTCTGGTTGTAGCGCTTGTCTGCATCGGTCCGCTGAGCCTCCTGGCGCAGTCCGAAATGGAATATTTTAACCAGGCAGCGAGGCAATACGTGAACGAGGACATTCGGGCTACCAGTCAACTTTTGGCAGAGGGACTGGAAAAATACCCCGAGGATCCAAAACTGAATGCGCTTTGGGAAAAACTTCAAAAAGAGCAGGAAGAGCAAGACAAGAAGGACCAAGATAACCAGGAACAACAGGAGCAAGAAGAATCGCAAGATCAAGAGCAACAAGACCAGGAAAGCGAGGAGCAGGAAAGCGGAGAAGGAGAGGAAGAAACCCAGGAAGACGGTGCAGATGAATCCGATGAAATGGAAGAGCCTCGCGGGGAACAAACCGAGGAAAACCAAGAGTCCGAGGACAGCAGCGACATGGAAAGCGATCTTAGTGATCGGGAAAAGGCCTTGGAGGAATTGCGTCAGCGACTCGAAGAAATGAACATCACACCAGAGCAGGCAGAGCAAATCCTTGATGCCATGAACAGCAACGAATTGCGGTACATTCAACAAAACCGGAAGAAGCCTACGGAACAACCGAGGAGGGGCTTGCCTGACTATTGATCCGCACCCCCCCTTTTACATCAATCAAAACGCCATGAAACGGTTCATCTGGCTTGTTATATTGCCGGTATATTGGGTAGGTGTGCCTGCTTTGGCTCAGGTAGAAACCAGCTATTACGATGCGGAAAACTCCCAGGTGAAGGAGCGGTACGAAACTCGGGACGGGGTGCCACACGGACGGTACCAGCGGTACGACCCTTTCGGCAGCCGAACACAGGTGGGTCAGTTCGATGCCGGTAAAAAAACCGGCTTGTTTGTGGAACTGCATCCGCAGACCGGCGACACACTGAAAATCACTCCCTACACCGCCGACCAGATTCAAGGGGAAGTGATCTCTTTTTACCCGGACGGTCAGGTAGCCCAACGGGCATCCTTCCAAAACGGCGTCCTTCAGGGAGTGCTGGAATCATTTTACGAATCCGGCAAAATAAAAGGGCGTATCCATTTCCAACAGGGGAAACCGCAGGGCGTACAGGAAACGTATTATCCGAATGGGCAGGTGCAGGCAAGAACGAATTTTGATCAGGGAGTGCCGGATGGATTGACTCGGGAATATACTGAAGAAGGGAAGCTAGTACTTGAAAAAACCTTCCGGAAGGGGCAGGTCGAAGGATTGGTAACCGAGTTTTATCCAAATGGACAAAAAGCATCCGAAGCCCTGTATCAAAAAGGGGTAAAGCACGGGAAATTTGCTACCTATCACGAAAATGGGCAGCTGGCAATCGAAGGAAACTATCGAAAAGGCCTGCGGCATGGCCGGTTCACTACGTACGATGAACGTGGTACGTTACAACGGGAAATAACCTATAAAAGAGGCATAGGTCGCTGAATTTCTACTTGCTGACGAGAAAACGAGCAGGGTGGATTTTGTTCGTCTTTGTTGTTTAGACGCGACCATCCGGAAGTCCGGAATAATTTCTATTTTTGCATGTTAACATTGATACCACATGAGTCAAGGCATTACCAGCACCAGTTTTCAATTTCCCGGTCAGGTTGATTTTTATCGGGGAAAAGTAAGAGACGTTTACATATTCGAAAAAACCATTGCCGTCGTGGCGACCGACAGGATCTCTGCATTCGATGTGGTCCTACCGGTACCCATTCCCTATAAAGGACAGGTATTGAACCAGATAGCGTTTCATTTTCTTTCTGCCACAGCCGCCGCGGTGCCTAACTGGGTCAGCTTGTCTCCCGATCCAAATGTCACCCTGGGTAAGCGTTGCACTCCTTTCAAAGTCGAAATGGTGATTCGGGGCTACCTGGCGGGGCATGCCTGGCGGGAATACCGGGATGGAAAGCGAGTTCTATGTGGTGTACCCCTTCCAGATGGCTTGAAGGAAAACGATCCTCTGCCAGAACCCATCATTACGCCAACTACCAAAGCCTCCGAGGGGCACGATGAAGATATTTCCAGAGATGCCATCCTGAAAAACGGTATCGTTAGTGAAAAGGATTACCTCCAGTTGGAGGCCTATACCCGTACCTTGTTTCGCCTGGGTACGGAGATGGCTCGGGAAAAAGGACTGGTGCTGGTAGACACGAAATACGAATTTGGAAGCTATGAAGGGGAGATTCTACTGATAGACGAGATCCACACCCCTGACTCCTCACGGTATTTTTATATGGATGGGTACGCAGAAAGGCAGGCAGTGGGCGAGCCCCAAAAGCAACTTTCCAAGGAATTTGTCCGGCAATGGTTGATCGAAAATGGCTTTCAGGGAAAACCCGGTCAATCCGTTCCCGAAATGAGCCCGGAAATCGTTGCGTCCATTTCCCATCGGTACATCGAACTATTTGAACACATTACTGGAAAAACCTTTGTGCCCGCAGATAGTTCGGATATGGAAGGACGAATCAAAGCTGCCATTTTGGAACATATTTAAATGAACGGATCATTTTGGCACCACGTTATTTTAGACTAATTTTAAATCGAAATCCTCCTGCGGGAAGATGTTTGACCAAACGCACCGACAGGTATAACTACATAAAAAAATGAAATACGCCGTAGATAAGAAAGAACAGTTCGTACTTTTCACCTTACTGGAGGAAAAACTTGACTCTACCCTTTCTCCGCAATTGAAATCGGAACTTCTCACCGTGCATGCTGAAGGGTACAAAAACCTGATTTTGGATATGGCCCAGGTAAAATATGCCGACTCCAGCGGGCTCAGCGCCTTACTGGTCGGTAACCGGGCCTTTGGAGAAGTAGGTGGCGTTTTTGTCCTTTCCTCCCTGCAGGAACACGTACTGAAGTTGATGCGGATATCCATGCTAGACAAAGTGTTTAAGGTAGTGGACGACAACGAAGCAGCGGCTGAGGCCGTGTTTATCCACGAAATCGAGCAAGGTGCCGAGAAAGACGAAGAAGAGTAGAAACCTATCCGCTTGGACTTTTCGATCACCATTCTGGGTTCTAACTCGGCTGCCCCCGCCCACGGCAGAAACCAGACTTCTCAGGTAGTAACCTGGGGAGGACATAGCTTCCTGTTGGATTGTGGGGAATCTACCCAACATCAGCTCAGACGGTTTAAAGTTAAGTATTTTAAAATCAACCAAATCTTTATCTCCCACCTGCATGGAGATCACTACCTGGGCTTGATGGGGCTGATTGGGACCTACCATTTGAATAATCGGAAGCAGGCGCTGCACGTGTACGGACCGAAAGGATTGGATGAAATCATTACGGTTCAGCTAAAGTATTCCGGGACGCTATTGAAGTTCCCCTTGATTTTTCACACCGTATCGGTGGTCGAAAAAACCCAACTGTTGGAATTGGATGATTTGGAGGTGTATGCATTTCCTTTGCAACACCGTATTCCTTGCACGGGATTTAGTTTCGAAGAAAAAAATGGACGTGTCAAACTCCGAAAAGAACTGGTACGGCAACAAAAACCAGGTCTGGAAGCCATTCGCACCCTGCTAAAGGCAAAGGATGTCCGGGACATGACCGGCCGGGTGCTGTACCGAGCGGCGGATTTCTGTCAGCTTACGCCTCCACGAAAATATGCATTCTGCTCGGACACCGTCTACGACCCCGGTATCGTACCGTATATACGGGGTGTGGATATCCTGTATCACGAATCCACCTTTATGGAGGCCGAAAAAGACCGCGCAAAACAAACCAGGCATAGTACAAGTAGAGAAGCTGCGGAAATTGCACGGGCGGCATCCGTAAAACGGCTCCTACTGGGCCATTATTCCGTGCGTTACAACGACCTGCAACCCCTGCTCGCAGAAGCTCAGGCGGTCTTCCCAAACAGCTTACTAAGTGAAGAAGGTACCACTTATCCCATTCCCTGACCATGGATTCTCAAGAAAAGGCGAACCA
Source organism: Cyclobacterium xiamenense (assembly GCF_900109255.1). Lineage (NCBI taxonomy): Bacteria > Pseudomonadati > Bacteroidota > Cytophagia > Cytophagales > Cyclobacteriaceae > Cyclobacterium > Cyclobacterium xiamenense. Next base: position 28,960 of record NZ_FNZH01000004.1, on the reverse strand, counting down.
GTCTAAAAAGACCAATTTATTCATCATTCTGGGCGGCATATTTCTTACCAATGCCATCCTGGCAGAAATCATTGGCGTCAAAATCTTTTCCGGCGAAGAAACCCTGGGACTAAAACCAGCCGGTTGGACTTTTTTCGGAACCTACGTGCTGGATTTTAATCTGACGGCTGGCGCCGTGATCTGGCCGGTGGTGTTCATTACCACGGACATTATCAACGAGTATTTTGGTAAAAAAGGGGTTCGAAAGATCAGTTTTATTACCGCTGGCCTGATTGTGTATGTGTTTATCGTCATCAGCCTGGTCACCCAGCTTCCCCCGGCCGCGTTCTGGCTGGAAGTCAATGCCAGCGATGCCTCTGGTAACCCCTTTGATATCGATTATGCCTTTAACACGATCTTTCGGCAAGGGCTGGGGATCATTATCGGCTCGCTAATCGCTTTCCTTCTCGGGCAGTTACTCGACGTATTTGTCTTCCAAAAATTGAGGAAAATCACGGGTCCCAAAATGATCTGGCTACGGGCTACCGGGTCTACGCTGGTATCGCAGTTCATCGATTCCTTTGTCGTGTTGGGAATTGCCTTTTATATTTTCGGCAACTGGTCGCTGCAACAAATCATTGCCGTCGGTTTGATAAATTACATCTATAAGTTTTCGGTGGCCATTTTGCTTACCCCCTTGTTATACGTCGGACACGGCCTGATCGATCGGTACCTTGGAAAACGATTGGCCGAACAAATGGCCGAAGAAGCTGCTCAGGACACCTCTTTCATGTAGGTTCGGTTTTTGCAGTTCCCAATCGCTCCGCCAGCGCACTGCCAAGCAACAGTTGCAAGGTGTGGTACACCATGATGGGTAATAGAACCACGCCAAAAACCACGGGATCGGGAAACAAAACTTTGCCCATCACCGCTCCCTGCACCAGGGATTTCTTGGACCCGCAAAAAAGTACGGTGATCCGATCCGGCCGGCTAAACCCAAGCCACTTGCCGACGCCAAACATCACGCCCAGCATCACTAAAAACAATGCCAACATCCAAAAGCTGAGCCCCAATACATTCTGCCCGGCAAACATGTTCTGACCAAAAGATTGGGAAAAGGCAGAAAAGACGATCAATAAGATAACGCTCTGGTCGAAATATTTCAACGGCCGACTTTGTCGCTGCACCCAGGACCCCAGGTACCGGTGAAGCAAAAACCCCAGACCGACCGGTAAAAAAATCTGAACCACCAGTTTACCCACCGTATCCCAAAGGGCAAAATCCGCCTGCGAAGCACTGAGAAAAAGATCCATCCATAACGGAGTGATAAAAACCCCTAACAGACTGGAAATACTGGCATTAAAAATCGCCGCAGGCAAATTGCCCCTGGCGATGGACACCATCACCACGGATGAAGATACCGTAGAAGGCAATGCCGCCAGGTAAAACGTACCCAACCAAAATAAGCTGTTCGCCTGCCCAAACACCGCGTAACAGCCCAAAATGATGGCCGGAAAAACCAAAAACGTGGTACTTTGAATCCAAAGGTGCAGTCGCCAGTTTGACAATCCTAGCTTCAAGGTAGCCGGACTTATCTTTGCCCCATAAAAAAAGAAAATCAGGGATACGCCGTAATAGGTGAGTTCATCGACGAGACGTTCCCCCTCTCCTGCCCCCCATTCTGGAAATAAATAGGCGGTCAGGATGGTCGCTACTAGCAAGAAGAAAAACCCGTTTATCCCGGCTTTCGCCAGGTGTCTTCGAAGGGATGCCATAGAGAAAAGTTTGGTCGAAATGCCGGGCAAATTAACGAAAATATGGTAATTTTCACCGCGGGCCCGGATATTATCTCGGCAAGCAGGAATCCGTTTCGGCTTGGATTTCTGATGCTTTCGAACTCCCCGGTATTCACTGCTCCCATCCGGACCGGAACCTGACTACCCTTGCGCCGCTTCGTTGGTTTCTACGTAGCGTTTGAACCTATCCACGATGGCTTGCCAGTCCTGCCGTTGCATTTCCGGGCAATTCTGCGGTTCGGTGTCAAAGCAAATACTTACGCGCGTTTGGGCCCCCAATACGTCAAAGGAAACCGCTACATTCCTGCCATCTGTCAGCGTGTAATTCAGTAACTGCTCCGGCCGCACCGTTTCGTACACCGCGTCAAAATCAAACCCAAAACTACCGTCCCTGGCCTCCATTCGGACAAAAAGTTGTCCCCCTTTCCTCAGGTCATTTTCCGCGCGAAGACATTCCCAGTCCGCTGAGGGCACATTCCAATGCATCATGTGCTGCGGGTCGGTGTAGTATTCCCAGACCTTTTTTCGGTCAACTGCCAGGACTGCCTGGACGGTTATTTTTTCGGAATTTGCTACCTGTTTGTTCATGGTATGGTTGAAATCGTTTTTTTCGTCTTCGAAGCATTAAGGGCCCATCCGGTATTTTTCCACCCCACCGGTTGGTTGCAAGAAATCAGAACAACACGAAAAAAAGCCGATGGACCTGCCAATTCCTTGCCACTTGATCACCCCTGTTTCCTTTAGACGAATAACGATTCGTTTACATAATTTAGTATTTCGTTTCCTTTTTTTATATTTACACAGCAATTTCATCCATCGATGAATAAAAAACCCCAACATCCCATGCACGAATCAGGCGTTTTTGAGGAATCGAAATGTATCCGCATGTCAAGTCAATTTTCGCCGTAGCGAATCGCTTCCTGTGTTGGCTGCCGGTTTCTTTTAAAGATGAATGCGAGAAAAACCCTGAAGACAAAGGAAAGCAGGGAGGGATACTGGCATTTTGCCTACCAGCTGTTGGCATCCCTTGCCAAAAGGAAGGTAGCAGAAAATAGGGTTAACGAACTACGGTTCCTGTGGTTGTCGAGCGTACCGCTGCCAAAAGACCCCGCGCAGCAGGTGACCGAGATCCAGCCGCAAACGGAAATGGGTACCGGGTACCCAAACATACTCCGGTTTCCCGGAATCAGGTTAAAAACAAGGGAGGGGGGTGGATGAACCAAAACATCCTTGCACACTACGGTAGTGGGTATATAACCAATAACTTAATATCGCCTGGGCTTATTTCGCCTTTCCAATAGTAAATTCGGACTATTTAACGGAACACGTAACAATAAAATGCCCACTATTATCAATTTCTACGTCATCATTGATACGTAAATGGAGAACGCCCGAGACTGGCGCTGTGAAGGTTTTATTCCTACCGATATAAAACCATTCTCCGTCGTTTCCGATTTTTCCGATCAGACAACCATGATTGAAACGTTGGTCCACGTTATTGGACCGAAAACCATTTATTCCTTCCGGGTAACAATCCACGGAAAACACTCCCAACTTAATGGATCCCGACGCTTCAATCTCTACTAGTTGACCTTCTCGAAGCGAGATATCGGTGAAGTTTGAATAGGAATCAACTTTGATCGTATTCGTGCTAATCCGTTCTGCCATAATGGGCCAAATTGCGTCGGTATTCTTTCGTACCTCAACGACCAATTCGCCGTCTTTATTAATGTCGTACTCGTACATAGTTTTGCCACTATCCACATATAAATCCCCCCCTTCAGCGTCTTCGTAGGGATTCATGCTAGACCGAAAGGTATTTCGGTAGTTAGATACCAGCTCTAATTTATACATCCGGATCATTTCAGCGGATGGATTTGGGATTGTAAGTGAAACATAGGTTAGTTCTTCTTTATCAAATGAACCAAAAGCAGATGCTTTAATCAAGAATCCTTTACTATTTTCAAAGGACTCGTCATCCGAAGAAATGGCGTTCATCCCCCTACGCATAAAACCTTTTCGTTCTACCAGATTGATAAAATAGTCGGCATCTTTGACCAAATACTTCCCATCATCGTTTATTAATTTGATATACGCTTGGAGAATGGCCTGTAGTTCTTCAAAAGTGGGGAAATTTGACTCAAATTCGATCCGCAAATCTCTTCTTAGCCTGTCTACTACGGCATTATTTTGTGAAATAACTCTTCTTCTTGCTTCCTCCTCTCTTCTGATTCGATCTCTGCGTTCCTGCTCTGCCCGTTGTTTTGCGAGCTCCCGCCTTTTTTCTTCTTCTAAAATCTCCCGCTTTCGGGCTATAATTCTCTCATTTAGTGTAGCAATAAGACTATTTCCTGTATCGACGTGAGAAAGGTAGGTATTAGTGATCGTTTCGAGTTGATTGACGCTTTGTGCATTGTCGATTTCAAGACGTATTTCTCTTGCAATAGCTGTTAGCATCGAACTTTTCTTCGCTTCAATTAGCATCTTCAACTCCTTGACCTGTTCGAAAGTGAGGAGATTCCCATATTTTTGCGTAAACGATTGATAAAACGCATTGATGGGACCAATACCCTCTTTTCCAGGTTCGATCGATGCCAATTTATTTTTTTCTTCAGGTAAAATTTGGTTGAAAATTTCAGTTATTCTTGTGAAGATGATATCGTTAGCCCGCTGTTGAGTTAGAGCATCGGCTTTGGAGTAAAGAAGCGCATTCGCGCCGCTAAACCGATTCAACACATTTACGGAATTTAAATCAGGATTCAATACTTGTAGCTGCTGGACTTTTGCGAGTAGGTCGATATTGGCTACTTTGGCTTCATTGGTCGAAATCAACAAGGATAGATCGCTAATTTCAGACGAAGGCAGCACGGAGTACTCCCTTTGTAAGTCTCCTTTCCAACTTTGAAGTTCATCAAAACCTATCGTTGGTGTAGCCTGGTTCAGGTCATTTCGGAGTACTTGGGCCTGCTGTCGTAGCTCTCGGATTTTCTCTTCCGGCACAAGAACCAAGGTGTTGTTTAACTCTTTTTGACTAATCACATAATTGATCCCCGTAGTTGAATTAAAACTCTTTACCCATTTGTCACTTTGTGACAATTCAAACGTTTGCTTCCGTCTCGCCGCATATTTCGGAAAAAGTATTCCATTTACCATTGCTCCCGCAATCAGACCTGCACCTCCCCATATAGCTGCATTTTCAGCTTCTCTAAAGGTCTGCCCGTCGTAAGTAAATTCCGTTTGGTATCCGTAAGCCCCTCCGATGCTTAATCCAATTAGAGGTGCTATCCATTTTTTCCCTTTTGGCTTTTTGTAGGTCCATTCCGGGTAAACACGTATCGCACTATAGTTTAATTCATCGTGTTTGGTTACGGTGGCTTGGTAGGTAGTGCAGGAGGCTGCAAACAAAGACAGAAGCAGGAGACCAGAGAATAACTTCATCAATTTCTATTTTGGTTGGTAACAGGTATCATTTTCATTCGCTGCTCCATCCGTATGTATGTAAAGCGATTCAAAAAAACCAAAGCACATACAAAAATGGATGCCCCCAAACTCAAAGGCCAGCAAACCACCTTAACTATCGATCAAGTAATCATTTCCTGGTTCCTTATCCCCCCTTTTTCGATCAAAAGAAATCCAACACATTTTTAGAAAAACCCGAAGAAAAAAAAACTTCATTGAAGAAACGTCTGTGATGATAGGAAAAAAATTTGACTACACCAAATACAAATGTCAAATTTTAGTGTATGAAATAACTAATCTTATCTACGTAAGCGGCGCAGGTGATCGCATAGCACAGCTGTGGCTACGGCCACATTGAGGGATTCGGCGCCGCCAAAGGCCGGAATGGTCAGCTTTTGACTTACCAACTTTTCCAGCTCGGAAGAAATCCCGTGGGATTCGTTGCCCATTAGCAATATTCCGTCCGCCTGCCCTTGGTGCGCGTGGATGGACAATCCTTCCAAAAAAGCCCCAAATACCGGAACCCCTACCTCCTGTAGCTTTTCCGACAAGGCTACGTACTCGAATTCCAACCGGGTAAAGGAACCCATGCTGGCATGCACTACCTTGGGATTGTAGAGGTCCGCGGTTTCCGGAGAAAGCAGCATCTTTTTGATTCCGTACCAGTCCGCGATGCGGATGATGGTACCCAGATTGCCAGGGTCCCGGATATCGTCCAGGGCAAGTACCAGTTCGCCGGGAACCACCTGTATCGGGAGGTTGGGTTTGGAAATGGCCAATGCCATGGCTTGATCGTTGCTGGAAAAGGTACCCAGCGATTTCAAAACGGTGGGAAGGACGTTTACCTTATCTCCGGAAAAGCCCGCTACCATATCAGGCCAGGAAGCGGCAAATTTGTCGGTATACAGCAAATGCGTGCAGGTATAATCTGAACGCAACAATTCCGTTACATTTTTGGCCCCTTCTACGAAAAAGGCCTGTTCTTGCCTACGGAATTTTTTCTGGTGCAAGGATTTAATAAACTTAACCGTATTTTTGCTTAGCATTTGTCGAGACTGTTGCAGTGAAGAATACCAAAGATATAAACTTTCTCTTTTTGATCCTTTCGCTCTGGAGCTGTAGCCTCACCCGGGAGCTTCCACCAGGCGCACTTTTGCTCTACGAAGTGGACACGGAAGGTATTCGGGAAAGCGATGCCGAGAACCTGCGAAATCTGATTCGCCAGAAGCCCAATACACGCGTCCCCTTGCTCAATCTATCTCCGGGCGTGCTGTTACATTCCCTAGGAAGAGGCTTTTATGACAGTGCCCGCGTTGCGCAGAAACTCCGCCAAAGCCAGCAGGAAGCCGAATCGCTCTCGGAGCTGATCAGTGAAGGCAGTTCTTCACGGAAAATTGAAAAACGGTACCGAAAGGTAAACAACCGAGCGGATGCGCTGGAACGTAAACTGGAATACGGCAACTGGTTTATGCGAACAGGTAATGCCCGTGTGCTGCTGGATAGTGCCGAAACGGCGATTTCCCAGCAACAAATGCTTCTCTACCTGCAAAACAACGGTTATTTTGATGCCTCCGTCCGCACCCTGACGGATACCTCCGGGAAAAAGGCAAACCTGCTCTACCGAATTGAGGAAAACGCTCCCTACCGGATCGACAGTATCTTCACTCGGTCCGAAGACCCGGAACTTTACAGCCTTCTGGAAAAAAACCAAAAATACAGCGCCCTCGCAACGGGCCAAACCTACCGGCAAACCAATCTAACTAACGAAAGACAGCGAATCGAAGACCTGTTGAAAGACAACGGCTATTATACTTTTTCCAAGTCCTTTATCGAATACAACGTCTACAAAGATACTGTAGACAAAAATGTGGTCATTGAGCAATTGATTCGAACGCCCGAACGGGGAGAAAAACACCGACTTTATACCATCGATTCGGTTATTTTCACCATTGCCAGCCCAAGTGACCTCATCCCAGACGAAGCTATTTCGACGGAATGGAACGGAATCCGGTATATCATGTACCAAGATCGGTATGCAGAGAACATCATCGGTTCCAGAATTTTTCAAAAAAAGGGAGACGTTTACAGCAAAAACGCCGTTATTGAGACCCAGCGGCAATTGGCCAATCTGGACGTTTTTCGATTCGTAAACATTTCTTTCGACACCCTTGGAAACAGCATCCGGACAAAAATATTTACCCGCCCCAATCAGAAATTTCAAATCACCAACCAACTAGGGGCCAGTGTCACAGAACAACTTCCCGGTCCCTTTTTCAGCCACTCGCTGCGAAACCGCAACCTGTTTCGGGGGTTAGAAATTTTTGAGTTTAATTTTCGGGCAGGATTGGAGGGGGTGGCTTCAGCTACCACGGAAGGTGGCGTGTACCGAAGCCGGGAGCTTTCCACCTCCGCTTCCATTATTTTCCCGCAGTTTCTGGTGCCCGTTGATTTTGGTACCCTGGAAAAATTCGGGCGCTACAATCCCCGTACGCGTACACTACTGGGTTACAGCTACGTAAACCGGCCGGAATACGTACGAGACGCACTCAACACCATCCTAGCCTACACCTGGGCCACCCGTAACCTGCGCCATCAGTTTTCGGTAAACCTGCTGGACGCCAACCTGATCCGATCTTCCCTGGACTCCCTGTTCCAATCCCGGCTGGAAGAACTGCAGGAACAGGGGAATAACCTAATCAATTCCTTTCTCCCTTCCTACGTTAGCAGCATTTCGGGACAGGTCATTATCAATTTCAACCAATACGGCCTATACCGCCGAAGCCAGGCGTCTCTCTGGCGGCTGTTTGTGGAGAGTGGGGGCACCACCTTTAATTTTTTAGACCCGGAAAGCCTTGCAGACCGAAGCTTAACTTATTTTCAGTTTCTCAAATTTCAATCCGATTTCCGGCGATACATTCCATTGAGTAATAAAAGTACCTTTGCCTACCGGCTCAATCTGGGTTTGGCCAAACCTTACGGCATTAGCGGGGGGGTATTGCCCTACGAGAAGTACTTTTTTGCAGGCGGTAGCACCAGTATACGTGCCTGGCAACCCAGGCGTTTGGGGCCCGGCAGCTTTACGCCACAAATCCGCGAAGACGGTACATTTGATTACCGATTCGAACAGCCCGGTGAAATCCTGTTTGAGGCCATGTTTGAATTTCGACGAAAACTTTTTGGTTATTTTGATGGAGCCTTCTTTATCGATGCCGGCAACACCTGGACCTTTGCAGTGGACCCTGCCCGGGAGGGTACCGACTTTCGCGTGGATCGGTTTTATAAGGAATTGGCGGTGGGAACCGGTCTGGGACTTCGAATGGATTTTGATTTTCTGGTGCTTCGGCTGGACATGGGCATCAAAGCCTATGACCCTGCCAGACCGGAGGGAGAGCGCTTTATTTTGGACAATCTTTCTTTCAAACAACCCCTGGGAGAACGCGGGCAGCAGGTCTTCAATATTGGGATCGGGTACCCCTTTTAATCGAAAAATACAGCATGGAAAAAATAAGTAAAGAACAGATCGCGAAAAAATTTCGGGAAATTCAGACCCATATCTGTACGGAACTGGAAATGGAAGATGGGATCGGGCATTTTGAACGTGACCACTGGAGCCGAAACGAGGGAGGTGGTGGGACCACACGTGTGCTAAAAAATGGCCGGGTAATCGCCAAGGGAGGCGTGGCGTTCTCTGCCGTCCACGGACCCACGCCCGAAAAAATATTGAAAAAACTGAAGCTGGAACAAGCCGATTTCTTTGCAACCGGTGTGTCCATTGTAATCCACCCGTCCAGCCCGATGGTGCCGATCATCCACATGAATATCCGGTATTTTGAAATGAGCAATGGCACCTATTGGTTTGGCGGAGGCATCGACCTGACTCCTCATTACCTGGACAGGAGAGATGCTGGCTATTTTCACCGGGAACTAAAACGGCTTTGCGATGCCTACCATCCCGACTTTTACCCGCGGTTTAAGCAGTGGGCCGATGACTATTTTTATTTACCTCACCGGGATGAAACCCGCGGCGTGGGTGGAATTTTCTTCGACCGCCTGGTGGCCGATGAAACGCTCTCTTTCCCCAGGTTGTTTGCCTTCGTGGCAGACGTGGGGTACCTTTTCCCGAAACTCTATAGGTATTTTATGGCAAAAAACGCCGATTTGCCCTACGGTGAGGAGGAGTTGGCCTGGCAAGCCTTGCGCAGGGGCCGGTACGTGGAGTTTAATCTGGTCTGGGACGCAGGTACCAAATTTGGACTCGATACCAATGGCCGTACAGAAAGTATCTTGATGAGTATGCCTCCGGTAGCACATTGGGAATACAACCATACGCCTCCCGCTGGATCCCGGGAAGCCCTCACCCTGGAGGGATTGAAAAAGAACATAAACTGGCTAACGGAAGACAAATGATCCACCTGATACAGCAATGGGACGAGGCTTTTTTTCTATTTCTGAACGGACAACATGCACCATGGCTAGACCCCATCATGCTGGCGCTCACCGGCAAATACATTTGGGTTCCCCTCTACCTGTACTTATTGTACCTGATCATCCGGCGGTATCCAAAGGAGTGGGTAGGATATGTGGTGGGATTGATACTTACCGTGGTACTGGCAGATCAACTTACCTCAGGCATTATGAAGCCTTTTTTTGAAAGGCTTCGCCCTTGCCACGATCCGCGCTGGGACGAACTAATCCGGAATTATGCAGGTTGCGGAGGGCGGTATGGGTTTGCCTCTTCCCACGCTGCCAATACCTTCGCCCTGGCAGCCTTTATGCAGCAAGTCGGAAAAAAACGCATGCGGGGCGTGGGCTGGTTATTCGTTTGGGCAGCACTCGTATCCTATACCCGGATCTACCTGGGGGTCCATTACCCCCTGGACGTTTTGGTCGGAGCGGCAGTGGGCGTACTATTGGCCTGGCTGGTATGGTGGGCCACCCTTTTGGGAGTCAAGGTCTGGCAAACACGTGCCGGTCGAGGTTAAATCAATATCCCTTTAGTATGCGCTGCACGTATTTCCCAATGACATCAAATTCCAGATTTACCCGGTCTCCCGGCTGTAATAGGTGAAAGGTGGTATGCGCATAGGTGTAGGGGATAATGGCCACCCGAAAGCTTCCTTCGCTGGAGCGGAAGCAGGTAAGGCTGATCCCGTTGATACAAATCGATCCTTTTTCCACGGTTAGGTTACCGGAGCTGTGGTCGAATTCAAAATCGGCAATCCAGCTTCCATCTTCGGACCGGATTTCAGTTAAAACCCCGGTTTGGTCCACGTGCCCCTGCACAATGTGTCCGTCAAACCGGCCATTTGCCGGCATGCAGCGTTCCAAGTTGACCGAGTGGCCGGGTTTCAAATCGCCGAGGTTGGTCTTTTGAAGGGTTTCGTCGATGGCCGTCACCCGGTAGGTATCGCTGTCCAGGTCCACTACCGTTAGGCAGACTCCGTTGTGGCTGACCGATTGGTCGATTTTCAACTCAGGTACCAGGTTACTTTCGATATCGAAATGCACATTACTCCCTGCTTGGGTGATGCGTCTGACGGTCCCGAGGGATTCAATGATTCCTGTAAACATGTTGCTAGCGTTTTATTATTCCGGAAGCGTACCGGATGGATTTTATTCTCTTTTCATGACAAAGTAAGCCATTTTTAGCATTAACTTAGCAATTGAATCGGGATAAGATACGATCCAAACCATGTTGAAACTCGAAGACAGCTACTTGCATAAAGGACAGCGAAGGGGATTGATCCGCACCCTGCGTGAAAAAGGCATTGTAGACGAAGCAGTACTGGATGCCATCAACCAAATTCCGCGGCATTTTTTCTTCGATTCGGCCTTGCTTAGCCATGCCTATGAAGACAAAGCCTTCCCTATCGGAGAGGGACAAACCATTTCTCAGCCGTATACGGTAGCATTTCAAACCAGCCTGCTGGATATAAAGCCTGGAGAAAAAGTCCTGGAAATTGGTACCGGATCGGGCTATCAGGCAGGGATTTTGTACTGCATGGGTGCGAATGTACACACCGTCGAATACAACAAGGTACTCTACGAACGCACGCGACGTTTTCTTCCGAAGATCGGCGTTCGTGTGCAACACTATTGGGGAGACGGGAGTCTGGGCTTGCCCGAAAAGGCACCTTTCGATAAAATTATCGTCACGGCCGGGGCGCCCCTGGTACCCAAGACGCTGCTGGCTCAGCTGACTATCGGCGGTATGCTGGTCATACCGGTGGGTAACCGGAAAACCCAACAGATGCTGCGACTCACCCGGAAAACGGATAAGCAAATCATCCGCGAAAACTTTGATAACTTTTCCTTTGTTCCTTTACTGGGTGACGAAGGTTGGGAATAATGCAGGTTAACCATGAAAACCATAAAAAAATACGTGTCGGATTCGGAAGTGATCAAAACAGAAATGGTACTGCCCAATGACACGAACACGTTAAACAACCTAATGGGTGGCAAGCTCATGCATTGGATGGATGTGGTAGCGGCCATTTCCGCCCAACGGCATTCTAATTCCATTGTAGTGACGGCATCGGTGGATAACATTTCTTTCAAGAATCCCATCGCCCAGGGAAATGTGGTGACGTTGAAAGCGCAGGTAACCCGGGCTTTTTCCACCTCCATGGAGGTATTTATTGAGGTATTTGCAGAAGACATTCCTGCCAACCTCAAATATGCCACCCACAAGGCATTCTTTACCTTCGTGGCTGTGGACGATCAAGGCCGACCGGTGCCTGTACCTTCGTTGGAACCGGTTTCTCAAACGGAAAAGGAATTGTATGCCGGTGCCTTGCGCCGCCGACAGTTGCGCTTAATCCTGGCCAATCGCATGGATCCAAAGGATGCGACGGAATTAAAATCCCTCTTTGATTTGGAAGGGGTTAGCCAAAAACAATAAATTGCAAACGGGAAAAGCACCTGGTTAGCATGAAGCTTCACGAACTACGTTTATTTATTACCGAGGATATCTTTGTCCTGAAAGAGGAAGAGCGGGAAAAATTGGCTGCGGCCCAATTGGCTTCGCGGCTGGAGCTGGATGAGACCATGGACACCCACTTGCTCGAAGAACCGGAAGCAATGCCTCCGGCACCTGAGAACTCCGACCCCGAGCCGATTCCATTCGAAGGCGAATTTCAGAAATCCATTTTGGTAGTCTATCAGGGGGAAGAACTCAGCGCCGGAAACCGGGAGTTTTTACTTAAGATTTTCAGGGCGGTCAATCTTTCATTAAAGGACCTTGCGCTGGTATCTGAAAAATCCCTGAAGGAAAGCAACGAAAATCCACTATCCCAACTCAATCCAGTCAAAATGGTACTTTTTGGAACCCTGCATCACCCGTTAATGAAGTTGAAGAAGGAAAATTACCGCATCATGCAAGAACCCCTGGAGTACTTCTTTGCGGATGAGCTCGAAGAATTAGAAAAACACGTGGCCCTAAAACGAAAATTATGGGACACGCTACAAGTATTTTTCAATGTAAAATAATACGAACATGACGAATGAAGAAAGATTGGGCATTGTAAAACGTTTCCGCATGATAAGCCTCACCGAGGGGATATCCATGGTGGTACTCGTATTTGTCGCCATGCCCTTGAAATGGATATTCGATTTACCCGATATGGTAACCTATGTGGGCTGGATCCACGGGGTTTTATTTATTCTGTACATCCTCGTACTCTTTCCCACTTCCAGAAAGCTGCGCTGGTCTTTTCAAAATGCCATGTTTGCGCTCATCGCCGCTGTTCTTCCATTCGGTCCTTTTTTGTTTGACAGGAAACTCCGGAAACAGGAAAAAATGTTGGAGAACCCGCAATCCTAAGCGTTCGATGCGATGGCGGTCATTAGCAAAAAGAAGATCATTTACCCGATCAGCGAAAACCTTAGGGAATACCTGGTCAAATACGGGAGAGAAGTGGATATTCCCATCCACTACAAGGAACTCCTCCGCTACAGCAATTCCATTGCCTTGTACGATTTTAAGGGCAACGATACGTTGTGGGAGACCGTTTTCTACGACGAATCCGACCGCAATGAGATTCACTACAAAGTAAAAAAAATCTACGCGCTCTTAAAGGCCGACGGTGATATGTCGGTGATGCAACACCTCTATGTGGATCGGATAGATCTCTGCACCTATGGGAATACGCAGCCGTTTCGGGTTCGGATTGTTAACCGCATCAACGATAACTTTGACTATTTCTACATAAAAAATGCCGATGCCTCCCGGGTGTATGGCTTGGAACTGGAACATTTGCTCTCTCCCAATCGAATCGGCTACCTGGTGTACCGGGACTCGCTCATTGAAGAACACATCGCAGGTATACCTGGAGAGCAGTTTATGAAGCAACAGATTAATGACCCCTTGCTAAACCCGATCCGGCTTTCCAAGGAGTTTGTCAAGTTTAACGAACGGTGTTTTGTGCGGCTGCTCGGGGACATGCATTCGTCCAATTTCGTGATTGATGTGACGCCAGATTTTGAGGAAACCCACTACCGAATTCGCTCCATAGACTTTGATCAGCAGTCGTACGAAGGCAAAAAATCAATTTACCTACCGCAATATTTTAAACAAAACAATGCGCTGATTCAGCTGGGCATCCGGCACATCACCCCCGAGTCCATGGCTCAATACCAGAAAGAAGAACGGGCCCTCATTGCAACACGCCTCAAAAGCTCTCCCAAAGAAATCACGGACATTCTTAATAGCATGGAAAAAGACGAGCTTTCCAAGGAAAAAAATACCTATACCCTCAAGCACGAACTGGCCCGGCACTACAAAAATCCGGATTTTCTACGCTGCACAAATATGGGGGAAATCCTGCGAATGAGTTTAAACCAGGTACTTCATCGATAAGCACTGCAATTGCTTCACGGATTATTCTATCGAATAAAGATCAGAAGCATCCAAAAAACCAAATAAAATCAATTTAAAATTGATATGGATAACCCGATAGGTAAATTATTGGCATCATTTATGATCCTTTTTTACCGTATAAGTCATTTAAAAAAGGTTAAAACTTAAATTGATTAGTATGAGTATTACAGCAGAAAAACGGGTCTTCAAAAAACTTGGATACAATAAAAACGAGTCAGAAAAAATTGTAGGCTCCCTCAATAAGCTTCTGGCCAACTACCACGTGCATTACCAAAAACTTAGAAATTTCCACTGGAATGTTACCGGTAGCGATTTTTTTGATCTCCATGAAAAGTTTGAGGAATTATACGATGAATCGTTTGCAAACATCGACTTGATTGCCGAGCGAATTCGGGTATTTGGCATGACGCCCTATAGTCTGATGAAAGACTACCTCGAGCATGCCGACATCGAAGAGGTCGGTACTGACCTAAGCTCAAGGGAAATGGTAGAAGAAGTGTTGCGGGATTTTCAAATCCTGGTAGACAATATGAACGAATGCGCGGAAAAAGTAGCAGATCTTGGAGACACCGCCACAGAGGACATGCTGATCGCATTCATCAAAAGCCTGGAATTGCACCACTGGATGCTCACTTCTTTTATTAAAGAATAAACTGCGTCCTACGTAATAGTGAGAAGCTGCCTGGCAAACAGGTAGCTTTTTTTTTCTCTCTTCGGAGAATGAGAAGGTAAGGGTTCATTCGCCAGGAAAGATACCGATAGTAACCCGGAAGTAGTGGCTACTGCGCCCTTTCCATTGATCTCCGGAGTAGCTACACGAACCATCGGAGCGCGTAGCGGCAATTTGCTGGCAGCAGAAACTCTCCGAATGCGCACCATCCGACAAGTAAACCTGACACATTGGCACCTCCTCTAAATTGAGCATGCCTACGCGACGCAAATTCGCAAACCAATGCAGGATTAGTAATACCTCACTTCACAATTGGGAAGTTCTTCCTGAATCTTTTCGATATTTCTGCTGCTTATTCGGGTATTGTAGCAAACCAGCCTTTCGAGGTTGATCATATGGCTGATAGGGTTCAGACTTCGTACGCCGGTACTCGCTATATCCAGGAAACGCAAGTCGTAGAGCATCTCCAAGCCCTTCAGATTTCGAATATTGGTCCCAGATAAGTTGAGCCGCTTGAGTCTGCCCAAATCGGAAAGTGGCTGCAAGTCTTCCACGGCGGTATTGGACAGGTCCAATTCCTCCAGGTAGCTGAGCGGCGCCAAAATGGATAGGTCGCGAAAAGGCGTCTCTACTAACTCCAACTGCTCCAGAAGCTCCAGCCGGGAGATTGCCGACGGATCCTGTAAAGGAACGCCTTTTACCCGAAGTTTTTTCAGGTTAAAAAATACAAGCAACGGCTCCAGATGAGAAATAGCTACATCTTCTATGGAAAAAGCAGCTGCAGCGGTCATGTGGTGCAATTCATTCGTAGGCGGGTCTGTCGTAAGTTCAAAATGAGCGGTGAGTAGTTCCCTCCATCCCTCATCGAGCCCCTCCCACCAACGATTCAAGGCCTCGGTCCGGAATACGATGGTCGCCTCCGGTAGCAACCTGGCCAGTTCCTGAATTTCCCAATCGGCCACTTCGGTATGGTCCAGATTGATGAATTCCAATGATTGCAACGGCTTTAGGGGCTCAACGGAACCAACCTGTGTGGACTCAAAAGAAATTTTCCGAAGCCCACGCAATTCCTGCAGCGCCCGTAGATTTTTTACGTCGCTGTAACTTCCTTGAATATGCAGAAGGCTTTTCATTTCCGCTAGTGGCGACAAGTCTTCCACCTGGGTATTTTTGAAGGAAATGAAAACAGCATTTTTAAACTTCAGGGCCGGTCGTAAATTGACAATATTGCTATCGTCCAGAACTAGCGAATCGATATTCACCAGTCCGGTCAGTTCCTCTATACTGGGCTTACCCCTTCCCAAATTGGGAAACTTTTGGATAAACACTTGATTCCAACCGTTTGGAAGTGTTTCCCACCAGGTTTGGAGGTTCTCCACATTATGAATCAACAAGATACCTCGATTGGCCCGACTAAACTCCTCGGCTGCACTTTCTGAAATGCTGGTACGATCCGCATAAATTCGCTTTACAGACCTGGACGCATGCAGGGGAGTCAGCTGACTCACTTCGGTACCATTGATATTCACTCTCCAAAGTTCCGGCAGTGTGGATAGCGGGGACAGATCCAATATGTTTGTCTCCTCCAGATTGATCTCTTCCAGAGCCTTTAACTCGGATAAAAACCCGAAATTAATCAGGTAATTTCCTTTTAAGTTCAAGGTCTTCAGGCGTACCAGCGATTGGATATTTTCGATGTTGTTAAAACCGCTTTCCTCCAGATTTAGGTGCCGCAAATCTGTAAAATTCTCCAAGACGCTAAATCCGGATAAGGGCGCCTGAGCTGCATTGAATACCTGAAGGTTTTTCAGACTACTCAATTCTTCAATGTTGTTAACCGCTGTTCCTGAAATATCCAGATGGGTCAATTTATCGGAATACTTGATAAATTGAATATCAGCGGTTGGCGTATGCGCGATATTCAGATAAGAAAGAAACGTGACGTTACTGATAGGGGCCAACTCTTCAATGCGGGTATGGCTGATATCTACGTATTTCAGGTCCCGAAATACCTGTATGGGGGAAAGGTCCACCAACAGCCTGTTACCGGAAAGGTCCAGGGTATCCAAAGCGGAAATCTTGTAGAGTTCGTCGATTGTGACCGAATCACCCTGAACCCCAAATTTTTCCCGTAGCAGGGTTTCCCATTCCAGCGAAAGGGTGCTCCACCACTCGAGCAATTCCTCGTCCCGGGAAAGCTTGGTGGTATACATGCTGGCAATTTTCAGCTCATTCGAATCCCTGTCAAGGTTGATTTCAATGTAGCGTGCCTGGGTATTTTCGATAGGTTCGTCATTCAGGCCCAGTGCGGTCAGCGTCCGATCAAGGGATATTTCGAAAAACAATTCCTCCTGATCATTCAGTTTGGGGGTGATTTCTTTTACTTTGAACTCAAATGCCGCATCCTTAAAAAAAAACTCAATGTCTTTGAGGTAAGAAACGATATTCTTATTCGTAATTACTTTTCTATCTGTCAGCAGGTCGTCTTCTACCTGTACCTGCTCGTCTCTAAAAATCTTTTTATAGCTTTCCCGGATGATCACGTCCTTGTCTCTGGCAGATGTTTCGCTACTTCCTACCGTGTTGAGAAAGTATTGCAAAAACCGAACCTGGTCTTCAGCCTGCTGACTAAAATCTTTGATTTCCTGTTTACTGTATTCCCCTAAGTCCTGCGTAAACGCGACTTGAGAATAAAAAAAAAGCAGCAGGAGAGAGCTAATTGATCTAATTCCTATCATAAATATAATCCAATATAATTTCCCTATCTCCATCCTCTAATTTCATCAAATTAGCTATCAACCAACCGGTGTTGAACCCCGGTCGATTGAATTGAGCGAGTTCGAAATACCATTTGTCAATTTGAAAAAAATGAAACCTGGTATCTTTGACCGTCTCAAATTTCATCCGTTCGCTCTTTATTTCAAAAAGAAAGAGCGTTAGAAAATCCGGCTTGTATCCATCCGGTGTGTAGGATTCGGGCCTGGAGTCTTCGACGATGGCCTTTCGCAGGTTCATAAACCCTAGCTCATGGCTCAATGGATGGAGAAATTTCTTATCGTCCCCTGTGGGTTTGTCAAACGCATCGGCGAAGGGCTCGAAGTTTACATTCTCAATGACCCATTCGTACCCCAATCCCTGTGGCTGCAACTTCAAAAACAGTACCACTTCTTGTCGTTGCCCGTTGTACGTAAAAACAGTGTTCACCTCGGCAAACCAATCTCCTCCGTGGAAATTGAGGTACTGCGGGTAGGTATCGGAGACAACAAAGCTGATAAATTCCCGCTTCAGATCGTTGCTGATACCGGATGTTTCGTTGTCAAAAAGAATATTTATAAAGGATTTTCTAAGGTCGACATTGCGGTACTTTTCATCTCCGGGACGGTATCGCTGGTCCCCTTCCTTGCTCTCTTCTGCATTGAATCTTCTGAAAAATTGATTGACCTGTTTGGTGGCGGCGGCAAATCTGCCGTCATCTACCACCCGCCCGGAGCTATTAAACGTTTGCCCCGGTGCGGTGTGTATAGATAGAAATATGGTAATTAACGTAATTAAGGGTATTATTCTCATGCTGATGTTTCCGTCACTCTCACGTCTCCCAGCAACACATCCCAAAACTCAATGGTTCTTCCGGAAATCTGGGTTTGTTTTTTCTCCACGTAAATGGTAATGTCTTTCTTGGTGGTATCCCTGTAATTGAGTCCAGCTTCTTGAGAAGTACCTTCAAAACGCTGGTAGATGGTAATAACCCCCACGTACCTGCCATCCGGCTGTCTTTCCAAATCACTGATGTAATGGATGTCATACCAGCTGATATTCACGCGATCGTAATTCAAGGCCATGAGGCGTTCGAAATACCTTCTGATTTTGTAGTAGGCAATTTCATTGGTATTGATTGAGGACACGCCCATTTCTGCATCGGGAGCAAATAGCTCTTCCGCACGGTCCATCACACGGGTAGCCTCTGAAAACTGCGTTTCTTTGCTTCCGATGATGCTGATGTACTTGCTCAGGTCTTTAACTTTCTCCAAAGCAAGGGAATCGATGGCTTGCTTTCTTTGCGGACTAATGCTTTCATCCTGTGCAAATACCGAAATAGAGGTCGCCAGGAAAAAGATCAAAAGGGATGGAATATATTTTTTCATAATCACGTACTTTCTATATTTATTGTAAAATTATCTTCTTCTTAGTTCTAATTCGGTCACCTTTCCGGATCCATCCATTCTGATGTCACTGATAAAATTCAGATTCTTTTTGGTGTCTTTCAAGTAGTTCAGGTACCTTTCGATGGTAGTGGGCTCATCGTAATCCTTCACGCCACTTTCTTCGTGAATGACGATCAAAACCGGCGTGTTGGAATTGGAGAACATGCCCAATGCTTCTCTGATCGTATTATTGGCGCTCTGCAGGCTATTGGCTGTGGCCACTGCGTTGAAATAATTTTCCAACTTACCGACAGCTACTTCTTCGGCAGAAGGTTGCTCGGGTTCGGGTGTTGGTTCAGGTGCGGGTTCCTCTACGGGCACCGGCTCTGGCTCCGGTTCGACTACCGCCTTTTTACTTTTGCAGGCTCCCATGGCTAACAGGACGAATAGCATGACAGTCAGAGAACGTGTCAAGGGAAATTTTAGACTTCTTTTTTTCATAAGAATTGAATGGTTTTTAAGTTTTAATGCAAATCCAGTGCATGTTTGTTGGTGCTACCTGCTATGCTGGCTTTTTACATCGGTGATTGGAGAATTTGTTTACGAGTTTATTACTTTTTATTTCAATTACATAAATTTGACGATGGGTGACAAATTAATTAGTGCGAGTTTTTCGAAACGACCGCTTGGTAAATCGAGTTATTCTCACGAAAATGTACCCAATTATAGGGAATAATTTTTTGAAATACACATTCCTTGCATAATTGATCGCTACAAAAGCAATCTACTAACGTATTATTAGCTTCCCCTGTAAGGAAAAGATTATGCGAACGGTTAGATCGTTGTTTAATCAAATAACTCTTGCAACTTTCTCTCAAGGGATCTCCCACGTAAATCTTTTGCCAGAATATTTCCTTCCGGATCTATCATGTAGGTTGCGGGAATCGCATTTATCTGGTAAGTTGCCGCAGCTTCCGAATTAAAATACTTTAAATCCGAAACTTGCGTCCACTCCAGTCCATCTTCCTCAATGGCCTTGAGCCACATGTCTCTGGTGCGGTCGAGCGATACACCAAAAACCTCAAACCCCCGATCCTTGTATTGGTTGTAAAGCCGTACCACATTGGGGTTTTCATCCCGGCAGGGCTTACACCAGCCGGCCCAGAAATCCACCAACACATAATTTCCCCGTAAATCCGATAGGTTAACCATCTCCCCTTCCGGGTTCGGAAGGGAGATCTCCGGGGCTGGCTGTCCGATGGAGAGCGCCCTCAATTCGTCTAACTCCTGCTTCCAGGAAGCAATAAGTTTCATGTCAGGATACTGATCTCCCAGCGCCACAATGACGCTATCCAGGTAATTAAAATCCGTCCGGGGGTTCAACATCCCCAGGCCGGCAAGGGCAGCAAAGCTTCCGTCTGACTGGGCAATAACGCTCTTTATCTTTTCGGCGTGGTCCACTTCCAAATCCATCGCCTGCTCCTGAATCTGCTGAATCTTAGCTTGATCCTTGTCCGCCATGGCTTCGTAAAATTCGGAGTTTAATTCGTTCCCTGCTTCCTGATAGGCTGCCGTGAGTTCGTCAATGGATAGCATCAGCTTACTGTCTTTAGAGCCAGACACATCCAGCTCATCGGTCTTAAAATCATAGCTTACCAGAACATCCTCCTCGTATAGGGCCAGGCGAACGGTTTTCTCTCCGAATAAATCCAACTCGTAAAAGTTAGGGCTGTCCAATTCCAGCTCGTAGGAAAACTCCCCGTTATTGTCAACGGATAAGGTATCTACTGCCTGAATACGGTCGTTGTCATACCGGGACAAAACCACCTGCCCCTCGGGTTGGTTGGCTAGCTGGCCTTTGATGGATACCGCGCCATCAAACACATCTTCCTTATTCCCACAGGAAACAAGGAGTGCACCTGTCAAACCCAGAACCAACGCCTGCTGCATTAATTTTCTCATAATCACTGTTCCAATAATTCGGTTAAAATTTTGCTGGCAACTTTGGGATCTGCCTTTCCTTTTGATTTTTTCATTACCTGCCCCATGAACATTCCCATCAGCCCTTTTTTTCCAGACCGGTATTCCTGCACCTTACCTTCATTTTCGGCCAATACCGCTTCGATTACCGGCTTGATCGAGCCCTCGTCACTGTCTTGAATCAGGTTCAACTCCTGGGCGATTTCCAGCGGGGACCGGTTCGGATTTAGCAACAGTTCCGGATAGATTTTCTGCGAAGCAACCGTATAGCTGACTTTTCCCTCATCGATCAGGGCGATCAGCATAGCTAGTTTATCCGCTCCTATGGGAAATTCATCGATTCCGAGGGTCAGTTCATTCAGGTAGGATTTTACAGGTCCCATCAGCCAGTTGGATGCGCTTTTGTAGTTCTCCGTGTGGCTGCATAGGGTTTCAAACCAGAGGGCGATATCTTTCTGGTCTGTCAAAACCCCCGCATCGTATTCCGGCAAGCCATAGGTATCGACAAATTTCGCAAAAAGTACCCCAGGCAAAACCGGCATTTCAGCCTTTACGGATTGCAGCCATTCCTCGGAAATGACAACAGGACTTAGATCAGGCTCTGGAAAATACCGGTAATCGTTTAGGTCTTCCTTTGTGCGCATACTTCCCGTAAGGCCGGTCGTGGCATCGAATGTTCTGGTCTCCGAAACAATATCTTTCCCCTCTTCAAGGAGCTGTACCTGTCTCTCAAACTCGTGTTCGATCGCTCGGGCCACATTCCGAAACGAGTTCATGTTTTTTACTTCTACCTTTTTTCCCAGGGCTTTCTCTCCCCGAATCCGGACGGATACATTGGCATCGCAGCGCAGCGAACCCTCTTCCATATTTCCATCACAGATCTCCAGATATTTCACAAGTTTCTTTATCTCGACGAGCAGATTATAGGCTTCTTCGGAAGACCGCATGTCCGGCTCTGTCACAATTTCGATTAGCGGGACTCCGGCTCTGTTAAAATCAACCAGTGTGTCTACTTCCCCTGCCAGGTGCATGGATTTGCCGGCATCTTCTTCCATGTGTATACGCGTGAGGGCAATGTTTTTCTTCTCTCCACTGGAAAGTACGATTGGAACATGACCTCCCACGCAGATCGGGTTTTTATCCTGCGTCAGCTGGTATCCTTTGGGCAAATCCGGATAAAAATAATTCTTGCGCGCAAATACATTTTTTCGGGTGATGGACGAATGACAGGCCAGGCCCATCTTCATGGCATATTCCACCGCACGTTTATTTACTTTTGGCAATGTTCCCGGGTGTCCCAGGGTAATGACGGATATATTCGTATTGGGCATGTTTCCAAAAGTGGTTGCATCCGCAGTATACATCTTACTTTTGGTGAGTAGTTGCGCGTGAACTTCCAAACCAATAACCAACTCATACTTTTCCCGGATGGCTGCAGCTAAGGAAACGGATTTCTCTTCGATCATCTTTAAATCATTACATTTATCGTTCCAAAAATGGCAGGGATTTCCCCCAAAACCAAATCTGGAATTAGCAAAATTATTTCAGGGAGGACGTAAGGATGGCCTCTGCCTTGACAAGCACCTCGGGTAAACCTGTGGAGTCCTTGCCCCCTGCTGTGGCAAAAAAGGGCTGTCCCCCTCCTCCTCCTCTGATTTCTTTGGAAAGTTCTTTTACAAGCTTCCCGGCATGTAGACCTTTTTTTTCTACAATGTTCTCACTAATCACGATTGCCACCTGGGGTTTACCAGCTATATCCGCAGCCAAAACCGCTACCAGGTTTTCCATTTCGTTTTTCAACTCGAAGGAAAGCTTTTTCAATGCCTCTCCGTTAGGCAATTTAATCAAACCTAATACCAAATGATAACCGTTCAAGGATTTTGCTTGATTTTTCAGACTTTCTTTGATTTGGTCGGTGGCTTTTAGGTGCAATCCTTCTATTTCCTTGCGCAAATTGGCTCTTTCTTCGATCAAGGACTCGATGGCTCCCAACAAATCCTTCGGGTTTTTTAATACCTCCTGAACCTCCTGGAGGACGTGAAATCGCCGATTCACGTAGGCTTCTGCTTCCTCTGCCGTAACGGCTTCCACCCGCCGAACACCGGCAGCGGTGGAGCTTTCCGAAACCAATTTGAAAAAACCGATTTCTCCGGTCGCCTGCACGTGTGTTCCACCGCACAATTCCACAGAAAATGTTGGATCAAAGGTGATGACCCGAACATGCTCCCCATATTTCTCCCCAAATAGGGCCGTGGCTCCCATCGCTTTGGCTTCCGCAATCGGCACCTGCCGCTGCTCGTTTAGGACGATGTTTTCGCGGATGCGGGCGTTTACAATCGTTTCGGTACGTTCGAGTTCTTCGGGTGTCATTTTTGCAAAATGCGAAAAATCAAACCGTAGCATCTGTTCGTTTACCAGCGAGCCTTTTTGCTGCACATGGGGTCCCAGTACCTGCTTGAGGGCAGCCTGAAGCAAATGAGTCGCCGTATGGTTGTTTTTTATTTTCGCTCGCCTCAGGGCGTCAACCTGACAGGTAAACTCCTCTTCCGTACCCATTGGTAAGGCATCTACCCAATGGATGATCAGGTCATTTTCCTTGGTGGTGTCGAGTACATGCAAGGTTTCGGTGACCGTATGCAGGATGCCGGTATCTCCTACTTGCCCCCCACTCTCGGCGTAAAAGGGCGTTCTCGTCAATACCACCTGAAAACGTTCCTGCTTTTTGTCCGTTATTTTGCGGTATTTTAGGATCCGAGCCTTCGTGTGTAGGCTATCGTAACCAATAAAGCCTTCGCTTTCCTCTTCGTAGACAATGACCCAGTCTCCCGTTTCCAGCTGGGCAGCAGCGCGCGATCGTTCCTTTTGTGCCCGCATGGCTTCTTGAAATCCCTTTTCATCCACGATAAGCCCTTTCTCCCGAGCGATCAGGGAGGTCAGATCCAACGGAAATCCATAAGTGTCGTACAGTTCGAATGCCACCGCTCCAGGGATGACGTGTTCGTTGCTTGCTTCCAGCGATTCCTGGATGCTTTCCAGGTTTTTTAACCCTTTATCCAGGGTACGCAGGAAAGCCAATTCTTCCTCCTGGATGACCTTTGCGATAAATTCCTGCTGGGATTTTACTTCTGGAAAAAACGTACCAAACTTTTCTGCCAAAACCGGCACCAGTAGGTGGAGAAAAGGTACTTTTAGATCCAAAAAGGTATAGCCGTACCGTACCGCCCTTCGTAAAATACGCCGAATCACGTATCCAGCTTTATTATTTGACGGCAACTGTCCATCGGCAATTGTGAAGGAAATGGCCCGAATGTGGTCCACGATTACCCGAAATGCGATGTCTATTTTTTCAGACTGCCCGTATTGGTATCCCGATACTTGCTCGACCTTTTCGATAAAAGGAGCAAACAAATCGGTATCGTAGTTGGATGTTTTGTTCTGAATTACCCGGACCAATCGCTCCAAACCCATCCCTGTATCCACGTGGCTGGAGGGGAGCTCGTTTAGCCGCCCGTCTGAAAACCGATTAAACTGAATAAATACCAGGTTCCAAATTTCGATCACCTGCGGGTGGTCTGCATTGACCAGGTCCTTGCCCGGAACCTGCGCGATTTCTTCTGGGCTTCGCATATCGATATGGATCTCCGAACAAGGCCCACAGGGTCCTGTCTCACCCATTTCCCAAAAATTATCTTTTTTCGAACCGAAAAGTATCCGCTCCCGAGGAACCCAATCCTCCCAAAAGGAAAAGGCCTCTTTGTCAGCTTCCAGGCCATCTTCGCTGTCTCCCCCAAAAACCGTCACGTACATGCGATCCACGGGTAATTTATATACCTCGGTGAGCAACTCCCAGGCCCAGGCAATGGCCTCCTTTTTAAAATAGTCCCCGAAAGACCAGTTGCCAAGCATTTCAAACATCGTATGGTGATAGGTATCCACCCCCACCTCTTCCAAATCATTGTGCTTTCCAGAAACCCTCAGGCACTTTTGGCTGTTGGTAATTCGAGGATGGTCCGAAACCTCGTTTCCAAGGAAAAAGTCCTTAAACTGATTCATTCCTGCGTTCGTAAACATCAGGCTGGGATCATTCTTCACCACGATAGGCGCGGAAGAAACAAATTGATGCTTCTTAGATTGGAAAAATTCAATGAATTGGCTTCTAATTTGTTTTGAATTCATGTTTACTTAGCTTAGAATGAAATACTTGGATATTAAGAAGATTTTGGCGTATCTTTGTGCCCAAACACCCAAGTAAATTATTTTCTGATAGCAGTTTTCGTCACCCGGTTTTTTTCGGATTACAAAATTAGCAGTTTTAACGTACTATTTGTTAAATGAGTAGAATAAAATATTATTACGATCCCAAAACCTGCAAATACGAACGGTATGTCCGGAGCAAGTGGGATGTAACCCTAAACTTACTTGGTTTTCTGTCCTTGTCTTCCATGCTGGCAGTTGGAATCCTGTTGGTATTTCACTATTATTTTGATAGTCCGAAAGAGTTGATGCTGAAAAAGGAAAACAGGGAATTAAAGCTGTACTACGAGCTTCTGGAACAAGAAGTCGGCCAGTTAAACACCATGATGGCCGATTTGCAAGAAAGAGACGACAACCTTTATCGGGTGATCTTTGAGTCGGAGCCCATTCCCTCTTCCATCAGGAAGGCAGGATTTGGCGGATCGGACCGATTTCGGGAGATCAAAGAAAAAGGGTTGAATCAGGAGAAAATGATTATTTCCGTTTCCAACAAAGTGGAAACCCTCAAACGCCAACTCTTCGTTCAATGGCAATCCTACGACGAGCTATCGGAAACCGCCATGAATAAAGAGGAATACTGGGCATCCATCCCGGCCATTCAGCCGATACATAACGAAGAATTGAATCGCCTTGCTTCTGGATATGGGGTGCGGTTGCATCCCATCTTGAAAGTACGAAAAATGCATACCGGCGTGGATTTTTCCGCTCCCAAAGGGACCCCTATTTACTCGACCGGTGACGGCGTAGTGCGGCAGGTGCGGACAGAATTCGGCGGATACGGAAAGTCCATTGTCATTGACCACGGTTTCGGTTTTAAGACCCGCTACGCACACATGAATGATTTCGATGTCCGTGTGGGAGACAAAGTAAAACGAGGAGACAAAATTGGAACGGTAGGCAACACAGGCTCATCCACTGCCCCTCACGTCCACTACGAGGTAATGAAAGACGATAAATACGTGAATCCGGTAAATTACTTCTTTAAAGATCTGGAACCCACCGAATTTGACAAAATATTGGAACTGGCATCCAGAGAGAACCAGTCACTTTCCTAATCTGGAGACGTACAGTCCCAAAGAGCCTCACTGCGATTTCGTGGTGAGGCTTTTGCTTGTAGGTGCTCCAAAGCTGTTTAGGTAAATTGTTGAGGCAGCTTCTATGTTATTTATGGAATATATTGTATATTTTTGCTGAAAAATTACCTGCAAATTGCCTTACAGAGAAAAAGAAATAGAGAAGAAATACTACTCCATAGGAGAGGTTGCCGATCGCTTTAAGGTGGCCACTTCGCTTATTCGGTATTGGGAAGGCGAGTTTGACATCATCCGGCCCAAAAAGGATAAAAAAGGGAATCGGCGGTTTACCAAAGACGATATTGAAAAAATACAACTCATTTACCACCTGGTAAAGGAAAAGGGATACACGCTCACAGGTGCTCAGGAAATCATCAAAAAAGACCTGCATAAAATTCAGGACACGGCTGCGATGATTCACCAGCTTCACGAAATCCGACGCTTTTTGATAGAAATCAGGAATAATCTGGATGAACAGCCATCTGAGCAATGAAGCATTGCATAACGTGGCCCTGGGTTTTATCCCGAAGTTAGGGCCTACCATTTTTAAAACCATCGTCAGTTATTGTGGTTCAGCCGAAGGCTTTTTTACCCTTCCTCAGGGAAAATTGGCAAAAATTCCCGGCATCGGACCAAAACTATTGGCTCATAGAAAGTCAAAGGAAACCTATTTGAAAGAGGCCGAATCCTTGTTGGAAGCGGCCTATAAAAATAACATTCAGGTTCATTGCTACCCGGATGCCTCTTTTCCCAGCCGGCTAAAAGCCCTGCCTGATGCGCCTCCCATTCTGTTTTCTAAGGGCAAGATCAACCTAAATCCAAAACGATCGGTGGGAATCGTTGGTACCCGTAATGCCAGTAATTATGGAAGAACGATAACCCAAAAAATCACTGAAGAGCTTGCCCGGTTTCAGCCAACCATTGTCAGCGGTTTGGCGTATGGCATTGACGTAGAAGCTCATCGTGCGGCACTTAGCTTGCGAATGCCCACGATCGGTGTGATGGGGTCAGACCTGGCAACCATTTACCCGGCCGCACATAAACACACGGCAGAACAGATGATGGAAAATGGAGGATTGCTTTCCGAATTTAAACTCGGCACCCCCATGAATCCGACAAACTTCCCACAGCGCAATCGAATCATAGCAGGACTTTCGGATGCCCTCATCGTGGTAGAAGCCGCCAAAAAAGGCGGGGCGCTGATCACCGCAGAAATTGCGTACAGCTACAATCGGGAGGTTTTTGCCGTACCTGGGAACCTGCAATCCAAATACAGCGAAGGCTGCAACAACCTGATTCGAAGTCTGAAAGCCGGGATCTATTTGGGGGTAAGGGAACTTGAAGAATCGTTATCCTGGGATAGAGAATCGGATGTCCGCGCCCATGCACAACTACCGGACACCTCTGAATTAGATGCTACCGAGGTAAAAATTTTGGAGCGTCTTTTAGAAAAGCAGGAAGCGGGAATCGACTGGCTTAGCCGGGATTTGGGAATTCCTATCTCCGAACTCGCAATCAAGCTGTTAAACCTGGAATTCCTGGGTTTTGTAAAGGCAATCCCCGGAAAAAAATACCAATGGATGAATAAAAAATAAGATCCTTTTCCCTAACCCCGGCTAAATGGCTTAAAATGATTACCTTAGTATCAATCACCACAAACTCGAAATTCATGAAAAAATACGCACTTTTCCTCTACACCCTACTTCTGTTTGTTGTTTCCTGCTCGCCGAAGGAGGAAAGCATACCCGTAAAGATAGCCAAAACCTATGGATTTGACAGGCTGGATGAAGTTGCCACAATCCGCTACACCTGGAATGTCCGCCGGGATAGTGCAACCGTGCTTGTCCGGGACTGGACCTGGAATTTGGAAAAAGGAGAAGTTCACTACAAGGGTCCGGATACCACGGCTAGGTATGAACTTGCAAACAAATCGCCCCAAATTGAAGCAGTGGATCAGAAATTCATCAACGATAAGTATTGGTTGCTATTCCCATTTCAATTGGCCTGGGACAAAGGCTACGAAGCCGAGATTGTGGAAAACGCATCGTCTCCAATCCATGGCGAGAACACCACCAAGGTGATCATTCGCTACAACGATACCGATGGCTACACACCCGGAGACGCGTACGATCTCTACGTGGATGCAGATTACCTGATCAAAGAATGGGTATTCCGTAGGGGCGATGGACCGGAGGGTAGGGCATTTACCTGGGAAAATGTGCGGGATTTTGACGGTATAAAAATCGCCCAGGACCACAAATTGGAAAACGGAGAAACAATCATTTGGTTTACAGACGTTGCCGTAGAACGCAAATAATTGACGCGCTGAACACCAAGAGGCACGCGCTCAAATCAGCGGCTATGTAATAAAAAATGGGGCGGTTATTTCCATTTCTGTTAGCAAAAAACAGGTTATTTGACATGCCTTCGGCTTTTGATTTGGGTGCTCCCCTGAGCCGTCTCAAGGCCAGCGTACCGGCGGTAAATATCAAAGAAAATGAAAAGAATTACCTGCTTGAACTGGCCGTGCCTGGATTGAAAAAAGAAGATTCCAACATCTCTTATGAAAATGAGCACTTGGTGATCGCTTCCGAAAGGAAAACCGAAGCGCAAGAAGAAAAAGATCAGGTAACCAGACGGGAATTCCACTACGCGTCCTTCCAAAGGTCATTTTTCCTACCTGAAGAGAAGGCGGACATTGACAACATCAATGCCCAGTACAAGGATGG